>CAXXQY010000001.1:0-194631 GCA_963674515.2 bacterium
CCGAAAATGCTGCGGTCCTTTTCCTCATCCCGATGATCATTATCGCACTGTGTGTGATGTATGGTCTAAATGCAGACGGCCTCACCCTGAACGATTACTTCAATCCCTCAGCCACAGTATCACATGCTGCTGCTGGTGGACATGGCTCCGACGGTCAGTTGCAGATGACTGACTTTGTGCCGGCAGGCATTACCGAGATGCTTTTCATCAGTGGTAATATCTTGATTTTTTGCTATTGCAGGCATTCGGATTGTTCCGCTTCTGGAAACAGTTAAACCATGATTCAGTCGATGGTCAACAAAACGGGATTTATTCAAGCGTTAATTAAGACGATTATCAGTGTTCTGACCCACAAGTATTTCGGACAGTGCACTCAGAATAAACCACGCCAGACAGCTCACCTGCTTGTGATGTACGGTTTCTTCGGCGCTGCAGCGACAGCAGTTTAGCCCTGTATTCGGCACACTACCGCATCACTTGCCGTTTTTGTCAGCGATCCAGATTCCGACACCGATTAATCTGCCAAGCCCGATTAAAATTCTCGGCGCTGCAAGTGGGCTTGCCGTACTGATTGGCGCGACCATTGATGCTTGTTCGGCAGGAATAACAAGGCGGACGATGTGGGCGCTGACGGCTACGCGGATCGTCTCTTCCTGTGGCTGGTATTCCTCGTCAGTTCTCACCGGGATGACAAGCTGGGGACTGCGTGCTTTCGACCTGATGCAAGTCGCATATGTGAACTACTACATTCACATCGTGATCGTATTCGTCCTGCTGTGGTATATGCCCTATTCCAAGTTCGCTCATATGCTGTATCGCGGTCTTGCCATGGTATGGGCAGAACAGCATGGGACGTGCATTCGGCATGGGTTCACGTGATGCCATCGTACTTCCCGAATCAAAACCGGAAGAAGCGGCCGCCTGATAACGATTCTGAATTTTTCGAAATAGACAAAGGCTGTTCTTTTCGAGGAGCAGCCTTTTTCGTAGCCCGAGAGCAAAAGAGGTCGGTCCGGGAATTCTGGAAAGTTAGCTGTGATTCCGGATGATGGAACTTCCTGTCGAACATTTTTCCGCGTTTGCAAGCAAACACAGCCACCCGTCGGGCTACACTTCTTCCCGGTGGATGGAACCACCGGGCAACACTTTATTCATCCCGAAGGATTTTAGCAGGATTGACAGTCGTGGTTTTCATCGTCTGGTAACTGATGGACATGAGTACAACAAGGATTGTCACCAGCACCGCCGCTCCGTATAACCACCAGTTCATAGGCGTTTGAAAAGCGAAATTCTCCAGCCATTTGTTCGATGCGAAATAGGCAATCGGCCTGCGATCAGCGATGCTATCATGAGCAGGATCATGTATTCACGGGTCAGCACATAATACAAATGCCCGATGGACGCACCTAAGACCTTGCGTACTCGATCTCTTTCTGACGCCGTTCCATGGAGAATGTCGCCAGTCCTACCATACCCAGCGCGGCGATGAATACAGCCAACACGGCCAGGATCATCACCAGACGTTCCGAACGTTCCTCATCGATATACCATTGCGCCCTTCCCTCCTCCAGGAATGAATAATCAAAGGGCACATTGGGATTGATCCGGGTCACACCTGCTCGATCCGTTCAAGTGTCTCAGCAATCTCGGGTGTATTCAACTTCACGCTCAAGAATCCGCCCGGCGGGGCGGGATAATAGATCAGGATTTGAGGTTCGACAACATTATGCAGGGAGGAGAAATGATAATCACGTACCAGACCGACCACCGGTTGAAGCCGTTCGGACCGTTGCCTGCGAATGTTCTTTCCTTCAATACTATCCCATCCGAAATAGTTCATTGCGGCTTCATTTACAATCACCGTACCGATGTCCGTCTGGTGATCCATGCTGAAGCTGCGACCATCCAGGATATCCATGCCCATCGTTTCAATGAACCTGTCATCAATCAGGTTCATGTTCACAATCAACGGCTGCTCTCCTTCATAACCATCCGGGTAGATATGGTTAAAGCCGGTATACCATCCGGGCAATAAGAATGACCGCGTGGTCTGAACTACAGCAGGATCCGATTCCAGTTCTTCACGCAACAGATCGCTGTTGGTCATCGCTTCATTCTGATCCATGGACAATACAAGAGTGGATGAATCGTCAAAATCCAAGCGGTTGGCTCTGCAGATAGTGAATTTGAGACTGGATCATTCCGACGACAATCAGCAGGATCATGGAAACGGCAAACTGCAGGACTGTCAACCCTCTTCGTATGGCAGCATCATTTCCAATACCGGAATCCATTTTTTCACAACGCGAGCGGACGAAATGCGGAGAGCATTATTGCCGGATAAATTCCTGAAACAAGTCCTGACATAAGGACGATACCAAGAGTCGCAGCGATGAGATACACCTTGTTCCAGACATGCAGATGAATTTCGCTTCCGGTGATAGTGTCAAACAGGGGCAACACCAGTTCTGCAAGTATGATTGAGAAGGGAAAGGCCAGGAGCGCGTACAACACGGATTCCATCATGTACTGGAAAAAGAGCTGCTTTCGGGTTGCGCCGATCATTTTACGGACACCAACCTCTTTTGCACGCAGGATCGCCCGTGCTGTCGCCAGGTTCATAAAATTGATACACGCCAGTAGAAGCACCGCCACACCAAGCCCGGCAAACAGGAGCACTTTACGAGCGCTGCTGTTCGTTTCGATATAATCATAACGGATATTGTCGGAGTGAAGATGGATGTCATGGAGCGGTTGTAAATACATGTGAACCACATCAAGGTCCGGTACATGCTGCAGGTAAAAACCGTTGAGAGTTTCCTCTACCCTGGCAAGATTCGCAACATCATCAAGCAGCACGTAGGTAACCACAGCAGCATGACTCCGTTGCATCCACCTCCAGTTCGGGCTGTTTTCCAAAGTGGGAAATGAAATAAGCATGGAAAAATTGGAGATGAGTGGTCACCGGCGGATCATTGATAACACCTGAAACTGCCACCTCGTACTCATCGTTAACCTGCAAATGTTGACCGATTGGATCGGAATCGCAAAGTACTTTTCCGCTGTACTTCTTGTAAGAACAACCTGCCCCGTTCACTTAACGCGGTTTCCCTGTTTCCAGCGATCCACCGGTAAGAAAGAATATTAAAAAGTGCCTGTTCAGCGAAACAGACATTTGTTTCAGAATAGATCTCATCATCGCATTTTACTACACTTTCGCCGGAAAACTGAATCCGTGCAGCATATTCCACTTCTGGGATTTCCGCCTGCATCGCAGGACCAAGAGCGGCCGGGATAAAAACTGAGATGTACTACTTCCCCTGGTTCATTTCTTTCATTTGCACAATACGAGTAACACGTTCGCCATGATCAAATGACTGATCAAAGCTATATTCTTCAATGACATAGAGGAACAGACAATAGCAACAGCGAGGCCGATGTTAATCCCAAAAGGTTAATGAAGGATACGCCTCTCTGACGGTACAGGTTGCGCAGCGCTGCACGAAAGTAGTTTTTCAGCATGATGTTCTCCTGAGATAACCGGAGAATATTTGCAATTTTTATACCATGTAATACATTGAGATAAAGAGGCTGCCGACAGAATGCATACAGCCCCTCTGAACAACCACTATGACATTCTCATTTCAACAAAATCATCCTGTGGATACTCTGAAACTCCCCTGCTTCCAACCTGTAGAAATAGGCGCCACTGGCGACAGGCACACCAGACATCGAATGTCCATTCCATAACAACTGAATGTTCACCGGCAGGTATAGTGCCATTCAGCAATGTCTGAACAAGTTGGCCCTGGATGTTATAGATACTCAGAACCGCATGCTCTTGTACCCTGCAGGGTAAAGGGAATCACCGTTACAGGATTAAATGGATTCGGGTAATTGGGCCTCCCAGTGAAATAGATGTGGCACTGATTGTTCCGGTCGCACATCCATGATCTCGGACATCTGGATGTATTCATTGATGAAATATGCATGCTCAAACGCCAATAAGAAGCTCTTCCGGACCATTTGGGTTTGGATGGTATCACATCTTCGAAGATACCGTTCGTTGTGGTAATAAACACTGCGAACTGCAATCTTCGTCCGAAAGATATAGTCTTCCATCGAAAATTCGATGCATAATCACTCAAAACTGCATGAAAATCATGGTAATCGCCATTTAGAAACCAGGTGTTATATTCGTCACTGTAAATGTGAGATTGACATGATATTCCCTCTTTCCTGCAGGGGATGGACCAGGAAATAGAGTGCTTTGTCGATTCCTGCATTTTCAAACCCTACATAGCAGTTACTGGAAAAAAGGGACCGTCCTCGATATTTTCAACAAAACCGCCCGGGGCCGTCATCAAATGCAAGAACAACGCTACAGGACCATACTCGTACGCAAGTTCAAGGAAATGATCATCAAGACCGATCCGAAAAAATACCGTTCATTGTAATAGGTCATACCCGCATACACTTCGTTGAGATCATAGCAGCGGGCCAGATTTCTCCCGTTTCATCTTCGCCGACAATATCGTAATCATACCAGTCATCCAGCAATCCGTCAACGATTTTCAAAGCATGGACAAACGGCTGAAATGCCAGTGTTCTTTGCCGTCCTCACGAACAATTTTATGTAAAATCCTGTCACCGTCCCGAAGCGCGGTATTGGTAAACTCACCGCTTACATCTTCGAAACCGTATACACATTCCGGTCGAACTGATGCTCAGTACATCATAGACATTGCCATCGGAGACACGTAGACAGGATACCTCCGTATTCACAGTCCAGGATGGCCATATCGTCATCCAGTTGATTGATATACGAATCGCAACTGATTGTGGCAATGGGATCAGACTCCACCCAGCAGACGCCTCCGCAACGGCATTCCTGCGATTCCGTGACATATCGATCCGAGGTACGCGATTATAGTTACCGAATCATCAAACGCCTGTTCAAAAATATATTCCTCTCGTGATGCCCTGAAACACATTACCGAGGGTGGTCGATTCCTGGTTACGTATCGCTTCGAGGAAATAATAGCGTAACGCATAATCTTCCCTTACCCCCAGGAAACTCAAGGTTGCCATCCACTGAATGGTACACCGGATTTCCGTGTGTGCGTCGTACACCGCCTACATAAGCAAGTCCGGCCCCCTGCGAGCGAAGCAGGCACTCAGCAAAAGAATGATCATAGTCGAGCCTGGTATCAAGGTCACTGTCATACGAACCATTGTAACTTGATGTACTTACAACGATGGGTATGGTTGAATTCACGGGAGCGTCAAGAAGCTGCTCCCCCGTTATTTCTGTTTCGTCGTCAAACTGAATGGCATCCCCGGAACCGGTACAGGCGATAAAATCCCAGAAAGTATTGCCGTTCAACAGATGCTGCCAGTAAACATCCGCTGTAAAAGTCCCAAGGGTGTTCTGAAATTTATGGATCGAATAACCATTGAATAGGCCGAAGTTGATCACTTGCGCATCCATCATTTCACCGAAATAATGGTAATTGTCATATGGTTTTCCACCGGCGAGAGATACATTTTCGATCCAGTTTTCATTGATCGCTTCGTACCAGTTTTCCACCTTTTCCTTGTATGCAAGAAGTTCTTCGGAAAAATCGAATGAAAGGCGTGCGCATGCAAATTCGGGCATCCAGTCATAATCGGGACTTTCATAATAGAAGTCCGTGGGACCGTAATAATAGATCCACGCATAATAGCTAGGACGGCGGGACAAGCTCGGCATCCCCAAGGATGGTGATATACTCCAGGTATTCATGTGAGGGAACATCCCTGAGGTATGCGATAATTTTACGGGCGTTATCGTACTCGTACCCGATCAGATCCGGTAAATCCTCGTTACCGTATCCATTACAATCGGGTGACTCAACAGGCTCATACAGAGCATAGATCGAATCGACGGGAATAACCTCTGTATCTATCCCCCAGTCACTCAGTAAATCCGCAAGCTCCCTGTGCAGCTTCCATCCAGCTCGCAGGACATAACAGGATCCTGCGTGGCCTCAGTAACCAGGTCAATCCAGCTCGTCAACGGAATGTCCCCTGTTCCTCGTTGCGGAATTCGTTTCTGTGCCGTTTATCAGCACATCGAAGGATTGCAGAAACAGAGTTGACCTTGATTCAGGATTCCACTGGACAGGATAGACATGAACATTCACAATGGTTGAATCGCCATTATACCCGGTGGTAACATCTAACCATCTGCCTGGACAATATGAATCAGCGGTATACACATTTTCGTTCGTCACGCGATCATAGTCCGGAAAAACATCATTATCAGTCCAGCTTATGGACATCTGTCCGGGCATGACCGAGTTCTCCGTTACGCTTTGTAAAACTGCAACAGGCCTGATTTCTACGTTTGAAATGTCAAAACGCCCTGCAAAGGCATAGCGGATGTTTTTCATCGGAAGCAACGGAGATCCGGGTTCAGAGGAATAGGCGCATCCTTCGATCTGCAGAAGTAACCCTTCCAGTGACTGTGTTTCGATAACTTCCGGTTGGATCGTTTCGGAAGAAATGAGAAGTGTATGGCCTCCAATCTCCGCATTGAGCCATTGAGTACTATTGATCTGGTCCGTTCCACCGGCAGGTTGAAATTGCAGTTCAGAACCGGATGCAAAAAGCTGACTGGATACGAGCAGTAGCGATGCAATCAGGAAATTTCCGGTACGCATCCTCGCCCCCTTGAGGTTGTTCCATAAGTTTCCATCTTCGACTATATACTGCGATAAAAGTATGGAAAGCTTTCGGCTCTTTCCATTCTGAATCGCTTCAAACAGAATCCACATTTCACCATATTAGCGAATTCCATCAGTGAAATCGAACACTTCGGTTACTTATGAGACGTCCCCAAACGCTCGCTGTACTACTTGATAAATGTCATTTTCCTGATTGCCTGGTAATTGCCCGTCTGCAACCGGTAGAAGTAAATACCGCTCGAAACGGGAACACCGGTGGAAGATTCTCCATTCCAGAGAACAGCATGTTGCCCGCTGTTCAGTTCACTGTCTACCAATGTTTCCACCAGTTGCCCCTGGATATTATAGATATTAAGGGAAACTAGCCCCTGGTTCTGAATCGTGAACGGAATCAGCGTGCTCGGGTTGAACGGATTCGGGAAATTGGCTCCCAGTGAATTTGTGTAGGGAATTGCCACATCAGAATCGACTGGATCATTACCTAACAAACTTAGATAGTCGCTGATTGAATATGCATGTTCTATACCTACTTCAGGGGATGATGGACTGTTGGGATTGGAGGGGACCACATCATCCATTACACCCATGTACTCAGTAGTAAAAACTGCAACTCTTGCACTTTCCAGATTCTGGAGCAATCCGGAAGCAAAATACATTTCAACACATTCCTCGCCAACGTAGGCAAGCAATTGATCACTATCGATATCGGCAAAAATCCAATTGTCCTGGCTGCCTGGACGAACATGCCATTCAAGCGAACCATACCCGGGGTAGAGGAAACCTGGCACTGCATATCCATTCAAACATAAAATCATCAGGTTATCAATCCCGGCATTATCAAATCCCACGTAGCACATGCGCGGAAATGCTGCATTTTCGTTAATGTTCCCGGTAAATCCCTGCCCTTCAATGTCATCAAATGCAATCATCAGCCAAAGAAAGCCATAATACTGGAGGTGCATGAGGTAATCTTCCGCCAGTCGTATACTCATGTATATTCTTTCATTTGCCTGGTCATGCACTGAATAAATACGTTGCAGGTCAAAGCAGGAAGGTTCGATGTCATTCGCATGGTCTGTACCGATAATGTCCGTCTGTTCCCAATCATACAGCATTCCATCCAGATGTCGTATACCGTTAAAAACAACACTGTAATGCCAACGTTCACAACCATCTTCGCGCTCAATACGGTTCAGGAATCGTGCAGCATCGGACACATCTTCAAGCGTAAATGATCCATTGATATCATCTGTAATTGTTACATCTTCCATCAACGGTACGATTGTCATTAAATCGTATGTATGATCATCGCTGATAGTGTATACCGGATCTTCACCCGGTTCACACTGAAGTACTGCATAATCGCCAAGTGTTGTATCGATATAGGAATCGCTGGAGATTTCAGCCAATGGATCTGCTTCGACCAATTCAGGAGCGACTGGAAGTTCGACACCGGAAACACCATGACAGATTAACCGCAAATAGGCAGCAATATTCATTGAATCGACCATTGTCTGTTCCAGAAGGAAAACGTCCTTGGAAGCCTTGTACAATTTGCCGATTGTCGGTTCCTCGATCTCGCGGTATGCATCCATGAAATAATACAGAAGCGCGTATGTGTCATTCATCCCCACATAATCCAGATTACCATCCTCGACTTCCCAGACAGGAAAACCACCATTCGAACGAGCGCCTCCAATGTATGCGATCCCTGCGCCGGGTGAACGGATCAATCCCTCTGCAAATGAGCGAGGATAATGAATCTCTGAGTTGATATCGGAGTCATACGAACCGTTACCGCATGCCACACTTAAAAAAATCGGGAGCTGCGCTTTCTCCTGGACATTCATAAGTTCGGATGCAGAAATAAAGGAATTATCATCAAAATAGACTGCATCGCCTGAACCGTGACAGATCATTAATTGCCAGAACATGTTGTCATCATTCATATGCGTCATATAATCGTCATCAGTAAATTCCCACGATTATACTGGAGTTTGATCGGTCTGAAGTTATTCAGGACACCTTCCACAAGCACCTGGTTATCAATCAGCTCACCTATATAATTCTCTGTTCCGAATGGCCACCCACCTGCCAGTGAAGCAGTTCTAAGCCAATCACCTGTTTGAGCCTCATGCCAGGCTGTCAACTTTGCTACATACGTATCCAACTCCGCAGGGGTATCAAGTGAAAGACGAGCGCCGGAATAGTTCACAACCCAGTCATAATCGGGGCTTTCATAAAAATGGTCTGTGGGACTGATTTGCCAGATACCGTTAAAATAGTAGGATGGCGGAATAATACCCGCATCACCCAGGATAGTAAAGTATTCGAGGTTTTCGTGTGCGGTTTCATCACGGAAGAAGGCTACGATACGTTTTACATTATCAAAATTATAAGGATGTACGAACGGATATTGATAGTCTGCATACCCTGGAAGAGAAGGATCTTCTGCAGGTTCATACAATGCATAGATGGAATCGACAGAAACGATATCGGTTGTAATACCCCAGGATGTAAGCGTGGCTGCAAAACTTTCAGCAGATGTCTGCCATCCGTTAGCATAAAGGAGAATATGCTCTGCCTCTGTCAGGATATCATCAAGGTCATCAAAGGTACGATACTGCTCCGCCCCATTATTGATTTGCTCACCATGCACTTGCACCTGGTAGTCATTCAGGTAAAGAACTTCGCGGGTAATGGGATTCCATTGCACAGGATATACATGGATGAACACAATCGTTGAATCTCCATCATACCCCGCTGAGAAATCGACCCACCTGGACGGATAGAATGCATCACGATTGTAAACCTGGGGATTCTCAATAAAAATCTCTGCATCGCGGGACTCATCCGGGGACCACTGCCTGCGTTCCGGGCAAGGATAAATGCTACCATACGTTTCCGCCTGCTGTACAATTCCCGGGACAAGGGTGACTCCTGAAATCTCATAACGGCCCGCAAAAGCCATACGCAGGTTTCGAACCGGAACAATCGGACTTCCGGATTGATATAGTTGGCACAACCTCCCACTTCGATCCTTGCGCCATTGACTGTGGCAAGCTCTTCGATTGAAGTCGGCATGCTATCACTGATCCTGTCGAGGGACACCCCATGCACAGATCCTGATTGGGATTCGATCAGTAATGAATGATTGCAGGATTGGTCTACGAAGAACTCCACTTCCCGTGCAGACAATTGTCCAGTAAAACCAATTAGAAAAACAAGCACCAAAAGCGCAACCATAATCCTCTTCATCGCATCCTCCGCTCAAGATCCTGTTCCGGCTTCCAATTCATACACACTGAAACTGTTGATATACAGCAAATAGCAAGCCACTGGCTCCATTTTCCTATACTACGAATAATCATTTTGTTATGATTTTACGCGTTCTCCAACTGAGTGTTTTCTATGAATTATAGTCACACATAATTTCTTTTTCTGCACACATTTTTTCAAGGTTATGAAACTTGTATTGATGGTGCTGAATCCTGTTGAATCCGTTAACCACCAGTGTCCATTCTTACGCTTCTATCAGTATGTTCTTGAAAAGTTAAGAGGATCTCAATAAATCATCTTTTCATTGTTGGTTGCTATCTGGTCATTGTTATTTTAGCAAAATCATCCGTTGATTTTGTTGAAAACTACCTGCCTGCATACGAAGAAAATATACCCCGCTTGCGACTGGTGTTCCCGAATTTGAATCGCCATTCCAGATGATCGAATGATGCCCCTGTTGCAGTTCAGCATCAATCAATGTGCGAATTAGTTGTCCCTGCAGGTTGTAAATGCGCAAGGTGGTCTGCTGTGTTGTTTCCAGTGAGAATGGGATAATCGTAACCGGGTTGAAAGGGTTCGGATAATTACACCCAAGGTAGCTAGTCACCGGCAATTCGATTTCGGAATCAACTATTGCCAGCAGTTGGCCCAAGTGAATGTACTCGGAAATGGCATACCCATTATCTTGTCCAACCATTGGTGCTGTTGGCCCATTTACATTGGTGGGGATAACATCATCAAATATTCCATTGTATTCTGTCGTAAATACTGCCATTCGCGCATTTTCAAGATCCAATAAGCCGGTATCAATGTACAATTCGATACATTCTTCCCCAGCACTCGCCAGTAATTGTTGACTACTCAATTCGGTATATCGCCAATCATCTCTATCGTCTTCATAAACATGCCATTCCAGGCGATCAAATTGAGGATGGAGAAATCCAGGTAATCCATAGGTATTAAGATTCAACATCAACAGTTTGTCAATTTCACCGTTTTCGAATCCTGTGAAGCACATCCATGGGATATAACCACTACCATCAATATTCCCGTTAAATCCTTGACCTTCAATATCATCAATAGCGATCATCAACCAGAGAAAACCATAATCTTCCAACTGTTCGAGATAATCATCCGCCAATTCGATAGCCATGTACACACGATCGCTTTCCTGTTCATGTAACGCGTACACCTGTTGAAGATCAAAACAGGACGGATTGATCTCACCTGCATCATCGGCACCGATAATGTGGTTGTCATCCCAATCATTCAGCAAACCGTCCAGGTGACAGGAACTGTTGAAGACAACGCTGTAATGCCATCGTTCGCATCCATCCTCGCGCACAATCCGATTCAGCAGCATGGAGGCGTCCGTCACGTCCGTTAATGAAAATGTCCCATTGACATAATCTATCGTTGTAACATCATCCAAAGCGGGAACCATAGTCATTAACTGGTAATAATCATCATCACTAATGTCATACACAGGATCTTCGCCGTTCTCGCATAGAACGACAGCGTAATGATCGATTGATTGATTGATATATGACTCACTGGTGATTAGTGGCATTGTTTCCATTTCAACAGATTCCGGCGCAGGGGGTAATCCAACTCCGGAAACTCCATGACAAATTTGACGCAAATACGCAGCGATATTCATCTCATTTGTCATTGTCTGCTCAAGCAGGAATCTATCCTTGGAGGCTTTGTACAATCTTCCCATGGTTGGTTCTTCAAATGAACGATACGAATCCATAAAATAATAGAGCAGTGCATAAGTGTCTGTAATTCCAGTATATGCCAGATTACCATCTACCACTTCATACAACGGAACACCACTATTCGAACGCGCCCCACCGATATAAGCAATCCCGGCGCCCGGTGACCGGATCAACCCCTCAGCAAAGGAAAGCGGATAAACAGCCTCGGAGTTGATATCGGAGTCATAGGAACCATTGGAACAAGCAACACTTAAAAAGATCGGCAACTGACCTTTTGCGTTAAGAATCATTAGCTGGTCTACATCTATCATTGAATGATTGTCAAAATAAATCGCATCTCCTGAACCATGACAGATCAACAGTTGCCAGAACATGTTGTCATTATTCATATGCATCCAATAATTACTCGAATTGAAATTTCCACGATTATGCTGAAGTTTGATCGGGCTGAAGTTATTCAGAACGCCTTCCACGAGCACCTGGTTGTTGATCAATTCGCCAATGTAGAACTCTGATTCAAATGGTTGCCCGCCCCCGAGGGAGGCAGTGCCAAGCCAGTCACCGGTTTGCGCGCCATGCCAGTTCGTCAGTTTGGTCACATAGGTATCCATTTCCTCCGGAGTATCCAGTGCGAGACGTGCTCCAGAATAGTTCACAACCCAGTCATAATCGGGACTTTCATAAAAGTGATCTGTAGGACTGACCTCCCATATGCCATTGAAATAATATGATGGCGGTATAATACCCGCATCGCCAAGGATAGTGAAGTATTCAAGATTATCATGGGCGGTTTCATCACGGAAGAAAGCAATGATACGTTTCACATTATTAAAATCGTATGGAGTAATGAAGGGATATTCTTCGGTTGAATATCCTGGATACAGTGGATCTTCGGCAGGTTCATACAACGCATAGATGGAATCGACACTAACGATATCGGTTGAAATACCCCATGATGTAAGTGTTACTGCAAAACTTTCAGCAGATGTCGCCCATCCATCGGCGTACAGAAGAATATGTTCCGCTTCCGTCAGGATGTCATCAAGGTCTCCAAATACCCGATAACGTTCCGATTCATTTGTGACTTGTTCACCATATACCTGCACCTGGTAATCATTCAAATAGAGCAATTCTTGAGTGACCGGATTCCATTGCACAGGATATACATGGATGAATACTATCGTGGAATCACCATCATATCCTGCTGAGTAATCCATCCATTTGGATGGATAAAATGAATCACGACGGTAAACCTGGGGATTCTCAACAAAAATTTCTGCATCGCGGGACTCATCCGGAGACCACCGTCTCCGTTCAGGACCAGGATAAATACGGCCTTGTGTTACTGCCTGTTGGACATTTCCAGAGACAAGGTTGATACCGGTAATCTGGTAATGTCCTGCAAATGCCAGACGCAGGTTCTTCATGGGAACTACCGGGCTGCCGGAAACGATCGAATTTATGCATCCATCCACTTCGATCCGTGAACCGTTCATTGTCAAGATTTCTTCGATGGACGATGGGAAGTACCCTGCCACTGTTTCAAGTGTGGGACCGCTTGCATTTCCCGCCTCGTTACCGATCAGTATTGAATGGTTACTGGATTGAATTGGAAGAAACTCCACTTCCCGGGCGGACAACTGAGTAGCGAAAGTCAAAAAAAATGCGAGTACCGTCAACACAACCAGGATCCTTTTCACGGCTTCCTCCGTTCATGCTCCTGTTCTGGTTATCAGTTCTAATATGTTAGAAACTAATCATTACATCATATTATACGCCATGGGCTCTTTATTTCTATACAACGAATAATCATTTTGTTAAACTTTGATTATGCTCCAATCCCGTATTTTCAATGAATTATTGTTACACACATAGCCATTTTCTGCACACATTAAAAATATAGCCTCATTCATAATGAACAAGGCTATTTAAGTCCGAATAATAAAAAATATTGGGTTGAGACTTTCTGTTAGAATTGATATTTGATTCCCAGTACATAAAACTGGCGGAACTGATCGGTCGCATCACGTTCGCCGTCATCTTCATACGTGTAGTCGGAGATATTGATACGGTCCAATAGGTTCTGCACTTCCAGGAAGACAATCAGGGCGCTGCTGCCGAAATAATGTTTGCTGTCGATCCGAAAATCGAGACGGTTGTAGTCCCGGTATCTCTCATTGTTATGTCCTTCCGATTCCCAGTGTCCCTCATAGATCGGCAGAGGAGAAGATTCACCATCCTCATACCATGTTTCCCGTGTGTAGGGTCGTCCGGTCATATATCTGTACCGTGTTGACAAGGTCACCTGGTCGCCGTTGATCGGTAACGCCCACAACCACCATCCCCACGGACGATGCAGGAACCTGCGGTAGCTGTCATTCGTTACCAGGCTGGTTTTGTACCCAAGTACTCCAGTGATCACATGCCGGAAATCATAGCTGGACGGATAGGTTCCATAGGCCGGATCGGTCGTCTCAGTATTGCCATAGGAATAGCTAAGAATGCCATACCAGTTGGCAAAGAGTTTCTGCTGGGCGAAGAATTCTATTCCCCAGGCTTCTTTTTCACCACTGGTCAGCCAACGGTCGCTCTCGAAGGTCTCATCGCCGATTGTTTCCCGGATCACATCTTCTTCACTTACTAGTAAATCGCTGTAATCCTTATAATATCCTTCGAGGCTGAACAATGTGGATGTTCTCGGCTGGTACCGTAATCCGAGAACATACTGGTCGGCACGGCTGTACGGCAATTGACGGTTGTACTCACGTCCCGCTTCGTTCATGTAGATGGATACATCCTGCGACTGGTAATAAATTCCCCAGGCCGCGCTTGCGGTCCAGTGATTGGAGAATTCCCAGTTCACGGAAATTCTCGGACCGAAAGCATTCTCCCCCGAATACTCAAAACCGTCATATCGCAAGCCACCGGTCATGGATAGACGGTCAACGGGATGCCAAGTATATTGCAGATATGCGCCGTATTTCAGACTGCTTTCGTCCAAATCCTCATGTATATCACTGTAAAAAAAGGTATCCGGATCTAAGCCGTCATCAGGGCCAAAATAATCATCGTTAAAAATGATCGAATCACCCTCCACATACTGTTCCAGACGGTAACTCACATTTTTCACGCTGATACCCGCACCCCACTGATCCTGCCCGAAAGCCCTTCCAGTGTAGTGCAAGTGAAATTGATCTTCGATATCCGTACGTCGGTTCGTGTACGTGTGAAAAATCCGGGTTTGATCATTTGCCAGACGTTCTTCAAAATAATCCCAGTGAACATAGGCGTAGGTCCGCGCAACCACCAGGTCGGTGAAACCATTTCCCCACAAACTGCGCAATCGTGCGCCGAAATAGTGACGTTCCGTGTTGAACACCATACCCTCTTCATCGTAGTCTTCGTGATCCTCGGGAACATCGGTGTTCGGATATTCACTGATATAATCTTCGAGATACAGTCCGTTGATGGTCAAAAGATGCCTGTCCGAAAGATCGTAGGCCACCTTCGCCTGGCTGTTCCAGTAGCTCGGCCATGCATCCACTCCAAAATCTTCGGGCGGCAGCAGATCGAGGTAGGACTTGTGTACGGATGCAAGAAAACTTCCGCGACCATTGTCAATCGGTCCTTCCATATGACCACCAACACCGGACATACTCAGGTCAAGCTCCCCGCCAAACCGTTCCCTGTTTCCTTCACGCAGGTTAAGTTCCAGCACACTGGACATCCGATCACCATATCGAGGTGCAAATCCACCGGAAGCGAAGGTTACTTCCTGCAGGAATTCGGTATTCAACGCATTGATCGGACCGCCATTGCCCATTCCTTCGCTACCGATGGTAAGATGGTTGGTGTTGTTCACCTCAATACCATCGATAATGGTCAGGTTCTCCAATGGGCTTCCACCTCTTACAATAATCTCGTTGTCCTGGTCGTCCGAATTCATCACCCCCGGCATCGCCTGCACCATACGTTGAATATCTTCAATCGCACCGGGCGCACGCCGAACTTCTTCATACCTGAGATTCCTCGTGGATGTCGGAAGGTTAGGGCTGGCAACCTGCACACGTTCAGCAGTTACAGTCACCTCTTCCCCGACAATGGCGGCGGGATGAAGCAGGAACTCCGCGAAACCATCACGCCCGGGTAACACAACAATTTCCTGGAGTTCCCTGGTCGTATAACCTAACGCACTCGCACGCAAATGATAGCTTCCAGCCGGAAGGTTGACAATTGCAAAACGGCCATCCAGGTCGGCCGCCGCCCCAAGATGGGAACCGACAATGAGGATATTCGCAGCAGGGATCGGCTGACGGGTCACTGCATCGAGTACAACACCATGAAGGTTGCCGTACCGTTCTCGATCCTGTCCCTTAACTGGTGGTAAGATTGCACCGAATATTATAAATGCGACGATTACCAACACGATGAAACGATTCATTATTTTTCTGTTCGCTGATAGCTTTCCCTGTTTTCTGGTCATCCAATATTCGCAAAACATACAACACTCCTTTTCAACTTTCACTCGTATGAGACTGAAATTCAACATGAGCAAATGGTTTCTCATTCTGACGGTGGAAAGAAAAGGATTTACGGGTTTTCAATCGCCCAATCCCATCGGACTGAACTTCCCATGACTCTTCCACAATACGGAAACATGTTCTATCCCAAGGGACAGAACGTTCACATGTTTGTTATTCCTGAAATTAATGAACGGACTGATGCTGGCGCCTGAACTCGGAAGGAGTAAGGTTGGTGTAGCGTTTGAAGGTAGTGTTGAATGATGATTTGGATCGAAATCCTGCATCGAAAGCTATTGCAAGTACTTTCATGTTCTGTTTCTCTGGATTCAGGAGATCTTTCTTTACCTGCTCCACACGGTACTGATTCACAAAATCGAAAAAGTTCTGGTCCAGTCGGCTGTTAATGATTTCGGAAAGGTTATGAGGAGTGATGGACAGCATTTCCGCCATATGGTTCAGCGTCAGGTCATCCCGGGTATATGGTCTTTCCTGCTCCATCAACATCAGGAGCTTTTTGGAGTATTCATCCGCTTTTATATCGCTCAAGCCTGATTTCCGGTATTTGTCACGTTCGCTGTCACCATCTGACGAATCGTGCAGTACACGAACTGTGTTCATTGATTCAGCAACATCGGGGGCCCTGAATACTTCCGTTTTTAAAAATCCCATATAACCGATAGCGTATACATAGATGACTATGAGTAAGGAGCTGAGATCGAATTCATTGGAGACTTCCATTCCACTCATCAGTAAAATATTCTCTGCGGAATACACGGCGGCGAATCCCACAGCCATATAAGTGATATTATTCAACCAGCTCAGTCGTACTTTTTCAGTTGATGAGAATACAGATTTAATTTCCTGGCGATGTCTTCGCAGCATTCTGAGAATAAATGCAAGGTACGTGGCTGTATATAGAATAACAGCCCAGTTATACGGAACAAAACCAGGCAGAATTTGATCGACGGGATCGAGTATCCTGTGCGGATATCCAACATCACCGGCAATGAACAGGGAAACAATACCGAACAACTCGAATAGAACAAGCCCGGATAGATGAATAAAACCTTTTCGCTCAATTGTGTTCCTGTTTTGAACCAGGTATTTCGCGTATAAATAGTGTGAAGGGGCAATAAGAAACGCTATTCCAAGAAAGAAAAATCGCAGTGTGTCAAGACCTTCCAGCGCATTAATTTCATCAAGCATCAGGTAAAACAGGACAATCGAGTAACCAAGGATCAATGATCCGAGGAAACGGTTGGGAATAAATTTTCCGTGCTTGTGAAAAATCAGCACGGATAAAAAAAATCCCTGCCCGGCGGCGAGCAATAAAAAGATGTCGATGAGATCGACTTGCATAATTTTCCTGATCCCTGTTTACAGGATTTCCTTTGTGGTGTTGTACAGGTTCCTAGCAATTATCCAGTCCAAAGGTAAGTAATCGCTAAAAGAAGAAGCGAGAACCTGCACAAAAAGACAGATAACCGATGCTGCAAGATCTCGCGCCAAACATTCCTGAATATAAAAATCCTCCATCCATGTGTGCCACAGATGGAGGATATTCTCTTTATCAATCAAGAAGTCTACTTGGCAAGAGTCGTTCTTACAGTGTAGCTGTACTGTCGTGTATCCAAACGGATGAAATAGGTGCCACTGGAATAACTCTCCGCATTCCACGGGATTTCATGATACCCGGCTTCCCATCTTCCCTGGCGAAGTGTTTCCACCAGGCGTCCTTCCACATTAAAAACACGAAGCAGAATATCACCGGAATGTGCGAGTCCGAAACGTACCGTAGTTCTGTTGTTGAACGGATTCGGATAGCAGCCGTCAAGAATATCCGATTCCGGAAGAACGACACCCGGTTCCGGTGAAGCGTTTTCATCGAGGATTTCAAATACAGCTTCCGTCGAATCCATCAGGACAATGGAATTGGGAGCATAGAAAACAACTTTTATCCTTGCTGTCGAACTCGGAGGACCAACCACTTCCCATGAATACAGGGAATCCACAGGTGTTGCACCCGACAATGGACGCCAGCTCACCGGTTCACTACGGCTGATCAGGTAATAAACATCCCCAAGCAATCCACTCTCGTCAATCTGCAAGGTCACATTTTCATTGATCCGCCACGTTTCACCACCAACCGGGTAGGTCAATGCCAGTGCAGGTTCGACGATCATAAAATCGCCATCCATTTCATCATACAATGAGGGCAAATCGCTGGAAATCACCCGCAGCCGGGCATTATCGGTCAGTGCGCCATCCACAGACCACGTGTAAGCGCCAGGGTTGGATTCATCTTCGTAGATCAGTTCCCAATCACCGTCAGGATAATCGCGATTCACTTCGATGTTTACCCCACCGGGAACGCCAAACGAGTTCCACGTTATCGGAAGAGAAATCCCCACACCGACATCAAATCCGGGGATCGGCTCCACTACTTCGATGAAAGGGGCAACAATAGAGAAATTCCCAGCCGAAGTATCGGCGATTTCCGGTGTTGTATTGGATGCAATCCGTATCCGCGCGTTTTCCGATTCCGGACCTGTTACCATCCATACATAGTCTTCATCAACAGGAGCGTTATCTGACAGGGTTTCCCAGTCACCATCAGGGAAATCACGGTTGAGTTCAATGGTCAACGTGCCTTCGATTCCATTAGCAACCCAGGAAATTTCCGTGTTGCTCCCCACCGCCAATTGTTCATCACCATTGGGATCGATCAGGATCAAGCCTGTTCCGCTCACAGGAATTTCCCACATGCCACGGCCATGCGTAGCTGCACGTAGTGTCATTGTCGGAATGTGAAGATCGAGGTCATCGACGACAACATTGGGCAATCCCTCACCCAAAACCATCCAGTTTTCACCTTCATCGAGTGAATAAAATACACCAAGATCTGTACCAATAAACACTTGCTTCGGCTGACCGGGCGCAATCTCAATCGCATTGGTTGGCAAGTCGGGAAGATCTTCCGATACCGATTCCCAGTTTTCGCCACGGTCACTCGAGCGCCAGACATGCTGTGAATCATAACTGCTGAAGACAACCCAGACCATGTCGGCATCAACCGGATCCGCCTGGATCTCCGTAATGTAGAAGTTCGGGAGACGGTCGCTGATGGAAACCCATGTTCCACCGCCATCATCAGTACGCCAGGCATTAGAGTTACGCGCTGCGTACAACACCTGGTGATCGAAATAGTCCTGGCTTAGTGTTTCCAGCGTTGAGCCCAGGTTTTCGGAAATTGCACGAACAGTAGTACCACGGTTATTGGATACATAGACACGGTTTGTGGCGGTGTACAACGTGTTTGGATCATTATGATCCATGATTACAGGCGCAACCCAGGCACCATCGCCGTTGATACTCTCCATGATGCTGGTCCAGGTGACACCACCATTCAATGAACGGAAGTGATTACCATACTGCCATTCACCATATACAATGTCGCTGTTTGTATAATCGACGACACATTCTCCGCCATCACCGCCATACACGCTTTCCCATTGATTGGTGCCGGAGTATTTGTTCGTACCCTGGTCCTGGGTGCCGCCATAGGCGATGGTTTCATCCAGGTATGCGCCACCCATGGCGTAAAACTGCATGGTCGAAAGACCGTCATTGCGATCCTGCCAGTTCACACCTGAATCGGTGGATTCGAAAACGCCGCCGTCCGAGCCGACATACAGACGGTCGGGATCATCCGGGTGCCATGCATAGGCATGCAGATCGGCATGGGTGAAAGTTGGTCCGGGATTATGATACCACCAGGAAACCTGGTCCCAGTCGATCCCACGGTTGTTACTACGGTACATGTCAAGACCGCCTGCAAGAACCACATTGGGATCATCCGGTTTGATCATGGAGATATTGTCGTACCACCCCTGTTGATTGTAAAAATTGGGAGTGATGGCCATCAGCATCCAGTTATCGCCACCGTTATCCGTAGTATAAAACCCGACCAGCTCGCTGCTGTTATAGGAAAAATCACCTGCTATCCCGGCAACGAGAATATCCGGGTTACTCTGGCTGATTGCGATACTTACACGTCCGATAATGTTTGCATCTGCGAGACCATTGGTAAGATGAGTCCAGTTGTCACCGCCGTCCTGGGAACGCCAGACACCATTAGTCGCGGCACCCCATGGATTTCCAAGAGTAGTGTACATGGTGTCAGGTTGACCGGGACGTAGTTGAATATGTTTGGCAGGCCCAGCGAGCAGCATCTCCCAGGTCACACCTGCATCTTCTGTGCGGTACACGCCTGAATTGCAGGCGGCGAACAGACGGTCCGGGTTTTCCGGGTCAATTGCCATTTCGTTCACGGCATCCGAGTTCCGGATTCCCCAGTTCAATCCGGTGGTGTCCCATGTAACACCGCCATCCAGGGTTTTCAGTACACCGACTCCCCATACAGCGTCACCATTGTAGTTTCCTTCGCCGGTGCCCATATAGATGATGTCGGAATCTGTGGGGTCAACGACGATATATCCTACTGCGAGGGTGGGAAGGTAATCATCAATGGGGAACCAGCTAAGGCCTGATGTTTCGCTCTTCCAGATACCACCCGATGCGGAACCGGTATACATTATGTTGGGATCCTGTGGATCAAAAGTAATGCACAGCATCCTTCCTGCTATGTTCGCTGGTCCCATCTCCACCCAGACTTCATCCAGTTCATTGTTGGGAAGCATGTGTTCGCGGATATATTGCAGCGCAGTGAACCGACGGTTTCCGCTGATGTCATTATTGGGGTATACCCTGCGATCATATTCCCAAAGCCAACGGTTCCATGGTTTGAGGCCATTCCCGCGTTGATTCGGGATATTCTCATAATAGTCAATGTAACGGTCCCGGACTGTGATCCAGTCTTCTTCCAATGGAACTGTTTGTGAAAAAACGATCCCGGCATCCATTCCAAGGATGACAAGAAACGCCAGAAGTAGTAATGCAGAAAGTCGGATTCTCATTCCAACACTCCCTCCCGCTAACAGTATGTAGTATTCTTTAGACTTCTCAAGGTAGGTGATGATGTCGGTCCAGTCAACTTTCGGAGAGTTTTTCCAGGGGCTTGCCGCACAACAGATGATATCATTAAGTTATTGTACTTATAAAAGTAATAGAACAGAGGACAGGAGTTACCTTTGAGCACTGATCAAGAAGGAATATCAGATAATAGAGATAATGTATCATCATCCAAGTATCCATTTACAAGCTTCGATTCCACCGATGAAGACTTCCACCCACCGGAATCAACACAGATCGGACGTATCCAGATGTTCCTTGCAGCGAAAAGAACATCTCTGGCAGTACTTCGTACCGGGATCGCACTCTTATCGTTGCCGATGTCAATTGTCACGTTACTTATCGCCACCTCGCGGTACTACGATATGGTGAGTACTCTGCATTTATTCGTTCCCTTGTTTATCATTAATACATTCCTCGTAATCCTTGGTATTATCCTGATAATTCGTTCCTGGAGGCGGGTATTACGATATGATCGCGCCATTGAACGTCTGAAAAGGGAAACACCGGAACTCAGTTATTTGATGGAATAATTCCCGATTACCATACAGGACATATTTGTAACCGGAATCTCTCCTGTTACCGTTTTTCTTACTCCTGTTTTTATGTACCTTTACTATTCGTATGTAATCGGGAGACCGTTTGAGCATCATCCTCAAAAGAAAGAATCGAGCATATGCTCCGCTTTTGGCATTTCTGCTCGTTCTGACTGTATTCAGTTTTCCAGGCAGGGCGGAAATCGAGGTGAGGAACATCGAAGCAGGCTGGGAGGATTCTCTTGCCGTCGTACAGCTCTCTCTGCTTGAACCGTTCAGCGAAGCAAGCCAGGAAGCGCTCCATACAGGGTTACCGATTGCTCTTGATGTCGAACTGAGAATCTCCAAATTGGGGTATGTTCGCCGTGCTGCGTTCCGTATTGAAGTCTGGTATAATGTCTGGCGTGACCAGTACAGGATCATCACACCGCTCGGCCCAATCGCTGTCGAGGAATATGAAACCCTTCTGAAGTTTTTCCGGGATTCCTTTGTGATTCCACTTACCCTTGAGGATCTTCCCGGAAACGGTCCCTGGTATATCCGCGCCCGCGCCTCCGACCAGGGCGTACTGGAACAGGCCCGTGAATTGAACATTGACACAGAACTCAATGGTATTACCGGATGGTTGTTCCGTCAAAGCCGTGAATCCAATTCATACAGCGAATGGACTGCGCGAACCCGCCTGCCACGTATGGCATACCTGAGAGATAACTGATGAAGTTACGATGGCGGCTCACTCTCGCGCTGATCCTCGCGAGTATTCTCCCTTTTGTTCCCATGTTCATCGCAATACAATCCACGTTGAACACCGGTGTACGCACCCTGGCGCCGGAAACACAGGGTGAAGCGCTTCGTACCGGGGTGGAACTCGCTCGACGTGATTACCAGCGGTTTGAACGTGCTCAGGAACTACGGCTTCACAGGATTGTCGTGTCGGCTCAATGGGGGGATAGCCCAATCCCTGTTCCCGGGCTTGATCTGTTTGAGGATGAAACCCTGTACGCGAGCAGGAATGAGCAGTGGCGGGTATGGAACAATGGCCGTTGGGATCCTGTTTCCAATGACATCAATGAAGGTGTAACACCGTTCGAAACACTGCCGCGTTCGATCATCGTGGAAGAAGATTATGGCATTATTCACTGGCGGTTGGAAACCAGTGTCGATTCCACTTTCAGGCAAAATGCGGAAATCCTTCGTACGGCATCCGCACAATGGGCGCTACGAGAACAGGACCGTGAAGGCTTGATCTTCAGCCTCGTCATGAATTATATGGCCACTTACCTGGTGGTTGTTATCCTCTCGATCCTAGCTGGTACCCTGGTCATTCGTGCGGTATCACGACGCATTGAGAAGCTGCGCGACCTGGCGATAAAGGTTGCAGATGGGAACGAGGAATTACGCACGCTGGTTGGCACCAAAGATGAAATCGGGCAACTTTCCCTGTCCTTCAACACCATGTTGGACCGTCTCGCAAAGAGCAGGGAACGCGCGAAGGAGATGGAAAAGCAGGCGGCATGGCGGAAGCTCGCACGTGTGCTCGCCCATGAAATTAAAAACCCGCTCACACCGATCCAGTTAAGTGTCCGTCAATTAGCGGATTCTTACCATGGCGATGATGAGAAATTCGCAGAAACCCTGTCACTCACCCGCGAGATTGTGGATGAAGAGGTGGAAAGCCTGAGAAGACTGGTGCGTGAATTCGGCGACTTCGCTCGAGCCCCGCAGATCCAGCCCGCCGAAGAAAACATCCATGACTTGCTCATGGAACTCGACTGCCTGTACGGTGACCATCTCACCACCCAGGACACCTGCGAATGCACCACATGGATGATTGACCGTGAAAAGATCAAACGCGCCCTGATCAACCTGCTGGACAATGCATTGGCGGAAGTGGGTGAAGACGGTGAAATCCTGCTGCGTTGTTTCGAACGTGAGGATCATCTCCAGATCGAAGTGGAGGATGACGGCCCCGGTGTGTCGGATACCATCGCACCGAACATCTTCGAACCGCATTTTACAACCAAATCGACGGGTGTCGGCCTCGGTCTGCCCATCGTTAAATCCACCGTCGAACAACATGGCGGGACGATTACTTATATCTCCGGCCGTAAACTGAAGGGCGCGTGTTTTGTGATTATGATTCCGAGGGATTTGAAAAGAACAATCCTGAAAGAATTGTAATTATTTTAATACTATTTAGACATCACTTTGAATTACATAATTCTATCTTCTTTCGCCTATTGATAGCATCATTAAAGAGCTTTTCATTTAAAAAATATTGGCAGCTCCCAAGAATTTGTGCAGTGGAATTTCAGAAAATGTGATGTAATAAGTTGAAAGTGCATGGTTTATCTCCCCAAGTTTGGGTTAGAAAGCTCAAACAAGGTTCGGAGGTTCACCATGCACCTCGAGAAGTTGGTACGAAAGACACTTGTAGTCAAGGATCATCGCGTTGTTTGTGTAAAAGAATCTGCCGGTTCTATGCATGTAGAGCTGGATCGCATTCGACGTCGCCGGTTGCCTTGCAGCGGTTGTGGGGAACGTTGTACGGTCCGTGATCGTTTACCGTTACGGCAATGGAAGCATGTTTCCTTGTGGGGGATTGCGGTGACACTTTCCTACCGTCCCTGCCGTGTCCAGTGCCCGGTGTGCGGTACGGTGGTTGAAGCGATTCCCTGGAGCCGCGGCAAGAGTCCGTTGACCGTTCCCTTGATCATGCTGCTTGCGACATGGACCCGTTTGCTGGCGGTGGATGTGGTGGCACGTCTGTTTGGTGTCCATTGGAACACGGTGTATGCAGCGATGAAAGCGGCGGTGGACTATGGTCTGGAGCATCGTGACAAGGGCCATGTGCTTCATATAGGGATCGACGAGATCAGCCGAAGGAAAGGGCACACCTACCAGACGCAGGTGTACGATCTGGACCGGAAAGTTCTGTTGTGGAGCGGTGAAGGTCGGACGCAGGCTACCCTGCAACGCTTCTTTGACGAGTACGGCGAGGATTATCTGAAACAGGTGACCGCTGTGTGTTGCGATATGTGGGATCCCTACACAAAGGTGATCGCGGAACGGTTGCCAGATGCGTTGCTGGTCTTCGACAAGTTCCACTTGATTCGTCACCTGCACAAAGCGGTTGATGAAGTACGGAGACAAGAAGCTGCCGTACACCGGAAACAGGGAATCACACTGCTGAAAGGGGAACGTTACCTGTTCTTGAAAAACCCGGAGAACCTGACGGATAAACAGCAATGGACATTATCCTTCTTGACGCGGTTCAACCTGGATATTACGAAAGCGTGGCTACTGAAAGAAGAGTTCCGGTTGTTGTGGAACTGTGAAAACGCTGTACAAGCGCAACGCTTTCTGAAAACCTGGTTCCGAAAGGTGGGCTACAGCAGACTGAAACCGATGAAACAGTTCGTGAAGCTGGTGAAAAACCATATGGATGGTATTCTGGCGTGGTTCGATACGAAAATCAGTAACGGTGTTGCGGAGGCGTTAAACAACACAGCGAAAGCCATCAGTCGAAGAAGTAGAGGATTCCGTACACCAGGAACGTTCGAAACGGTCCTCATGCACTGCATGGGAGGGCTACAATTACCTCAAACTATGCACAAATTCTTGTGAGGAACCAAAATATTTACTGAAAACTATTACAGTTTGTGTTTAAAAAATATCCAGTATATCTTTGATATCTACTGAATTTATATCCATTGAGGCATGTAGAACTTGGGGAGTAATATTCATGAAATGCGAATATTGTAATGAAGAAATACAAGCAGGATGGAAAGCTTGTCCCTTTTGTGGTAAAGAAATTCGACAAGTTATACGTTGTAAGAATTGTGATGCAGAACTACAAACTGGTTGGGTTTTATGTCCATTCTGTCAGACACCTGTCGATCAGGAATTTCAACAAACGAATAAGAGTATTACTGACGTTTCAATTGGCGATGTTGTAAGAGGAAATATACACATTGATCAATCATCGAAAATAGAGCATCACTTACACGAAGCACAAGACTTGACAGTAAAGAGAACAATCACTGTGGAAGGTGAAAGATGTGAAATTTGTGGAACTCTTGTTAAAGAAGATTACTTTACATGCCCAAGATGCAAACGGGATTACTTATGCTTAGACCATAGATGTAAATCACCTGAATTTTACAATAGCCATGAGTATATATGCAGCTACTGCAATAAAGAGTTAATAAACATCAAAAACACAGAGGATCTCATTAATAGAAATGAATGGGAAAAAGCTTTATTATTGTTAAAAGCAACGCGAGAAGTCGCGATTGACTCCAGCGTTATTGACGATAAACTTCAGCTTGTTGAGAGAAAGTATAATGATCATTTTCCACTCATAGAACGTGCAAAAAATAAAGATATATTTGTTGCATGCGAGGAAAATGATATTGAATTAGTTAAATATTTTTTAAGTACTGGTATTAATATTAATAAACATTTGCTTATTAATGAATATACTTCGAAAAAAGAACTCGACAACGATATTGAAGAACGGCGTAGCATATATAACGAAGTAAATATGGTTTTTGATGAGAATGATTATCTTAAAACTTATCGAATTCCTCTTAACTACGCCATGTTAGGGAATTCTGTTGATGTTGCTCTCTACTTATTAAAGAATGGTGCAGATCCATGTGGTGACGGAGAGCACTGTGAGTTCCCATTTATCACAGCTATAAAAGCGAATGCAAAAGAATGTATTGAGATTTTACTTGAACAACAATTATCGAATGATTATACCTCTACTGGATTAGATCTAATAACGAAACATGACAATGTAGAATTACTAGAGCTTGTTATTCCATATTGTTCTGATACCAAAGAATTAATACAAGCGTTATCAAATAGTTGCAGCAATAATTCCATTAAATGTGTCGAATTTTTGCTTAGTAAGAATATTAATCCTATGGCAGAAAATAAATATGGTAAAACAGCAATGATTGAGGCCATTGATAATTTAAACTATGAAGTATGCAATATCATTGTAAAAAGAATAGATGAAAAAGAATTATTTAAATCTCTTAAGTATATATCGGATGTTGGAATGCTAATTGATGAGGATGATTATGAAATAGACTATGATGAAGCATTAGAAAAATATCATAAAATATATTTATTGCTTATTAACAGTTTTGAAAACGTCAATGCCAAAGATAGTGATGACATATCAATATTACACTATGCGGTTGAATCTCATGAATTAGATCATGTGAAATGTATAGTGGAAAGAGGTATTGATATTGACATCTTGAGTAATGGGACTACTGCTTTAAATGAAGCAGTAGACAAAGCACGATATGATGAAGAATTCTTTGATGACTACTATCACATTGTAAAATATCTAATTGAAAAGGGTGCCAATCCTCTTACAAAAGGCAGTGATGATGATCTCTGCGCTGTTGAGAATGGTGATTGGGACGATGGAGACAATTTATCTTTGAAAATAGCACTTGAAAAATCTGTTCACTTCGATTCCTATAGAGAGCTGTATGGCGATAAGTTTAATCTTGAACTAGTATATGACAAGCTCATATTAGATGATGATGATTTTAATTCAACTTATTCGGATAATGATTCAAACCAATTAAAAGATAACATTTCAGAAATGGCGAGAAATAAGTCTATTTATGAAGCCTGCTATGAAAACAATATTGAATTAGTTCAGTACTATATAGATAACGGTGCGAATTTAGAAATACGTGATTGGGATAACAAACGAGGAACACCTCTAATTATTGCAATAAAAAATAACAACTTAGGTGTAGTGGAATTACTAATCGAGAATAATGCAGATGTAAATACCTCTGTTTTAATGGAGAATGGAAATTTTAGAAGACCAATGGATGTTGCGATATCAAGCAATAACATAGAAGCAGTTAAAATGCTGTTATCCAAAGGGATAACAGATATTAATAACTATTTAGTTCAACTCGCAAAAGAAGATAATATAGATATTTTTAATATATTCATAGAAAATGGTGCTGATATAAACTATGTTGGTTGCGATCGCATATCAGTGCTTGCGTGGGCTGTTCTATCTGACTCATATAATATAACGAGACTATTATTAGAGAAGGGTGTAAACACAAATACAGGTGGATATTCTTTACTAAAAATTGCGAAGAATAATAGGAACAACGAAATGATAGAACTATTGAAATCACATGGAATTAAAGGAAAAATAAGAGATTGGATGCCATAGAAGTATCCTAAGATATCAAGATTTGTTGCTTATGAGAGACTAGGTGCCTTAAAAAGCTCCGCTATTCAGGTTTCATTCGATTTTCGATTAATGAATACATGCATTCGAGCCATTGAAACCCATAAGCTCGTTTCTTCGTCACTAAGCTTTCAGAGCCAACCATTCCAGGGCCAGCCATTCCCCCAAAAAAATGTCTCGCATTACCAATCACTACAAATCAATGACACCTGACTTCAATTTCCTTTATCGCACCGGATAGCGTATCTTGAACGATATTTCACTGAACCACTGGAGGGGCGATCCATGCATTGGGCGAATTGGGTTAGAACGTGTTTTTTCGTTTCCTTTCTCATCCTTTTACTTGCAAGTATCTTATATGCGCAGGAAGAACCTGTTGCAGAACCGGTTGATGCGTTTGAAATGATCCTCGATGAGTTGAAGATCGATTATAATGATCTTGGGTTTGAACCGCGAGGGTACTGGACCCGTTACCCCGACCCTGCTGATGCTCCCTACAAACTGCTGGCTTTCGATGACCTCATGGCCGAACCACACCGCATTTACGATTTTGTCAATGTGATGGCGCACGCCTGCGATGATTACCTCGACCCTCGCTACCGGGAAGGGCAATCCAATTCCCTGTTGAGAACGGCCTTTTACTGCGGAATACGGAACCAGACGGGACAAATGCGCGACTACTCCGCATCTTTATGGGCCGAGTTGGATGAAGAGGAACCGCTCCTGCGTGCAATCCAACAAATTTATCATCGCACAGGGACCGTCTGGCGATATAACGCGGTTGGAAGTGCGTCGGATTTTCCACTGATTGAACGTGATGCACGCCTGCAAATTGAATCCATCCCAATCGAGCTTCGGCGTGTCCTGGGACGTACTGTGATCAACCTGTTGGACGCACACCAGTGGTGCATGACCGCACGACGGAACATCGACATGGCGGACGCTGCCGCGGTCTGGCGGATACGTCGGCTTGGCGAAACCCAGTTTGACGGTCTCGAATACTACCCGGAACTGGAAGATTGCGCACAGAATTATGATTTCAACTCCATGTATTATGCCGGTATGAAAGCCTTGGAAAGCGTGGAACAACTGATCGATTCCCTCGATGCGATGGACGAGAGCCTGGACCATTTCGAAGATGTACCAGCAGTAGATATTGCTACACCTATTGGAAGATTTATCATCGGCGATACTCGAAACACAACTCATGACTACCCGGATGCTTTTTTCGTCCTTGATCTCGGTGGTAATGACACCTACCAGGGTTCCATCGGCGCTTCACCGTCGCTTGACCTGCCGGTAGGAGTGGCGGTGGATTATTCCGGTGATGACACCTATGAGAACACCCATGAATTTGTGCCGTCACAAGGCGCAGGAGTATTCGGCGTTGGTGTACTTGTCGATGCTGACGGCGACGATGAGTACAGCTCCACACGACTCGCCCAGGGTGCTGGCATGCTGGGGATCGGTGTCCTGGCGGACATTTCCGGCGATGATTCCTACTCCATGTGGACCTCCGGGCAGGGCGGTGCCTATTTCGGTGTCGGTGTGGCAATCGACATTGATGGCAACGATGACTATTACCTGTGGGGAGACGGACAGGGATATGGCGGGGTCGGTGGAGTCGGAACTCTGGTGAACGTAAACGGCGATGATGAATACACCGCGGAACCATCCTCGGAAGTAGCGTTTCGTCCCGATTACCATTCCAACGAAGATTCTCTGAACTATTCTTATGCACAGGGCGCAGGAATTGGACGCCGTGGCGACATTACGGACGGTCATTCCTGGTCCGGTGGAATGGGAACATTAATCGACCTGCATGGCAATGACACCTATCTCTCCGCCAACTGGGCGCTCGGCAGCGGCTACTGGTACGGCATGGGATACTTTTATGACGGTGACGGTGACGATAACTACCGCACCTCTTCCTGGTCGGTCGGTTCCGGGGCGCACTACTGCATTTCCGGGTTCATCGACGAAGGAGGTGACGACAGGATCGAACTGTATGGCAGTCCCGGGTACGGCATCGCACATAACCATGACTATACAGTTTCCATTGTCCTCAATCGTGGCGGCGATGACTATTACAAGCTGTTTGGCGGAAACGGACTCGCCTACTGCATCAATATGAGCCAGGCTATTTTTATCGACACGGAAGGGAATGACCAGTATATCACGGGAATGACATCCGACAATTACGGCTATACCGATTACCACCGTCGAAATCCACCTGTAACCGGGACACACTGCCATCTGTATTCCACGGAGGTGTGCATCTTCGCTGACCTGGGTGGGACTGATTCGTATACAAGATTTGAATTGGACGGCGATTCCACCGCTACAGATGAACGTATCCATGACAATTTCACTCAATTCTGCCCGACTCCGGCTGTGAGGGATACACTTGCCAACCAGTCGTATTACGGCATAAGTATCGATCAGGAATTACAACTTCCAATACGTCTGGAGATTTTCCGGGATAAACTCAGGCCAAGATACAGGGATTGATGAAATGTGCTTGAATACATTGAAACAATGAGCCGCTAATACTGTTTCCGAGGTTGTTCTGATGAACATGAGCCCTGAGATTATCAAAAAAGCCGATCTGACAAGCGTGCTGTTTGAGATATCAAACGCTCGTACTCGCTGTGCTCATGATCCAAACCTGCGGAAGCAGGTGCATGAACTATACGATGGATTTGTCGTTTTTTATGATGGCATCCCGGAACGAGGGCGTGCATTGCGGTTTGGGATTAACGGACCTGTTGAAGTCCGGGTAATCGAAGAGGTGGAAAGACTGTTCCATGAATATGATGTCCCGGTAAAATTTATAGTAAATCCATGCACGAATACAAATTTCACGAAGACACTGGGAAATCGTGGATATGGGATATCCAACTGGATGAATGTTATGGTCCGGCCATTGAATATTCCGTTACCTGATAGAATTCCAGTTCACGACTTTTTAATTGAAACAGTAACTCCGGCTTCAAAGGGACAATTTGGCGTCACGATGGCGGCAGGATTCGCTTCACTTGGAATTCCCTATCTCAACGAAACGTCCATGCATGATATTATCCCCGCCATGGAAAATTCCTTCTGTTACCTTGCGAAACAGGGGAATTTGCATGTGGGTGCTGCCTCAATGATTATCCTTGAAAACTGGGCATACCTGTTCACCGCCAGCACATTGCCCGAATTCAGAAAACATGGACTGCAATCAAATTTCATCACTTTGAGGCTGGAAGAAGCACGTAGGCAGGGATGCGAACATGCGATGATCATTGTACAGCCAGGAAGTGGCAGCCAACGGAATGCGGAACGGTTCGGATTCCACATCGCATACTCACGCCCGACTTTACGAAGAGATTTTTGAATAACGGGTGATCAAACAGAAAAATGAACGGGTTGATAATACTTCATATGAACAGCGAGTTGATTGATCAGGCCGATTTCTCTGTCACCCGATTCGAAATCGACCAGGCGAAGAACAGGAAAAATCTTCACCCGGATCTCTCGCACCAGGTTGAACAAAACGGGATGGGTGTTTTGATCTTTCATGGAACCATCCCGGAACGATGCCGGGCATTGCGGTTCGGTTTGGGAGATCCGGTGAATGAAGAATCACTTATGGCCGTCGAAAACAAGTTCAGACAGCATAATGGGAATGCGAATTTCCTCCTGACGCCATTTACAGATCCATCCTTCGTCAATCTCCTGATGAGCCACGGATATAGTGTCGGTCAATGGTCACAGGTTCTGGTCGCAGATCTCCAGCAGCAATCCATCTCTGCGAACAAATACCCGGGGATTCATATCAAGAAAATTGATGGTAGCCGGGCGAAAGAATATGCCGATATATTGGCACAAAGTTTTGCAACATTAGAGGTTCCTTACCTTGCGAATCCGGCAATGCACATTGATATTCCATTTATGGAGAACGGGCACTCTTACCTGGCATCTGTCAATGATACACTTGCCGGTGCGGCAACATGGGTCAATTTCGGCGAATGGATCTACATGTTTATCGCGGGCACACTCCCCGGCTACCGAGAACAGGGGATACAGTCCGCTCTGATCCAGCGCAGAATGGTGGACGCACGTGATGCAGGATGCCGTTATGCATCCATCGTATGCGGACCGGGCAGTACTTCGGGGCGAAATGCTGAACGGCAAGGGTTCCAGGTCGCCTATACACGTTTATCCCTGGTAAAAAATCTTCAGGATAATTGAGATACTATCAAAAGGAAGAACTCATGCCGACAATTCAACCATTATCCAAGCTGGTGAATACCGGACTGTTCAAACGTACCTCCCACCTGCCCGTTAATGAATCACTTGAGGGATTGAGCATAGAATCCTGTTCCAGGAAGATAGAAGGCTACGAGCACACAATCTGGCAGTTGATCAAACATCTTACGTACTGGCAGGATCTTGGACTGAAGTACATTATCGACCCGGAAATGGCATGGCCCGATTCTCCGGAGGCTGGATGGGCATTTCCGGATGGTCCTTTTTCCGATGAAGAATTGGACGACGAGATAAAAATTCTCATCGAGGGATTGAAAAAAATCATCGCCTGCTTCGAGAAGTTTGAAACGGATGATGGCGATGAAGCTCAACTGAAACGAGTATCAGAATTGTACATGGTCGTTCCTCATACATCCTATCATCTGGGACAAATTGTTCTGTTACGTCAACTTGCAGGGAACTGGCCTCCGCCATCCGGTGGATACCAATGGTAAATGAATGGAATCACTACTGTACGGAATCGAACATCCCTGTACGTAGACGTTCGCATGTTTGTTGAGCAGTTTACACGAATCGAATAGTCCTCTTCGTTATAACAAGTTGATAAATCAAGGAATTCTAAGTAGTCATCATTGTCTTCACTATGGAGATAATTAACAAAACGCTGCCATTTTTTCCTCAATTTTCAGGAACAGCTTTTGCTCTTTGTACTTCACGATGGAGCCGATCCACCTGTGCAGGAGCGAATCATGTTCGAAAGTTACTTGAAGGTTATCCTCAGGATCCTCGCCAAGCAAAGAATCTATACAGCGATTAATGTTATCAGTCTCGCACTTGGCCTGGCCTTTTTTGTCCTGGTGATGGGGTACCTGCTTCATGAATTCAGCTATGAGACAGTCCATGAAAACCGTAACCGCATTCTTCGCGTAAATGGTTCGGTATCGGATACTGCCAGTGTACAACGGTGGGCTCAAGTGAATAAACCGATAGGGGATTACGCGGCCGAACATTTCCCGGAAGTGGAAACAGCAGCTATCTTCCGTTATGAATATGAAACCCCCATTGAGGTGAATGAAATACGATTTGTCGGCGGACCTTCGATCTACGCTACACCGGAATTTTTCGATGTTTTCACATTTCCGCTTTCATACGGCGATCCACAGGCACTGGCGGAACCATACCGGGTGTTCATCAAGGAAGAAGCGATAGAACGGTATTTTCCCCATGATGATCCCATCGGCGAATGGGTGATGATGAATGACAGCCTGTATTGCCGGATTGCCGGAATTGTGGAAACCGCTCCAACCAACACACAGTACAAATTCGATTTTCTGATCTCCTATTCCACCCTGGAAGCGGCTGGTGATCAACCGTCCACATGGTCCGACTTTGGACACGATTTTGTTTTCCTGCTGGTGCGTGAGGATACGGATGTCGCCGGACTGGAAGCAAAACTTGTCGATGTTCTTCGTTCCAACCTCCATGAAGAGGACAGGGAACGCTACGAGATATGGACCACTCCATTGCTCGACATTTATTTCTCAGCGTATTACAACGACACCAATGGCGATATTTTCCCTGCCGGTGAATGGGACATGATCATCATCATGGGCGCTTTTGCTATCTTTATCCTCGTACAGGCAGTGTTCAACTATATCAACCTTGCCACAGCACGAACCTCACATCGTATCAAGGAGGTAGGAGTACGCCGTATACACGGAGCACGGCGGAATCAGCTCGTTCTTCAATTCCTGGGGGAATCGTTTGTACTGGTGCTTGTCGCCCTGATCCTAAGCATTGGTTCCTATGAGCTTTTTCGTCCTCTGCTCCATTCTGCTTTTGAAAACAGAGCATTAACAGCGAACCTGGTAACGAACAGCTACATGCCACTTGCGTTGATCTCTGTGTGGATACTGGTCAGCCTTGGCGCGGGATTATATCCATCTGTTTACCTTTCACGGTTTAAACCGCTATCCCTGCTCCAGCAGTCGGGACGCATGAAAACCAGTAAATCATGGTTCCGCAGAATTCTTGTGGTTCTCCAGTTTACCATCGCATTGTTTTTCATTATTTGTACTGTAATCATTTACCGTCAAATGGACTACATCTCTTCGCTGGAACGCGGATTCCGCATTGAAAATATGCTGGTCCTTGAGTTTGACGGCGACAATGCCGGGACAAATTGCCAGGTATTAAAGAATGAACTCCAACGTGTGGATGCATCTTTGGTGATGTCCGTTGGCAGCGCTCCCCCGGGCGTGAATGACGCAACATTTTACCGTGTGTTTAAAGATCAGGACCTCAATGAAGAAAGTATTGAGTATTTCCGTGGATACCTGATCGATGAAAACTTCCATGAGACCTTCGAGTTGGACATAGTTCAAGGGCAGGCCCTCACGGAGATTGACCCTGCGGCAAGAGACCACGCCATCCTTGTAACCCAAACGGTAATTACCAGCCTTGGCATTGAGAATCCCATCGGGCACAAGTTGTACCGTTCGGATGGTCGCTATTTTGAGATTGTGGGTGTAGTGGAAGATTTTATGGTTTCACTTCATGGATGGAGTAACGGTACAGAGAATCTTCTGCGGATGGTCGCCCCTGAACACTATGACTATATAACGATTCAACTTCCCGAAAACCGGATCCGGGAGACTATCGCTATGGTCAATGAAACCTGGGTAGAATTGTTCCCATCCATCCCCTTTGAGTACAGCTTCCTGGATGACCGTGTCAATGAAAGCATGCATCTTGATATGGCCACCGGACATCTATTGGCGATACTGGCTCTCATCACCATCATCATCGCATGCCTCGGAGTATTCGGCCTTGTCACGTATGCCGCAGAGCAACGGACCAAGGAGATTGGGATCCGCAAAGTTTTAGGCGCATCAGTCAACCGTCTCATTTCCCTTCTTGCTAAAGAATTTATCATTCTGATTGCGATTTCAGCAGTGATTGCTTCCCCACTCGCGCTACTGATGATGGGACCATTCCTGCATGAATTCACCTTCCAGATCACGATAGGGCCGTGGACCTTTATCCTGCCAGCGTTGTTTGCGGTCTTTATGGCAAGTGTGACGGCAGGATGGCAGGCATTTAAAGCTGCACGAAAGGATCCGGTAAACTCCTTGAGGCACGAATAAACAGATGAGGAAATTTCATCAATCGATGATAAGATTCGTTCGGAGTTCAAGTGATCGCAAGAAAACCTGTCAGTTCATCCAAAGTGGTACTGTAGACATCCTGGCAGGTTTCTCTTCTCACCCAACCAGATTATTTATAGTTGCCCTGGTACGTATTCCACATCTGATCTCACTTCAAACGGTATACTCACCAGAGGGGAGGGCGGGCCTCCGTGCCCGCCAATTGGGTCGAAGGCCCGATTAATAAAAAACCGTTTGCTCCATCAAGCAGTTCACTGCTATGGGGAGCAAACGGATTAATCAGAAAACTTCTATTTCACATGTATTAGAATCTCTGCTCAAGTAATTCGAAGGAACGAACCGGATTGATCAAACGGACGGACCGTTCACCGGCAGCGTGATCATCGCAGGCATCTTCGATCAAGGCACGTACCTGAGCAGGTGTAAGATCGGGATTCACCGCAAACAGTTTTGCTGCCAGGTTGGTCACATTCGGTGATGACATGGAAGTACCACTCATGTTCATGGTGTCGCCACCCGGAACATAACTCGGAACTTCGAAACCGTTGGCATAGACATCGACTTTACCGAAGCTGGTGAAATCGGTTTCATCACCTGCCTGGTCCACAGCACCTACGGACATGATGTTCGGAAGATCGAAAGAGCTCGGGTAGAATTCTTCGAACACCACGTCATTGTTGGAGTTACCGGCAGAAGTGATGAAGAGAATTTCCGGTGCGTTCTCAATAGCTGTGAACAGCGCCGAGCGTGAGATCTCGAAAATGCGACGCGCCAATGCTGCGCGTTCTTCCGGGGTTCCACCGGCGTTGTTCGCTTCCAGATCGGCTTCTATAGAAGCAAGGTCGCCGCCCCAGCTCATGTTCACTGCACGAACTCCGATGGATTTGAAATAGTCGATGGTTTCGATCATGGCAATGGAATCACGGAGAGCATTCTCGATGGTCGGGCATTCCGGGATCATGGTATGGCCGAAGGTCAAACGTGAAATCACGATCTCAATAAAGGGATTACCGCGTGAGGTAATACCTGCTACATGGGTCCCATGAGCGTAGTTGCCATATTTACTGATATCTTCGATAAACGGCTGGACTTCACTGCGTTCCATCTGGGAAAGAGTCTGACGCAATTCGGCGGCTTCTTCACTGTCAACACCGGAAGTAATGTCGGTCAGTCCTTTCATCAATCGTTGCAGACGGGGACGATCACTGACTTCACCGATCGGGTAAAGCATTTCCGTGGTTTTATTCGCATGGAGGTCATAGGCGATACCATGAACATCATCGATGTATCCGTTGTTATCGTCATCAATGCCGTTGCCCGGGATTTCATTCGGGTTGGTGTACATGCGGTCACCGAAGATATCTGCATCAACGCCGCTGTCCCATACTGCTATCCGGACCGGCTGAGCGTTGTCGGACTCTGTGAGGGTTACTTCACGTTCTTCCCAGATGTCTTCCTTTTCGACCGCATTTTCTTCGATAAACGCTCCAAGAACTTCCGAAATGATGTCTGTATACGGCAAGTAATTCCGGATGGTCTGGTTCATGCCAATAATCTGGGTGGCGATGTCTTTGCTCATTTCGCCGCCGCTCTCTTCAAGGATCGGCTGAATTCGTGATTCCACAATACCGAGGATAAGATTTTCCGAGAAAATATCGGTCTGTCCCTTGGTCTGCTTCAGTTCATCTTCCACATCTTCATATGGCAGGGCGCGTACCAACGCTTCGTATTCACGGCGAAATGCTGCACGCAGATCATCATCACCGGAACGCAATGCGGTAATGTAGGCACGGGTAAACATACCCATGATCAGTCGCGTCGGCTCTTTGTCTTCCAGTTCACGGCGCAATTCGAGGTACTCGAGATAGTCATCCCAACGTTCCTCGAGCAGAGCGATTGTGCCCAGGTCGCCATAGAATCCCTGCAATGTCGTGGCATCGGAAATCTCATACATTTCCAGGTCGGCCAGAAGGTCTGCATTTACTTCATCCATAAGATCCTGGAGCAGATCTTCATTTTCGAACAACTCCAGTACGGGAACATCAATTGTATAAGTATGGCGGGGTAAATCATCCAGGCGTTCGATCTGGATCTTCTGACGTGTGCCCGCGCAACCGATCATCATTGCAACCGAAAGCAACAGTACAATGAATAGGAAAAGAGGTTTGGTCTTCATGCATTACTCCAATGTGCTGTAAAGTAGTTTTGTAACTATATGAAGTTTTAGATGTCGTAGATGTTGTGAGGATCCCGTCCCCCGTCTACCTGAAACTGCGTTTTTTATCACGAGCAAATGTAGTGCCGGGTTTCATTAAAGGCAAAGTCTAAGAAAATCAAACGCTATTGTGGCTCCGATATGCAACAACCACACTGAATTCAGTGCTTTTAAAAGAATCCTGTAGCAAAAAGCTACTTTTGAAATGCAACATAAAATGTTACCGTTATCCATGAATTTTCCATTGGAGCATGAATTTCTTTATATTCTCAAGTTCAAATCTCTTCTTCCATCGAAGAAGACAAACTTGTACATTATCTATGTTTTAATTGTGGATCTACTGTTGACATTTGCAGGGAGTAACATCATGAAACGTATGTTCGGGTCTTTCTTCGTGATCGTAGTGCTACTCAGCATTCTACCGTTGGTGGCAGTAGCCGATATGCCTATATCTGACAAGGTTTCGCTCGATGGCAGCATACGCTATCGCCTGGAAATCGATGGTCGTGATTTTAATAACGACACCGGGCTTTACGACTACAGCCTGCTTCGTACCCAGATCGGTTTCCAGATCCAGGCATCACGCGATGTAAGGGTCAGGATCAAGTTCAAGGAGTCCCGGTACCTTGGGACTACCGGTTCCAACAAACAATCAACGGCGTATTTTGATCTCCAGGAAGGATACATTTACGCTGATGATGTGCTGGGTAGCGGCTTGAATCTGCAGCTCGGACGTTTCGAGATGATGTATGGACGCCGCAGGATCATGGGGAATGGCATCTGGAACAATTTCGGACCGCGAACCTATGACGGATTCCGTATCCAGTATGAGTCGGACGATTTCGATTTTGACGTTTTTTATGCAAAGATTGTGGACCGCAGCCAGGATCTGCCCCCATACACCTGGGACAGTTTCGACAGAAATGACCGTCAACTGGCCGGTTTCGCCATGGAAGCCCTGGATGGCCGTTTCCAGCCATTGGTGATTGTCGACTGGGATAACCGTCAGCTTTCCCCGGAAGACGAAACAGAGCTTATCGCCACAGCGGCAACCTATATCAACTTCGCTTCACGCGGAATGAGCCTCGACCTCGACCTGGCGTACCAGTTCGGTAAAGTGCAACAACGCGATTTGTCCAGCTACCTCGTTGCTGCGGATGTTTCGTACCTGGCGCGTGGAAAAATGCACCCGCGTTTCAGCATCGGGATCGACCTGGCGTCCGGCGGTTCAGAAGAAGATTACCTGAACGATGAAGACCATCGTTTCTACACTCCCTTCATGTCCAAGCACCGGTTCCGTGGACGGATGGACTACTTCAACAATCAGGATGAGCTGACACAGGGACTTCTCGACCTTCACGCCGCCATTGGTATTGCGCCATGGAAAGATGCGAAACTCTCCCTCGAAGGTCACATGTTCAATTCCGTCGAGGATATGATCACTATCCCAACACCCTCAAATCCAACCGGTGGTGGTGATGCGTATACCGAATATGGCCAGGAACTGGACTTCCGCCTGATCACACCATTGGCGCGCTCGCTGGAGTTGGATGCGGCACTGTGCTACTTCATGCCTTCCGATGAATGGCAGCCCGACGGCGACAACAGCCTGTTCATTTATGCATCGTTTGTAACGACGTTCTAACATCTATTTATTAAAATTATTGTAATAGTTTTCTTGAAACCGCCCTTGACTCTTGGGGCGGTATTTTTTAAAACAACTAAGGGCTACAATACAGATTGATTCTTCTGTAGTAGATCAATAATTTGAAGTGGACTTTTTAAAGCAAACAGGGAGATCTACGAAATGTTTGAATATTCTGGAAAACACGTGATCGGTGGTGACTCGCATGAAGGCGATAAACACATTGGTGATAAAATTGAGCAAAAAACTACTGTAATACTCCATCAGGGGAAAAATTCAACTCCCGATGAAAATAAACAAAACGATGAAAAAGAAACAGAGTCGTTTGCATATGCAAATACGATAGAAAGACCAATCCTTTCAAGTAGAGGTTGTTATGAAAAATGTCCTAAATGCGGTGCAAGGGCTTTAAATGAGCATTTTTTCTGTAATAATCCGTCTTGTGAGGCTTATAGTAAAAATCAATGGGGAAGAGTTTTTTATGAAAACATGGGATGCTGCCCAAAATGTAATAATGGAGGCATCAGAACAAAATGGTATTGTACTCGCTGTAAAAACATATGGGAAAATGAAATTCCAGAGAACATCAGAGAAATAGTCCCAAATGTTATTAAAGAGTCCATTCCTTTTAATGACGATATCATTCAGAAAAGTTACATGATCAAAATGTGCCAATATGGAAATTATCTTGTTGAACCCGAGAATAATTACACACTATCAGAAAATCATATAATGTTTACTGAGAAAGGAACGTGGAATGGCAAGTGGAAAGTATTAGATGAGAATGCTTTAAATGTTGTAATAGATAAGTATTCTTTGGTGGTTTCAAAATACCGTGACAATTATACGTTTACTGGTATAGAATATGATGGTATGTTTGACAAACCATTCAGGGTAATTTTTCTTGAAAAAAACTTCTTCTGGAATCAACAGAACAGTTGCGAAAAACTACATGATTTTACCGAAGAATATTTTTTATCTAGAGTTTGGATGTTATGTGCGAATACGGGACATTCATTCTTATTACTTCCTGAAGAAAATGGAGTACTAATTACTAAAAACATCTTTATGGGTTGGGTACGAGAAGAAAAATGGAACATTAATAAAGGAAAATTGTTCTTTGAGTTTGAAAAATCAAAGTATATGAATAATGGCCTCAAATTCATGGCGCAAAGTAACAATTGGAAGATATTTTTCCCCTGCAAAGAAATAACGGAAGACAATCAACCTGTTAAATTCAGGTTCGTTCTATTCCCTATTGCATCGGAAGAATGATTATTGAGAATATTTCAATTCTTTCAAGGAGATCTAAACAATGTTTGCAGATTCTGAAAGACACGTGACCGGTGGTGATTCTCATATAGGTGACAAACATGTGGGTGATAAATACAATACGATAATAGTAAATCCACCAGTTAATCCACTACTCAATAACACGAAACAAGATGATAAAGGACAGACACTTAATTCTTTCGTGTATGCAAATTCAATGAATCGACCTGACTACTATAAATCAGGATGCTACAATACCTGTCCAAAATGCAAAGGAACTGATTTGAATGAGCACTTTTTCTGTACAAATCCCAAATGTGAAGCATTTACAATAAACCAATGGGGATTGCCATTCTTTGCAAATTATGGTACCTGCCCCATATGTAAAAATGGAGGAGTTAGAACTAAATGGAATTGTAAAAACTGTGAAACTAGTTGGGATAATCAAATTCCTTATGATTACAAGGTTTTAAATCCAAATATTATTTCTGAGGAACAACCTTATTCTCATGAAAAGATTCAAACTTCATATATAATAAAGTTCAGTCAGAATGGTTATTATTTTGTTGAGCCACAAAAAGATAGTTCACTTGTCGAAAGACATCTTATGTATAAAAGAAACAAGACTTGGGCGGGCAAATGGAAAGTGGTTACTCCAAAGCATCTTAATATAGAGATTGGTCCCTACAATTTGAAAGTCCACAATTTAAGAGATGACTATCTATTTCTGGGTGTTGAAGATCTTCCCAAATGCCGTCATTCTTTTAGAGTACTGTTGATCGAAGAGAACTTTTTCAGGATTGAATCATCCTATTGCCAGGATTCAACATACTTTGAAGAAGATTACTTCAAGGATAGGACATGGATGATGGGGAGTAATTTCGGGCATATTTTTACTCTCGTACCTGAATCAGATGGTTCAGTAATGATAAAAAACATGTTTATGGGATGGATCCGAAAAGGGAAATGGAAGATTGAAGATGGAGATCTTATTATAGATTTTATGGGTATTCGTACTATAACAAAGCGAGAAAGCTGGAAGGTTTTTTACTCAAGCGAAGAATTATTGGATAATGGTAAAAGAGGGCCAGCAAAATTCGTTTTATTTCCAGTTGCAAGGTATAATTTTAAGTGATTCTTACTAGCAATAAACACATGAATTGTGTTCTCTTTTAAGGATTTTCGTACCGATTAGTCGGGACATTTTCTTTATAATGATTTTCAAGAGAATTATTTGTTTATAACAGCCAATAATGATTGTACATAAATCACCAGAGTCCTAAATTAATTGAGAGGCGATTCGTATTCGTCTTTCTGAAGCAATCCAGGCAACTTGCCACTACCTGGAGAACTGGATCATATCGCTACCCCCGCATAAGCACATAGTGGTTCATTCACCACTAGACCGGAGCCGACCATGATGCGTGCGCGAACCTTTGTCTCTCTCACAACAGCCGTTCTTGTAACCGTTTTACTGCTACCTTGCGGAAGTTTCGCACAACTGCAACAACATTCCGTTGGATTGCCCAATGCCAACCAATTGCTTGCAGATGATTCCGGAATGAATCTCCTGGCCAGCTTTAATAATCTGGGAATGTGGCAATCTATTGATGGCGGAACCAGTTGGACAGAGATCAATGACCGTTTCCCAGGGCTTGAACCGTCCCTTGTCTATGACATTGTCGCTTCATCAGCATCAAGCGATACTGTTGTAGTTTTTTTCCGTGATCCGAATCGGTTATACATCACCTTTAACAGCGCCCTGACATGGCAGGACATCACTCCCGGCGAAGCATTCGATATCTATATCGCTGAAATACTCTTCCATCCTGCCGAGCCGAATAAAATTATCATGCTTGGCCATGATGATGTGTATGTTTCTGAGGATTGCGGCAATAGCTGGACAGCATACGAACTGCCATTCGAGATGCGACTTGTCACCCCATCCGGATTATACTATGATCCGCTGCATGAAGACCTTTACATGGTTTCGAGTTACTATTACTACGAACATAACGATACACATGCTGGCGGGTTATTTCTCGCATCCGGGGAAAGTTATACCGAGTGGACTTCGGTTTTCCCCTTTTATGAGCAGTATGGTCTTACCAGCGCTACGATCTCCGGATTCAAACGGATGGCAAATGACGAATGGTTGATCGTACTGTCCAATGCTCGCGACGAAGAAGGATATTGGCAGTCACAGATGGTTCTCGTTTCCGAAGATGGCGAAACATGGACAAGAACCGGAGATGGACTCCCGCAGATTTACAGCGCCAATAACCTGGTCGAATTGGCCGATCATCCCGGGACTCTGCTCCTGGACGGGAGAAGAAGCGCAGGGATGTTCCGTTCGGATGATTACGGCAGGTCATGGTACAGGAATATGGACGGTTTTCCGCAAGACATAGATACCCACCTGGCATTTTTTACCAATCCATCCTCCGACATCCTGTATGCATCGACCCATGGTTACGGCCTCTATTTCTCCAATGACATCGGCGCCACCTGGCAGGAGATCCCAACCGCTCCCCTCGGAGCGTTGTGCTATCCGACAGTTAACGAATCCTCTGTCAGTGTAAGAACCGGATATGATCGTCTGCATGTTTCTCAATCGCCCGAAGATGAATGGCAAGAAGTGCATATTCTCGATACCCCGCCAGACACAGCGGTTCAATTAACGCAATTATATCACTCCGGCAGTACAATGGTCATCGGGGTAAAAAAAGAAACATGTTCCAGTTATTTCGAAAGTCAGCAGATGGCATTCAGTGAGGATAATGGAGAAACATGGACATTATCCCCTTTCCTCGAAGGACACAGATTTTTCGGGATTAGCGTGCAGCCGACCAATGATGGCAGGATCCGGATGGTCAACCTGGCTGATACAATGACTGTCGCCGTATCTCACGACTTTGGGATGAACTGGATTTTTTCTGATCTTCCCATATATGCATATGGTTCTTTCCAGAATACAGCGACCATACATGTGTATAATGAAGATACTATGTACATGTCCTACGATGAGGGGATCACATGGGTACCCGGCGCTGAGATCGAGTCGCCATTATTGTTTTTCGGCGGGTATCTTGGAAGATGCGGTCATAAACACTACCTGAGCGGTTATTCGGAATCCTACGAAAATGTCCTCGTGGTTCTTCATTTCGGGATTTATCCGGAAATGCGAAGTGTGATCCCGGACGGGATGAACTCCATCCAGGCGATCCCCATGAATGGCGACACTCTGCTGGTCGCATCGGACTACTATTCCCGCAATATGCTCAACCTGTCCTACGATGAGGGATACACCTGGGAACAACGTGAGGTAACCCTGCCATCCGGAATCGACTTCGACTATCTCCGTTATATCGAATATGATCCCTGGCGGCAGGTGATCTGGGCGGCTACCGGCTCCGGACTGTGCTATATGGATGTTAATTATTTTGTGGATGCACCGGAGAACGAATTGCATTTTCAACCTGTGACCAGTGAACTGTTGAGCATCTACCCGAACCCTGTGAATTCCGCTACAAGAATCAACTATACTGTCGAGTCACCGGGCCCGGTCCGGCTGGAGTTGTTCGATATCCAGGGGCGCCTCGTGCAAACCTTGTCCAGCGTTGCGGGTTATCCAGGAACACACTACATGCCGTTTGAAATGTCGGGATTCGCATCGGGAACCTATTTCCTCCGTCTGAATACACAGTCTTCCTCTGCAACGAGGAAAGTGATATTGATGAGGTAGTGCAAACAATACTTCTTCACATACACTGCGACACCCCTTCGGCGAAGGGGTGCTCCTTTGAGTGACACAGACAAAAAACTCCCTTCCGAAGGAGCTCACTTTCTGAGGAGCTCACTTTCGCTGAAAGTGAGTCGCAGTTCATTGGACATACCCCTGTTGGCTTGATTTTGGAGTCGCGGTTCATCGGATATGACCCTGTTGGCTTGATTTTGGAGTCGCAGTTCATTGGACATACCCCTGTTGGCTTGATTTTGGAGTCGCGGTTCATCGGATATGACCCTGTTGGCTTGATTTTGGAGTCGCAGTACATTGGACATACACCTGTTGGTTGATTTTGGCCCGTGTGCTTGCCACACGGGTTTCTCTGACAAGGGGAGTCTTCGGTAATAATCCAAATCCAATACCGATCAGCTACTCAAAACAGGGACACCTGCGTGACAAGCACACAGGCCACATTAGTCGTTAACGTCTCTTCCATACTCATATGGTACTTTTTAAAAACGATTTCTCCAACCATTTTCAAAGATTATAAAATAAGCATTGTTTCCAATAACAGTAATTCTTACCTTTTGATTGCATCCCAATTGAAGTACCTTGCACCACGCTTGCCAGGCAAACCTGCCACCTTTGCCTCAAGACAAGATATGTATGCTATACAACCACGATCCTTCAGGTTTTCTTAGATACAGGAGTATAACGATGACTTGTCTGAAGAAAAGTGTGGTGGCAGCCCTCTTTGTGGCGTGCCTGAGTTTGTTTATCGTGGCGGAATCGTCCGCCCAGTTCGTACACCATCCGGCGGGCACAGCAACCGCCTCCCCCCTGCTGCGATCCAATGACGGAATGCATTTGATCGGCGATTTCCCCGGCTTGCGGCTCTGCGAATCCATGGATGGCGGCGAGACCTGGTATACGATCAATGACCGTTTTCAGAGCGTGGAAAGAAATTACATCAGGGATGTAAAAGCGTATTCCGGATATCTGGACATCCTTGCTGTGCTGTTCAACAATCCGGACCAGTTGTATTTATCCAGCGATGCAGGTCAGACATGGGTTCTTACCGAATTCTCGATTGATGAGAACGCTGATGCGAGTATTATAACGTTCGATCCAACGGACGCCAACCATCTGTTTCTCGCCGGAGACAGCATTCTCTTTGCTACTGAGGACTTTGGAGTATCATGGACAGAGTACCCGATCCAGTTTGGTACAGGATCTTATCACAGCATGACCTATGATCCCGTACATGATCAACTTTTCCTTACCAGCTTCTTCTACGCAGAGGAATATCCTTATGATGAGTTGGAAGGAGGATTGATTTTTTGTGAAGAGGGTAATTATTCCACATGGACACAAGCGATCCGGTTCGATGAACTGTGGGGATTCAGTGTCGTAAATGTAGCCGATTTCCTCGAACTCTCCAATGGCGACTGGTTTGTACCTCTTGCCAATGCTTCTTTTGGTGAAAACTATTCCAGTGATCTATATGTAAGATCAACCGATCGAGGCGAAACCTGGATCTTGTATGAAGATCGTATCCCGCACAGGTTTGCCCCTCGAAGTGTAGTTGAGAATCCTGATGCCCCGGGAATACTTTATCTGACCGGTTATAATCGTCATGGTCTCTACCGTTCTACAGATTACGGGTACTCATGGGACCGTTTTATGAATGGCCTCCCGGAAAATACACTATGGTCGAATAAGATAGAAATCAATCAGGAAACGGGTGACATACTAGTCAGCACAGAAGGGTATGGTAGTTTTTACTCTGAGGATAACGGCGCCAGTTGGTCCGAGATTTCCTCTCCATCCATCGGTTCGGTTGGAGGAGGTGAAAATGCAACCGGCGCATTAACCGTCTTCGAGGACTATGTTCATAAAAATGTGTTTGAGTCACGGTCCTACATGCTCTCATCTCCTGCTGATCCCTGGGAAGAGCTGTTTATTCCCCTTTGTGAAGATTCCCTCCTTCGATGGATGCCGGTGTATTATCATGAGGGAAATGAACTTGTGTCCGGTGTGAGAAAATCGGATTACCGGGAAGATGAATGGCAGTTCGAATTTGCCTACAGTCACGATAATGGCGATAGTTGGGAATTCGGTCCTGCTTCCGAGTACATGCCAGATTTGTATTCGCCGGAATTGGCGGTGACGCGCATCAATAATGACTCCACTCGAATGATCGTTATCCCCGGCGAGAGTACAATTGCACTTTCGTACAATGTTGGTAGAGACTGGATCCTCAAGGATACGCCTTTAGCACATTACGAGTTTTATCAGGACAGTGGATCCATTTCCATTTTCGGGAACGACAGTCTTTACACATCGAATGATGAAGGCAATACATGGGAATTGGATGCTGTATGTGAAAATCCCAGGTACTACATAAGAGGTTTTCTCAATAAACTTGATGGAAAAGAATACTTTACCGGTAGTGGAATAGCCGCCTCATCCAACCTTTTTGTCGCAGAGGATGGAGTGGTCCGTATTCTCAGAGAAACGGACGGTCCAGTATACAATCTTGCGATTATCCCCCGCATGGACGATACGTTGTTTGTCTACCGTTCCTATGACAACCGTGATGAACTGAACCTCTCGTCGGATTTCGGGGAAACCTGGATCATACAGGAAATATCCATTCCCAACCAGGAAGAATCCAACTCCATTATACAATTGCAGTATGATCCCTGGCGGCAGGTGTTGTGGGCCACTACCAGTGCGGGAATGTGCTATTTGCCGGTGGACCAGTTGAGTGCGGTCGGTGATGATCCCCTCGTGTTTCAACCGTCCGGATACGATTTGCTGAACGCCTATCCCAATCCAATGAACTCTTCCACACGGATCCAGTATACACTCCAATCTCCCGGAACGGTCCGGCTGGAGTTGTTCGATATCCAGGGACGGCTGGTGAATACTGTGTTTGACGGTTCCGCCGAAGCCGGTGTACACGGAATAAGCCTGGAAATGTCGCAGTATGCGTCGGGAACCTATTTCCTGCGTATGAATACCATGCAGCAAACAGAAACACAGAAACTGATCCTTTTGCGGTAGGTGTTTATCAATAACTATAGACAACCTGAAGACCAAAGTCCGCTCTTGAACGAGGGCGGGCTTTACTTTGGTGTGTAATATGCAGCGTCTTGTTTTAGAGTCAATATGAAGTTGGGAGTTATAATTTAAAGATTTCAGAGCGACTTCGTCCCTCTACTTATGATAGGGGTAGGGAGAATCAGTTTTATTCCTGATCCCCCCTCCCTCCGAACCGTGCGTGCGGTTTTCCCGCACACGGCTCTCCGGTCGGTGGTTCACCGTCGTGCGGATTGACAGGCCTTGGCATGGGCGGCGACCATCGAGAACAGCCCATGCTCGACAAAGAATATGTTGGGCCAGCGAATATGATCCAATCCTATTCCAAGTCCGTGTCCTTTGCGCCATTTACGCATAATGCTGCGAAGACGCATACGGATCCACTGGTCAAGGATCTTAAAAGTCTTGTAGAAGGAATGTTTGAAATAGTCAAACCAGCCACGTAACGTACGGTTGATGTCAGCAATGATGTAGCTGAGACTGTGACCGTTCGCTCGACGTGTCTTCAATCGTATCTTGTCTTTGAACTTCTTCATACTTTTCTTCGAGGGTGTACGAATGCCATTCTCAAAGTGATAGCCAAGAAAGTCAAAGCCAGCCCTGTCCGCATGGACAATCTTTGTCTTCGTCGGATGAAGCTCAAGCCCGACGGATGATGTCCACGTCTGGATCAGCGTTAACGCCGCTTCCGCTGTAGACTCATCATGGCAAAGTACGACAAAATCATCCGCATACCGGATCATTTCAAAACCATGCGACTGCATCAAGTGATCTAACGGGTCGAGAAAGATGTTCGCCAGAAGGGGACTGATCACCGCGCCTTGCGGCGTGCCCTGATCCGGATTCCATTGGTCAAGACCATCAATCACCTGCTGCGAAAGGTACCGTTGCAGCAACGAAAGCACCTTGCCGTCCGTTACCTTCTTGCAGACCAGTTCCATCAATCGGTCATGATCGATGTGATCGAAGTATCCTTTGATATCCGCATCAACTACCCACACATTCCCCGTATCCAAATATCTCTGAACCATTCGAAGGGCATCTTTGCATCCGCGTTCAGGACGGAAACCATAGCTGCTGTCGGAGAAATCATGCTCGAAGATGGGTTCTATCACCATTCGGAGCGCTGTCTGGACGACACGATCACGGACGGTGGGGATACCCAGAGGACGTTTCTCTTTGCTGCCCGGTTTGCCGATCCATGTACGACGGATGCTCTGCGGATGATATCGACCTGTCCGCAATTGCTCCGACAAACGATCCAGATTCTCTGTCAAACGATTTTCGAACATGTGGATGGTTTGATGGTCAACACCGGCTGCACCGCGATTCGCTTTCACGAGACGCCAGGCACGTTCCAGTGTCGATACACGCCAGACTTTATCCCATAAGCTGTACCAACGTCCTCCTTTCACTCCCGATTCGAGAGTCGTCAACATACGTGCCGTCCAGATGGAAGGTTCGACCCATGCCCAACGGCGATAGATCTCTCCGTCGTGTATAGTCCCTTCCCGGGACACTGGAGACGGGGGTAAGTCCTTCCATATGGATGTCATGTATCCACCTTCCTGCATCCCTTCGCTCCACATCCGTTACAATGCTTCCACGCTACTATGGATGCTCTGACTCCTGCAGGACTCCCATATCCTGCAGGTCTCCCTGCTTCATGTACATGCCCGTTGAGATCATTCCACCGCCAACCACCCATACACCCTGCTGGTCGATTTAACACGCTACCCCTCATCGCCAGCAACGTTCTGCTTGTGCAGAATCCGGACTTCGCCCCTGAATCGCAGGCTCGTCGATGAACAAGGCCGAAACGCGTTCGTTATCCTGCGGACTGATCTCTCTCCTTCCGTTGCTTCCCACCCCGCCTCGCGACGACGCAGTTACGGTCGAATACAGGCCGGAGAGCGTATACCTGATGGGGACTCGCACCCCACTGTACATGCACACTCGCAGGCGCACGATTCCCGTTTTCACGGGAATGACATCTTTCCAGAATTTGAATATTGTTAAATAGCTTTTTTCGCGGGAATGATTCAATATGCACCTGCAATATTGCCGCAATTCATATGAATGCCTGGAATAATAAAAAGGGCAATCAATCACTTCTGAAATCGATTCAACAACTCCCAGGCGCCTTGTGTCACCGGAATCGTACCGTCCATCACCCCTTTTTCGATTTCCGGCAAGGCTGATGCGATTTCTTTGTGACGGTAGAACATGGTGCGGAGTTGCTCTTGGACCATCGCATGTAACCATTCTTTCGACTGCTCACGTCTGCGTGCCTGGAACACACCGTTTTCCATGGTGAGCGACTGGTACGATTTGATGACATCCCATAGTTCTTCGATTCCCTCTTCGGTCGTGGACGATGCAGTGTACACCCCGGTCCGCCATCCTTTGGTCGCCGGTTGCAGGTAATGCAAGGCACGTTCATATTCAGCGCGAGCCAGCTTCGCCGGTTGAATGTTGTCGCCGTCCGCCTTATTAATCAGGATCGAATCCGCCAACTCAATCACACCTTTTTTAATCCCCTGCAGTTCATCCCCTGCGCCAGCGATAAGTACCAACAGGAAAAAATCGACCATGGAACGGACCGTCACTTCACTCTGCCCCACGCCAACTGTTTCCACCAAGAGTACGTCGTATCCTGCTGCTTCAAAGAGCAGCATCGTTTCACGGGTTTTGCGCGCTACTCCGCCTAAAGCGCCACCGCTGGGACTGGGACGAATAAACGCCCGTGGATCGCGGGACAACCGTTCCATACGGGTTTTATCGCCAAGGATACTTCCACGGGTAACACTGCTGGACGGATCAACAGCCATGACCGCAACCTGGTGCCCCTTGTCGATCAACTTCACACCAAGCGATTCGATAAAAGTGCTTTTCCCTGCACCGGGAACACCCGTGATCCCAACACGGATTGAGTTACCGGATTTGGGCAGGATATCTTTCAGTACCTCCTGCGCCTGCTCCTGGTGTGCCTGGGCATTGGATTCGATCAGGGTGATCGCACGCCCCAGCATAGTACGGTCGCATGCAAGGATGCCGTCCACGTATTGTTGAGTGGAAAACTTCGGTTTTGTTTTTTTCCTGGTGACACGTGATGCACTACCAGGGCTTCCCTCGTGCCCGCCTTCAACACCACGATTCACTTTAAGTGCGGAACCGGGATTTTCTTTTTTATACTGATCTTCGAAGTGATTGTCCATTGCACTATCTGGTATTCTAACGATCTGCAATTTGTGAATAACAATATTTCAATATAGGCACTTAAAGTCAACGGAATCCATTTATAACAAAAAACGGGCCGAAGCCCGTGGTCATCATTCTCATAATAGGACTTGATCGTTAAAAAGAAGGCGCCGGTTTTCCCGTAATTTTCTGTACGGCAGCTTTAAATGTATTGATTGTATTGGGATCATCAGCGTGTGAAGCCGCAATTGTTGAAGGGATTTTTGTTATCTTCGCAAGCTCCATCTTCCCCATAATTCCTTTTTCCTCGCTGACGTACTTGTAATACTTCAGAAGTTTCTCCGCCATTTTACACCTCCTTCATCACAGGTTTCAAAGCTTCCAGATAGGGCTTCGCTTCGTCACCCCATACTTCCGGCGGTTGGATCTTCCATTCACAATGATCATCGCCTTTACCTATACAGACTGGTTCAAGGGCGAGCAATGGTTTTCCAAAAAATGCTGTACACCACCCTGAGGCGTAACCTATAAGCGACCAGCAAACGGGTTGATCCGACTCTTCATGAAAGCTCAAATGCTGATCAGCTTCGTACGAATTGGTCCAGACTCCCGTGAAAAAAAATTCACCTGTCTCACGATCATAACGAATCTCTGTTGGTCGAGCATGCACTATGCCTTCCCAGGTATGAATCACCGGACCCGATGCAAGCAAATCCATTTCGCTATCAAAGGTGTAGTTAATTTTCATCTGCATAAAATCTGAGAATCCGTTCTGATAACCGAATCGTAAAAAGAATGCACGGGCTTTCTCCATCCCCAGCTCTTTTATCAGATCTTCTCGCAAGAGCCCGATAGCATTCGCGTCGAATATAAGCAGCCTCGTGTCTTTGAATGATGTTAAGCCGGATTCCACATCAAACCGGATATCCTTTTCCAGATTAAAATCTGTTGCTTTCATTGAATCTCCTCCGTTTGTTAATGACCATGATCCACTGAAAGATATTATAATCTCCACGAAATGCTACTCGTTCTCAGTTATAAAAATCAAAAAATAATTATCTTCCAAACAGCCTAAAACAAAATACTTATATTGTTCAAAATAGACATTCCCTGCACTCTCAGTGTTGTGAACTCAGTCATCAATATTCCTGAATCTCCGCAATGTGTTCGGATGATGGAAGCTGCTTGCTGGCCTCATCGTATGGCAAACCGTACAATTATAATTGGAACCGATTGGAAAATGTTCACCCTGGTACTGCAATGGTTGCATGTTGTCCAGGTCATCCGAATAGATGTTGATAGCCGGGTATAACGCATGAGTGGGGCCATGACAGGCTTCACAACGTACTCCCGCGCTATCTGTACGCATTCGGTACAACTGATCCGGGCTTGAGGTCCACACATTTGCTGAAGAGACCATCATCGGCGGACGCTCAAATTCACGGTGGCAGGTCAGGCAATCAGGTTCATTCAGCCACGGCATCCGTGGGCTGATTGTATCTTTGTTGAAACGGTTGTTGGTGACGGTTAAATGTTCGGCAAGTATCGGACTGGCCTGTTTTTCCTGTTCATGTGCGAGCAGGGAAAGAGCATGCTCGGCCAGGGTGCCATGGCAATCCACGCAGGTAACCGCCATTGTATTATGAATACCTCGCAGGCACTGCGTGTATCCGTCCGGTGACGCCGGATGACAGAGTTGGCAGGCTTCTTCGGTATTCACTTCGATATAGTTCGCGTGCCATCCATGCATTGCTGCCGACATGTTCAGGACATTCGGATCGCCTGCCGCCCCAAGCGCAGGATCGGCATGGCAGCTTTGGCAAAGTCGAGGATGACCTTCCAGCGCCTCATCAAGAAGCGTAGTGCCATTAATTCGGTCATGGGCGGCAAGAATATTCTGGGCTGTTTCACCGCCCACACCGGGTTTATCCTCAAACCGCCACTCGCCACCATGACAATTCAGGCACCCCATTTCTGTGGATGTCGGCGCAATCACACGTGTCCATGCAAGTACTTCACCGGTTTCGCTGTTCCGGGCTTCGACAGTAAACTGCGGGTATGGATTGAACCCTCCATCCTCCGGATAGGGTGCGACCGGAATCAAATGAGCCTGGAAACTGTTCTTCCCCTCAACTGCCTCGAATTCTCCTTCCAGACCAGCACCTGTCAAACCTGTGTTCCGTTCCAGTTCCACACCGAAATTCTCATGTTCATACTCCCAGAATGGCACATGGGACGCCGGATCGAGATACTGTTCATCCACGCGATAGGTTAAGGTTACACCTTCTGTAACAAATTGAGGGGTTTGTCCCCTGCGAATCAGTTGCGCTTCGAGCGTATTGGCCGGTGGCAGGATCACGAAATAGGGATCCGAATCCGAAATGCAGTGCATCCCGAGATCATTCCAGACAAGTAACACATATCCACCATCACTCGCATCGTAGTCCGGGACTTCACATTCAACGGGTATAATGTCGGCAGGCGGTAAACCGTAAACAACTTCTTCCCCCTTCAATCCGCTCTGTATATAGGTAGCCAGTGCATCGCGTTCCATGAAGGTCCCGGCAAATGGCGGCATATACGGAATAGTGCGTCCTTGCCCAGTCAATTGCGCAACCAGTCCACGGTAGGGAAATATCTCGGTGCGCGTGAGGATATCATTCCGTCCACCAATGGTGTGACAGGCATGGCACTGCAAACGGAACAGTTCCTCACCGGCTTCGGCATACCTGTCATAGGTCACATTCCTGACCCGTGTCCAGTGGGAATTCATGAGAAACCCGGTACGGTTCAATTCATCCACTTCATCCACAAGGATGCCGTTGGAATACATGTAGCCATAGATCACGTATGGTTTCCGTGCGATTTCACGGATGTATTCAAAACTCCCCATCCAGACAAACCCGGCGATCAGGATCAACCATGCGAAAAAACGTTTTGTCGATGTAGAACCTTTCAGAATAAAGGTTAATCCCAGGAGTAGCACAAGCGGGGTTACGACAAAAATCAGGGTGACAAAAGGACCGGCCTGTGGATTCAACGAAAAGGTTGTATTGCGAATTCCTTCCGGTACACTGAAGTAATACCAGGCGCCAGTCAAGACAATACCGATCATGGCGATTATCAACCATTGTACGCCAATCCTGACCACCTTGGTTCGAACCTGTTCCTCTTTCTGGTACGATCCCACCAGGAATGCGAAAATGCCCGCGCACATGAGCGTGATAAATGTCCGGAAGAACAGCGATGAGAAATAGGTCGGATTCAGGAAACCATGCCAGAAGTTGCCTGTCTCAATCCAACGTCCGGGTGTGAGCATAAAGCTGAGAATACCGTTGATAATAAACAAGCTCATCCATGCGAAAAACGCATACAGAAAAGCGATGTTCAACCGGGTTTTGCGTGACAGTTTGTCGAAGTAATAATGGTAGACAAGCAACGCTACAATCTCACCCAGGAAAAACACCCATTCAATCGCCCAGCCGAACACAAAGTTATGGATAAGCGCCGATGTTCCCGCGGGATTCACCATGGAGATAGTCCACCAGATCCCTACACCTGTCATACCACCGAGCACCATGGTCACCAGCAGAAACACCCAGTTATAGCGTCTCAGGAAATCATTCAGATCACTATCGTTTTCCTTGAGCGCCTTGCGGTCGGTTAGCCAGATAAAAATTCCGCCGCCAACCGCGAGATGCGAGATGTAGACATGCAGAACCGAAACGAGGGCAATCAGTGTCCCCCCACCGAGACCGAAAAGTTCCCAGACCGGATAGTTCATCCTTCCACCCTCCCGGTTTCAGTGTTACGAACAGCTTTAACCATATACCAGACAGCGCCAAGGCCTGCAGCGAATACAATAAGGAATAACGCGAGCACATCATATTGCGGATTGAGTTCCAGATCACTATACCGCATATAATCTGCAAGGTACGATGCCCGGAGTAAAGCACGCATGGTTACCATTATCACCATAATAACAGCAAGATGAATTATCGTACCTGTGAGTTTTCCCTTAAATGCCTGGATCAGCAATGAGACCGCCAGAAGAATCCCGAGGGTTAACAGCGCAGTTCGTAGAATGTCATGACTCATAAACTGCATCATGATCGGTCGTGGCAAGGCAATCAACCACCAGAACCCCGCCAGGATCTGCACAATGGTCGACCATGCGAAAATCTTCAAGCCGGTTCTTATATGATGTTCGGCGCCTTCGACAGCTTTACCGGTGCGGATATTCCACACAATTGATGTGAATAATCCGGCAATAGCGATGGAAGCACAAATAAAATGAAGCCATCTCGGGATCAGCGTCGGTTCACCAAAATGAAGTGGAATCCAGCTTCGTTGTTCGAAAATCGGCTGCCAATGCTCCGGGCGTATCATCAATGTATTGTTGTTCACCCACAAAAAGCCTATGTAGAGGAATAATTCCGCCGCGAGTATTATCGCTGCACGTGACAGCTTGATTCGGTTTTCCGCCTGTTTTACATGGACATACAATCCATAATAGGCAAGAATGACAAAGGGGATAATGATAAACCACCACCAGGACAGCAGGATCGAACTCGAATAGAACAGGTGACCGTAATTCACCTGTAAAAACAGCAACGGCGCCACGCCAAATGTCACTGTCAACGCAAAAATCGAGGGAAGCTTGGATGAAATCGCAGAAGTAAGAATAGAAGTACCATTTGCTTCATGATCGTTCTGGACTCGCGAATAGATGATAAGTATCGCTCCTCCGAACACAACGTTGATAAACAGGATGTGCACCAGGAACGTGACCACTCCCAACACCTCGAACACCCACCAGGGGGCGGGGATTGTGTCGGGGGTGGGAATAAACGCGGATGGATTCATAACTTCCCCCTGCTATAGTTGCTTGTGAATGGATCACAAGTTTTTCTTTCAATTCCGTACTACTACACCTTGTTTTACAGATTTTTTGCACATGATTCATGACATCGCTTTACAATTACAGCCTTTTCGGCAGAGTTATTGTAAATACACTGCCTTTTCCGATTTCGCTCTTCACATCCATTTGTCCATTGTGTTTCTGAATGATATTGAAACTGGTATATAAACCGGTACTCATTCGTATTTTCAAATCACGCATGACAAATCCAGGTTCGAAAATTTTTTCAAGTTTATCTGGCGCGATACCGTCACCATTATCAGCAAATTCTGCGATTATGAAATCCTCATTCTGCTTCGTTGTGATTGTGATAATACCTGTATCCTTCATCGCAGCAACAGAATTGGTAATGAGATTCATGAATACCTGGTTCAATTCCCCGGGGTAGCAGTATATGCCCGGAATGTTACCGTATTCTTTGCGTACCGATATTGTCTCCGGCAACTGTCCTTTCAACAGGCTCAATGTAGTGTCAATGCATATATGAAGATCTGTCTTCTGGAAACTGGCCTCATCCACCCGGGAAAACGTCTGCAGGTTCTTCATCAGATCGATGATCCTGCGATTGGCGTCGGAAGTATTCTGAAGATTGACCTCCGCCATGTTCCAGAGAGGTTCCAGATCCGGAAGATCTTTTTTCTCTTCTGAGGCGCTGATTTCCTGTAATTCATCCCTGATTTTACGCATTGCTCTCTGGATCACATCGAGCGAGCTGTTCACCGAAGCTGCAGGTGTATTAATCTCATGGAGGATTCCAGCGATTAACTGTCCCAGAACAGCCATCTTACCCGACTGAATTAATTGTGACTGAGCTGCGTGAAGCTGTTCAAGAGTTTGGCGAAGTTCTTCATTGGTCCTGTTCAGTTCTTCATTTTTTGTTTTGAATGTTTCCGCTTCTTTCTGAGCTGCTTCCAGTGACAATACAGCCTTCAGATTGCTGAGCTTCTTCTCCATATCTTCATGATAGATTTCATCCTCAAGTGAATGGTATTTCATATGATTTTCAAGGGCTTTCTCAAAATCACCTTTCTTGCTGTATACTTGTGATAATCCGAGATGCGCTTTGCATATTTTCGGTTTTGAGCCGGTTTTTTGCGCCAGTTTCAGAGCATTGTGAAACGCTTCCTCGCTTTCATCAAATTTTCCGGTCAAAAGGTATAATTCGCCCAGGTCCAGCCAAGTCGTCGATTCACCATGCTTGTACTGTATTTCCTGCCTGATTTCCAGGCTTTGTTTGTATTTTTCCAGTGCTTTATCATACTCCTGTTTATCGCGGTACATGTTGCCAAGATCATTCAGAACACGGCTGATACCAAGTCGTTGACCGGCCGATTCAAACAACGCGATACTTTCGAGATGATGTTTTTTCGCGTGCTCATAGTCTTTCTTTTTCAAGTATACATTGGCGATTCCATTTAATGAACGTGCAATTCCGACAATAAAATCCAATTCCCTGAATTTTTCCAGTGCAGAACGGTAGTGATCCAACGCTTCATTGTATTGTTCCCAATCATAGTAAAACACTCCAAGGATGTTCAGGCTCCAGGCTTCCCCCTGCTTATCCCCGGCATCATGGAATATTTCCTTTGCTTTCTGTACATATTCAAATCCTCGCTCATATTCACCCAATCCCCAGTGTGCGATACCAAGCCCTTGAGAGATCAATGCAATTCCAAGTTGATCATCATTCTCCTCGAACCAGCGCAACGCTTTAAATATGTAATCTTCCGCTTTTGCAAAGTCTCCTTCCACATAGTATGCCATAAAACCGAGATTACGTTGAGCATATGCTATTCCACGCTCGTAATTCAGTCGTTTTGCAATGTCATACGCCTGGTACGATAACTCAGTCGCTTTCTGTATATCGAGATCTGCTATCTCAAAGGCATAGTCATTGAGAAGATTAACCTTCTGTTCGGAATCATCGGACAATGACTCCAACTGAAACTTCATCTCTGCCAGTTTTTCTTCACTTAGGTTTCCCATATCAGGTACCTGGATTCTCCTGTTGTTGCCATCCTGCAGCTCCAGTTTTCGTTCAAAATGTATCAGATATCAATTCCCTCATCTCTTTTCTTTCCCCATTTCCGTAGCATGATTATTGCTCCCACAAACAGAAGCACCATCACTCCAAGTACTGCGATTTCCGTGAGCAGGCTCATAAAAACATCAGGATTCTCATGCGCCAGGTACCCCGATTCCACACTGATCACCAGGATACGTCTGATGGCAGCGATTAATCCTACAATCAGGAACGGTTCCGCAGTGATATAATGATGAAGGAGTGAAATTCGTACGGTGTAGAGGATTTCCACGATCATCAACGTCAGCATAATCCTGTCGATAATATTGACCAGACCTTCAAGATCATGTGTGGTGTCGAAATAGTGCAGAATACTCATCAGTACGGAGAAAAGAGTCAGACAGGCAGTGGCAATAAGGAAAACTCCGATCAATGCATAGACAACTTCATCAACACGTCGAAAGGAACCGTTGAGAAAATCTTTGAAGCTTTGTTTCGGTAGATCAGACATATCATGCCCTCCCCGTGATTCCTCCAAAGATAAACAACAAATCGGACGTTTCTATTTCTTCAATACAAGTATCCAAGATTTATTATTTACAGGATCATTGAGATTTTGAAATGTTATATGGTCATTAAGAATCACCCAGCAACCGGACAAAAACAGCCGATAATTCACCCGGATTAATAGCATCACCCACTTTTCTCATTGCCTGTCCCATGAAAAAACCAAGCAATTTCTTTTTTCCTTCCCGGTAGGAATTCACCTGATCTGGATATTCGGCAATAACTTCAATTGCAATTTTATCAAGATCCACCATTCCACCTGCTGCCCATAATCCTTTTTCGTCTGCAATTGTTTCAGGTGACTTGCTGGAATCAAGCATCTGCTCGAAAATGATCTTTGCACCTGCACGTTGAATCCGTTTTTCCACCGACATGGTCAGCAGATCTGCCAGTCTTCTCGGTCCCACCGGAAGTTGATGTATGGATAACCTCCTGTTTTTACAAACACGTTTGACTTCTGTTTTCATCCAGTTCGACGCTTCCTGGGCCAGGCTTTGAGGATTACAGGCTATAACCTCTTCAAAGTACTTTGCAAATGATTGGTCTTCAGCAATGGTTTCAGCATCTTCAATCGGGATTTTCCATTCTGTATGGTATCGTCTCACTTTCTGATGGGCAAGTTCGGGAAGTGTCGGAAGTATTTCTTGAGAACAATCTTCAGGAAGCACAACTTCAGGCAGATCCGGTTCGGGAAAATACCGGTAATCGGGTGAATCTTCCTTTGTACGGATCACCCGTGTCCTTCGTCCGTTTTCATCCCATAGTCGTGTTTCCTGATAAATGGAACCGCCATTTTCAAGCTCTTGCACCTGTCTCTGGATTTCGAATTCCAAAGCTCGTTTGACACCGTTTATACTGTTCAGGTTTTTGATTTCAACTTTTGTGCCATTTTCGATCTGGTTTTTCAGTGTGACAGAAATATTTGCATCGCAACGCATGCTTCCTTTTTCCATGTCCCCATCGCTGAGTTCGAGATACCGTACGATTCTCCTGAGTTGTTTCAGATAAGCGACTGCTTCCACGGGATTTTGCAGCTCAGGTTCAGATACAATTTCAGCAAGTGGAACACCACACCGGTTGAAATCGACCAGTGTTTCATCACGACCATGAAATGATTTCCCGGCATCTTCCTCGAGATGAATCCTCGTTATCCCTATTGCACGATCTTGCAGAGGACTCAACGGAATCCATCCATTTGTACAAAATGGGGTGTCCGACTGGGTAATCTGGTATCCTTTCGGAAGGTCCGGATAAAAGTAGTTTTTCCGTGCAAACCTTGTTTTATTGTGAATTTCACAGCCGAGCGCCAACCCCAGTCGTATAGTCATTTCCACCGCTTTCTCATTAACAACTGGCAAAGCGCCTGGAAGTCCCAGACAGACCGGGCAAACATGGCTGTTCGGAGGGGCGCCGTAGCTGACATCGCATCGGCAAAATGCTTTTGTCGCTGTATTTAACTGGACATGCACTTCCAGTCCGATTACGGCACGGTATTTTTCAGGGATTTTCATATCGGGATGAACTCTAATCTGATTGTACTTAAATACCAGGTTTGTTCTGTTACTGTATTCTATCGCTTTTTTGAGATGTTTCCAGAAAAAGTGCTGCACGGAACAGCAGCTCCTCTGAGAAATCCGGCCCCATAAGCTGGATACCTGTCGGCAATCCACTGTTTCGCCATGGTATACTGATCGCAGGAATTCCCGCCAGATTTGCCGAAGCGGTATATAAATCGCTGGTGTACATGTGCAGAGGTTTGCTTTTCTCACCTCTACAGAATGGCAGCTCCGGCGTCGTTGGCATAATGAGAAGATCTATCCCCTCACTGAATACGTCCGTAAAATCTGTACGGATTACTTGTCTCAAACGTGTTGCTTTATCATAATAGGCATCATAATACCCTTCACTGAGTACAAAGGTTCCCAGCATTATCCGCCTCTTCACTTCGGTTCCGAAACCTTCGCTTCTCGAACGGATTACCTGTTCCTCGAATGTATCCGCGGCTTGCCTGCTTCCAAACCGTCCACCGTCAAATCTTGCCAGATTGCTGGATGCTTCCGCCATGGCGATAACCGTATAGCAGGGGATTACATATTTTGTATGCGGCAGGGAAACATTTCTCACTATTGCTCCCGCTTTCCGCAATACGTCAACCGCATCATTCAGCGAAGACCTGATTGTTTCGGGTAAATCATCGCTGATGTATTCTTCAGGCACTCCGAAGGTAACGCCTTTCACTTCCATTTTAAGATTGGACAGGTAGTCGGGAACCGGAACATTTATTGTAGTGGCATCCTTTGCATCATACCCACTGATGACCATTGCGACTGTCGCGACGGTGCGAACATCATTGGCGATCACACCTATCTGTTCGAGGGAGGAAGCGAATGCGACAAGACCATATCGTGAAACCCTGCCATATGTCGGTTTGTATCCAACCACCCCGCAAAAAGCAGCGGGTTGACGTACGCTGCCACCGGTATCGGATCCTAATGCGGCATCACACATCTTCGTAGCAACCGCGACGGCCGATCCACCCGATGATCCACCCGGTACGATGTTGTTGTCCAATGGATGAAGCACAGGACCAAAGGCGCTGTACTCACTGGATGATCCCATGGCAAACTCGTCGAGGTTGGTTTTTCCAAGAATCAGGTGACCTTCTTTTTCAAGTCGTTCAATAACGGTTGCGGAATAGGGCGCAGTGTATCCTTCAAGGATTTTCGATCCACAGGTAAGCGGCATATTTTCAACTGAGATATTATCCTTTACCCCGATCACAAGCCTGTTTTTATCCGGATTATTCGATATTGAAGTTTTTACGCAGAGATCCTGAAACGAAGGCAGGTAAAGGAATGCATTCAGTTTTGTGTTCTCAGTGCAACGTTTGTAACACTCTGAAAGATGTCCAAGAAAATCGTTTTTCATTTCCAGACCTTAATGCCCTCTTCTCTACATATAGAATCAATATCCCACGTGTACCAGAAAAGAAAAAGCCGGGATATCCCGGCAATATGAGAAGAACTGCAATTTTTACATTACTTCAAGATCCGGTGTGAACCTGACAACCTGACCGCCCTGGGTATTGTATTCATCCAGATGATCCAGCAACTCATCCATCCTGCGTTCAGAAGACACGATGACAGCATCAATATCATCTGTATCAAGGGATTCTTCAGGTTCAATCGTAAAATCTGTTCCCGCGAGAGTATGGTTCTGGCGCGATCTGTCTGTGGTCACGATCTGCGCAATTTCATCGTCCAATCCGGTATAATAAAGCATGTCCACAGTTGGTGTTCCGGCTCCGATGATGGAAATCCCGTTTGCAAAACGGTTTTGAATGAGATCAATCAGTTCATCTGTAATTCTCTCCTTGCGGTCAAGGAATGCATTCGCAGCATTATAGATCATCTCAACATCTTCATCTGCCGAAGGGACTGGATCGAACTCACGTTCTCCTTTTTCAACCTTTTTTCCGAATTGTGCGATGTACGATCCCTCATAGCCACCCAGGAGCTCAAGACCCTGAAGCGATATAGCGTAACGCAGGGTAGGAGTTGTCCAATAGAAAACATGATGGAAGCTGAAACCGCCAAAAGCAGCACGGCGGAATACATTCCCAATATTGGGAACTTCAACGGCTAAAATACCGCCGGGTTTGAGGATGGTATCCATTGTATGCAGTAATGTCAATGGATCGAGGGCATGTTCGAGAACGCTGCGTGTGATAATTACATCAAACGATTCTTCTTCAAACATTCCCGCTTCAAATCGTCCCTCAAGCACTTCCATTCCGAAGGAACGGGCAGTTTTTACTGCGCTGGGATTAGCGTCCACACCGACGCTGTTGTACCCCCATTCCTTCAATCGGTGCATTATATAACCTGTATTACATCCGATGTCAAGAATGCGGGCTTTGGCAGGCAGGTTGCGTTTCAACCCCTCCAGAAACTTTTCGGTTTCTGCAATTTCCATCCCTGTTTCACGTTGTGGTTCCGGATAGGGTTGCCGTGACAGCATCCTGTCCAGGTCTTCAAATGTGACAGGAACCATCTGGAAAAGGGTTCCACATACTTTACATATTCCGATACTTAATGGGCCCAAAGGCACTTGTTCCGCCAGTTCTCGCCTCACTGCACCGTTCCCTGCATAAGGATAGTCTTCCAGGGTAATCAGTTCTTCAAGATCACTGGCTCCACAAACGGGGCATCGATCCCGCGTCATCATCTCCTCAATGTTAAGTTCCAGTAATTGCACTTCTTACTAAAGCTATTTTGTATCTATTATTCTGTCAAGTCTTTCGCTGTTCCTAAACAATACTTTTCCTCCATTTCGAGGCAGGTGTTTTTCAATGATTGAAAGCAACCTGCTGTATCACGAACCAATGATTGTTCTCCATCCTGTTTGGTAATTACGGTTCGCATATGTACCTTATTGCCTGCATAAAAAAATCTGATGGGCGTTAACATACAAGGTAGAAGACACTATGGCTAAGATTCATTTTCTTGGCGCCGCAGGGACTGTGACGGGCTCCAAACACCTGGTTGAATGGCGGAATGGTACTCAAAAACGCATCCTTGTGGATTGTGGGATATTCCAGGGATTAAAAGAACTTCGACTCAAGAATTGGGAGGAATTCCCGATTGATCCATCGAGTATTGATGCAATTTTAATCACTCATGCTCACATAGATCATATTGGATTCCTGCCCAAACTGGTTCATGACGGATACCGGGGTCCTGTCTATGGCACCCTGGCAACATGCGACCTTGCTGAAATCATGCTGCGTGACAGCGCACACATACAGGAAGAAGATGCAAAACATGCAAGAAAATATGGATTTTCAAAACATAAAGATCCGAAACCATTGTACACGCTGGAAGATGCAGAACAGGCTCTCGCTCTTTTCAAACCTCTTCCCTACAATGCCCCTGTTTCGATCTTTGAAGGAGCCAGTGTATACATGCGCCATGCCGGGCACGTGTTAGGTTCGGCATTCATCGAACTGACCATTGAAGAGAACGGTGAATCAACAAAAATCGTTTTTTCCGGAGACGTTGGCAGGTATAATCAACCACTGCTATTGGACCCGGATCCTCCTGCATCTGCCGATTATCTGCTCCTTGAGTGTACATATGGCAACCGTCTGCATAAAGATGGCGATCCGAAAGGCGAGCTCGCGGATATTATTTACCGTACGGCTAAACGAGGTGGGACTGTCGTTATTCCGGCATTCGCACTGGGCAGAAGCCAGAAAATGTTGCAATTCATCGCTGAATTGATTGACGAAGGATCAATCGAACCCATCGATGTTTTCCTGGACAGCCCCATGGCTGTTTCCACAACCTGGCAGACACGTGCTCATCATGAGGAGCTGGATGCTCACACTCTCAGCGGAATCCGTTCCAATTCGGTTTTCAAACGTTCCGAATTTCACTACCTCAGCACACGTGAGCAGTCGCAAAAGCTCAATGAGCGTATGAAACCGTGCATCATCATCTCCGCCAGTGGAATGGCGACCGCGGGACGAGTACTTCACCATCTGGCGCGAACACTTCCCCATGATCGCAATACAATCGTATTGGTCGGATACCAGGCGGAAGGCAGCCGGGGAAGATTGCTGCAGGAAGGCGCAGAGAAGATGAAAATCCACGGCCAACAGATCCCGGTAAAGGCGGAGGTTGTCACTCTCAGTGCAATGAGCGGCCATGCGGATTATTCCGAAATGATGCCCTGGTTGAAAAAGATGGACGCTCCAATAAAAACCTTCCTTGTTCACGGTGAAAAAGAGGGCTTGGAAGCCATGAGTTCACGGTTGAACATGGAGTTGAACTGGGAAACCTATATACCATCCATGGGCGAGGTAGTTGATATTACACCTTCACATGTTCAGAAAGCTTCGCCAAAAGGAAAGCATGAAGTCGAAGAGCGGAAACCTGTTCACGCCAGGGGTGCGATTGCATTAGTGCTTGAAAATACTGTGTGGCAAAGCTCATTCGCAAATATGCCCGGCACAGTAATCTTCCGCGAAGAACCTTCGACCGAGCTTGCAGGAAGAATTGCACAATCTCATTTGTTCAGCGAGGCGGTAATCCTGGCTTCGAAAAAAACAGAGAAGGCTTCCGACGCAAGAGAAGGTTTTATTGAGATGCTGAAGAAACATGGTATCCACACCTGGGTACTATCGGAAGGTTGAAAATTGCATTACTCGTAAAGTGGAATGACTTTTGCGCAATAACCCTTTCGAGAGTCATCGTTTGTCTTGGCTAAGACTTGAAATGCACCACATGGATGCGCACTTTGGCAAACATTCCAATTAATTGTCCATTGTTCGCGTTTCATGCTCAACACTGAATTCCATGCAAATATTGCATAGGAAATCATTCAAAATGAATGGGCGACTCCTGGTGAGACACCGGTTTCAATGGCGTTCCCATTCTAACATATTTATGTTGTTTTTTCGCCTGAATTTACTGTACAGGAAAACAGAAAGTTTTCATGACGATACGCTTGGAGGCTATGATGTACCGCAACTTGCTGCTTGTTGCCCTGTTGATGTTATGTATTGTGACTGTCAGCCAGGCTGACTGGGTACAGGTTACCCCACAAGCTCATGAACAGGCACAACTTGAATTGACCGGACAATCGGATGGATCGATCAGTTTTGAATGGTCCACATCCGGTTTTGATCTCTTTGAAACTGAAGAGGGGTACGCAGTTTCAATTTCCTCCAATCGAGTGTTTACAGATGAGAACTCGGTTGAAAGTACTGGTGGGTTTGTCCGGTTACCATGGGGTCAGACTGCAAACCTTGTAATCCGCCAGGGAGAATTTGTTGCCTATAATCCCGTTGAGGATCAAATCGAAGAGACCTTTTCCCTGGATCAGGTTCCCGGGGAATTAACATTTGCAGAACTTGGTTCTTCCATGATCTGGCGCGACATCACCGTTGCACCGTTAACTATCAGGCCGGTTCTGGAAGAAGAAAGCGGACGTTTCCTTATTGCGACCAACCTGGATATTGAAGTGCAGATCGGTTCTGCCATGGAAGGTATTTCCCAGGTTGAGCCAATGCGTCCGATTTCGCGTGAATTCTGGCCACTGTACCAGAGCCTTGTTTTGAATGAACTGGATGATCTCGGGACACGGCTTGCGACAACACGTGGGACGTACCTGATCCTTTCCGCTTCCAGTACGTATATGGCGATGATGGCCGACTTCATTACCTGGAAAACACAGATGGGGTACACCGTAGTAACTCATACTTTCACCGGTGAACCATCTGCAGATGATGTCATGGCAGTCATTCAGGACCATTGGGATAATGACAATCCTCCGCTTGAGTACGTTCTGTTGGTCGGAGATGCGAATCGTGGCTCGACCATGCCACACTACATGATACGTAATCCGCGTGATGTGCAGGAAATCGACGCTACCGACTGGGCATTCACAACAGTTGAAGGCAATGATTACCTGCCTGAATTCATGATCGGACGTTTCCCGGTAGGTACCTCGACAGAATTACTACGTATGGTCGCGGGTACAATCCAGTATGAAGCCGATCCATTCGCGTCCATGAACTCGGATCGCTGGTACGCTGCTACTGTTGTCGCTGCAAACTATGCAGAAGGCGGATTAACACCATTGACTCCGGTTGCCACCAGCCAATGGCTTGCCGAACGTATGCATAATGACTGGGGCGTTGAGATGATCGACACCCTGTTCTGGCGTCTTGGCGGTGTTCCGGTAAGTGGTGATGACATCATTGAGTGCGTCAACCGAGGAACCTCTTATCTGACCTATCGTGGATGGGGTAATGCAGGCGGATGGGTCGAACCGGCCCTGTCATCCAGCGACCTGAACGAATTTACAAATGTGAACTACCTGTTCGTAGCGACATCCTTTGTCTGCGCAACCGGTGACTTTGCCAGTTCCGGCAATGGTGGCAAGTGTTTCGGCGAACATATGGTTACCCTTGGTACTCCTAACGCTCCGAAGGGCGCTGTTGCCTTTGTCGGACCGACAGACCTTCACACGTCAACCAAATTCAACAATCCGCTTCTTTCCGGGTTCTACACGGGAGTCTATGCGGAGGGTTTGAACAATATCTCCCAGGCGCTTGTTCGTGCGAAGATGGAATTGATCAATGCTCATCCACTTGACAATAACACAGGCCCGTTACCTGACAACGCCAGCAAGGTGCAATTCTACTGGCATGTGTATCATGTACTTGGAGACCCCTCACTGAGCATGTGGAGCAGGGCGCCACGCACAATCACGGTTGATTTTGATGGGAGTATACCTTTAGGCCAGGATTATATTGCAGTTACACTGACACGTGCAGGAAATCCGGTTACGAGAGCGTATGTATCCATCACCCGTGAAGGTGAATTAATCAGCGGTTCGTGGGCGAACTCAGATGGCACAGTGAATCTTCCACTGACCGGTATTAACGAAGCGAGCGAACTTACCCTAACGGTCACCGGACCGAATTACGAAGCATTTGTTGGCACGTTCGACGTTGAAGCGGTCGACCAGTATGTGAGCGTCAACAATTGGACAGTGGATGCCGGAGGCGAAGCGGTTGTGATTCCCGGCCATTCCTTTGATCTTGAAGTGGTGCTCGAAAACACCGGAACAGCAGCTCAAGGCAATGTTTCCGCGACCCTGTCACATCCGAATGGCGAACTAGTCTCTATCACATCCGCTGATGCCGATTTCGGTGCTATTGCATCTGGGACAACCGCAGACAATGCCAGTTCACCATTCCAGGTAACCGTACTTCCAGGTTTCCCAACTGAAACCGATCTCGAACTGACGCTTGAGATTTCCGGTTCGGACGGCGGCCCCTGGACAGGAAAAATCTGGGTGCCGGTGGGTGTGCCAAGACTGCACTTTGATGGTTATGAAGTTTCTTCCGGGCAGTTCCAGCCGGGCAACGATGCCAGCCTGGACTTCACATTTACAAATCTCGGCATTGCCGACCTTGATGATATTTCCATCACCGTTGAATCCTGGGATGAGGCGGTTACAGTCAACACAGCTACTGCTTCCCTCGGTTCCATCGCCCAGGGTGCAACCGGTTCAACGGCAACGCCGATTGAAGTGTCCGTTGTCGGTAATACCTACCGTGGACGAGTAGTCCAGTTTGGCGCTTCGATCACCCAGTCGGGAACCGCTATCGGTCATACTCATTTCTCCATCGCCCTCGAAGGCGCTACCGCCAGCGACCCGTTAGGTCCGGATGGATACGGCTATTTCGCTTATGACAACACCGATGCGAGCTGGCCGAGCATGCGTCCGACCTATCAATGGCCGGATCTTGAAAGCATGGAACTTGAGCCTGCCGAACTGAGTGATGACGAAAACTTCACCGTGACACTGCCTTTCGATTTCACATTCTACGGTGATAACTATCCGTCAGGTTCCGTCGTAACTGTCAGCTCAAATGGCTGGATCTCCCTGTACGATGAAGAAGTGTACACGAAGAACTACTTCCGTAACTGGAACCTGCCATCCACATTAGGTCCACGTGATCTCATCGCACCGTTCTGGGATGACCTCCGTGCACGACCGGAAGAGCAGATTGAGGTATACACTTATTACGATGAAGCCAATCACACCTTCATCTTCGAGTGGCCTAATGCGGTGAACCGTTTCGGATGGGAAACCGAGGTATATTACCCGGCCGAATTTGCGATTGTCCTGTACGATCCCGCGCATCATGAAACTCCGACCGGCGACGGCATCATCGAGTTCCAGTACAGGAATATTGAAAATATCGATGAGAACAATAACGGCGCCACCATTGGCATTGAAGATCCGACACACCATTACGGACTCGAGTATTCCTACGCCCGTCAATACCCGGCAGCGGCGGCGGAACTGAGCACGGAGATGGCGGTACGGTTCACTACCCAAGCGCCGGACAACTACATCGATGTGGAAGAACGTGAAGACGGTGACCTGATCCCGACTGACTTCGCGCTTCATGCGCCGTATCCGAATCCATTCAACCCTGCAACCGAGATCAACTTCGATCTTCCGAGCAGCGGTCATGTACGCCTCGCTGTGTACAACATGCTCGGTCAGCAGGTCGCATTGTTGGTGGATCGTGAAATGACTGCAGGACAAAAAGAGGTGGTCTGGGATGTGTCCGGTATGAACCTGTCATCCGGTATCTTCTTCCTGCACCTGCAAGCGGACGGTCAACAGGCGTTCCGGAAACTGATGTACATCAAGTAAGATTCTGTACATACACTTGAGTGACAAAGGGCTATCCAATTATGGATGGCCCTTTTTATTCTTTATATCATTGTAAAACTAATTGCTTCTCAATCCTGCAATTCCCGTAATCCTTCCGCCAATCGCGCGACACCATCCCGTAATTCCTGGTCGGAAGCGGCGAAACTGATCCGGATATGCCCTTCTCGTTTGAATGCTGAGCCGGGCACCAGTGCGAGGTTCTTCTTTTCCAGCAGGTACATGCACAATCCATACGAATCCTTGATCTCTTCGCCGTCAGCCTTTTTTCCGAAGTATTTGGTCACGTCCGGGAAGACATAAAAAGCGCCTTCTGGTTCAAGGAAACGCAGGTCGGGAATTTTTATCAACTCTTCCGTAATCAGCGATTTCCGCCGTGCGAACGCCTGCACCATCTCTTCCGGCTCCGGCATGGTCTGTGTGTACGCTGCCAGTGCCGCTTTCTGGTTTACGCTACCCGGCGATCCACTCATCTGGGACTGGATCTTCGCCAATGCTTTCGCCAACTCTGGTGGCGCTGCGGCGTATCCCATCCGCCATCCGGTCATTGCAAAATACTTGGAGACACCGTTCAGCAGGATCGATTGGTCCTTGAGGCCATCCACAGCGGCGAAACTCAGGTGTTTTTTGCCGTCATAGCGAAGTTTCTCGTAAATATCGTCGCTGATCACCCAGATTTTCGTATCCTTGAACAGTGCGCCGATTTCCCGGATCTCTTCCTCGGACCATGCGGCGCCGGTGGGATTGTTCGGAGAGTTGAAAATGATCGCCTTGGTTTTCCAGTTGATCTTCTGCTTCAGCTCTTCAATATCGGGACGGAAGTTGTTTTTCGGGAGGCACATCAATGACACCGGCACTCCACCTGCCAGATGGACCTGCTCGAAATAGCTGGCGTAACAGGGAACGGGGATGATTACTTCATCGCCAGGGTCGAGGATCGCCAGGAACAGGCTGGCAATCGCCTGCTTGGCGCCGTTGGCCATCACAACCTGCGTCGGTTCGTACTTGAGACCCTGTTCTTTCTCTATCGATTCGGCTACCGCAGCTCTCAACTCCGGGATGCCTGCAGCGGCGGTATACCGGGTGAAATTATCGTTGATCGCCTGGATTCCAGCTTCTTTTACTGCGGAAGGGGATGGAAAATCCGGTTCCCCGACGGACAGATTGATGACATTCCGCCCCTCTTTCATCAGCTCTTTCGCCCGTGCTGAAATCGCCAACGGCATCGAATCGGTCAGGAATTCCGTACGCTGCGCCAGTTTTGTCCCCATTCTTCTCCCCGTTCAGTCTCTATCATCCTATTTCAAGTGGATCATTCGATCAGCTTTGAAGTCCACCATAATTTTGCCTGACGTCATTCCTGCGAAGGCAGGAATCCAGTTGGTTATTGATAACAGCATTTAATCTTCTTTTATATCAATAGTATAAGCAAAACTTCATTCCACTATATCTGGATTCCTGCCTTCGCAGGAATGACAGATTTTTCTTCATAGCTCTACTACTCATACATGTCCGCCAGGATCATTACCGAATCACTTCAATTGCATGGTAAAATAGTACAATTCGAACAGAACTATGCACTCTTCCTGCATTTAATCATCCGAGAGCACCGTGATCCGTCCTTCCATTCCAGCATTGATACTTCCATGCCTGCGACAGTATTCCGCGAACACGTCCACATCCACCGGCGCGTCAAAACCGTCAATCAGGATTTCAATATCCGGACTGTCCGCCAGCATGGAAAAACCGTCCCCGCCATGCAAAATATGGCTCGGCAGAGCAACAGTATAAACAGCAGTCTCATCCAACAGGTTTCCATTTACCAGAACATTGGATATTCTGCTACCTGCAGGAGCATCAGAATTATATGCGTAAGACATTCCCGACACCTGAAGGAACCGTCCAGCGTGTCGTTCCACTTCGCTCACGCCATGTTCGAGCGCCTGCCTGAGAAGGGAACCATTTATACGCGCCAGTGAAACCCGGTTGCTGAACGGAAGCATTGCGGTGGCTTCCCGCAAGGTCATCTCAGTTCCTAGGGCGTTCGCACGGATCCCGCCGCCGTTCATCAACCCCACATCCGCGTTATGAACATTCCGGTATGCATCCGCGATCAGGTTCCCGGCATTGCACTCCCGCCATCGTGAACGGCTGTCGCCATACATCCCCGCTTCCAACGGTGTTTCCAGAACTGCAAGTGTTTCCGACAGCGTTTCTTCAAGCAGTGTCATATAATGGTTTTCCAAGGCCGCCATTTCGGGATCGGAAGGTATATCGGGAGTGATCGCATGAAAACGGTAGCTGATGCGGTAATCACCATCCACTTTTTCAATATCCAACCGGGCGAGGGAGCCGATGTTGCCGCACGGTGTAAGGATCGGGCGTTCTCCTGCCACATGGACCATACTCCGTGTTTCGGCACGTTCCTCGGAGAAAATCGCATCAATTTCGGGGATTTCGGTCAGCAATAATTCGTTGGTTTCGAGGCCGGTCTGGGTTAATGCGACAATGATGTCCGAATTTATTGCGTCAAGTTTCTGGACAGCTTCCCGTGCAGACTCCACCAAGTCACGTTGGAATACGATTCCTTCCTGTGTGGTCGTATTCATTGCATCGGTAAGCCCAAGGAATCCGACACGGATTCCATACCATTCGAATATCGCAATATTGGATAGATTGTTAAACGGTTCGCCGGATTCCTCCACCAGGTTCGATGTAATCCATGGAAAGTCGGAGGAATCGATCAACGCTCTTGTGACATCGCTTCCGAAATCGAAGTCATGCTGCCCGAAATTCGCCACATCCAGCGGCAGACGGTTGCAGGCTTCCACCACCGGGAATCCATGGAAAATCGCCCCGAACAGGACACCGCCCGCCAGATCCCCGCCAAATGCCACCATTGTATTCGGATTCTCCGCTTTCACACGGTCCACTATGGTTTTCAGTCGAGCGAAGCCACCACGCTCACCCATACGATCCTGTACAGGTGCGATTTCATGAGCATCGGTAAAATAGAGGATTGTTATCTGTTGTGACAAAGCATTATTGGTACAAACCAGGTTGACCAGAAGGAATAAACACGTAAATAGCCGTATCATTGTTCCACCTATTGGGATTTTTACAATTCTTCCAGGATAAAGTAGACGATTTTTCATTCCGATACTATAATTCATTTTAACTTCAGGTTCAATTGACACGCTCTAATGAATGAACTATATATACTTTTGATCATTCGCTGTCTTATTTTTCAAGATGCAGTTATAACAATATCCGTTTATCCCGTTAACTCAGCCAAGAGGACAATGTATGAATTTCTATGGATACCGTATGATAGTTAAGATGTCATTCCTGCGAAGGCAGGAATCCAAAAATATCGGAACGAAGTTGCGATTAAATTACTTACAAATAGAAAAATATCAAATAACGACCTGGATTCCTGCCTTCGCAGGAATGACATCAGGCCGTATTACATTTTAGTAGCTGAGCTAACGGGATAACCGGATAACAATAATACCGGCAAAAGACATTATGCAGAATCCATTATTCCTGATGTTTTTAATCGTTCTTTTCGTATTACTATTTTATGTAAAAGCAATTGTTCCCGGTGCATATATCGCAAAAAAACCGGGAAAAGTTATTCTTAGCGTTTCACGTATAGTCTACGTTTTTGATTTGTTTCTGTATATGATTGTTCTCCATTTTCTTGTAACAATCACACTATTCATTCTTCGAAATAACTTTGAAGTTGTACCTGACAATATCAATGCAGCAATCAGCTTTACATATCCCGCAGGGGTTATTGTTCTCCTCGCAAGAATTGCACTGGGGAAATCATACATCTTTGATACATACCGTTTTGCCGTGTTCAAGAATGGCCGTCAGCTTTTTCATTTCCGTGAAATCAACGATCTTTTTCTTGGGCAATTGTACTGGTACCGTGATGATGATCCAACATTCCCAATCTTTCAGGATAACATGGAATTACGTTATCGTATGTGCATCCGATATGGTCATGACAAACAGTTTTCTTTAACCCCAATGAACAAATGCGATGGAGACTACTTTGATCTCCTTCGTGAGATCGGGGATGCAACCGACTTGTTTGTGTATCCGGGCATCCGCACACTATCTTTCTTCCATCGGAATCTGAAGGGAAATTATTAGGATCGGAGACAACCATGGCGGCAACCCTGCCTCCTGCAGTGATCGAATTACAAGCGGAACTGACACGCCTTCCCGGTGTCGGGAAAAAGAGCGCGCTCCGTATGGCGCTTCATCTGCTGAAAAGCGAACGTGAAGATGTAGAGCGTCTCGCGGATGCCCTGATTGGGGTGAAGGACAATGTGAAGGTCTGCTCGATCTGCGGATTTCTCTCTGACCACGACCCCTGCCCTATCTGCACCAATCCCAAGCGTGATGAATCCATTGTTTGCGTCGTTGAAGCACCTGGCGACATCATCGCTCTTGAGAAGGGGAACATTTTTAATGGACGGTATCATGTGCTGGGAGGCGCGTTGGCGCCGTTGGACGGTATCGGACCGGAAGACCTGCGGATCCGTGAACTGGCCGAACGCCTGAAGAACGAACCAATTCGCGAGTTGATCATCGCTACCAATCCCACCCCGGAGGGCGAGCAGACGGCAATGTACTTGTCCAGGATTTTTTCTCCACGTGGAGTTCACGTCAGTCGTATCGCACGAGGAATCCCCGTCGGTTCTGATCTGGAGAATGCCGATGACCTTACCCTGACACGAGCATTGGAAGGTAGAATTAAAGTGGATTAGTACTTCTACACTCAGGATTTTTTATTCAGAACCGCCATATGATTTACCGAGATAAAAGGTATTCGGGTTAAATCGGAGCTGAAGATCGTTTTTTGCAGAATCTTCTGCAGCCATCGTGGACGTGCCCGATCCATGGGGGCTGTGATATAAAAAATCCTGTATTGAGAAAATCCGCCAGTGCGTATGGTTTCCGCAAGACGTTTCCTGGTATAAATCCTTGCCTTCGCCCATCGTTCGTGTAGCGGTTGAGGAAGCCATGAGAAAAACGGCACACGATTCCATGGAAGCACGGGCAAATGGGCACCATGAGTTTCAAACACCCACCATTTGTTGGGCACCGAAAGTACTACCTGCCCTCCAGGGCGAAGTAGCCTGTGAAACTCTTTTACGGTCTGCACTGGATCCACAACGTGTTCCAGCACTTCAAAACATGTAATTGCATCAAAGGATTCATCGTCGAATGGCAGGTGTTCCCCTGTGGCGCCTACCCACAACGCGGTGATTTTGGGATCTTTCATAGGATCTGTTTGAACATCCACGCCAACAATTTGGGAAAAGTGCTTTTCGAACAGGGCAGTTTGCGCACCGTTGCCACACCCGACATCCAGAAGCGCTCCGCCGTTACTGACAATCCGGGAAAGACGTTTAGCCAGCCGGTACCGCCTGCGTAAGATTTTTTCACCTTTGACTGCCGGTTTTCCCAGTTCAATCCTGGATGTTTTTGACATCGCACAATCCCATGCTAATCATTCAACCGTCGAAATATACAATGATCGGTTGCAATAATGGAAGAAAACCTGAGAGGTTACTCATGTTGTATGAAATGAGATAAAAAAGCCCCTTCCGTTGAAGAGGCATTTATATAATAATCAGTAGAGTGAACCATTTGACCAGCCTGAAAAATCCAATTGTGGACCGATTCACTATCGTAAATATATGATCTTCATAGTCTGCGATTGATTAAGGCAATTCGCGTGAATATAGTAGACACCTGTCGCCAATCCTGTCGCGTTCCATGTGTACTGGTGAATACCTGCGGACAAATAGCCATTTTCAAATACCTGGACCGTTCTCCCCAATGTATTGACAATCCGTAATTGTGATTGTCCCGGGGATTCCAGGGCAAGCCTGATAGTTGTTGATGGGTTGAAAGGATTAGGGTAAGCCGTTATCAGCTCATATTCAAGTGGCATTTCTCCCGGGTCAGCACCAGTATTGTTGTAAATGTAGAACTCACCAGGATGACTTATGACCCAGTCATTTACATGAAACTCGGTAATCGTAACAGTAGCCTGTTCCCGGTCTTCATCGAGCAACTCGAATAACAATGTCCCCAATTCAAGTGGATCCCCTTCATAATCGATTGAAGAAGCATATTCTACAACAGCACCGGTTTCCACATAATACAGATTTGATATGGCTACTGGCAGATTCATCACCTCATCCGACAGAACCACAATATTCGGGTTGTATTCATATACCACCCGTACAGCGTTCACTTCAGAAGCATTTCGAAACTGGAGTGGGATTTCGGAATGATAATTGGCATCCACTTCTCCGGAATTATAGAGAACTCGGCCACGACCGGATAAATCAGGTATACCGGTTTCAACAGGGTATTCATCAATGATTCCGGCATGATATTGCATGATGAGTGCAACATCAAATGGATTCAGAAAATGATTGCCTGAAACCTCCGCTAAAACCAACTGTATATCATTTAATTCTACTTCGCCGGAGAAATAATCGAATAACATTTGTGCATCCATATCATCGACGACTCGGTCCAGATCGACATCTCCAAGAACCAATTCATCATCCAGCACATTTATTCTTCCATCAAGAATAGTATCAACTTCGAGGTTTCCATTATTAACAATTACAGTATCTACCAGAACCGGATATGTACCCAGATCGCTGTTATCATCAATAAATGCATGGATTGTAAAAAGAGGCGTCGTCGAACCCAGAGGATTTCCACCTTCCATCTGAACAAATACTGAACCGTTAATGTACACAGCATCGAATGTCCAGTTCTGAGGGTTATTCAGACTCATCTCGATACGATCTACATCCTCAATAATTTCGGTAGGAAGTACAACTTCGCATGTGATTTCACGGATATCATGTTGCAGGTGTATCCCCTTTAACACTACCGGTATAAAGATCAATTCACCTTGTTGTGACGTTGCATCATAAACCTCAAGTTCAAGGGGGAACTCATCGGGAGGTATACCATCCTGGCACCAGAAAGCGCCCATATCAGTACGTGATCCATCCGGATCAGGATCACTTTCCGGATCACCCATATTAATGCACGGTGATTCCGGCATAAGATAGAAATTCATCGCTTCCCTGTCGATGAACAGAGGATCATAAAAGATGTTATTTTCGCCAGATGCTGTATAGTCAGACATGCAACTGTAACTGGCACTCATCGGCAACCCGTTAAATAGAGGACTGTCCTCTTCATCATTCCAGATGATCGAATTTCGGAATTCCCCGGTTCCCATGTAAAGATACCCTTCTGAACCCATTCCGTTTTGAAGAGCGGAATTGCCATACATCGTTATATGATCCAGTTCGTGGTATCCGGCATAAAAGTAAATCGCCCCGCCAGCTCCGGCTGTACTGTAGGCTATTACATTGTGTTCAAAAATACCACCACTACCTCCGGCGAAATCGACGGACGATCCGCAACGATCACAGGTATTATGATGAAAAAGCGTATTCGTGATTTCGAAATCAGCGTAATACAGGTAGATTCCTCCACCATCGTATGGGGCATGATTGTACCGGACAATACAATGGTCGAGGCGAATCGGCGAATGTTTTATATTGAATCCACCACCGTGGATCGGATGTTCAATAACTCGTCCATATTCAACAATACAATATTCCATTGAAGTAAGATTATCATTGTATTCAATGATGAATCCTCCCCATCCTTCGCCATTGAACAGTTCTGTGAAGACAATCCATTTACCCGGTGTTCCATGAGCAATTAATTCACCTTCTACATAAAAGGTTGATAAATAATCGCCTCTTACAATCACCCCGGGTTCAATTTCGAGAGTACACCCGCTCAACAGTGTAATATCATCTTCGAGGATATAGGGACTTCCACCAATTCCCCAGAACCCACCTTCAATATCTCCTTCGACATATGTGTCGGCCATTGTCAAAGATGTTGAAATAAGTATCAATATTCCTGCGAATGCCAACCGTCTCATGGTCCCCCCTATCCCGTTACAAATAATTGGTCGCTGATAATACTTATCCAGAATAATCAGATAGAAGATTGTAGCATATACATCACTTCCCTTAAAATAATGATGATATGACAATATTTCGACTCATGTCGAGAGAAAACACAAATTATGTGAATCAGGAATTTGCAGTGAGCCGGTATTGATAATACTCGCAATTCGTATACCATGACTCTCGTAATTCCTGTACCCACTGTCTACTTGGTAAAAGGCTTTTCCTTTTTCCACGGCTGCTATTATTGATCGCAGCTCAGTGAATACATTTCACACTGTTCTTTCATTTTAATAACAATCTTGAATTTGCTTTTTGTCTTCCTTAGTATTGAAAAAACGTTCTGGAGGAAAAAGTGAAACACACTTATAAATTCATAATTGTCGGTTTATTCACAATCCTTCTTATTCTCCTGATGTTATATATCTATGGATTGACAACTCCAGAAAACCATGAAGCAAATCGGACTATCCTGATAGCTGCCCCATTTGATACAGTATGGGCATTGCTTTCTGATCACTCGACAGAAGTATTGTGGCGAACGGATCTGGAATCCATTGTCCGTATGGACGACAGAGATGGAAATCCAGTATGGCGTGAAGTGTATTCTTCGGGTGAAGGCATGCTGATGATGGACACAGAAATCCTGATGCCATTAAATTCAATTATGACAGACAGCTTAGACCAGTCGATCACACCATATCAACTGATAGAAGGCAGACTGGTCCGTGAGATTGTCGATGAGGGAATGGGCTTCGGAGGGACATGGACAATAACTGTATTGGAAGTAGCTGAAGGAACACGTGTCCAGGTAGTTGAAAACGGCTACATCGACTCTCCCTTTTTCAGGGCCGTTATGCATATCTTTTACAGTCCAACCGATACCATTGACAGGTATCTTGAAATGCTGGCCGGTTATCTTGGGACTGAACTCCAGGTTTTAAACGAGTGAGATACCACAGATATATAGTTTTCATCAGTCATCAACAGGTATGGTTATGAAACTTCTCGCGATAGATACATCGGGTTTACATGCGTCATGGACAGGCATTGAGGATGGCCTTTCAGTATGTCCTGTGGAAGACTGTAGAGAACGTAAACACGATTCTGTTCTCTCAGAAGGTATACGAACGTGGATGAAGGAAACCGGATGGGACTCTATTGACGGAATAGCGGTCTGCGTGGGACCGGGAGGATATACAGGGTTGCGTGTCGGTGTCGCATTCGCCACCGCTTTTGCAGCATCAATGTGTATTCCGGTACTCCCGATCAGCTCTTTTAACCTGTTGGCCGCACGGGTAACACATGGCACTGCCTGGACTCTGCTTCCGATACGAAAAAAAATATGCCGTGGCCGACTGATGCAGGGCGGCGATAATCCGGTAGCGTTATCTGATCCGGTTGAGGTCTTCGTTGGAAAAGATCTGCCGCCGGGGACTGATCCCGTTATCCCCGTCGGTGAAGGGTATTTGCGTGACAAGGAAATCTTTGACCAACTCCTGGGGAACCGTCTACAATCGACTGAATTACGTTCGGTTACAGATGCACTGGCAATACTTGGTACACATTTCTGGCGAGCAGGAAAAACAAAACTTGCGTATGAAGTGGATGTGGAATATGGCGCTGCATTCCAACCTACGCTGAAGAAAAAATCACAGTAGTGAATCGATCCCTATGAATGATACTATTTCGCGCAAGAATATTCTCATGTACCTGCAACGTCCCGGACTCGAAGGGTGGTTCTGGGTCCTGGGGTTAGTGTATCTCGCCACATTAAACCCGGCGTCGGACAAACATATGGTATTCTGTCTGAACAGGAGAATTCACTCTCATGACTGTCCGGGTTGCGGTTTTGGCAAATCAGTAAGCTATTTACTCCACGGAAAAATTCTGCACTCGTTCCGTTCACATGTTTTCGGACCGGTTGGATTTCTGCTTATCTTGTATCGAATCTATCAATTGATTTCAAAACCTTCTGGTCATACAGTTGTGTATAATCATCAGTGAGGAGTATACAGATGAACTTCATGCATCTTATGCCTGGTCTGGAACTTGAGGAGATCGCCTTCCTCAAGGGATTGCTGAAAGGGATGAATGATCAGCAAGTTGAGCAATTCGCCATGGGATATCGCGCCCGCAGGATTGATCCACAGACCGTGCTCATTACGGCATTAGTTGGTTTTTTAGGTGTGTCAGGAATCCATCGGTTCCTGCTGGGCCAGATAGGTATGGGAATCCTGTACTTTTTCACTGGAGGGCTTTGCCTGGTTGGCACCATTATCGACCTTGTTAATTACAAAACACTTACCCTGGAATACAACCGTATCGTCGCCCAGGAAATTGCATCCATGCTTCGTATGTAAAAACAAATCATCAAAAACGGCTCTATCATTATTTTCTTACATTTGAAATGGACTCTTGTCCTTTCCGCTTTACATGATGTATTTTAGATGAAGGGGTTGTCTGCTTGCCTTACCGATTGCTTAATTGGTAACGTTTTTTATCTCGCCGCACATCAACACTATTGGTCTTGCTCATCATTGGAACAGAACCCGATAATTCAGGAGGGAAACACATGTTAGTTCGTTCATGGAACAGGCACTGCTTATGGGCATGTCTCTTGGTAGTTGCAGTACCGGTACTGCTTTTTGCGCAAATTCCGCCGACAAATGTAGCTGCAGATCTCGATCCGGCTACCGGTGAAGTGATTGTGTACTGGGAACCGACAGTTGAGTTGATTTTTGATGGCGGCACACCCACTGGTTCATACAGTTGGGACGGCCATACGATGGCTTCTCGTATGACCCCTGACGGCCCCTGCCAACTGATTGGTGTCAAGTATTACACGACAACTAATGAAGGCGACAACACTTTTAATGCGGAAGTGTACGGTTGGGATGCAGAAAATGAAACCCCGCTGACAGAGCTGTTGTTTACACAGGACGCGACCGCTATCGATGAAACCTGGATAACAGTGTACCTCGAAGACACTGAGTTGTTTTTTGATGGCGATTTTATGGTCGGTTTCGGTTCCATCAATGAAACCACCTACATGGGCTACGACACCAATGATGACAACGGGCGTTCCTGGGATTATGATCCTACGGAAGAATCATGGGAAGCCTGGACTGAAGCTTACTTCTGCCGTGCAATTGTCCAGTACGTCGATGGTGAAGTGGTAGAACTTGCCCCGGCACCCACTCCGATTGAAAGATCTGCACCGGTTGCCCAGGGCGATCGTATTCATTCCGATGTTAATCCCCCGGCAAACAACTCCAATGAACTCGATGAGTTCATCGAGTACATCGTCTACCGTGACGCTGTTGAAGTTGGCCGTACTTCCGGTGAGTACTTTGTTGACGGTCTTACCGAATCAGGTACGTTTGCCTACACAGTTACCGGCAACTACGATGAAGGCGAATCCGAACCCAGCAATGAAGTATCCGTCGAATGGGATGGCATCCTCGCAGCTCCGGAAATGTTCGGTCACATTCTTTATGAAGAGGATGGGATCGTAAGCCTGGTCTTTACCCATACCGTTGGCGATGAAGAGTTGATTTACGATGAAGGCGATCCCACCGGATCCTATAGCTGGACAGGCAATTCCATGGGATCTCGTATGAGCCCTTCAGAACCCTGCCGTGTCCTGCGTTTTGAGTTCTACATCACCCTTGACGACCATCTTGGCGATCTCACCTTCGAACCGGAAATCTGGCTATGGGATGAGGATGCCGGTCAACCTGAAACAGAAATCTTCTACACCACTACAATGGAAGCTGTAGACGGCGCCTGGATTTCGCTGGATGTTTCCGGTGAAGACATCTTTGTTGATAGAGATTTCATCCTCGCATTCGGTTCCATCAACGACAATGTATTTGTCGGTTACAACGCTAACGATAACAATGGCCGTTCCTGGGATAATGAAGGCGGCACATGGGCACAGTGGACGGAAGCCTATTACATCCGTGCGGTTGTCCAGTATGGCGACGGCGGTGAAGATGTTCTTGGCTATACCGGCGGTGTTAACGAACTCGATGAACTCGACTCCTTCGATGGATTCAACATTTATCGTAACGAAGAACTCGTTGCCACTTCCAACCAGACCAGCATTTTCGACGAGTTGGAAGAGTATGGTGAATTCACCTATACCGTAACTGCGCAGTATGCAGGTGAGGAATCCGCAGCATCCGATCCGCTCACCATCACCTGGGGTGAACAACTTGTCGATCCGACCAACCTCCGAGGTGAAGTTGACCAGGAAACCGGTGAAGTAACCCTGTACTGGGATCACCCGGATGTGGAAGGCAATGAACCCGGCGCGATTGACACCCTCGCATATGACAGTGGCACCGCAACCGGTGGCTACCGTTGGAATGGCAATTCCATGGGTGTACACATGAGCCCGCAGGGTGCCTGCCAGGTTCTCGCACTCGCGTTTTACACCACAGTGAACGAACCGTCCACCCCGGAATTCAACGCTGAGATCTACGGGTGGGATAATAACGCCCCCACAACGGACATGATCTTCCAGGGTCAAACCGACGCCATTGATGAAGATTGGACCTGGGTAGATGTCAGTGAACATGAATTCATGTTTGAAGGTGATTTTGTCGTAGCGTTCGGTTCCATCAACGAATCCGCGCACATGGGTTATGATGCAAATGACAATAACGGCCGCAGTTGGGATTATTCCGGCGGTTCATGGGCCGCATATACCGAAACGTACTTCGTCCGTTCGGTAGTCCAGTATGAAGACGGTTCCATCGCGATGCTTGAGCCGGTGATCCGTCAGACCCGCCGTGATTTCGTAGCAGCCGATTCCAAAACCCATGTCGATGTGAATCCTGTATCGACTCCATTCCACGGAAATGAACTCGATGAGCTGGATGAGTTCATTCACTTCGAGATCAACCGTAGCGGCGAAATTGTCGGCAACACCACTTCCGTACCCTATATCGATCAGCTCCCGGAAGCCGGACGTTACGCCTATGTCGTCTACGCTGTGTATGACGCAGGCAACTCCGGCAATTCAAATCCGTTAGTGCTCGAATGGATCGGCGATGATGTGGATGAGAATGAACTGACAGGTATCCCGAGCGAATTTGCGATTGTCGGTACCTATCCGAATCCGTTTAACCCGTCTGTGAACATCACCCTCGCGGTTCCGAACATGAGTCAAGTAACCGCACAGGTGTATGATGTCCTCGGACGCCAGGTGGCAACCCTGCATAATGGTTCCCTGACCGCAGGCTACCATACCTTCAACTGGCATGCAGACGGCGCTTCCGGACTGTATTTCCTGCGTGTCAATGCGGAGAACGGCTGGAGCGACATGCGTCAGTTGATGTACATGAAGTAAATTGGAAATACTACATAGTTTTACTTTGGCCCGGGTGCTTGACACCCGGGTTTCTCTTTTCTGAACGGCTGGCCCGAACAGCTTCGCTTTTTGGGTTTCATAGGTGTGTAGCCCTGACGATTAAGAACGGTCTGGGAATTATATGAAGTGGAGAATAAACATATAGGTCAATTACTTTCAGAAGTTAAATACTCTTGCCAGATATTACTTTCTCCCGGACCGGTCTTTTGCGTCCGGGCTAAACTTTCTACAGCCGATATGATACCCGAATAGTCCGTTCCTTCGTCACCAAGCTATTCGGGGCGGCCATTCATGACAGTTTCTTCCCTACCATCCTCCCCAGTGGGTGGAATGGGTGGCCTGACCTGCTGTTCAAGGTCAGGTATCGATATTGTCTATTGTTGTATTGTACGAAACATTGGAACGAAACAGCGGTGGTATCCTCAATACTAGCATTCGCAATAAAGATTTATTGCAATACAAAGTACTGTTAATCAATAAATAAGCTATTTCGATTCCAATGCCACCCAGTGTTTTTATTTCACCAACACAATTCTCTGTGAAAATGTCTGCTGCCCGGCGCGCAATACGGCGAAATACACGCCACCCGCCAGATTCGATCCGTGAAGAGCATTCACATGGGTACCGGCGGATTGGAAACCATTGATCAGCACGGCAACTTCCCGTCCCAGGGCATCATACACAGTCAAATTCACCAGGCTCGGGCTATCCAACGTATAGCTCAAGTTGGTGGATGGATTGAACGGATTGGGATAGGCGGTCAGCAGATTGTATCCCTGGACGATTCTGATCTCTTCGTCAACAGACGTATCGCTGACATCCACCCGGAATGCGCTGGCGGTTTCGTAACTGATCGACAACCAGTTTTCACCTTCCCTTCGCAGAGTATGCTGGCAGGTCAAGGTTGGATTGATGTTCATGCACCAACCGGTCCAGGTTGTTTCTTCGGCAAGCGCCCACAACCAGTACGATGCTCCATTTTCCAACATGGTAGTTCCATTCCCTTCGAGATGGATCGGCGGATCCCATTGATTCCAGGAATCGAAATCGGTCAATAGCCATTCTTCGAGGATGTCGGTCGTATCCGGCGGCAATCCGAACAGGTTGGCGACGAGCCTGATGGTTACTGTATCCGCCATGGAGGACATGGGAACATAAAAAAATCCCACCCAGATGTCGGTCACGACTCCATCCGCGGTGGATTCGAATTCCATCGCCTGCTCCACGCCGAACTGCTGTTCAACATCCACACCGGCGACAGTCCATCCGGTCTGGTAGTTGTAGTCCCATCCGTCATGCTCCGGACCGAAATTGTTGTAGACAGTGGTTGTCTGAGCGAAAACTCCACCGATAATCAGGGAAAATAATCCAATCACAAGAACAACTCTACGCACGATGCCCCCCAGCATGTTTGATTAACGATATGGAAAGTAAAAATACATCGTAATGAAATAGTATTCCAATGGGAAATCTGACGAATCTTATGTGCAACAATAATCCGAAAAGCATCCACAGCCACCAGAGGGCTATGGTGGATCAAAAGCTTTCCGAGTGTGTAGTGTGTAGTGTGTAGCCCGGAGGGTGAAACCTCCGGGCTACACACTACACACTCCGGGCTACACACTCCTCCCGGAGGGTGAAACCTCCGGGCTACACACTACACACTGTTATAAAGATGATTTGCTGATCTCCTACAAGGTCACCTTCACTCCCAACATATAATGCCGTGGCGCAGCAGGAATGACATACACCCCCCAGGCATCGGACGAACCGGTCAGTTCATACTCCGCGTCAAACAGGTTACGGACATACAATTCCACCTCGACCAACGGCAGATCATTGCGAGTCACCAAAGCGGAATAGGGCGTTTTCCCAAACAGGTTGATCCCGGCGGAGAAATCGACACGCGTGTAGGCATCCAGAAAACGGTCCTGCCCCAATGACGGCGATGAAACAATATCCGGATTTGTCATGTCCACTGCCCGCAGGTCCTCGGTGTTGTCGAGGTATTGTTTGCCAACATGATGCGCGCTGAGACGCGCCCAGCCAAATGCTCCGCGCCATCCGGCAGCGATGTTGATGATCTGTTCCGGCGCCTTGATGATATGGTTCTCCGAATTGTCAATGTCGATGGAGAACGCATAATAGTTCGCATCGGCGATGGAGGTTGTGGTCTGGAAATCGACAAAACGGTTCCGTGCGATGTTCAGGTTACCTTCCACGTAAAAATCACGGGGCAGTGCTGCTCGCGCACCCAACTCCAGCCCGACGCGGCGGCTGTGATCGGCATTTTCGATAACCGGTTGCCCTAACACATCATACTCGCCGATGTCTACGATCTCGTCGTACATCTCCATCCAGTATACATTGGCGTGAACGGCGATACGTTCATGGGTCCAGTCCGCGCCGATTTCGATATCATGCAGGACTTCCGGTTTAACTTGCGGATCTTCGAAATTCGCGGGATCATCGTAACGAAGCACCGGATATCCGGTTTCGCCCCAGTAATGATCTTTCAGACGCGGTTCACGCTGGACCAGGCTGTAGCTGCTGTACAACCGTAATGGACGACTGGCGCGGTACGACACCCCGAAATACGGCATTGCGAACAGGTAATCCTGGTCGAATTCAGTGCCGAACCGTTTGTCGTTAAGGACTTTGTACGTAATGGACGCAAGCTGCAAAGCGCCCGTAACAGTAAAACGATCGGATGGCGACCATTGATCGCGAACGAAGCCGTTAATCATCAATTTTCGGCCCTGGTAATCATACCATTTGTGGTTCGGTTCTGTACCCTGCGGGAGCGCCGCCGCCCAGATAATTTCGCCATACCTGCGGCTGCGATGGCTGACGACTTGCCCGCCGAACGCCAGTTCATGGTCCCCCACAGTCCAGTGCAAACGCGGTTGCCATCCCGCCTGGGTATTAACCACATGCTGACGCACCACCGCGTCCATGTAATCAACATAAAAATCGCCGTCACCATTCTGGGCGAAGGAACCATCCTCATTGGTGCGGTACCATCCTGCAGGATAGAGTGTGCTGTCGGCGACTGTTAACTGCGACAGATCCCAGAAATCCCACGTGTAGCCCCAGTAGGACGGGTACGACACATTGAAGTAGCCATCCCCCTGGATCAGGTACAGGGTGTTGTCCAAGCGCATGTCGTCATTGATCATCCAGCTATGGTGAAGCTGGTAATGGGGCTGATAAAAGTTGTCGGTTTCATCATCATAGGTAAGCGGATTTGCCCTGCGGTCCTGCTCAAGTTCATCCCGGGTTACACCAGCATAAGCCATGTGATTTTTTATCGGACCTCCAAATACTACCAGCCGTGTTGAGGTACGATCACCCAGGTGCGCCGCGGACAGGTAATAACTGAAATAATCCGCCCATGATTCACGACGGTAGCCATCGGAGGTAATCCGTGAGAATCGCGTGTCGATGTAGTTGCGGCCATACACAGGTCCCGAGCTGAAATGGAAACTGGACCGTTGCGTGTTGTAACTTCCCTGTCCGTATTCAGCAGTGATTTCCGGGGTCAGGCTCGTCGTGCGTGTGTTGACGGAAATGGTCCCCCCCACAGACGGCAATCCATAGGGCACACTTCCGACACCGCGCTGCACCTGCACATCTTCCACGCTTGCCCCGAAATCCGCCAGATCAACCCAGTAGACGTAAAAATCTTCCGGTTCGTTCAGCATGACCCCATTCAGGAACACACCGATCCGTTTGAAATCAAATCCACGCATGCTCAGGTAGCTGTAGCCGAGTGCATTCCCAGCATCGGTAACGGTGGTAAGTGACGGAACTCCTTCAAGCGCCACCGGGAGATCCTGACCATAATATCGTTCCTGGATCTCCGCATGGTCCACGTTGGTCAACGGCACCGGTGAGGTTGCGCTTTCCACACGGTCAAAGGTTACGATCACCCCTTCGCTGCTGACAAAATGCGGTTCCAGCTCAATTTCGTTGACAGTTGCTTCCCCTTGCGAAACCGAGATTTCCATCTCAAAATCGGCATACGACACGTGGCTCGCCTGGAGTGTGTAGGTTCCCTCCAGAAGATGACGTAACCGCCAGAAACCGCTGAAATCGGTCGAGGCGCCATAGGTGGTGTTTTCGAGGGTGATGTTCACATTCTCCACGGGGGCGCCATTGGATTTGTCGACAACAATTCCCTCGAGGGATGCGGCGAACATCAGGGTGGGAATGAGAAGCAGGAAACAACTGACTGTCAGTACAACGGATCTACTCTTGTTGGAGAGTAACGAAAGGTCAACGCTCGCCTTCATGAGCGTACTCCTCCACAAAAAAAGCCCTCCCGGATCGGGGAGAGCGTATGAGTAGCGGCACAACAAATACCAATCGTAGTGGCCGCCTTCCCTACGCCGGTATAATCCGGATCAGGTTCCACGGGTTTGATCTCAGGTTCGTGCGTTTTCCGTCGTTTTCACGGCGCACAACCACCCCGGAACGGCAACAGAAACTTACACAAATCTGGCAGGAGGATCAAGTTGAAAGAGAGATACTTCCGTGCGTTTGCCCCTACTGCGTGCAGTAGGGTTTCATGCAGTTCAGTCCAAGCTATCTATTGACAACCCAAAGGTAAAGCTTTAAGGGCTATCCTGACGTTTGCAGGTATCCTTTGCGAGTAAGTATCTTACCGTGACCAATCACACAGGACCAGATATGCAAATATGCGACGTATGCGGAAACCCTTTTGACGGCGCCCGATGCCCGTACTGCGACACCATCGGGATTGCCGAAACCAAGTATGTGACAGTCAATCTCGAACATGGCAAGCCCACTGTCGCAGACGCAGAACAGAAGCTCACCAACGCTATCCATTCAGCACGGATGAACGGCGTACGCATCCTGCGTATCGTCCACGGCTACGGTTCCTCCGGACGTGGTGGAGCGATCCGCAGCATGGTCCGTCGCAATTTGGCGGATTTGGAACAGTTCGGAAGTGTCCAATCCGTGGTTTTCGGTGAAGACACCTACTCAAAAGCCACCCTCCTGCACAACTACCCCAAAGCCAGTGTAATCGACAAACAGAAGAATCCGGGGGAAACACTGGTGGAATTCAGATAGTTAACTTTAATACCATGATTATCCCCCTTTTCTTTCAACAATTCTACGAAACTCTTATTTTACATTTTTTAGTATATTGTTAAGTATAATCATTTTTTTCTGATAAGTTTTTATAAGGAGAATTAAAATGCTTGAGCAAAAGGATGTCAGTCCTGAAAAGCCGTTGTATCATTATTCCTCCATTGAATCATTTGCACAAATTCTTAAGAATAAAACTATAAGATTCAAACGATTAGATCTTGTGAATGATCCAGATGAGGTAAAAATTGAAAATCTAAACTCTATAAAAAAACTAGTATATGCTACCAGTTGGACGGAAAAAGAGACAGAAGTAATCCCCATGTGGAAGCTTTATACAAAAAACTCAGATGGTGTTAGAATTCGTATGCCAATAAGTATGTTTTATGATGGGGAAAGCCAATACAAGTCCCGAACAATTAATAACAGGCAAATATTAAATGTAGTTAAAACCTTTAGGAAAGGATTTTCAGTTTTTCGAGATGATAATAAGGATGACTTCTTTTCATTTGTGGATGAATTCAAACAGGTCATCTATGATGATGACAACTCTATGAAAAACTTAACTTTGGTTGGAATTGGTGCATTAGAGGGATATCCAGAGTTTAGTGAGTATATTATTGATATTGTAGAAAATAAAGAGATAGAAAACAGATTAATTCATAGAAAGATTGGACTTACTAAGAAAAAAACATGGGAATTCGAACATGAATGGAGAAGCAGAATCGCTGTATTTGGATTTAAAAGATCATTTGGAGAATTTCATGAGTTGTGCAATGGTGATAAGTATCCATCAATAAGTGAATACTTTGACATACCCTTAAACAAAGACGCATTTCGCAATTTTGAGGTTTTAATAGGTCCCAATGCAGATAAATCCTCGAAAATTATTATTGAAGCATTGCTGGAAAAATACTTATCAAACGACAATAGTCTTGGTAGCGTTAATTGGAAGATTAGATACAGTATGTTTAAGGATAAAATATAAACTGTACGAGTGCCCCGACCTGTCCGCTGGCCAGCGGATCGGGTGTTACCAGATTAATTGTCGTGTGTCGGTTGGCCCTACTTGCTTAGTGACGAAGGAACGGGCAAGTGGGGTTTCAAGTAATTCTCTGCAATAAATTACAGAAATCCCAAAAGCAAAGCTTTTAGGGCCATCCTGCCCTTACAATAACAAAGGTAAAAAAAACAACGGTTCCTCGTACAACAAGAAAACCCTGTCAGAACATCGACGGTAAAGCATATTGATGACCTGACTGGGCCATAGAAACATGTGTTGACAAGTATTTTTTTCAGTCTGCACCAGCGGAAAACGGATAAATACAACGAGTAAGGAATATGCAAACCCTGCCTCAGGAGCTTACGGTTTTTTGATCAATTTCCTCCAGTACTTGCAGCCTCTTACCGGCATGTGTAAACTACAGGGATATGGGGTCTGCGAGCCTGCAAAAGACCATGACAGGAGGAACTAATGCGGTACTTTTTCCATTTGACACTCATTGTTGCATTGATATGCACCGGAACTGCGGTCGCAACGGAAAGCGAGCAGATCCTCCGTACCCAATCGGAATTCCCGGCAACTCCCGCCTTGTACTCATTCAACCTGGACGAACTGGATGAAGACACCCTCGTATTCTTCGATGATTTTGAGGGAGAAATCCTGTGGGAAAGCGTTGACTACAATTCGCCCGGCGCCATGTGGCACACATCTGCGGCGAACGCTTACGAGGATGGCGTTTCGTGGTGGTGCGCCGATGAGGAAATTCCCGGGTACGATAATGGATGGCTTCAATACCTTGAAACACCCGCCATTGATTTGAGCGCCACTTCTGACGACGTCACACTGTCGTTAATGCTTCGTCACGGTTCGGAGACCGGTGTGCCGACCAATCCGGATTATGACGGCTGGGACGGCAGCTCGATCTTCGTATCGACCGATGAAGGCGAAACCTGGACGGTTCTCGCGAATCCCAGCTACGCCTATACGAACACCAGCATCTACGCATTCGGCGGCACACACGGTCTCGGACCGGGAATCGCCGGATGGACCGGTGTATCTGACGGATGGGTGGCTTGCGAATACAGCCTGGCGGATATCAACGAATTCACCGATGTCCGTTTCCGGTTCGCGTTTGCATCCGATGCCGGTGTGAACAGCGGCGCCAACGAAGACTGGATTGGCTTCCTGGTGGATGACATTACGGTTGCTGACGGGGAAACTGTACTTCTCGAAAATGATGCGGAAGGTACAGCGATTCCGTCCGACCTGATTCCTGTCGAACAAATCGGCGGTGAGTCCTTTGTGCTGCAGGAGGACGAATACAGCAGCGAAACCCATGCATGGCAATGCGCTAACGGATACGACCTGTTCACTGTCCTGATCTCCCCGGAGATTGAACTACCCGCCGGATTCCGTCTGTTTATCACCTACGCAGTCTTTTGCGACTGGCCGGATTCGGACGGTGACGGCGACAACACTCTCGAAGATTATTACCAGATCGAGGTTTCCAACGACGGCGGCAGCATTGGGAAATGGCCGGTTACGACTACGGTTATGAAGGCAGCGAAACGGGCTGGGTAGAACGTACCAACTGGCTGACGGAAGGCGGAGTGTCCGGGTTGATGGAATCTCGACTATGCCGGTCAAACAGTCCAGCTCCGGTTCCGTACCCCGAACCGATGACAATGATGATGGCGGTGTCGGTACCGGCCTGTTCATCGACGACTTCGAGATAAACGGCACTACAGGTTGGGAACACGATATTGGAGTACAGCAGGTCTATATCGGCTTCCCGACAACAGTAGGTTCCCTTGTCGACGCGTGGGTAGATATTCGTAATTATGGTAACAATGACGAAACCGTAAACGCTCTTTGGTGGATGGGCGGTGCAGCACAAGCGCCCGCGCTGCTCATCGGTGAAACCATTCTGCAGGGCGATTCCATCGTTGTTTATCTCGATCATGATCCGGGTGATGAGAATGACGGATTTTACCCGGAAGAAGAAGGTGAAACAACCATCCGTGTTTCAACAATTGTACCTGACGGCGATGATTTCCCGGATAATAATGAATCCGTCAATATCCCTATCCTAGTCCTGCCGGATCAAGAATACGAATTCGGGCATGACAATCGTATCGCAGCGTACACGACAAGCCGTTTTGATACAGGTGAAGGTCCGATGACATTGATTACCGGACACACAGATTTCGAAGAATATCCCGACCTTCCCTTTATGCTTGAACATGTTCGTGTTCTGTGGGATGGCGCCCAGGATGCGGATGCAGATATACGGCTGCATATTTATCTTGCCGCTGATGATGGCACCATTCTTTCAGAATTGCACACCCAGGACTTCACTGTAACAACCGGAATGACCAACCCGAACTGGATGGAGATGGATGTTTCAGCGGCAGACATTGTTGTTACCGAACCCATATCCATCTGGATCGAACTGCTGGAAGAAGGCGACAGTCCCTTCCCGCACATTGTCTTCCCGGTTGAGCAGATCGCCGAAGGACACCATTTTCAATATGACGGCACAACAATGGACGCATCAGGATCGGACTGGATGATTCGGGTGGTTGGCGGTTTCATGTATGGTGTGGAGGATGATGACGCCTCATTACCACAGGAATTTGTACTTCATGAACCGTATCCGAATCCATTTAATCCATCCGTCAGCCTTGCATTTGAAATTCCGTCACAAGGCATGGTCTCCGTCAGGATTTATGATATCCTCGGCAAAGAGGTGGCTGTCCTTGCCGACAACGCTCAGTATCAGCCCGGATATCATACACTTGGCTGGAATGCTTCCGATATGCCGAGCGGGATCTATTTCGCACGCGTGGAAGCGAATGGTCGCACTCATATGAAGAAGTTGATTTTGCTCAAGTAACTCGCTGCAAACCGGTATCAGTACGAGATACAAACATTGCAAGTATTTCTGAGAATCATGCAGCACCGGGGATACCGGTGCTGCTGATTTTACAGGCAGCTTCTGGTGAACCGATTCACCATAACAGAAATTATAATCAGTGGCGATTTGGAATCAGGGATCCATAGAAATATAATAATTGTTGATAAGAATAGCAGGTTTACGAAATTTTGAAGATGCCAGGAAAAACGATAACATCTGGAAGGCAATCTGATGGACAATCTGATGGACAATCTTCAACAACAATCGGCAATCAGCGAACCGATGAAACAGTCCGGTCTGGGAATTGCTTCTTTTGTATCAAGTGTTCTGCTGGGTGGATTATTAATTGTGCTGGTTATGGTTGCCGGGATTCTGGAAACAATGGATCCAGGAGCTTTCAATCCCGAATCAGCCGCGGCAATGATCTTGGGATTTCTTCTTATAGGAACGGCATTCCTCGAGTTGGTACCCATTGGTTTGGGAATAGCCGGAATCGTTCAAAAACAACGCAAAAAGATCTTTGCGTTTTTCGGGATTGCCATCTCGATTGCTTCCATTGCCGGGCTGGGAATTCTGTTTATCATCGGCACCGCCATGAAATAGTGGAATTGAGATATTCCCGGTGCAAGACTGAAATTCAGTGCTTTGATACTGGACTGGAAAAAGTGGATAAACCACACCCCTGTATTGTCAATGTACAGGGGTGCTGTCTTATATAACACTCTATGAATACTAATTATATATTGGTTGTCAGGTAAAACCGACCAATCTCTACGTCAAACTTATCACCACCATTGTCAATCATCTGGTACGAACCTTCCATTGTGCCAAATTCTGTATCAAGAGGACAATAACTGGTGTATTCGAACGAATCACCGGGTTCAAGGACCGGTGTATTACCAACCACACCAGGTCCCTTGACATCATCACGATCTCCTTCGGAATTAATGATGATCCAGTGGCGTGTCATTAACTGTACTGTTTCAAAACCTTCATTAGTAATCACAACCTGGTAGGAAAAAATATAACGGTTTGCAGACGGATCTGAATGTTCCGGACGGTATTTTGGAAACACTCGAACCCGAATATCGCGTGTAACGGTATCTGATGAAACCGCTGTTGGCATCACAAACTCCGCTAAAAAAAATGACTTATAGAATAATTTCATTAAAAACAGGTGTATCTGTAATTAAAGTAAATGAATCGTGAAATAAAATCGAGAAGGAGGACAAATAAGCAGAGAAAAAATGTAAAATTCTCAATATTGTACACTCTTATCAATTACTTTATTACGTATTTTTTGGATATTATTGTTATGATAATATCAACTCACTATAAGAATTCAAATCCGTTCTCTGATGACAAGTCTACAAAACAGAATTATAGACCGGTAATTCGGCATCTGCCAGGTTAGGAGCATTTATATCTTTGGTCGATAAAATAGGATTTGAAATCGGCCATTCCACACCTATATCCGGATCATCCCATTTAAGAGTGCGGTCATATTCAGGATGATAAACATCCGTACACTTGTATTCAAAACTTGCTCCGTTTGGCGACAGAACACAGAATCCATGTGCGTATCCTGGCGGGATATACAGGATTCTGCAATTTTCGCAGGAAAGTTTGACACCTATCCACTGCAAGTAGTTTGGTGATCCTATACGAACATCAACAGTAACATCAAAGACCTCGCCCTGCACAACTCGAATAAGTTTTCCCTGGGGATGTTTTACCTGGTAGTGCAGACCTCGGAGAACATTGGCAACTGATTGTGAATAATTATCCTGCACAAAACTTACATCAATACCATTATCTCTGAATTTTTCACAATGATAAAATTCCATAAAGGCGCCGCGTTCATCACGAAAAACCTTTGGTTCAATAATCGTTACACCTGGCAGTTTGGTAGGTAGAAAATTCACGCTTTGCCTCTTTTATCCTGTTACGTTCAGAAGAAATCCTTTTTCAGCACATCTGCTTGAATCTATTCTTCAAACTGGTATTCTGCAATCCATTGCCATATACCAATCTGGTCCGTCATATAGACTTCCGTTTTCTGGCGGTTTATTCCAGCTTGAAAAGCAGCAAAATCAGTTAAACCATCACGATTCATGTCCCTGGCCAATAGAACCTCCGCAGTAAAACCGCCATCAGTAAAAAATGTTCCTGCAGCCAGAGCATTGTCACCGTCAAAGTATATCGGTCCTGATCTGTACTCTGTTGTGTCTGCTATGGTTGAATCTGCTTCAAGCACCAACTCACAAGCCCAGAAAAGGAAATAACCAGAGCCTGCTCCAAGAAATAGAATTTCAACGGATTCATCGGAATCCTCGAGTTCCCAGTTTTCGGCCGCTTCGGTGCGAACAAGTGAACGCACTTCATTACTGACGAGGCTCGATGCCGGTGGATAAGGGATCGCATCCCCTTCATAATCCCAGAAAATATATCCAACATGTTCGTCAACGGCGTCGTCTTCACCGATGACAACAATCGCCTGGCCCGTGTTATCGATGCTGTAGGAAAGCGGCATGTAGGTCCATGTCACCTGTGTGTTCATAAGGTACACGTAATGCTGCACGACACTCTGCGGCCAGATTGCACCGGGAACGACCAGCCACAAATAATTATTGCTGATTGTACTGTAACCCCAATACAGATGACTGCCTGGCGAAACGACACTGATTGACTCCATTTCCCTGCGTTCTGAATTATCGAACTCAAGCGAATCTTCGTCACCGCATCCGTTTGTCAGCATAGTAGTAAACAACAGGATTACCGGAATAAGTACTCGGAAAACATTCCTGAAACATGTTTTTTGAAATGCAATCAGCAACATAACCTGCTACCTGTCCTCGAATAATCGTGGTTTAAAATGACTCAACCATAAACTTTTAATTTACGAAATGAATTCGATGAAATGTACTCGTTTTGAGTGAGTAATATGGCTTCAACAGCACTTGAAATACCTTTTACAGGGTGAAGAAGAACTGAGATATCACTTGCGGTCTTCTTTCATCATCCAGCCGGTTAGTGTGTTTATTATGGAGATCCACACAGCACCGATAATCGCCCAGAAAAATCCATGGAGAACAAACCCGCTCACCAACCAGTCGACAATGCTAAGGATAATAGCATTTACAACGACCAGGAATAAACCCAGGGTTACTATCGTCACTGGAAAGGTCAGGACAATAAGCACAGGCCTCACTACTGCATTGAGAATTGCGAGCAGAAATGCAGAGAGCAAGGCTGTCGTAAAAGAATTGAACTCTATACCCGGCAGTAACTCATCGGCGGCGAGCATTGCCAATGTCACAGCAATAAGTTTCGCAAAAAATTTCATAGTCGAACCTGTCGAAAATTGATTAGAAGCGGTATCCAAAGTTAACTGCCAGACGGTAAGTTTCCGATGCACTTGCCGACTCAGGTGTATAGGAATAAAACAATTCAATCGGACCAAGCATTGTATCCAAAGCAAATCCCGCACTGTAACAATGCAACAGGTCTTCGACTTCAGGTCGCCAGTCTTCTGCATCGCTGAAAGCCGCAACATCGTATCTTGCAATTATATATGCGTCCGCGATAAGCTGGCTGATTAGATCATAACGCAGTTCTGCTGTACCCCTGACGAATCGCAGGGCAAGAAACCTGTCAGGAGGAAATGCAGGAAACACCGTCATTCCACCAATTCGGATACGATGGCTTGAAGGGGTTGTCAGGTCAGCCACATGCGTCGCAAGATTTAACCGACCGATTAATCGACGCATGACTGGCGATACGATCCCCGTTTCAACATTCACAATGTTGAAGGCACGTTCGCTGGCAAGCCATTCCACATAGGTATGGACACTTACATCCAGACGGAATCCTCTCCGTGCATACGGTTTACGGTCTTCAGTATCCAGAACACCCCTGAAAACAAGTGCATTCAGGTGCAAGAGTTCCCATTGCAATGGATCAAGATCATCCGACACCCGTTCATAGAGTAATCCGGCGGATATCGTTCCCCACGTGTACAAATTGAATTGTGAGTTGACTGATCCATAATGGATCCGATATTCAATTTCGCGTATTGTTTCACCATCAAAATCGTATAAACGCCTGTAGCGTTTCCTGAATCCGGCTTTAAGATCCAGACCAAGGTATGTTGTTGCCAATCGATTTGTCTGGAGAGTAACCGAATAGTCCCTATCCATTGAACCGTACATCGCTCTGAAACGTAACTCTTCACCCTGGTGGAGAAGATTCAGTGGCATTTGAAATTCTGCGAAATACCGGCTTTTACGATCGGAATCAAATCCCATGCCGATACCTACTTTCGGGAATGGCGCTTCTTCAAGATACAAGTGCACATTGATACCGTTCGCAAATGATCTCTCCAGCCATGCATAAACAACCGTGTATCTGCCAGTGGCATGCAGTTGAACAATCGACTTCAGTAATGCCTGTGTTTTCAGTGGTTCACCAACTCTTACCGATAGTTCACGATTGACAACTCCCTGCCGATGCTCTGATATTCCTTCAATTATAATATCATCCACTCGACCGGGATTAACCATCAGCATGAGTGTGCCATCATCATACAGGTAGGGAAGCACAGTACTTGCACAGTAGCCGGCTTCACGCAATGCACGAAGCATTCTTGTGATGCCGGCATTCACTTCACTACGAGGAACTTCGCCTGTGAGAATCTGAAGTGAATTATAGATTTCATCCAGATCGTTCTCGGGAACCCCGAGGACATGAACCTGCGAAAGCGAATCAATCGTTACATAAGGTTCCGGAAGCGGCCCGATCAATGTACGGATGGCATCCAATTGTTCGTAAGCCGCCATCCTCCCAGCTTCAATAATCTCCCGAACATCATCGAATTCCGTATTACCGAAACTATCCAGTGCAGGAACGATGACGACATCGGCAAGAGATCTCGAGATGGAGTCATTCGAGACTGTCATCAGGGTGGTCACCTGATTAGCTATCTCAAACAGTTCGTCCGGATTTGGATCGGGAACCTGAGGTGTGGCGCAATCCACAGCAATGACATAGTCCGTATTCGCTTCCATTGCAGCCCGTACCGGGATGTTTTCAACAGCTCCGCCGTCTACAAGCAGATAGTCATCCCATTTCAAGGGTCGGAAAAGTATGGGGACTGCCATGGCGCCCCGTAGAACGATCGGCAGATTGCCATTCCGGACAAACACCCGATTCCCGGTGCGAAGATCGGTACAGACTACCCCTACGGGAACATGAAGCGAATCAAATGATCCACCAGCATTGTAATACGGAGCATTCAAGGATAATCGGAAGACCAGGTTAAATAGACTTTGACCGGTGACCAGAGCATCTGGGATATAGGGGTGCAGATCCTTGAATCTCAAGGTAACAAGATCCTGGTTGGCAATTTCTTTCTGGGCAAGAAAAAGGTTTCTGCGCCTGGGAGCATCTGAAAAAAGGCTCCCCCAATCCATCCCGGTTGTGATTGTGGCAATTTCATCCGGGGTGTATCCCATTCCGTACAGACTTCCCACGATTGCACCCATGGAACAACCGGCGATAAAATCGATGGGAATCCCTTCCTCCTGAAAAACCTGCAGGACACCAATATGCGCTAATCCCCGCGCTCCTCCACCTGAAAGGGCAAGCGCAACAGTTGGACGTTCATACCCGTATTCCGGCAAAAGACCGGATGCGGTATGATACTGCACCAACGGAAGGTCATTTTCTATTTGCTGATCGCGCGGTGATATTTCATCTGTCTGGGCGGAACTGTCCGGCATATTGAGCAGAAACAGGCATATCAAACCAATGATTGCAACAGAATACTTTGTTCTATGCCTGTGTATAAAATTCATGATGATCTTTGTTGTTCTGATGCTATGGAATTCTGCCGTTTGCCCACAGTAACAGCGTATTGTACGTAAATAGAATACCATCGGCAAGTGATTCGATGCGTACATGTTCATCCACACCATGAACTGTTGAAGATTCTTCCGCAGTCAACGGAAAAGGCATTACCCCATACGTAAGAATTCCGGCATCACGAAGCTTGGATGCATCCGACGTTCCGGGTGACAGGTAAGGTGTGACCACCGCGGTGGGCCATTGATCCAGTGCGGCCTGTTCGATTGTTTCAAAAAAAGGTGTATCAAAGGGAACCACACTCGCCCTGCTCGTAGCCCAGGGTTGTCTGTTGATCGTTAATCCTTCACAGTTTGCGGCAGTCTCCAGAACAGTGATTACGGAGTCAAGATCATCTCCCGGTAAAAGACGCAGATTCAGGTTCGCTTCCGCATATGGCGGAATTACGTTGCTTTTTACCCCACCTGAGATCATGGTCACTGTAACCGTTGTTCTGGTCATCGCAATGTAACGCGGTTGTCCTGGTCGCACTCTCGAATCGAGTGGTTGCATTCGTTCAAAGAAAGTAGTTGTGACAGGAAAAAAACGTTCAGCGAATGAGTATTGCCGGATACGTTGTAAAGCGCCTGTCAGCAGATCAATGGCGTTTCTTGAGGACGGAACAGAAGAATGAGCCGCTTCTCCTTCTACTTGAACCGTAAGATTGTGCGCTGCTTTTTCACCCGCCTGCAACCATACCGCCCAGACAGAATCGGCACGTTCCCAGACACGTCCACCCTCCCCCAATGCAACTTCAGCGTCAATAATGTCCCTGTGTTCATCCAGCAGCCAGGCAATTCCCGGTCCGCCACCGGTTTCTTCTGCTGCCGCTGCCAGAAAAATGACATCACGGTCAAGCGACACATTCTCACGTTTCAGAAGCAGCATTGCCATCAAGTGACTGACAAGCAGACCTTTGGCATCTATAGCGCCGCGCCCAAAGACCGCACCATCCTGTACTATTCCTGAAAACGGCTCGACACTCCATGTCCCCCAACCCTGGTCGGCGCCGACAACATCGCTATGACTGTACAGCAATATGGGATCATGCTCGCCTGAACCATGATATCTTGCGATGACATTATCACGCCCTTCATCGCGCGCCAGCCGTAAACAGGTGATGCCCTCTCTTCGAAAAAGCCGTTCAAGATAATCTGCCACAAGCGATTCATTCCCGGGCGGATTGGTTGTATCCAGCCTTAGGATGTCGCCAAGAATTCTCGCAGATTCCTGCTGGAGTTCATTTTCATTGATCTCAGCCAGGAGATTGCCTGGTGCTGCTATTATAAACATCAGGAAAAGGAAACCACTCCAGAGAAATGAACCTTTTCCAGTTCCTATTTTCCAATCCGTTGTATACATTCTATAAGGTATTCCCCGCTTGTCTTACGCTTGATTTACACCTACTTTACCGCTACCGTGATCCTTATACAAGGTAACCATGAATTCTTTTCCCGGAAAAATTCACCGCTTCGGATCAACAATTGTTCGGAGCCCAATCCTGCTTGTTCTGTTCGCTCTATCCATCCGTTTTCTCTACCTCTATCTTGCCAATTCTTTACCGACTTTCCATAGCCCTGGAATGGATGCGGAAGAATACCGTTCCTGGGCCGAATCCATTATGAACGGCACGGGCCTTAGCGCTCCTTATTTACGCGGTCCATTGTATCCAAATGTAATCGCATGGCTGGCGTATTTGTTCGGAGGCGATACTTTCTGGCCGGTACGAATTCTCCAGATCCTGGTCAGCAGCCTGTCCGTGTACATACTATACTCCCTTGGACGGAAATGGTTCTCAGAAACTGCAGGATGGATTGCAGGATTTACCTGGGCGTGCTATGGGTTATCCATATATTTTGACGCTGAAGGACTTATTGTCAGCCTGTATACCAATGTGTTTATCGTTGTTCTATGGATCCTCGACCTGTATCGAAACTCTTCACCCGCATGGAAAAGGCTTTGCCTGGCAGCAATTACCGGTTTGTTAATTGGCGCCTGTACACTTCTCAGGGCAAACGCTCTGTTATGGTGGCCAGTTCTACTGGTAACACTTCTTTTTTCGGACAGATCCTCCTCAAGCTACAAAAGGCCGGTTACTATCTACGGCACCCTGCTGGCATTTGTTATCATGATACTGCTATCCTTGCCGACTCTCCTGCATAATCAGAGTACAGGCGGAAGAATGGCCTTCAGTCTGCAAGGTGGGATCAACCTGTATATCGGTTCGCAGCCGGAATCCATGGGCGCTTTTTCTGTGGATCCCGATTATGGCTCCACCTGGACTTTCGAGCAGGTTCGAACAAGGGCGGAACATGAGCTTGGACATCCGCTCTCTATGGGCGAAGTTGATCGGTATTATCAATCCCAGGCGCTACAAACCTGGCTCGATGATCCAGAAAAATCGTTGATGTTGCTTGTGAAGAAAGCTTATTTACTTCTTCATGTCCATGAAATCGGCAACAACCGTGTCCTTCCGCCGTTCCTGAGTAGTGTACACCCTGTTTTTGCGTTTCTCGTCCTGATTGGATTTCCAATTGTAGCGCTTTTTGGGTTTTATGCACTCTTCTCAATCTGGAAATCGTACCCACAAGCACGTCCGGCTATAGTGTTTATGATCGTGCACATGATTGGTCTACTTCCCTTTTTCATCAGCGCTCGATACCGTTTCCCCATTGTTCCGGTGCTGATTCTTTGCGCTGCCGGTTCGATTCCCCTATGGCAGAAACATATATCACAATTAAAACAGAAAAAAATCTCCGCAATTATTCCATTTATCGATTTTGTTGTTTTTGCAGTAGTGATCACACTACCCAATCCATTACCTCGTTATGATACTCAGCAGGCTGACTGGTTGTATCACCAAGGGAATGCTTTATTGCGTACTCATTCGTATGAGGAAGCTATACCTGTGTTCTACCAGGTTCTCGAGGAAGAAACACGCTATCGAAATGCTCATCTGAATATTGGAGCTTGCTTTCTTGCGTTAAACTCGTTGGACTCAGCGAATGTTCATTTTCTAAAGGAATATGTGCTTTATCCGAGTAATTCCAAGGCTGCAAATAACCTGGGAGTTATTCATCAACAGTCTGGCGAATTTGACGAGGCGATGCAGTGGTACCGGCGCGCTCTTTATTACGATTCCTCACTGGAAGACTCAAAAACCAACCTTGCATATCTCTTGAATGAAAAAGCAATTGAAGAAGCGCAGGTTGGAAACATTGGAACAGCTAAACATCTGCTGGAAGAAGCAATCGGAATAAAGAGGGATTCTCCGTCATACAGGTTGAATTATGCCTTGATAGTAGCGTCGGAGGGAAATACAATGCAGGCAAGACAACTCTTGCAGGAGCTTATTCTTGATTTTCCAGAATTTTTACCTGCTCAAGAAATGTACAATCAACTTCGTTAACTGCTATTCGGTTTCGCTCGGTTGTTCGTTATTCTGATCCATGATTTCGTAATGAAATAACATCCACCGTTCACCCATCATGATATCTTCCTCGATGGATCGCAAGGGAAGGACAAAACCACGGCTTAGATCATAATCGTACGCCGATCCGGGAATCAACCAGTAGAACGATTCAATTCCCGCCTGTTCGAATGCCTGCAACAGGTACTCCCATCCTCCTTCATTCATAGGATCGAGAACAATTCGGTTCCGTATTGACGGACCAAGATCCCCTCCAAAATACCAGGCAGCGACAACAATCGGTTCATTGTCTATAGCCTCTATTGTCGATCGTAATGTGGAATTATCGGTACGGATCTCCGATTGCTTTATTAGCGATGGAACCTGAAGAATAATGGAGATCACAAGCAGGCTGATTGCAATCTTTTTCCTGAACGCTGTAAAACTACTGAAATGAACGAATACCATGATAGCGGAGATTACCATTGCCGGTAATAGAATACGTGGCCCCCAGTGAATTCCCACGGGCACAGGATTCGATAGCACGGAAATGACGACAAAAGCAGCGACTACCTGCTTGATTGCCCTTTCAACTCGTGTGTCGTTCGGCAATACCCACCATATTACTGCAAACGGCGACACCGCAAGCCATCCACTGGACAAAGAGATCATACCGATCCGTATACCAATGAAAACCCTGTCAACGACCAGGATACAGTAGACAACAACAAGAATCCATCCAACTATCTTTGAATACCGTGAGTTCCAGCGGAAAGCAGCCCAGAACAACGCAGCTATCGGGAAAATCCACAGCAGACCTCCCTGAATATTCCCAGCGGTGAACATACTGGTCCAATTCCTGATCACTGCCTGGAAGCTGAAGTCGGCATAGGTGGCATTCGCCAGCCATTGTAATGGAAGCCATGATCCAGTAACGAAATACTGGAACCATGCGAAAACAAGTACCCCTGCCAGGAAAGATATCCCGTACTTTATCATTCCACGTCTATTGATGAGAAGCAGTACAAACGCCCAAATGAGCCCCTCTGGACGCAAGGCAACGCCAACAGCAGCAATGATTCCGGAAAGGATCAGCCACTTCGAGTCTTTTAATCTGCAGTACACGATAGTCAGGGCCAGGGCAGTAAAAAGTGCATGCTCCCAGATAGCGTACATATAAAAGATCAAAGGTGTTGAGATGATTGAAAGTGTGATAAGATTCAGATTTATTACAACTCCAGGATTTATTGAATCTGTTTCTTGTCGGCTCATTTGACCAAGGAGCAGCGCTCCTATCCAGATAGTCAGCAATCCACCAGTAAAAGACAGGAAACGTACCCCGAACTCATTTCCTGCCCTCCAGCCGAGAGAAGCAATGGCTAAAAACAATGGGCTGAAAACGGACTGTATACGATCTTCGGATGAATGGATAAACGGCTCATGGTAAGGCAGGAGTAAACCTTCCGGATCCAACCCTCCATCCGTGCCGGAAAGTGTGTAGGCACTTAGCCCTTGTTCGGTTATCCGCATGGCAGATACTGTTTTCATCCCGGCGTCAATTCCCCACAATCCATCCATGGGCGCCAGTAAGAAAAACAATCCCGATAAAAGCACCGAAAAGAGGGCTATCCATACATACTGGATAGCCCTCTTGGTATGTGAATAATCACTTGTCGGCAATTAGAAATTACCCACCGAAGGCCGCAGGAACCAGTTCAGCATGGTCGCCCACGAAGTTTTTACTTCATCATATTCCAGGAAGTAGTATGAGAACGTGGTCATCGCCGTACGGTATCTCAGTTCAACATCGAAGTTTGTTCCGATCTCCGTGCGTTCGTAGCGAATCTCACAAGGCGTCAAGTGGTAATCTGAAATGGGGTCGTACACGTAATCCACTTCGAGTACATGATCATCCGCCCAGGGAAGACCATATTCGTAACTGATGAACAACACATTGTTATTAATCGTTACCACTTCACCTGTATCGCCGAGTGTAGTATTGTACACTCTGAACACACTATCCGGGAACACATTCTCATGTGCAGTCTGGATATAGCAGTTTACCGGCGTCGGTGGATAGAACAACACTTCTGCTCCGATTTCCACTTCATCAATGACTTCACAATCTTCAAGTGTAACAGTACCAACTTCATCATCCGTTCTCGAGATGAAGTACTGTGTAGTTACTACGTTATCCGATCGTGCAATGGATTGTGCACCGGAAAGTCCCCAACTACCTGCGGCATAACCATTTTGACCCACACTCTGAATGATGTTTTCCACAGCGCGTAAAGAGTCAAATGTAAGATCCGGGTAACCGGTCAATCCGGAGCGTGTTCCGATGAATTCTGCATAGGCGCCTGCACCGAAAGACCATTCAGTAACACCATAGAGCGAGTCAACCGCAAAGTACTCGTTTCTTAGACGTTGATGGTATTCGTTTGCCGATATTACCGGCCATGTAGTAAATGGATAGATCATTCGTCCCATGTACCACATACGGCCGCCAACCTGCAGATACTCACCGAACAATCGGTTCCGTTGAATCAGATAACGGTCATCCAACCCCTGCATCTTGTACTGGTCAGTTGCGAAGATGACAAGCTTGTACTGGTGGATGAGTGATTTAGCGATTACACCAGCATCACTGGTGGTGTTATCGATAATCATCACACGAACGTTTTCACCGTCCATCTCAAGTTCAACTTCATCTACGTCACCCCTGACATCTTCAATCAGGCGTGTGTAGAAAGTAGTCAACGAATCCCTGTGCGGATAGGGCAGTTCCTGACCTGCAATTTCGACCACAATCAGAATGTTTTCTTCAAAGGTAGGCCGAATTACATTGAACTCGATGCGAGCCGGTGCTTGCGAAAGAGTAAAACCATCATCCCGTGCCCAGACAAACAGCGTATAAAAACCTGTTTCGAGACCGGTAATGGTAATGTCCGTCTCATCCGACCAGTCGAGTTCAAAGATGGTGTCACCCGGTGATTTCACAAGAATCGGCTGGAATTGCAACGGAATGGTATAGGTTGCTTTATCGTCCGGATCATTTCCACGCCAGGTAAAACGAAGGCCAGGCCATACTTCATTGACTTCCTCTGTACAGAACAGGGTATCTGTTACATACACGGAATTCAGAAGTAATTCGTCATCCCAACCGCTGATACCGATTCTCGGTATATTCGGCGCCTGGTTGGTGCGGAAGAACGTACGATAAATGATTTCTTCACTGGTTGCACCTTCATTGTCGGTACAACGCACATAGAAAATATGCGGAGTTCTTTCACCCGATTCAGACAACAGGAAGATCCTCGCTTCCGTTGCTATGGTATCTACCCATGCCTCATCCGGAATTTTCTCGTAAAAAGAAATCGGATCGACAAAGGCCGCTGAATCGGTAATATCCGCAAAGGAATAATATTCCACAAATCCGTCTTCATCCGAACCATTCCAATAGATGATTGGCGCGAAATCGAACTCGCTGCTGTCCAATGGAACAGTTACAAATTTAACAGATGGTGGAATATTAGCGTCCTGAGTTCCCTTCAAATCCCCACAACTAATTACAAGCATGGATAGAAGGAATGCTGCAAGCAGCAGTAGGACGATTTTGCTGGAACTTTTATCTCGCATGATCCACACTCCTTTTACCCACCTACTACGACATAGAGGCGCTCGATCTCCTGTGCGAGATCCAAACGTCCTTGCGCAGTGGCAATATCCGCTGTGAACACCGGGTTCAAACGCTGCACCCAATCCAATGAGGATTCGTAGTTGGAAAGCAGGTAGTAGCTTTCACATAATCCCCAGATGATGTCCGCAGCATCAAATCCTTCAAAATGTTCAAACGTGTAACTAGGATTATTTTCAATGAGTTCTTCAAACCAGTTGACTGCGGTGGAATAATCTTCATTGTCGAATTCATACAAACCTAAACCGGCACGAATATTATTCAAATCATCGCTGGCAGTGAGGCCTACTATATATCCATCTTCCCAGTATGCTTCCGCTGCACTTCCGTTTCCAAGTTTGTATTCTGTCCACCCAGCACCCGAATAAGCTTCCATCTCCTGATCATTCAGCTCAATGGCGAGAAGAAAATGTTCCAGTGCAACATTCCAGTTCTGATCACTGAAACTCCGCCAACCAGCTCGAAGCTCAGTAGTATAATCTGCCTCTTCGGGGCCGGCGCCGTTATCATCATCCCCGCAGCCGATAAAGCATACTGTCATTAGAATCGGCAGCAGCAGAATCGATCGGAAAATCATGCGTCGAGTTGTATTCATAGTCATTCTCCTTTACCGCATGAGCAGGAGTTTACGAGTCTGCTCGAAGGTGCCGGAACCATTAGCGCTTTCAAAGCGCAAACGGTAGAAATATACACCGCTGGCGACATCAGACCCGTTGTTATCACGACCATTCCAGGTAGCATTATGCAGTCCGGTAGTATACCATCCCTGGCCAATTCGTGCGATTTCCTGTCCCAGGAGGTTATAGATCCGAAGATCAACCACACCCGATCCCTGAAGCTCAAACGGAATCGTTGTGCTTGGATTGAATGGATTCGGATAATTCGCTCCAAGAACCGTTGTATTGGGAAGATATGTCGAATGGTCACCTTCCGGATCATATGCAATGATAAATAATCCTGGACCGTCTGTTGTCCCATGAACGGTATAGCTTGCAGTATTTACAAAACTCTCAAGCCGTGTCCATTCTTCCCCGTCAAACCGCCAGATAGCAAGGCCGTTTTCCTGTCCCGGGCGTACCGTATAACTATCATAGGGTAGAATAACTTCTGCCGATTTATTCCAGGAATCAACCGAACACTGGATATTCCATCTTGAACCGGCAGGCGCAGCCAACGGCAATTCATCCGGTAGTGAAGCACCCATATCCGGTTCTGCAGTAATCATCATTTCCTGGTAATATGCCTCGGGGGGCAGCAGGAGACGATTTCCGGACCGGTCGGCAAGATCAGCGCCATAGGTTGGTTTGAATACTGCAATATCCATGGAACGACGGAACAGTACAGTCTCTCCGCCAACGACGGATGTTACAGTAGCTTCAATTTCCGTGGTTTCATCAATTACCAGGTTCGCATGCCATACATCACCTGTTGTACCAACTGATGACAAGGCAACATCAGCCGTTCCGGCAACTGTTTTTACCTGGAGCTCAGGATCAGAATCCAGATCGCCCAGCGCATTGATAAGGATCTCAAGGCTGCGCGATGATCCAGGATTACGGAAGAAAGTGATACGTACAGGAGATTCTGTCCAATACGACGAATAAGGACCGCCATAAGCGCCAATGTCTGCACGAGGTCCATCATATGCAGGCGGGATACTGGTATCTTCATACATGCTGCTCGGATCACCAGCGTTTACAAGCGGACTGGTCGCACTCAACCGGAATTCGTTTGTATCAATGAATCCGGGATCAACATCCATCACAGAACTATTAACATCAATGATCTCAGCGACAACATCCAGATCCTGAATATCCGTATAACGGGCAACCGCCCCGCCATCTGTGCCAAATGTGAACAGGTCACCTTCATGACCCCAGATCACGGAATTCCGGAAAATCGGTATTGCCCTTCCCGTCGCGGTCAATACTGAGCCAGCGCTTTCCGCCGAATTACCGTAGACGACATCGTTCAGGAAAACCGGTGAGCTGTGATCCCACGCATAAACAGCGCCACCTGCAGCACCGGCTTCATTATTCGCAATGATCGAATTGCTGATCACCGGATACGAATTCGAACGAATGTACATTCCGCCGCCATTACCATTGGCGACGTTGTCCCGGATAAAGCTGCAGTGCATGTAGGGAGACGGTCCCCAGATGCACATACCGCCGCCATTCTCTTCCGCCTGGTTATTGCTGACTGTACACTGGATCATTGTCGGCATACTCTGGAAACACCAGATACCGCCGCCATCATGATCACTGTAGCAATTCTGAACAGTAACGTTGAATAACGTTGGGTTACTATTGTGCATTGCGATGCCACCACCGTTATACAGGTAGTAGTCATTCACATCCACATCGCCCAGATTACCTTCCAATGCACTTGAATTCTGGATCACCAGCCAGTTCAGACGTGTGTCCGGATCGCAGGCGACAAAGCGTAATCCTGCAAATGTGCTGTTCTGCGGTGCGAATATCACCGGGTCTTCTTCGGTTCCCAGGATTTCCAGGGTACCTTCAACCTGCAGGTAATAATCGTCCGCTTCGAAATAAACCCTGACACCTTCAAGAATAATCAGTTTATCACTGGAAATAATCGTGGATGGTCCCGCACAGATGTAGACGGTATCATCATTCGCACCCCACACCTCAGGTATATCGAAATCAGGATTCGGGATTTCATTGGCGAAATAGATACCACCCTGAGTACCACGACCAAAGAGCAGGTATGTCAAAGTATCTGCGTTTGTGAAGACGGTTAACGTATCCTCGTACACTTGTACGTTGGTTGGGTCAAATGTAATCAGGAGATTGGTGCTATCGCCCTGTTCCACAGACCGTCCGCCTTCTTCAAGATCCGTATAGAAATCCGGATTTGTGCTTGTAACATTGTAGATTTCAAGATCCGAATTACCCACATTCAAGAATTTGACAGGCAGTGTTCGAACACTGTCAACATCAAGGAACTGGAAATCGATATCGGAAGAATCCGGGTAGTCAGTGGAAATGATCGCCCCTTCAATAAAGGCTGTAAGATGAACACTAACCAGTCGGTCATTATTACGGACCATAAGGCTGTCGTTCAGACCACCAACATAGTTTCTTGGCCGACAAATCACACCGTATAAATAGGAAGTATCCGGCGAAATATTGGTCGGCGTACTATTCCTCATCCGGAAATGGTTGGTATTAAACGCCAGATCACCAAGTTCAAGGTTTGTAGTTCCGATATTGGCGATTTCAATATCCACTGTGTCTGGACGATAAAGATTTACCGTTCCGAAATCAATGGACATTGGCGTAATCTCGATGATCGGATTGTATGTCGTTCCTCGTATCGTATAGCGCAACAGACCGCCATCGGTATTCAGCAAGAGGTTGACGTTAAACTGGATATTGTCATCCTCAAATGGTTCGAAAAATACCTGGAATGTTTCCACGCTATCCGCTGCAACATCGAACGGTTGGAAGAACGGAATCGAAAACCTGTCCGTATTATCCTGTCCTTCCTCCCAGCTCAAGCTGTCAAAGTAGACATGCAGATCGCTTTTTCCGATGTTCAGAACACCGCACTCGACAAAACTGGTCTCGCCAGGTCGTGTATATGGTGTAATCATCAATGATGTCGCCGATCCTGTTGTTGACGCTGGACGGCCAACAGGAAGCGATTTGTTGGCGAGCACTGTACCGCCATACGCACCCACATTCACCCTGCGGCCATTCGGGAGCGGTTCCAGAGCGATCAGTTCATCATCCGGATCGCCGATGTCGATGGCATTCGAGCTATCGGTAAGTGCGTAATAATAGGTCTCGCTGAAATTTGCGCCGCCTGTGAAGATGACGAAATCGACATTCGCATCGCCGGAACTGTCGATGACATATCTCAGAGGAGGCTCATTTGTCTCCACACGACCCGCATTGATATAAGATTCATCATTCTGATCGCCATGTTCATCCCCGTTTTCCCAGAGGATACTGGATCGAATGATAGGATCTGAATCCGGACCGAAGAAAATCCCGTTTCCGTAATTTCTTGCTGCCTGATCAACACTGTTGTCAACAACAGTCAGATTATGCAGTTCTACATCGGAACGGTCGATATAAATACCACCACCGGATAGCCCGGCGATGTTCGACGCAATAACGTTGTTACGGAATTGGGTTGATGATGACCAGATGTAGACACCACCACCATATTGATCGGATTTACAATCACGGATAATCAGAATTCTGGATTACCGGTGATGTACCGTCAATATAAAGTCCGCCACCGCAGTTGTCCGGCCATTCACCGCGGGCATATCCCCATTCGATGATCGCCCAACGCAGTGTCGAACCGGTTTCGCTATTGCGGAACCGAATACCTTTCCAACGGTCTTCATCAGCCAGACCGCCGGTAGTATCCTGTGTAAAGTGAATCCATTGTACATCCTGTACAACAGTGGCACTTCCGACTTCACCCTGTGCATCGAGAACACCTTCAACGGCGAACTCGAAGGGGCCATCAAACTGAACCGTTACTCCCGGTTCGATGGACAGGGATGAGCCACTTTGTACGACAATATCATCAGTGACTATATATGGACTGCCAGATAGCGTCCACGTACCGCTCACCGGCCCATTGACGGTGGTATCACCCCACACGGCCGATGCCAGTGCCATGACCAGCAAAGCGGTAATCCAAATGTATCTGGACGTTAATCGCACGATATCACCCCGTAGAAACTTTTTACCCCGATTTCGCGCCTCTCGTCACATCTCATTATGATGCTCCGGTTTGAATCTTAAGCAACGAATTAACGACGGAATCTGTATCCCAGGGTGAACCTGTGAATACTGCCCAAGAAACCAAAGTTGGCATAGGCATAATCCACTGTCAGCCCCAGGCGCTGAATATTTAATCCACCACCAACGGTAAAACCATCAATACATGGCAGACCATTTTCGTCGATAATCGGATACTCTACGTAAGGATCAATATCCGTATTATCGTCTTCTTCGTTGTAGGAATCCCATGAATCACGTTTCCATCCGTTTATCTTTTTTCCTAAACGGATAAACGCCATTTCACGGTATCCATATTCAAACCCGATGTGAATTTCTTCGACATTATCGTTAGGATGTGTCGCTTCAATACCCATTGTGAGACGGTTCTCTTCATCCTGGACGAGATCTGCCGCAATCGCGAATTTGAAGTTCATCGGCAACGGGAAGCTCGTATTCACGTGCTTCATATCCGGGCCGAAATTGGTAATCATCATGGCGATTCGCATCGACCGCCAACCTGTATCATAGAACGTACCTACGTCGGCTGCCCAACCATAAGCAGCTTCATCAGCGAGGTTCTCCTGGATGTACTTAAGTGTACCACCGACGGAGAAACGATCTGTCAGGCGTTGGGCGTAGCTCACACCTGCAGAAAAATCCGAAGCGGTAAACGTTTCACCTGTCCCATAGGGGCGTCCAGGTGTCGTTACATCCATTTCATCCGTATACAACGCTGTTAAGGAGACGCCGATTGCGGCGCCCATCGCTGGTAATGGCATCATTCCGCCAACGAAATCATAGTTGATTCCCGCAGGATACGATACATGGGAAAAGACCAATTCCCGTTTCGGAACGTTTACCATTCCGGCCGGATTATAATACAATCCGGACGCATCATCTGCGATAGCGATGAAAGCATCTGCCATCGCTACGGCACGCGAGGTTGGACCAATTTTTAGAAAATTGACCCCTGTCGTGCCGACTTTCGCCTGACCGAATACGATGCCGGGTACGATCAGCGCGAACGCGATAAAGCTTACAAACATCCTCAAGCGCTTCATGCCCGACCTCCGTTACCGTATGATGACAAATTTGCCGACATCAATATGTCCCCTGTTTTCTGGGGTCATGTCTTCAACACTGAACAGGTACAGACCAGATACTACCTGCTGGTTGTTGCGACTGTTCAAATCCCAGGACTCAGCATGATCTGAAACCCAGGTAGATATTCTGTTTCCGTGGATGTTATGGTCAATAATCTGCACAAGATCGCCGGAAACGGTGAAAATCCGGATCAGGCATTGTTGCGGCAGATTATAGAAGATCATCCTGCGGTCTGTCTGCGGGAAGAAATCCGCAGTGCCATCGTTCCGGTTCTCCCAGGATACGTATGTTGTATCAACATCATATACAAGTTGCATATGGCGTTGCGTGTAATCCTGATCAGCACGGTACGGGTTCGGCACCACACCCGGTCTTCTGCTCGCGTCACCACTCGGGGCAGCGTAAATCGCATTCGAAGTTTTGGCTGTTTCCAGAGATTCCGTACCCGACAGCGGATCACCGTAGTCATACGCAGTCACGGTATAATAACGCGGAATCATTGGATTTACGTTACCAAGATCGAATTCGTAGGTCGAATCGCTTCCCTCATACACAAGGATATCTTCAAAACCAACATTTGGTCCGACAGGCTGTAAATAACCAACCTCACGGAATTCGCGTGCGATATACGGAATCACCAATGCCTGTTCAGGAGTCACTACCTGTTCAAGCGTATCCGGCCTATCCGTCTTGATCGGCACGCTCATCAGAGAGTCGCGCTGGCTGTAGTATGCATAGTCTTCAATGTCAAATTCTGCAATGTAGCTATACTCATTCTCCATGCCTGTATTGGAGACATACACACGGTAACCTTCAAAGTCCTGCTGACCGCTGAACGGATCAGAGTAGTTCGGATCTTCTGAATCTTCAGGAGACCAGCGGAGATACAATCTGCGCTGAGTACTCCGGTATTCGAGATTCGGAGCCGGCGGTGGTGGCGGTCCCTGGAAATCCGGGACACCATCACCCTGGTCTAACAATCCGTTGTTGTAAGTGTAGTCGAACTGGATCGGGCGAGGAGCTGTATCTTCTTCATACAGCAGTGATCCGTCACGTTCACCCGGGTCTGGACCTTGATAGACCTCTTCAAGAAGCGTTCCATCGTAGTTGATGAAACGAATTGTATCGCCACGGTTGGCAGCATACAACCCGTCTTCACCCACATCTTCACCGAACCAGGTGTCTCCATTGGTGTCAATCATCGGATTATCATATACTTTGGCAGCCCAGTCAGCATTGTACTGGAAGTCATAGTAGTTGAACAGATCCGGATTGATATTCCGGTTGGAAGGCTGTGGATGGTTTCGGTCATGGAAATTCTCACCGGAAACAAATGCCACTGTCAACGAGAATTTTTCACCTGGATTCAGACGATATACCCGGTTACCGGCATCGTCCGTGAAGTCGTAAATTCCCAATGGCCCCCATGACAACAGGTATCGAGTATCATACCCTGCCGCCAGACCTTCAGGATCCTGTGCATCCGGTGTACGCCATACATGTTCTTCCATGGGTGGATCGTTTGGATCTGCAAACGGATCGCGGAATTCCTGCGGATGCGCTGCAATCCAATCCTGTTCGTCTACACGGATCTGGTCGTAGTCGAACTCCCTGTTGGACAGAACGAAGTATTTTCTTGTATCCCCGTTCGGTGTTCCAAGGGTACGGGTCCATTCACCCGGAGCCCCGTCATCCAGCCAGGAAGGACCGAAGTCGATATCTTCCTGGGCGTTGGAGATCCACCAGTTGAAAGATGTACGCAAACGAGGATTCGGTGCGCGAACAACACGCGTACCGGTAACACCCGGTGCGGAGAAATCGTTACCACTGCTGACATTCTGTGGACGACCGTCATTGTCGGCAATCCACGCGCTGTTGATTGTCAGCGTAATCGAATCGGTCTGCCCTTCGGGGATGTAGGAGAATGTAGGTGTAAACCCGCAGATGTCATCCGTATGACGTTCCGAGTTACCCACTCTACCAACATCAGCATCCACATAGAGACCGATATAGAGGTTCTTCAGGAAGTTATCCGCGATATTCTCGATCTCATAGTCCACAATGATGAAGTCGCGCGCATAGTTATAGGACCATGCGTAAGATTTCTGCGTGACTTCAATTCCGAGGGGAACATGTGGACCGTCAATCGGGTCAGTAATCGCGCTGCCTAACGGATCGCTATCACTCGTATCGGAATAGACTGCAATAAAATCCTGTTCCGAAACTGCGTCGGGATGCGAAACATAATCTCCGAGGCAGTTGATAGCATTGTTCCGTACGCTTCGTTCTTCAATACCACTATTCGGCGAATAACCAGGATACATTTCGTTGTAGTTGTTCCATCCCTCCAAACCAACTGAAACGCGGGGATATTCAAATCCCTCTTCCTGAATCATCGCTCCGATCCATAACCCGGCCTGGAAGAGATAACTGATCCCGCTTCCACCGGGGAATTCCAACTGGGGTGCCCATTCCCCTGTACATGGATCTTCCAGGGCTCCCTGCCGACCTTCACCATCGTTACCGAGGTACCCATAGTTCGTGATCGTAAGCCACATACTGCCTACGTCATGGGTGCGGTTTTCTGTTTGGACTTCACGGACCTGGCTTGTCTGGTATTCCGGACGCACTGGTCCGGAATGATATTCTTCGTAATACCGCGCCAATCCCGTACTCGCCCAAAACAGCACCGTCATCAATGCCAGGGTAATCACGACATGAAGGTTACGGCCCCGTTTTTCGTTTAATGCAACCATATTTTCCTTCCCAACTGAATTCAAGGCTTTCATGCCGGTTACCGCGATCCGCCACTGCCATAAGCACCTATTTGAATGCCTTCAACATCGAGGCAGGGGCTGGCAGATTGAAGGTGAAAATCACGATTGTCCGGATTGACAAACAACGGGTCTCCATCAACTTCATGAGATATCGGGTACAATCCCTGATTGATCTTGCGTTCCTCTGCATCACTACCTGTAGTGTACAGATTTACATAATCAATCGAAGGATATGAAGACCTCATGAGCGTCACACCATAATTTCCATAGTAGGAAACAATGGAGTATTGAATTCGAGGATTACAGTTTTCAGCAATCCTGAAACCATGATTTTGAGGTCCGTAGAGGGTCAAGTGCGAGATTACCGGATTCGATAATTGCTCGACAACAACACCCGTCAAGCTGACATCATATATCAGTAAATTCTGGAGGTGCGGTGAGCTGTTTAAAACAACATGAACACCGTATCCCTGGACGTCGTGTATAAGCGCATCCTGAACATTCGGGTTACTGTTCAGCTCGCAGTAGAGCCCGGCAAGTTTGGCATCGACAATATGCAACGAGTCAATATCCGGGGAAGATCCGTCATAGCAGAAGAGTCCCATCTGGTAGCTGTGACGGATAGTAACATTAACCAGGTCTGGCGAACTTCCACGCAACGATAAAACACCCTTGAATACCGGATCAGCGAAATCGTCAACAGAACCATATTCGATAATGACGTTCTCGAAACGAGAATCGGAATCGGCATTATCGAGGAATATCTGACGCCAATCACCCGGTTCCGGTGTCGTATCATTAGCCGATGTGAAGAGAATCGGTTGATTCTCCGTACCAACTGCTGTGATCTTTCCATGTACAACAATGGAGAAATCTTCAACAAACCTGATTTCCACACCTGGATCAATGATGAATTCATCACCTTCCGCGATTTCAACGTCACAAGTGACCCGGTAATATTGATAATCCGTGGTCAGGTGCAGCCGTGAACCGGTAAGGGTATGTGCCAGATCGTTCGGAGCCTGATACAGTGGAATGGCGCCAACATCCGCACGTGTTTCATCCTCGTCTGTCGGATCATCCGGATTGCCACGGTCAATGGCTCCGCTGCAGGGATGCAGACTGTAGTCACCCTCATCCAGATCAACAAATTCCGGATTCAGGTGAACATCACCGACCACCTCATACTGAACGGCTACCGGAATATAATCCAAAGCAGCATTGTTCCAGATGTTGTTGTAATGAATGGTCGGAATGCCGTTACTGTTCGGCATCCTGATCCCTGCATCGTCATTCTCGACGATAATATTGCTATTGATAACAGGGTTGCCGTAAATCGTCCCGATCGGATCCTGGATCCAGTCCGGTTCGACTCGGATGCCGTTAAACGCGTTCAGCACAATTGTATTGTACTGGATAAGCGGGCTGGCCATTTCACCGACGACCTGGATGCCGTCATACCCTGCATTATCAATGATACAGCGTTCAACGGTGGGACTGCAGTCGCGTATAGTGATGGCGCCACGATGCAGGATTGTATCAATCGCTGCATATCCCGGTGAATAATCGTAGTTTCTGGTTGTGTCTTCTTCAAGATCGTAGCGGTTGGCATATGATACCTGCACATACTTCAAATGCGTACCGTCATCAGCTTCGATCAACCAGAGACCTTTCCAGTCCCCTCTTTCCCTCGGGGTCTGATCCGTTGTGAAGTGAATAAATGAGGATTCCGTTCCAACAGCATCCAACACGCCATTCACTTCAAACTTGTAAAAGTCCTGGAAATAGATTTCGACACCCGGTTCAATTACCAGTGACTGCCCGTCCGGCACTGTAACATCCCCTGTAACCAGGTAAGGACCGTCCGCAGCGGATAACACACCGGCGACATCACCGCTAATTTGCAGGCGGCCATCCGATGAACCGCCACCTGAACCATCATCGTCGCTACAACCCATCCAACCGAAGACGAGCGATAATCCTATTACAACAATCAGTAGTCTTCTCATGATTATCCCTTCCCGATTAGAATTCGATACCAAATGTCAGGAATATCTGACGGCCAGGCCCGAAGTTTCTGGGATTGGCGTCAAATTCATAACGATTTTGGAATGGGTTATAGTCCGGGTTCAACGGGTGAACCGCATAGTATGGAGAACCGGTTTCCTCATACAAGGTATTCCAGTTCTGCTTGTCGAAGAGGTTCCTGACATCAAAACCAACGATCATCTTAAGGCTACCAACGTCAAAGTACTTCTCGAAACGAACATTTGTCGTTTCCGTCCAGGGCATACGGTCCGAATTTTCAAGAATGAGGTTCGGGTCAATGCCGGTGCTGTACTGTGACGGTGTGAACGGACGTCCCGAACCGAATTGCCACTGGAGTGTGAGCAACCAGTTGTCAACCGGTACACGGAAGCCGAAGAAGACCGGGAATTCATCCGGGCCATACATAAACGCGGAATTCAGGGTTACACGATGGGTTTCATCCCAATCCAGGGGATGTTCATCGTAGTTCACCGGAACATTCAGTGTACGGCGTTCAAATTCAGCATTGGCCGAAGACGCCTTGCCGTACGCGTATGAGAAGTCATAGTTAAAGGAGAATTGCCAGTGATCCGCAAATGTCTTCTCAACTTTAACTTCAAGACCGCGGGTACGACCATAGTCCATATTGATATAGCGATAGATCGTGATTGGGCCAACACGCTCCGCAACAGTGGAGATCATGTTGTAAATATCACGATAGTAACCCGCAATCTGGACTGTCAGGTTCCGGGACACCTGTGTATGGACACCCAACTCGTATGTGACTGTTTTCTCATACTTGAGGTTCGGGTTACCAACTGTGCCCTGGTCGATGTTCGTTGTTGTCGATTTGTAGTAATATGTAAAGGATGGTCTCTGGTAGAAGTGACCATAGTTGAAATACAGTTTCGATTCCGCTGTAATCGGATGACTGATACCAAGTCGCGGCGAGAACTGAATGCTTCCCCGTTCGGCTTCCACCGCGCCGGGTTCATTGTTCTCAAACCTTCTCCGCTGTTCATCCACAACTTCCTGATCGTGGATAACGAAGTCGGCACGCGCACCACCCATCACAATCAAGCCTTGGAATTCCATGAGATCCTGGAAATAGAATGCACCTTCAAACGGTTGGTATTCCCAGAAGTCACGAACACTACCACGATCGGGCCAGGGTTCATTCGGGTCGACTGATGCATCACCGGTATATGTCTGGTCCGGTCCCTGGATTTCCTGGTTTTCCATGATGTAGTACTTCATTTCCGTACCGAATTTCAATTCATGATTCTCATGAATCTGGCTTTGCCATGAGGCACGGAATGTGTATTCTTCCGTTCTGCGATCAATCCAGACGGCTGCAGGATCGTAGGTACCCGGATTCAGGAACAAGTCTTCCGAGTTCCATTCGCCATTACCGTTATAGTCGATATACCGTTCTTCACCTTCATCATAAATGAAGTTTGGTGGATTGAATTCAGGACTTTCAGTATCGTGTAAGGTTCTGTTGACCCAGGTACTGTGAAGCGGGTTATAAACCATGAAGTTATCATATACCCACTCTGCGCCATGCTGGTCAAGGTCATACGTATAGCCAACCGGTGCGGCAGGATTACCACTCCAGCGAGTGAACAATTCGTATTCGTCGAAGTATCCGTTCGGCGCATCATACTGACCGTTCAAGGTCGGTACGCCAAGGACATCCGAGAACAGGAAAATTCCATCGCCCTGGGCAAAGAAGAATTGACCGGTATTTGAAGAGGGCAGATCCCAGAACGGTTCGCCCGGATCCCAGCTACCGTTGTACTGCCCGGTAAGCGGATCGGGAAGGTCAATAAACGGTTCACCAGTGTCGTTAAACAGGTCACCATCCCAGAAAGGTTCGTCCTGGTCAGTATCCTGATCATCAACGACATCACGAGAATCCATAAAACCGCTCAGGTTCGAATCGTCGTATCCTTCACCATCATCCTGAACACCATTGCCGTTGTAATCAATGAAAGGCTCGCCCGGATCCCACGTGAAGTTGCCATTCAAGTCTTCAAATGGTTCCCAACGGTCAAAGATGCCGTTATCGTTCGAATCCTGGAAACGTTCACCATCCCAACGTCCATTGCCGTTGGTGTCCTGTTCCAGCAATTGCGGTTCCGCCGGATCCCACATTCCATTGCCATTCAGGTCAACGTAGGGGTCCCACGCATCGTAGACACCAACATTGTTCTGACCGGTTACCGGATCGGCACGATCGGTCCAGGGTTCGGCAAAATCATACACCCCGTTACCGTTCAAGTCAATCCAATCTTCGCCACGATCCCAGGTACCGTCGCGGTCAAGATCTTCATATCCTTCACCGCCACCATCATAGATGTAGTTGTTGTTGGCATCGAAGAATCCATCAAGGTAGCCGTTACCGTCGTTGTCAAAAGCGAGCTCGTCGAGGGCATCGCTATGGATGACTCCGTCTCCATCTGCATCCTGGTCCCAGCGACCATTATTGTCCTGGTCGAGTCCTGTAGCAATGAAGTCTTCGATCTCATTCACGAGTGTATAATCACCGGGCGTGGTATTCCTCGGGGAAAGCGAAACATCCAGGACAGAACGTCCGAATGAAACGGTAAGTAAGGTATGAGAAGAGATCTGGTTCGTGAAGTCGATATTGAATGAATGCCGGGCTTCGTCAACCATCGGGCGGTTATCAAGGTTGTACTTGTACTGCCAACCATAGTTCCCGCTGACAAAACCGCTACCGTTCGGGTAGACATCATACGCACGGCGACGCTCGTTGAAGTAAGCGGAAATTTTTCGTCCGCTTCCCATATCATAGGCCAGTTTCAAACTTCCTGACCAGTCATTGTACTGGCGGCGGGGGACATCGAATCCCAATCCGAGATAATCTTCGGGATCGTAATCAATATCCAATGGGGCATGGGTGTCGGAAATGTTCATATTTCCTGTAACATAGAAGGTGAGCGGCCTTCCCAGGAAATTCGCTGTAAGTGGAACAGGACCACCGACGGCGGCATCGATACGATCCTGACCAAACGATTCGTTCCCCGACCACTGATCGGTGGACCATTCCACGGACCCATTGTACCGGTCCGGGGCGCCTTCCGGCGTGGTAATGGTCACCATACCACTCATCGCCTGACCATATTCAGGCGACATACCACCAGTCAAAACCTGGATTTCCTGCACGTTAACCGCGGCAAGGTTCACCGGCAGCACTTCACCCGTGATCGGGTCGCGGCTGTCGATACCATTAACAATAAACCTTGCTTCTGTTTCACGTCCACCACGGATGTGAATGCGGCCTTCTTCGTCAATCTTGATACCGGGAATGGTAGTGAGCATCTGCTGCACATCATCCACGGCCATCATTTGAAGATCTTCGCCGGATACGGTTGTTGCACTCGAGGTAACTTCGAGTTCGACTTCCGGCGCCTCGAATACTACCACAACTTCTTCAAGTTGGATAGCCTCCGAAGACATCCGAAATTCCAGTTCGGTTGTACGGTCCGTTGCAATTCGTACGTCCGTGATCGTAACCGCCTGATAACCGGCGTACGTAGCACGAACAGTATACGATCCAACGGGCACACCGACGATGAAAAACAAACCGTCCAGGTCCGTCGCAGCGCCACGTGATGTTCCTTCAATCACAACATTGGCACCTGCTAACGGATCGCCGTTTTCAGCGTCAACAACCGTCCCTCGAATTTTACCCGTTTGAGCGAATCCGATCGCAGGAACCAATAACAATATACAGAGTATAATCGCCGTAAACGACCACACCCTTACGCGACCCTCTCGCATAAAAACCTCCGTCAACGTCGAGCGGTGTTTATTTTGTTTTGCAGTTTCTGAAACTACTACTGATTTCGTCCTGAAGCAAGCAAAAATCTAATCGCATTCTAATGAAATGCACAATACTGCTTGCCCGCGCAGCTTGTTACAATCGTAACATGCCACTCGAAACCGAGTTTAGTTATCCGGCTCAGGATTCTGTTTCCCCGGGAGCGGCGCCCGGGGAAACAAGGATTTCTATCACAACACTTACATGTTCTCTATAATCGCAGAGGCATATTCAGAGGTTTTCAGTTTTGTGGCGCCGTCCATCTGACGATGGAGATCGTAGGTCACTTTCTTCTGAAGAATGGTCTTCTGAATAGCGTTCTGGATAGTCGTTCCTACTTCATCCCACCCCATGTAATCGAACATCATTTTTCCGGAAAGCATAACAGAGGAGGGATTGATAACATCTTTGTCCGCATATTTCGGCGCAGTGCCATGTGTCGCTTCAAACAGTCCGATGTAGTCGCCGATATTTGCACCTGCCGCGAGTCCAAGACCGCCTACGAGAGCCGCAGCGGCGTCGGAAATATAGTCACCGTTCAAGTTCGGGGTGACAACGACAGAATACTCACCGGGACGGGTCTGGATCTGCTGGAACATACTGTCTGCGATACGGTCTTTTACAATAATCCGGCCATTGGGATCGCCTGCCGGTTTTCCACCACGCAATTCGGCAAATGCTCCCGGTTTGCTGATCGGGGTAACACCATCCTCGGCCACTGTTTCATCCCACAGTTCCGCTTCGGTAATGATATGATCCCTGAACTCTTCGACAGCGGTTTCATAGCACCAGTCTTTGAAAGCGCCTTCCGTAAACTTCATGATATTTCCTTTGTGCATGAAGGTCACAGATGGAAGGTTCTTTTCAACTGCCCACCGTAGCGCCTTGCGCGCCAATTGTTTCGTACCGGTTGGGCTGATCGGTTTGATGCCGATTCCCGCATCGTCACGGATCTGGGTTTTGCCGTATTCTTCCTTGAGTATCTTGATCAGGCGTTTTGCAACATCCGAACCGGATTCGAATTCAACTCCGGAATACACATCTTCCGTATTTTCACGGAAGATGATAATATCCATTTCGTGTGCGCGTTTCGAGGGGCTTGGAACGCCTTCGAAATAATGACAGGGGCGAACACAGGCATACAGGTTCAAGACCTGCCGAAGGGTGACATTGAGGCTGCGGAATCCACCCCCAACGGGTGTTGTGAGCGGTCCCTTGATGGCTACCAGGTACTGACGCATTGCTTCGAAGGTCTCTTCGGGCATCCAGACATTATCACCGTAGGTCGCCACAGCTTTCTCACCGGCATAAACTTCCATCCAGTGAACCTTTTTGGCGCCGCTATAGGCTTTTTCAACAGCAGCGTCAAATACACGGACCGATGCTTTCCAAATGTCACGACCAATACCGTCACCCTCAATGAATGGAATGATGGGATTATCAGGTACATTCAGTGCGTTATTCTCAACAGTGATTGCCTGTCCATCCTTCGGGACGACGATTTTGTCAAAACTGGCCATCTCTTGTTCTCCCCTTCTGAAATAGACTGCTATTCAACTTCTGTCAACCTTATCCGGTTGTAGCTTGTTTCCCAGTAAAAACGGCTCTCATTGCAACCCGTATCTAACATTTCTATCATCAAATACAGATGATTTTCTCTGAATTACATTGACTATTTATGGTGACAGGTGAAAAAAACGGAAAATCCCTCTAAAACCGTACTATGCGTTTTGTACGGTTCAAAAGGGATTTACATAACATTCTTAAAATCTCGAGTCGGAAAAAGTCCGCCGGATTTTCTGCAAAGCGACCCGTAACCAAAAAGCATTCACGAACCACGGTAATTGGTTGAATATGCCCCCGCCCTGACATATCACCAGTGAACGGCTCCTTCCACGCCACCTACTATCATTCTAATATAGCTTTCTCATATGCAACTCGCAAGCAATTAGGCAATCATTACAAATCGAACTTCATATCTGAAAGTAAATACAGAGACACCGTTTACCCTGTTGTTTGTGCATCGTTTCACAATTCTGAAACTTCTTTATCCTGTGGCATTGCTTTCATATTCCACTCCCCACTCCCGGAGCATCCGGTTCATTTTTTCCCAATGTGTCCCCGGCCAATAGAACCTTCCGCACCTTGGACAAGCTTTGAGAAAATCCAACCTGTCCGCGAAACGTTCACGGACCTTTTCCGGAAGCCTTTCAAAATCTTCACTGGAAAAATGTGTCAGGATACCATTGCACGCCATGCATCTCGTAAAAGGTGCAACCTTTGTCAGGAGTTTATACCGTTCGACGACTTCCGGAACCTGGCCCATGGGATCGCGTGAACGGATCAATCGTCCCCACCGGAGTGCCTTGCCCATTAGAAGTCTTCGATCAAAACTCAGCAGAATTCTTTTTTCATTGACGGCAACTTCAAGAAGTTTATTATCACCGGGATCCGTTCCCTTGTAGTAACAATCGATTCCCATCAGACGCAGATAAGCAGCCAGCCTGCCAAGGTGAACATCAAGGACAAACCTGGTTGGTTCCGGATCTTGAATATAATCCGGCGACTCTTCCCCGAATGGCAGCACTCGACCATGTGGATAGACGAATAAGTTGTCTCGCGGCTGAACAATTTCATTCCAACTGCAGGGAGTTCCATTTCTTTGAATCAATCCGATTTCCACATGGGGGACACCAAAACTCTCAACCAGATCTTTGATAGAACGCCTGGCAAGTGCATCAAAATCAAAAACGCGCTGTCTGTATCTTTGATCCACAAGATCGTTGAGTTCACCGAAAAATCTCATGGTTACAGGTATTCTCATCCGATTATCTCACAGGAATTGACAAAAGCACTTTTCAATCATGAATCTTTTGCAGTACGTATATTGAATATACAAATGCTTCCGGTGGAGTTCGCCTGTCATTTTCCCTTATATTTTCTGTTCATACAGTGCAGAATACATGTAGAGATGGATCATGCTGGATATCCAGGATGTTACAATAGCGGTAGAAACTGACAAAGAATCCAGAATTCTTGCTTCCAACCTGAACCTGACTCTAAGCAATGGTAAGGTTCAAGTGATTGTTGGAAAATCAGGAGTCGGGAAGTCTTCCCTGTTGCGTTCAATTGTCCGTCTTCATCCCGTCCATTCGGGCACAATACTATACAATGATAAACCCGTTGAAAATTATGAAATCACTGAACTCAGAACCCGGATTGCCTATCTTCCGCAGCATCCTGTTATGATCCCGGGAACTGTCAACAACAACCTTTTATTACCGTTCACATTTCGAAAAGTGAAAAAGAACGGCACCAAAACACCTGATCTTGCACGACTTCTTGAAGAAGCCGATCTTGGACATATTTCACTTGATATGCAGGCTGAGCAACTGTCAGGCGGTGAGGCACAACGTATTGCGCTACTTCGTGCACTGATGACAGAGCCGGAATTACTGCTCCTTGATGAACCGACCGCAGGCCTTGATCCTGCGAGTACCTCTACGATTGTCGAATATGTCAAGAAATGGCTTCCAAAGGGTTCACGAGCGGCTTTATGGATTGTACATGACCGAGATACCCTGGAAAAAATCGGATCCGGTCCGGTACGTTTAACCGCCAATGGCTTTCTTCAAGATACCAAATTGGAGAGAGTAGAATAACAGCGTTGTATCCAGGTTCATCCTAACAGATGCAGACAAATGGGACCGTCAATACCTTTATCTTTTACCGACATCGCCCTCGCCAGCGGATTTGTGCTGTTGGCGGGTGTTGTCTCCCTCTTTTTACGGCTGGGAATGGAACGCACACTCCTCTGGGCTGCATTGCGTACTCTTATCCAGTTGGGAATTGCGGGACTCACTCTCGGTTTTGTCTTCAGGTTAAACAGTTGGTACCTGGTGTGCGGCCTGGCATTAATCATGGCGCTCATGGCCGGCCGTGAAGCCATCCGTCGCCAGAAAAACAAGTTGCCGGGCATCTGGTGGGATACCATGATCACGATAACATTGACCTCGTTCCTGGTGGCCGTTCTTGTAACAGGAGTGGTTGTCGGCGCGGATCCATGGTGGCGTCCATCGGTATTCATTCCCATCATCGGGATGATCCTGGGGAACTCGCTTAATGGCATTTCGATCTCGCTGGAACGGTTCCTCAATTCCTGCAAAACCCAGAAAAGCCAGATCGAAGCGAGATTACTCCTGGGCGCCAATCCGCGTGAGGCCAGTTTGCCATATGCCCGGGAAGCTGTTCGTGCGGGAATGATCCCCATTATCAACGCGATGATGATTGTCGGAATTGTCAGCCTTCCCGGAATGATGACCGGGCAACTCCTTGCAGGTGCAGATCCGAAAGATGCGGTTCTCTACCAGATTGTGGTCATGTACATGCTCGCCGCGGCCTCTTCCCTGGGAAGCATGTTTATCATACTCCTGGCACGCAGGAGGCTGTTTCGTCATGGTGGAACTTTTCAGGCGAAATGCGCAGTAAATTGATATTGTTATATATTTATAATGGTATTGTAAAGGATAAGAATCATGAAGATTATCATCGATCATGCGGAACTGAACGATATTCTTGATCATGTATTGCCGGAAAGGGTTCCGCTCCAGATAACAGGTATACGTGATAATGCCTTTGAACTGCAAATCAAGGTCGTTCTCCTGAAACTGCGGTTTACTCTAAGTAACCCATCCATCCACCCGGAAGGATGGTTGCGTTTTGACGTCAATCCACCGGATATCAGTGCTTTTGTGAATCTGTTGTTACGGTTCAAGCCGGAATTGGCCGAAAAAGTGAGAACTCGACCAGGAAAACTTGCCGTTCTTCTCCCGGAAGATGTACGATCAAAATTTATCCTTCGGGGATTGGAATTTGAAGATGGAAGGATACGAATTACCGGTGATCTGAACCTCGAGGAACTGTTACCGCAATAGAATTAAGGAACAAACCAAGGGATTTCCGGAAGTACATTGCCACTCGTCGTTACGAGGATGTCTGCCGGGTTGTCGTTGTTTCCGGCAGACGACGCGGCAATCTCGTATAGTGATTGGGATTGAATAAGTTTCTAACAAACAGATGTACTTTACATAAGATTCACTTGGCACTATTCGAGAACGTATACTGAAGAATATTACGATCACCCGGTGATTGTTTTACGGAATACCTTTACATATTGTTCTGAAATTATATGTATGGAATGGTTCTTGATTACATGTTCATACGCCTCTTCCACATAATCCATGATTTCACTACCGCCATCTATTGTTTTACTCAACGCTTCCGCAAGCTCGGTTGACTGCCCGATCCCGCAAAGGGTACCGCGATCCTGCACTGTCTCTTTCAATCCACCGGCTAATGTCGCCACAACAGGCACCCTGTAGGCGAATGCATCCAGCACACTGCTCCCCAATCCCTCTTCATAGGAAGTCATCAGAAAAACATCGAAGATCGAGTAAAAGTCCTCAACCTCCTTTGTATACCCCTGCAACAACAGGCAATCCTGCAACCCATACTCCCGGATCTTCACTTCAACTTTCTCACGCAGTTCACCGTCACCAAAATGAAGAACGACAAAGTCGTCACGCAGCTTACGGAGTTCCCGGACAGCTTCCACCAATGTCAGTGGATCTTTGTGAGGAACCATCGCTGCTATAACACCGATGATCTTTTTCTCACCCGTTCCCAGCTTTTCAACCAGTTCTTCCGCTCGTGTTTTGTTCAACACTCGTGGTTTTACAGCGGATGGGATCACATCCACATTTTTCACACCAAACTCGGTGAGGATCGCCTGGATCGCCATGGAAATCGCCACCACTTTATTCGTCAGACGGTATTTCAGCGATGTAAAAAACCCTTTCGGGACAAAATCAACACGCCGTGTGTAGAGAACCGGACGTCGATGGAAAGGTTTGCTTAGTATGGCAAGGGATTGAGCTTTTGCTGTTTGAGCATGCAGAAGGTCAAATTCGGAACCATGACGAGCGAGAAAACCGAACGCATCCATTTGTGAACTGACACCATACACGATATGGTTGTCCATGACTGAACGGTGGAACAGGGGACGGTCGAGTTTGCAGAGCAACTCCGCACGTTCCCCCAGGTCCGTCAATCCCTCCAGGGTATAAAGGGTTTGACGTTCCCCTCCACGCCAGGTGTTTTCTGTGTTGATTTCCAGAATTCGCATGAATCGCCTGATTGACAATGACTGAATCGATTCTCAGGAGTGTCGTTGCGAGGATGTTCAATTCTGGGTGGCCTGGTGAATCACGTTTTTCGATTCCCCGGTTTCACCAGAATTGGACGACGAAGCAATCCGTTTGCGTTCGAAACCCGACCTTGAACCTTTCCCAGTCAGGTTACCGGTTACTGCATTCAATGAACCATGCCAGATCGCATCGGGATTTGCAAAAAAAGAAACAGACACGCAAAATCCCTCGCAACAACCTAAACTATTTGTCCCCAAAGATACAAGAAAAACGCAACCGTTACCAGATTGCGTTTCTTTTCATGACAAGTACTTTTCAGAGTATCCACTATTTCAAAAGTGTAATCCTGCGTGAGAATTGTTGTTCACCTGACCGGACAGTGAGCAGGTACGTCCCGGAGGCATAACCATTCGCATTCCAGTGAACCGTGTGACTCCCGGCATCATGCGGACGATCAACCAATGTTTCCAAATGACGCCCGAGAATGCTGTAGATATCCAGTGATACATACTGGGGCGATTCAAGTGTAAATCCGATGTTCACCGTGGAATTGAACGGATTCGGCCAGGGTTCGGAAAGAACAAATCCTGATGGGACACTGGATGATTCAGGAGCACTATAGGGAGCATAATGCTCTACTGGGACTGCCCAGAGAGTTGTTGTATCGGTTATTTCATCATAGGTACTGTAGACAACCCACCTCACAAATGACATTCCCCAGTCACAAACAAACGCCCAGGTAAATCCGGTTTCGATCCGATTGATCGTTCCATCCACTTCAATGGGTCCGTAATCATAACCTTCAACATCATCACAAACCCTGTGGTCGATGGTTTCTGTCAAATCTCCATAAATCCATACGGTAGGCCAGATATCAATCAAATAATAGTCATTATAGATAAATCTGTTTGTCCAGGATGCATAACAGCCTTGTAACGGTTCTTCGAGATACGATGATTCCTCAAGTATCCAAACGCTGTCAGGTCCATTATAATTGAATGCACACCACGCCCAGTGTTCCACGAGGGTATCATTAACCGTTCGCATCATCCAGTAGGACCCTTCGTCATCCGCGGCACAATACATGGTATTCTCTGATTCCGGGCAGAAAAGAGTATCAAGAACGGGATCCATCATGGGACGATACCGTACAATCCCTGCACCATCCGGCAGTGTCCAGAATAATCCCGAGGGTTGATCCAGGGTTCCATAGGTTCTTGGGTAGAGCATCTGCACACCATCCGGATTCACTTCTATCGTATCCAGCGAGGTAGTACTTCCGTCACTATGGAAAAACCAGATGAGCGAAGTAGTGTCGGAAATTTCCTCCAGCGCATAATACACATTGTCATGCCAGTCCTGGTAATAAGTGAATACGTGAGTAAGGTTAGTAACACCCGGAGTAAATCCAAAATCGAAGTTTCCGAAAAACTCACCGTCTGCATCAATAATCGCATCATGGGAGACCGCTCGTAACGGCAGATCAGCATCTTCCGGAAGTACGGTTTCTCCAAACAAGGAATCAAAATCCAGAATACAGTCGGCTCTTGCCTGCAAAACACGATCATCCTGCGCCGGTAGATAATCGATAAAAAGGTTCTCCAGCCAGTCGTATCCACATTCTCCGTAGGTCATGTCCCAATCGGTCCAATTGCCAGGCTGGATGGTGATTAACTGCGGTTCCAATGTCTGAGCTGAAACAAAACTGATTCCAGCTGCCAACAGGACACCTATCAAAAGAAACCGTCTCATGATATCCCCCTTGCTCGTAACAGGCGTTTACTAATTCTCAGAGTATCAATATGCATCTATGCAAGGATACCTGCCTGAGTAATTTTGGTGTCAGGCAGACGTCGCGGCAATCTCCGCTATAGACAAGTGTTTCAGAAAATGAGAAACATTGTTTCACATTCATCATTCATTACCGTATCAGAACCAGTTTTTGCGTTCGTCGTATATTCCCACATTGAAATACTGCCATGTATGTACCCGATGGAAATCCATCCGCGTTCCAGATCACATGATGCGTACCGGACAAATACGGCTGATGCACCAGTGTCTGGATTTTCCGTCCCAAGATGTTGTAAATACTGATCTGCACAACGGATGGCGTTGGGAGAGTAAACTGTAAACGTGCAGTCGAGTTAAACGGATTCGGCCAGGGATTTCCGATTACAATTCCGGATGGTAAACCGGATTCATGTTCCGGAACATCCGTTTCGCGGTATTCAGCGGCGTAGGCATACAGACGTGTGGAATCCTCGATTTCATCAAAGTCACCCCACACAATCCATCGCGTGTAATTCGGACCGCCGGGACTGATTTCGACACATGGAATTCCAGTTCGGATTTTATTTATCATACCCTCAACCGGATATGACCGGACATAGTATTGGTCCCAGTCGTACTCAATCCATCCAAGCATTTCACAGGAATCCTGTGTCACCCAGATGGAGGATTGCACAACCATGTCATACCATCCCATGTCCATGGTATTCCCCCATCCGGCAAGATAATGATGAGGGTACGATGATACCTCAAGGGTATCTGTTGGTTGCCAGGCGCTGTCTTCCCTGGTCCAGACCAGTTGCTCAACCATGTTCACCTGGAAATCCCTCATACACCAGTATATCTCATTGTCCTGTACAGCACTCGCCCGCCAGAACTCTGCATCCGGCAACAGTAGAGTATCCTGAACAGGTTCATACATTGGACGATAACGAACAATTCCCGATCCATCTGTCGCACGCCACCATACACCCACCGGTTGATCTATTTCATCGGACAATCCGGGATACAACAAGTTGACCTCTTCACCATATAACTGTACTGTATCCAGAGGCATTACTACACCACCCACATGGATATACCACAACACACTCAAGGTGTCCCGGTAGTCTTCAGCGGCATAAAACAGGTCATTGGTTCCATGACCCCACCACCCACGGGCATAGGACAACACCTCACTGACATTTGACAATTCCTCAACATGTTCATATTCATTCCCGATGAATACATCACCGTTGGAATCGCTGAGAATTCGAAACCCGATATCATGGAGCGGCAATCCTGCTTCAGCAGGCAAAGTGTATTGATCATTGAAACCATATATTTCGCAATAGAATGGCAACCTGAGTTCAAAAACCGTGTCATCTCCATTAGGCAGGTATTGAAGCGCGTAACCCTCCATCCATCCTTCACCGAATTCCGAAGGTGCGATATCCCATGTCTGCCAGTCGCCGGGCTGAGTGGTGATCAACACCGGTTCAGGAGGTTGTGCTTGTATTAATTGAGGATACAACAGCAGGGACAGCAGCGAAATGTAAAACAGTTTGAAGTCCATTCTATCCCCCTGAACCAGCGTGCACAGTAAAACCACGAGTGGGCAGACAATGCTCACCATCACTGCAAGTCCATTTCACGATTACTACACTCCAATTTCATTATTGGAACAAGCACAAGACCTAACTGATGCATTTCCAGTCATATGGAGAAAAGTGTATTGTTATAAGAATCATTTATCTATTAGAAACAATGGCAGTCTACAGGTGTATGTTTATAATAGCATTACAATTTGCGTGCCGCAAATCATTTGCGGCTCAGGAGGTAGTCCAGGTTGTCCTTCTCCCATTTGCGGACAAAGTTATACTCGGGATGTTTACGTTCCAGTTCTTTGAATTTCGGGTTATGGGGACGTCGAATGTTTTTCGGTTGGAGAGCATGCAGCAGTTCATGGTAGATGGTAAACTCGACTACCTGTTGGGGAACATCGGGATTGTCCAGCAATGGATGGATGGTTACCAGGTTTTTCTTGTGACTGTAGGACCCAAGACGGCGGGAATGAACCTTTTGATGTGACGTATCTTTTCCAAATCGGATACGGACGTCCATTTTATTTTGAAAGTACTCACGGTTCACTTTTTTCAAGAGTTTGGCAAGGTCGTACACCTCACCACTTGTTTCAATGGAATCCACCGGCCGATCCTTAAATTCCGGTAATGGATTCGGTAATGGCTCCGGTTTAATCTTTGCTTTTTTGACCGGTATCTCTTTACTTGTTTCCCCGCCAAAGAGATCATACTGGGCCACTTCACGAGTTTCAATCTTTATTATTTCTTTCTCTTTCTCCGGTAGCGAATAATCCGCGAAACCATCCTTTTTTTCCAATTCCTGCCGAATGAATTGCTGTACACATTGCGGGTGACCGCCTTGTGGTTTGGCCATCCAGTTTGCAATCGCTTCGAGGATCGGAACTGGCGCCTGGAGAAACATGGCATGTAACCGCATTTGAAAAACACCGTGTTTCTTTTCAATTGTTATCATCCTCACACGGTTCCTGGTGATAGTGATATGCACAGGAGTTTCCAGCCTCGCTGCAAAACGTTCTTCCAGTTGTCCTGCTGTCCATGTAGCAGGTAATTGTCGATTCATAATCTTTTGTGAGGTTATCGAGTCCACGGAACCGGTTTATAAGGCTGCACCGTATAGCTTGACTTTTCCGGAAGACTTTTGCGGATCTGCTCAATATCTTCCTCGGTGAGCAGGGTATCCACCATCGTCGTACGGAACCGTACCCGCACCTTCGCATCTTTCAATAAATCAATTGTTTTTAGTATTTCCATTTTCGGCGCTTGTATCCCGGACAGTTTGTCATAGAGATCCCATGGCGCCTTGATGTCCATTGCGACAGCATCCAGCAATTCTCGCCTCAAGAGTCCTTCGATTACTTCCGGACGGCTTCCATTGGTGTCCAGTTTGATTACGTACCCCATCCGTTTGATCTGCCGCAGGAAATCATCGAGGTTTTCCTGGAGCGTCGGTTCACCACCGCTGACTACCACGCCGGTGAGTTTTCCATAACGTCTATCCAGAAAAGCAAGCACATCATCATTGGGTACAACGGCATTGTCCGGCCTGGTCATGGGGATCAGTTGACGGTTGTGGCAGAAGGGACAGTTGAAGTTGCACCCCTGGGTGAACAGCACTGACGCAACCTTCCCCGGGTAGTCGGAAAAACTTACTTTCTGCAATCCGGCGATGGTCATGTAGTTGCCCCAACAGTAATGTGCTTTCGTAGAGAAAATATCACTTCTTTCAACGCATTCCACCGATTAATGGACCGCATTTGGGCATATGTCGGTCTCCCCCTGAAGATAGCTATGCTGCGGTCATCCGGTGAATGCTTGCGTTATTACTAAATACGACAGTTTGTAGGTATTGCAAACCGTCCGGACAAATCGTTTGATCGACTCCGGATCGGCCACTGCCTCAATCATATATACAAATCTTCCTCACGATCCTACAACTTCGATTTGATACCGTAATAAATCGGTTCAATCTGTTTCAGCAATGCAGCTAAACCATGCTCCTGTGCGATCTTAAACGCCTCTTCCGCAAGGGGTAAGGCGTCAATAAACCTGGATTGTTCCACAAATAATGTAGCTTGATTGATTTTGCTTCTTGCCAATCCTTCTGGTTCACCCAATTCCACACAAATCCGTTCTTGTTCTTTCAAGAGTTTCATCGTCCCGTCAATATCTCCCAATGCCTCCAAGACCAATGCCTGATTGCCGAAACTTGTCGCAACTCCCACTTTATCCCCCAATTCCCGGCAAATTCGTTCATTTGCTTTCAGGAGCTTCATCGCCCTGTTGTAGTCACCCTTTGCCACCAAGATCAATGCCTGGTTGCCATAACTTAACTGCAAACCCACTTTATTCCCTATTTCCCGACAAACCTTCTCTTGTTCTTTCAGGAGCTTCAATGCTCCGTCCAAATCGCCCCGATTCTTCAAGATCACTGCCTGATTGCCATAACTTAACTGCAAATCCTTTATATTCCCTATTTCCCGACAAAGCTTCTCCTGTTGTTTCAGAAGCTTCATCGCCTCGTCTAATTCACCCCATGCTTTCAAGATCAATGATTGATTACCGAAAGTACGACTCAATCCCACTTTATCCCCTAATTCCCAGCAAATCCGTTCTTCTTCCTTTAGGAGTTTCATTGCCCTGTCATATTCACCCCAGTTTATCAAGATCAATGCCTGATTGCCGAAACTTATTTTCAATCTTGGTTTATCCCCCAATTCCCGGCAAATTCGTTCATTTTCATTTTGGAGCTTCATCGCCCCGTCCAAGTCGCCCCTATTCCTCAAGATCACTGACTGGTTGCCGAAACTTGCCGCCAATCCTGCTTTATGCCCCAATTCCCGATAGATCCGTTCTTCTTCCTTATGAAGCTTCATCGCAGCATCTAAGTTGCCTCGATTCTGCAATATCACTGCTTGATTGCCGAAACTGACCGCCAATCCTGTCTTATCCCCTAATTCCCTGCTTAACTGTTCTACTACTTTCAGGAGTTTCATCGCTTCGTCATAGTCGCTCCGATTCATCAAGATCGCTGCCTGATGGCAGAAACATGAAGCAAATCCCTCTTTATCCCCCAATTCCCGGTAGATCCGTTCCTGGTCTTTAAGGAGTTTCATCGCTTCGTCATAGTCGCTCTGATCCATTAAAATTAATGATTGATTGCCGAAACTTGCCGCCATGTTCGCTGTATCACCAGCAGCTTGAAAATGTTCTGCAAAGGCTTGAAGTAAATCAAAGGCCGCATCCAGATTACCGGTTTCTCTCAAAAGAGTTGATATATTCCACCAAATGGAACTATGACTCTGGAAAGTACCTTCCCAGTTCTCGTACGCTTTCACCATCCTTAGAGATGAAGAAGCTTCGATGGTTGCCCAATAACGTTTTACTTCCCACTGACTTACCGTCCATACCGCATCAAAGAATTCAAGATCTGCCAGCACATCATAGAGTCGCTGCCATTCTTTTGCTTCGCACAACTGCCACGGGTATTCATCGACTTTGCGGGCATTACGTTCCCGATCCCGAAAATAATTGGCTATCTGGAGATGGACTTTTTGTTGATGCTCTGTTGTAGGGATATAGGCGTCCCGAACCGCGTCACGGAGATAATCGTGGAAAAAGCTCAAAAGCCCCGACTTAGAAACCAGCGAATCGCTCGCCGCGAGATACAACGGAGACCATATCGCACGAGGTAGTGGTTCATCGTCTACGCCCAATAGCTCTTGTAGTTCCGCTTCAGACAACCCTCGTCGCGCCGCCCACAGCAGCGACATCGCATCCCCGACGAGATCGGTGTCTCCTTCGTAGTCGTGCTCCCATCTTATTAATACTTTTTCGAATAAATCCGGAATCGTTTGGGCTTCAAGATAATAATTGATCTGGGTATCGAGTTCTTCGTGTTTCCCGAATAACCGCAATTCCTCAAGCAACACCTTCAGGTAGAGCGGATTTCGGGCCTGTTCGGCATCTGCAATCCGATTGACACGGTCATCATTCAAAGCCCGTGAGTAGATCTTCAAGTACTCCCGAATGAACTTTTTTCGCTCCGCATCCTCGAGTGGTTTCACCTTTAGGGATCGCCATTCCCGCCGCCGGATTTCTTCGAGTGATCTGCCCGGCAGAGTCGATACGATTAACCGTATGTTCTCCGGCATTTTCGGCGGCAACCATGGGAGATCAAGCGCCTGGTCATGATCGTCCAGTTGATTCAGCGCATCAATCATCAGGACCACTCGCCCTTTTGCGGCAGTCTGGTACAGGAAATTCGCAAAAAACATCCGGAGTTCTTCCGGTTTTTCGGGAATGTCTTTTGTATCCACACCAAACTGACGGTTGCATGCTTCGATAATGCGCCGCACCATAGCTGCCCAGTCGGCACTCGCCCCGGTCGCGCCGATGTAATGCTGGATTACAAATGCATCCGGATGCCGGTCCTGGTACTGCGCCACCCAATTCGCCAACAGCGCAGATTTCCCGGAACCCGATTCCCCAGTAACGACGAGCGGTGGTCCATTATCTTCAACCGCTGCATCCAATACTGGAAAATACTTTTCCCCGCCGAGATAAAGCCGCTTACGGCTCCTGGCAAACGCCTCGTGTTCGGACGCTTCCCTTGTAAATGCATCGGGAACATCTTCCTCCGGGTATAACCGGTCAATAAGGCGTTTGAAATCCTCCAGCACCAGTTGCCCGAATGTTTCCGGATCGGGATAGTTGTCATGAACAGGAAATGGACTCTCGCGGATACGGTCCTTCAGTGAGGTCAACTTCCGGTTTCTTGACTCCGCATCTTTATTTGCGTCACGGAAATCTGATTGCTCTTCTGCGGGTTTTGAGGTGATGTATTCCGGATCACGGAAGTAGAAATAGGCATGGTTCTCCATCTCGGGATTATCGAGCACCCCGTGAAGAATTTCCAGCTCGGTGACTGAACGGCCAGCGTATGAACTCAACCATTGTTCGTTCTCGATCAGCTCGTCGGATAGCGTCTCAGGGATCCAGCCATACCGTTCCCCAAGCACACCAATAAAATATGGACGGCATCGCCTGATTTCTTCCAGGCAGATCCCGAGTACTTTCCCTTCGGCCGTTGCTTCATCGGGAATCCCCCAGCGCAAATCGACTTCACCCCAGGTAACATGTCTTTCTTCGCAGATCCTGCGCAATTCTGGAAAGATGTGTTTCACCAACACATCCCGTTCTTCGAACATATCGTTGAATGTGGAAGAGATAAAAACCCGGATCACACGGGATTCGGGTTGGTGTTTGCGTTTTGTGTCAGACTTCTGCTTGGATTTTGCTGGTTCCTGATCCTCCGTATTGTTTGTAGAGGCATTGTCTGGAGGTTCATTTTTCCGGAATATCCTGAAAATAGTTGAAAACAGCCTCTTGAGAATATTCAACATGCCGACCTCGAAAGATTTAGTAGAATGAATTATATTTCATTGAACTTAGGCAAATACCTTAGACTTCGCTACCCCCCATGCGCAGTTCAACCAATTCAATCTGTCAACCCCGGGTGAATACCACCTACCCCGGATAATCGGAAAAACTTACTTTCTGCAATCCGGCGATGGTCATGCAGAATCCCCAACAGAAAAGTGTTTTCGGAGCGCGAATTCCGCCTGTTTTCCGGCATTCCACTGGTTCACCGGACGCAGGTAGCCCACCGCCCGTGAGAAGATTTCCGTCACCTCCCCGCACTTCGGGCAGGTTGGCATTTCCCCACGGAGATAGCCATGCTGCGGGCACACCGAGAATGTAGGCGTGATAGTGAAATAAGGAAGGCTGTATGTATTGCAAACCGTACGGACGAATTGTTTGATCGATTCCGGATCGGCTGCCGCTTCGCCCAGGAAAATATGCTGGACTGTCCCGCCGGTATACCGTTGCTGGAAATCATCCTGCAGGTCCAGCACCTCGAAGATGTCATCGCTGTAATTGACTGGGAGCTGGGTGGAATTGCTGTAGAATGGTTCCCCTTCCCCATTGGCGCTTTGCAGACTCTCGAACATCCCCTGGTCCAGTTTCGCCAGACGGTAGGTGGTGCCTTCTGCCGGAGTCGCTTCGAGGTTGTAAAGGTTCCCCGTTTCCTCCTGGAACTGGAGCAGTTTTTCACGCATGAAGTCCATCACCCGAACCGTAAACGCCTGCCCTGCTTTCGATCCAATTCCCTCACCCAACAGGTTCATGCAGGCTTCATTCATCCCCAGTAACCCTATGGTGGAAAAATGGTTGTTCCAGTAATGCCCGAACCGCTCTTTCACATCCCGCAGGTAGAATTTCACATAGGGATACAGGTCTTTTTCCGTGAATTGCTCCAGCACTTTCCGTTTGGTTTCCAGGCTGGTCCGTGCGATTTCCATGAGCTGCCCAAGACGCTCCAGGAATTCATCCTCCGAGTTCGAAAGGAACCCGATGCGTGGCATGTTGATTGTGACCACACCGATTGATCCGGTCAATGGATTCGCCCCGAACAGACCGCCGCCCCGTTTGTCCAGGCTGCGCAGGTCGAGACGCAAACGGCAGCACATCGAACGTGCATCATCCACATCCATATCCGAATTCACGAAATTCGCAAAATAGGGGACACCATACTTGGCGGTCACTTCCCAGAGCGGGTTCAGCTCTTCGGCATCCCAGCGGAAACCGGAGGTGATGTTATAGGTCGGGATCGGGAAAGTGAACACTCGCCCGCTGGCATCGCCCTCGGTCATCACTTCAAGGAAGGCTCGGTTAAAAAGATCCATCTCCGCCTGGAATTCCCCATAGGTTTCACGGACTGGTTCCCCACCGATAATCGCCGCTTCATCTTTCAGCGTTGACGGCGGCTGGAGGTCCAGGGTGATGTTTGTAAATGGTGTCTGGAATCCCACGCGGGTCGGCACATTCAGGTTGTACACAAACTCCTGCATCGCCTGCTTCACCTGCTCGTAGTCCAAAGCGTCATACCGGATAAACGGCGCCAACAGGGTGTCGATATTGCTGAACGCCTGCGCGCCAGCCGCTTCGCCCTGCAACGTGTAGAAGAAGTTGACGATCTGTCCCAAAGCGGTTCGGAAATGCTTTGCGGGACGGCTCTGGATCTTACCCGGCGCGCCACGGAATCCTTCAACGAGGAGATCCTGCAGGTTCCATCCCACGCAATACACGGACAGGATACTGAGGTCATGCAGGTGCAGGGAGCCCTTGCTGTGCGCCTCCCGCACCTCCGGCGTATAGATCTTGTTCAACCAGTACGTTTTCGAGATTTCGCTGGAAATGAAATTGTTCAATCCCTGCAGTGAATAGGTCATGTTGCTGTTTTCATTGACACGCCAGTCCATCTTGTCGAGTGTAGCTGTCGATCAGGTCGATGTCCGCTTTTGTGGTCATCTCCCGCAAGCGGGGCATGCTGATCCCGGTACAGGATGTACGACTTGGCGGTTTTTTTTGAACGGGGGACGCCAGCAGCACATCCTCCACCACATCCTGGATCTCTTCGACAGTGGGCGGATCGCTCACACTCGGCAAACGCCAGCATGGACAATACTTTTTTCATCAATTTCGCCGCAGTGTCAGGTCCAAATTCACCGGTCGCGCGTCCAGCCTTCATGATCGCATGGGTGATCTTGGATGGATGAAAAGGTTCCGCATGGCCATCACCGTTTGCACACATCCGCGAACGGCGCCGTGAAACCCGTTTTCTTCGATTCGTCGTTTCATTTCGTCTGTTTTACTGAACATTTGTACAGTACCTGTAATATAAATGTTTTACCGCGGCTTGTAAAGAATCAATGTGGTTTATCTGGTTTCTTCCCTGCTCTCTCCGTTCAAAACAGGGAATAAAAAAGCCAGTCACACAAGGGTTTGAGCCTTGCTGACCGGGAATTCTCGGTCATTTAAAGTCAGTTCATCCAGAGGCAGGATATAAGATAGGGGAACGAATGTTTGAAGTAAATTGAAAAGTGCCGACTATGAAAATGGAGTCTCGACAATTCATTACTCAAACCTGCCCGAGGCTTTGTCCACCCTGCAGAAATCAAGACAGGAAGCGCACAAAACCATACTCTATTTTATCAAGATAACCTTGCGAATAGAGTTGTGCACTCCCGCTTCAAATCGGACAAAATAGATCCCGGAAGAAATACCGTGATCCGTATCTGAATGCCATACGATCCTGTGGTTTCCCGGCACGGACTTCTTCATTCAACAACCGTGCCACCTCCTGCCCGAGAACGTTGTACACCGTGATTCGAACATTTGCCAGTTCCGGCACGCTGAAACATACATTCAAACTTGGATTGAATGGATTCGGATAAAGTGAGGTCAACTCGAATTGAGTCGGTAATTTCTTCCGGTTCAGGATAGTCACGAGTCAACCTGCATCCGGAAACTGTCTGCAACGATCGGCTGGTGGTTTGAATGTATTCCGTTTGCTGCTGAATGCTGGTGCGTGTTTCCGAAATGGTCGGGATGATTTCCGGAGTAACTCGTTTGTAAAATCCCGCATCGGCGTCGAGAGCGACTCGTTGAGAATCAATAACAGCAAACATGGAATCCAATTCGGAGGGAGGATTGTTGATTATGCCTGCATATTCACTTAACGGTACAAGGTAATTCCCGTGATACGCCAGCACACGTATCCCCAAATTCGCTGCTTTCCAACTGAGCAACAGATTATCCGAACTGTTCTCGATTGCGGTAAGCGCATTCACGAGTTCTTCTTCATTATTTTCAATACGGAGGCCCACAGCTACCAGCCTCAGTGAGCGCCTGCATAGACTGAATACTGTCCGGATATAATTGGATTAAGGTCAGGTATCCGTCAAAAGCGTCCTCGTAATCGCCATCCATTTCGTAGTCAATCGCTTCCCACAGGGCTTCTTCCGTGGGATTTATATCTGCGAGGGTGGGATTGTTACTCATGGTATCCATAGGGACAAAACCGATAAGCGTATCGGGAAAGAACCATTGCGTAGAATCGAGCGGCGCCGCAGATGAGAAATAGTTCAGTGTCATATCAATTGATTGTTCACCCATCTGGACACTACGATAGACAAGATATCCGCCTCGGGTATCGACAAAATCGTTATGCCCTTTCGAAACAAGAGGCGCTGATTCACCAATGAGATACAGTTCCGCTTCATAGGTGGAATCCTCTTTGGCGGATGGATCAGGGCCGTTATTGTAGAAAACATTGGTACGGTTCCCGGTGGACGCTCCGAGGGTTCAGGATGGCATCGGAATACTGAACACATTGAATTCCCTGTCCGGCATTATCGAGGAAAGAACACCCTTGAATGGTGGGAGAACTGCGGTAAAGCAGCAACCCCGGCATCAGTTGTGTGTCATTAAAACCGTTTCTCCTCGACTACACATTCCTCCATGGTCCCACCGGTTACATTATCCAGATAAATACCGGAATTTTCGCAATCATGCACATAGACGTGAAGCAGATCGATCTGGTTGAGGTATGAGTAGATGCCTGTTTCACATTTGGAGACTGTTGCCGTAGTTACATCCAGCAAAGCTTTCTCAAAGGAAATTCCGGTTCCGCAATTGGAAACCACCAGGTCGCTCATATCGGAAAACTGTGCATCGTTCGCATATACTCCTGTTTCTGCATGCTGGATCTGCACAAACTTCAGGGTATTGCCGCTGGAGGAACCGGTAAAGCTAATGCCGTCCCAACGTCCTTCGCCCGGTGCGGATAACAGGTAAATGTTGTCATTACTCTGCCCGGAGGCGGTCAATGTACCGTTCACATGAAACAGCACATCCTCCTCGAACAACAGCGTCACTCCCGGGTCGATTGTGAGCGAGGAACCGTACGGCACAGTGATGTCGCCGGTTACAAGGAACGGACTGTCGATTTTCTTCAGGCTTCCGGAAACATTGCCGGATAACGTGGTCAGATCGGCAACCCCGATAGCGTCAATGTGCCATTCCCCGGTGATCGCCTGCCAGCCGCCATTACGATACCAGTAGCTCTGATTCGCGCCATCGCCCATTGTCCCTAATTTTAACGCCGCCCCGTCCTGCGGGGAATCCAGTTCCACCCAGAACTCGGTAAGCGTATCCAGCGCGGCGGAATCCGGCAGGGATGTTTCCACGACAATCGGGAACGAATCAACGAAGGTTGCGGTTAAGGGAATCGCAGCGACCAGGTCGGCGCCGGGCAAACCGCTCGAATCGGCGCGCACACGCAGGGTGGCGTTGCCGGGACGGTGCCATCGGGTCCGTATGGCGCTCAACGCAAAATCATTGGCCGCGCCTGTGGTGAAACGAGTGGCGCAGGAACTCGCCGTCATGGATGTATCCGACCACCAGACCGATGAATCCATGGACGTCTGAGTCAGCTCTATCAAGCCTGCGGGATGCACCCGGAACGGCGGAGTACGAAGGGTGTCGTCCACCCAGTTCATGTTACTGAAGCCGTCCACAATCATTGTCGCCTGGTACATGCCCGCGGTTATCGGGGTCCAGGATTGATCCGGGTCAATGGTATAAAAGACTTCGCCACCTGCCAAGTCGATCAACTCGCTGTTCTCGGTCACATCGATGGTGTCATATACTACGCCAAGGTCCAGGTTTTCAAACACAACCTTCAACGCCACGTCGTTGATGTCCGTCGTGTAGCCGGTTCCGACGGAGAGTTCCATCGGCGTCGGCAAACCGACTGTCCGCGGGCTGCCAAGATAAATATACCGGGGAAACACATTGTGAACCGGATCGTCGAAAGACAGGGAATCGGAACTGAGAATGACCTGGTCGAATACAACATGATTGCCCTGGGTGAGTTCGATGTTCACATTGTAATGGTCTATGTTCGGTGTGATATACCCGAAATAGCAGTAATCAGGTATGTAACCGTCCGCGGGATCGAAAACGAGTGTGTGCGGTCCGGGGAAGTCCGCCTGGGCGCATGACACTTCGATCTCCACTGTACCGGAAGCGCCCGGATCAATGGACAACGGGTAGATCTGGAAGGACGCTTGAGCATAGGCGGAACGCCAGGGCAACATAACCGGTTCATGGATCGTGATTTCCGACGGCCCCGTTCCGTCCAACGCTATCCGTGACGGGAAAAAAGACGGTGAATAGGTGGTATCGTAATTCACTGTCACCGAGCCGGATGTAGGTAGCGTTTGCATGAATTCAAGGGAGGAAATGTCCGTTAATCCCATAGCGAATGAAGGGATATCATTGATCCAGATTACCTGTCTTCCCGGTCCTTCATCCAGATCGGAACGCGCGGGATCTTCAGACATTTCGCACGGACACTGGCTGCATACAATTGACAGTGCAGCGTCGTACTTATTGCTTATGCCCTGAATCTCATAACGAACTTCGCAGTGATCGTATGGACTCATCGATACTTTCAGAGTAAAATTGAGCAGCGCGTAATTATGGTCAATTCTGTAAACCTGCCCGTTTGGTCCTACTTCAAATACTTTTTCAAATACTTGCACATTACCACAAAAACGCTGCATGTCCATTTTAAGTTCAGTACATTCACAACTGTTATCGCACATATCGACACCGACACTCATACTTCGGAAGGTTTCCGCTTCACCGGTGATATCCTCGCGTTGCGATCCTCGTGAATAGAATGTACCCAGCGACACGTTATCCGTTTCGCATGGATAGCAGCATCCGGAGTATTCCATTACATCGCCATCAAGACCGTCCAGTTCATCCTGATGGTTCCGCTGGTAGATTTCGTACTCATGCGCTGAAACAACAAATGCTGTAACACTTGAATACAGTTTATGGATAGGGACTATGGAAGAACTGACGGCAAAATAAACAATTGGCCATTCATGTACATTATCCATCTCTGCAGGGATACCGGAAAATACAATATCAAACCATCCTTCTCCCCGTCCGGAAGGAAACACCTGCATGTCAAAATTGATAAATGAGACATTTGCGATTACAGCTTCCACAATGAGTGTATCGCCATATTCGGTGGGTATCCGAACATGACAATCTGGCGCCTCAAAAGATGTTGGCGGTTCATTGAAATAAGCGCTTTCTTCATTGAATTCCTGAAGGTCTCCGCGGATGTATGCCGGATAGTTCACATAATAGCGCTCACGTATTGGCATATCATGAATAATCTCACGAGGAGGCGAAACAGGATGGTAGACAGTAATAGTTTGAGTGAACTCTTCGGATTCAGGAATAGCAAAAAAAAGATGCCTGGAACCGGCGAAACTGAAATATGGAATAACTGTTAACACCAGTAGAAGTATAAATATTATATATATCTTTAAAACATTAATCTTCATTCTACTGTCCCCCGTGAATAACGGTCAAATCATCTGGATACAACTACTCGCTACAACTGATTGTTCAGTTTAATCATCTGCATATATATAAAAAGAGGTATCGAAGCGCTCGCCGCGAACATTCCTTGCCCGCACACTGAAATACAAGGAATCAATATTGGTCAGAACATCCTGCAAATAAAAATCTAAGGTATCATTTGTTGTTATGTTTTCAAGGCTTATACTGTTCCGCCCAGTCTGAGTCCCTGAGTCAATCCTGGCTTCAAGTTCAAAGATTTCATCTTGGTGATTCATCAGAAAATAAATGGGCATAGGTTCAAAGAACCAATTCTGTTGAAAAGAATCGGGAATGCTGAAATAAACCAAACGCGGAATTGTTGTGCTGGCCTCCAGTGAGTCAAGTATTGACGCATTCCTGATCTGTTGAGACATCGAACTGAATAAATTGCAAAATTGAAGGGAGTCAGTGAATTCTGTTGAATAGAGTCTAATGTAATAATTATCTACAAGACCTGATAGAGAAGCTACTATGTTGTCAATATTATAGAATCCAACATCCCAATATATATAAGTTGTATCAAAACCAATAAAACCATCACCCGGTGGAACACAATTGACGAAGAAACGCATCTGATTGTAATAGGTAGTTGAATAATGTTGAGTGTTTATACGGATTCCATTGGAGGTACGATATCTTGCTGAGTGTCCGCTAGCCTCGATCGATTCAATTGTTAATCCTGAACCTTCAATCGTTGGCCTAAAATCAAGTGGACAGCGAGTAGGTCCGAAATGGTTTGGCCAATTGTCCACATTAAAACTATCAGCAAAAATTTGATATTTTGGATCACTATCAAAAATATCATCTATATCTACTGCTTGAGAGTTTGAGAGGTACAGTAGAAATGATAATAAAAAGATCAAAAAGCAAAACATTCTATTCATTACTTTCTCCTAGTGCTCACCAAGTATCCAATTTCTTGTGTCACATAAAGAAGTTGAATAACCGCCTATAGTGATATTTATTGTATCCCCACCAGCAATAGTATTATCATACGATCTTTCTATATACTCACTGGCAGATAGATCTACGGTGTTATGCGGCAATTGAAAGAACAACCAATACGATGGTTGCTGTGAAAGATCAACGCCTTCAATTACTGGCAAACGATATTGAAATGTAGCATCATAATACCTGTTATCTGATGTAACCATTAATGTATGACCAGCTGTTCGTCCCCAATTTGTCCTTTCTTCATCTGCATCGAGTACAGGTATGTGTTCAGTTAACGAAGAATCCATAAAACCCGGACTATTACAAATCATTTTCGCTTCAGGATCAGATTGATTATAATTAAGATTAAAAATACTATTGAAATGTTGACTTCCGACCGGGAACACACAATTCAAGTACAAATTGCCATTAGTTGTCCCAGGTGATACGTGTTTTACATCTTCGAAATAAAGTATGTATGACATAAAAATGTATATTCGCGCCAATTGTGTACAGTATAGTCTCTCAACTGGTTGTTTAATAATCTCACTAATCCATTCATCAGGTAAGTCGTTTTGACTTAAATGTTGACTTCTTTTATCAACCGGATAATACCAGTCCCCTTGTACTGCCGGATACAATGCACTTAATAATTCATGCTTATTATCAGTAGGTTGCGCTTCCTGATCGTAGAGAGAAAGTGATATATGGCGTACAAAAGCATCAAGATTTTCAATTGGTTCCTTATTGTTTGAAATTCTCGTCGGATTAATTGAAATCGGTTCTCGTACACAATAGTTGTGTATTAGATTTGTAGTGGATAGAGTTCGCAAGTTTAAATCACTGTCTACTTCTCGAAACTTAAAACCTTCATCGTCTGTATACCCTTCCTGATTTTTTCGTTGTATTCGGTATCGCCAATCGATGTCTGTAAAAAACAAAAACTCGTCCGGAAGTGGATCTTCAGATTGGCAAATGAAGTTGTTATAATCAGATGTTGTGAGTTCCAATTGAGGTTCGTCATTTGATTCCTGATTGAGTGTAGGAAATACCTCGAACCTGTTTTCTGATATTTGAGCGACAGAAGGTAACAAAACTCGGTAAGCATTCGAGGGATCTCGTAATACAAATGGGATAACTTCCATCCGTAAATATATTTCGTTATCATAATATCCTTCGCACTCGCTTCTGGGGAAGATTGGAGATAAAACTGTATCTGGTTTTGTATACTTGTAGATTGACTGCCATGAATCTTCTTGATCAGTAAATGCCAGAGCCGGTATAAAAGATGATGGATCCTGAAGAGATCCTCCCTGGTCCAGATAAAATGATTCCGATCTTATTGTATTAATTCCAGGATATTGAAAAACAAAATATTGTGATGGTTCTACGGTTATTTGAAGTCCATTAGGCCAGTTTTCTGTGTCTTGACAATATGCCACAACCTGTGGTTTGAATTTGCAAGGTTGATCAACGTAAAAATGGTATCGTCTTGCCCAGTAACCATAATCCGGATGATGAAACTCATCGCCTTCTTCATCATATGGATCAAGAAAACTTACTGCACCATTTCCTTCTTCATAGTTAATGGTTAGATTGAAAACCACATCTTCCGGTGATGGTTGCGAACCATTTAGTCCTGCATAAACTACATCCCATACAATTTCTTCACCGACAACAAAATACTGATTATTATCATCGTAAATTCCAGGTGTACTGTTTGTTATTGACGACAAATAATCTTCCGGTTGCCTGACTTCAACCGTTCGAGTATCACCGCAATTTTCTCCACAATATGCAAATACTTGAAACGTATCGTCCTCACTTACTTCATTGTACATAAAAGATACTTCAATTCCTTGTTGACGCGGTACAGTAGCAGCGGCGCTATACCAGAGAACAGTCCCGGTCTCGAAATATTCGGGATCGTTGCACACTGCGGGTGTCGCTTCAAAATCCACTTCTCGATTGGGAACTGTATGTATTGTACTGGAAGCTGGCTCGGTAATCTCAACGCATTCAATTTCTTCCTGCGCTGCTGCTATGGAAGCTATCATGAGGAGACCAAGAATTGAAAGAAAAAGGACTTTGTTCATAATATCACCTGTGCTGTAGTGTACCGAATCACATGAATCGGTTCACCGGCAACCGCTGCTCTATAATTATAACAACAGTGGAACGTCAATTTCTGATAGTTAGCGCTACATGTAGTTGGCGCTACCTGTAAAATACACATGCAAAAAAAAAAAAGATCAATAGTAAAAACGAAAAATCCTTAATCCTGTTGTATCGTCGAACTCTCTTTGCCTGCAATCGCCTGTTCCTGCTGGAATAGTTGTGGCTCCACATGTTTGGAAAGGAATGTTATTGATTAATTAATGAAATACTCTGGCAGCGACTCCCACGGATTTTCTGTTTCTTCCGGAACTCCGGAAAAGACAATATCATACCATCCTTCTCCCCGTCCGGAAGGGAACACCTGCATGTCGAAATTTCGAATGGAGGCATTTGTAACCACTGCTTCTACAGTAAGAGTATCGCCATTTTCAGTAGGTATTCGGACAATACAATCTGGCGCCTCGAAAGATGTTGGCGGTTCGTTCAGGTAAGCATTTTCTTCATTTATCACTTGCAAGTCGCCACGCAAGTACGACGGATAATTCATATAGAGTCGTGCATGCATCGGCATTTCTTGCACGGCTTCGCGAGGTGGATAGATGGGATGATACACGGTGATGAATCGTGTAAACTCTTCTTCCTCAGGAACAACAAAGAAGAGAAGATCGGAGTCGGCCAGGCTTACGGAAGGAACAGTAATCAGTACAAGGAGAATGAACAAAAATATATGAAACTTGACAGGATTGATCTTCATTTTACTGCCCCCCGTAGAAAATCTCAAATCACCCGATCTCTACTTCATATGATAACAAACAACTTCAAATCTATTTATCGGCGGTAAAGGGATTTTCGCCGCCATACCAGAAACCTTCTTCGTTGGTGAATCCATCCTGATCGGGGCGCCGAATTTTATAACTGAGTATTTTGTATGACCTGAACACAAACTCATCGGGAAGAGGCGATACGCTCTGGCAGATCAACGGATCATACTCAGTCGTAAACAATGGGAGTTGTTCGGCTCCCGTAGAGTCAGGCATGGGCGATGCTATGTTGTGCATCCGGTTATGCACCGCAGCGATAACCGGAATCACATGGTGCTGACTTGCCCCGGAAGGTACTGTAATCATCGGAACCAGCATCTCCCGTAAATACATCTCGGCGCCATCGTAATATTCGCTGCCACTCATGGTGAATATGGGTGAGTCTATTTCGTCCGGGTTTGCATAATGATAGACCACCTGCCAGCTTTCTTCCCCAAGGAATCCATGAGCGCCGACAAATGTGTCCGGATTATCCAGGGATCCATTTTCTTCGAGATAAAAAGACTGCATCTCATAGGATCGTGTATAAGGCCATAGAAAGTGAAATAGTACAGAGGAGGATACCGTTATTGTATCATTGTCAATTGACTGGATGGACACGTGTACTCGCGGAACAAACACACACGGCGAATCCACGTACAAATGGTACTGTTGTGAAATGGACCCGTCCGGGTTTTCTATCAAGGTTCCTTCTTCAGAATATGGGGCAAGATATGATACAGCCTGTTCCCCTGATATATATTCCAGGAAAAGATCCATAATTAAATCATCGGCTCTGCACGGCTCACCATTTTCGCTTTGAACATAAATCTCCCAAAGGATCTCTTCACCAACCACAAAATACATCCCTTCCGGTCCCTCCATTCCCCTGCTGATCTCGGGAACCTGTTGGTTGAAAACAAAACCGGAGAATGACGTAGTCTCGCTGTTGTTTTCTGTGGCATGTGCAACAGCAAGACCGATCAACAGTCCTATTGTGAAAAGACACCTTTTTGTTTTCATAATAAATCTCAATTCCGGGCAAAACCGTATAAAAATAATGAACAGCATATTTATTCATTTGTATAAATTGTCATCGTTGTATCAAAGAGTTCCCCACGAATATTTCCAGCGCTGACGGAAAACCTCAGGTAGGACGCTTCGCGCATATCACAATCCATTCGAACAATGAGTGTGTCGTTTGTTGTAAGGTTTTCCTGATGCAAAAGTCCAGTTCCAAAACGAGTATCCGCTTCTGCATGCGCATCCAACTCGTATATTTCATCCTGGTTATTCATCAGGAACTTAATCTCCATACTTTCCAGCACAAATCGCCAATCCTGTTGAAAGGAATCTGGTAAACTGAAATAGGCCAGTCGTGGAATGGTTGGGCTTACTTCAAGGGAATCAATCACAGGTGCATTACGAATTTGTTGGGAAATGCCTGTGAACAGGTTGCAGAAAAGTATTGAATCAATGCTGTCATCTGAATAAATCGAGATATAATAATTATCAACCGATCCACCTAACCCTGCAACATTAGTAGATATTCGATTAAATCCAATATCCCAATATACCTGTGTAGTATCAAATCCCCTGAAAGTATCGCCCCCGGGCGGAACACTGTTAACAAACATATTCATTTGATTCAGATATGTAGAGTTAAAGTAACGGATTGAAACTTCCATATCATTCGTAAACTTGTATCTCAATGATTTTGTTCCAAATGATGACGACTCAAGCGACAAGCCAAATTGTCCAAATACTGACTCAAACTTTTGCGGTGTTCTCGTGGGACCGTAGTGATTTGGCCAGTTGTCAACATTGAAACTGTCGGCAAAGACCTGGTATCTTGGATTGTTACTCATTATTCTATTTATGCCATTTTCATTATATGCATGTACAAATAGCACTAATGTTAGTGTCAGAGTCAATAGTGAACATATTACTGCAAATGATTTTTTCGTATGCATTGTTTTAATCCCCCAGTATCCAATTACGCGAATTATCCAATGTTCGATCGGTTTCCATCCTTATACCAAGAGTATCTCCATCAATCGTAATGTCAAATATCTTATCAAGATAATCAGTCGAGTTTTTAATTGTATTGTGAATATTTCCGACATTGAAGTTATATACCCAAAGATCTTCTGGTGGTGTTAAAATGTGACCTTCAATTACAGGATCATGATATTGAAAAGTTGCGTCATAAATCATCCCATTTGTTCTTCCCATTACTTGATGTCCATATCTGTCAAAGTTTGTCCGAAACTCATCAACATCAACAACCGGAAGTGAACTATAAGGATTAGGCGCCATAAATGTGGGGTTATTGCAGATCATTTTACGATCTAAGTCATCTGGTTGATATGGAAAACCTTCGATTCTATTATCGTCATCAAAATATTGGCTCCCGGCCAGAAAGACACAATTCAGGTACAGTGAGTCTGTTAGAGCAGTAGTTACAGGATTTACCTCATACACATCATAAATTCCTAACGTATAAGCCATTAAAATATATATACGTGCCAATTGACCACAGCTCAATCTTGCACATGGGCGTTGCATGATTTTAGTAATCCAGTCTTCTATCTCTTCTCTGATTTCAATGTATTCTCTGTTGTTATCAATTGAATAAAACCAATTATCTTGTACAATTGGATATAATGCTTCAAGAATGTCCGCAGCATCATCTGAAGGATCGACACCCTGCAAGTTTAGTTGCTCCGTTAGATATTCACTGAATTCTTCCAGATTTCGTATCTCTTCACGTCCGTTATGCCGCCGTCTGAAATTGATATACTGAGGCGCCGGAAGAATGTGGCTTTGTATCCAACTGATGAGATCACCATAAATATTGTTGAGAGTAGGATCACTTCCTGAAACCACGAACTCAAATCCCAACTCATTTGTGTATCCTTCCTGATCCGGTCTTTTTATTCGATAATACCAGAAATTATCTGTGTAAAAGACAAAATCATCAGGGAGTGGATCACTCGATTGACATATGAATGGATCGTATTCCGTTGTATATAAAGGAAGCTGTGGATCTCTATCCTGAGTTATATTTGGTACGGGTAAGATTTCAAAGCGGTTATGTGCACAAGCAACATATGGCTTCGCTGAATATAAACTATCATCAGATTCCACTAACAAATGCGGCACCACTTCCATTCTTAAATAGATGGGATTTTCTTCATAATATTCACATTCACTCATTGGGAATACGGGATAATTGATGATGCCGGGATATAGATAGTTATAGATAACTTGCCATGTCTTTTCTTTTTCAAGAAATCCCTTTACCGGTGTAAACGTTTCCGGGTCCTGCAACGATCCACCGGATTGAACGAAAAATGGTTCTGCGCTAATCCGTCTCACCTCCGGATACTGAAATACAAACGATTTTTCAGAAGTTACTGTGATTTGTCTGCCATTGGGCCAATTGTCCGTATTGTGGGCATAGGCAACCACGGAAGGCGTGAATTCACAGGGTTCATCGACATAAAAGTGATATCGTCGAACCCATATGTTGGGAGTTACCCAATAGACATCTCCTTCGTTGGTGTACGGCGTTAAATAACTTACCGCTCCTTCTCCAGACTCGTAATTCAAGGATAGTGTCATGTGAACATTCTCAGGTGGAGGTTGTGCTCCATCAGGACTGCCATAATACACATCCCAGATAATCTCTTCACCGACAACAAAATACATCTGTGATTCATTCTGAACGCCAGGTGTAGCGTTTGTAAATGAGTTTACATATTCATCCTCTGATCGTACTTCCACAAATCGGTTATCGCCGCAGCTCTGACTGCAATGAGCGGAAACTTCCCATATCCCTTTTTCTAGGTATTTGAATGTTGCTGATATCCCTTCCTGTCGCGGGATTGTTGCTGCCGGGCTGAACCACAAGATCGTGTTCGTGGCAATATCATCGGGATCGTTACAAACTGCAGGAATCGCTTCAAAGGTAACTTCATGATTGGGAAATGCATGGATTACTTGTGATGAAGGATCGGTAATCTCCACACAATCGACAGACGGCTGTGCGTAGATGCAGGTTCCAAAAACCAACAGACAGAAAACGGACATCAAGAGGACTTTGTTCATTGTATCACCTGTGCTGTAGTGGACCGAATCACACGAATCGGTTCACCGGCAACCGCTGCTCTATAATTAAAACAACAGGGGGACGTCAATTTCTGATAGTTAGCGCTACATGTAGTTGGCGCTACCTGCAAAATAGACATGCAAAAAATAAAAAGATCAATAGTAAAAACGAAAATTCCTTAATCCTGTTGTATCGTCGAACTCTCTTTGCCTGCAATTGCCTGTTCCTGCTGGAATAGTCATGGCGCGGGCGTAGAATGTGACGGCAGACTTTGCTGCCATTGACAGAAGCGATATTTGATTGAACGGAGGAAGCGATAAGTGAAGGTGCGGGCTGGCGAATACTCCCGCTGAGGTTTCAGATGGGTAAATGCTTTTGCCACTTGCGAAAGACTGTAACTTCAAAAAATCAGTAACCGGCAAACTCGTCAGCGAGCATCACCGTCCCATCACATGCAGCAGGCGTGTTTTGCGTTTGAGGGAACGCAGGGAAAGGTACATCAGCAACCCGACGGCGAACACGACTGACCAGGTAATCGATACATGAAGCTCATGATGGATAAAGGCGCGATAATGAACCAGGAAGGTGAAAATTGCGATCGTGGCAAAAAAGCCGGAGTATTCCTTTTTCAGTACTGTACGGACGGAGAATTCCATTTCAGAACGAGTGTATTGCGAGAATTTCGGGAGGAATGCCGGGGTTTTACGCATCCATTCACGATACCGTTCACCATACTTTTCCTCGAGGAACAATTCTTCCGCGAAGGTGATGTTTTCGTAGATAATCCAGAAAATTGCGATAAACGCGACGATCAACACAGGGTTAAAAGTGTACAGGGAAATCCCGAACCACATGAAAAAGTTGCCTACATAAAGAGGATGACGGACAATGGAGTACAGACCAGTAGTATTCAGATGGTCGGCGACCTGCCCTTCCAGAGTGTTCCTGCTGGATGTCCCGCCCGGCACCTGTCCGATAACGAGGATGCGGATATACAACCCGAAAAGTGACACAGTGAAGGGGACAAATGCCCAGAAGATATCACGGGTCAGGTTGTAATTGATTTCTTCCTTCCACAAAGCAAAAAGCACAACAGGCAATAACACTAACGGCAGATAACTTCGATTGCGGAAGAACCAGTTCCCGATTTTCTGGCGGTTCTTTAGAGTACATTCACCCATCACCCTACTCCTTCAACATATCAGCAGAATAGCTATACCGAAAAAGCCGAAAAATCAGCCACTTTCCAAGTATTCTCCCCATATTGTTCCAGTTCGATCCCCACTCACCGAGGATAACTGCAGTAGTTTTCCCTGTGTTATACAGAATTGTTGGAACCGAATTCAGATCAGCCATAAAACTCAGATCAGCCATAAAACATGGTAATCAAATCTGTAGTAAATCTGGATGAAATCAAAATAAAACAGTTTATAGAGAGCACATGTTATGTATTGCTAAATATAGCAGAATAGGATTATCTAACTGCAACGGTTCAAAATAAAATTCGTGAAATTTCAACAAATTGTTCTGCATGGGAATTTGAAGAGTATTAGTATTTGTTGATTGATGTTTTTCAGCACATTTCTCTGCGACAGGAAACTGCAGGAAATAAATGCTGTAAAAACTGAATACGCCAGACTCTATGAGGAATCCGGCGCATCTTGTCTTAAAAAGACTCTAAGGATAGTTTACATCAGAGGTTCAATCAAACTCCACCATCCGGCTTTATCTTTATACCCGACATGGGTATGACGGATGTTGCCTTCCCGGTCAATAATGAAGGAATAGGGAATGTATCCCTGCTGATCAGCAGGCATAAGACTGCTGAACATCTGTCCGACATTGTTTCCGTCCAACATGATTGGATAATTGACGCCATTGGATGCCAGCCAGTCATTGACTCGTCCTTCCTGATCGCTTACCGCGACTCCAAGAATTACGAGACCGTCAGCGTTGTGTTCATTATACAGTTCAATAAAATGCGGGATTTCCATCCGGCAGGGCGGACACCAGGTCGCCCAGAAATTGAGAAGCACAACCTTGCCTTTATAGTCGGAAAGCGAAACAGAATTGCCCGCCATATCGGTAAGGGTGAAGTCTGGCGCTTCCCGTGTGCCGCTTTGCGCTTCCGCAGTAGAGAAATTGCTGATCGTATATACAAGCGCCACAACCGCCAGCATGGTGGCGAGGATCCGTGCACTGTATTTGTAGATATGTGTATGTTGCATACTATCCCTTTCTGTTCCTACAAGTGCCTGTCGAAGGTCTCCGTCAGTTTCGGTTTTCCGACAAGCCCGGTAATCTGGTCGACCACTTGACCGTCCTTGAAGAAAATGACCTGGGGAACGGAAAGGACACGGTATTTCTGAGCAATGCCGGGGGATACACCGACATCCACCTTGCGGACCTTTGCACGGCCTTCATATTCCGGGATCATTCCTTCGAGAATCGGCTCCAGTTTTTTGCAGGGACCACACCAGGTGGCGCCAAAATCGACTACTACCAGACCTTCCGCGTTGAGTACTTCCTGTTCAAACGTGGAATCGTTTACCATCTCCATCGGAAACCTCTCTACTAGTTTTCAACAATCAATTTGTACTGTTACTCTTTGACACACCTTTTGCAAATCTGTCCTGCAAATCGAACAACATACATCAGGAAATGGTACGTTTTGTCTTACCCCTGTTATCCTGTTCGATTCCCAAAAGGTGAAAAGGGTCCATCCTGCCGGGATGCCCTGAGAGCATTATCGTGTTACTTGTTCGCTCCCAGCCAGGCCACCACTTCTTCGGGAGTTTTAAAGGAAGTGAACCGGTCCCGTTCCTGACCATCCGGACCAAGGATTAACACCGTCGGTAATCCTCCCACCCCATAATAACGACGAAGTTCCTCGAGGTCACTAGAGGATCGTGTAAAATCGAGCTTCAAGGGAATATAATCTTCAGTCGCGGTTATCACTATTTCTTGATTCCATACCAGGTGATCCAATTCGACGCAAACCCCGCACCAATCCGCATAAAAATCAATCAGTACCGGTTTTCCTTCAGCGGCGGCATCTGCAATGACGGCATCATGATCGTTCACCCGCCAGGGTACATGGTCTTCATCGGTTACTTCCACCTGCCCGGCGTCCGTAGCGGCTACCCCGCCACCCGCAGCGAAACCGATCCCACTAAGGTTCCCCAGGCCGACGACAAAATAGAACAGACCTGCAACGACCAGCAGAATACCGATCCCTTTACTGTATTTACCTCCGGTGGACAGTTCCGCCCAGTTGGCCGTTGCGCCCATGAACAGGCCGACCATGAATACCAGCGCTCCTGCCAGCAGAATGACAAAATCAGTAGGGATCAGGAAGTTCAGGTAATACAGGGCAACAGCGAAGATCATAATGCCGAGCCCCTTCTTGATGTTGTTCATCCATGGCCCCGCTTGAGGAAGCGCAGTCATCGCCCCGGCGAATGTACCGATGACGATAAACAACAATCCAATTCCCCAGGCGAACACCGCCATCAGCAGGAAACCAAGCAACAGGTTACCAGAATTTCCAATCCACCCAAGAAGCACAAGCAATGGCGGACCTGCACATGGCGCTGCAACAATCCCGGTCACTGCACCGATAAGCACCGCGCCAATCAATCCCTGCCTTTGACCGGACATCAACTTGCCCTGAACTGAAGCGGGAAGAGCGATATCAAAGGCTCCCAACATGGAAATGCCAAGTGCAACGAAAATCGCAACAATCGCCATCAGCACAATCGGATTCTGCATAAATGATCCAAAAAGCGCCCCTGTAGCGCCAGCCGCCACACCGAGGGCTGCATACATGATCGACAATCCGATGACAAAGAAGATGGAAAGGATAAACCCCTTCATCTTGCTTCCCTGTGCGCTCCCCCCTACGAACCCGATAATGATCGGGATCATTGGATACACACAAGGTGTGAAACTGACCAGTACTCCAGCAGCGAACACGAGCAGAAACGCCAATAAGCTTCCCTGTTCGAGGGCACTGTTCAAACGTCCTTCCAGACCGCCGCCGCTTTGACCGCCAGCGGCAGGCACGGTATCCAGCATACCTTCAAATATTTCATTGGTCGACAGAATCGCACTTGCACCCGGTTCGAGCACATTCAATAAAAGCTCACCGTCCCCGCCGTTGGGCAGAAAACACATTTCCGGTTCAATATCCCGGCAGATCTGGTAAGAATAAGTAAAGGGGATTATGTATTCTTCTGGCTCAACTGTTCCTGCAATCTGAACAGTGTAATAGATTGCCATGGTTCCGTAATAGACTTTTTCCCCATGACGGTCCGATCCTTCCGAGTAAGAAGTGTCGGAGATAGTGATCCCTTCCGGGAATTGAGGTTCAACATAGAGTAAATAGCCCTGTTCACCCGTAATATGATGATCTTCAGGCGCAGTATAAATGGCTGCGAGGATAAGCTCTCCGCCGGGCGCAACACCAGATGCCGACCATACAGCTTCAAAATCCACCGGAGGTTCTTCCGGCATTTGCGCCGAAGCAATAAAAGCAGCTCCCAACAGGAGAAATGGTAACAGGAAAATTGTTGTACTTGTTCGTTTCACGGTGAACCCCAATCGTTTATCCGTTCACTTTGCCATGATTCCCGGTTGTCAACCGATCATTCTCTTATCATCTGTTAATTGTTGTGGATACGGGAAACGCTCCTTCATACCCGGATGCAACCACACGTCTTCTGGCTTCATTGGCTTCTTCGCGGGTGAGAAAATCACCAACCATGACTTTGAATAGTCCACCCTGCTCAACCACGTAGGCTGTCAGGCGCAGTCGTGAACGTGCCTGACCGGCAATACGTTCCGCAGCATCTCGAGTCCCCATACTGATAATTTGGATTCTCCACCCTTCCACTTGTTGCTCTGGTTGGGATAGTTGCGGGGAGTCAGGCACTGCAGGGGAAAAATCGCCAGTCATACCTGCCACTACACTGTCCGTGGCAGAAGAATCAACCTCAGTCGCTCGAATCCTTCCCGAAACAACAAAGGCCTCCGGGAAACCACAGGCGCGAAGCCGGTCTCGCAATGCTAGCGCAGCTTCGATGGTCGGGCAATCTCCTACCTGTACCTTGTATGTACCATCACGCCAGCGCACCATTGGATGCTCATTCGCCGTGTTACGGACGGAATCGGCGAGTCGTTCCGCACTGTGCAGATTTCCCAGGGATGCAATCTGTACTCTCCATCCCTCGATGATGGGAACCGGCTCCGGTCCAGGTGGCAACGGTCCCTCTGTAATGTAGATCTCTTCGAAGGTTTGTTGCGTGGGATCAGGTTGGGCTGGATACTCATCAAGGTTGACAATCGGGCTGGTTGTGTCCATTTCCGGAAGCGCATCATCCGGAATCACCAGTTCATCATTCGTTTCCACAACTGCAGTATCGGGAGCTGGAAATAAAACATCCACCTCCTCATCTGTCATTGAATCCGGACGTTGCGGAGGAGCAGCATCTCCGATATATGGATCTGCCTGTGGTGATTCAGGCGAAACCTCTTCCACCGGTTCCTGTTCAACAACTTGCGATTCGTCCGGAGGTATCGCTGGTTGGATTGACGCGCATCCCACCAGTAGCAGCACAATTGGTAAAAGGCATGATAATAAATGTGATTGACGTGGCCTGCCGATAGCGCCTACCTGATGGTTCGCGGTTACGTTTTGCACAGCATCCATACGCAGTTCTCCCCAAACTCAAACAACTGGATTTCATGTTGAAACGATGCCATATAAGATAAGGGATTCTAATTTCATATTCATCCGAAAAGATAGAAACGGATGAATGATGATTCCAGTCCGGATTGTTTTGTTCCCACCTTCAGGGGAGACATGAACTGGAGACACAATACACATTTATTTCTTTTGGTCAAATCCTTCATTCTCCGAGTACTGCACCGTACCTCCGCGATTTCCTTTTCGCATGTTACACTTTCATTCTGAACTCGAATACTGTTTCATTATCATTGTCAGATACAGGGATCAGTAGTATATTCCTGAAACTATGAAATCATGAGAAGGAGGAACGATGTACGTAGGTATTCCTCGAGAACGATTTGTCGATGAGCGCCGTGTAGCGATCAGCCCTGCCGGGGTACGTGAAATCGTTGAAATGGGCGCGGATGTGTATGTTGAACACAATGCGGGTGCTGCCGCTGGTTGGCAGGATGAAGAATATGAGAAGCGGGGCGCTACGATTGCCTACAGTGCGGAAGAAGCAATCTGCCGTGCCGATCTACTTCTAAAAATATTACCTCCGACTATCGAAGAAAGCCAGATGATGCGTGAGGATCAGACCCTCATGAGTTATCTGCAACTTCCTCTTGCACGAAAAGAAGTGTTCGAAAACCTGCGCGACAAGTCAGTAATTGCGATTGGTCTTGAGAATATCTGGTATGAAGGAGGCGGACACCCGGTACGTCGTGCAATGAGTGAAATTGCCGGTGCGCTCGCCATACACATGGCCGCTCAATACCTCCAGGCACAAGAAGGTGGACGTGGGATCCTCATGGGTGGTCTACCAGGTGTTCCCCCTGCGAGTGTGGGAATTGTAGGCGCAGGTGTTGTGGGTGGAACAGCAGCGAGGTCCGCATTAGACATCGGTGCTCATGTGATTATGGTGGACCAGCATGTTGCTCCTCTGCGTCGCGCTACCCTTCATTACGGAAAACGTCTGCAGACAGCGATCATTAACGAGAACAACCTGGAAAAACTCTGCAAATTTGTGGATGTGCTGATTTGTGCGGTCATGGTAGAAGACCATCGTGCTCCTCATATTATCACGCGGGAAATGGTGCAGTCAATGAAACCGCGCTCGGTGATCATTGATGCCTCCATCGACCAGGGAGGGGTTTGCGAAACCAGCCGTCCCACTCACATATCAAATCCGATTTACGAAGAAGAAGGTGTAATCCATTATTGCGTTCCAAATATGCCGGCCATGGTCCCGCGTACAGCCACCCGTGCATTTCAGAACCAGGTACTCCCATTGATTAAATCGTTAGTGAAACAAGGTGTGGTCGATGCGCTTCGTACACACCCATACATGCATACCGGATTAAATATGTTTGACGGAATTGTTACCAGAGAGTCTGTCGCCGAGTCATTCGGCACGGAATGGACTCCGCCATTGGAGGTTCTCCAATGAGATGGCTGCAACGCTACCATGAAAAGAAAACAACCGCTGAAGAAGCGGTAAAGGTGATAAATAGCGGTGACCGTGTGCATGTGCATGCGGGGTGTGCTGTGCCCATGCTTCTGCTGGAAGCGATGGTGGGACGAGCCGATGAACTGAGAAATGTGGAAGTAATCCATATTCTTACCATGGGTGAGGCGCCTTATGCAGAGCCGGAATATGAAGGCATCTTCCGTCACCGGGCGTTGTTTATCGGGCATAATGTTCGCCAGGCAGTTAATGAAGGTCGCGCCGATGCCATGGCAGTTCACCTCGGTGAAGTGTACCGACTCTTTGCTTCCGGGAAACTCCCTGTTGATGTTTCTCTGATTAATGTCAGCCCTCCTGATGAGCATGGTTTCTGCAGTTACGGTGTTGATATAGGCGTAAACAAATCCGCAGCGGAATGTGCAAAAACTGTCATCGCGATGGTCAATCCGCGTATGCCACGTGCGCTTGGCGACAGCTTCATCCATATCAACAAAATCCACCATATCGTCGAAAATGAGGCGCCGATCCGGGAAATGGCGCAATTTGTCTTTGATCCGGATGATCCAAAGGTGAAAACTCCGTTGAAAATCGGTGAAAATATTGTTGACTTGATTGAAGACGGTTCCACGTTGCAAATGGGGATCGGTACCATCCCGGATGCTGTCTTACACCATCTTCGCGGGAAACGGGATCTTGGCATTCATACGGAGATGTTCTCTGATGGCGTTGTTGACCTCGTGGAAGAGGGAATCATCACCAACGAGAAGAAAACCCTGCATAACGGTAAAATTCTGGCGGGTTTTGTCCTTGGGACGAAAAAAACCTTCAATTTCATTGACAACAATCCGATCATCGAGTTCCGACCGACAGAATACATCAATGATGTATTTACGATTGCCCAGAATGACAAGATGGTTGCGATCAATAGCGCCATTGAGATCGACATTACCGGACAGGTTTGCGCAGACAGCATCGGCAACCGTCTCTTCAGCGGTTTCGGCGGCCAAGTGGACTTCATCCGGGGCGCTTCCCGTTCCAAAGGTGGAAAGCCGATTATTGCGCTGCCATCCACTACAAAAAATGACACCATTTCCCGAATCGTACCACAATTGAAACCGGGTGCGGGTGTGGTAACCTCACGTGCGGATGTTCACTGGGTGGTTACGGAATTCGGTGCTGTGAATCTGTACGGTCTAAGTTACCGTGAACGAGCAAAAGCCATGATCTCCATCGCTCACCCGAATTTCCGGGAAGAGTTGGAGAAATACGCGAAAGAAACGCATTTGATGTAAATTGTACAATATCGTCACAAAAACCCGGTAGAACATACCGGGTTTTTGGCTGGTATTCGTTTGACTGACTTATCGTGAAAATTATCCTTGCATCGGCACTTTTTACTAATGAAACATTCCCCCGCCACCAAAACCGACAGAAACATAAAATCCCATACCTTTTGGTCCGGTGATCATATCATCCTCTTCACGTTCGGAATAGATGAAAACTCCTGCCTGGAAAGAGAAATTCCCTATGGGAAGCGCATTAATGAGACGGTCAGCCGCTGTCTGAGGATTTGACATGATTGGCATGGGGTATGTAAAGATGGTACCATCTATTCCAAAATGGTAGTAATCGCGCAGCCCACCCCACTGTGTTCCCCCGGCAAAAATGCTTACATGTTTTTTGCTTACTGGTCGTAAATGTTCATATACAATTTCAGGCTGGCTCATATAAATCGGATAGTAGAGGTAAACAGGAAAAATTGATCCGCAATCAAACATATCATAAATTTCAAATATGGATGCCCCTAAACCTAAACCATGAAATTCATCAAAACCAAAATAGACAGAGAAAAAATCGATCGAAAAATCCGTGCCAGACTCATCAAAGTCCGATCCTTCTGAATTTGCTACGGATATACCACCGTTAATGTTGATCAAAGACAGCAGTCTCCAGTCACGGATGTTGATGACTAGTTGAGTTTCCTTTTTCACAGTCGTGTCAGGCATATCTTTCGTACTGTCCTGCGCAAGCGAATCATCCAGTAGACAGAATTGAAGTTGTGAAAGGTCTCCTGAATCTCCCTGCAATACAAATTCACTTTGTGCCAAGAGCGGGCCGCACCAGCAAATCAAGAGACTTAATACACCTGAAAAAACAAGGCAAGATCGTTTCATAATTACTCCTCCCCCTTTTGGATTTCATATCACAATACAAACCTGAAACCATGTAGTGAACATAGCCAGCAGGATTCCACTCAATCTATTAATATGGATCAAGTTAGCCATTGATTTAACAAAGAACAATTGAATTGGTCCAATTATTATTAAGCAGATTGACACTTCGTAAAGCAGTAAGGTGAGTACATACGGGGCTTGATTGTGGACCGATTCACATGTATTGCAATGTTTCAAGCTGTGTCCTGTACATAAGTGCGAGGCACGTCTTTGCAGTCATAGCGGGTTATTTCAAAAAGATGCAACGCCTTCAGGGACCAGAATACGCGCTTCACGACCATTCGGGACTTGTCATAGAAACATCATTTGCTGCGTTACAATTTCTTGAAATACACCCTGCATTACTTTGAAATTGACGCCTTGCAACTGACGATTCTATGATAAGCAGAACCACTCCAACCTGTTCGAATGGACCAACCATTTGTTCAGACTGCTATTGCGTTCTCGGTTGGCAAAATCACCCCTAAAGTCTTCCTGCCATATTCCTGAGAAGAAAAAGAACACCTGTGCTTTTATCTCTACATGAGTGATGATTGCGCGACATTACACTTTGTTCCACATCACATAAATAATTGATCGATAAACACTTGCCCTTGGAGCCCATCACACATAAAATTGATTTTCCTCGTAAAATCTCTCATGTAATCTCTGGTTTTTACTTAAGTTATTCGGAACGTTTTTACGCGTTTTCTACTCACCGCATGCCTGTACACCGTGAGTTTGGAACAACCTTTGCCATTTATCGGAAAACGTATGCAAAAAAAGTATCGCTATTGGATGGAGGGAAAAATGTTGCGCTATCCATTCTACATGTTATTGATTCTCGCAGTGATGGTTCCAGTCTCCGCCGCAAGAGCGGGTGAATTCCTGAATCATGCTGTCGGTGACACCATCAGTAAGGCCGAAGCGGATGAGTACATGCTGTTCCAGGATGAAACCGACTTCCAGGTGGCCTATTTCACCCGTGATGATCACAGGCGGTACTTCCTGATAATCCATCACCGTTCGCCATCCGGGGAAATGACTGAAGAGACGATTCAAGTACGACGCCGTCTGTTTCCGGTACTGGATGCCTGGCTGGAAGCGCAACACACCTCCGACCGTCTGTATGACACACTCTCCACACCGTGCAGCGTTGTCACCTACCAGATGGAGGCAATCGGGCAACTGCTTTCCTGGCGTGGACGCACCCTAATGTTTGATTTCGGATATGGCCCCACGGAAATTCCCATTGGCACCATTGATGATATACGGTTGCATCGTTCGAGCAGACGCAGCGACCAATATGGATTCCATCTCGATCCCAACCGTACACGCCTGTTCTTCGCCCCGACAGCGCGCAGCCTGGATGCACGGGAAGGCTATTTTGCCGTGTACGAAGTGATCTTCCCATCAGCAAGTGTGGGTCTTGGATACAATATTACGATCGGCGGTGGGCTCTCTCCCTTCTCCTCGGGTGATTTTCAGATGTACTGGCTGACTCCTAAAGTGGGATTGATCGAAACGGAGAAAATGTCACTCGCGGTGGGCGCATTATCCATGTTCATCAAAGTGCCCGATGAAGACACTATTGATTTCGGTACATTGTACGGCATCAGTACCTTCGGCAGCGAGGATGCCGCTATCTCCGTGGGTCTCGGCTATGGCTACGCGGAAGGAGATGTCGGCCATGATCCCGTGTTCATGCTCGGCGGCGAAGCACGCATTGGACGGAATGTCAAACTGATCAGCGAAAACTGGAAATTCCCGGGAGTGGATGATCCCCTGTACATGTTCGGAGTGCGTTGGTTCGGTTCACGTCTCGCCGCTGATTTCGGGTTGATGCGTATCGGTGATATGAGCATTTTAGGGGTACCGTGGGTCGATTTTGTGTGGAATTTTTAAACGTAGCCCGGACCGCCCCCAGTCCGCGGGAGGGTGGCGCGACCTGCTGTTCAAGGTCGGGTGTCAACAATAACCAATGTGCAGTTCCAAAGATATGAATGCGCCCTGTATAAAAACCTGTGAAATCCTGCCTTGGAAAACAGGCAGGGCCACCCGTCATTATAATTTTCGCGTGATTCGCGTATTTCGCGGTACAGTTCTTTTGAAATATGCCGGGGAAATCCATGATACAACCGCGAAAAGCGCAGAATACGCGAAAGAATACCTGATGGTTTTTGAGATGTACGGGGTTTTCCGCCATTAATGCATGATGAGCCTGGATTCCCGGGGGATGGAACCCACCGGGCTACTTTCCTCCCGGGGGATGGAACCCGCCGGGCTACTTTCCTCCCGGGGGATGGAACCCGCCGGGCTACTTTCTTCCCGGGGGATGGAACCCGCCGGGCTACTTTCCTCCCGGGGGATAGAACCCACCGGGCTACTTTCCTCCCGGGGGATGGAACCCACCGGGCTACATTTTAAAAACTTTCTGCACCGCCCCGACAATATCAGCAATAGAATCACATTGCGACAGGATTTTTTTCCCATGCGGGCCGAACGCCACTGCTGGAACAGGGCTGCGTGTGTGGGTTTTCACGGATAAATCTTCGCTGTTGCCATGATCGGATGTGATGAGCAATGTGGTTTCGGATAGATCAATCGTATTCAGAATAACGTCCAGAAAACGCATGACCTCATCGACCACAGTTAACGCCCACTGCATGTCCCCCGAATGCCCCGCCAGGTCGGTTTTTACATATTCGAACAGGGTAAGATCATAAGTGTTGCTGATGTGTACAATCCGTCGCGCTGCTTCCTCCGGAGTGATCAACGGCAGCTCTTCCTGTTCCAATTCAGCGATAAAATCCTTGTGTTCCTTCAGCAAACGGTCACGGAAGCGTTGCAGACGTTGAACCGGTGGCGCGAGTTTGTCATCATTGCCCTGGCTGCGGATGAGATCCCCGGTGAGATCATGGAACACCGCTTCCCCATTCCGGTAGGCATCCATCATCCGGAATGGCAATCCAGCCGCACGTACCGCGTGGGTAGTCACCGACTGACGGCTTTCCGGGCGTCGAAAATAGACATCGTTATAGGCATTAGCGAAGGTTGGATTAAATCCATTGACAAGCATCTGCTTATGGACAGAGTACTCGCTGATAATATCCCGCAACGCCTGGTTCGGGAACCCGGACAGATGTTTCCCTACCGCCTTCGGGGCATTTACACCAGTGAGCATGGCAGTGGTGCCGGTAGCAGACTGCGGCAAACCGGGAACACCAAGGCAGGCATCCAGAAGCTTCAGATGAGCACCTTCACGTGTTGGATGGTTCCCTTTGGTCGCAATGATGGAACCGTTCCGGACACTCGCCCATGGATTGACCGAAGGATCGTCCGATCCGTACCCGACTCCATCGACAAATATCCAGACAAGTTTCATTTTGTTCATTGTACTTGTTCCGATCATCCCGTTTGCGTTGTCACAATGATGAATCTTTGCTATCTGTCATTCCCGACTCTGATCGGGAACCGAAGCGTAGCTCGGCGTCGTAGTTTACGCCAATCCAGTCGGCTATCTGTGATGTTCAAAATATAACAACCTTTGAGCGCGACTTCGTCACGCTATCTCTTGATTGACTACGTCGAGCTACGCTTCGCTTCGGTTCCCGTTTTCACGGGAATGACATCTTTCGCAAATATCAGTGTTCCCGGACAGCCCCAGAAGCGGGAATAACAGACTCTCCTTTGTACAACCTTCAATTCATAGTTGGTACAATGGGCCACAAGGGACAATCCCCAGGGAAGATTGTGAACAGGAGCACATGAGTAGATCTTCTCATAACAATCTTCTTGATTTGGTAGATATATCTACCATATATTGAAACCGTGACATTACGCAGACTTAGATCAGAGTTCATTTTACCAATGGTATTTTTACTCATGCCCCAGGTGACATTCAGGAAATACTTTTCAATTTGCATTCTGGCAGCTTTCCTGCCATTAATGTTGACCCTGGATCTGCATCATAACCATGATATGATGTTTGATCAACCGGGATCAAGCTGGATTGAATCAAACGAGTACTTCCTCCCGGACTCTGACACCCTTTGTCCAGTGGAACTATTAGCACACGGAATCCATACAGGTGTCAGTTTCACTAATTTCGTTTTTAAAGAGTTCGCGTTTCTGGAATCGTTTGAAAATGTTTTCGTCCATCATCGGTCTGCAGTATTTACACAACCTCGTTCCCCCCCTGTCTGCTGACTTTCACATTCACTCACGATTCTATCGGTTCTTTCACTCTTTGCCGATCATTTCGTTCGAGCGTTCACAAGACTCAGTGAAGTTCTCATAGAATTTGTCCGACAATTCAGGCTTGCAGGTTTCGAGCTGCTCCATCGGACAGTGACAGCATCAATTGTACAATCCTTTGAGTTAGGCTTGCATAACTATTTTTGCATAGATTAAGGGAGTAATCATGTTTTCCAGGACGAGTGTATACCATTTATACATGTTTATAGTAGTGTTCCTGTCTATTGCCTTGACAGCTCAAGCAGGGTTTGCCCGTTCGGTAACGGGCAGAGTTCTTGACCAGCAGACTGGTGATCCATTGGCCGGTGCGAATATTGTGGTTGAAGGGTACCACATTGGTTCATCGACAGATCTGGGTGGAGTTTTTGACATTCACAATGTCCCCAATTCGGAAGTCCGTGTTATCGTAACCATGATCGGGTATGGTTCAGAATCATTCATGCTCGATGCGTCGCCGAACGCCAGTAGCGATGATCATTATGAGGTTAATTTCACATTATCCCCGAGCCGTTTTGAGCTTCCCAGCGTTGTCGTGACAGCGACTCAAACTCCCCGTTTTATCCAGGACATTCCTGTTCGCACCGAGGTGCTCACCTGCGAGATGATTGAGCAACGTTCAGCGTCAACTGTGTATGACGCGCTCGAAGCGGTACCCGGAGTGCGAGTGGAGCAACAATGCCAGTTCTGCAATTTCAGCGTCTTGCGCATGCAGGGACTGGGCGCGAATCATACGCAGGTGCTGTTGGATGGTCAACCGCTTTACTCAGGGCTTGCTTCCGTATATGGTCTGCAACAGATGGGAACTGCCAATATCAACCGTATCGAGGTTGTGAAGGGCGCCGGATCGGCCCTGTATGGCAGCAATGCCATTGCGGGAGCGATCAATATCGTTTCCCAGACCCCGCAATCTTCCGGCGCTATGGTGAACATGGAATTTGGAGAATACGGCGCCCGTGTGTACCAGGCGACTGCACAAACCCGTTTCGATGATATCGGCCTGTATGTATACGCACAACGAAATGAAGCGGGTGAAATTGACCAGACCGGTGAGGGAAACAACCGGGACCAGGTCTACGAATCAGATGGATTCGCGGACAGGATACGAACATCAGCGAATAATTTCGGATTCAACATCTTTTTCGAGAATTTCATGCGACCGGGTGCGCAATTGGTTGTCCGTAACCAGATCATGAATGAAGACCGCCGTGGTGGAGAAATTACTGACAATATCTTTGAAAATCCATTCACCCTCGGAACGGAGGGTATACTAACAGACCGGTACAGCGGGATAGTTTCCTATTCTCTTCCCACAGGCCCCGGTCGTCAGGTTTCAGCCAGTGCAGCATATACTCATCATGAACGAAACGCAACGAACGACACTTTCTACGGCGACTATGAATCTGTGTATGGTGAAGCGCCCCCCGTCGATATTATGCGTCCCTACCTGGCGGAAGAAAACCTGTATATTGTCAACCTTTCCTACACACATGCATTGAGCAGCCATCGTGTCATGATGGGACTTCAATACTCACACAATGAGCTGGACGAATCAGGCAATTACCTGGTTCTCGATGAGGAAGATCCATTGTACGGCACAGCATACACCTCTTTTGCCGAGAAACAAGCGGATGATTATGGTGTATACATTCAGGATGAGTTTGCATTCGGGCCAGACATCGAGTTTGTCGCTGGAGTGCGGTACGACTATCATGAATCGGAAGACACATTCGCAGGATCGAACGGTGTCATCAGCGATGGAATCGATCCGGTCACCTACGATGAATCCAGCGTCAACCCACGATTTGCCCTGCGTTACTCGGTGAATGACCGGATCCGTCTGAGGGCAAGTGTCGGAACCGGATTCCGGGTTCCATACGGTTTCAGTGAAGACCTCCATCTGTGCAGCGGCTCACCTCGCGTGTGGAAGCCAGCCGATCTGAAACCGGAAGAATCGGTCAGTTTCACTCTTTCAGCAGACTATAGTGCTTCCAATTTCACCGCCGGGTTGAGTGTATACCGTACTGATCTTTCCCATACGATTAATTTCATGGAATCCGATGAACAACCGGGATATGACTACAAATGGACAAACTACGGCAATGCCTGTGTTATGGGTGTTGAAGCGAATACCCAGTACAGCCCTGTCAGCAATCTCAACCTGACGCTTGATGTTACCTGTAACCTCAATGAGTACGATAAAGTCCGTGAAGACTGGATCGGTACACCTTACGAAGATGACAGCAGGCAGGTGTCCCGTTATCCGAGCTTTGAGACTGGTTTCTCCATATTGTATTCTCCAAGAAACTGGAAGATATCATTGAATGGCGACCTTACCGGAACCATGTTCATTGATTACTACAGCGACGATGAACCGACGGAGATTTACGAAACCGATCCGTATCTGATCCTGAACACCAAGGTAACCCGATCCCTGAATGAATCCATTGAATGGTATGTGGGTGTCAACAACCTGACTGACTATGTCCAACCAGTAAAACACCTGGATGACGCTGCATTCATGTTTGCGCCTGTGTATGGCAGGATTGCATATACCGGTTTTCGTTTAACACTGTAATAAAACCAGTTCAACAACCGTTTCTTGTGTACAGCTTTAACCCAAAAACCCTCTGGCATGACCCCCTCCATCAAAAGGGCAGGATGAACGATTCTGTTCATCCTGCTCTTCATTTTGCAAAGGGCAAGGATATTGGATTGATAGATTCTATCCCTGTTGAAACGGTATCCCAAGAGCAAACGGTTTCTGTTGAAATAAACAATGTTAGAGACCTATTTTGAAGAAGATAAAGTGTAACTTGGTTTGAGGTGGCCACGATGAAACGTTGTTTGCTGCTCGCATTGTTGTTATTTCCTGCAGTAATTCTCGCTCAACCCGGCGATCATTACCACGATTATTATGAAATCACTGATTTCATATTTGATATTCAGGCTCAACATCCGGAATGGGTGAAAATCGATTCCATCGGACACAGCCAGACCGATGAACTCCCGATTTACCTGATAAAAATATCAAACGATGCTTATACGGACTACAACCGTCCTACGGTTCTCTTCATGGGGCAACTCCATGCGGAGGAGATTCTTGGCATTGAGATTGTACTCCGTATACTGGAAAACATGATGCTGCCATCTGCAGGATTATGGCGAAGGAACCTGGAGGTTTACCTGGTTCCCACCATGAACCCGGAAGGATTGCGTGTTGTGTACGGTCAAGGTGAAGATTGTGTTCACGGACCCGATGTTACCTTCCGCAAGAACAAACGCGACACCATGGGCGATGGAATTTTCAGGTACGTGGTTGGTATGGGCGGAGATTCCTCCGGTGTGGACCTGAACCGGAATTTTGATATCAACTGGTTTGCTGGTGATTCCCTGTTTCACAGGAACAATGAAACGGAGATTTACGACTATTATCGCGGTTCGGCTCCCGAAAGCGAATCGGAAGTACAGTGCATTGTGGATGCCATCTATGATATCCGTCCCATGTACAGCATCATGTTCCACTCCTCCAGATCAGGCAGTTTTTCCGAGAAGGTGATGTACCCGTGGGATTGGGAATTGGATGGAGAACGTGTACCGCCCGATTTTGATGTTCTCCAACAGGTGGCGAACCTGTTTGCCAATGAAATTTCGTATGAACCCGGAGCATCCGGCGGTCGGAATGGAAAGCTGCATGACTGGATGTACGCCGCCGGTGGATGGATCAATATGCAGACCGAAGTTGGCACTGCCAACATCCATCCGGACAGCCTGGGAATGGAAGCAGTAATCACACAGGTCATGCCTGGTGTGGAATACCTGCTCGAACGCGCCCAGGCAAATCCTGATATTGCCGGGGATGCCTGCTACCTGAATGTAACTGTTACCGATAACAATGGCACCCCCATGGTCGCTGAAGTACGAATCCCAACCCGTACGGACGGATACCTGGCGCCACGGTATACAGATGCGGAATTCGGTGCGTACCGTCGTCCCCTGTTACATGGAACATACGAGGTACAAACACGCGCCTGGGGTTATGAGACAGATGTCAGCACGGTTGTCCTGTCCTCTGATTTCATCACTAACCATAATGTCACTCTGCAACCGTTACCGACTCATACCATTTCCATGGGGATTTATGACGGCGAAGACGGTCCAGCCATGCCGGGGCGTTTTGTAATTCATAGACCGTATGGAATTGACACCGTTGATGTGGCAAACGGATTTTATGTTCGTGAATGGCCTGCAGGTGACTACGTTGTGGAAGCCTGGGCGGATGGATATCTGCCGCGACGGTACGAACTGGTATTCACGGGCGACTATTCGTTACATGCCTCCCTGGTTCAACCAGTTTCTTCAGTCACAGATGATTTTGAAGGTGGTGATGTTCCCGAAAACTGGAGCTGGGAAGGCGATTTCGATTGGGGTCGCAGCGATCTCGAAGCACATTCCGGAACCATTTCGCTTGAGAGCAATCCGGGCCATTACATCGAAGAAGGCGATGCCGGGTATGCGATGGTTGCTTACTCTGTTCCACAGGACGCGGACTATGTGACTTTAACCGGTTGGCGTTGTTACGAGCTGGAACCGGATGATGACTATTGCTATGTGGATGTCCGGTATGATCGTGGCGACTGGCAGAATATAGAAGCGCTAAACGGTTTCAGCCGTTGGCAGCCATTCTTCTATACACTGGACAACCGTAATGGCGCCACGGAAATCGATATCCGGTGGTATATCGAAACCGATGGAACAGACATTGACCGTGGCCTTTTTCCTCGATGACATCACCATTCACACAAGCGAATACTTGAGTGTTGATCAGGATGTGGAACTGCCAAACCAGTGGGCGATGAACGCTCCTTACCCGAATCCGTTCAATCCTGAAACGACCATAGAGTTTGAAGTTCCGATCCAGACCGATGTGACCATCGCCGTGTATGACATCCTTGGACGCGAGGTACTGCGGGCATTGGATAATGTGATAGACGCAGGAAACCATCGTGTATCAATCAACATGAGTGATTTTGCATCGGGAATGTACTTTGTGCGAATGAATGCGCCGGGGTACACTGCAGTACAGAAAATGATGCTTATTCGCTAACACATATTTTCTTTCGATACATCAAAACGGACCTTCGGGTCCGTTTTTTTTGCTGTGAAATATCTGGTAAGAATCTCTCTTTATAAACGAACAACCGTTGTTTCAATATTTTTTAAAGTTTAGGTTACTATCAGGTTGCATTACACAATGAACATAAGCTCGTTTTACCATACATGACGGGGACTGCTATGAAACAGGTATCGATGCTTGTTCTATTACTCTGCGCAACATCCCTCTTTGCCCAACCGGGCGATCACTATCATGATTTCTACGAAATCCAGGACTATATATTCCAGGTGCAGGAAGAATTTCCAGCGTGGGTTTCGATTGATTCCATCGGACATAGTAAAGAGGAAAACCTTCCTATCCACCTGATAAAAATATCCGATCATGTGGCCCAGGATATGGATCGTCCGACAGTCTTAATCATGGGGCAACTCCATGCTGAAGAGATCCTTGGGATTGAGATTGTTCTGCGTCTATTGGATTTCCTGACACTTGAAACCAATTACGATGCGATACAATTCCGCCGGAACCTCGAAATATACCTGGTACCGACCATGAACCCGGAAGGTTTACGGGTTGTGTGGGGACAGGACGATGATTGCCCTCCGGATAGTATTGATGACTCATTCAGAAAGAACAAACATGATACTATGGGTGATGGCATTTTCCACTATGCGGTAGGACCGGGCGGGGATTTTTCCGGTGTGGACCTGAACCGCAACTTCGACATCAACTGGTTTGCGGGAGATACACTGCTACAAAGGCGAGGTCGTGAACTTTACGACTACTACCGCGGCCCCTACCCTGTCAGCGAACCGGAAGTGCAATGTATGGTTGAGGCTATCTATGAAATCCAACCATTACTCAGTGTGATGTTCCATTCCTCCCGAACCGGTGATTATTCGCGACAAGTGATGTTCCCCCATAATTGGGGAAATGACAACTTTGAACGAGTACCACCTGACTATGATATCCTGTATGACATAGCGAATGATTTTGCGAATGAAATGACCTATACCCCGATTGCTTCCGTTGGGCGAAACGGGAAACTTCATGACTGGATGTACACTGCCGGCGGATGGATTAACATGCAGACAGAAGTGGGCACAGCGGAGATCCAGCCCAATGAAGCAGGGATGGAAGCAGTGATCACCCGTGTTTTTCCCGGAGTCATGCATTTGCTGAACAGGGCAAGAGCAAACCCGGAACTCGAAGCGGATGTGTGCCATTTGAAAGTGGTTGCCACTAATGAGAACGGGTCGCCGATGGTAGCTGAAGTTTTCCTTCCTGATCGACATGACGGCTACATGAGTCCACGATACACCGATCCTGTTTTCGGAGTGCATCGCAGGATGCTGTTGCATGGAACCTACCAGGTGGTTACCCGTCAATGGGGATATGTACCGGATACAACGCAAGTGTTTTTATCTACGGATTTTGTAACGACGCACAATGTTCAATTGGAACCTCTGCCGCATCACCATGTGAGTATCGGGATCTATGACGGCGAGGATGGTCCAGCCATGCCCGGGAAATTGGTGATTCATCGAGCGTACGGCATCGACACCGTTTTCACCGAAAGTGGATTCCATGTCCGTGACTGGCCGGTGGGTGATTATGAAGTGGAGGCTTGGGCGGATGGATATGTACCCCGTCGATTTGTCTTTACCCTGAATGACGATATAGCACTCCATGCTACTCTTTCTCAACCTGTTTCGACCATTCAGTATGATTTTGAGCAGGAGGAAATACCGGAAGCATGGGCCTGGGATGGCGATTTCCCCTGGGGACGTAGCGGGATGGATAAACATGATGGAATTGCAGCATTGGAAAGCGATCCCGGGCAAACCATCGATGAAGGCACCAGTGGATGGGCTTCGGTTACTTTCTCACTACCCGAAAATCCTGATTACGCGACTATCACCGGGTGGCGCTGCTACGAATTCGAACCGGATGATGATTTCTGCTATATAGAAATCCGCTATGATAACGGTGAATGGATTCCCCTGGAAACACTAAATGGATTCAGCCGTTGGCAACAATTCTTTTATAACCTGAATGACCGTGGAAATGCGACTACGATCGAACTTCGCTGGTGCATAACCACTGACGACACCGATGTGGATCGTGGACTTTTCCTGGATGATGTCGCCCTTCACACAAGTGAGTACCTGTCTGTGGAAGATGACGTGGAACTTCCCGGCAGTTGGCAACTGGGGCACCCATACCCGAATCCATTTAATCCCGAGACAACAGTTGAATTTGTGGTTCCCGTACAGGCTGATGTGACTATCGCCGTATATGACATCCTCGGGCGTGAAGTTTTGCGGGCTCTGGATAACGTAATGGATGTCGGCATTCATCGAGTATCAATCAACATGAATGATTTTGCTTCGGGAATGTACTTTGTGCGAATGAATGCGCCGGGATATACAGCAGTACGGAAGATGATGCTACTCCGATAAGCGGGCTTATAGATAATTTACTTTAAAGCGGACCTTCGGGTCCGTTTTTTTATTAGAACCTGTTGCCAAAGCCAAATCTGACACCCACAGGCTCCCATCGTTCGGGGTAATCGTCATGATGCACCCGTTCCATGAAAAATGTAAATGTACCGTGATTTCCGGGAAAGAGCAGTGACAACTTGGTACGGAATTTCCAGCGGTGGCGATCCTCCTGACGGGTGATCAGGAGCAGATGATTAACATGCATGGCCGTTTCAAGCATGAAAAAGTTTCCGAGCGGTACGGTCACGGTTGCATATCCATGGGTTTCCCACTGGTAGAGGCTACGGTTTCCGAAAATCTCTCCACCCCCACCCTGGATAAAAGTACCAGTATGAAGGAAAACATCCCAATCCCAATGGTTTGATGTACGGATGTGACGGGGGCGGCTGTTCATTTCGGGAGGCGAAATTGTCCCGATCCCGATGGATGGATGGGTAAGGATCGTTGTAGGCGTGGTCTTCTCATCGACTTCATGGTAACATACTCGTGTAGTATACATGTAGGTAATTAGGCGCGGAGTTATGCGATACTGGTAACCTAATAATTGATACGCATCGACAGTGCGTGGATCAAACGGTGTCATGCGAACATCGGCCGTATTGTTCGCCGCCTGGTTTCTGTATTCCACACCAAACCAAACATTGTGCCGTTCAGCGCGAAATATTTCCATCATTACAGTGGCGTCATACTCCCAGTTAACGACGCTGTTACTGGGTGTGTACTGCCAGACATAAAACGTACCCACCGGTGTGAATGGAAACCTGGATCGAGCATCATCTGACGATTCAGCCGATTCCTCGGCAATAACGGGTGCACTACTCAGAGTAATTATTACAAAGCAGGAGATGAGCACGAAGACGTTTTTCATTTGATTCACCTGTTTCCCTGTTTCTATCTGAACAAATATTCGCAGCGCCTTTTAATGTATACCGGTAATTCAGGGGAGAAAAAGGTGAAACATCAATAAATGAAGATTCCTGCCTCAGGATTCACAAAGTTATTATTCATGACGTAACACATTCGCCGGGTTTTGCAAAACAATTCTAATCGTTTGAAAAAGGACGGTGAAAAGTGCTATAAAGATAGTGATCGCTACTGTTACGACTATCCACGACATTTGGATTTCTGTCCGGTATGCAAAATCATTCAACCATTGCTGCATGAACAGGTAAACAAGTGGTAACGATATGCTCGCTGCTATCAGCACCAGGTATACGTATTCCCGTGTAACAAGTGATATAAGCTGAGCTATCGATGCACCAAAAACCTTCCTGATACTCACCTCTTTACTCCTGCGTTGGGTAGCAAATGCTGCTAATCCGCTTAATCCTATACAGGATATCGTAATGGCAAGGATGGAAAACATTGCAAGCAACGTCCCAAGATTTTTTTCGGACGTATAAAAATCTGCATACTCTTCTTCCATCCAGTAATAATGGAAGGGCCTTGATTGAACGGTTTCCGACCAGATCAAAGATATTTGATCAAGAGTTTCCTGCCTGTTTTCACCATCCAACCGAACATTCAGAAAATTCCAGCTCGATGAGTTATAGCAGAGTATTGTCGGTTGAATAGTATGATGAAGGGATGCATTGTGAAAATCTCGAATCACACCGACAATGGTCCCCATGCTCCCATTGATGTCCAATATATGACCGATGGGATTATCCCATCCCAATTGCCTTGCGGCTGATTCATTGATCACCAGCGCGCCGCTTTCATTTGTATCCCATTGGTTATCCCCGGGATACTCATCGCTTAAAAAACGCCCCTGTACGACATCAAAATCATATACATCACGACAGTTGCCATCCAACCAGATAAAATCCATCGCCCAATTGCCATCCAATCCGACAGGATCGAAGGCGAGATACAACATGGATACTCCGATAAAATTCGCGGAGAATCCGACCTGCTCTACACCCGGCAAAGACATGATTTGTTGCCTTAATACATCTGCTTCGCTGCTCGGTTCACCTCCTCGTAAGGAAATTAGAAGTACATCATCCGTATTGATGCCCATCCCGGCATTGTTCAAGAAGCCAAACTGGTTGGTGACAACAATTGTGCAGAAAATCAAACCGAGGGTAATACAAAACTGCACAGCGACAAGTACACGACGCATTCTCCCCTGTTTGGCAGGTGACGTCCATTGTCCTTTCAGCATGGTTACAGGTTTGATGGATGATATTTTTATCGCAGGATAAATCGCTGCAAGAATTCCGAACAGCAATGAAATACAGAAAACTCCCCAGGTCACTGTGGCATCGGTGGAAAACGGTTGATGGTTCCTCCCGCTGATGGTTGCGACCAATGGATCAAGAAGTTCGATTAGAACCAGGGAGATTGAGAATGCAAGTACTGACAAGAGAATCGTTTCAAAAAAATGGGAGAGAATCAAGTCGATTCTTTTCGCCCCAGAAATCTTTCTGACGCCGGTGTCACGTGCTCTGCGCGACACCATTGCTGTTGAGAAATTGATATAATTGATACAGGCGATGGACAGCAAAAACAGTCCGATCAGCGAAAAACTGACAGTGGTCTCAATGGTACTTTTTCCATGATTGAAGAAAAAATGGATTTCTTTGGCAAACAGGTGCATCTTTTTGAGCGGAAAGATGGAGAATTCCGTGGTTTCAGAGTTTCCACCACTCCTTTCGAAAATATCATTGATCTCATGAACGATATGCTCCTCATCAAATCCAGGTTCCATCAACAGATAGGTAGCAAGATTGCCCCAATCCCATTCAGACACGGAATTGCCTGTCTGTTCAAGAACCGTAATCGGACGAACAAAAGTAAAATCAAGGTGCGAACCTGTTTCCGGTACCTGGAAAACTCCAGTTACAGTAACAAGTTCATCATCATTGATTACCAATTGTCGATTGATGGGGTTTTCAGTTCCGAATAAACGAGCTGCCAGATCTTCCCGAATCATGATCGCATCAATCCGGGATAGTGGATTACTCGTCGATCCCTGTGTCACAGGAAAGGAAAACATCTCAAAGAAGGTGGTATCGGTATAAAAACCCTTTTGTTGATAGAAGTCGCCACGGTCTCTGTGGACAAGCATCCGTGGAATATTGCGTATCCGAACGGCATCCCGTACTTCCGGAAGCGCTTCTTTCAAGGCGGGTCCCAATGGTCCCATTGTTACACCATTCCAGGAACCGTCCGACTCTTCATAGATGTTCCGACCAAGAACAATGTAGATATTATCGCGGTTTTCATGCAGTGAATCCCACTGAAAATCTTCAACGACATGGTAAGAAATCGTGAGAAATCCGGCAAAACCAAGGGCGAGACCCAATATTGTCAAAAGGGCGTATCCACGATTTCGGACAAGGGTACGATAGGCGGTTTTCAAATAGTGAAGTGGCATGCTGATCTCATCCATCCAATTTAACCTTTGCATGTAGAATGCAAGCCCTGTGCCGAATCATAGTTGTGAATTTACATGATTTTACAACTTCTTCTCATAAAATGTGTACGGTGACAAACAAGTATTGTTCAGTTCCGTACATAGTATTGTGTTTAGTAGTGAATGGCAAAACCCATCTTCAACAAATAAAAGGAGCATTATCCCTAAAAATGATACTGAAAAGGGGTAACATTCTGGTTCGAAATATCTTACATTCCCTCACACATTGCTGACTGATACACCTGAACCATTTGAATTGGGAGAAGAACATGCGCTGGCATCAATCATTTTCTATATCTGCAAATCAATATCTTAAAAGTATGCTACACCGGAAGCTGGTAAGAAATTCTATCTTGCTCGGCAGTTTGCTCTTGGTCGGGTTCGCGTTGTATGCGGGCATGCCGCCTGTTCCCGTTGCGGAAGTAATTCCCGAGTATGAGATCCATTTCGGTGATACGCTGGTAGATAACTACCGTTGGATGGAAACCCGTGAAACCGAGGAAATCCTCTCCTACCTCTTCGCTGAAAATGAATATACCGAAGCCATGATGCGTCACACTCTGCCCTTGCAGGATTCATTGTTCAACGAGATTTCCCAGCGCAACAAGTGGACCGACCTCAGTGTTCCCACCCTCGAGGATGGCTGGTACTACTACAGCCGTACCGAAGAGGAGTTTGAATACCCGTTCTACTGCCGCCGTCGTGCGGAAGAAGGTGCGGAAGAACAAGTCTATCTCAACCAGAATGAACTCGCTGAGGGATATGATTACCATGAATTAGGCGTATTCGAAACCAGCCCGGATCATTCCCTGCTGGCATTCTCCGAGGACATGGACGGCAGCGAAGTGTTCACTCTGCGTATCAAGAATCTCGACACCGGGGAGTATTATCCGGAAGTAATCCCTAATACCGACTGGCCCGCCGCCTGGAGCGCAGACAGCCGTACCCTGTATTATTGCACACTCGATGACAACAATCGCGCGGATCGTCTGTGGAGCCATGAACTTGGTTCTGATCCTGATAACGACACCGAACTCCTGTATGAACCGGACAAACGTTTCCCTATTTACGTTTCCCGCACCAAGGATGAACGCTACATCGTAGTCTATTGCAGCTCCAAGATGTCCTCCGAAGTCTACTACATGGACACCACCGATCCGGAAGCGACACTGCATTCATTCCAACCGCGCGAACATGGAATCGACTATGACTGGTTCGAACATCGTGACGGATTCTTTTACGCGCTCACCAACATGGATGCGATCAACTACCGCCTGATCCGTACTCCCGTAAACGCCACATCCCCGGAAAACTGGGAAGAGATCATCCCGGGACGCGATGAAGTCATGCTCGAAGATTTTGAAATGTTCCAGAATTACATGGTAGTCCAGGAGCGTGAAAATGGTGTCCGCCGGATCCGTATCCATTCCTTTGAAACAGGGGAAGATCATTTTATCGCATTTGATGAACCGGCATACCTGGTTGAATATTACGTGAATCCGGAGTTTGATTCCGATTCCCTGCGGATCTCCTACGAATCCTATGTCACCCCGGAAACCATTTACGATTACAACATGCGTGATCGTACCATGATCGAACGGAAGAAAGATGTAGTCGGTGGAGGATACAACCCGGAAGAGTTCCAGATGACAGTGCTCATGGTTCCTGCACGCGATGGTGAAGAAGTACCACTTACGCTGTTCCATCGACGCGGGATCGAACTGGACGGCACCAATCCCATGCTTTTCGAAGGATATGGCGCCTATGGCGATGTGGATGATCCCTACTTCTCCACGTACAAGCTCACCCTGGTCAATCATGGTCTCATTTATGGGTTCGCGCATCTTCGCGGCAGCGCTGCAAAAGGGCAGCAATGGTACGAGGACGGCAAATTCCTGAACAAGATGAACACGTTTTACGACTATATCGACTGTGCGGAATACCTGATCGAGGAAGGCTATACTTCACAGGAACGTCTGATCGGCGTGGGACGCAGCGCGGGCGGCTTGCTGGTCGGAGCCGTGGTCAACATGCGTCCGGACCTGTTCCAGGCGATCATTGCCGATGTGCCCTTTGTCGACCTGATGAACACCATGCTCGATTCGACTGTCAACCTTACCGTCGGCGAATGGGAGGAATGGGGCAACCCGAATTACGAAGAGTTCTACCATTACATGCGGTCCTACTCCCCGTACGATAATGTCACCGACCAGGACTATCCGAACATGCTGATCCTCGCGGGTTACAATGATCCCCGTGTGGGCTACTGGGAAGCGGCGAAATGGTGCGCCAGCCTGCGTGTCCATAACACCAGCGACAATACGATCCTGTTCTCAACGAACATGGGAGCGGGACACGGCGGCGCTTCCGGACGGTACGACTATTTAGGGGAACTTGTCTTCGAAATCGCGTATATCATGGATGTGCTGGGGATTGAGTATTCGGAATAATCATTCTTTTGCATTCGATATCGTTGATTGTCAGAAAACGTTGAGGTGTCGAAACGATGTCACTCCAGCGAAAGCTGGAGTCCAGAAATAACGGAGCGATATCACACTTATTACATTGTTATATAAGTAATTAAGGTTATCATAAAGAAACACTGACTGATAGGGGTAGGGAGAATCAGTTTTATTCCTGATCCCCCCTCCCTCCGAACCGTGCGTGCGGTTTTCCCGCACACGGCTCTCCGGTCGGTGGTTCACCGTCGTGCGGATTGACAGGCCTTGGCATGGGCGGCGACCATCGAGAACAGCCCATGCTCGACAAAGAATATGTTGGGCCAGCGAATATGATCCAATCCTATTCCAAGTCCGTGTCCTTTGCGCCATTTACGCATAATGCTGCGAAGACGCATACGGATCCACTGGTCAAGGATCTTAAAAGTCTTGTAGAAGGAATGTTTGAAATAGTCAAACCAGCCACGTAACGTACGGTTGATGTCAGCAATGATGTAGCTGAGACTGTGACCGTTCGCTCGACGTGTCTTCAATCGTATCTTGTCTTTGAACTTCTTCATACTTTTCTTCGAGGGTGTACGAATGCCATTCTCAAAGTGATAGCCAAGAAAGTCAAAGCCAGCCCTGTCCGCATGGACAATCTTTGTCTTCGTCGGATGAAGCTCAAGCCCGACGGATGATGTCCACGTCTGGATCAGCGTTAACGCCGCTTCCGCTGTAGACTCATCATGGCAAAGTACGACAAAATCATCCGCATACCGGATCATTTCAAAACCATGCGACTGCATCAAGTGATCTAACGGGTCGAGAAAGATGTTCGCCAGAAGGGGACTGATCACCGCGCCTTGCGGCGTGCCCTGATCCGGATTCCATTGGTCAAGACCATCAATCACCTGCTGCGAAAGGTACCGTTGCAGCAACGAAAGCACCTTGCCGTCCGTTACCTTCTTGCAGACCAGTTCCATCAATCGGTCATGATCGATGTGATCGAAGTATCCTTTGATATCCGCATCAACTACCCACACATTCCCCGTATCCAAATATCTCTGAACCATTCGAAGGGCATCTTTGCATCCGCGTTCAGGACGGAAACCATAGCTGCTGTCGGAGAAATCATGCTCGAAGATGGGTTCTATCACCATTCGGAGCGCTGTCTGGACGACACGATCACGGACGGTGGGGATACCCAGAGGACGTTTCTCTTTGCTGCCCGGTTTGCCGATCCATGTACGACGGATGCTCTGCGGATGATATCGACCTGTCCGCAGTTGCTCCGACAAACGATCCAGATTCTCTGTCAAACGATTTTCGAACATGTGGATGGTTTGATGGTCAACACCGGCTGCACCGCGATTCGCTTTCACGAGACGCCAGGCACGTTCCAGTGTCGATACACACCAGACTTTATCCCATAAGCTGTACCAACGTCCTCCTTTCACTCCCGATTCGAGAGTCGTCAACATACGTGCCGTCCAGATGGAAGGTTCGACCCATGCCCAACGGCGATAGATCTCTCCGTCGTGTATAGTCCCTTCCCGGGACACTGGAGACGGGGGTAAGTCCTTCCATATGGATGTCATGTATCCACCTTCCTGCATCCCTTCGCTCCACATCCGTTACAATGCTTCTACGCTACTATGGATGCTCTGACTCCTGCAGGACTCCCATATCCTGCAGGTCTCCCTGCTTCATGTACATGCCCGTTGAGATCATTCCACCGCCAACCACCCATACACCCTGCTGGTCGATTTAACACGCTACCCCTCATCGCCAGCAACGTTCTGCTTGTGCAGAATCCGGACTTCGCCCCTGAATCGCAGGCTCGTCGATGAACAAGGCCGAAACGCGTTCGTTATCCTGCGGACTGATCTCTCTCCTTCCGTTGCTTCCCACCCCGCCTCGCGACGACGCAGTTACGGTCGAATACAGGCCGGAGAGCGTATACCTGATGGGGACTCGCACCCCACTGTACATGCACACTCGCAGGCGCACGATTCCAGATCAAGTCTGGAATGACAAATCTTACGATTTCGACATTCTTGGAAGCCTTCTAACGCAGGAATGACATCTTCATCAAACTTCGGGTGGGCGTAGCCCTGTTGCTTAGTGACGAAGGAACGGGCAATAGGGTTTCATAAGATGGAAAAACGAAAATACAGTCCCTGCAGAATTAGCTAATTCAATATACTCAACTGCAATAATTTTTGATGTTTCCTACTTTATAACCACCTGTTGGTCTTTCGGAAACCTCTGCTTTTCCTTATTTACACTCGACCTTGGACTACAGATCGGACCACCCGTCCACACGATGATACCTGATTCATCGGACGACATACAACTTGGACCACATTTCGTATAGACGGAAAAAGGGATTGCCACAATGACAATCCCTTTTATGTGCCGGAGGAGGGACTCGAACCCTCACGTCCCGGAGGACACTGGTCCCTGAAACCAGCGCGTCTGCCAATTCCACCACTCCGGCAACTTCTATGTCATGCTCTTTCCAAGCGAAGCCAATGTAGGGGGTTCCGCCTGTCTATGTCAAGATGGGTAAAAATTTTACGGCTCTGGCGCTTTCCCCGGACTGAATTTCGAGAATCACAGAGAGGAATGGATAACAAACAGCACTTTACTTCGTCTTCTTCGTCACTGTCCCATATTGTTTTTCCATCAACAGCAGGCGTTTCCGAAGGTTCTGTTCCAATCCGGCGAAGGCGCCATCCACAGTGGGATTCATCAGCTTTTTCGCTTTTCCCACACTCAACACATGCTTCATGGCGGCCAGCAGATTCCCCATCCGTTCCGACTGATCGTTTACTTCACGAATGAAACGGTTCACTTGCACCGGATTCGCTTCGTCGGTAAGCTTGGATCGTCCCTTCATCATTACCAGGCTGTTATTCAGGTGATGCAGGATGAGGAGCAATACCTGGTCGACAGGACGAGCCTTGACCTTCATCCGTTCCAGGGAACGAAGCTGCTTGATACGGTCCGCCATGATCCTCTGCCCCTGGCACCGTATCAACAATTCTTTCGGTTCGAATGGAGACAGCAACCAGTCATCGAGGTATTCCTGGCAGGTGTGGATGTTATCCGCCTGTTCAACCGGCGATACCCCAACGATGGGAATGTATTTTTTCAGGTTCAGACCTTGTACGGACTTCAGGATTTTTGCCAGATCCACCGGCGGCATATCAATTCCAACTACGAGAACATCCGGCAATTCCTGTTTCATCAACTTAACCGCTTGCAACAGCTCATCAACGCGACTGACCCGGAATTTACTCCTTGCAAGAAGCGGTTCCGCTTTCTCCGTGGATGATGCGTCAACATTCAACAGCAGGAGATACGGTCCATCGCCTTTCGGAACAGTCAGGGGTGCAGGCGCCTGGGGCTGTGCAGGTTTTGGTTCGGGCTCAGGTTCAGGTTCCGGAGCAGGCTCAGGTATTGGCGTGGGCGTGGGCTCGGGTTCTGCCTCAACTGCCGGTACAGGTACGGGTTCAGGAACCGATGGTTCGGTTTTTTCCTGCAGTTCCTCAATGATGCTCGTATCGTCAGATTCCCCAGAAACCGGAATGGAAATCGTTGTCTCCTGATCAGTTTGAGGTTGTTCTAATTGCTGAGGTTCAACCACCACCGGTGTACTTACCGGTTCTTCTTCTGATTTTCCGAAAAGCTGATTGATCACATCGTCTTCTGATTCGGCTTTTTTGACCTCAACAGGTTCAGGCGCCGCTTCCTTGACTGGTACTTGCGAAGCCGGAGTTTCTTCATTACTCCCGAATAGCTGATCAATGACACTCTGTTCCGGTTCTGAAGGTTGAGAGGTTGTTTCAGCGGGTTCTATGACTGGCTCACGTACGGGTTCTGGTTCAGGTACGGGTTCTTGTCCAGGTTCCGGTTTTGGTGCGGTTTCATCAAAGAAGACAAATTTTTCCTCTTCCTCCGGTTCAGGCTGTACCTCTTCTGTTACCATCTTCTTTACTTCAGAGGTAAGTACTGATGAAATATCGCTTGATGGTTTTTCTGTTGGCTTTTTCTCTTCTTCATCACTGGATGTCCCAAACAATTCACTCATTGCATCGGTCTCAGATTTTTGATCGTCTTCGGCTACCTCTTCCACCGCCGGTTTTGGCGGTTCAGGTTCCTCCAAAGGTTTCGGCGGTTCAATATCTATTTCTTCATCCGCCGACCCGCCAAGCAATTGCTCAGCAATATCAGCGGTGTCAACCCTGGATGATTTCATTCCAATCCAGCCGAACAGACGTTCCGCCATAACGGCCGCCTGCTTTATATGTCCCTCATACCTCTGCCGAAGTTCATCAAGACCTTCGGCCGTACCCGGTTGTTCAAGTCTATGGGGTAGTTCCGGACTGGCTACAGCAAGATGGGGTTCAACTCTGAAGGAATAAGGAGATAAAAAGGCGGCTGCCTGAACAATAGCAGCGTCGGATGAATGCGTTCCGGCGACAACAGGATTATGGTGATTCGCGACGACTTGGCAAATATCTTTTCCCAGTCCCCATTTATCGAGGAACATGGAGCCGAGTTCCGCATGGTCCATACCGAGGATATCGACTTCGTAATCCATGGTCCAGATTTCAACTTCTTCCGCAGTTTTCAGAATCTGGCGCATTTTATCATGGAATACATAGTCGATTACGATCCATCCGATATTGTGCAGCAATCCGGAAAGGAAAATATCAAAGGTTTTTTCCTTTGATTTTCCGGGACGTCTTAGTTCGAGACCTTTTGCGAGAAATCCTGTCGAAAGTGCATGCCTCCACAGGTTTTCCCTGTCAAGGATTTTCGCCTCCCATTGATCCAGCGCTTTCATTATTCCCATGCTGGCGCAAATATTGATAACCTGCTGGAGTCCAATGGTGACCAGGGCATTGTCGATGCTGGTTGCTTTTACACGGCGGGCGTAATAAGCGGAATTCGCCACTTTCAGAATTTTTGCAGCGAGTGGTGGATCAGCAATAATAACCTGTTTCAGTTCTTTAAAACTGACATTGATATCCCTCGCCATCGCCATGACATGCTGCACCACGGCGGGCAAAGTGGGCAGGTCACGCACACCCTCAATTCGTTTGAGAGCTTCGTTCCGCAAATCACTGGGAAATCCGAAACTGAATTCAGACCTGTCCTCACTCACATCAATTCCCCAGGCTTCTCTTCAGAGTAATAAAGAAATGTTCGCCTAATTCACTATGCAAATCCACCTTGCAGCGGAATAATTCATTGGCAATAAATTGTTTCGCGCGATTCCAGTCGGGTGCGCCCTGCAGTTTCGCGAGAAAAACATCAAGCGCATCGGAATCACCACCATACATCTCTTCTATCACTTTGGTGAATATAGGCGTACCTCTGAATTCAACGAATGGATCGCCAGATTGCGCTTGCGTTTGCTTCGGCCGTGGAGCAATCAGTTCCTCTTCAGGATGGAATTCTTCCTGTTCAGTCATTTCTTCAGGATGCAGTTCAACTTCTTCAGAAGAGTCCGTTTCTTCTTCAATAATGACGGTTTCTTCTTCCTCCGGCTCTTCCATTAATGAATCCATGAAATTTTCAACATTCTCAACGTCATCAGGTGGACTTCCCAGTTCCGTATCAGCATCCGGTTGTTCTTCTCCATCAAATCCAACCGCCATTGTCGAAGCAACTTCTGCGAATACAGACTGCGACGTGTCTTCTTCCGTCTCCGATCTGTCACCTGTTGATTCTTCCAGCACTTCTTCCGGTTGTGAAGGTTTCAGGATATCCGAATCAAAACCGATTTGACGTTCTCCACCACCGAAAAGCGCCTCAATTGCTTCACTGTCGCCTGAAGAAAGATTGAATGATTCAGGAGGTTCCACTTCAATGATTTCTGACTCCCCTGTTTCCCCTTCTGCAGTCTCCCCATCTTCCTTTGAATCGAGGATTTCATCAAAGAAATCTATTGGCTTTTCAGTGTCGGCGGGTGTTTCGGTCGATTCTTCAGGGCCCACTTCTTCTTCCGGCAATTCCGTTGCCAGAATATCATCAAAAAAGTCATCCGATTCAGACTCACCGTCGGGCGATTCTGTTATTCCATCTGCTTCTTGTTTTTCCGACTCCGAATCTTCCGCCGTTTCATCGAATACAAAGTCTTTTAACAGGTCATCAATCTCTTCATCTGATGCCTGTAACGAATCCTCTGGCACCTCCTCGACTTCCTCTTCAATTTCAGGCTCCTTGGTAATCTCTTCCAGGATATTCTCTACCTGATCAGCAGAATCATCAATTCCATCAATGAAATCGGAAGCGCTAACCTCTTCCTGCGCTATTTCTTCGGACTCTATTGTATCTTCGTTCAATTCTTCTGCAAAAGGTTCGGGCGATGGTATAGCGGGTTGCTCAACTTCTACAGTTTCCAATTCCTGTTCATCAACGACAGACGCATCTGATTCTTCCGATGATGCGTCCACTTCTGCAGCTTCCTCTTCCTCTTCCCGGACCTCAGGAGTCTCTATTTCTTCCGGTTCTTCAGGGACTGCGGTTTCCAGCGTTTCTTCCGATACATACGCCTCTGAAGAGTCGTCATGCACCTTGCCGCTCATATAAAGCTGTTCCGCAGGCTTGTAAGAGTATTTCAATCCTCCCTCTCGCTTGAGGATCAGCGAATAACGCTTCAGAATGCGAACCAGGTCATTTCGATTCGTGGTATCAACGCCAACTTCCAATTCGAGCTTTAGAGCATTGATCCATGCGATGGCATTCCGCAATTCCATCAATTCTATCACAGAGCTGATATCGATCTCGCTTGTATCGTCATCGTCTGGCAAGAGCAGAGTCATCGCCTCATCAACAGCCTCTTTGGGATGACGCAGACTCCATTGACTGTATGCATATCCAAGCGCTTCGCGGAACTGTCCACGATCGAGTATGTCGGAATCCTTGCAGGGAATATCTTCAAGGATACATTTTACAATGTCCGGGAGTACATCAATGTTGATATCTTCCTTCATTTCGACATACGTTGCAGACACTCTTCTTCGGAAGAGTTTATCGCATAATTTTTTGAACTCATGTCCGGGCGGCGCCGGGAGTTCATCCAGGTAATCTTCAACAAGTCTGCAGATCTGTTCACCTGGTAAAGTCCATACCTGCGCCATTGCATTCACCAGTGCGCCAATACCTTCGTGGACCTCAGTATCAACCATTCCCTCTCTGGCAAACTCATCGGCACGACGAACGGCTTCATCTCTCGCAAAATTATTTAACCGGATTGTCAGCTCATCATGCAACCCATTCCAATCGGCAGGTGAGATTCTCTCATCCTGCTTATGCGCAGTGAGCCATTCTTCCAGCGTGTGCAACCAATTCTCAAGGCCTTCCATACTACTCCTCCCTCTATCTGTCATGAAGGAAAAAGCTTTCTCTAAGTTTTTAAGTTACCTCTCTACAATTTGCAAAATCAATCAATTTTTCCTTTTTCGATGATTTGAAAGCATCAGAAATGAACCTTTCAACGTTGATTTTCCCTATGTGGGGAAGAAAATACCGGGTTAGGATCTCATTTACCGGGTTTTCGGGATTATCATTTTTATTGAATTTTTTCACTATTAAACAATCTATCCTTTTTAAAACAACACTATCCTTTAATTACCAATATATTACATTATTCCAATCGCAAGTGTAATTAATATATCATTCAATAAATAATAATGTAAATCACTCTGGCATGCACTTGGCTATAGAGTCCACCATAGGGAACTGCGCACCCTATAAGACAAATAGTACTCCTCCTTTCCACGGAAAGGAGCCCTTGCTACGACACATTCCCCAGGAGTGTGTCGTTTTTTTTTCAAATATATGCAATCACTTTTGTTCCTCCCCTTGATGGTGGTTGTCTCGGTCTCGTGTCACATTTAATGACACCTTTATTATCCTTACATTTAGATGTTTTTTTTTGTATCATTGATGTGCTCAGACTCACAAAAATCACTATTGTTTTCTTTTTACTTTGTATGGTCATAAATTTTTCAATTATTGAAAATTGGTAGATTTCGTAAAATTCATGTCGTAAAATATATGAGTTGTTCAGAACAGCGGTTTATAGTTGATGACTCTTTACTCATATCTGCTCCCAATTAAATAGGTAAAGGTACTGGTTGTGGGTTGCGCAAAGGTAGCTATAGCGTTAGATTGCGCAGTGATGTGCCTTTGGAATAAGTATGTATCTTCAGGTGATCATAAGGTATTGAAAAGATGAGAATATTTTTCCGGGCTGGCGTTTGCCTTTTTTCAGTTTTACTTATCGCCTCACTTCTATTCCCATCGGGTGTGGAAGCCAAACGTGATGAGCAGCAGCCTCTGATCATCTTTTATAATCAGGTGCGTGAGATGCCTCCGGGACCGGAACGTACCTCCGCTTTGGAAAGCCTCCTTGAACGCGATACAGGCAGGCGTCTGGGTGTGTGGCCTGCTGAAGAATTAGCCTATGCTTATATAGCAGAGAATAATGAACAGGCTCTCCCTCAAATTCTGGACGAATTACGTAGACGTGAGAGCACTGATCATTCGCTCAAACGCTTGATCGCACAAGTGATGTACTCCCAGGATGCAGATATTGATGACGTTCTGGACCTGCTGAATGAAGCGATTGATGATCTTATCGAAGCACGAAGACGTCGTACTCCTCCATATACTCAAGTCTTGTGGGAAACTCAAACCAGCTATATGATCGCTGATATCAACAGCGAAATGGCTCATTATTGTTTTACCAGTGACCGGCTTGACGATGCATATCAGTATATTTACCTGGCTATGGCAAACCGGACTGCCCCGGAAGACTATCAACGGCTCGGTCAATTCCTGTTCTCCCAGCTTCATTATCGTGAGGCAATGGGAGCTATCATGTTCGCCTTGTACAGAGGAAATGATCCGGAATCCGCTGAACTTTTCCAGACAGCATATGACTCCCTTGGCTGGGACAATAATCTGTTTGATTCTTATTTGCAGGGTTTTCGAGACCTGTACCTGGATCAGGATGTTGCTGAAATCCTTAACAATACAGATAACAGACGCATCCGTGATTTACCAAACCTTCCCATTTCCGATATTATGAGTGCCAATGGTTGCACTATGGTATTCTGGGGCGACTACGTTGATGCATCTGAGTGGAGTGCCTTGCAGGAACTTTCCATAATGCTGAACAGTCAGAGGATTCCACACAAGTTTGTGTATGTTGGCGAGAATATGGATTCCACATTCGCCCTTGTACAGGAACAGGGATACTCTTTCCCGGCTCCCAATGTGGCGGATTCATATACCTTGAGCCATTACAACATCGACACTCTCACCACCGTTCTCATTCTCGGACCACGTTCACGGATCAGATATCGTGTTGAGAATGTCAATCAGAGTGTTGTGTCCATATTCGAAGAATTGTGGAACCAGCACACAAACAGAATTACCTCCAGTAACTAAACGGACAGAACACCATACCTATGAAGTTGACTCCACGCAGTTATTTATTAGCCGATCTTTTATGGTCGGAAGTACATGCTCTCGTTGAGGCAGGATGGACGCGAGTGATGATCCCTTGTGGCGCTCAGGAAGCGCACGGTGCTACGGGTCTTGCCACAGATACGATCATTCCATCAGGCCTGGCTGATTATCTTGCCCCCCGCCTGGATTCACTTATCGCCCCCCCGATGCCTTATGGACTGCTTCGAAGTCTTACCGTCTATCCCGGGTCTGTCAGCTTTTCAGAAAATACGTATCAGCAGGTAATGCTTGAGATCGCCGAAGGACTTGTACGTACCGGCTTTCATGAATTGCTTTTCATTAACGGTCATTCGGGAAATCGTGGTGTTTTGAAGGACGTTGCCTGGAAGATTCACCTTGATGGCAGAGCGAAAGCACTTGTGTATGATTGGTACAGTGAACCTCATGATCTGACATATGATTTTTATGATGGGCCAGGTGGTCATTCCGGTGCAGGAGAAACTGCAATGGTGACTGCGTTCCAGCCGGAAGCAGCGCCAGAAAACCTGTGGAAAAAAGATGAAGCTGACGCACTGAATCCAGCTATCAATGCCTACCCCGGTCCCTATCCGATTATTTTGATGGAGGCGGAAAAAGGATTGCCGGATCATGATCCTGAGAAAGCGACACAATTCATGAATGCAGTTGTCGATGTAGCGGAAAAAAGTATACAGTCCGTCTTGAAACGATGGAGTGATCTTTCTATTTGATACAACAATCAAAGCCCAGCCAAATTTTTTCGGTTTTGTGAAAATCTTTTCCGGATTGTTCCATAAAACAGACCTCAACAATTTGAGGTCTGTTTATTTGAATATTTTTTGTTCAAATCTTACGCAAACATCCTTTTAAAATCATTGAAGTCATTGAACACAAGTGAGTTCTCTGTTTTTACAAGGTGTCCTTCATCTTCGAGCTTCTTAATCACCCTGCTGATCGTTTCCCTGCTTGTCCCTGCGATGTTCGCCAGATCTCGCTGCAAGGGGAGTTCCTGGATCACTACTTTCCCTCCTCTTACCACACCGATATCTTCCGCAAGCCGAATCAGTGTAGATGCAACACGCCCCCTTGCATCTTTCAGGCTAAGGCTTTTGATCTGCATATCGCTTCTGCGTATTCTTCTGGCAAGTTCCTTGAGCAGGGTAATTGCAATTTGAGGGTATTTTTCCAGCATTTCAAGAAAATCGCCACGATGGAGAACCCATAATTCGACATCATCTATACTAGTTACTGTCGCGCTGCGGGGGAGTCCATCAATCAAAGACAGTTCACCAAAGAATTCGCCTTCTCCAAGAATTGAGAAGATCGCTTCACCGCCTTCATGTGAAATGCCACTTATTTTAACCCGACCGGATTTAATAAAAAACAGATTGCTGCCCAAATCATCTTCAAAGATGATCAGGTTATTTTTCTTATACTTCTTTGTTACCATCAAATCCGCGATTCGCTGCAGATCATAATCATCCAGCTCACTGAACAATGGTATGTTCTTCAAGAGTTGGGATTCCTGTGCGGGGTCGGAGTACATCGCCATATCCCCCACCTCCTTATTGGCTTTTTATCCAGTGTATTTTCTCTAAAATAACATAATTTCTATTTTAATGCATATTTTTCTATTGCATTTCTTAATTTTGGTAAAAGAAAAAAGTCTTCCATATTCTGTGATGCGAGAGCGGTACAAATCACCTGCAGATTTGCATCCAAACCTGCATTCCTGTTGATAAACAGACACATTTGACCGCGAAGGAGACATTCCCCACCACGAAAGTCCCCTCTTGTCACTTCAACTCGTTCATAAAAACGATGAGCGACTTCTACCAATTCCTCAAAGATTTCCTGGCGTTTCATATATTCTGTTTCGGCTGACAATTTCCTGTGTTCATTCTACGAAGAACATCTTACGTATTTATCCCCATTTTTTCAAGATGGTTTCTGCTGCAAGTCGAACCTCCTGTGCCCTTTCCCTGGGACAAATCAGTGTTCCTTTGCTGGTGGAGACAACAACAAGCCCTTCGATACCTATTACCGCTGTTGGATGGTTCTTCTCCGAATATATATATGATGAGGAAGAGTCCTTGATTATAACAGGTCCATCCACGGCATTATTATTTGCATCCTTGTCTCGTAAACGCCATACTTCATCCCAATGCCCGACATCGCTCCAGTCAAATGTTCCCCGGACCACCAGGACATTCCTCGCATGCTCCATGACACCGTAATCAATTGAGATTGATTTAATACTCTGGTAGGATTGCATTGTCCGTTCCTGCTCATCAGGTTTTCCGATACAATCCTTAATGTCTTCCAGTACAGCGTACAGCTCAGGAATGTACTCTTCAATTTCGGACAGGATTCGTCTCGCTGACCACACAAAAATACCGCTATTCCATAAAAACTCACCCGTATTGATAAATTTCTCCGCCATCTCACGATTGGGTTTTTCAGCAAAAGTAACCACCCTGTGCAATCCAGGCTGAAGCTCGTCCAGTTCATATTGTATATAACCGTACCCTGTTTCCGGGCGTGTCGGCTGAATTCCAAGGGTCACAATCGCATCTTTCTCTTCGACTGCCTTCACTGCAGCCGCCAGACACTTATGGAACCCTGCTTCATCATTAATTAAATGATCGGCAGGAAGCACAACCATGATCGCATCGGGATCCCTGCTGATCAGTTGTACTGCTGCAAGACCGATACAGGGAGCTGTGTTGCGTGCAACCGGTTCAAGAAAGAAGTTATTTTCAGGAAAATCTGAAACACAATTCCGAATCATTTTCGCCTGGGCAGGAATGGTCACAATCCAGTGACGGTCACGTGGAATGAATGGTTCGATGCGGTCCAGGGTGAGTTCGACCATGGATTTATCACGAAACAGCTTCAAGAGCTGCTTCGGATTTTCAGGAGTAGATAACGGCCAAAATCTTGTTCCAATTCCGCCAGCCATGATCACAGCGTGTTCCATCACTATCTCCGATAGTTTTGATAAAAAACCTTCCAATTAAGGTAAGGTAAGAATAACTCCTCCGCTTTCCCAGCGAGCACGTACAAATATTGTATCCGGTTGCACTTTGAACAGTTCTGCGGGGAAAAAGGGATATGGTTCTCCTGGTGAAAACTCATTATCCCTGTTCCTGTCCACCCAGGCGAACATCCGCCAATGACCGGCAGGAACCTGTAAAAACTCAAAAGGTCCACCACCGGTTCTCATTTGTTGCAAATCCCCATCCCGCTCAGACAGGGATGAAAGTGTAAGATGAACCGGAAGATCCTGTGAATATTGAATTTCTCCTGACAAACTTCCTGAAGAATCGGGTGACAGGTAAAAATACCTGTAATTGATCAAGCTGTCCTGCAGAGTGTTTCCCGCGATATCTCTCAGGGAATCTCCGAAGATCCTTACAGTAAAGGAACCATTGACATACTCACTATCCAGCGGAAGTCGTACAGTGAACGGTGACATTTGTTCATAATCACTCAATAAGGTGTCCTGACCGTTGAGATAATAGAAAGCACCCTGCATAGACTCATCCATCTCTTCATTGAATGTAAGATAAAAATCGCCACTATTCGGATGGATACGCATCATTTCAACTGGATCAATACGAACTACACCCGGACGCAGGGTATCAATATCAGAGGTACGTTCCATGGAAGCCGTAATTGTTGTGTCCATCGTATCAGCAACACCGAATGAACCGGCTATCCGTATCCTTGCACTGTCCCCATCGGCTGGATATGCCAGATGCAAACGAAGCAGAGATGAATCTGCCGGATCATAATAAATGTCACGAACGGCATGACGTCCTGTACGCAAATCCTCCTGTTGAACAGTGTCAGAAGACTCTCCTGTATCATTCGCATCGAAAGTGAAAATGGAAAGATCACATTCCAGGGCAGGTACCGGCCGGTCAAATCGCAACAGGAACAGTTCCCTCGTACGTGCAGTAAAGCGTACTGGCATTGGTAAGGTCGGCCTTGCGGCGCCGACCAGGGTAATTGTCTGAATATTGGAAGAATCCTGGGTAACAACGACATCATATGGGGGCACACCAACTGCATCCAGCCCGGGGGACCATAACCGGTCGCCATCCCGATCATTGAAGGCAAAAATCCGCCATGTACCGGATTTTAAATTGCGCAATTCCCATGTACCATTTGCGCCTGCCTGGGTAGCTGCATCCGGCAAATCCGTTGATGGATCCGGCTCATGCATTCCATCCGATCCACCTGGAGTCCCGGCCTGTCCATCCTCAATCAGATATCCCACAACATTCCATCCCTGAACGCTGCCATCTCCCCGCTTGACAAGAATACCGCGGATCTGCCCCTGGTCAAGTTGATCACCCGTAGAAAATGACAGGTGGTACGAATTTTCGAGTTTATTCCCACGGTTATCTGAAAGCTGTGTTCCAAGGGTAAGAACATAGGTACGGTCATCCAGCAACGGCTCTTCAAATACAAGAGTCAGTTGACGCCCTTTCCAACGGGCCCGGACATTTCCAGTGGGAGGCGGTGAAAGCGAAAACGCCTGCGATACCGATTCACGCCGAATAGATTCATTGAATTGAATGACAACAGACTGATCCGGAGCTACATTTAATGCGTTCTGTTCAGGGAATGTGCCCAAAATTATTGGCGGCTGTTCATCTCTCGGTCCGCCAGGAGGAGGTTGTTTGTTTGCACATCCAGTACCCAGGAAAAGGAGTCCCACCAGGAATGTGATAGCTGAAATCGAGTAAAATGGTTTTTTATCAAAAAGACGATACATGTTCAGATTCTACCAGCGTTGTTAACGTGTCAGGTGTAGCGTATTATACAAAGAATATTCACATGGAAGAAAACAGTTTCCATCAATTCTCAAAGAGTAGATAAAAATCTTTACCTCACCTGCAGAATCTTCACACTGTGGAGATGTTTCCTTATCTTCAGATAGAATCACTTTCAAACCTTGCCGTATAGTTTTATTGTAATAGTAACCAGATTTTTCACTGAAATGAAGTTGTTGCTGAGTGGATTTTTCATTGGAATGGTATAAATCCTGGTTCGATACAACGTATCTGTCGCTTTACCGGCACAGGGATACGAAGGAAGCCAATACCTTTGTTGAGTGGATTCATTCCGAATTCAATCGTGAAGCACAGGATGGTGTTCTTGACCTCGCTTGTGGAGCCGGACGACACTCAATCAGTATGGCGGATAAATATGGATGGAAGGTAACGGGTCTGGACCTGTCACGCTCCCTGCTCACTGTCGCAACGAAAGAGATGCCAAAGCATCTAACTATCTCATGGATTCAGGGAGATATGCGGCATTTTCCTTTTGCTCATGGCAGCTTTGGGCTCCTGCTGAATGCTTTCACCAGTTTCGGCTATTTTTCAGATGAGAGTGATCATTACAGGGTTCTGAATGAATGCGCTCGTGTCCTTCGACCAGACGGTCTTTTCTTGATCGATCTTGTGAACAGGGAATTACTTCTTGATTCGCTCATTCCGCATGATGAAGAGGAAAAGGATGGATATACAATCCTCCAGGACCGTGTTTACCTGAAAGAATCCAACCGGGTAGAGAAAACCATCCGGATCATGCAGGCTGGAAAACAGGTACGTACCGTTACGGAATCTATCCGGATTTTTACAGATACGGAACTGGAGACAATGTTGAAAAAGGCTCACCTTGAACCGGAAGGCAGGGTTGGTACATATAACGGTAAGACCTATAGTCAAAAAAGCAGTCCAAGAATGATTTACTGGGCGAGGAGATCTGATTGATCGCGTTATCCTACGAAACACTGGCATCTTATCCAAAGTATATCGTCGATATCTATTCAGGAAACTCAAGGGTAGATTTCGGATTCGAAACATTCCCCACCATTGATTTCTGGAAACAGAAATCAGAAGAAGAAAAGCAGTTTTTGCGGCCAATGGACATTATTGTCAAACGGCTGCATGCGCAACTCTCCCGTTTCGATACTCCCTCTATTGTCTATGAAAACATTGATGCCTTGAAGACACCCGGGACACTGACCGTAGTAACCGGACAGCAGGTCGGACTTGGGGGTGGTCCATTACTTACCCTGTATAAAGCGATCACGACAATAGCCCTTGCCCGGCATCTCCAGGAAAAATCCGGAGTCAGGACTGTCCCCATCTTCTGGATGGCGACAAGTGATCATAATATTATTGAATCGGGCCAACTTCACTGGATCAACCAGCAAAATGAACTGGTGCGTGTGGCGTTTCAAGGCCAGGAGACACGCGCCCCGGTCGGTTCCATGCCACTCGGGTCATTGGCCGATAGCCTGGTGGAAGGTTTACAACGAGATCTGCCCGAGTCCGAATTTAAGGAAACACTGATTTCAACGGTTTCTGAAGCCTACAGACCTGAAAACACATTTGCCCTGGCATTTCAACAGTTAGGGACATATTTGCTTGGCAAACATGGACTTGTTTTCCTGGATCCGGAGGATGTGGAGATTAAAAAAGCATGCGCTCCTTTCTGGACCAGGGCCGCTGGAGAAATAGATGTCAGGCTGGAAAGAATAAAAACGAGAAGCAGAGAAATAGAAGATGCCGGTTATCATGTACAAGCGCCTGTAGTATCAAAACGTCCTGCCATCTTTGTCCACGAGAACGGTCAACGCAGGAAAGTAGTCCTGGAAGGAAGATCGGTCCTGGCGCAAAGCGATATCATTCTGACCAGCGAAGAGCTGATGAATTTTGCGAAAAATGAACCGGAACGCCTCTCGGCCGGTGTCACATTGCGTCCCCATTTCCAGGGATATCTATTGCCGACTGGGGCGTATGTCGCCGGTCCTCATGAAATGGCCTACTGGGCGCAACTACCCACAACATTCGAACCATTGGGTATCCCCAAACCTGCTGTTGTACAACGTGCCGGTTTCACACTTCTTGAAGAAAAGATCAAGCGTAAAATCGAGAATGCGGATTTACATTATGAACAACTGTTCGGTGATATTTCCGGCCTGACACATGAACTGGTTCAGAACTACAGTAATTACTCGCCTGAAGAACTGTTCGATGAAGTACGAAACCGTTGTGGTGAAATGCATTCCCGTATCATGAATGAGCTGGAGAACGGCCCCTTCGGTGGAATGGAAATGGCAGTTGAAAATGCACTAAGGAAAATTCATTACCAGATTGACTCACTGGAAGGCAAATTCAACCAGCGTTTGCAAAAACACCATTCCGATTTTGTGCGAGGGATCGAGATGATCCTCATGCACATCCGGCCTGCGAAAAAACTGCAGGAACGTGTGGTCAGCCCCCTCTATTACTTTTCCCGTTATGGCGTTGGCTGGCTTGAGAATCTCATTGAAAGATCGCTTGATAGTATTGGAAAACACACGATTGTTGAGATGAAGGAGCTGATCCCTTGAAAATAGATGTCCTCGCTTTTGGACCGCATCCGGATGATGTTGAACTTCTCTGCGGCGGTACTGTCGCCAGGCTCGTACAGTTGGGCTACAAAGTCGGTATCGTCGATATGACACGTGGGGAATTGGGCACCCGGGGCAGTGCGAAAGAACGCGCTCAAGAAGCTGCGGAGGCTGCGGAGATCCTTGGCGTAAAATTCCGTGCGAATCTTGAACTCCCGGATGGTGGATTGAACAGCCGCGATTATGAACAACGCCGTATTGTAGTGGACTCCATTCGGAAATATGCCCCCGAAATGGTAATCTGTCCCGCTGCGAAAGACAGGCACCCCGATCATCGGCAAGGCATGGAACTCGTGGAAGAAGCCTGTTTCCTGGCGAATGTGGGCAAATGGCCCAGCGATCTCCCCCGTCACAAGGTGAAAGCAATCCTGCAATATCCCATGTGGTGGCACCCCGAAGCGGATTTGATTGTGGACGTTTCCGAATCCTGGGAAACACGGATGAAAGCGGTGCGTGCGTATAAAACCCAGTTTTACACAAAAGGCGTGAATGGCCCGGAAACCTTCCTCGCTGCACCGCAATTTGTCGAATGGGTGGAAGGCAGGGGTGCCCAGTTCGGAGCATTAATTTCCGTCAAGCGGGGTGAACCCTTCCTGTTGAGAAATCCTGTTCCGGTAAATGACCCCTTTGAGCTCCTTGTCAATGGAGCAGGAGTGGCCAATCCGTGACTGCACAACATTTGACCGAACGTCCACTGAATATCGGTGTTGTCTGCTACCCCACTCATGGCGGAAGCGGTTGTGGTCGCCGTGGAAATAGCACATGGTCTCGACAAACGAGGGCATAATGTTCATGTTATCAGTTATGACCGTCCCGCCCGCCTGGACACCCTTCATACAAATATAGTTTTTTTAACCGCGTAAATGTCCCGGAGTATCCGCTTTTTGAATACCCTCCGTACAGCATGGCGGTTAGCAGCACAATTGGCCGATGTAATCACGAAATACGATCTCGACGTAATTCATGCCCACTATGCGCCTCCCCCATGCCGTCTCTGGGTGGCTGGCACGAAAACTGACAGGCAAAAGGGATATTGCGATAGTTACTACCCCTGCACGGGACAGACATCACCATTGTTGGCGCTGATCCGTCCTACCTGCCGATTACACGGTTTTCCATCGATGCATCCGATGCAGTCACCGTTGTCAGCAAATGGCTGGGCGGGAAAATCCATGAAATCCTTGGCTGCAAATGCAAGGAGGAAGTGGTGTACAACTTCGTGGATACCGATGTCTATTCACCGGTCCGCGATCCGCGCCTGAAAACACGCCTTTGCAGGAAGACACCGGTTATCACCCACATGTCCAACTTCCGACCGGTAAAACGGATTACGGATGTTGTGGACACATTCCTTCGTGTTCGTGAAAAAATGCGTGTTCAATTGGTGATGGTCGGTGACGGTCCGGAACGATGTGCTGCTGAACAACGGTTGCTGAAAACACCATACGCCGATGATGTCCACTTTATCGGAATTCATGATTCGGCATATGAGATCCTTCCCTGCAGCGATGTATTCCTGTTTCCATCCAACGCGGGAAAGTTTCGGTCTGGCGGCGCTCGAAGCAATGGCCTGCGGTGTGCCGGTGGTAGGCGCCAATGCCGGTGGATTGCCCGAGGTAGTGGATGACGGTAGCGGAATCCTTGTGGAGCCGGAAAATGTGGATGCCCTCGTAGATGCAATCCTGAAAATTGTTTCCGATCAGAATACGCGGAAGGTTATGGGAGAACATGCTCGCCAAAGAGCATTGTCCCCATTTTCAAGTGGAGAATGCATTAGACCGTTACGAGCAGATCTATTGCCAGGCGATCCATAAAGTCCGCGAAAGATGGCCCGTGCGAAGAAGTACCGGATTGATGTTTTAATTCAATACAGTATTTCTTGGTAAATGATTTTGATTTCTTGCCACCATTTGGTGATAATATCGCCCTTACATTTGTATATTCCATCGAGCCGGCTCTTTATGCCTTTGATTCATTTGCAGTATTCGCTTGTCATGCTTCGTCAGCATTGTTAAAGATTACTCTGTCGAAGGCATTCAGGAGGACTGTACCATGCCCGTACCGGTGTCTCGTGGCTCACTGTTTGTACCCCATTCTCCTCGCATTTTTCTGCATGCCAGCCTATGCTCAAATCGGTTTTGAACCAGATATTCTTCTTATCTCAAATTATCCGCCTCGGGGTGTTCTTGCGGTCGACCTGGATCAGG
>CAXXQY010000002.1:0-60092 GCA_963674515.2 bacterium
GCGCGCCGAACGGGAAGCAGAAGCCAGAAAGAATGACGGCAAGATTGTCCGTGTTGCACTTGCTGGCAATCCTAACGCTGGAAAAACCACCCTTTTTAATGCGATAACCGGGCAACATCAACATATCGGTAATTACCCCGGGGTGACTGTCGATAAAAAAACCGGGTATATTCATCACAATGGCTGGCGGATTGAAATTGTCGATCTGCCGGGAACATACAGCCTGTCCGCCTATTCACTCGAAGAAGTAGTCACTCGTGATTATGTTCTGCAGGACAAACCGGACCTCGTCGTCGATGTTCTGGATTCCTCCAACCTGGAACGCAACCTATATCTATGCCTTCAATTCCAGGAATTGGGTGTACCGGTAATCGGTGTGCTCAATATGATGGATGAAGTGGAACGGGATGGTAAAGTAATCGATTCAGAACACTTGGGGATCATCCTCGGAATCCCGTTTGTGAAAGCTGTCAGCAACCGTGGACAGGGAATTGATGAATTATTGGACCTCATTGTCGCTTTTGCTGAAGGGGAACGACAACCCGCCAACCGGCGAATCAATTATGGAAGAGAAATAGAAAAAGAACGGGAGAACCTCGCAAAAGTTCTCGATTCCGATCCGGAATTTTCAGCGATGTATCCGTCCGAATGGGTTGCTGTCAAGCTGCTGGAAGAAGATAAGGACGCAATTGATAAAATTAAAAGGGGTCATCGGGCAGCACAGGTAGTATTGCAACGCAGTATTGAAGCGCGTGAACGGATCCGAAAGCATTTCCGGGAGGAATGTATCGTTGTGGTTGGAGAACAGCGGTATGCGTATATCCACGGTGCTGTTGCCGAAACAGTCAATCGCATCCGCAAGGTAAGTAACCGGATCAACATGACAGAAGTTCTGGACAATATTGTCCTGAACAGGTATGCCGGTGTGTTTATCTTTTTCGGGATCATGTTCCTGGTGTACCAGTTGACCTTTGCTGTAGGTAACCCGTTATCAGATCTGATCGACCGGGGATTTTCACTTCTTGGCGGTTTTTTATCAGTTGCACTTCCGGAAGGTGCGATCCGTGACCTCATCGTTGAAGGAATCATCGGTGGTGTGGGGGGAGTACTAATATTTTTCCCTCTCGTAATGATCCTCTTCATGAGTCTCGCTTTCCTCGAAGATTCGGGGTACATGTCCCGCGCGGCATTTGTCATGGACAAGTTTTTCCACTTGTTTGGTCTTCATGGGCGCAGTTTTATTCCATTTATGATCTCAACAGGTTGTGCTGTACCTGCTGTAATGAGTGCACGAACCCTCGTGAATCCCCGGGACCGTAAAATTACCATCCTGGTGGTTCCGATTCTTGTGTGTGGCGCCAAATCGCCGGTGATCGCAATGCTCGCAGCGGCTTTTTTTCCATCCCACTCCGGGCTTGTGTTCTGGTTAATCTGGCTCAGTGGATGGGCGCTTGCATTTTTACTCGCTTTGCTATTCCGCAATACGATCTACCGTGGTGAAGCGGCTCCCTTTGTACTCGAACTTCCTCCATACCGTTTGCCTACCATTCGTGGTGTACTGAGCCACATGTGGGAACGGAGTTGGATGTACGTGAAGAAAGCCGGAACAGTGATTTTAGGCATCAGTGTCATTGTCTGGTTCCTTATGTATTTCCCACGGTTGCCGGAACAGGAACTCCAGTCCATGGCGCCGGACAGCCTGCGGTATGGAATTGAAACCGTTGCCCCGGAGTCGGCGGAATTCAGTCCAGAGGATTACCAGCTCATGCACAGCTATGCGGGCAGGATCGGGCATTTTGTGGAACCTGTTTTGAAACCGGCGGGATTCGACTGGCGAATCGGCGTAGCGCTCTTTTCCGGTTTTGCGGCAAAAGAAGTGATTATCTCTACGATGGGAATCGTGTATGGTGTAGGTGAAGCGGATCCTGATGCCGAAAGCACGGGTGAGGTTACTCCGCTGAAAGCACAACTGGCGAGTGATCCTGCCTATTCTCCCGCAATGGCGCTGGCGTTAATGATATTTGTATTGATCTATGTACCCTGTATGGCGACAATGGCGGTTGTAAAAAAAGAACTTGGACATTGGAAATACCCGGCTTTCCTGGCGGTTTATACCCTGTTACTTGCCTGGACACTTTCAGTTGTCGTTTTCCAGGTAGGGTCTCTTGTGGGATTGTAAACATATTGGAATGCAACAATATGCTTGAATCGCTTGCCATGAGAGCGCAAAATGCGTAGAATAGCTTGTGGATCAATGCATCCACCTGTACTGGCTGCAATATGACGGGTACGCTTTAATTGGAAGAGTTGACAGGCAGGTCTGGGTTTTATTCCATGACTGTCTGCGAATTAAGCATCAGTATCCTCGCGGGGGGGACTATGTGCAGACACCACCATATGTGGGCTACACTCAATCCCATAGTATGGCTGAAAACACCATCAATTTTATTCCGCCTGATACTTATCCCTGTCTTTTTTCTTACAGGCTTTGTCGCTTTCGCTCAAGAAACCCCGAACACACAAGCCTATACGCGATTTGTTGCCGGGCAGAACTGGTATGAGGCGGATAGCCTGCAAGCCGCAGCCCAGGCGTTTCGTGAAGCCTCGCAACTCTATCCACAGTATACTGATGCCTACTATAACCTGGGATTAACCCTCTATCGTCTCAATGACTACGTCGGTGCTATTGATGCCTACCGTCAAGCCGCTGCCCTTGATACGGCGGCCGCTGATATCTGGAACAACCTCGGTGTAGCCTATACTGCCGCTGGACAAGATGAGGAAGCAATCGATGCATTCCTGGGAGCCATCGCACGACGTGAGGATTATGGGGAAGCCTACTTCAACCTGGGACGAACCTACTCACGTTTGGGACGTCTCCGCGAAGCGATTGTCGCGTTTGACCGTTCCGTTCAATTACGACCGGAAGATCCTGTTGACCGGCGTCTCCTGGGTGACACATACCTGACCGATGGCAGCTTTCCCGAAGCGATTGAAGCCTATGAACGCGCGATTGTTACAGCACCGTCCGATCCGATCCTGCTGAACAACTTCGGGTTGGCGTTGATCCTGACAGAACAATTTGATGATGCGATCCGTTATCTGCAGCGTGCGACCGCCCGACGTCCAAACTTCCCGGAAGCCCATTACAATCTTGGATTGGCATATTATAAAAAAGGGATCTACGCATCCGCTTTAAATTCCTATCGGATGGCAATCCAGTACAGGGAAATATACCCGGATGCCTGGTTCGATATCGGGGCGACCTACTATGCAATGGGGAACCTCAACCGGGCCATTCAGGCATATCGTACTACACTGGAACAGGATGAGGAATATACCGCTGCAGCGTATAACCTTGGTATTGCGTTAAGCGAACTGGAACGATGGCAGCAGGCGGAGCAGGCTTACGAACAGGCCATCCGCTATGACGACACTTTTGCGAGGGCCTATAATAACCTGGGTAACATCTATTTCCGAACAGGTCGTTTCGACAGCGCGATGACTGTTTGTACAAGAGCGTTGGAACTGGATACAACCCTGTCGCAGGCATTAAATAACATTGGATTGATCCATTATTACCACGAGGAAATGGATACTGCGCTAACCCTGTTCCGAACGGCTGTCCGTCGAGATTCAACCATGGCGCAGGCATGGAACAACATCGGCCTTGTCCATTACCGGCAGGATCAATTGGACAGCGCACTGATTTATTATTCCTATGCACTACGGTTGAATCCGAACGACAATGAAACCTTCAACAATGTTGCGCAGGCCTATTACGCGCTTCAAATGTTCGATGATGCGGAAACCGCCGCACGGCAATCATTGCGCCTGCGTCCCGATTACGCTCTCGCATGGAATACACTGGGATTGATCCTCGTTGCCAAGGATGAGCTTGAAGAAGCGGACCAGGCATATCACCAGTCCATCTTGTGCGATCCCTCGTTTGCAGAGCCTTATCATAACCAGGCGGTGTTGCGGATGATGATTGGCGATCATGAAACCGCGCTGGAACTGGTGCAGAATGCGCTTGTGCTGCAACCGGATTTTGTCGATGCCCGGATCACTCTCTCGGAAGCTCTGATCGAGTTGAATGAGGTGGAGCAGGCGATTGTGTTCCTCGATGAAACGGCAGAATATTTCCCCAGTTATGCGCCTGTCTTCCTTGCGCTTGGTGATGCGTTGGACGAAGCCGGTTATGTGGGACGGATGCGGGACGCCTACAATCAATACCTCAGTATCGCTGGAGAAGAAGCGCAGAATATCCGCCGTGTACAACGACGGCTGCGTCTTGCAGATTACCAGAGCAGGTAACAGGTAAGTAGTGCCCACCCACCAGGGAATACATTACAACCGCGAAATACGCAAAAAACGCGAAAAGATAATTTTTCAGCTTAGGAGTGCCATGCCCCTGAAGAGGGGTAGCCCGTTGGTTCCACCCACAAGGAATACTGATCTAATAGTACTATAAAATCCACATTACTTTCCTTCCAGGTATTCCGTGTGTTCCGTGATTGTATTTTTCAATCCAGTGGATAGAACTTGCGTTAAAAAAATACAATAAATATTATTTTCGCGTTATTTGCGTATTTCGCGGTTAAATTATTCTCCCGGACAGCAGAACATCGGGGCTATGTTTCATTTCTCTTTCACAACCTCTGCCGGTGATTTTCCCTTGCTGATCCGTTCGATCTGGTCACGTACCTGCGCTGCTTTTTCAAACTCCAATGATTCCGCATACTGGAACATCTGGTATTCCAGGCGGACAATCAGCTCTTCTTTCTGCGCCGGGGTAAGGTCAACCTCTTCGAATTCCTGAGTGATAATCGGGGTATCCTCTTTCCTTTCATAGGCGGCACGGGTCTGGGCAAGGATCTCTTCTACTGTTTTTCGGATGGTCTTTGGTGTGATGCCATGCTCTTCGTTGTATGCCTTTTGGATCTCCCGTCGTCGGTTGGTTTCATCAATCACTTTCTGCATGCTGTCCGTAATGTTGTCCGCGTAAAAAATCACCGTCCCGGCAGCATTACGAGCGGCACGGCCGCTGGTCTGCATCAGGCTGCGTTCGCTGCGCAGGAAACCTTCCTTGTCCGCATCGAGAATCGCCACTAACGACACTTCCGGCAGGTCCAGTCCTTCACGTAGCAGGTTGATTCCCACAAGAACATCGAAATGACCGAGCCGAAGATCACGAAGGATCTCCACACGTTCCAGTGAATGCACTTCCGAATGCAAATACCGGACTCGGATGTCCAGTTTACGGAGGTAGTCGGTCAGATTTTCTGCCATACGTTTTGTGAGGGTGGTGACCAGGATTCGTTCTTCACGTTCCGCACGCAGTCGGATCTCTTCGAGGAGATCATCGATTTGACCCTTTGTCGGGCGGATTTCAATTGCCGGATCGAGCAGTCCTGTAGGTCGAATGATCTGTTCAACGATCAATCCTTCCGACCGTTGCAGTTCATAGTCAGCAGGTGTCGCGCTGACAAACAGGATTTGTTTGGTGTGCGCTTCCCATTCCTGGAATTTCAGTGGACGGTTGTCCAATGCGGACGGAAGGCGAAATCCATATTCAACAAGGTTGATTTTCCGCGAACGGTCCCCGTTGTACATACCTCCAACCTGGGGGACTGTGGCATGGGATTCATCTACGATGACCAGGAAATCATCCGGGAAATAATCGAACAGGGTATTGGGTGCTTCGCCCGGCGCTTTTCCACTGAAATGGCGAGTGTAGTTTTCGATGCCGTTGCAGTACCCGACTTCTTCGATCATTTCGAGATCAAAACGGGTCCGTTGCTCGATCCGTTGCGCTTCGACCAGTTTGTTTTCCCGTTTTAATTCCGCAATTCGGAGTTCAAGCTCCTCTTTAATCGTAACAACCGCTTTTTTCGTCCGTTCCGCTGCGGAAACATAATGGCTGTTCGGATAAATCGCTGCGCCCTTGATATCCATCTGTTTCTCGCCCGTGACTGGATGCACACGTGACAACTGTTCGATCTCATCGCCCCAGAATTCCACACGGATCACAGCGTCATCGTACGAGGGATAGATTTCCACTGTATCACCACGGGCGCGAAAGGAACCATACTGCAAATCGAGGTTGGTGCGGTTGTACTGGATGTCCACCAGTCGTCTAAGCAAGGAGTCTCGTTCAATGGTCATTCCCGGTTCGAGGTATACACACAAATGTTTGTAGTCTTCCGGCGAACCCAGGCCATAGATCGAAGACACACTGGCGACAATGATCACATCATCCCGTTCGAACAGGGAGGAGGTAGCGCGCAGCCGTAGACGGTCAATCTCTGCGTTTACCGATGTTTCCTTCTCCACATAGGTATCGGATGAGGCGATATACGCTTCCGGCTGGTAATAATCATAATAGGAAATAAAAAATTCGACAGCGTTGTCTGGAAAAAACTGGCGCAGTTCGCCATAAAGCTGCGCAGCGAGGGTTTTGTTATGGCTCATGACAAGTGTTGGTTTGCCCAGACGCTGGATAACATTCGCCATGGTGAATGTTTTCCCGGAACCGGTGATACCCAGGAGAACCTGCGCTTCCGCTCCGGCTTTATAACCGTTGACAATCTGCTCAATCGCTTCCCCCTGATCGCCACGGGGAGAGAACTTGCTGACAAGATTGAAGTCTGCCATTGGTGTTCCGCTGATTGTTGGATGATTGGGATAGAAGTAGTGAACAAATGGTCAATATATAGGATCATTTCAAGGGAATCAATATTACAAAGAAGAACTGTGAGAGATGTAGCCCGTGGGTGCCATCCCACGGGGAGAAATGTGGCCCGGACCATCCCCTGTCCGGGAATACTCAAGAGATGTAGTTTGGACGTGCCATCCCACGGGGACAGAAGTTGTGTTTTGTACGATCATTCCCGGTGGGATGGAACCACCGGGCTACACGATAACTACCGAAGTAAAATCACTGAATTTGCCCTGTTATACTGGCCGCTATGCATCCGGCAATAGTACATTCCCGACGCCACCGGATCACCCTCGGCAGACCGTCCATCCCATTGTACATGGTATTGTCCGGCTATATGAACATCGTCTACCAATCGTACAACTTCACGCCCCAGCACATCATAGATCGATATCCGTACATTCCCGGTGGAAGGAACGGTATAACCTATCGAGGTGGACGGATTAAACGGATTCGGCCAGGCGGGGAGCAGTGACCAGTTGTCGGGCAAACGATATACATCTCGGGCAACATCTGACTCAATGGTGAAATCATCCACATGCATGACATAACAATTATTTTCTGTATTTCCAACAGAAGAGGGACGGAAATCCTCCCACGCGACCAATGCTCCGGTATTACCGTCCGAAATCGCGGTAAAGTCTTCCTGATCCTGCCATTCAGCGCAAAGGATTGCTCCATCCTCACCGTAATTGTCATGTGCAATATTTCCACCGACCAGATAATGTTTGTACCGGATATCTTTTTTAAAACGGCCATTTTCTTCCTGAATCCAGAATACATATACACCGCCCTCTTCGTCCGACACAAGTTGAGGATGGGTGTCGCCTAGTAATGATGTTGCTGCGACAATGGGCTCATCACCCAGTACGGATTGAAATCTGTCGTCATAGCAGTCCAGTTTTAAATCCTCGCCTTCCTGCCATGCTAACCAGAAATAGTCTCTCCACTCCAATTCTTTTTCGATTGCGAATTGTTCCGGGATTTCCCAACCGCCAACAATTCTTTCACCTTCGGGCAAATGGGATGTAGAACCGTCTAAATATAGCCATTGCCCTCGCAACTGGATTTCATTCGGATGGACGTGCCACCATGTAAACAGCAACAGGTCATTCCTTAGCATCAGATACTGTGGATTTCGTATGCTCATGTGAGTTTCGGCGATAAGAACATCCTCATCCCATAGTATCTCACCATCCTGCGATATTCGTTGTCCATAATGTTGAGAATACTGGGTTGCTTCTTCGTACACCAGTAAAACCGATCCATCAGAATATTCAAACAATGTATCCGGCATTCCGGTACGGCCTTCCATCGTGAACTCGATACCGTCTGGCTCGGATGCCCAGGTACTGGCGCCGGACTGATCAAAACCGTAAAGCCAAATGCCGGAATAATTTTCTGGTGAGGATACAGAGAAGGCAGTAACATAATTATCGCCAGAGTGACATAAAAGAACTCGCGGACTGAGGAATCTTACTCTTCCAGGATCTGGGTCAAAATAGATCCCCATATCACCCCATAATCTTTCACCATAATTGCTGATACGTTGGAGACCGATTGAAATTTCATTGGATTCACCAATCATCGAGCTATGAACAAGAATGATACCATCGGCGCCGTCATCAGCGATCGCGTATCTGCTTGTCATCAGTTCAAAGGGAACACTTTCTCCGTTTAACAAACTGTCTATTACGGGTATTCCTCCACCGGGAAATTCTGATACTCCAGTACTCCAGTCATGATGCTGAATAAAAATGCGTTCGTATTCGTCGCCAAAACGGTTATCAATCCAGGTAACATAAGGATTCCCGTTTGAGCAGTGTATCCGAAGATTTCGTTTGCTGTTTGCTTTCCCATCCATGACACAGAACGGTTCATCATTCACAGGGATTCCGTCAACAGTGAAATACCTGCTATAGACACCGGTTGTATCTCCATAGCTGTCACGCCATGTGATTGCAAAACCGGCAGTATTGATCAGAATATTTCCGATGTAACTGTAACGATAATTAATTGGTGTCAGAATATCCTCAAAAAAGAGAAGCTCGCCATTCGCATTCACACGTTGATATCCAATATTTGATTCTGGAAAATCAGGAAACGGGGATTGTTGCCAGGTTACAATTACACCGTTTGTTTCATCTGCCGCCACCGCCATGCTTCCATCTGTATAATCGAACAAAAGAACCTCGAGGCCGTTGATCTCGTGTTCATGATCGCCCCAGAGGAATTCGGGTTGATTTCCGTCAGTTTCAATCTTCTGTACATGAATATTCACCTGGTCCACATTCCATGTGAGGATGCACTTGCCCGGTTCCGCTGGTACAAGGAGTGGGTTCTGATGCATCTGTTCTTCATTCACCAACGACACTCCTTCCGGATCCCAGAGAAGGGTTCCACCAGGGGAAACAACGTGTTGGCCATGAATGCTGTACTCAGATGCTGGCAGTTCCCATGCGAAGAAGGCTCCGCCGTTTCCGTCCGGGCAGACAGTCATATCCACACCGGTGAAAACATCCGCACCGACCCTCACACCCGGATCGATATTGTCCCATTGAGCAGTTCCATCACTGGAAAAGTGTTCACCAAAGATGCCGTTCGAATCATACGAGCTTTCCCAGATGCAGTAAAATCCGCCGTTGTTGTCGGAACAGGCAACAAATGTGCGTGCGCGTTCGGCGACATCAATTCCTTCCGCATCCCATTGAATCGCACCTGCGCTATTGATCCACTGCGCAAAAACATCGTTCTGGTAGACATTGGCGACGATTACGCAACCGTCAGCGACGTCATTGAACACGAACAGGTCATGAAAATTCATTTGAGAGTTTTCCGGGAACAAACGGACGCCATTTTCATCCCATAAAAGTTCACCGTCATTGTTGATTTTTTGAGCGCACAATTCACCCCGTCCCATGTTGGATGAATCGAATTCACTGCGGTAATCTTTCCAGACAATGATCCATTCGGTAGTGGACACGCTCACCACTTCCGGATCCTGTTGGGGGCTGTCGAATGCGGCGATGCAGATGCCGTCCTCGTCCCACAGTGCAGCGCCGTCACTGTCAAACAACTGGGCGTAGATGTCATGAGTACCTTGCCGTGTATCCGACCAGGTGACCAGTGTTTGCCCCGCATCATTCATCGCCACACCATCAGGGTTCCATTCGGGGAACTGGGTGGGGGTGACACGGACACCAGGTTCCGGTTCCCAGGCATTAAACTGTGCAGATAAAGGGGATGAAATACTGAGGGTCAGGACAAAAAGCAGGATTGTCGCACGCATGGTCGCCTCAAGATGAATTGATCTGAAATCCAGCATGGTACAATATACTGATTTGCTCTAACATATTGATGAAATTGGGATAATCCTGTGATGAATAACCAAGCAGGAATGAAAGTAATGTAGCCTGGAGGTTCCACCGTCCAGGAAGATATAGCCTGGAGATGTAGCCCGAAGGTCAAAAATCCTCCGGGGAGATTCTTCTCCGTTGAACGGATGTCTATTGATCACTGATTATATTCCCTGACCGGGACGGGTGGTCCTTTTGCTTAGTGACCTAGGAACGAGCAATAGGGTTTCACATCCACGTCGTTGCGAGGTTGTACGCACGACAGTTTCTTTTGTGCGTACAGCCGAAGCAATCTTCTTCCACTCCCACACGCAATTCCGGACAGCGCTTCGTATAAACTTTGCCTAAACCGGAATGAGATTGCCGCGTAGTCTGCCGGTACCAACAAAAACTCCGGCCGATATCCTCGCAATGACAGTATGGCCGGTTTGTCTTGACACCCGACCTTGAACAGCAAGTCGGGCCGTCCGGATTTACTTCAAGAGCACAATCTTCTGAACCTGTGCAGTACCATTCGAAACGGACAGACGCACGAAATAAATTCCTGCCGCAAGTTCTGAACCGTCCGATGAAATACTGTTCCAGGCAAGTTCATGGAAACCGGCATTCATGCGTGTATCCAGAAGTGTTGCAACCTTTTGCCCCAGAACATTGTACATCGTAATTGTTACCTGATCCGCCGCATGCAAGGTGAATGGGATGGTCACCGACGGATTGAACGGATTCGGATAGGCGGGTAAAAGCTGACACGCATCAGGTATTGGCGAACTGTTCGTACGAACCTCATCCACGGTTCCGTCATTAACACGCATACAGTAAAAGTCATTGAACATTAACTCCTCACGGACATTCTGAACGGATGGCCGGAAATCGTGCCACCCGGCAATCGTACCGCCGAAACCATCTCGTGCCACAGACAAATCGACCTGGTCGTTCCATGCTCCACAGAGCAGGCTCCCATCCTCACCATACCCCGGATGAGCGATTTCACCCTCGTCAGTCAGATGGGTGTATCGCAGGTCCACCTGTCGATGATCATTTGCGAACATGTTCCAGAAGAGATAGACGCCTCCAGCATCATCCGGAACCAGCTCGACAGAAGCGTCGTTGCAAGTACTGTAAGCTACTAAAACCGGATTGCTGTCGGGCAAAACGGATTCCATATCGCCATTCCAACGGTTGGCGAAGATACTTTCCCCTTCTTGCCATGCCATCCAGAAACAATCCGTTGAATCGGTTGCCAGGGAATAGGAATTAATTCTGCTGTTTATCTCCACGAGGGGAAAACCCTGAGCATCGAAACTGGTGTTACCCTCCATGTCGATCAACTGGCAGGCTACTTTGGAATGATTGGGATAGGATTGACGTGAGCTGATGAGGAGCATGTCACCAAAATGGTCCACATCGTGTTCATACAGGAAAATGGTCGGTACGATAGCAAACACAGGCTCTTCCCATAGAACATCCCCGTCGCTTTGAATGATTTGTGCGTATAAGTGTAGCTGTGATTCATAATTATAATAAACGACAGCGACACCGTTTTCCTGCAATCCCAGCAATTTTGCATTGGCAGTTTCCGCATCATCATCGTCAAGGAGAACACCCTCCGGATGGGAAACCCAACTGGGATTGCCGTTAATGTCGAAACCGTAGCACCAGAGGGCATGATCCGATCCAGTTGTACCCACAGATGTGATCAAAAGGAAAGTACTATCGGCAAAACGAGCCAGGTCCAGATTATTTATCCCATCATACGAATACGGCCCGGGTTGAATGAATCGTCCCATTTGATTCCATTGACGCGTTCCATCCTGTGATATCCGCTGAATTCCCAGGTTGGGACTTGCAGTGGGGTATCCTTCTGAAAAAAATGCAACCACTGCACCATTGTGGTTGTCCGGAGTGATGGCGAATGATTCCATTGTATAATCATCGGGAAACGGTTCACCGTTGATTGTACTGTCGATCACAAGGAAACCGGTTGAGTCGAATAACAACGCACCTGTGTCAAAATCATGTGCTTGCAGTAGGATACGCCCATCCTCAATGTGAACACGTCTTTCAAGCCAGCAGGAATACGGAATATTGTCCGAATTGATAATTTGTGACGATTCAACTTGTCCACGCAATCCTTCAATAACAACAATACTGTCCTCAACCACAGGGCTACCCATGTGATTGAAAAGATTCAGGTTAACGCCAAAGAGGTCGTGTTTTTTTTGCGACCATGGGACCGCAATCCTGAAATTGGAAGCGCACACATCCGACCAGTTTATTATATAGTCAGAATACTGGACAACCTCAGTTTCTTCAACCAGTAACTGTCCGGATGCATTTACATGCTGAAATCTTACACGATTATCATAGTCACTTATCAGGTCATACTTCTGCCATGACACAACCGCCCCGCCGGAATGATCCGATGCGATATGATGATTCAAGCTTATCTCCCCCGGAAGCGAAACGGGTAATCCTGCAAATCGATTTGAGGCATCGCCCCATAAAAAGACCGGACCCAGGCTGTCGGAGGTGAATTTTTGCAGTGTGATAAAAACCTCAAACGAATTGGAACACCTGTCCCAGACAAGGATCGCTTCACCGGGATTGCCTTCGATCAGTTTGGGGCGTTGCTGAGAACCCTGGTCCTCCATGAGCTGAACTCCGCTTTCATCCCACACGAGTTCGCCATCCTGATCAACATGTTGACCACAGATGATCCAACCTTCGAGCTGATTCTCCCATGCGATAAACGCTCCGCCTGCGCCATCGCGACAGATTGCCATGATAGGTGGATTGAGGACAATATCGCTGACCGGAATCCCCTCACCGGCTTCACACCAGAGTCCTTCACCCTCGAAAGAAATATGCTGAGCGTACACCTCAGAATTTCCGCTGCCATAGATCCAGCAAAGAAACAAACCGCCTTCCTGATCAGAAGCGACATCCATTCGCCAGACAAGGACATTTTCAGCGACTACAATACCCGATTCATCCCATAAAAGTTCACCGTCCATATCAATACGTTGGACGATAATTTCGTCGTATTCATTAGTAAAACTTATAGTACAGCCGCCATCCCCGTCCGGGAGTAGTTCATAGACCGGGTATTCCGTCGATGTATACCCTGGACAAACCCTGACACCATTCACATTCCACATGGGATTTCCCTGGGCATCAATTTTTTGTACGCATAGTTCACCGGCATTGCGTTGGGTAGGGTCATAATCGGAACGGTAATCTTTCCAGGCGATGATCCATGCTCCCTTCAGGTCGTCGATAACGTAAGGATCCTGTTGGGGACCATCCGAGGATGCTATGCATACACCACCGGGTTGCCATTGGGGGGAACCGCCCGGATCAAGGAGTTGAGCGAAGATATCCTGGTCGCCATTGCGTGCATCGGACCATGTGATCAGGGTAAATCCGGAAGTATTCATCGCTGTGCCGTTTTCTTCCCATTCCAGTTGGAGCTGATGGCTGACACGAACACCCTCTTCTGGCGCCCACACTGAGAATTGGGAATACACGGAGAAAAAGGGGAACAGGAACGTGAGGAGGAGAAGGGCAGACCGTTTCATCGAGCGCCTCCTGACAAGTAAGTGCAAGTGGGTAAAATCAGAGGATTGACCAAAACTCTATTTTACAATATATAATGAACAGGTCGCTGTTGCACTCGCAAACAATAAAAACTGTGAATAGTTTTCAGAAGCGTGGGAGTAGCGTAACCTGGACGTAACAAATCGATCTTGGCGAATACTGCAACCACGAAATACACCAAAAACGCGAAAAGATGTGTTATAACTTGGGTTGGATGTACGGCTCTATCTGTAGGTCAATCAGCGGATCAAGTGTTATAGGATGTGGTCTGGTGGTTTCATCCACTGGGAATAACATTTGCCTCGGATACTTTGTCATCCGAGATGCGGCCCGAGTGTTTCCCGATCTCCATTGTTTCAGCGAAGGAGGTACACTCGGGTTTCTGCTGGTTCAATGTGGATTATGAAACCCTATTGCTCGTTCCTTCGTTATTAAGCAAAAGGGCCACCCAGCCTGAAATTTTTTCGCGTTTTTTGCGTATTTCATGGTGGAAAATTATTTCAAATACACAATCTTGCTCTGTTGTGATCGTCCATTACTGCGGATTTGCAGGAAGTAGATCCCGCTTGTGAAGTGATGAAGGTCGTTATCGGTCAGGGAAATGTTGTGAATCCCCGTTGATACATTTACTTGATCGGTGTACACCTGCTGACCGAGGCAATTGTAGATCAGAATAGACACAGGACCTGGTGTGTTCGTCTCGAAGGATACAGTTAAGGAGTTGTTGAACGGGTTGGGATAAACGGCGTGCAAGGCAAAACCTTCAATTACCATTGGCGACTCTTCCAATACATCAGTGAGTGGTTCGACGTATCCCGAAATATCCACTGCGATTACCGGGTGAATACTGCTGTTGGTAGCGATTTCCAACCAACCGGACACACTTCCTGTATCAGCAAAGGCACTATCTTCGATGGTTATGGACACAAATCCAGTATCAAAAGGAGCAATACTTCTCGGGAGTTCTATAGTTACGCGTCCGGGAAGTGGAGCATTCTCTTCCCAATGGATATCAATCAGTTCGAGTGTCAGGAGATCGTAAGGGCTCATGTTCCGGATCGTATCGGCCTGGATTTGCCATCCGGCGTCATTACCGTCGAACACAATTTCACCGGGCGATTGGACTACATTGGATTCGGCGATATACCCGCGAATCAGTACAACATCACCGGCATACCCGCGAGTGTTTGTATTGAAGAAGATGTAACCGTCAATGTCGCCATACTCTTCAAACGCGTTATCGGATGCAGTCACTTCGATTTCAACAGTATCGCCAAATTCAATCACAGTATCCAGATTGAACGAGATGGATTCGGGAATCGGTTCAACTCCATCCGTCCAGTTCACGAAATCAACGGATAATTCAAGTGGGATTGTCTCACATACGTTTGTCACAAAATCAGTATCAATCCGGTAGGATTCCCGCGATCCTTCAATAAGGATATATCCGCGTATTGGATACATCAGGGGTTGAGGACAGAGTAATGGTTGCCAGGATTCGCCGAAGTTTGTAGAATGGAACAGATAATTATCACTGTATTCTTCATAGTAATAGTCATATATAGTTCCCATATAAATCAATTCATTCGGTTCCCATCCATATTCGATTTGAGATTCCAAACATATATATGCAAATGTTGGTGATCGATGTACTTCCCACCATGTTCTGCCTGTATCGGATGAGGCTATACCATATTCACTTCCAGAAAATATAATTGTGCCCGGTGATAAACCAATTGTATAACAACCCAAAAGTCCATCATCCCTTTTTTTATAGCCTGTGTTGTAAAATGATTCTCCATATGTATTCGAGAAGTATATCTGCTGTAAAGGATTACCAGTAATGGTTACAATCATTAGCAGATCCTCAGCGTGCCAGCCAGTACAATATGTCCGTTCCATGAATCTTTCAGGCAAGCCTTCATGTTCAATTAATTGGTATGTCCTCAATGTGTCTCTCGAATAAATTGAAAAATCAACTGTAACTTTCATAAATGCTACAAGTGAATCAGGTTCGGGAACCCAATTGTACCACTGATAAGAAGTGTTCTCTATTTCAATAATTGTTTGGCAGGAATCGTTGCTGATAAAGTATCCATCGTTCAGGATTTTGCATAACAAAACGTCCATCTCAACATGATAGTCAACATGACTTACTCCTTCATAGACATATGTGATATCTTCTCCATAGTTCTCTACTAATGCCAACCACGGTCTATACACTGATCCGTTGTACTGGTACATAATACACCAGAAATTCCCCGGTGTGCCGGTGCGTGCAATGGTTGTGTTCAGGGCGTACGATGAGCTTGCGATACACAGAAGGAGTATCGCGAGGATGAAGCAGCGTTTGATTTGATTAGTACTGGTTTTCATCTGCTTTTGCATTGGTTAAAAAATCTGTATTCAGATCGGATTACCTGCTTGCTGTTCAATCCAGGCATCCTTTCGCGTTTTTGGCGTATTTCGCGGTTGCAATCTTTCCCCGGACCGGGGGCGGTCCGGGCTACATCTTAGCATTACATCCCCTTCGCAATAAAAATGGTCACATCATCGTCGATCGGTGTACCGGCGCGGTAGTTGTCCAGGTCCTCGATCAGACGTGTAAAAATCTGTTCCGGGTGGTCTTCACGATTGTCTCGCACCAATTCCGCGATCCGTTCTTCGCCGTACATCTCTTCAGTGCCGTCGGTTGCTTCGCTGATGCCGTCGGTGAACGCTACGATCACATCACCCTTGTTGAAGGGGATAGTGACTTCATCATAGGGCATGTTCGGCATCATTCCGAGGATCAGGCCGCCTTCGGTGACCTCTTCAATATCGCCATTGGCACGGATCACTCTCGGCGGGTTATGCCCTGCATTTACACAGGTCAGGGTTTTCTTTTCCGTGTCGTAGATCGCGGCGAAATAGGTGATAAACTGTTCCGGGGAAGTACTTTGCGCGATCAGGGTATTGATCTTTTCAATGATACTGGAAAGCGGTAGATCGGTATTCGCCAATGCACGAAGGGATGCCTGCACATTCGCCATGATCATCGCCGCGCCCGCGCCTTTGCCGGACACATCGCCGACCGCGATCAGGGTGTTGCCGTTCTCCAGCGGGATCACATCGAAGGTGTCGCCAGCAACCTCCAGGCAGAAACTGCAATGGGCGGAAATCTCCAGACCGGGAGTTCCCGGCAGGGTTTCCGGCAGGAACTGCTGCTGTACCTGGCGAGCGGTGGCTAACTGTTCCTCAAGACGTTGTTTCTCGATGTTCTCTTCGAGCAGACGCAGGTTTTCATTCTCCAGGGCGATACGGGTGGTGATAGACACCAGGATATCCAGTTCTTCCGCCTTTATCTCGTCGTAGCCGTACTCAAATTCCAGTGCCATCATTCCGACCAGTTCTTTATGGATCTGGATCGGCACCAGGACAGTCACACCAAGGTCGTTCAACCATTCCTGTTCCTGCGAGGAAACAACAATCTCGTTGCTCCCTTCGATTTCCTCGACCATCAGGGCACGCACGCGTTTCTGCATTTCCTGCTGGATAGCGCCATCTCCGGGGAGGCGTGCGACTTCACCGTCAAGACGTTTGAATTGACGCATGGACGGATCGAGCAGGAAAACATGCATGTTGCGAACGCCGATATTATCCCGCAGTCGTTTGCCGAATTCCTCCCACAGGCTGGCGCGGTTGGCCAGAGAGGAGGTCATCTCGAGGAAATTCTCCAGCATTTCGCGCAGTTTCCAGCGTGTGCGGAAAATCCGTTTTTCAATCCGTTTTTGAAAAAATCCATGGAGTGGAACATATGCCAACGCTACAAGGAGGGTGAAAAAGACGATACTCGCGCGGCTTTCCCAATGTAACCGTTTCAGAACAAGATTCGAGACAATGAAGAAAACGATAAATGCAATTAATAACAGTCCGCCGGAGGTTAAGAGTAATGTAAAACCACGCTTGAGCCGTCCCTCTACTTCCAGCAGACGATATTTGCTGAAGGAATAAGCAAATCCAAGAGGGATCATCATCAGACCGATCACCAATCCAACAAAACAGACCAGCACACCGACCGCATTAATCTCATCCCCGATAACAAAAAAGATCATGGATGTTGCAGAGATTAACATTAGTAGCAACCCAAGCCCGACGCTCTGCAGTAACACCCTGATTTGTCGTTTTTCAAGGGGCGAATCGGTACGTATCATACGAACGATAAACATCCCGCATCCGAACAGGATCTGCACCAGGCTGAATAATGAAGAAAGGATCTGCACCATCCCAAAACCTTCCAGGAGGGATTCGGCAGGATTGTCCATCACCATAAGCGATAAAACGATATTGAGCGGATAGGCAAGCAGGTAGACGATCCACGGATATTTACGCATGAACCGTGACGGCGATGGAAAGAGAAACGCAAGGTGAAAGAAAAGTCCGGTATTCAGGGAGGCCAGGAGCATGATCGGGACATTATACCATTTGGTAAAATAATTCTGTACTGTAATCTCGGTATTCCCGACCAATCCAGCGCGTACTCCTTCTGCGCCGCTCTCAATACTGATGATGAAAATGACCGAAATGGACAGGAGCAACAGGGTAAGGACACGTACGCCCGAGTTTTGTCCCTGTTTTATCATCGCCCAGATTGCCACAAAGAAGAACGGCAGCGGGAACATTGCCTGAAAGAGAACAATAAAACCGGCAATACTGAAGGATCGTTGGGGGTATTCGATCTGGACAACTTGATGTCCGTAGCTGCTTCCTACAACAATAGAGAGAGTGTCGCCACGGGTAAATATTCCCTCGAACACACGGTTCACAGTCGAATCAGAGGGAGCAGCATCACGAATCTGAAGCAGTGTATCACCTACTGTCGGCATGAACCTGCTTTGATAATCTTTATCGGAAACGTCGTCGAAAAGGTAAATATTGCTGGTTGAATCAAGGACAACAGAAGACAGCAACTTGCTGTACTGGTTTACTTCCATCACCATCCTGATCGGATTGAACACACTGTATGCCCACACACCGACTACATAAGCAATAACAACCCAGATCGAACCTACCAGAATCTTGTTCTTCATCGTCTCCATCCGCAATTGATGGTTCTTCACTTTTGCACAAAAGCTGAGGATTACAGTGTTGGTCTGAATCATTGAAAAGTACAATCACGGATGCCGGGAAAAAACCTCAAGACCGTCGAATTGTGATAAATATGCACCAAAACTCTTGTACTTACTGTTTTTCGATCAATGAATGGATTGTATTCCGGAATAACAGTATTCATACACAATAGGTAAGGCGGGCGTCCCTGTCCACCAATGGTGCGTTAGCGACATTCGAATTAATAAGGACATCATGCTCTATCCCGTTGTGAAACCCGACCTTGGACAGCAGGTCGGGTCACCCAACTGGTGGGCAGGAATGCCCGCCTTCCCTTATGGTACAGGATCAGAAGAGAAAATTAAATTTCGATTAGAGGTTTTCTGCAGACCCTATTCAAACCTGTTGGAAAAAGGATTACTTCAGCAGGATCATGGATCTTGTTTCCTGGATGCCATCTCCGTCCAGACGGAAGAAGTATGTTCCCGAAGCCACAGCTCGTCCATTCCGATCCATGCCGTTCCATGGATAAGTATGGAAACCTGGGCGTAACGGCCCATCCTCCAGTCGAACCACCTCACGCCCTAAGATATCATAAACGGTCAGTCGCACCAGTCCATATTCGGGAACAGTAAACGAAAGGCTGGTAGAGGGATTGAACGGATTCGGGTAGGCGGGGAATAAACGCCATTCTGATGGTAATGATACGACTGGGGATTCAAAACAATCGACGGTAAGATCATTCACACGCATTGCGTAAACATTTGAATAGGCCATTACAGGTGAGCTGGAACGTTGGTCTTCCCATACGGCAAGTACCCCGGATTCACCATTCGGGCAGAGGGATAGTTTTGTTTGTGAGTGATATGCTGTGCATAAGTCTGCACCATCAGGATGATAATCGTCATCAGCCAGGGCGCCATTGACCAGTACATGTGTATAACCCAACTGGTCGGCAAGGTCATGGTAATAATCGAAAGTTTGCCAGAAGAGATAAGCACCGCCATCCATGTCGGAACAAACATCAAATTCTTTACAATCGGTACGAGTAACAGCGATTTGTATGGGTTCGCCGGGTTCGAGCACCATTTCAAAACGGTCTGTAAAACGGTTTGCCCAGATCATTGTGTCCGCTTCCCAGATCATCCAGGTTGTGAGGTCAATGCTTTCGCAAGAGGTCGCTTTAGTGATGGGTAAAACGCTTTCATATATGATACGACCATCCAATGGGAATTGAATTTCACCCTCATTAGTAAGAACCTGTCCACGGATTTCATTAACGCCGTAAATCCACGCAATCACTACCTCAGAACCACATACCGAAGTTACGATGCTTTCAGTAAGCTCCACATTTGCAATATATAATGGATTCTCCCATAACAGTTCGCCAACAGGAGAAATGCCTGACGCCAGGGCGCCATTGGCCTGGTTATACGAGTAGATAATAATTACAGAACCGTCCGGCATTTTTTCAATACCGGCAACAGACAGTTTCTCATTTCCCTGGGAGAGTACCATTCCATCCGGGTGATTTTCCCAGGCTGGGGTTCCATCGTGATCGATACAATTAACCATTAGTGCAGAATGGTCCTGTAAGTTGTTCGCCTGGAAAACAATCAGACAGGTACCATTTCCTATATCAATGAGCTGTAGATCGGAGATGCTGCGATATACCGAGTTGTCCCATGGCAGGTCTCTTCCGCCATTTCCCCATAACCTTTCACCTTCCTCCGTAATCCGTTGCCCCATGAGAATCGAGGGAGCATTCGGATTTGCTGGCACCTGGTTCCAGACAATCATGGCGCCGTTATTTCCATCTTCCACAATCGCACAAAGAGCGGGAGATGTTTCGTCGTCCGAAAGAAAAGGAGTTTGGTGAATGAGTTCAGCGCCGTTCCTGGAGAGTTGCGCTACGCCGGATTGGATGGAGAAAACCTGGATCCGGGGAGAAAGATCGTATGTCAGGTTATCGGTGTCTGTATAGGTTTCACGCCAACTGACAAATGCATTGATCCCTGACCGTACGATGGATGGCGAGGAGGCATGCCGGGGATTGCCATCCCTGATTTGGATTCCACGTTCTCCCCAAAGTGGACTTCCATCTTCTGCAAAGGACTGATGAACGAACATTTCCTGTTCATCATTATAATCTGTCCAGCAGATATGCATGGATTCATCCGGGGACCACAGTGCTTGAAACTCTCTCGACACGGATTGTGTACGAATGGTCACCGGGTTATCCCACAAAAAAGTTCCATTTTCATCAAAACGTTGGCATACGATTTCATTCCCGTTACCGGAACGGCGACTCCAGTTTAGTGTATAATTGGAATCATCCTCCAGGTTGAAAACCGGACTGGAGTCCGTGAAATTCAGGTCGGAAAACGGCATCCCATTACCGGTACTCCAGTGTAATTCAGGTGAACTACCGACGGTGCCGATTCTTTCTGCATAAATGTTCAATGATTCTGTGGTCTGCCCAGCCAGCCATGTGATGATGAAATCCCCATCTCCGGCAGGAAAAATTTGAGGCGAATCAATGTTCGGCTGGATATTGCATAACGGGGTTCCGTCCAGATCCCATTCCAGGTCTCCATCTGATTCAATGTGTTGCCCCATCAGCACATCGAATCCATCTTCGCGTCTTGCCTGCCATGCGATGAATGCTCCGCCATGACGGTCGCTGCAAATGGTCAGGTTGTTGAAGCTTAACGTGGCCTCGCCAATTCGTATTCCTTCTTCCGGCTCACCCAGGATTTGATCTCCGTCGGCTGTGATATGTTGAGCTCGCGGTTCCGTTGTGAAAAAATCATACCAGGCGCAGTACACTCCTCCATTCCCATCGTCGGTTACAGCAGCATAGTAGGTTACACTCGATATAATAGGCGGCGCGCCTCCCCATGCTATGGTTCCATTCGGATTCATTTTTTGCACAGAAAAATACGTGTTGTCTTCTGTCCAGGAAAACAGGCAGCCACTTGAGTCTGCTTGCACAAATTCAAATAGATCAATTGATGGATTATCAGGACCGAACTCAATCAGCATACCCTGCGAGTACCACATCCGTTCGCCATCCTGGTTAATTCGCTGCATGAGAATTTTAACCCGGTGGTTGTGAAGGTGTCCTACAGCTACCCACGCGATGTACCAGGTGCCGTCGTCGGCGTAGCGAATGATCGGATGATAATCAGCGGATGCTCCTGAAGCGATGCACTTCGATTCTTCCAGCCAGACGAGTTCACCATCTGGATTACGCAACTGGACAAAAATATCCTGGTTCCCATTCCGGTTGTCCGACCAGACAGTCATCGTGTTACCGTTCTCGTCAACATCGAAACCGTTTCCCGACCATTGAAAGGTCCTGGTATCCCTTGGTGAGACACCGCCAGACGGCTCCCAGATATCAAATTGTGCATGGGCAACATGGAAGCAGAGAACAACGAAGAACAGGATAAGGATAGCGTTGCGGTTCATGGGAATCATCCTCAAGTAATATCGCCGATCATTGTAACACTATAAATTACAGCGGAGAATTCCATGATTCTATGCTATTTAGAAAAATCGGAAAATTCTTTACTTGAGCAATATCATCGATCTTGAAGTGTTTACTCCTTCTCCATCCAGGCGGAAAAAGTAGGTTCCCGATGCAACCGCTCGTCCATTCCGATCCATGCCGTCCCACGAGTAAGTATACACCCCAGCACTCAACGGCCCGTCCGCCAATCGTACCACTTCCCGCCCTAAGATATCACAGACGGTTAATCGCACAATTCCGTATTCGGGGACGGTGAATGACAGGTTGGTAGAGGGATTAAATGGGTTCGGGTAGGCGGGGAAAAGTTCCCACTGGGCGGGGAGAGCAGTGTACCCGGTTTCGGGCGCATCAATAGTGAAATCATTGACACGCATGGCATAGGCTTCGCCGCCGCCGTAGTAGACACGCCTTGCTCGCGTATCAGTCCAGGCGGTCACAACACCATGAAATCCATCGCTGTCAATACATAAATCACTGACACCACCATAAGTTTCAGAAAGAATCGCTCCTTCGGTTGCATATTCCTCGTCAGCGAAGGCGCCATCTTCAAGAATATGGGTGTATCGATAGGAGTACCTGTCATCGTTGAAAGATTTCCAGAATACATAAATCCCATTGTCGTCATCGGAGCAGAGTTCGAAGTTCGTGAAATACGAGATGTCCCCGGAAAAAAGTTCAAATCCATTATCTGAGCCTATGACGGAATTGAACAATGTATTCAGACGGTTATACCGCGGTCGTGGATAAGCACTCCAGACAAGCCAGAAAGACAGATCATCTGTTCCTCTTATTGCAAAATTACTATATTGATGAATACTGCATATAGTTTCACCCTCAATTGGATGGAGTAGATCTCCATTGGTGGTCACCAGTTGACCTTGTAAAAATTCCCCTTCTTGCCATACCACGACAAGGCTGTTATTTGCTGCTACCATTTGAATATTGCGAACGCTTTCATACTCCACTATTAGCAGGGATTCATCCCATCCGAGTTCGCCATCAGAGGTAATTTTTTGTAGATATACATTTCTATCGTCATAGGTGTTGTACATGATGTAGGTGGAACCATCCGCAGTACTTTGCAGGCCATAAAGATTGGAGTACGATTCACCTTCTGCCAGGATAAATCCCAATGGCGCCGATTCCCATCCCTGGTTCGCGTCACGGTCCAGTCGTTGCACCACAAGGGCGGATTCATGATCTGGTGAGGATACTTCAAAAGCCACGATATAGGTACTGTCCGTCAGTGAAATTATTGACGGTAACGCATTGTCCGCAACGTCGGCGTTTGTATACTCGGAACGGTCCCATTCGATTTCGATACCGTTGTTTCCCCAAAGCATTTCACCGGATGGATTGATTCGTTGGGCAAATATTCTTTTATAACGCTCGGTTGATTGCAGATCAGCATACCAAATCGCAATAACACCTTCCTGATTATCGGAGGTCATTTGGATATAATTAGACCATGCATGCGTAGTTTCATTCCCGTATGATTCGATCAGTGGTATTCCGTATGGTTCATGGAGAGCATCGCCGTCCTCAAGTGATAATACCTGGCAACAGGGTATCCTCTGATTGTTCTCTGCCATTCTGCTGTCTTCCCAGGCGATAAATACATGATTCGACGAACTGGCAATAGTGGATCGGCTGCATCCACCATTCATTCCAGTGCTGGCAGGGAAACCGTCAGCATCCCAGACAGCGGAACCGTCAGCATCAAATCCGTTTAAATGAACACCCGATTCTTCCGGATGCTCTTCATTGTACATGCACACGAGGCTTGCGCCGGTCCACATGGATGCAGCGGCATACTCAAATCCGCTCACTTCGAAAGACGGTGATAAACTCCAGACCGCTTCACCATCTTCAGTCAGTTGTTGCCCGTAGATGTAGCCATTTGAAGATTCTTCATTGTCAAACCAGAGGATTTTACGGTCAACGGTTGCGCTGAACCATGTTTCCTCGCCACTTGGATCATTGAAATCTTCCGAAATCTGGACAGGTTCTCCATCATTCCAGAGAGGAGTCACCTCAAACTCACTGGCGCTGAATTTTTGCCCATAGATATAGCCGGAGTTATCTGGCAAACTGCCATCCCAGTATGCAATAAATTCACCCGGACCAGCCGGAGTTAATTCGAGGAAATGATGGATCTCAAAACCCGGTGTAAGGCAGAGGCCATATTCCTCCATCCAGAACAGCTCATGTTCGGCAGTTATATGGATTCCGAACACTCGCGCTGGATTTTCTTCGATGTATGCTGTATACGCGAAAAAAGCGCCTCCCGCGCCATCGGAACAGACATTCAATTCATAATTGCTTGTTTCAAGTCCAATTGTAGGGAGACCTTCCGTACTATTCCCCAGGAGAAGTTCACCGGACGGGGAAACATGTTGTACGAACATGGGAGTTTCCCAACCCCAGCATCGATTCCAGAGGAAGTACATTCCACCATTTTCATCCGGGCATGCATCCATGTAATACACAGTATCAGCGACAATAATCGAAGAATCACCCCAGCATCGACTGCCATTCGAATCATACTTTTGGCACCACAGGCTCAATTCGCGCACCTCACGCATCCATGTGATATAGCAGGATGGTTCCTCAGAGTGATCTGTATACATGGAAATTCGTTCATCCGGATAAATATCATCTACGGATTCCACTAAGATACCATCCTCACCCCAGAGGAACGAACCGGTGCTTTCCACTTTTTGCAGACGTAGATCGTAGGAATTGCTACTATTGAATGTTCCAACCTGCCAGAGCACGAACCACTGGCTGTTGCCCGCATACTTGACCCGAGGATGGAAATTCCCGGTTTCGCCCTGCGCCATGCAGACCCCGTTCGCCTGCCAGAGCGGATTACCGTCGGGGGCGAAGAGCATCAGGTAAACAGCTTGTATTCCAGTGCGTGCATCCGACCATGCCACGAGGAAATTCCCCTGCTCGTCGCAGTCCATTCCCTGGTCGGTGGAGTAGGGGAACAGCGATTCACGGCACCGTACACCATTAGGGGAATCCCAGACGTCGAATTGAGCGAAAATGGATGGAGTCAGACATAGAACAAGCAGAACAGCACAGAGGGAGCGGCTCATGGTTTTTCCTGGTTAGTTAGCGTCCGTATTGTTATCAACCAATCACAAGAATCATAATGGTCCATTCAATTAGCGTTGATGTCCACTGCAATTCTGCTATTTGTCATTCCTGCCAAGGCAGGAATCGTGCGCCTGCGAGTGTGCATGTACAGTGGGGTGCGAGTCCCCATCAGGTATACGCTCTCCGGCCTGTATTCGACCGTAACTGCGTCGTCGCGAGGCGGGGTGGGAAGCAACGGAAGGAGAGAGATCAGTCCGCAGGATAACGAACGCGTTTCGGCCTTGTTCATCGACGAGCCTGCGATTCAGGGGCGAAGTCCGGATTCTGCACAAGCAGAACGTTGCTGGCGATGAGGGGTAGCGTGTTAAATCGACCAGCAGGGTGTATGGGTGGTTGGCGGTGGAATGATCTCAACGGGCATGTACATGAAGCAGGGAGACCTGCAGGATATGGGAGTCCTGCAGGAGTCAGAGCATCCATAGTAGCGTAGAAGCATTGTAACGGATGTGGAGCGAAGGGATGCAGGAAGGTGGATACATGACATCCATATGGAAGGACTTACCCCCGTCTCCAGTGTCCCGGGAAGGGACTATACACGACGGAGAGATCTATCGCCGTTGGGCATGGGTCGAACCTTCCATCTGGACGGCACGTATGTTGACGACTCTCGAATCGGGAGTGAAAGGAGGACGTTGGTACAGCTTATGGGATAAAGTCTGGTGTGTATCGACACTGGAACGTGCCTGGCGTCTCGTGAAAGCGAATCGCGGTGCAGCCGGTGTTGACCATCAAACCATCCACATGTTCGAAAATCGTTTGACAGAGAATCTGGATCGTTTGTCGGAGCAACTGCGGACAGGTCGATATCATCCGCAGAGCATCCGTCGTACATGGATCGGCAAACCGGGCAGCAAAGAGAAACGTCCTCTGGGTATCCCCACCGTCCGTGATCGTGTCGTCCAGACAGCGCTCCGAATGGTGATAGAACCCATCTTCGAGCATGATTTCTCCGACAGCAGCTATGGTTTCCGTCCTGAACGCGGATGCAAAGATGCCCTTCGAATGGTTCAGAGATATTTGGATACGGGGAATGTGTGGGTAGTTGATGCGGATATCAAAGGATACTTCGATCACATCGATCATGACCGATTGATGGAACTGGTCTGCAAGAAGGTAACGGACGGCAAGGTGCTTTCGTTGCTGCAACGGTACCTTTCGCAGCAGGTGATTGATGGTCTTGACCAATGGAATCCGGATCAGGGCACGCCGCAAGGCGCGGTGATCAGTCCCCTTCTGGCGAACATCTTTCTCGACCCGTTAGATCACTTGATGCAGTCGCATGGTTTTGAAATGATCCGGTATGCGGATGATTTTGTCGTACTTTGCCATGATGAGTCTACAGCGGAAGCGGCGTTAACGCTGATCCAGACGTGGACATCATCCGTCGGGCTTGAGCTTCATCCGACGAAGACAAAGATTGTCCATGCGGACAGGGCTGGCTTTGACTTTCTTGGCTATCACTTTGAGAATGGCATTCGTACACCCTCGAAGAAAAGTATGAAGAAGTTCAAAGACAAGATACGATTGAAGACACGTCGAGCGAACGGTCACAGTCTCAGCTACATCATTGCTGACATCAACCGTACGTTACGTGGCTGGTTTGACTATTTCAAACATTCCTTCTACAAGACTTTTAAGATCCTTGACCAGTGGATCCGTATGCGTCTTCGCAGCATTATGCGTAAATGGCGCAAAGGACACGGACTTGGAATAGGATTGGATCATATTCGCTGGCCCAACATATTCTTTGTCGAGCATGGGCTGTTCTCGATGGTCGCCGCCCATGCCAAGGCCTGTCAATCCGCACGACGGTGAACCACCGACCGGAGAGCCGTGTGCGGGAAAACCGCACGCACGGTTCGGAGGGAGGGGGGATCAGGAATAAAACTGATTCTCCCTACCCCTATCAGAAATAGCGGGACGAAGTCGTGCTTAGTATGCTGTTATATGAACAATTAACGGTGTTGCAATGAATTACTACCTGGATTCTCGTTTTCACGGGAATGACATCTGTTCAGAGATTTCGCATTCTCGGACAACCACTTTGAACTTTGATCCCACTTTGATCGAAACCCTGATAGCTTATCATTTCAACAGAATCATAGACCGGGTTTTCTTGTTGCCTTTTGCATTCAGACAGTAAAAATAAGTTTCTGATGCAACTCTCTGGCTCTCATTTTTTATGTGCTAAAAATTACCATTAGTTTCGTACAGCGGGGTTGCCTTTCAGATCCGCAAAGACATTGGCGCCGTTTCGGATAACTATGTTCTCACCTATCCTCACATCCTTGTATACCGTCGCTCCCATGCCGATGATGGTCGAGTTTCCCACTTTTACACGTCCCGCCAGGATGGCGCCCGGTGTCAGGTGAACATTGTCGCCAAGGAGGCAGTCATGGGATACGATACTCCCGGTGTTCAGGATGTTCAGATTTCCGATCCGGGCTTCCGTACCAACAATCACACCCGAAAGGATCAGGTTGCCTTGGCCCAATTGCACGGACGGTTCCACCAACGCTTTCGGATGGACCAGGTTCGGTAACTGGAATCCGACGGAGCGTAGCCGTTCATAAATGTTAAGACGAACTCCCGGCTGGTTCAATGCACTGATCGTTACCGCAGCATGAGTGAATCCCGAATCGAAATAGTGTTGAAGCGATTTCTTCGAATCATTTCCAAGGACAGGAATTCCCATGACATCGGTTCCCGGCGTGAGGATGCTGTCGGCGATTCCACGGATGTTGAATTCTTCGGTCTGACGAACCAGGTCAATCGCCATTTTTGCCATTCCACCGCCGCCAATAAATAACAGGGAAGGTTTATCGTTGGCGGGAAGGGGATCGATGCTGTCATGTTCTACCGCACTGTGCTTTTGCTGCATTACCTCATCTACGTCTTTTTCTCGTACCAGGGGCAAATGATCGAACCAGTCCCTGGGGATGTTTTCCCGTTCGATTCGTTCAAGTGCCTTCCGGGAAAATCGTTGGGATCCTGACGTAGTATCCTGGCTACCTGTTTGTTGGTTCTTTTGCGGCCATGTGAATGAGTCCGGCAGTGTGGAAGATTGAGAGATAACACCGAACAATCCACCCACCGGAACCATTTCCTCGGATTCATAGGGATAGAAGAGATACCCATCGGACGGACTTTCCAGTTCCAGGACCATCTTTGAAGATTCGAGATGAGCAATGACATCGTCTTTTTCAACCTGCGAACCTGATGAAAAGGGGAGTTTCAGGATTTTGAATTCGATGTCATTGGCGTTCTCACGGGGAACGTTTATTCGAATCAGCTCGCTCATTTGGTCATCTCTCGTATGCTATGAAGTATTGATTCCATCGATGGCAACAGCTCCAATTCCCGATGCAGATCTGCTGGTAGAATGGAATCGCAGGATAAACGCCGGAATTGTTTCAACTGGATTCCGTATTCCATAATTCGTGCAGCCACTTCACTGCCAAGAGCTGCAAAACCCGGTCCTTCCTCGATTACCAGTAAACGTTTTGAAGCTGAAACGGATTCAAGTAAGGGTGTCGAATGTAATGGATAAAGCAGTGTGGGGCAGATGATTTCGCAAATGACCTCATCCATGTCGAATGCTTTCTCCAGCGCTTTTTCCGCCATTTCGAGCATGCCGCCATAACAGAACAACGTAATATTCGGAGTTATACCTGCTGGTGTGATTCGTACTGTCGGGTATTTTTCATCCGAAACCTGTATGGCAAATCCCGGGATTCCCGTATTTCTAAGTGTTTCCGAATAATGTTGTTTGTTTTCAAGTACCAGTGCAGGTTGTATTGAGTTTTCAATCAGGTTGCGGTATACATAACCCGGTGGGATACGGTCATTCAGAGCAATAACCTTTAGCCCTGGAATACCAAAAAAGTGTTTTTCCAATGATTGGCTGTGGGTGGGGCCATACCCACGATACCCGCCCACCGGTGTACGGATGATGAGGGGAACGTTGACAGCTCCGTTATACATATCGTGGAATTTGCAGGCGTGTTGCTGAAGCTGGTCGTATGTCAATGTGAGAAAATCGCCGAACATAATCTCGACAACCGGCTTTTTCCCCGCCAGCGCCAATCCTGTTCCGATTCCGGTAATGGCCGCTTCACTGATGGGGGTGTTGCGAACACGAGTGGGAAAGGCGCTGCTTCCTTCACGTGTGATCTTAAATGCGCCGCCATACGGAGATTCCACGTCCTCGCCCAACAGCAGGATGTCCGGGTTTTCCTTCATAAGATCAACAAATGTGTCCGAAAGCAAATCCCTGAACATTCCTTTTACTACATCCTGTTTTTTCCATTCAACCGGATAGCTCTTGTTTATCTGCGGTGCATAGGAACATCCCTGTGCGGAATCTGCATGGTCAATTGCGCTGAGTATTTTCAAATCCACCCGTTTGAGGATTTTTTCCTTTTCGTCTGGATATTCTATCGAGAATCGGTTTAATGGATCTCTTTGCAAGTATGATATGCTTTCCTCATCGCTACGGTAATCATCTTCTCCCTTGGAGTGAGGGCTCAGACGGTAACATTCGATTTCAAGGACTATTGGGCGTTGTCCAGTACGCACATCCTGCACTGTCTTTTCAGCAATTGCAAGAAGTTCTTCTGTATTCCAGATATCCGCTTTCCTGTATTGAAGGTCAAATGCCCGGGCTCTGCTCTGAATCGAACCGGACATGGTTGTATTTGTATCTGTCGATTGGGCGATATGGTTGTTTTCAATGACAATCAGGAGAGGAAGATTCCATTTGGAAATGATGTTCAATGTTTCATAAATAATCCCCTGCCCCAGGGCGCCATCCCCTGAAAAACAGGTGGTTATCGCATCCGACGTATCAAGCTGTTGAGCATATGCCATCCCTGCAGCGACCGGTAACATTCCACCCAGTACTCCATTGGAAAAAAAACCTTCAGCATGCAGATGCTGGCTTCCGCCAATCCCGCCGCATACCCCGGTTTCTTTCCCCATGATCTCAGCGATCAGTCCGTTCAAATCACCGGTTTTTGCAAGAAAATGACCATGTCCCCGGTGGTTCGAGAATACAACATCATCATCCCGCAATGCCCGGCAAATGGCGACAGCACTGAATTCCTGGCCTATACAGGTGTGAAGTGTACCATTAATTTTGCCGACATGGAACAGCTCCAGAAGTGTCTCTTCCGTACGCCGGATCAGCAGTGCGGTTTCCCATATGGGGCAATGAGGGTCAATAGTCACATATACTCCATGTTTGAAGCAGTCATACATTCAAAATCTATGCAAGTACTGAAGTTGACGTTTCATGAATCAAATGTTTGTTCTATTTTCATACTTTATGATCATCTTCGGGAACGATAGTTGCAACCATAGTTTACGAAATATGGATAGACAGTGTTGCGGTCCCTTGAAAATAGAAACAAAAAATTGATATGCAAAAATCGTGCATGGGGGAGTAATGGAGGAGTGGAATCCCGATTCTGCGCGTTTGTCCATCGTCATTGCCGTCTACAATGACCAGGAAGTCATCGACGAATTATACAAACGTCTCAAAGATGTATTGGATACCAACCGGTACGATTATGAAATCCTCTTTATTGATGACGCCAGCTCAGACAACTCCTTCCAGGTATTGCAGAATCTCCGCAAGAAAGATGAAAACATCCGGATTCTGAAACTGACCAGGAATTTCGGACAGCCCAATGCCATTGCTGCGGGTATGGAACATGCCACCGGCGACCTGATTGTGATCATGGATTCCGATTTGCAGGATCCTCCGGAAAGTATTCCCACACTGATCGAAGCGATGAAAACGAACAATGTCCCCATGGCGATTGCCCGTTGGGAATCCCGTCCGGAGAGCTGGTTCCGGAGAACATCCTCATCGCTGTTCTCAAAAGTGACCGCATCCTTTACCGATTTGAACATGGAGAATGGGCTCGGAATCTTCCGTGTGCTGCGTCGTGAGCTTGTCGATACTTTGCGGACTGTGCCGGAACGTACGGGGACATCAATCAGCCTGCTGCACTGGATGGGAATTGAATATGTAGCCGTAGATATCAAACGGGATGAACGGTTTGCAGGAACCAGCGGTTATACACTAAAACGCATGCTGAAACTGACCTGTAACCGCTTGTTTTCCTATTCCATGTTCCCCATACGATTCGCAACCACCGTAGGGATTCTTCTCTCCCTGTCCAGTATTCTGCTTGGTCTATTCTATTTCCTGCAAAAGTTTTTTGCTGTGATTCTACCCGGTTGGACAACAATTGTAGTGCTCATTCTGTTCCTGTTCGGAGTAAATTTTTTCATGCTGGGATTGTTCGGCGAGTATATGGGCAGGATTTTCATAGAATCGCGGGGACGTCCCAAATATGTAATCGACCGGTTTAAAAGCACTCCTTTTTCCTCAAATCGACACCCAGGGGATCATCCAGATGAAGTGTAAACCTGTCATTATTCTTGGTGGTACCGGTAATGGAACCGTGATCGCACACGCGATGCATGATGCCAACCGTCGAGGAAATAACGATTGCCGCATGGTAGGATACCTCAATGACAGGCTCGAAACTGGATCGGACCTGGAGGGTGATCCGGTGCTGGGAGGTTTGTCGGATATTCCCCGGTTTATTGAGGAAGGATACTTTTTCCTCAATGTGATCTACCGTATTGACGGTCAGGATTACCGGATTGACCTGTTCGAAAAACTCAATATTCCGGAAACACATTTAGCAACCTTTATCCATCCCCTGGCATATGTATCGCCGGATGTGGAGCTGAAACCGGGCTGTGTGGTAATGCCACAGGCGGCGATCTCATCCGGTGTAACCTTCGGAAAGTGCTGCATTGTTATGGTGTGCGCTTCCATCGGGCATAATACTTTCATCGAGGACCACTGCCATTTTGCCGCGCAGAGTTGTGTGGGATCATGTGTAACGATCAAACGTGGCGCGCATGTGGGACTGAATGCGACGATACGTGAAAATGTAGTTCTTGCCGAGTATTCCACGCTTGCCATGGGTGGAGTTCTTCTCGAGAATACCGAGCCGTTCGAGGTGTGGGGTGGTGTACCCGCGCGTTTTCTTCGTGATGCTGACCGGGAGCTGTAAACATAATGCAGGAGCAAAGTTTTGAAGAAACTGTTTATCACTTCATGGCAGTATCTCTTTTACTGGCGAAGCCAATGGTGGAACAGGGAAAAACTGAGACAATTCCAGGTCAATCGTCTGAAAGATATCCTTGTACATGCAGGGAAACATGTCCCTTACTACCGTAGCCTCTTCCATGAAATCGGGTTTAATCCGTCAACTTTTGCCAGTCTTAAACAACTGCAGGACATCCCTACACTCGACAAACAGACTGTCCGAACCCGTAAAGAGGAATTCATCGCGGATAATGCCAGGCAATTCGGATGGAATGATGTATCCACAAGCGGAACAACCGGCACTCCCCTTCACCTGGTGCTGAGTGATGCGGCGGACGCTAACTTTGTCGCCTCACTGATACGGTGTTACCACTGGGCGGGATACCGGTTTTTCAAACGTACACTGAGCCTGCAAAGTTATTACCTCGAAAACAAAGACATAGAATACAGACGACAATACAATGTGATTCGTTATGATTCCTGTCGGCTGAGTAAAGAGTCGGCGGTTGAAGCGGTGAAAATTATCAACCGGATGAAACCATCCTTTTTTATGGGATTCCCGTTTGACTTGTTAATGTTGACACGGTTTGCTGCAGAGGAAGGGCTGAAAATTCATCCTCCGGATTCAGTTCTCTGTTATGGCGAAACCCTCTCTCCGAATAAACGTCAACTCTTGAAGAAAGCGCTGGGCTGCAGGATCTACGATTTTTATTCGCATCATGAATGTGTCGCCATGGTCGCACAATGCGATCACGGGAACTACCATATTATGGATGATTTCGCTTTCAATGAATTCCTCAATGACAACGGTCATCCAGTACCCGACGGCGAGCCGGGCGAACTGGTAGGGACAACATTGTACAATTATACGATGCCGTTGATCCGTTACCGTACCGGCGACAGGATCAAACTGCTCGATACAACCAAACCTTGCGGTTGCGGACGTGGATTGAGAACCGTATCGCGTGTGCAGGGAAAACACACCGATTACCTCGAAACTCCGGATGGCCGTGTGCTCAGTACGGTGATGTCGCATTCCATGGACATGGCGAGAGGCGTGGTCATGTCCCAGTGCATCCAGGATGAAGTGGATCATGTGCGAGTCCTGGTGATCACAGATGACAGTTATATCGAAGAGTCGGAAACGGCGTTAATTGCAGGATTGAGGAAACGTCTCGGTGAAACGATACGAATTGATGTGGAAAAGGTTGATCAACTGGTAAAAAGCAAAGGCGGAAAAACACCCTTCATCCTGTCGGAAATCGGGAATAAGTCTATTTAATGAATCGTGCACCAGTTTTGAGTTCCATACTGATAGGTGTTGTGCAGGTTCCTGGCGATTATGCATACTTACGGCAAGGATACGTATATAAGTAAGCGAGAACCTGCATATATGGTTAAAACTGATTCTGCAAGATCTCGCGCAAGACGGCATGAGTACACATATCCACGGTTCAAGCGCCAGGATATTGCAAAACACCAAGTGTATTATATTTTACGACGGTCCGCATGCACTGCTACCTTGAGGTTACCATGGAAAAGATCCCGTTCAACAAACCGTTCATCGTCGGAAAAGAGCTGGAATACATCAGCCAGGCGGTGCAGAATGGTCACCTGGCCGGGGGTGGCGAATTCACCCGGAAATGTGAAGCATGGATGGAATCCCGTTTTTCCGCCAGTCATGTCCTGCTTACCAATTCCTGTACAGCGGCTCTTGAAATCGCGGCGATGTTGTGCGGCATCGAGCCGGGCGATGAGGTGATCCTGCCATCCTTCACCTATGTTTCTACGGCCAGCGCGTTCGCCTTGCGTGGGGCGAAATTACGGTTCTGCGATATCCGTGAAGACACATTGAATCTCGATGATTTCCTGGTCGAATCCGCCATCAACCATCGCACAAGGGTAATTGTCCCCGCGCATTACGCCGGTGTTGCATGTTATATGGATTCTTTTACATACTTAGCGGATCATTATAATCTTACCATTGTCGAGGATGGCGCCCAGGCGGTGAATTCATCCTACAAAGGCAAGTTCCTGGGGACAATCGGTAAGTTTGGCGCCTACAGTTTCCATGAGACAAAAAACTTTATCAGCGGGGAAGGCGGAGCATTGCTTGTCAATGATGAAACCGCCTTCGAACTGGCTCAACAAATCCGGGATAAAGGAACCAACCGTAACCAGTTCTTCCGTAAGGAAGCGGAGTTTTACACATGGGTGCAGCTTGGCTCTTCCTACCTGCCCTCCGAAATGGTTGCCGCTTTCCTTTACGCGCAGCTCGAAAAAGCAGACCTGATCACTGAAAAACGGATGACGATCTATAACAGGTACATTGAACTATTAACGCCATTGCAGGATAAAGGGCATATTCGGCTACCGATAGTACCAGATGAGTGTACTCATAATGGGCACTTGTTTTATATCCTTGTGGAATCGGAAGAGGTACGACAGAAACTGATGGACCATCTTGATCGAAGGAATATCATGTCTGTGTTCCATTATATTCCCTTGCATGCATCACCCATGGGGCAAAAGTATGGAGCTGCACCTGACCAGGAATTTCCGGTAACGGAGAGGATCAGTAAAACCATCCTGCGTCTCCCCGGGTTTTATGAATTCACAGAAGCTCAACAGGATCGTGTCGTAAAAGCGTTGTTCGAGTTTTATGGGATGTAAAAAGGTTGGATTTCTGGTATCTCACGACTTACTGTGGACCATTTCGTGCTGAAACGTATGCAATCTCTTAAACCGGATCGCTGGATGGTCGGTATCATCGGCGCAGGTCTGTTGTTGAATACAGGTCTGCTGTTGATGTACTGGTTTCCCTCTCCAAAACATCTTGTCGGCGATGAAGTTTTTTTTCTGATGCGCGCCAAAATGTATCTCGGCATCCCGGTGGAAAACACGTTCTGGTCGGAGCACCCGGAATACTGGTCGCAACTGTATGCACGATTCCTCGCGTTAATGGGTGGTTCACGATTCGCGGTGCAAATCATCCAAATCCTCAGTCTGAATGTGCTTGGCATAACCTGGTATTCTATTTCAGACCGATTGACAGGGTCCAAAACTGCCGCACGCGCCACACTTGCATTAATCCTGCTGAATCCTCATTTGAATGCTTTTTCGCACTATTTCTGGGCTGAAATTTTACATATCGCATTGTTCAGCGTGTCAATCCTGATCCTGCTGATGAAACCGTGGAAAAAGATCAAAGGTCTTTCGGAAGGGGTATCGGGGCTTGTGCTTGGAGTGGCGTTGTTCACCAAGACGATGTTGTTGGGATTTGTGCCGGTGATCGGTCTGCTCCTGCTGATCCGCAGGAAAATGCTTCGAACCGCTTCTTTCAGCGTTGGTGTACTCGCAGTGTTTTTCCTGATGAGCTTGAACAGGGAGCAATCCTGGGAATTTAACTGGAACAATGTGGTCTACAGTTACCCGTTGCTGGCCGGACTGACTGCGCCATCTGAAGTGATGGAATCCGGCGGTCGTCCTATCGTTCTGCGCAGGGGAGGAAGGGAGTATTACCTGTTCGAAAATGCGGACGGCCAGATGTACATCTCGCAGGAAGAATACCACGAACGAGTCCGTTTCTCCCGCGATTTTCAGGAGTATGTGACCATGGGCGAAGATCGTTTCCGGTTTGTCAAACAACGTATCGATCAACTCATCCACGATCATGGCATTTTTTCACTGGCCCTGCGTCAACTGAAAAAACAGTATGTCATCCTGATGCATCCAACAAACATGCTGATCCGTCAACTTCCGGGGGGCGATCTCGCGGCCTACCAGGTGTCCGGAGGAATACTCCCATTGATCATCAAGGTGTATTCATACATGTTCTTTGGAGTCCTGGTGCTTCTTTTCGCCGCCGGGATCTATTTCACATGGCGGCAGGAATGGTTTGCCTTCTTCCTCTTGTATTTGTTGTATTATATCGCCATGTTTTTCCTGATGTATGCATCGACACGCTATCGTATCCAGTTTGAGCCGGTATTCGCAGCGTTTGGTGGGGTAGCTCTGATGAAGCTCCTTCAATGGCGTAAGGACAGATTTGCAAGGACTAGTTAATTCGGGTATCATAACCCTTATAAGGAGGCGCCCGGTGAAACCGGTACTCACAGATAAAAAAGAGATTCTCCTCGCCGGATACAGCTTTTATGGCGACCCGTTCAACACAGGTGCATCATGGACGGAAGAGAACGAGATCGGGCGCTTGTGGTCACGCTTCATGGCCTATTTCATGAAACACCGCACCGAGATTGAATCCCTGATGAGTGGCAAAGAATGGTATGAGCTTCACCTGCTTCATGAGGATACCGCCGAACGTGGGGAGTACGAAGTGTTTATCGGATTCCGCGTAGAATCATGCGATACCCTTCCACTGCCATTCGTCCTGAAACGACTTCCAGCGACACGCTACGCGGTGTATACCGTGAAAGGCGATGAGATCATGTCGGACAAAGCAGAGACAATGCACCGGGAATGGCTGCAGGAACATGATTTCGAAACTGCCCACCCCTACTCATTCCAATTCTATGACGAACGGTTCAAGGGAATGGACAAAATCCGCGAATCTGTGCTGGATGTGTATTTCCCGATTCTTGAAAAATCCTGACCAATGGATTCCATGCCACTGAAACGTACTTGCTGACAGGTATAAATGATGTCAGACCGGAAACGCATCCTGCGTGCCCTCGCCTACATTGAAGAGAACCTCACCGAACGTATCCGGGTCGGCGATATTGCCGATGAAGCCTGCGTGTCCATGTTCCATTTCAGCCGCATGTTCAACCGTCTGGTTGGGCACAGCCCCTATGATTACCTGATGCGCAGGAGGTTGTCCGAAGCCGCAAAAGCATTACAGCAGACCGACTCAAAGATTATCGAGATCGCCTATGATTACTGTTTTGCCTCCCCGGAAACTTTCTCCCGCGCTTTCAAACGTATGTTTCATTGCCAGCCCCAGGAATATCGCAAGGCAGGTGTGCTGGATTCACGCTTGCTGCTGCATCCGGTAAACGAAGAACTCATAGAGTTCATGGAATCTGCGGATTTGCCTGCTCCCCGGAAAATTCACATGGATTCCGAACCGGTCCTGTTCCATGCCGGTATGGTCCATGTTTGTCATGATCCGAAATCCGAGAATTGGCTCCATGATGTGCGTCAAAGAATCGCATGGTACGCATCACAAAAACACGAAAAAATCGTGATTATGTTAAGCTTAGACGATACTGGAAAAGATACTTCTCTGGTGTCGGTGGTCGGTTCTTTGGAATGCGAGACAAATAATTCTCAAAGATTCCCATATGGTAGAACATGGATTTCAGAGGGTCAGTATGCGGAGTTTGCTCCGATACGCTTCAAAGATATTCCGGTTGTGAGGGATTATGTTCTCCAGGTGTGGAACCAGCGTGTGAATCAGCGGCACAGGAATCTTACAGAACTACTGCTTGTTCGACTATACGAGAGTCAACTGGATAAAAAAGAGACAACAGTAATTTCTTATATGATTTCCTGGTCCGAAATGGAACAATAAACGGAGTAACTGGAGCCTTTCCGCCTAAGAATCCTGCCTGGATGGGCAATTATTTCCTGCGTCTCCGAGTCTCCATTTGCACCAGCCCATTCCATGGAACTGAATTCTTCGCGATGTCGTGTAACTGAATGAAGATTGGAATGAACGAAGATTTACGGTTTTTACGGATTCTTTCATATAATAGACAAGAAGAACGAGAAGAAAAGAGACGTTTTTGATAAAATGGCCTGGTATTTGCAAATTATTTGTACTGTATCAGGTTGATACCCAAAAAGATCACAGTTTGCTTTCCTCCACTTTCGCTTACCTCCCTGGGCGAAGGTGGTCTCCCGAACGGGCGGGGAACGATGCCACCTCGCCCGTTAATATTTTTAAAGATTACTATCCATGCTGAAAAGATACGTAATTGTTGATTTGTAATTGCGGGTGGCCTGAACTGCAGTTCAAGGTCAGGTGTCAAGTAGAAGTGTAGAAGTGTAGTCCGGAGAAGTGTAGCCCGGAGGTTCCACCCTCCGGGAAGTATTTGGTAACTACTTTAATTACTATCCTGTACCAGGATAACTAATCCACAAGCGAAGATTTTCCCCGGAGGGTGGAACCTCCGGGCTACACTATCTGCGACTCCCTTTCGGCGAAATAGCGTCGCATTAATGGCAGGTGTCTAACATGCTTTCGCGGTTTTAGTGTGTTTCGCGGTTCAAATATTCCCGGATCGGGCCACCCGTTCTGGAACGGGGGCGGTCCGGGCTACTTTTCTTTCACCTTCAATCCGAGAAGCGTCATATCGTCAAACTGTGGCATGCCTTTCTGGAAATCCTTCACCTTTTTCAATGATGACTGGCAGATCTCTTCCATACTCTTGTCGGTTTCGTGGTTCAGGTAGTCCATCAGGTCATCATCGCCAAATTCCTCATTGTCCTTGTTGATTGCTTCGGTCATGCCATCGGTGTACATGTAGAGGATATCGCCCGGTTGCATTTGCAGCACCCCACGTTCGACAGGGATGTCTTCGATCATTCCCGCAACCAGGGTGCTCATGGACGGCAGCATCTGAAACCCTTTCTCCGCATGCGATTTCTGGTAAAGGTAGGGCATATTATGGCCGGCGGTGGAGTAGGTAAGTACTCCGGTTTTGAGTTCATAAACGCCGTAAAAGATGGTGATGAACAGGTTGGCGCCTTCATCGAGTTCGACCATACGGTCATTGAATTCGCTGAGCACCAGGTCCGGCATACGTTCCTTGACCGAGATCATACGGAACAGGGTACGGCTGACCGCCATGAACAGCGCCGCCGGAACTCCTTTACCCGACACATCACCGATGACAAATCCATAAACGGAATCATCTATCGGGAAGACATCAAAATAATCGCCGCCGACTTCGAGGGCGGGATCGCAAAGGCCGAATATTTCGATCTCGTCCAGTTCCGGGAAGGATTTTGGCAGGAAACTTTGCTGGATGTTCCGTGCCAGTTTCAGTTCACTTTCCGCACGTTCTTTCTGCTTGGTGGTTTCCTGCAACTGGTAGATGTACTGGTTCAGGTCGTCAACCATCTTGTTAAACGATGACGCCAGCGAACCGATCTCGTCACGCCGTACCGCACCTTCCACCTTTGTGGACAAATCCCCTGAGGCGAGGGTGTTGGCGGCCTTGGTGAGACGCAGCAGCGGTTTTGTGAGCGTATAGGAAAAAATGATTGCTCCGCCGACCGCGATCACAAACCCGACGCCCAGCCAGATCATCAGGTTCCAGAACATCAGGTTCACAGCGTAATACGCGTTCTCCGTAGAGGTCTCAACAATCACTGCCCACTGGAATTCCTGCGGATAGGCGAATGCCCCCAGCATCTCTTCACCGTCCTCGTGATGAAAGGACGCAAGGGTGGCAGTACGAATTTCGGACTCAAGCCGTTCGGTCGCCATGCGGACCATCTCATTCTCGTCAAGGCTGTCCAGGTGGGTAGTAAACAGGGGATGACGATGGCTGTCGATGATATAGATCGAGCCGTGCTGCAGGAAGGAATGCGACTCGATACGTTCCCGCAGACGTTCGAGATTAATTTGCGCACTTAACACCGTCCTGCGTCCCATGAGACCGTTTTCCAACGGCATCAGCAGGTTCAGCAGCCACACATCCGCTTCGGGAACATGGGTCAGTTCACCGATCCCGATATTGCCATCGATCTCCGCCCCAAACACTTGCTCCGGCGGGACACGCAAAACTTCGGACGGGTCCAGTCCGAACGATTCCAGACGGTTCGTGAATTCTTCATTGGAGGCCACGGCAGGCCGTGCCCCTTCCACTGTAAGCTGGATGGCAACAAGATCGGTGATCTCCGTCGTACCTGTGTAGAGAAGCGAAAGGATCTCGTTGATCCCAAGACGGGGATCATCGAGCGCAGTGCGGATCAGCAGAAGCGGCGCCGCCCATGTGTCATAGTAGAAGTCGTCAATGGTTTCCGAGATCTGGTTGGCGACCAGGAGCAATTCGTCATTTTGAGCGCTCATCAACTCATCGCGTGTCTGGATGAGCATGGTACGTCCCGAAATCCCAAGCGGGATCAAGGCCAGCACGATGAAGACAATCAATAACTTTGAACGCAATGACAAATGTTTCATGCAGGCAACCGTTTGTTATAACTGAACAATCATTTGTTCACATTACTTCCGGAAATCTTGCACTCTTGCACAGCGTAGTTTACACAGCCAAACGGAATTATGCAAATTACGGACAAAAAATTCTTCGAATTTCCCAAATTATCAGAGATAATCAGTAATGTACGTAGCTATATGGAACAATTGCTGATGTTGAATGGATTATCCATCATGTAACGATCATATGAGCAGGATTTGCTGAACAGGTCTAATCGTGTTTGGTTTACAGAATTTCCCACATTAAATGTCTGATGAGTATGAGTTAGTATCCACTAATTGAAAGAGTACATCGGACATTATTCCCGAAAATCCCTTTACCTTATACAAATCCTTTCCCATAGGGCAGGGCGGATTTTTCTGGGGAAGGGCGGGCGTCCCTGCCTGCCAATGGCGCGGTAGCGGCATTCAAATGAAGTATGTAGCCTGGACCGCCCCTGGTCCGGGAATATCTTTGCTCTCACGTTGACAGTACTACAAAGCATCGAATTACAGAATCCTTCCCGGACCGGGGGCGGTCCAGGCTACATACTATCTCATTGTGAAACCCGACCTTGGACAGCAGGCCGGGCCACCCAACTGGCGGGCAGGGATACCCGCCCTACCCCATATTTCAACTTTATAAAGTCCAATCGGAACGATGATTTTCCGAAAAGTATGTACCAGTGTACATGGTTCTATTGATCAGTGTGTAAAACCATGTGCATTGTCATGAAATATCAATAATTATAAATAACAATCATATACAACTAATTCGGGAAGTCATTGTAAGATCACTTGCCAGATTACATTATTCCGGTTATTACGTCAGCTCATCTCAACTTATATAATCAAATGTGATACTCTTCGGCAATACCTCTGCGATGAAGTAGCATATCGGCATTTTACTGCATCATCATTGTGTTTGTCTGGTCAAGAGTTTTTCGGATGGTTTCCACGAGGGTAAGTGGTTTGAAGGGTTTGTGTATATACGGGGTGGAGTTGACATCAACTCCACGATCGCTGATCTGGTTATCAGTATATCCCGACATAAATACCACAGGAATATTGTTATAGATGGCTTTCATTCGGTGGCTGAACTCCACGCCGTCCATTCCTGGCATGATAACATCGGTAAGAACCAGGTCGACAGGTGTTTCCATGGCTGACAGCATATCCAGCGCTTTTCTGCCTGATTCCGCTTGAAAAACTGTATATCCGAACCGTTTCAGGACATGTGAGGTCGCAGTTAGTACAGAAGCCTCATCTTCAACAATCAGGATTTGCTCATCTCCCTGCAAGGTTTGCCATTCGGGATCGAGGCTTTTCTGGCTTTTGCTCACTTCACCTGCAGTTTTCGGGAGATAGATGTGGAAAGTGGAACCTTCGCCTGGTTCGCTGATCACACGGATATGACCGTTGCACTGGTGGACAATACCAAACACTGTTGCCAGCCCCAGACCTGTTCCTTTGCCTTCCTGTTTCGTGGTAAAAAACGGTTCGAACAGGTGCTCTTTTACATCAGCCGTCATCCCTGCGCCCGTATCAGCGACCGACAGTAAAACATAATTACCCGAAGGAACTCTCTGGTGGAGATGCGAGGAATTTTTATCGATTTGCACATTCGCTGTTGATATAACCAGCGAACCTCCTTCCGGCATGGCGTCTCGAGCATTTACCGTAAGGTTGACAATCACCTGTTCGATTTGAGACGGGTCTGCTTTCAAATTCCATAAACCCGTACATGTTTCCGTCTGCAGATCAATGTGTTCCCCAATGATCCTGCGAAGCATTTTCTCCAGGTTGGTGAGAATGTAGTTCAAATCAAGAACCTGGGGGATAACCATCTGTTTTCTACTGAAAGTGAGCAATTGCCGTGTCAGTTCGGATGCACGGTTGGCTGTGTTCCGTATCTCTTCGATGGGGCGCCTGGTCGGCTTTTGACCATCAAATTTCAAGAGCGCAAGGTCGGCATTCAGGGCAATCACCGTCAGAAGATTATTAAAATCATGTGCAATGCCACCGGCGAGAAGACCAATTGCTTCCATTCGCTGAGCCTGGAGCAATTGAGCCTCAAGATCTTTCAGCTCAGTAATGTCTTCACATAGTACAATCGCGCCAATGATGGTTCCCAGGTGATCCTTTCGAGGGGCAATGATCGCACGGATCAGCCGTTTGATTCCTTCGGCAGGATTTATCTGGAACTCAATACCGCTTATGCTTTTTCCATCAAGAACTTGTTGAAAACTGGCATGTTTGGGGATTTTTTTCATTACCGGGGCTATTGTGCGGTAATGTCCCCCGATCAATTTTCCGCTGTTCTCAATTGATATATTGAACATTTTAAACACAATGTCATTGGCGAATTCAATAATGCCTTCTTTGTTCAGATAAATAATACCAATAGGAGTATTTGTGAGAATGTCCTTATTCAACTCCTCGGTCTTCCGAAAAGCTTCCTGCTCCCTTTTACGTTCTGTAACATCATGTGCAATTCCCTGGGTGCCCAGAAAACTCGATGCGGATTCCTGCGAGGTGTATAACCCTTGTGCTTCAATAACAACAACCGATTCCGAATCGTTAGCAGCGGATAAATCTGTTTCGTTATGCGCGATTCTGAGTTCAAAGTCACGTGTCCGCCGTTCGCCGGTTCGCCGTTCATTTATCCTGTAGGTCGCACGCTGTTTATCCTTTGGATGGATAATCTCAAAGACATTTTTCCCGATCAGATCATCGGGAGAATAACCATACTGACGTATGGAATCGCTGACAAATACAAAGTTGCCATCAGAATCGAGTCTGTAAATGATATCCGGTACGGTTGTCAGGATGGAGTCCATCATTTTCCTGGAATCATCCAGTTTTTCCTCGAATTTTTTTCTACGGGAAATATCCAGGATGACTCCCGCCAAACCAATGAGATCGCCATTTTCATTTTTCAACGCGTTTACCGTCAAATCCGCCCAGAAAACAGATCTATCCTTTCGTACATAGCGTTTTTCCATCCGGAATCGGTCTACCTTTCCCTCAATGATACTCAGCGTATTTTCTGTGGCTGCAGGTAGATCAATTGTAGCGGTCGCATCAGCAATCGATAGCTGGAGAAGTTCTTCGCGGGAATATTGAAGCATTTCGCAAAAAGCATCATTCACACGTATGTATTTTCCATCAACGTCCACAAATGCCAGTCCAACAGATGAACTTGCAAATAACGAATTGAAACCCGAGGTGATGAACTTTATTTTTTCTTTTTCAATCGTGTGTTTACGGTGGTCCTGATATACCACAGCAATACAAACCATTAAACACATGATCCCGGCGATAATTAAAAACAGAGAATTGCTGTTGATTGAAATAACAGGTGACTGAAAAGTCGCAGTTGGTGAAAGCAATAGGGGAACTTCTTCAGAGAACGATGCAGATTGGAATGAAGAATGGTTGAGAATTTGCGAATCAAAATTGTAAGCCAATGCATGTTCTGTGCAAAAATATGAAGCGATACACCATGCACAAAGGATAAAGAACCGTCTCAATACATGCCTGCTCCTTACAAATGAAACAGGCTGCCCATGTCCTGGAAAAACCACGTCCTTTGTAAACAAATCGTTCCCGCCAGTATTCTTTATCCAGTGGTTACAACTCGAAGAACTGGATAACCCCCACGTTGACGTGCAACCCTTCTAACAACGGTAACCACTCTTAAATATCATCACAAAATTTCGTTCAAAGTACCGACACGTATGCTGAATAACACACGGTAAATATAGAAAATTATAAAGGATAAAACCATAAAAAACGTATGTAATTCTTCCAATATATGAAACGTAATCCCTTAAGAAAGGTATATGTAATTTATATATTAACAGAAATATAATATTAGAAAACCTTTTTTAGAATATTATTAAATTTGTTAAAATTCAGTACTTTATGAGAAATACTGTAAAGTTGGAAGATCTGCTTGTCCGTTTTAAGTGATTGTACTGGATTAAACAGTCTCGAGGAGACCTGGATCACACGTTCCATTCTTCACACGGGTCATTCTGGAGCATGATGCAGATCACACAAACCAGGTGAGTTTTCATCGAATGGAATGGCTCACTAGCGAGTATTCTTGAGATTTTCGTATTATCTTACTCCATTCTTGTAAAAAAGGTATCGTAACTATCAATCATTTGACTCATAGTTAGGGGTTTCTCGATGAGTGACGCACCAGATGCTGCAGTGCCACAAAATGATGAGGAGCTTTCTCAGGTTGAGAAAGACCGGAAGTGGTTGAAAGAGGTCTACAAGGGTGATGTTCCGCAGTTAACCCCGCGTGCCCTGATCACCGGTCTGTTCCTTGGATGGATCCTTGCGCTGTCCAACCTGTATGTCGGTCTCAAATCAGGATGGGGGCTTGGGGTTGAAATCACAGCGATTGTAATCGCGTTTGCGGTGTGGAAGATGATCAGCGCTGCCCGCCTGACAAAAAAACCGTTGGGCATGATGGAAAACATGATGGTGATGACCAGCGCAGTGGCGCCGAGTTATATCACATCGGCAGGACTGGTCAGTTCCATTCCCGCCATCTGGATGCTCGATCCGGATTTCGATCTGCCATGGTGGAAGCTTAGTATCTGGATGATGTCGATCCTGTTCCTCGGGCTCATGGTTGCCATCCCGGTGAAGCGTCAGATGGTGAACAGCGGTGAGTTGGCGTTCCCTGCGGTAGTGCCGGCGGCGGAAACCCTGAAAAGTATGTATTCCAAGGGCAGTGATGCGATCAGAAAAGCGGTCTCTCTTGGCATTGCCGCAATTGTCGGTGTATTCACGAAGGTATTTACAGAATTATCGGTCATCCCGGCATTCCTCACAATTCCCGGCGCCAAGATCGGCGGATTGGGTTTGTCGCGTTTGACCCTGAGTACGGAAATGTCCTGGATCTTCCTTGGTTTTGGCGCATTTATCGGACCGCGTGTTGGTGTATCGCTTCTGTTGGGCGCTATCCTGAACTGGATGGTCCTTGGTCCGATAATGATCAACCAGAGGGAGATTGTCCATCCGGCGCCGGATATTGAAGCCTCACATATCATGCAATTCCCGCTTACCATTCCTGCCGGTGCAGAAATGGCGTTCGAACTGCAGGAAGCCAATGTGGGACCGGAACTCGAGGATGGCTTCGTATCAACGGCCTATTCAGCTAGCTGGCAGGATACAGTGGTCTATTCATCCATTGATGAATTGATTGTTTTCCTGAATACACCGTCGGCGACAAACACTCTTCCGGAAGCATTAAACTTCAGCACCGAGGTTCGTAAAGTCACGGTAAGTGTTGACACAGTGAAAGTTGTGCCGTTCCTGCCATTCACAACCACACGCCCGAACCTGGTGCAGGAACAGGAACTTCATGTACGAGCCCCCGAAGCCATTTACTGGGATGCCAACCTGGTGTTGCAGGAAACGGCTGGCATCGCTGCCGCATCCATTCTTGGCTTTGAACCCGATGCAGGAGTACGCGTAAATGCCGGTGGTTACCGGAATATCGTATCCTGGACCTTGTGGCCGGGTGTGGGGATGATGGTTGTCGCCGGACTTCTTGCATTCGCGTTCCAATGGAAGGTTATCGGTAAAGCATTCTCGGGCATCTTCAGGAAAAAGAATGGCGCCGGTGATGATGATGATCCGCTGGCGAAAACGGAAATCCCGATGATGTGGTTCCTGATCGGATTTACCATCTTCGGCATATTAGGGATCATACTGATGGATTGGCTGTTCGATATCCCCATCTGGATGGGAATCATCGCGGTCATTCTCAGCTTGTTCCTCGCGGTTGTATCCATCCGTGTATCGGGTGAAACGGGAATTATTCCGATTGGCGCCATGGGGAAAGTCACCCAGCTTACTTTCGGTGCGCTTCATCCCGGGGCAGTGAAAACCAACCTGATGACCGCCGGTATGACAGCCGGTGCGGCGACATCCGCCAGTGACATGACCAACCAGTTCAAGGTCGGTCATATGGTCGGCGCAAAGGCACGTTTGCAGTTTATTGCGCAACTCTTCGGCATTATTACCGCGCTCGCCGTAGTTCCGGTCTTTTACATCATGGTTCCGGATGCTTCTGTGATCGGTACTGATGCCGCACCTGCGCCAGCCGCGCTGGTATGGAAGGCGATTGCGGAGCTGTTGAGTCGTGGTGTAGGATCGCTTCCCAGTTCTGCGGTGACGGCGTTGATCATCGGCAGCCTGGTTGCAGTGGTCATTACCCTGATCGAGAAGTTCTACCCGAAATCAAAACGCTGGTGGTGGTTCCCGTCCCCGGTCGGTTTCGGTATGGCGATGACCATTCACTCGTTCTACACCGTACCGATGTTTGTCGGCGCCATGATTGCAGTTATTCTTGACAAAACCATCAAGAAAACCCATGAGATGTACACTATCCCGGTCGCGTCAGGTTTCATTGCCGGTGAATCATTGACGGGTGTGTTCTTCGCCATGCTGGCGGCGCTTGGTGGGTGATCTGTATTCTCTAATAGATTAAGTACACCATTGAGTCATATATAAACCCGGTCGAACATTTTTTGGCCGGGTTTGCTATGTATGTTGTCAGATAGACGTCGTTGCGAGAATGGCTGCACGCAGTTGTTGTTTGTGCAGCCGGACGAAGCAATCTCCTCCCGGTTCCTGTCTTACGTATCCCACACGTCGTTGCGAGCTTTCACGCATTGTAGTTGTTGTTATGCGTGAAAGCGAAGCAATCCACTTCCCAATTGTCTGTTTGGCGCGACTGCAGTCTGTCCACCTTAGCTGCTTTTTGAGTAGGTGGATGCAGTCATGGTTTCAACAGAATCCGGCGACTTTGGCCCGTGTGCTTGCCACACGGGTATCCCTGTTTTTGAGCATCTGATCTTTCACATGATTTGTATTACAATATTACTGCACCAAATAGAGACACCCGTGTGGCAAGCACACGGGCCAAAGTCTGCGATATGCCCTCGTTAGGTTCATCAACACGCTGTATCGTTGATGATCTAACGAGGTTTGTTCCTATACGTCGTTGTGGAGAAGTTAAAATTAGAATGGCATGGCGAATCATGCTTTTCGATTCCCATGTTTCACCAAATTTTTGCGACAAAGCAATCTGCTGCCAATTGGAACCCGCATGAAACATTGGAACGGATTTGCTATCAACAACGACGTGCAAATCCGGTTCCCATGCCACACACGACACGTCATTGCGAACGATTTTGCCGGTAGTTGCATTTTGGCAAAATCGTGTGGCAATCTCGTTTCAGATGTATACAGTGTGTTTTCTGTGTTTCAGACGGTTTGTATCAATGATGAAAATGCGACTCCCTTTCATCGAAAGGGACGGGTGGCCCGATTTGCTTAGTGACGAAGGAACGGGCAATCGGGTTTCGTCGTAGTTCACTGACATGATAGACTTTTAAACTGCGACTCCCTTTCATCGAAAGGGAGCTCCTCCGAAAGGGAGCACACAGGCGTTGTTTTGATCTTCAACAAAATCATACCTGCAACAGCTTCAAGTCTGTTCGTATGTTACTCGTGAGTCAATACAACAAAAATGCGAAAAACACCCCACAATTCTATTGCATTGCACACAATTCCCGCCTAGGTTTTTGTTATCTATTCAACCAGATGTCATTCCTGCGAAGGAGGCTGTCCGAGAATGCTGAAAGTTAGTAGTTGTGTCACTCCAGCGAAAGCTGGAGTCCAGAAGTAGCGTGACGAAGTCATGCTTAGTTTATTGTTATTTACAAGATTATGCTTTGAATAAACAACAACTACCTGGATTCCAGATCAAGTCTGGAATGACAGATTTACAGGTTTGCACATTCCCGGACAACCTCCTTCGCAGGAATGACAATTCAAATGTATATCCAAATGAACAATGTGGTTTGTTTCGCGATTGTGGGCTCGCGAAAAAGTGTGTTTCTGCCTGTTGTCTTCATCGGGCAGGAATCGCTGGTACGTAGAGTAACATCGTAAAACATCCGATTTACCGGTACCATATAGAGTGGAGCTGTCGCTGACAGATCTTCTCGAACGAACGGAAATCGTATGAACCGCCGACCGATCCGCCAACGAGTGTTTTTGCTGATTGCTGCAGGACTGCTGTGTTTTTCCCTCTCCCTTTTCGCCACCGACTATGAAGGCCCCCCACCCACCACACCCGACTACGGAGCTGAGTGGACAGGACCGATCCAGGCAAACTACCCGGGAATTTTCCAAACGCGTGAAAGTGACATCCTCTATGCCTCCAACGGAAGTTTTTATACGTGTACAAGAGGATCCTACCGGAATGATCAGGGAGAATATGTCATTGCAATGGCGTTATCACGTTTTGACCGATATGGGAACTGCCTTGTACGTGACCGGATCATTTTTGATCGAACTACCTTAGAGCTTGAATTTCACTTATATGAAAATTCACTTGGGGAATTCTGGATTACTGGGATTGGCGATTATTTCAATTTTATCACTTTACAATTCAATGAGGACTGCGACCTTGTTTTACCCTCCGGTTTTCGCAATCCAATGCCGGACACCTTATTACATCCTTATTTCAGCGTAGCGCCAATCACTGACCCGGACGGTTATCCTACCATCTGGTGCTTAAAGAGGTTGGGTCCATACGAATATGTCTTTACCAAGTACAAATTCACGCATGATTTTTCGGAAATGATCGAAGAGGTGGAATACCCGGATATTCTTGCGACCGAAAACGGTGGCGCGGTGGTGAAGGGACCGGGAGACACATTGCATGTGATCTATAGTCGCCAAGTCGGTATTTATCCAGATCATTGTATACCTGTCTTTTACGCGAAGATTGGTTTCAATGGAGAAGTGTACTATGGTCCTGTGACACATACTGATACTACAACATATTATAATGAAGTTATAGGATATGGTGTAGGCAATATTTCTATAGATAACCAGAATAATGTATATATAAATTTTCTGCGTTACGTTTCTAGGACAGATCGGAGAACCTTCCTTCGGATTTACCGAAATGATGGTGAAGTTGTTGATCGTGACTTTGGTGAAACACTTGGACTACTTACAGGTGCTGGGCATGCAAGTGTATTAGATTGCATGGGAAGGATTCATCTGTTCTGGGAAATGGATAATGGCGGATATTTTTCTGAAATTGCACATGCAGCAGTTGAAGATGGAGACACCGCATGGGTAATTGAACCGCATTTTCTACTCATTCAAGGATTAATATCTAATGACTATAAAAATGCAGTAAGTCTACCCAATGAATATCGCATTGGATTTCTTGCAACAACACGTATTTATGATGACGATCGTGACGGCACTACCAGCATGTGGATCCTTGGGAGTCCTGAAGAACCAGACACCAATGAATCACACAGTTTTTTGAATAGTGGACATCCTGTAAACTCCCCTTTGTTTCCACCCGAGATTTATCCAAATCCTTTTAATTCGTCGACCACACTCAGGTATTATTCCCATCATAGCGGAACTGCATTAATTTCCATATATGATCTGCTAGGCCGCGAAGTAGCTGTGCTCTCCAACCAGGCTGTAACATCAGGATGGCATACCATCCCCTTTCATTGTCGTAGCGGTACTCTTCCCTCCGGTACGTACTTCATGAAGATCGATTTACCTGAAGCATCCCCGATTATAAGACAACTGGTTTATACAAAATAGCTGGGTAGGTTGGTTTCCCCGAAACCAACACCTTTATCGGGTTTACAACCCGATTGGCGGGCAGAGACGCACCGCCCTACCCGATTGGACGGGTGGCCCGATTTGCTTAGTGACGAAGGAACGGGCAATCGGGTTTCATCAGATTTTACTGACAAGGTAGACTTTCAAAACTGCGACTCCCTTTCGGCGAAAGGGTGCTCCTCTATCACAAATATTGACTCACCGGGCCACACTTCCAAACAACAGAAATCCCCGTTGGGCAAGCCAACGGGGGCATATTGCGTAGTAGTAAACTATTGGATCGTCCACTACCGAACCGGTCCACGATGGATAAAAATTAAAAGACTTTGTATTATCCTGCTTTTACAGCTTCCACCAGAAACACCAGAGTCGCACCGCCGGGGATAGGGCCGACGCCTGCATCGCCATAGCCTAGATGGGACGGGATCACGAGGATGCGAAAACCGCCTTCTTTCATCCCGGGAACGCCTTCATCCCAACCCTTAATAACCATGCCGATACCGACATTAAAGGAGAAGGTTTCGCCGCGGGAATAGGAGCTGTCGAACATTTTTCCGTTCTCCAGCCATCCGGAATAGTTCATTACCACTTTCTGGCCGGTTTTGATCTCGGCGCCTTCACCGACTTCGAGGTCGCAATATTTTAATCCGCTTGGTTTTGTTTTCAACTCCAGTGTGGAGAGGTCCGGCATTTTCTGCGTATCCATGATACACCTTTCTTTTTATGTGTTGACGTTAATGGTCCACTATTGTTGTCATTCCAGACTTGATCTGGAATCCAGACGATTTTTTGGCAGTATCAATATCTCCATATTTAAAGGATTAAGTGCGACTGCGTCCCACTACTTCTGGATTCCCGTTTTCACGGGAATGACATCTTCAATGAATTTTAGTATTCCCGGACAGCTTCAATAGGAAAGAATACAGTATATGAATCAATTTTAAAATGTCCAAAGCACATCTTACTTAAAAACAACCGTAAAACAAAAAGGGCAGGCGTTTCCCTGCCCATCTCTATCATCTCTTTATAGCCAAAAGTTTTTACTCAAGTATGGACCCCAAGTCAGAAGCGGGAGTAGAATTCGTAATCGTTGCTCTCTCTATTTCCGGCGCTTCCCCGCCAATCTGGATAAGCTGGATGTCATAGACTAATGTTGAATTCGCAGGGATAGGTCCTGTTGTGCGGCCGCCGTAGCCCAATTCCGGCGGTATGACCAGGAGCCTGCCACTGTGCGGGGTCATGGTCGCGACACCTTCCACCCATCCTTCGATCTGCCTCGTAACACCATAGATAGAAGTATAGATGTGATTCGGTTCCTGTTCCCAGGAATCGTAAATGAGGTCGCCGTTAAACAGCCATCCCTTGACAACCATGTGCAATGTGTCGCCCTGCTGCGGAGTATTTTGGCCGGGGACCGGGGAATACTCGAAGATGTTCAACCCGGATGGGGTGATGAACATATCGAGATCATTTGTGTTCGGCATATCACTGACAGAAATCAGGTGAACGTAAAACACCAGAGTGCTGTTAGCAGGGATGTTTTCCCGACTCTGGTCACCATAGGCAAGCTCCGGTGGAATGACCAGCAGGCGGTGTTCACCGGGTGTCATCATGGCGATGGCTTCTTCCCAGCCGGGAATTACACGTCCCATGCCAAGGCGGAACCGTATTGGTTCAAGGCCGTATGATTTGTCAAAAAGACGGCCATCGGTCAACCATCCTGAATAATGCGCAACGATCAGATTTTCTGGATCAGGTGATTCGCCTTCCCCGGATTCCAGGATCGAATACATCAACCCGCTGTCCGAAGTGTCGAAGGTTATTTCGTCGAGATTGGGCATCTGGCTGATACCCTGCTCAGTACGTTCGCATCCGGGCAGCAACAGCAATCCCGAAAGAAGTAATGAGACCGCTATTATCACAACTGAAAAGTGATTCGTTTTCATCGTATCCCCCGCAACCAGACAGGAATTCCATGGAATCGGAATTAGTGATGACTGTCCTGAATTCCGATCAGGTCTATTCTGTATACAATGGTCGAATTTGGCGGAATCGGTCCGACAGAACGATTTCCATAGGCCAATTCCGGCGGCATGATCAGCAGCCGTGAACCGCCGACTTTCATGGTTTCAAGACCTTCGTTCCAGCCCGGGGGAACATTTGGGTGTCCCATGGGGAACATGCGTGTCTGTTCCTGGGGAACAGTGCTTTCAAACATGGTTCCGTCCATCAACCATCCAGTGAAATGCGCTTCAATGATTGCGCCTTCTTCCGGTGAATCGCCGCTACCTACTTCCAGATCATGATACTGCAATCCCGAATCAGTGGTCTGGAACGAGAGCGCTTCAACATCCGGGAATTCAGGTGGGGCTGGAGGAACACTCACGCTGACCAACTCAACCTGGAAAATGAGAGTAGAGTTTGGCGGGATCTGCCCGGCAGGACGTGATCCATACGCAAGCTCCGGCGGTACACGGAGAATACGTACTCCGCCCGGTTTCATGGTCGCAATACCTTCATCCCAACCACGGATGACTTCGCCCCGGCCTAAGGTAAAGGAAAATGTTTCCTCGCGGGGGATAGAGCTGTCGAACATGGTTCCGTTCGTCAGCCATCCGGTATAATTCGCTTCCACACGGTTTCCTGCTTCCGGAAGGTCACCGGTTCCTTCTTCAATATCGTAGTATTCAAGACCGCTATCGGTTGTTTCGAAATTATATTGAGTGATGTCGGGAAAATCTGGTGCGGACGGCGGTGTGTTGAAATCCACAAGGTACACCTGGAAAACAAGAGTTGAGTTCGGCGGGATTGGTCCGCTTGCGCGTGAACCATATCCCAACTGCGGTGGAATTACAAGGATACGCACACCACCACGTTTCATGGTGCCGATGCCTTCGTCCCATCCGGGAATGACCTGTCGTTGGCCGATTGTAAAGCTGAAGGTCTGGCCACGAGGAATAGAGCTGTCGAACTCGGTGCCATCGGTCAACCATCCTGCATAATGAGCTACAATCCTGTCGCCAGCGGCGGGCATTTCCCCGCTGCCTTCTTCCACATCGTAATATTGCAAACCGCTTGCTGTGGTTTCCAGTTCAAGCGATTCAATATCCGGAAAATCAGGCATACTGATTTCCCCGGTCTGGCTGCTGTTACAACTCATGACAAACAATACCAGTAGCAAACCAGTGAATAGTGTGCGTTTCATAAAACAATCTCCCTGTACACAGCTTCCTGCAGCTCGTTCGAACGACACTTCAATGTGATCGTGAGTCGCAGGTAATTCGAAGTACTTTCTTTGTCAAGTATGGAATCATTAATGTAGGGGATTCTTCCATAGATACCAAAGGAAGAATCTCTCCAAAAGAAAAGGCGGTTGAGAAACCGCCTAATCCTCATACTCTTGATTAGCTCTCAAATCGGATGATTATGCTTCCCGCCAGTTTTGTTCGAGCAATCCGTCTTTCTCCGCCAGATCGACTGTTTTTAATGCCCGTTTTACGACCGGTGGGTCAATCATCTTACTTCCAAGGCTTACAACGCCCAATCCCTGCCGTTCCGCTTCTTCGAAGGCAAGCACAATCTTCTTCGATTTTTCAATTTCCTTTTCCGTTGGTGCGAAACCTTTATGCACCACTTCAATCTGGCGTGGATGTATACAGCCCTTCCCTTCAAACCCGATGGATTTTGCTTCTATCACGGATTCCAACAGACCTTCCATGTCCGAAACATCGGAAAATACGGTGTCAATCGGTTGCACACTGGCTGCACGTGCTCCATTGACCACTTGGCTGCGCATCCAGAAACTTTCGCGACCCTCATTGGTACGCTGGGTTCCGATATCCGCGGTGTAATCCTCCAGACCGACCGCAAGAGCGACAACGGTATCGTGAGCGGATGCGATGTCAAACGCAAACCACGCGCCTTTGGCGGATTCGATGATCGGCATAAGCCAGATCGGGTCATTGATGCCCTTCGCCAACCGGATTTCATCAATCCGGGCGACAACATTCAGGATCTCTTCGGTGGTTTCGACCTTGGGGATGAGGATTACCTGGACACCGCAGGGAACAATCCAATAGAGGTCATCCAGGCCGCGCTGGCCCTGGTTGATGCGCACCATTTTCTCCGAACAGCGAAAATCGAGGTGTACCAGTGCATTACGAACCACCATCCGGGCAACATCTTTCTCGCTCATCGCAACAGAATCTTCCAGGTCGAGGATGATCCCTTCCGGGCTGTGCAGGGCGGCGTTGATCATGTATTTCGGTTCATTGCCGGGGAGATACAAACGGCTCCTGCGGCTGCGTCTGCGCTCGGATGGTCCACATACCGGACCGGCTTCAGGAAGCCAGGGTTCGAAGTTCTTTTCCGGTAAAGCACGCCGTACAGCGCCTTCCAATCGTGCCATCAGTACAAATGGAAGTGCACCTTTATCCTCAACAATCACAGTAGCGTGTTCGATACCGAAATGTTTCAGACCGTCCTTGAACAATGCGCGGGTTTGCTCACCGTACATAGTCTCGACCTTACTCTCAAACTGCAGGTCTATCCCGCCGGATTCCGTTATGGTTATTTCTACATACGCATCCGAACGGACCTTATCGCCCCTCCGGCCTGCATTCCCTGTATGTACTGACATAGTTCCGCCTCTGTTTGGTGAATAATCTTCAAAGATAGCAGGAAAATGCAGGTGAGACCAAGAGATGTCTCTGATGTATTTGGACATGCAGGTGAAGTGAGATGATTTTCAAATCCATGGATCAGGCAGGCGCAACGAGCTCGACCTTCATCCGGTCGGGATCTTCAAAAAAGACGGCATAGTGATCGGGGCCTCCTGCATACGGGTGACGATCCTCATATAAGATCCGTACACCACGTTTTTTAAGCTCACGAGTGAAAACGTCCACTTCATCGCGCGACTCTGCATGGAAGGCAAGATGGTTCAAGCCGGGACCGCAACGATGATAGATACGATGCAGATGTTGCTTCTCCACCTGGACAAATACGATGTATGTTTTATCCAGCATGTAGCTGAATCCCTCCGGCCATTCCTGGTAGAGCGAATACCCAAGTTTTTCCAGGAACCATCCCCAGAAATCTCGGGATTTGGCAAGGTTGGTTACATACAGTTCTATGTGATGGAGGCTTCCGTGCATTCGAATCTCAAGATAAAGCCCGGTTAATAAAAGCCGGGCTTAGTGAATTTTTGAAGCTATTTTGTTTTATGAGTCCCATCGCAAAATGGCGGTGTACTGGTATGCTTGCACTGGCACAGGTACACCGTTTTTTTCTCTTCAATCGTAAATTTTACTGAATGAAAAGATGATGGCGGATCTTTATGGGCGCCGTCACAGAACGGTTGTTTCGCTGACTTACCACAAGAACACCACCAGTAATCTCCCGGTTCCAGCTCCATTACGGCTGGTTCCTTTTGTACCATATTTGGCTCGTCCATTATTGCTCCTTGCAGAAACCAATTCCCCAGTTACAAGGATGAATATATGTTACCCGAAGGTTCTATCCTTATGGAAAATCTTTAGTAAAAATATAATGTTACAAGAGATGTTAGCAAGATATAAACTACCAGTAGGATAAAAACCTTCGGGCCTGCCACTCTCTACTCGTGTTCAAGTTCCATTTCGAGTGTGATCCGTATTTCTTCCCCTACCACAAGACCGCCATTGTCCAAAGAACGATTCCATGTCAGGCCGAAATCGGTACGGTTAATCGTGGCCGTCGCCCTGGCGCCCATCTTCATTTTTCCCATGAACTCGAATGAGTCGCTGATCTCTGTAACATCAAGAACTACTTCACGGGTGATGCCGTGCAAAGTAAGATTGCCATATACGCGGAGATGGTCATCGGCAATTTGTTCTACCCGGTTGGAAACATAGGTCATGGTCGGAAAGTTTTCCACATTAAAAAAATCACCGGTGCGGAGATGATCGTCACGTCCGCTGTTATCAGTATCGACCGAAGCCATGTTGATTGTGACATTGATGGATGCGTTTTCCGGGTGGGCAGGATCGTACTCTATGGTTCCGTCATAATCGGTGAATTGACCGTTAACATTAGAGATCATCAAGTGTTTAACACGAAATCCAACCGAGGAATGTGCCTTGTCAATACTCCAGGTAGCCGCTTCGGATGCGAGTTGAAAACCGAACAATGAAAGTATGATAAAGAATATCGATGATTTACGCATAGTAAAGCTCCTTCAAATGAAATGTTTGTAATCACAAAAAATCCCAACAGTTTCACGACGAAATGTGACAATGTAAGGTATTCCTAACATATGTGCCAAAATATCCCCATTTCGCGTCACACACAGAAACACTGTATTCGAATTACTACATCTGCCGGTGCAATTGTCAGAAATGATGGGACCAGAAATTATGTATTGGATGATGTTCGCGGAAAAAAGTTTCGTATCAGTAGTTATCGTTTCTCCGGAGCATCCAGGTAGATGCAGGTAACGGAATAGAATAAAAAATATGGAGACTTGCTTGAAATCATACTGTGGCGTACGTTATAAAGATACGAACGGCGTGGGAAATTATCGATTTATACACATTGAACGCAATCTACAACGTCGTTGAAAATAACATTTTACATTGGTGACAAGAAGAATCCCTTTGGAAGGCAACGGGAGAAGGGGGAGTTTTGTTTCGCATTTCATCTCAGATACGTACAAGTGATCCTGACTTCAAACAGAATGTAGAGCATCACAAGCAGCTTGAAAAAGAGTACCTGGACCTGTTGCATGAAATCCTGAAGGGCGGTCCTGCCAAGTATGTGGAACGTCACCATTCGCGTGGCAAACTGACCGCGAGAGAGAGGATCGACAAACTTGTGGATCCGGATGCACCGTTTATGGAGTTCAGTGCACTGGCCGCTCATGGAATGTATAAGAATGAGGCGCCTTCCGCAGGCATTGTTACAGGTGTTGGACTGGTGCATGGGCGTGAAGTGCTCATTATCGCAAATGATGCGACGGTAAAGGGCGGAACCTATTTCCCGATCACCATAAAAAAACATGTACGCGCTCAGCAGGTAGCGTTGGAAAACAATCTTCCCTGTGTTTACCTGGTGGATTCGGGCGGAATTTTCCTGCCGGAACAAGCGGGAACATTCCCGGATCAGGATCATTTCGGCCGGATTTTTTACAACCAGGCGTACCTCAGTCGGCTTGGCATACCGCAGATCAGTTGTGTGATGGGATCCTGCACAGCGGGCGGCGCCTATGTGCCTGCGATGAGCGACGAAACAATTATTGTCAAGGAACAGGGAACAATCTTTATTGGTGGACCGCCGTTAGTGAAGGCCGCTACCGGTGTGGAAACCACTCCCGAAGAGTTGGGGGGAGCGGATGTGCATACACGCATCTCAGGTGTATCGGACCATTTCGCGGAAAATGACGATCATGCCCTGAAAATCACCCGGAACATTATCGAGAATCTGGGATTCAAACCGAGAGCGGATATTGGACGTGAAGCTGCGGAAGATCCTTATTACGATCCGGAAGAGCTTTATGGAGTTATTCCGAGCGATTTGAGAAAACCCTATGATGTTCGCGAAGTAATCGCCCGTATCGTAGACGGTTCCAAGTTCCATGAATTCAAACCCCGTTACGGGAATACGCTGGTTACCGGATTTGCCCGGATCATGGGGTATCCGGTTGGGATTATCGGCAACAATGGCGTACTGTTCAGTGAAAGTTCGAAAAAAGGCGCCCATTTTGTCACATTATGCGCAAAACGTAAAATTCCGTTGTTATTCCTTCAGAACATTACCGGGTTTATCGTAGGTGTGGAGTATGAGCACGGTGCGATTGCATCGGATGGCGCCAAGATGGTGCATGCAGTCGCCAATGCGGATGTTCCCAAGTTTACGTTAATCATAGGTGGATCGTACGGCGCCGGGAATTATGCCATGTGTGGACGCGGGTATTTCCCGAGGCTGTTGTGGATGTGGCCGAACGCACGCATTTCGGTTATGGGGGGAGAACAGGCGGCGGATGTTCTTGCCCAGGTGAAGCAGGATCAGTTAAAAGCGCGTGGAATGGACCAGATGACCGAGGAGCAGGTCGCTGAATTCCGGAAACCGACTCTCGACAAGTATGAAGAGGAAGGACATCCATACTACGCAACTGCGAGAATCTGGGATGATGGTATCATTACCATACGGGATACACGCACTGCCATTGCTCTTGGTATTGAGATGAGCCTGAACCAGATGATTCCGGATATGGAGATGGGGATATTCCGGATGTAATGTGTGGAAAAGCAGTATCTCAAGGGAGCATATGTGAGCCGGCGGATTGAAGTAAGGAGGGAGTAGTTATGTACTGCTGGCCGTTTCATTCAAGATACAAAGCCAGGAATGGGCTGGCCCAGGGTGAACCATATAACAAAATTGTGGTCGCAGGGGCGATGATCCTTCTGTTGGTGATCATATTTGGATTTTTTACCATCGTTCTTGCCCAGGGCGGTAGTGGCCGTGTTGTGGCGATGTATTATGAAGAAGAACCTGAAAAGATTGAACCTTATCTGGTGTTGGTTACCGGTGGGCACGAGCCTTTAGATAATTCCTATGAAGTGTCAGCAGTTTTCTGTTCCGGTATGGTGGAGGCGTCGGTTTACGGTATTCATGGTTTGGCGGTGAGGCTTCTTTACAGGACAGGACGAGTAGATCAGCTCTACCATCAGTGATTACCAGCGTGAACTTTCCCTCAGCAGCACCGAACTTCAACTGCGGGCGTTTGTAATCCCCCAATGGGGGGAATACCGTTTCCCGATGGGTGTGGGCTTCGGCCTCTCCAGCATGACAGTTGACCGTGGATATGCAGGTATCTTTGACCGGTTCAGTGGGAATGGAGTCTATTTTGCTCCCTTTGTTTCTGTTGAATATCCAGTGCTGAATTCAATCAGCATTTGCGTAGAAGCAGAGTACGCCCTGAGTAATAACATCTTTTCGACAATGATGCCTGGACAGCCAGCATGCAGGATCGTTACACGGGTTGTTTACAGGCGATGAATTCCGATTCTGGATTCTGTCGGTGGGTCGGATCAACAGGAATTTAATGCGGGTGGATTTGTCTTCACGCTACGAGCGGTTATCAACCTGCCCACATTTCGAATGCCGGAGCAGGATGAAGACTAGTGATTTCATGAGCTGGAAATCATGTGGAATTGATACAGGATAAGTTTGTTATTCCGAAACGGACGCATTACGTCCGTTTCGCCGTTCATTGTTGGAACTTTTAGCGGGAATAAACATGGACTCAGTAGCAGAACACGAGGAGAGCATGGAACTGGAGTCGGTACGTGTTCACATCATTGACGGTGTTGCTCAGGTAATCATGAACCGTCGGAACGGCGTATGCGTTTAATACGCAAATGGTCGTTGATCTTCAGAAGCATTCGACAAGCTTTCCACTCATGAATGCAAGAGTATTGTCCTTACCGGTGAGGGAAAGGCATTCAGCGGCGGTGCCGATCTGAATTACATGAAGAGCATCAAAGATTCAGGATGGGACGCCAACCGTGAAGATGCCATGCAGTTGGCGGAATTACTGGAGCTGATTTATACGAATCCCAAGCCGGTAGTTGCAAAAGTAAATGGTCCCGCAATTG
>CAXXQY010000003.1:0-43024 GCA_963674515.2 bacterium
CAGGATCATGTCGTATCGCAGGCCGGAAGTAACGAATACATGTTTTTACACCGGGCAGTTCACGAAGTTTTTTTAGAAGCCGGATCTGTGCGGAATGGTTATTCTGCCAATGCTTCGCAAACATGTGGAGTAAGGCAACGTTTGTCGCTGCAGGGCGCCTTTTCGTTTCCATCGAGGGCAACTGGTAGCATACATATTTCCAGTCGGCGATCCGCCGTCATACAGGACACCCTTGAAATGACGGATGTTTTGTCAATTCCCTGGCTTCGTTGATGATGGATTCTTCCGAACGGCTTTGAACCTGGCGCCCCTGGTGCGTGGCGATGGCGCAAAAATTACATTCTCCATAACAACCCCTGTGAGTTGTCAGTGAAAAACGGATTGTATCCAGCGCACCGGACTTCGCCTTCTGCTGCACAGGATGGATGAGCGTTCCGTTCATATTTCAGAGAATAAATGGAATCCAACTCTTCCCGTGATAGTGGAAATTGGGAAGGGTGCTGGAGAAGCCACCTGTCGCCATGTTTCTGGACAAGAGGGTGTGCGGTAACCGGATCAGAATTCTCATAGAAGGTAAAGAACATACTCGTGAAAGCTTTTTTATCATTCCGGACTGTTTCATACGCAGGCAATTGGATAGCATCGCCTGGCGGTTCTTTTACGATGCGGCAGATCCGCGAAGCGAATCCCACGGTTTCTCATTGCGAACGTGTTCTGCCAACTCGAGAATGGTTTTCTCAGCCATCCCATAAACGAGGATATCCGCCTTTGCGTCGAACAGTAGAGACCGTCGGATGGAATCGGACCAGTAATCGTAATGCGCTATCCTGCGCAGGCTCGCTTCGATCCCACCCAATACTATGGGAACCGTCCCTTTGAAATGCCTGCGGATGAGATTGCTGTAGACAATGCTTGCTCGGACGGGGCGACGGTTGTTTTTTCCTCCCGGTGTGTAATCGTCATCCCTGCGTCGTTTTTTCAGTGCGGTTGTGTTGGCGACCAAGGGAGTCCACGGAACCGGCGGTCACACCCCAGAACAGTGATGGTTCGCCCGAACCGGGTAATATCATCAGAATCCGGGTCGGTTGAGGTAGTATGCCGACACGATACCCGGCATTGGCGAGCACCTTCCCGATTACCGCCACACCGATCAGGGGAGAATCAATATAGGCGTCGCCGGTCACAAGGATGACATCCAGTTGCGACCAACCCAACGTCTTCATCTCTTCATTAGTAACGGGGAGAAACATAGCCGTTCCATTTCATTCAGGGAATGTTAAATGTACAAAGAATATTCACGGTACGAAGAGTATTCTATATGAAAATAGAAGGTAAGGGGGGTGAATAATCAATTTTCCGACTCTCCCGTCTGTTTAAAAGGCATGATATATGACAAATGTGAAAATCTATCTACAATTGCTGAACAAACGGTATAACTGGTATCAATTATTCAATGTGGGACTCCTGGGGAACGGATATCTGTATAATAATTATAGGAATCTGTGAAAGGATTGTGTACACTTTCGCACTGCTTCCCGACCTGCGAAGGATGCTTATTCAAAAAGCGACAAGTCGTTCTGGTAGATCATTTTTAAATGTCTTACCTGCACTCCGATGCATTCCAGTGAACTAAGAAGTTAGCCTCTGGACGCAAAGGTCCGTAGATCAGGAATCAATGACGCTTATTTGCAGGCGTAGAAAATTGAGTTGGAAAACGATGGAACGATCATGAAAATCGTTCCACGATGATTGTTTTCTCATGTGATCAACGGACATCTTTAATTCTTGAAAGAAGACTCCCATGTCAAGTTTTGTTGCCGAACCGTCCGTTTTGACGGATTTGGATTGCACATCACTCCGTACTAAGTGCTGTAGAAAAAATGAACTATGAAATCCCCACGCCCATCCAGGCAAAAACAATAGGACCGTTGCTTGAACGAAAAGATGTCATCGGTCAAGCGCAGACAGGTACGGGGAAAAACAGCAGCATTTGCGCTTCCATTGCTTTCGAAACTCGATCCCAGCCAGGTAATTCCACAGATTGTAGTGCTCACCACCTACTCGCGAACTCGCTATCCAGGTGGCGGAATCTTTTGAAAACTATAGTTGTGACCTGCCACGAATCCATGTTTTAGCGGTTTATGGAGGGCAGGATATCCGTATTCAACTTGAGAAACTCAAGCGTGGTGTCCAGGTAATTGTGGGGACCCCGGGACGAATAATGGATCATATTCGTCGTGGAACATTGCATCTTGAGGATATTCAGGCCCTGGTCCTGGATGAAGCGGATGAAATGTTACGGATGGGATTTCGTGAGGATGTGGAATGGATCCTGGAGCACACGCCGGATCATCGTCAAACGGCGTTGTTTTCAGCAACAATGCCCCTTGAAGTAAGGAAAATTGCGGAAAAGTTCCTGCGTGATCCGGTAATGGTGAAGCAATAGTACAAAAACGGCAACGGCTGAAACTGTACGGCACCGGTACATGATGGTACGCAGTCACCAGAAAACAGAGGTATTGGTCCGTCTTCTCGAAGCGGAGGAGATGGATGGCGTACTTGTCTTTGTAAAGACAAAATCCGCCCACGGTAGACGTTGCCGAAGAACTGATTTCACAGGGATACAATGTCGCTCCATTAAATGGCGATATTCCCCAGGCAACGCGGGAACGTACTGTCGAGCAGTTTCGAAAAGGGTTGATAGATATTCTCATCGCAACTGATGTCGCCGCTCGTGGGCTGGATGTGGAACGCATCAGCCATGTGATTAATTACGATATCCCACGTGAAGCAGAAGCCTATGTTCACAGAATTGGAAGGACAGGACGTGCAGGTCGAAGCGGTGAGACAATCCTGTTTACGACTAACCGTGATATGAGAATGCTGAAAATCATCGAAGGGGCCACTCGGCAGAGAATCGAAAGAGTCGATATTCCTTCATTGGAGATGGTGCAAGCGCAGGCAAATGGAAAAAATGAAATCGCGTATCAGCGAAACGTTATCAACAAATGATTTGGATGATGCCAGAAGGATGCTGCAAATTTTTGTGAAGGAAAACCAGGTGCATCCTATGGATGTTGCTGCAGCGTTGATGCTTATGGTGCAGGGCGTTCCTATGAAAGCGGAAGAAGATGCTCTTTATTCCCCTGTTGATAGAAAACAAAATCACAAAACTGGTCAAAAAGAACAGACAAGGAGTAAGAATAAGAAAAATATCTCGCATGATGAAGACTGCATCGCCATGGAATGCTACAGGATTGAATTGGGACGTTCCGATGGCGTCGCGCCGGGAAACATTGTAGGAGCCATCGCCAATGAGACAGGTCTTGAAGGGAAGTATATAGGACGGATTGCAATCGAAGATGAATTCAGTACGGTCGATCTGCCTGTGGGGATGCCTGCCGGTCACCTGAATCAATTGAAAAAGGCATGGATAGCTGGAAAGCAGTTGAAAATCCACAAGATTTCTGCCATTGATCAGAAGAAGAATCGAAAGAACAGGAAAAACAGTGACAGGAAAAGAAGATACAATCGTGCCGTGTAAATGGATAAATCCTTGATAATTACAATTATGGTACTGTTGTTGAATCAAGAATTGTACGTACTTTGGTTGAAAGGTCCAGTATTGAGAAGGGCTTTGAGATAAAATTCATGCCTTTTTCTACAATTCCATGTTTTGCTATAACGTCATTCATATACCCGGACATAAACAGACTTTTTATCTCCGGGCAAATGTTATGCAGATAGTCGGATAGCTCTTTGCCATTCATTTCCGGCATTACAACATCGGTAAGCAACAGATCGATAGTACATGTGTTATCTCTGACAATTTCTATTGCATCATAAGGGTTGGAGGCTGCAAGAACATTATAGCCGAGTTTTCCAAGTGTTTTTCTGGTAAGGTCAAGGATCGCTCGTTCATCTTCAACCACGAGTATTGTTTCTGATCCCCGGGGTAAAGGTTGCTGATTTCTGGATTTGTTTAAATGCTCCGCGTCATCTTCACATTTCGCAAAATAAATCTTCAGTGTCGTTCCCAACCCTGATTTGCTGTAGACGTCGATAAATCCATTATTCTGTTTGACAATCCCAAACACAGTGGATAAGCCAAGTCCTGTTCCTTCGCCCACACTTTTTGTTGTAAAAAACGGTTCAAATATGTGAGCGATTGTATCAGCATCCATTCCAATGCCGGTATCGCTGACGTGCAGGTACACGTATTTACCTGCTTCAATGTCAGGATGTACTTTTACATCATCCTCAGTGAATGTAACATTTCCGGTCTCAATTGTAATTCTTCCCGGTGCCATCAATGGCGTCACGTGAATTTACACACAGGTTTGCCAGGATCTGATCAATCTGTCCCGGGTCCATATAGACTTTCCACAAATCACGTCCGGGAATCCATACAAGCTGAATATCTTCACCGATAAGACGATGCAGGCATTTTCAACATATTGTTTAATGCGGAATTCAAATCCAGGATTTCAGGTTGAATGGTTTGCCTTGCGCGCAAATGCCAGCAGGTTGGCGGGTCAGGTTCGCCGATTTTTCCCCTGCATGAATAAACCTCCTGCAGTTCTTTATATGTTTCCGATTCGGGATCGAATCCTTCAAGCACTATTTCTGTATGCCCAATAATAACATTCAGCATGTTATTAAAGTCATGTGCAATTCCACCAGCCAGTCGTCCGATGGATTCCATTTTCATTGACTGCATGAGCTGGAGTTCAAGTTGAAGACGTTCCTCCTGTGCCTTCTGGCGGTCTGATATATCCCGGATTATCCCCCATATACTGGATGGCTGACCTTCATCATCCCGAAGTAAGAAGGATCGGACTTCCACAGGAAATACAGTGCCGTTCTTACGCTGGAATTCTTTTTCATAAATATTGGAAGAACCCTTTAATAAAATCTGTTCTGCCACAATTTTTTCATCAGTAGAATGCCATTTTTCAGGTGTAATTGATGAAATACTTAAAGCCTGTAATTCATTTTCCGAATAACCAATCATTTGTTGAAATGATCGGTTACTTTCAAGGATATTTCCAACCAGGTCCATATGCAGAAATGCGTCAGTCATTGTTTCATGCAAACGCCGATACTTCGATTCGCTTGATTTTACTGCTTCTTCTGACCGTTTCCTTCGGGTGATATCCTGGACAAATGAGATTGAAAATTTTTCACCGTCATATTCACCGGAACTGGCGTGTATTTCAACCGGGAAAAGGGTGCCATCCTTTCGCTTTTGAATTGTTTCAAACAAGATACTGCCTTCCTGCAGTTCCCAGTTCCTGATTTTTTGCCAACTCTCATTCGTAAACGTGGGGTCAATATCCTTTATACCCATATGTAATAATTCATCCCTGGAATAACCAAGGTTTCTGCAGAATTGTTCATTTACCTCGACGATCTTTGCATTTTCATCAACTCGGACAATTCCTATGGAAGCATTCTGGAGGGCGAATTGATTCAGATACAGGTTGTGCCTGTCGTGAACGCTGTCTGTAATATCTTCACCAATACTTAAGAATGCAGCTACAGTTCCATCTGTATCTTTTAGAGGAGCAATTGATAAACGCAAATGCAGCAGGTGACCATCCCTGTGTGTTCCACGCACCTCCAGTCCGGAAAATGTTTCACCGGCTTTGAGCCTGGATAAAATGGCGTTGGAAGCTTCCTGATCACGTCTGGGGATTACTGGAATGGGTTTTCCGAGTACTTCTTCCTCTGTCCAACCATAAATCTGTTCCGCTTTTCTATTCCAGAACAATACGGTATGGTCAGGATTATAAATAATAATGGACATGGGAGAGTATTCAAGGAGGGATAATACTATTTTATTCGCTTCCGATTTATAGGATGGAGTATCTGTAAAAAGTTCATTCAATCCAAACAAGGATCGGACTTTTTCATAATTGACCAGACGACTTCGCTGGTTTTGAATGTCATCTTCTGTTTTTGGCAAGTCTCTTTGCATCGCCGGTTACTGGAAGTTTTCCCTGCTAATGCAGAAATCACGATCAGGATTCAAATCATGCTCGACGGTTGAGAATAGTGATTCTGTTAGATTATTGTAGAACGAAAACATACAAAAATACAAGTGTGATCTCCCAGTTAAAGTGATAGAAATAACAGGAGTAATCTTTTTTCTTTTTATTTCCCCAAGTTTTCCAAAATAAAGTAATCAGTTTGTCCGAATTTATTATATTAATTTGCGGTGCAAAACGGATGGAAATCAATACCAGGGCAACATTAACTAAAAAAGGTCGCCACTATGACAAGGCGACCTTTCCCACTCAAAATTGAAGTTGTATAAATCGTTCTATTTCTCTTTTGCGGCTGTTTCTTCTTCATTTTTTGCTTCGGGGATCTTGTAATTAGTACCATTATTCCCGGAATTTTCTTGTTTCTGCCTGAAGAATGGATCATTTTCCACCAGGTAATAGAACTGATCCCTGAATTCCTGCAAGGAGATATTTGCAGTAGCCGCATACTTCGCCAGTTCATGCGGATCTTCAAAATCTTCCTTTGTCAAACGTATCATATAGGTCCGTAGGATCTTGTAACTTTCAGAATTCGTATCAACCAGACGAACGCGTGTTCTGCCTGTTTTCGGGTCAATGATGTCTTTCAACATCATTGGGACGAATTTCTCATTCTGAACACTGGCCATCGCAGCGTTGCCGCCATTGATGATATAATTCGCTGCATTGTAGCCCAGGTCTCTTGTGTATTCCATATCAAATGCAATCGGGTCGGCGCAACGAAGTTCATAACCGAGGTTTTTCGCGACAATCGTGGTTTTCAGATTAAACGAGGCTAGCCGTTTCACTACTTCCTGTTTGATAATATTTCCAAAATCGATTTCATCATACCGGATGTTATCGTGTTCATCACGTTCCACCTTGGAAAAACCGTTAAAATCTTTCTTCGGCATGTTTTCCAGCAAGCCTTCCGCCAGTACGGCAACGCCATCCTGGAAACCATAGCTTAAACGTTTGATAATCGATCCCGTGAGGATATCAACTAATTTCGGAAGAGTTATCTTGTTTTTTCCCGCAAATTCTTCGGGGATCAATGTCAATGTCGGTCCGGCGGCTTTCCCTAATCCCATTGCAAGGTGACCTGCTTTACGTCCCATGGCGATTACGAAGAACCAGCGGCTAGTGGTGCGTGCATCGGTCATGAGGTTTTTTACTACATCCACACCGGTATTACAGGCTGTCTGGAAACCGAAGGTGGGAATTCCCAATGGAAGATATAAATCATTGTCGATGGTTTTCGGGACGTGTACGACGTGAATCCGGCCATCAGCAGCTTCTTCCAGTTTCATCGCCGAGTAAGCAGTGTCGTCACCACCAATCGTTATGAGTTTGTCGATATTCAACCGCAGCAGAGAATTTACTGTTGTCTGCAGATCTTCCGGCCTTTTGGTGGGATTGTCACGAGCGATCCCGATGTACGATCCGCCCAGAAAGTGAATACGACTGACACGGCCAATCGTAAGTTCACGAGTGCGTGAAATGTCTCCACGCATGATGTAACGGAACCCATCAAGTATACCAACTACTTCAATCCCGCTCGTGAGAGCATGAATTGATGCAGAAGCAATCACGCTGTTAATTCCTGGAGCAGGACCGCCTGCCACCAGAATTCCCAATCGTTTCTTGTGCGTAATCATCGACATAGGTTTTCCCATCTATAAAGGAAATCAATGAGTACCATAGTACCTGAATTCCCTGCAATACAGGTACACCATTTCTTTCAGATCAATACATAAGAATAACGGTACTGATTTTTTCTCATCAATTCAACTCGAGGGCTCTGCGGGTCAGTTTTAGTTTACTGTAACTCCTGTACAAAAGGCGTTGATAGAAATCATAATAGATGTATTAATTTAATTTCCGGTTCTCGTGAAATAGAATTTGAACAAGTATTTCCCTATTTTCTTCCCTAATATATTGAGGAGAATGAGTATGCCTGGACCGTGGGCCAAGTTGAATCATGTTTCAAAGCCACAACTATCATATTTTTTACTGGAGGTGGTATTCATTTTTCTGTCAGTTTTCCTGGCGTTTACCTTGGGGCAATGGCGCGAAGCAGCCAACAACCGGAGAACTGCGGAAATCGCCCTGGATAATATTGTACGGGAAATCGAATCAAATCGCGATGAGGTACAGGAGATCCTCGCGTTCCATGAGCAGATGATTACGAGCATGCGTACTCAACTCAATTCTTCCATGGCTGGAAGATCAGCCTTCGAACGTATTCTTATTGCCCTGGACTATTCCAATCCACGCATGCCGCTGATAGAGCATTCCGCATGGAATACAGCAGTCACCTCCGGGGCTGTGCAGTATATGGATTATGAAATCCTGGGGGATATCAGTGCACTCTACAACGCTCAGGAAAAAGGACTGGATTCCCATCTTGAATACATGCTTGAGTTCATGCTGGATCCGGGGATGTTTGATCCTGAGCAGGCCGATGAACACTACATGGCGATGCTGATGTTCATGCAGAGCATTCATGGCAATGAAATTGGTTTTTGTGCCAATTGCGATTCTTTGCTGGCAGTTCTTTCGGACCATTGATTGCGCAGGAATGGAGATTCAGGGAGAACACTGAACGTGAAACGGTTGCCATTCAAAAAAATAAACGCGTTCGCAACACCTTCTTCAGCAGGTAATCCAGCCGGTATGATCCAACTGGGATCGAAAACCGATCTCGAACCGCATGAGATGCAGCGGATTGCCCGTGAACTGAAGGGGTTTGTAAGCGAAGTCGGTTTTGTCTGGCCCGAAGAGGAGGATTACGGCCTCTGTTATTACTCTTCCGAACGGGAGGTGGAATTCTGTGGGCATGCTACTATCGGAATCATGTATGAACTTATCTCGAACAATGAACACTTGCGCAGACGTCCGGAAATATTGATTCACAACAGAATGGGAACATTAAAGGTTGTCAATAGAATATTATCGGAAAATTCTGTCTACATTTCATCTCCACCACCGGTAAACCGTGAGCAAACATACACCGATGACCAGCTCGCAGAAATGTTGAGTACTTCATCCAGGCGCTTACATGGCCAATTGAAACCATGCAGGATTAATGCAGGTCTGGAAACTCTCGTTATTCCGTTCGCAGGGCTGGATGCTGTTCTGGCTCTTTCGCCTGATATTGAACAAGTACGCAGCTTCTGCGATAATAACGGGATCAACATTATTGCCTGTTTCAGCGAAGAAGTTGCCTCTACGGTCAATCGTGCACGAATCCGTGTGTTTGCAGCGCCATATGGTTATCTCGAAGACCCTGCAACGGGTACAGGTAACGCAGCGCTGGGCTATTTCCTGTATTCGAATGGTCTTTGGGATGGAACACCAATCCAGGTGGAGCAGAATGGGGATCGTGATAATCCAAACCATATACGGATGTTTATCAATTCTGAGCAAGATAATCCGGCAGTCTTTTTCGGCGGTGCTGCCGTTACGAAAATAGATGGTGTTTATACTTTGTGATGGAGTATTGTACCAATCCGCATGGTGCAGGAAATGAGGCGAATCATGGAAAATCAATCCAGGGATGACAGGCAGTATCAACAACGTCTGACAAAAATTGTGGCGACGTTAGGGCCGGCATCCAACACACCCGAAGTGCTTGAAAAACTTATTGCCACTGGTGTGGATGTGTTTCGGTTGAACTTCAGCCATGGCGATCATGCCAGCCATCGGGAAACAGCGGACAGGATACGAACTGTTGCGAAAAAACTGAAACATAATGTCGCTATCCTGCAGGACCTTGGAGGACCGAAACTTCGAATTGGCAACCTTGTAGGCGGTAGTGTCTATCTGCATTCAGGCAGGCCATTCCGCCTCGAAGCTGGATATGAATACGGCAATGCTGCAACGGTGGGATTTGAGGATGAGGGATGGATGGGGTCCATTAATCCCGGCGAAAGGATTGTGTTGGGCGATGGCGTAATCACTCTGCGTATCGATAAAATCAGCAAAACCGGTTTTGATTGTACACTACTGTCCGGTGGTACACTGCGTTCACGTGCCGGTCTGTCGTTCCCGGATAGTGACCTGGCATTAGGCGCCATGCGTCCCAAGGATTGGAAGGACCTTGAATTCGGGATGGAGATAGGTGTCGACTTCGTGGCCTTGTCGTTCGTGCGAGGGCCGGAAGATATTATAGAGACAAAAAAATTCCTGAAGGAATATTCCCGGCAACCGCAACTTGTGGCAAAAATCGAACGTGCAGATGCAGTCGGAAGAATCGATGAAATCCTTGAAGTGACCGATGGAGTCATGGTTGCACGTGGCGATCTTGGTATTTCGATCCCCATCGAACGTGTTCCTACCGTACAGAAATCACTGATCCATCGGGCAAGGACTGCGGGTAAGTTTTCTATTACCGCAACCCAGATGCTGGAATCCATGACCGAATCGCCCCTGCCCACTCGTGCGGAAGTGACTGATGTGGCGAATGCTGTGTATGACGGCACCGATGCGGTCATGCTCTCTGGGGAAACTGCTGTAGGCGCCGATCCGCCGAATACAGTGAAGACGATGGCGAGGATTATCCGGGAGGCGGAAATGCAGGCGACCTTCCAGATCCCGAGAGACATCGAGGGCGATCTTCAATCCGGTGTGGTGAATGCCCTGAAATACCTCGTGGATGCTATCAAAGCGAAGATTGTGTTCGCTCCCTATACCCAGGGATCGACTGCATCACGGATCAGCCGCCTCCGTTGCGGTGTGCCGGTGATCGCCAGTGTGCCCGATGTGGAAACCGCGAAAAAACTGCGGGTGCGTAATGGTGTTTACTCCCTGATCGACAATCCCGGGGAAACACTGATCGGTAAACTCCAAAGCCAGGTGGATTTTGCCCTCCGGGAAGGATTTGTGAAAAATGGGGACAGGGCGGTTGTCACAGGTGGATTGCCGATGAACACGCCCGGTATCACAAACTACATCCGTGCTTTGACCATTGGGGAAGAACTGTAAAAGTAGCCCGGACCACCCTTGGTCCGGGAAGTACGGGTAGCCCGATCTGTCAGTCAGCCGACGGATCGCTTGTCAAGATGGGTAGAATATTATAACCACGGAATACACTGAAAACAGGAAGAACGAGTATGTAGTATGTAGTATGTAGCCCGGACCACCCTTGGTCCGGGGCAAACTTCCTGTTGTAAAGATATATCAATATCCTATATCGCTGAATACGTTAAAACTCTTCCCTGACCGATTTTTTACGTCCTCGCTACTTCTTATTCGTGATATAAAACCCGTGCAGGGTTGGTCAGCGCTGCTTTCCAGGTCAGGGTGATGATGGTCAGCACCGCGATCAGCACTGCAATTCCGCACGCCGCTAAAAACGGTAACACCGACAACTGGATCCGGAACGCGAAGGCGTTCAGCCAGGCATCCATCAACAGGAACGCCGCCGGCCAGGCGAAGATATTCGCAATCAGTACCCAACGGATGAAGTCCACCGTTAACAGCCATGTGATCCGTGATTCGCTACTGCCCAGCACCTTACGGACAGCGATCTCCTTGCGGCGCTGTTCCATGGTGTAAGAAGTCAAACCAAACAATCCCAGCGAAGCGATCAGGATGGCAAGCCCGGAGAAAACCGCGATTTTCACCGCGAAGTTCTCATCACCACGGTATTGACGGCTGATACGATCATCGAGGAACTGGTAAAAGAATTCGCGTTCCGGGAACATGGATGTCCAAACCTCTTCCACACGTTCCCGTGATTCTTCGAGGGTGCCTTCCTGCATACGGATGATAACAAATCCGCCGCCCGGGGGATTGTATTCGAGCATTAGCGGGTCGATGTTCTGGTGCGCGCTGGCATACTGGAAGTCATGGATAACGCCGATCACATTCCTGTCGACATCGCTGCCGTCAGGTTCGAGTAGGATGATCCGTTTCCCGACAGCATCTGTTGTCCATCCCAATAGCTCCAAAGCGGCTTCATTCAGGAGTACACAGGTACCGCTGTCTGCGGAGGATTCGGCGAAATTACGTCCGGCGATCAAATCGATGTCGAGTGCATCAAGGAAATCCCTGCCCACGACCATACGCACAAAGGAGATGTTGTTTTCCCCGGTCATGGAATCTTCACCACGTCCTTCATAACGGCCATAGGTGCCGTCACCGGGTACACTGAACGCGGAACCGACCGCTTCCACAGTGGGAATGTTCCGCAATTCATCCATGAACGCTTCACGGCTTTGTGCAACTTCCGGGTTGAAAGTAAAGGTGAGCATGGTACGGTCCGCGACAAATCCGGGATCACGGCTACGTATATATTCCAGTTGTTGGAGAATGATGAACACACTGGCGATCAGGGCAATGGAGATGGCGAACTGAACGACGACGAGAACAAGACGCATGGTCCGTCCGCGAACACTGCGCACAAAACTGCCCTTTAATACTATAATCGGCTTAAAACCGGACAAGACAGTCGCCGGATATAGCCCTGCAAGTAGTCCTACGGCAATCGCCACACCAACAAGGCTGATGGGCAAAGCGGGCGTATTGGTCAATGTGTAGGTAATTTCTTTATTCACAAAATTTGCGATGGACGGCAGCAGGAGATGAACCGACACAGCCGCAATGATCATTGCAAGAAGGGTTAGAAGCACCGATTCGCCCAAAAACTGGACCATGAGGTTGCCGCGCCTGGCGCCGACCACCTTGCGCATTCCCACTTCGCGCGCACGTTTCATTGCCCGTGCGCTTGACAGATTGATGAAGTTGAATGATGCGATCAGCAGGGTAAGAGTAGCAATAATGCAGAGGATAATCACCTGAGTTTTGTCGCTCTTACTATAATTCAAGTTGTCAAACAGGAAATCCTTGGAGCCGAGATGGACATCCATGATCGGCTGTAATGTTGGCAGGTATTGTTCGTTCAAGCCATTTCGTTCTCCAACCTCCCGGATCAATTGTTCCAGTTCATACTGATCCACGCCGTCATGAGCCCGCAGGTACCCATACACCGCGATATTGTCCCAGGAATCAAACCAGACAGCGTTGAATTCATTAACCTCCGCCATCATGATCACATCATACTGGATATGCGAGTTGGTCGGGCAATCCATAACCACGCCGGTGATTGTGATGCCGGGATTGTCATCTGTTTGCCCCACGACTTGCCCGACCGGGCTTTCATCACCGAAAAAGAGACGCCCGACTTCTTCGGTTACAACACAGGTGTTCGGCGCTCGCAATTGCTCCCCTGGATCACCCTCAAGAAGATGGAATCCGGGGAATATCTCGAAAAAATTGCTGTCGGCACCCACCACTCGACGCTGGATACCGGCTTCAGATTCCGGCGCGCCGAACTGGACAAGGTTAACCGTCCCGAAATTGTGAACCCGTCCTGCGGCGATTAATCCAGATACGGTCGCGTTGGTCTCACGGATCAAAGCGCCTGAGGTGATCGTATCCACCTTGTGGGAAGCGACATTGGATGTAATCAGTCGGTACGTGTTATCACGATCTTCATGGAAACCGTCAAACAGGAAATCATCCAGTACAATCAGGGAGATCAGCAGGAACACCGCCAGTCCAAGTGAAAATCCCAGGATATTGATGATGGAATACAGGGGGTTGTGTTTCAAATTCCGAAGGGCGACAACGAAGAAATTTCGCAACATGACTGGCTCCTTTGCCTGATCGACCAGTTTAAATGAATTCAACGGTTTGGATATATTTCTCCATGCAGCGCAAGCGTTGTGCCATACAAAAGGTAAATAAATATCAATGGGTTACGCTGATACGGCATGTAGCATAGTAAAGGTTCAAAATCCAGAATGTTGCAGAATGGAACCTCATGGCGATTACTTTACTGAAATTCTTATTTGGAGCCAGACATTGCACTTTTCTTATAAAACGAACATCTATTGATACATACAGGTGAAAGCATCTGTTATAATAGATACAGGGATGAAATTTTTTAACCGTAATAGTCTGGGAGTAGCGTCATGACAGAATATTTTATCGATTTGTGGAGCAATCATTCGGAACGGATCCTGAGCCTGGGATACAAGATCCTGCTCGCCTTTGCCGTTCTCGTGGCTAGTAGTATTGTTGCGCGTATGGTCAAAGGAACGATCAATCGTGCTGCTGCAAAATCGAAGCGTTTTGACCCGACCCTGGTTCCGGTGTTCCGTAACCTTGCCAGGTATACTGTCTATGCGATCGGGTTAGTGATTATCCTGGATATTTTAGGAGTAAACACCACAAGTCTGATTGCTGTATTAGGCGCCGCAGGACTCGCTATCGGCCTGGCATTGAAGGACACTCTCGGGAATATCGCTGCAGGGATCATGTTGCTGATCCTGCGTCCGATGCGTGTCGGCGAAGCGATCCAGTGCGGGGCGGTTACCGGTGTAGTCAAGGAAATCGGGCTGTTCAGTTCTGTGATCAATACCCCCGACGGTCTCATGATCACCGCTCCAAACAGCGTTCTGTGGGGTGCGCCGATGACCAATTTCTCACGCAATGGCACCCGCCGAATGGACATGGTTGTTGGGATAGCCTACGGTGATTCGATTGATGACGGTTTTAAGGTTTTGCAGGGGATTATCGATAATGACAGCCGTATCCTGACCGATCCCGCTCCGCAGATCATGGTCGAATCCCTCGGCGACAGCTCGGTTAACCTGCAATTGCGGGCATGGGCGACAGTGGATGATTACTGGTCGGTCTGGTGGGATTTGAACCGTACGGTCAAAGAGAAGATTGAGGCCGCCGGTTTGTCCATCCCCTTCCCTCAACAGGATGTGTACATGCATGAGGTGAAGTAGTTTTTAAGCCGTAGGATGAAAACACGTCGTTGCGAGGATTCTGTGTGGCCCGACTGCGTAGTGTGCAGTCGTGGTGTCAACAGAATCCGAGGCAATCTCCTTCCGTTTACACAGCGTCCCTGATTTCATTGTTACGAGGATTCTGTGTGTTCCTGGACCTTACCAAGTGTCATGTAGAATATCCACCACGGAATACACTGAACAATCGGAAGGGTGGCCTGACCTGCTTCTCAAGGTCAGGTGTCAAAAAAGAGGTTACGATCCTATGGATAGCTGATCGTGGTGTCAACAGAATCCGAAGCAATCCGCAATCAATACGTGTAGTACTTCAACTGACTTTGGCCCGTGTGCTTGCCACACGGGTATCTCTCTTCCATCCAACCCCTCCCGGAGCACGTTATTGCATTGTTCAGTTGAATAAGTATGTAGCCGCATTTGTCTTTTTGCAAAATATCATAGCTTTTCTTACATTCAAAAGTTCGGACGTATAGATCACTACAAGACAGGGAACTGGGAATGTATCCATCAAAACCGTGGGGGCCGGACAACCCGCAGCCGCTCTCAATAATGAAAATGAAAGTATTAATATGAATACAAATATAAATATTGTGAGTTAGGCCTATCGCTTAGCGGCGAGAGTATAAAGCGTAATAGTTATTAATGATATAGAAAAAATGAAGAATTGATTTGCACTTATTAGAATCTTTCCTGAATCATAGGGATTTTAACATAAGTATTTGATATATATGAAAGAGTGTGATGTTGTGCTAACTATTGAGGAGATACAGATAATGGATCCATATAATACAGCAAGAGAAATTCGAGATCAACTTTCGTCAGGAAAAAGACGACTCGGTTTTTTTCTAGGTGCTGGTTGTTCAATGGCTGCGGGCCTTCCTGGTATTAGCAAATTAACATCAGATATTGTATCATCAATGGATAATGAAATACTGTCTAATGTTATTTCGGAGCTAGAACAAGATTGTAATATAGAAGATATTTTGAATAGAATTAGAATGCTAAAAGAAGTAGTTTTAGTAAGTTCAAAATGGACAAAGGGAGATTTAGATCCAAGTAAATTGACTGATTTAGATAACGAAATCTGTTCAAAAATTCGAGATGAAGTCAAATATTCAAATAATCTTGATATGGAATCATATAGAAAGTTTGCTGAATGGATTAAACACACACAAGCTGACTGTCAAACCTCAATAGAAATATTTACGACCAATTATGATATTTTATTAGATAAATCCCTTGATATTGCTTGTTGTCCATATTTTGATGGCTATATAGGAACAGTGGAACCATATTTTGATCTTTCTTTAGTAGAAGCTGATACAATTATTAATGATCCAAGGTATAAACTACCTTCTGGTATAGTGAAATTATGGAAAATGCATGGTTCTGTTAATTGGAAGTCAGTGACAGATAAAAAAGGAATTATAACAAGAATATTGAGAGATAATGATTCTAATAGCGACAAAGCAAATAATCTAATGATATTTCCATCTAGAGATAAATACGCATATTCTCGAAAATTACCCTATTTGGCACTATTGGATCGTTTGAAATATTTCCTCTCCAATGGTGAAACACTTTTGATTGTTTCTGGATACAGCTTTTCAGATGAGCATATAAATGATATTATCCTTCAATCTTTACAAAAGAATCCAAGGCTTTCAATTTCAGCTTTCATGTATGAAGTTGATGACAATGTGAAAGAATTTAGCGAGAAACATAGAAACCTTAGTATTTATAGCGAAAACATGGCGATTTTAGGAGGATTTGAAACAGAATGGGAATCGATAGATTCTTTAGAGGATTCAATACTAATATCTATTTGTAGTGATAACAAATTATTACTTGGGGACTTTGCAGTTCTTTCTATGTATTTGTATGACTTTGTAGGTTGGAATCAAGGAGCCTATCTATGAAACGGCAGGAAACATATCTTGGATTAGTAAAACAAGTAAAAGGTTCATCAATTATTGTTGAGTTGTCAGAGGAACTACCATCTGCAAATCCAATTATTCATGGAAAAATTCATCGTTTGGGGCAGATAGGATCATTTATCAGGATACCGCTTGGAACATTAAATCTGTATGGCATTGTTTCTATGGTAGGCAGCTCAGCTATTAGAAATGCTGAGTTTATTGAGGATGTATCACCTAGCATGAGATGGATACAAGTACAGCTACTTGGTGAATCATATCAGCGACAAAAATTTCAGCGCGGTCTAAGTAATTACCCTACCATAGATGATGAGGTCCATGTTATTACCGAGGTTGATCTCAAACTCTTATATGATCTTGAAGCAAAATCCCATGTTTCCCTTGGGCGGTTATCTGCATCAGATAGTCTTCCTGCGTATGTTGATATACAGAAATTAGTTACGCGCCATAGTGCAATCGTTGGTTCCACTGGAAGTGGCAAATCAAACACGGTTGCAGCGATTTTAAAATCACTATCGTCAGATAATTTTCCTAATGCACGTGTAATTGTAATTGATCCTCATGGTGAATATGCTGCTGCACTCGAAGGAAAGGCGCGCGTATTTAGCATTGGTTCAGCACGAAATAGACTTGTTGTCCCATATTGGGCGCTTTCTATGGATGAGTTACTATGGTTTCTTGTGGATCGTAGATCTGCAAATGATACGATTTACGATATGAATATTCAAGCTAAGATTTATGAATATAAAGACAATAATTGCAAAGATTTATTCTCAGGAAAAATTGATCCTACAAGAGTTACTATTGACTCACCAATACCATTTTCAATAAAGAAACTTTGGTATCATTTTGATAGACTTGAGCGTGTTACATATAAAGAAATACAAAGGGAAAATGAAGCTCTAATTGAAGAAGGAAATGCAGAAAAAATGATTAGTGCAAGTTTTAAACCTGTGGGAATGGGTAATTCTGCACCTTTTAAGCCACAACCTCCACCAAATATGCAATCGTATGTTAATAAACTGTATGCGAAAATAATGGATAAAAAATATGATTTTCTATTAAATGTTGGTAAATACAATGGAAAGGAAAAAGATATAGATGATCTTCTTAAATCTTGGTTAAGTCATGACAAACCTATTACTGTGCTTGATTTGGGAGGTATTCCTTCTGAAATAATTGATCTTATTGTTGGTGTTCTTTCTCGCATTATTTATGAATCACATTTTTGGGGTCGTCATCTTGATAATTTTGGAAGGAATAGACCAGTTTTATTAGTCTATGAAGAAGCGCATTCCTATCTTCCTCGGTCTTCTGGGAGTATTAAAGTTGCTGGATATGCTTTGCGATCAGTTCGAAGAATACTGAAAGAAGGTAGGAAATATGGATTGGGTGCCCTTCTTGTTAGTCAGAGGCCTTCTGAGCTTGATGATACTATTCTTTCGCAGTGTGGAACATTTATCTCTTTGAGACTATCAAACATTGAGGATCAAGCTAGAATAAAATCCACCGTGCCAGACACTATTGTAAGTCTGATGGATCTTCTCCCATCACTTAGGACTGGCGAAGCGATTGTTGCTGGGGAAGCGGTAGGAATTCCTAGTAGAGTAAGAATTCCCTTAATTGAACCTAGACCTGATAGTGATGATCCTGATGTTACAAAAGCATGGAAGAAAACTTTTGCTATGGAACCAGAACTTGCATCTGTTGTTAAAGCATGGCGAGAGCAAAATCCAATTAAAAAAACGGAAAGGAGAATTATCGATGGAAAGGATGCCAGTCAGTTCAAGTAATATATCATCAATTGGATATGATCCAGATTTAATGGTTTTAGAGATAGAATTTCATAGGGGCAGAGTGTATCAATATCAGGGTGTACCAATAGAACTATATGAATCCCTGATGCAAGCTCCTTCGCATGGGAGATTTTTTTCCGCGTATATTAGAAACAGTGGATATCCTTGTGTAAGGATAATGTGAAGAATAAACAGCAACTATTAGAGAATAAATCTAATTCTATGCCGGATGTTTTGGTAAAAATTAAGTAGTTTAATAAATTTCTTTAATATTAAAAAGACCTATATTATTGATCGTTAAATTACTCTTGGATATTTGCGCGATAATTCTTTGAAACTGAAAATACCTGTCAAGTTTTCGGGTGAATGGTAAGGAATCGTATCGTATACTGATTGTATGACAGTTACCGACTTCATTACAGGAACCGGAAATGGAACGATCCTTACCCGACACCGACACCATGTACCAGGCGCTACTCGACAAAGACAGCCAGTATGAGGGGATATTTGTTGTTGCGGTAAAAACGACGGGCGTGTTCTGCCGTCCCACATGCACCGCTCGGAAGCCGAAACGCGAGAATGTTGAGTTTTTTCCCACCACGCGCGATGCCATCCTGCACGGCTACCGTCCCTGTAAAATCTGCAACCCTTTGGGCAAAGACGGGGAGGTTCCCGAGTGGCTACTACCTCTCCTGAAAGAAGTACAGCAAAATCCAGCGGAACAATACCGGGATGCTGACTTGCAGTCGAGGGGGCTGGAGCCTAATCGTGTGCGTCGATGGTTCAAAAGACATCATGGGATGACCTTCCAGGCATACCTGCGAGCATTACGGATTAGCCAGGCATTCGGACGGGTGAAACACGGCGACAAGATCATTCACACTGCCTATGAATCCGGGTATGAATCCCTAAGCGGTTTTGCTGAATCCTTTCGGAAACAGGTGGGCGCATCTCCTAAGAACAGCACATCCGGGGAAGTTATCAATATAACACGAATGCTCACCCCGCTTGGCCCAATGCTGGCGGGAGCAGTAGAAGAGGGTATCTGCCTGCTGGATTTTGTAGATCGCAGGATGCTGGAAACCCAGTTGAAACGGCTGCAGGTTCAATTTCACGCAACCTTACTGCCAGGTGTCAGTGCGTATTTCGATCAATTACACAAAGAATTGGATGAGTATTTCCGTGGGGAACGTTCCGAGTTTACCGTTCCTGTCGTGTTACGGGGAACAGATTTTCAACTCGAAGTCTGGCGAGCACTGCAAACTATCCCGTATGGTGAGACACGATCGTATGGCCAACAGGCGAAGGTTCTTGGTAGACCAAAGGCGGTCCGTGCCGTTGCCAGGGCAAATGGTGACAATAAGATATCTATCCTGATACCATGCCACAGGGTGATTGGCGCGGATGGAAGACTCGTCGGGTATGGTGGTGGATTATGGCGGAAACAATTTTTACTTGATCTCGAAAAACGTGGAAACAGGTTGTTTTTAATCCAACAGAATTGATTGTACCTTTTCCGACAATGCTTTAATCGTATAAGGTTTCTGGATAAAATTGGCGCTGTTGTTCAGGAAATTATCTTTCGATACGATGTCGGATGTATAACCGGACATAAACAGCATTTTAATTTCGGGATGTATCGTTTCCAGTTTATCAGCCAAGTCAGGGCCATTCATTTCCGGCATCATTACGTCGGTTATCAGGAGGTGGATTTTGCTGGGATAGGTTTCCGCGATTCGGAGTGCTTCCGACGGACAATCGGCCGTGAGAACATGATAACCAAAGCTTTTCAGCATCTTCTCGCCGACACGGAGGATCGTTGGTTCGTCTTCCACAAGAAGAATGGTTTCTTCGCCTGTCGCTGTTGTTTGTTCCCCCCGGTCCGGAATGATTTTTTCTGTTTTTCCATCGTGTCGTGGAAGATAAATGGAAAATGTAGTTCCTTTCCCTGGGGCACTATCAACAGTAATGTAACCGCCGTTTTGTTTGACAATGCCATATACTGTCGATAATCCAAGTCCGGTTCCTTCGCCTACCGGTTTAGTAGTGAAAAATGGATCGAAAATGTTTGCGACAAGGTGCTCATCCATTCCGCAACCGTTATCTTCCACCAGAAGCTGGACATAGTTCCCCGGTATCAGGTCAGCAATCTGGAGGGTGCTGTTTTCAGTGAGCCTGGTATTTTTGGTCTCAATGGCAACTGTCCCAATCCCTTCAATCGCATCGCGGGCGTTCACGATTAGATTTGCGAGGATCTGGTCGATCTGAACAGGATCCATTATTATCGACCATAGTTCGTGATCCGGTTTCCATTCAAGGGTAATATTCTCGCCGATCAACCGTTCCAACATCTTCAGCATACCCGTTACTACATCGTTTAGATTCAACGTTTTTGGCAGTACGGTCTGCTTTCGTGCAAAGCCCAGAAGTTGCCGTGTCAACTCAGCGGAACGTGTTGCTGCGGTTTCTATTTCTTTCAGGTAGTCGTACAGTGGATCATCACTGTTCAATTCCATTAACGCCAGATCAACATTACCCAGGATAGAACCCAGCATGTTATTAAAATCGTGTGCGACACCTCCGGCCAGACGGCCAACCGATTCCATTTTCTGCGCATGGGTTAACTGTTCCTGCAAGCGATCCTTTTCCATTTCTGCTAGTTTTAATTCAGTAAAATCTTGAGAGACTAGCTGTGCAGCGTATACCTGTCCTTTAATATCTCGCAATGGAAAAATAGTCGTCAATAACCAACGTTTGCCAGCAGGAAACGTTACATTGTTTTCGTGTGTTCTTGTTTTTTCGCCTTTGATGACATCAGTGATGTTCTGGAGATATTGATTTCCATCTGGACTATGAAGATCGACGATTGATTTGCCAATGAAATCTTCCGGTGAACCAAGAAAAAGACCTGCTACGATTTCATTCATCAGGATACATTTTCCATCCTTGTCATAAGCGCTGATAAGAACTCCGGCATGATCGAACATGCTGCGATACTTCTTTTCACTATCCACCAGGGATTTTTCAGCAATTTTCCAGTCTGTGATATCTGTAACACTACCCATGAAATAGAGTGGATTTCCATTGTTGTCCCGGATCAGGTTTGCATCCATTATCCCGTAAACCGTATGACCCAGTTTATGAATAAAGCTTTTCTCCAGACGGTAATGGTCTATTTTTCCTTCCCTTAACGCTCGCTGTTTTTCCATGTTTTCCTGGATAATTTCAGGATGAGTAATATCTTGAAGCGTTTTGCCAATCAGTTCTTCTTCTGTGTATCCGAGCATCCGGCAGTATGCGTTATTGGCGCTTTTAATCCGAAAATCCAGCCCTACCTGTGCAACACCGGTTTCCATATGCTCATATATTTTTCGGAACCGCTCCTCACTTTCACGAAGCGCAGATTCTGTCTTTACCCTGTCTGTCACATCGGATATGGCAATTGCAAACTGTTTTTTTCCTGGGCTATATGCCTTAAGATCATAATATTTATCAATCTTTTTAGCGTGATAGATTTCATTCAGCGATTCACCGGTCAACGCAACTTTTCCCATTTTGTCAATCCAATTATGGTCCATATTCGGGAAAAGATCGCTACCCCTTTTGCCAATAATATCCTCAGATTTTAGTTGATTCATTTCTTCATACTTTGGATTGACATTAATGAACAGAAAATCAACAGGTTTGTTGTCATCGTCAATTATGATTTCGTGTAAAGCTACAGCAATGTTAATGTTGTTGAAAAGGGATTCATATTTTTGTTGTCTCAATTCCAATTCTTCCGAAACTAACCGCTTTTCAGAAATATCTTGAAGATTTCCAACAATTAGTTTTGGTTCTCCGTTTTCATCGCGTAAAAGACTGTAAGTGCCATGAAGCCATCGATATGTACCGAATTTGTCTGCCAGACGAAATTCGCGTTCGATATACTTGGTTCCTTTGGTATCGGCTTCAATTAGTTCTTCTACAAAATGGAGAACATTTGGTAAGTCGGCGGGATGAAAGGCTTTGAATTGTTCTTCAACACTAAGATTAAGAGCTTCTTCTACTGAGATACCAAGAATATCTTCTATTTTTGGACTGATGTACTCGAATCTGCCGGTTTTTATATTTTGACGATAGAAGATATCCCGTGATTTCTCTACAATTTGTTGAAACAGTTCCTTACTTCTACTTGTTTTTTGCTCCAGTATTTTGTGTTTTGTAATATCCTGTACGATCCCGATAGACCGTACGATTTCACCATCATGATTCGTTTCATGTGTACATCGTTCAAATACAAATCGCACTTCACCGTTGTCTTTTCGTATGATCCGGTGTTCAACTTCGTACTGCAGTTTTCCTTCTGCAAGGGATGATGAATAGGCAATTTGGACTTTTTCGAGGTCTTCAGGATGGATGGTTGCGAAAAATGCTTCGGAAGTATTTCCAAATTCATTATGCCGGTATCCGAAAATAGAATATACCTCTTCCGACCAGGACAGGTAATCGCTTTTGATGTCATAAATCCAACTCCCTATTTCAGCAATTTCCTGCGTTCTCCGGAGAAGGTTATGATCATCAGTGAGCTTCCGGTATTCTTCCCTGGATAACAGAACAATCTCCGACTTATTCGTAATAAAGTCATAGTCACCGTTCTTGAGTGCTTCCAGAAATCGTTCTACTGCTTCAGTACGTGGAGTTGAATTATTCATGAATTGATCCGGAATTTTTGTATTTATTGGTACAAAAAAACGATAAGAGACTGACTTTGTAAAGTGCATACAGAGAAAAGCTAAATAAATATATGTTTTCATCAGAAATCTTACAATAATTCAATCGGAACAAACTGAATGAATTACCGTTTCATAACGATATCTCTATAGCAGCATAATAAGAATTTCGTTAATTGGACATTGTGGGTCGTTCTCCTGCCTTGCGATTGTATTTTTTCTCCGTATGTCTTAAACAATTATAAATAACACTTTAACACACTTGACCTGTAACAATTCCGTTCTGTATACTTTCACTGGAGCCGGAAAAGGGAGGGAACATGAAGTACTTTGTGCGTCTGGTTTTCGGCTTTTTAACTCTTTGCAACTTGCTGTTGGCAACATCAGCATTCGCAACAATCATCCATGTCCCGGATGATCAATCCACCATCCAGGAAGGTATCAACACGGCCGTGGACGGCGACACGGTTCTCGTTGCACCGGGGATCTACCTGGAAAATATTTCGTTTCTGGGCAAGAACATTACAGTCGCCAGCCATTATCTCCTGAATCAGGACTACAATGCGATTGTTGAGACAGTGATCAATGGCAGCGGAGCAGCGAATGTGGATACTTCGAGTTGTGTTCTGTTTATTAACGATGAAACCTCAGAAGCAGTTTTACAGGGTTTTACCCTCACCGGTGGCGGTGGCACCAACTGGATTGATCCATCCATCCCGACGTACACCTGGAGGAGCGGAGGAGGAGTGTTTATCTCCTGCGCTTCACCGACCATTCGAAACAACCGGTTTGTTGGTAACTATGTAGCGGCTATTGGCGGTGTGGACGGCGCCTCCGGCGGTGGACTTTTAACCTTCCGGGGTAATCCAACCATCATTAACAACCTGTTCCTCGAGAATCGGGCAATCTATGGTGGTGGGGTTGTTACCGATTATTCCGGCGCCATCATCCGGAACAATGTGATTGACGCCAACATTGCTGCGGGATCGTATGGAGGAGCCGGGTACTGGAATATTGGAAATGGTACAGAACCGGTTTTACTGGAGAACAACACGATTATTAATAACGATTCCAATACTTCGGGCGGTGCTATCCGGCTTTTCAGCGGCACCATCACCGTGACGAACAATATTATCTGGGGTAACGAACAATCTTCGGGGGGGCCAATATCCGGCGGAAATCCCAATGTTACATTCTGCAATGTGGAAGGCGGTTTTACCGGGGAAGGTAATATTGACCAGGAACCATGTCTTGTGGAAGGGCTGTACTATCTGCAGGATGATTCACCCTGTATCGATACAGGCAGCTTGTTTCCTGATTATAATGATCCGGAAGATCCTGACGCACCAAATCAGGCACTGTGGCCCGCAAGGGGAGAAGTTCGCAATGATATGGGCGCTTATGGAGGACCCGGGAGTTGTGTCTTTCTGGAAAATATGAATGGAATGGAAGAAGAACATGAGGGAACACTCCCGGTAACTTTCATGACCATCCAAAATTATCCGAATCCATTTAATGCTGCCACAAGAATTGAGTACGAGCTGCGGCAAACTTCAGATATCACGATCGTTATTTACAACGCTGCCGGTCGGGAAATGATGCGTGAGCATCTCTTGACACAATCAGCAGGGCGTTATTCGTACCCGCTTACATTACAGGGACAAGCATCAGGTATCTACTTTTACAGGATCACGGGGAATGGTCAATCGGTCACTCAAAGGTTGGTGCTGTTGCGGTAGGAATTTGTTGAGTAATTGAGGGTAGAGGGATTCGAAATGTTTCGGGTCCCTCATTTTTATTCTTTCAGCCATGCTTCCGCTGCTTCATAAGCTCTGAACACACGAACCGTTGCAGGAATAGTTTCCGAATACATCTTGAATACAAGGGATAATCCATACGCCTCGTCTGTCCCTGTTACGATAGCGATTTTCCATTTTTTCCCGCGGTTTGATGCGATGGATTTTGCAAAGTTGGCAATGATTTTTAAATTTTCGATGGGAACATTGAAGTTTGATACTCCTCGAAAATCCCACAGGGAGTGCATATCAGGAACAAAAAAGTCGGAATTAAAAATTGTTTCACCGAAGTAACAAACATTTCGAGTGTAAAATCATTTTCAACTGTAAAACAACCCGCGTTTAGATCTGGACGGTGTGTCAAGGATATCATAGTTCTCCATTGCTAAAAGTGAACATTTTTCTCTGTCAGATTAAAACATGTTCTGCTTGTGTTTCGATAAATCCAGAGGTATTCGAACACGCCAGGTACAATATAGTGAATACCGGCAATCTGATGTATCACACATAAAGTAAAGGATTTAAAAAATGCAAACAAATGGAAATCGGGAAAATAAGGACATTCAATGATGAGATAAAAACGAAAAACCAGAATAACGAATACTCGGGAAAGCACACTACTTCTTCTTCAATTGATTCTTTTGACCTGAAAAAACAGTTGATTACCAAATTTACATGGTTAACCAATTCTCCGCTTCTTCAATCCTGTTGAAAACTTTTGTCTCAACCATATCAACATTGCAATACATCTGAAACATTCGTGAAAGACCATACGCCACGTCTTTATTAACGAGCATTGCAACACGGAAATGGTCATCACGATTGCTGATAACAGACTGTAAATAATAAACAAAACGTTTCATGTCATCCGTTGAAATGTTGAAATCATCCAATTCATGAAAATCCCATAAAGCCTTTATCCCCGGTTGGAAGAATTCGGAATTCATGAACTCATGCGACGAATTCATGTACATATCGGCGGTATAACTTCCAATGATCCTGAAATGGAAAAACGAGTGGAATGCAGGCGACAATAGAGAGGTTTCATACTTCCTGGGGCTGTGTACTTTGTTGTATGAAATGAAGCCACGACATTTAATCAGGATTGTAACCAGATTTCCGCTTCCGAAATATCACGAAAGATCTTCACTGTAATCGGGGCAATTTTCGAATAGATCTGGAAGGTGTTCGCAAGGCCCAGTGCAACATCATCATCCACCACAAGCGCTGTTTTCCAGTTCTCACCACGACGGGGGGCTATGGTTTTCAGGTAATGAGCAATGGACTTGATATTGTCGGCAGGAAGATTGTAGATGGTGATAGAATGGAATTCCCACAGCGAGTTGAGACCCGGTGTGAAAAAATCGGATTCCATGAATTGTTTCGTGGCATCCAGGTAAGCATCGAGGGTGAACTCACCTTCGACTGTGTAATGAACAGCGTTTATATCTTCTCGATAGGAAAACCGTATCATCTTGCCATCACTTGTTACTGTACCCTGCAATTACAAATTATACAAAAAATACCAAAAACACTATAACCAAGATACTGATTATTTTCATTCTATGATACTCTTTTCTCCAATCTTAGCGTTCTCTTGCTTCCAGCAATGGCTTCAAATCCTTTTCCAACAGGTAATGATAACTCAGCAAACAACCATCCATGACAATGCCAAAAACTCCGAAAGGACTCGGGGATTTTTCTTTTAATTCCGTACTACTTGACAGCTCCTCAATTTTACAGGGGATCCCCTGATCTTCGGTCACTTTTGCCGCGAGATCTACTGCATCGACTATGTACGGGCACTGGTCGGTGCGAAGAATAGTCACGTCATCACCGAACATCTTCGCTTTCTCTTCCCAGTTCCCCAGGAAAGAGGGGAGAGGAGCATCCTCGAACCGTTTTACCAGGAGGGTAAAGAATGGGGGCGATGTATCGGCAGTTTCCCATCCCTGTTTCACCAGGAACTTTTTGCTCATCAGCCAGTTGCCCTCGCTGGTGACCATGGCCACACCTTTCATGCCGGATGCCTTCGCGTCATCGACACATGCTTGTAGCAGTGCCCTGGCATATCCCTGTTTTTTACTTTTACCCACCACCCACAGGCAATGGATGACCATGTAACCATCCGCGTTAATCGCACGCCAGGCATACTCACCGGGGATATACTCGATGAACCCACGGTCCGGGAGCTGGAGCATCTTGATCCGCAGCCCTTCCTTAAACCGTTCTTTTACCCACGCCAGCTTCCGTTTGTATCCCTCGGATTTGCGTTTGCTCATGTAGCAGAAAAACCCGAGTTCATCTACGTTGGTCTCGTTTACATCGAGGATGGTCATCATAATTCCTTCCATATACTAAAACGACGCTCAACAGAGTATCAAAGGTTAATCTTAAACCTGTGCAGGTAACAAAAATACTCTGTATTTGTATCGAAAGACTCTTACTGGTCAAGTGAGCAGAGTGCTGGAAATCTTTCTATTGATTATTGAAGCTACAAATGAAAATCAATATATTAATCTGAACATATGTACAGGAAAAGTCAATGTTGTAAGTGGAGAAAGTCGGAGAAGGAAAATGAACGATTCACCACGGTATATCTGTTCGCTGATCGTAGTGGAAAACATCGAAACGTCCAAGGCTTTTTACAGGGATGTGTTGGGGCAGAAAGTCCAGATGGATTTCGGGGAGAATGTGGCGTTCGAAGGCGGATTTGCGATCCATTTGAAGGAGCATTACCAAAGGCTGATGAAACCCACCGAACTCACGGTACAATCACGTCCGAACAACATGGAGCTGTATTTCGAATCCACCGGGATTGAATCGTTGTACCAGCGCCTTCAGCAAACAGACGTTGAGTTTGTCCATGAACTCCGTGAGCAACCATGGCGGCAGAGGGTGATGCGGTTTTACGATCCGGATGGTCACATTATCGAAATCGGAGAACCGATGGAAAGTGTCGTCCAGCGTCTCCATGATAGTGGTTTAACGGTCAGCGAAATATCGGCCTCAACCTCCATGCCTGCGCAGTTTGTACAGAAGGCCGTCAAATCATCAGGGAAATGACTATTTCAGGATTTTACCATTACGACGAGGCTTCCATGCCGGATTACCATCTCATTTTCGGTTATACGAATAATGAACTTCATCGGAACCATTTTACTGAACTCCTGGGAACCGTGTTCCATTTTTCTCTTGAGGACTGGTATCAGAGAGGGTATTGGGACGATCGTTACCGACCATACTCACTGCTGGATGGCAACAGGATGGTCGCCAATGTATCCGTGAACAAAATGGATCTTGTCATCCAGGGAACAAAGGTTAATGCAATCCAGATCGGGACGGTAATGACTCATCCGGACTATCGGGGAAAAGGTCTGTCGGTAAAACTAATGGAATATGTACTGGAAAAATATGAATCCGAAGTTGACCTTGTATACCTTTTCGCGCATGCAGGCGTACGTGAGTTTTACCCACGGTTTGGATTCAAAGAATGCAGCGAAACACAATTTATCTATACTATCCCGAAAACTGCTTCGAAGCCGACCAAAGTTGAGAAACTGGATCTTTCAGATCAAAATACATGCGAGTATGTATATCAAAAAGCGAAATTACGGAAACCTGTATCCCATGTGTTTGGCGTCGAGGATGGTCACAACCTGTTCATGTATCACTGCTTGTACCTCCTGTCTGATTGTCTTTATTCCATTAATGATGGGGAATTGCTAATGCTGTGCAAACAGGAGGGGAATTCCGTTCACTTGTATGATATCGTGAGCGAAGGAGAGATTGATTTCTCCAGTGTACTGGCGGGAATTGCAGGATGGAATGCACAGGAAATTGTCTTTCACTTCACGCCGGACAGGTTGGAAATCAAGGTTGACATGCAATCCATGCTTTCCAATGACCTTCTGTTTGTAAAACCATCTTATATTACTTTACCGGACAGGTTTCGAACACCTCGGACCGCAGAAGCATAATGCTGCTAATGTAGTAAGGGACAATGGGGAATAGTCATGCCAGACCACACATTCTCGCTTTCACCAAAAGATAGAGATACAATCCTGAATACATGTGAGTATCTGGATCTGTCGATCAGACGTAAGCTTAGTCTTGGAGTTCAAAAGAAAAAACGTCTGGAGTTCAGTCTATCTGAACAAGAGTTGATTTTAATGGCCAATGAAATTGTAGCAGCGTTTGAGGATTGTTCACGTTCGGAACGGCGTGTACTGGAAAAAATCGTAAAAAAACTCCCGGTGGAAACAGAATCAATTTTTTCTAATCAATATTCGGAACAGGAATGGGATGAAGATAAACGTCTTTTAGATAAATTTGATGACTATTTGAACGAATTCGACGGCATGATTAAAGACAAATCATCTGCTGACCCAATGAGTGATTTCGCAAACGATGTTTTTGATGAGGAGATGGACGATGAAGAATTGGTAGATATGTTCAATGCAATTGTGCTAAGCAAAGTGGAAGAAAAGTATGGATCAATTGATGATATGGATGATGACAGATTGGAGGAACTCGTCAACTTAACGGCAGATGAAATTATTGCTACGCCAATTGAAGAATGGGGTAATTTGTCGTTTATGGAGGTAAACAAGCTGATCAGTTCAGATTATAGCAGCTCTACATCGGCTGTACATCTTTCCGAAAATCTTTCGATAAAAGATATAAAAGATGTAGAATTCTTTCATAACTGTATGACTTTTCTTAAGGTTTTGAATGAAGGTAACAGTGTCCCGATGACGAAAGATGGTTTTATCCAACCTGGGGCAATTGATGCACTTATCGAGGATATGATCAATCCAGCGGGAATAATACAGTCAAGAAAAAATGGGGAAAAAACCTTTCGTGACGAACAACATCTATTTCATCTCGTCCGAGTGCGTGCTGTTTTGACTATTTTAGAGTATGTTCATGAAGAAAATAGAATACTGTCTATTACCGAACTCGGAAAAAAACAGCTCAATGGCAACAATCCAGGCAGACTATTCGCTGATATGTGCAGAACTTATCTATTTGAATTGGATTTTGATTTTATACGTATCATTGATGAATTTCCCGAGTTTCAGCAAAGCTTTCCCTATACTTTGTACAGATTCGCTGATGTCGGAAAAGACTGGTTGTTGATTGAGGATTGCCCCTATTTCCTGTTTTCGCCTATCGTGAATGCAAAATTTGACGCGAATGCACACTATAACAAATTTCACAAGCATCTGTACACACATACTCACATCATAACGCCACTATATGAACTTGGATTGCTTGAAATTGAATATGAAGAACCATTGAGCCCAGATGCAGAACCGGATGGGAAAGCGATTCGAAAGTCACCCCTGTTTGATAAACTGTTCCGTTTCGATTTGACGATAGATGAGGATGAAGATATTCCGTTCTAGTGGACTATCCGACCAGCTTCTATCGAACATGGATTTGGTTGTTTTTGATCAACCACTGGGTTTTACAGATATTTGCAGCAAAACGGGCATCATGACTCACCAGGATCAATGCGCCCGAGTAGTCGATCAGAGCCTGCTCCAACCGTTCAATACTGGGAAGATCGAGGTGGTTTGTCGGCTCATCCAGCAGCAGTAACCATGCTTGCCTGCTCAATCCCATAGCCAACCAGAGCTTACGCGATTCTCCGGGGGAAGGACGGTCCGTGTTCATCAACCGTTCCGGCGGTACACCCAGTGCCGCCACAATCTGCATCAATCGTCCTTTTACATCTCCGGGCAAAGACTGCATTTCAGCCATCATCTCGTCGATCTGGCTGGTGGATAGTTCCTGGGGCATGAAGAGAATACGATTTTCAGGCAATTTTGAATGACGGATCAATTCATGAATCAGGGTGGTTTTACCACAACCGTTGGGGCCGTGCAGATGGATGTGATCATTACGACGGATAATGAGGTTCACTTCCTTCACTAGTTCTGTGTCCCCGGCGCGTACACAATCCTTCTGGAATTCAATCAGATCGGCTTTTGGTGAAGTTTCCTCCAGCACAAAAACCGAACGTCCGATTTGTTTCTCGACAAAAACACCATCTACGGCTTGTGTTGCTTTCTCCAGTTTTCCTCTCAGTACAGTGACTTCACGGCCGAGACGGGCTTCTGCATTGATCGCACGACCCTTGGCGGCCATGCTGCGGGCATCATGGTCACGGACTGATTTCATCCGTTTTTTCGGACTTTTGGATGTTTCCGCCTGTTCGCGAGATCGTCTGGCGGTGTCCAGGCGGCGTTTCAGCTTTTTCTTTTCTGTTTGAAGCAGATCCCGGCTTTTTTGTAAATGGGTTTCATTCGCTTCCCACACCTCTCTTGCCCCCGAATACGAAAGCGGGAATTGGGCCACATGACCTCCCGGCTGGATACGAATTGTGGACCGGGTCAGTTGATCCAGCAATTCACGATCATGTGACACCAGCAGACCGATACCACGGTACCGTTGTAGCACGGCGTACAGCAATTCCTTCGCATTCGAATCGAGATGGTTGGTTGGTTCATCGAGCAGAAGCAGATCCGGATTGTCCGCCATGGCCGCTGCAATTTGCCAACGTTTCCGTTCCCCCGGCGACATGGAGTCCCACCGTTCCAATATTTCCGGCTCCAACTCCAGTTTGTTTATAAGACGGATGGACTGGGAATCCCACCGTTCGGAAAACGACGATATGGATTCACTCAGGATATCCACCCGCTGCGCGCAATACCGATATGTCATATCGGAAGGCACACGCTGAATTGATCCCTCAACGTTTGTCAGGCCGCCGGTAAGAAGTCGTAACAAGGTGGTTTTCCCGGAACCATTGGGGCCGATTATGCCTGTCCAGCCCGTTGAAACAGTAATGGAAATATCCGACAGAACATCCACAAGACCGGAATAGGAAAAGGATAAATGAGAAATACAAATTTGCATCGACATGGTAGCACCCTTGCAAATACCAATAACGAATGAACGACATATGCCGTTCCACTTCGGGACAACAAATTTGGGTCTACCTGTTGATCATTGGAGCACCTCATGCAGTTGGCAATAACTTACGATGATCCTCTCTGAAAATCAAAGTGAATGATTGGAGAAGCATGTGTTCTGACATTGTTGAAATACAGAATCTGTCCAGAATTGTTTTGTATGTTTCATATTGATGAGACGCATCCGTTTTACAGGTGATCCGGGAAACCATGAACATTTTACTTGTCGAAGATGATACAGGGCTTTCTTCATCTATCCGGGAATTCCTGGTAGGGCAGGGGTATGTGTGCGAAACCACGGCTCAATACTCTGATGCCGACTTGAAGGCCCGCCTCTACCAGTATGATTGCTTCGTGGTTGACATTACTCTCCCGGACGGCAACGGGCTCGATATTGTACAAACCTTGAAACGCAACGAATCGCCAGCCGGGATATTAATCATTTCCGCAAGGGATTCGTTGAATGACAAAGTGAAAGGACTGGAACTCGGGGCGGATGATTACCTTACCAAACCTTTTCACCTTGCTGAATTGAATGCACGGATCAAGGCGATCCTCAGGAGACGTTTCCAGGGAGGCTTCGACCGTATTGAGGAGGGAGTTCTCACCATTATCCCCGATACAAGAGAAGTTCTGGTAGCGGAAGAGTCGATCAGTTTGACACCCAAGGAGTTCGATCTCCTGTTGTTTCTTGTGAACAACCAGGGACATGTCTTATCCAAGGAAACCATCGCAGAACATCTGTGGGGATCCTTCATGGACCAGGCGGATTCATTCGAATTTATCTATTATCACATCAAGAACATTCGTAAAAAACTAAATAACTCGCAAGCTGGAAACTACATCCAAACAGTGTATGGTGTGGGGTATACATTCAGGATATCATGAAACTGTTAACACGATCCTCCATCTATTTTTCCGTTTTTTTTATCATCATTCTACTGCTGAGTGGTACGGGGCTGTTCTACCTGCTCCGTACGCTGGTGTACGAAGAAGTGGATGAGTACCTGGTCCTGGAAAAACAGTTTATACAAGACCGATATGAGGAACAAGGGCTGGAGTTCCTGGATCGCATCAGGGACTCACAGAATATCATGATCTCTGATGTATTTTCAGTGCTTCCCTGTACCACGGATGTTCTTCAGGATACGTTCCTGGTGTTGCCGCATGAGGATGAACTGGCGCCGTTCCGTCAGTTGAGTTTTGCTGTGGGGACGGATTCCACATACTATTTCATCACTATTCGGAAATCTCTATTTGAGACAGAGGACCTGGTGGAAAGCATATCCATCGCTATTGGATTTACTATCCTATGTTCGTTTATCCTGCTGGTATTACTGAATGTGTATGGTCAGAGCATTTTATGGAAGCCATTTCGAGAATTGTTGACCACAATGAAATTCTATGATTTTCGAAGTGAGGTGGTGTTCCCGGAAGTACCGACAAAAATCGATGAGTTTCGTGACCTCAATACTCATCTTACCAACCTGACTGGAAAACTGAAGCAGGAGTACCAGTTGGTGAAACGGTTTACGGAAGATGCATCACACGAAATGCAAACCCCGGTTGCGGCGATTATCACCAACCTTGAAATGTCTTTCCAGGAAACAGTTCCAGAGGAACGTAGGCGTAACTATATCGCTGAAGCGTACCGTTCGGCAAATACCTTGTCCAGACTGCATTCCGCCCTGGCTACGCTGACTCGCCTGGAAAATGGAGAATTTGAGGACAACATTCATATCGACATCCCTGACAAAGTACGACAAATCCTGAAATCCATGCAGGATCTGATCGATGCGAAAAAGATTGCCATCGAAACCGTCGAGAATGCATCCATTTCCATCTGGATCAATGAATCGATTATCGACTTGATGCTGCGAAACCTTCTTCAAAATGCGATAAAACACAATGTGCCTAATGGTTCTATCTGGATCTCGTTTGAAAAAAACCTGCTGAAGATTGAAAATACAGGGAAGCCATATACCGGTGATCCGGAAAGACTTTTTGGACGTTTCCGGAAAGCCATAGATTCATCGCCATCACTGGGATTGGGTTTATCCATTGTCCAGCAGATCTGCCATTTGGAAAACTTCACAATCACTTACAGCGTTGAAGAAGCTCTTCACACAATCATTCTCACCTTCCCGTCAATGAAGTAATCACAGTCCAGATTCTCTCCAGAATTTCATCGTAAACTCCTGTTGAAAAGCAAAATAATTTTGGATAAGGAGGAGGTATGAAATACTGGAAACAAGCCCTTTTTTTTATCATTGTTATACTTGCATTTATATGCCTGACGGCCTGCAATGAACAGAATGGCGGTTCCCGGTTCGGCGATTACGAAACCGCTCAGGTCCAACTCAAAGCAACTGTAACCAACCAGGGCGCATCAACACTTACCGCAATGTCCATGGAATCCGGTACAATGACTGTCACTTCCGCTTTGTTCCGCATCGACTGTTTTGAACTGGAAATCCAGGTGGATGGCGACTATCCCGCTGTGCTGGAAGAAGAGGATAATGACGATGATGGTGAATCCGAAGATGAGGACGAGGCTTGGGAAGACGAAGACGATGATGGTGAAGAAGAAGATGGCGAAGAAGGTGAGGATGATGAGGACGAATTCGAAGAAGAAGATGGTGAGATAGATATGGAAATAGAAGGCCCCTATTTCCTGACGGCAGACGAGAATGAACTCACCCTGGATGAGGGGCAGGTTGTCGTCGGTCGTTTTACCGAGTTGGAAGTCACCTTCGAACCAGCGAATGATGACCCCATGAACGGACACTCCATCCTGGTGATGGGACAATACACAGAGGCAAATGGCACAACTCATCAGGTAGAACTGAAGGTTGAGGATGAATTCGAGGTAGAAGTCGATCTCGTTGAGATGAATTACATGATTACCGCCGGGCAATCTTATGTTGCCATGTTCTCATTGGATGTGGAAGCATGGTTGCAGGAAATACACCTGGAAACAGCAGAAACTAATGATGGGGCTATCCTGATTGATGAAGACCATAATCCTGAGCTGATGCATCAACTTATCCTGAGCCTTTCCAGTCACATGGATATTGTATTTGAATAAAGAACGCTCCTGCGTTCATGAACGAATGCAAAACAAGGGAGGAATACATGTTGTACCGTTACATTACATGGTTTTCCATTCTGCTCATCCTTGCCTTTGGTCTGGTTCTGGGGTGCGAGGATGATGATGACGAGGGGAATGGTCACGAAGAAGATACAAGTTACAATCCGGTAATAGATCCCGCTGATTTCTCAAGTACGATCGACAATCCCTATTTCCCACTTGTCGTCGGTACGATTACTGTTTTCGAGGGGCAGACGGAAGAAGCCCTGGAACACATCGAAGTGGAAGTCCTCGATGAAATCAAAACAGTTATGGGTGTGGAATGTCGTGTTGTTCGTGACCGGGTGTGGGAGGACAATGAACTTGTAGAAGATACCTATGACTGGTACAGCCAGGATTCGGATGGCAACGTATGGTATTTCGGAGAAGAATCCTACGAGATCGAGGATGGCGAGATTGAAAGTACGGAAGGTTCCTGGGAAGCGGGTGTTGACGGCGCCAAACCCGGTATCCAGATGCTGGCCAATCCCATCGCATGGATGACCTACAAGCAGGAATACTACTACGATGAAGCCGAAGATATGGCGCGCATTCTGGACACTGACAGGACTGTAACTATCGGGCTGGGAACCTACGAACACTGCCTGATGATCGAAGAGTGGACCCCGCTGGAGCCGGATGTAAGGGAGTACAAGTATTATGCGCCGGGGATTGGCGTGATCCGTGAAGAAATCATCGAAGGCGGATCCGGTACTATAGATATGATCCAGATTACGAATCCGTAAATGATAGAAGAAAGATTCGTTTTCTCATAATTCGATCAGGTTTACTGATGAGGTGAATCGGGACAACCTGGAAACTCGGACCACACTGCGGTTCGAGTTTTTTGTTGCCTCTTCGAGTAATTATTATCCGGGTAATATTGATTTGAGAAGTTTTTAACAGTAGTATATGTCTTGTATAATATCAGGGTAAAACATATTGTAGAATAGATGACAAACCAAAAAGGAAGCGAGATGAGTTATACACTATTCACAGGGCATCGTTTGATTGTTTCGGGAAAAATCGAAGATGTAGTTGCGAGTGCCTATGGAGAGATACAAAACAGGAAACAGGATCGGATCGTTATCTACGATGATTCGTCAGGTTATGTGATCGATATCGACTATCGCGGTACGGTGGAGGAGGTGCTGGCGCGCCTGAAGGATCACCCCATGCTACGAGCCCTGCAGCCGGAACCGGAGAAACCGAGAGGACGTGGGCGTCCGAAACTGGGTGTGGTAGCCGGGGAAGTGACCTTGCTGCCACGTCACTGGGAATGGTTGAAACAGCAACGAGGTGGGGCATCCGCTGCGATACGACGTTTGGTGGATGATGCCCGCAGCAAACCGGAACGCAAAGAGTTGATCCGTAAAAAACAGGAAGCAATCCATCGTTTCCTGTGGGACATGGCATCCGGTTTCACGGACTTCGAGGAAGCATCGCGCGCTTTTTCGCCGGGGATTTTAAAAATTTCGAAACAAGGATCGCCGACTGGCCGGAAGATGTGAAACGGCATTCGTTGAAATTGATGGAACAGTTGAAATCGATGTGATGTCTTTTAAAATGTCGTTGCGAGGTTTTCCGCACGCAGTTGATTTTTGTGCGGAAAACCGAAGCAATCGGCTTCCATTCCCGTTTACGTTTGATAAGCATTGTTACACGGATTCTGTGTGGCCCGACTGCGTAGTTTGCAGTCGTGGTGTCAACAGAATCCAAGCGGATATGCCCTCGTCAGGTTCATCAACATGCAGTTCCGTTGATAATCTAACGAGGTCCAGCTCATGCCCACTGTTGTTTGGTAAACATTGTCGGTATCCTCGTTAGTTAAAAAAAATCTTCATAAACTGCATTCTGACATCCTGAACCTGACGAGGGAATATCGCTCATTTCAATGTCATTCCAGTGAAAACGGGAACCGAAGCATAGCGCAGCTCGGCATCGTAGTGTATGCCAATCCAGAAATAGCGGGACGAAGTCGCGCTTAGTATACTGATATTTCTATAAACAATGACTACCTGGATTCCCGATCAAGTCGGAAATGACATCGTCGAAAAAGGAGCACTCCTTTGCCGAAGGGGTGTCGCAGTAGAGAGAAATATTGTCCAAAGCCTGTCCTCACTTGTTTCACACCCCAATCGTTTCAGATATTGTTCACTTCAGGAAGGAACCACTACAAGCGGTACCGTTCGGGAGAAACGGGATGGCATCCAAATCGGCGCGTGAGCTGCTGGCATCGTTGGAAGAACGTCTGGTTTTGGGCGAGGTCAGCGAAAAGACCTACCTCGAACTCAAGGCCAAGTACGAAACCCAGATCGCCGCCGAAAGTAGCCCGGTGGTTCCATCCACCGGGGAAAGTAGCCCGGACCACCCTTGGTCCGGGGAGAAGGGTAGTAGTAGCAAAGATGTTCCACAGTCCGGGAAAGATAATTCTGTGGAAAACACCACTACCGGGCCGTCGCCACGAAATCGCTCCGCACCATTCGGCGACCATTCGATGGATTACTCATCACAACCCTCACCCGGATCAGAATCATCTTCTTCGTTCACACCTCGAAGCGGTTCCAGCGCTCCTTTCGGGGTGCACTCCACGGAAATGCCACTGGCGCCGGGCATGGAGATCGGGGTGGAGGTGCCGGGCAAACAAATCCCACGGTACCAAATCGGCGAACTGCTGGGCAAGGGCGGATGGGGTGCGGTGTTCCGTGCTGAAGACCGTCAGTATTCACCCCCACGCCCGGTAGCGTTGAAGGCGATCTTTACCACGGCAACCGCGGACAAGGTTGCGCTGAAACGGATCGAACGGGAAGCTCGGCTGGGCACCGAGTTGGCGCATCCGAATGTTGTGCGGATCGGTGATTTCAGTGTGGATATGGGCGTGTATTACCTCATCATGGAGTTGGTGGCCGGGGGTGATTTGAACAGCCTGCGCGCCGATCAGCCCAATGAACGCTTTACCCTGGATACCGCGCTGCCACTATTGAAGGATATCGCCGAAGGACTCGACTACCTGCACTCCAAGGGGATTATCCATCGCGATCTGAAGCCGTCGAATCTGCTCTGGCACCCGGATGAGAAACGGTTGAAGATCAGCGATTTCGGGCTGGCAAAAACCGCACGCGATTCGATCCTGCTGTCCGGCGCGAAAATGCCGTCCATTTCCGGGACCGATCCTTACATGGCGCCGGAGATATGGGATGCCGAGGATCCATCGGAAGCGGGCGATCTGTATGCTCTGGGCATCATCGCCTATGAAATGCTGAAAGGCGATCCGCCATTTCGTGGGCCGAATTTTACGCACCAGCACAGAAATGCCCCTGTGAAACCCATCCCGGACTTTCCGGATACGGTCAATGAGGCGTTGATAACTGTCCTGGCGAAGCAGGCATCCGACAGATATACTTCCGGTCATGACTTCATTTTCGCACTCGAAAAACCGCCAGTACCCAAATGCCCGGTCTGTGGCGAAGCGAAAGATGTCGAACGTTTTACCTGCCCGGAATGTGGGAAGGAAAATCTGTGCGTCGATCATCGCGAAGAGGATGGTTTCTGCCCGGATTGTCACGAGAAAGCAGTGATTGCTGCAGAAGAGGAACGGAAGCGGAAAGAGGAAGAAGAACGGAAACGTAAGGAGGAAGAAGAAAGACTCAGAAAGGAAAAAGAGGAACGGAAAAAAAGCGAGGAAAAAGAGAGCAGGCGTAGACTGGAAGAGGAACAGAAACGAAAGCTGGCCGAGGAAGAAAGGATTAAAAAAGAAAATGAAGAGCGAAAGAGAAGAGAAGCAAAGACAATGCAAGAGTGGGAGGAACAAGAAAAGCGGATAGCTGGAGAAAAAGCAAGAAGGCAAGAAGAAGATCGTCTTCAGGCAGAAAAGAAAAGAGTGGAACGAGAAGAAGAAATTCAACAACTAGCTTCAAAGGCAATGGATTATCAGGAAGCAAAACAGAAGAAAAACTCAAGTATCTTTCCGTTAATTCTTGTCAGTATAATGATCATTATTTTTGCGGTTATTATAAGGGAGTCAATGAATGAAAGAACAGCTTCCAATCGGGCAAATCGCCGGACTCAACAGGTAACACAACAATCACGAGAACAACAATCGAGACGACAAACACCTGTACAACCTCAGCAACGTCAACCTTCTGCTGAAGAACATTTGATTGATTCATTGATATTGATTGCTAATAACCATATGCAATCGAATCGATTGTCAACCCCATCAGATAGAAATGCTTATGATACTTTTTGTGAAATATTGAATCTGGATTCTGATAATGTTCAAGCATTAGATGGTATAGGACAGATATGTGAACGGTATATTCAATTAGGCGATCAAGCAAGAGCTCGGAATGAATGGTCGGATGCAATAGGTTTTTATCAAAGAAGCATTAATTGCGGGGAAAATGCTTCAAACCTGAATGAGAAGATATCTGAATGTATAGAATTGCAACAAACGCCGGGTATTGTATGTGATGGTCCATTACACGGGATGTCATTTTCAAATATTCCGGGGGGTAGGTTTATGATGGGATCACCTTCTTCAGAATACGGGCGTGCATCAAATGAAAAACAACATAGTGTAACAGTATCTTCTTTTCAAATGATGACAACTGAAGTAACGCAAAGAATGTGGGAGCAAATTATGGGCAGAAGTATAAACGACCAACGCAATCTGGTTGATAGAAGTCAACCACTATGTGGAGTTGGCAATGATTATCCGGTTTACTACGTTAGTTGGGATGAAGCACAGGAATTTATTCGGAGGTTAAATCAAAGATATCCTGGAAATGGATTTAGACTTCCGACTGAAGCGGAATGGGAATTTGCTTGTCGAGCTAGTACAAACACGCGATTTAACACTGGAAATGCAGATATGTATCTTGGTCAAGCAGGTTGGTACGCAAGTAATAGCGACGAAATGGTGCATCCTGTCCGAAATAAGCAAGCTAACGCATGGGGGGTATATGATATGCATGGCAATGTAGCTGAATGGTGTAGCGACTGGTATGGGATTTATCCTAATAGTTCGGTTACAAATCCGCAAGGTCCAAGTTCAGGGACAATGCGTATATTAAGAGGTGGAAGTTGGATCAATAGCGCTGGTACCTGTCGATCTGCAGGTCGAAGTAGTAACGGACCCTCCAGTAGATATGCGAGTACTGGTTTTCGCCTTGCAAGATCAAGTAGATGAAAGGAACGGATCATAAATATAGTTACAATCATTTAATCCAGTGATTCGCTTTGGAAGAATCCTGACAGAACTCTCATTTAACATGTTGAACAGGAATTCGCTATGCTAGTGCTATGGTGCTACCATCGTTTTGTACATATAGTTTTCGCAATTGTATGTACTGTGGGTATTTTCACTGTTGAGACATTTGCACAACAAACCATGAATGTGACTGTCCTTTCAGATGCTCCAATTGTGAACGAAGCAAGTGGTAGATCAGTTCTGGTAGTACGTTCAAACATCAGTGGAATAAGTATCAGTTCTAACAGATCTGTAATCGATAATAGAACCATTGGGAACAATGTATATCATTTTATTCTGGAGGAAGGGCAACATCAGATTTCATTTTTTGCGCCGGGATTTCTACCAGTACAAAACATGAGATTTTCAATGCCTGGCGGAAGTAGTGTTACGGTAGAGGTTGTTAATACAAATGAAACAGGCTCTATTCAAGTAACTTCTACACCATCTGGAGCGACAGTTAGGATCGATGGACGCACTGGAACTTACAATACGCCATGTGAGATTAGAAATTTACCTCCCGGTACTTATACTTTAAACTTTAGTAAATCGGGTTATTCAAGCCGTCATAAAGTTGTCACAGTATATTCTGGAAGAAGAAGTAACGCTTCAATGACGTTATCACTGCAATCAGGACATGAATCATTTAGAAGAACTTCAAATAGAAAACCATATTGGGAAGATGTTGAATTCTTCTTTTCCTCATGTCTTACATATGGATCTGTTCCAGTAAAGACAAATGGAAACGACTGGAACAACGGACAAATTACGACAGATAATATACAATGCATTGGATCTGAGTTATGGATTAATTTAAAGCCTTCCAGAAGAAGCATTGGTTTTGGTTTTGGGTTAGATATAAATGTTCTACCAATTGATCAAGGGCCAGAAGATTTAGTAGCGGCTTCAGTATTATGGGGTATTAGAGGAACCTATTATTACAACCGTATTCAGTTATATTCATCTTTCTTATTTGGAATCATTGATGGTGGTGTAGGAGATTCATTTGGATGTTCTTTTGATTTTGGAACAGATTTGTTTCTTCTTCGAAGTGAACTCGAATCTTTAATATTCCATATGGGGATTAGATTGCAAGTCGGTTATGCAGCTTTTCCTGTGTTGGAATATGAAGATGATTCATCAGATGATTTGGGATATGATAACCCTACATTTGAAGTAAATGGACTATTAGTACGGTGTGGACTCGTTTTCAAGTGGACCAGATAAAGAATAAAAGAAAATGGAGATTGTATAGTACATGTCATTTTAAGAAGTTCTCAATGAAATTCTACTAATAAATAATTTAACGCTTAGTGGGAAACACTAAAGTATGGTTATTTATCCTTGTTGAAATTCCATTAGAATATTCGACTGTGGCTATTATTGGTGCAATATGATAAAGTGTAAGTTTTATTTCCTTCTCAACCCCGTCAACACCACCAGCGCCAAGGCAATCCCCGCCCCGGTAAAGAACGTACTTTGCAGACCGCCGATCAGGTAGACCAACCCGATCAGGAGCGGTCCGAGGGTTTGGCCGACACGCAGGACCATACCGTTCAACGACATCACTGCCGCGCGTTGTTCACGGGGGGACTCGTTGGCGATCATGGTCATAATAGTCGGAATGATGATACCGTGCCCGGCACCGAACAGGATGGTCGGGATCAGCAGCAGCCATACAGACGGGATAAACGGGATCATCGTCAGGGAAATCGCATACAATCCGAAGCAGATGGGCAGCAGCGTGCGTCCCGGGTACCGTTTACTCAACCGTCCCAACTGGCTGGACATGGTCGCAGTAGTTAGCGACATGGAAGCCAGCAACAGGCCGATCACAAAGGTCGATTCAGTAAACCGTTCATCTATAAGAATCGGGAAATAGGTGAGGTAGGACCCGAAAAGAATGACAAAGGTCAGGCATCCGGTCAGGAAAAGGAACAGAACTCGACGGTTGAAGATACACAGAAGAGTACGCTTCAGATATTCCCGCAAGGACTGATCATTGTGCGGTTCCGGGTTTTTCAGGACGAACAGGACCAGGAACGCGACCAGGAATCCCAGTGCCGGGAGGTAAAAGGGAGCATACCAGGCGATGGTCGCAAGAGCTCCACCCACCAACGGGTACGAAGCGGTCCCGATACTGAGTACACTGGCGTTGTAGCCCATTGCTGCAGTGCGTGCCCGTCCTTTGAACAGATCGCCGATAATGGTCACATTAATCGATCCTAACGACGATGCGCCAATGCCCTGAAAAAAACGCAGGATAAGCAATAAATGCCAGTCACGCACAAACGCACAGGAAAACCCGGCGGCAGCGAACAGGAAAAGCGCAGGTACGAGGATCCTTTTTCGTCCATAACGGTCCGCGAGGACACCGAAAACCGGAGTCAAAAGCACACCGGGAAGCGTAAAAGAGGTAATCAACAAACCGATATGCGTTGGATTGATACCAAGCTCGCGGATGATTCTCGGAAATGCCGGGGTAATGCTCGAAACACCCAGAATCGCCATGAGAGTGATCGAATACAGCACCATCAGGTTCGGATTCAGAAAAAGCCGCCGTGGGATTTC
>CAXXQY010000004.1:0-242957 GCA_963674515.2 bacterium
AAAATTCACCAGTGTGGCGCCAAACGCTCCTCCGAACACGATCATTGCTGACGATACACTGAAGAAAAAACTGACTCCCGACCCTGTCAGGATAGATACGCCAACCAGCAATGCTGCAACAATTACCCCGATAAGAGTGGCTATGTCCATATTATTCCCCAACTCCGCTATGTTCCGGTTCCGAATGTAACGGTCTCATTACCCTGTTCCTAAAGGTAATAATCCTTTCAATCAATTCGTCGGGTTTTTCCTGGACAATTACTTTTTTCCCGTCTGTCAGGGTGACAATTGTATCCGGTGTTGATTCGACAAATTCGATCATATCGCTGTTCACGATGAGTTCGCTGCCATCAAGCCGGGTTACTTTAATCATGGTTTCATTCCAATTTGGCGGACCGGCAAAGCCGGTCCGCCATTGTTTATGTCACTGAATTACGATTAACGTTTCAGTTGTGTTGCTTCCGCAAGGATCTGGTCACTCACCGTCACTACACGTGAGTTTGCCTGGAATCCTCGTTGTGCAGCGATCATGTTCGTAAACTGCATAACAAGATCAACATTCGAGTTTTCCAGGTATCCGGCCTGGATCCTGCTGCCAAATGCATCTTCGGCAAGCCCGAAAACTGCCGCACCGGATGCTTCGGTTGATGCAAACATGTTACCACCGACACTTTCAAGCCCCTGGGGGTTGTTGAAGTCGGCGATCATGATTTCCGCCAGTGTCTGGTTGACACCATTGGTGAAGTTACCGATGACACGGCCGTTATTGTCAATCAGGATATTCTCGAGCGTACCCATACCAAAACCATCCTGTTCGACTGCTGCGGTCGAGAAAGGGCGCTGATGTCTGCGTGACACCTTGCATTGTATCCAGAATACCCGGGTTAAAATCAATCTGTACACGTTCGGCGCCGCCCCCGGGAATGAATTCAAAATACCCAAGACTATCGTCATGCACGAATGATTCCAGTGAGCCATCTTCATTGAATGTGATCAATCCTGTATCACCACCGGCGACCTGGGCGGGTTCTGACATGGAGACTTCCCAGGCCCATTGATTATCTTCAGCCGTTTTGACAAAGGTTGTCTGGAGTGAATGGGTATTTCCAAGGGAATCATAGACAAGAATGGTTGTCAAGTGTTCTGTGTCTTCTGTATCAATGATGAGTGCATCAGCACCAACAGCGGCTGAGAGTCCATCCGGAGCATTGATCGTCACACCACCATCGCCAAGACCATTGATTCCGGTCATCAATCCGGTAGTCTCATCCGCTTCAAGCTGAAGTGTACTGATCGCACTGTTACCACGATTGTCAACAAAAGTGTCAATGGCGACCAATGTTGAAGCAGTACCACTGTTAGCAGCCATCGTAGCGCCACCACCGTTGGTAAATAGTTGCGAAACCACATCGGAAGTTCCAGTATCACCGATCGTCAGGTTGTATTCTGTGCCGTCACCGGCGAACGAACGGGACATCCTGATCTGACCGCCATCAAGTTCGAAATTCGCTCCGCTTACCTGGGCGTTGAGCTGGTTGATCAGTTCACCAACGGTGTTGGTTATATCAAGTCCTACGATACTGAAGGTGTGTTCATTATCTGTACCGACATCCACAGTCACTTCCAAACCTTCTACATCAGTGATACCAGCAGCACTAAGAAGAGTGTCCAGTGTGAGCGGACCGGTTGCTGAAGTTCCAATATTCGTGGAGTTGGTAGCATTGGCGCCAGTAATCTCAACGGTGTGTTGACCACCGACACCATTGGTGGCAGTTCCATTAATATTCAAAACACCTGATGTCCCAGCAGTATTGAGAGTTGCCTCAGAATTAGTAGCGGAAGAATCAAGGTTACAATAGAAACGAACGGAGGTGGTTGCTCTTGGTGATATTTTCATCTGGAGCGGAATGCTCAGATCTTCATAGGTGGCATGCGTACTTACTTCACCGGCTTCATCCGCCATACGGCCCTGTACTACTCCACCATTACCGGCAACCAGGTTGCCATTTTCGTCCACGGTGAAGTTACCGGCGCGAGTATAAACTGTATTGACACCATCACGTACAATGAAGAATCCGCTACCCTGGATCGCCAGGTCCGTAGCGTAGCCTGTTTCATTCAAACCACCCTGGCTGTAATCGCGATCCATGGTTTGCATGTTCACACCGAAACCAACTTGAAGTGGATTTACACCACCGAAACGGTCACGCGGACCACGACCTACACGAAGCATGTCGTAAAGACTGTCCGCAAAAGTCGCACGGGAGCTTTTAAAGCCAATCGTGTTAACATTGGCAATGTTGTTACCCGTGACATCCAACATTGTCTGATGATTTCGGAGTCCTGAGACCCCCGCTTGCAGTGATTGCAGCATGAGAAGTTCCTCCTGGGTCGATGCGTCTCAGAACGCACCCCCTGAATTGAGGGATCCGGTTTTCATTCCGGCGAATCCGCGTCAATCGGTCGGCGGATCCAGGGCTTCCTCAACGAGGTCCAGCCCTTCCCGTTATGGGACTGTTCTAAAAATCTCTTGTTTTCTTTTATAAAATTACGGCACTGTCAATATTCGTGAAAACGTTATCTTTGGCGCCTTCACCATGCAATGCCGTAATGACTGTCCTGTTTTCAACGGATACGACAAGCGCCAGATCACGCAGGACAAACAGTGATTCTTTGGCGCCCTTTTCTTCAGCACGGTCAAGTCCGTTACTGATCTTCTCCAGATCGGCGGCATCCAGCGAGATTCCGCGCTGAAGCAGACGCTGCGATGCATGTGCGGATATGGTCACCTCGGGACGAGGAGTTTTCTCCGCGGCTCGACGCAACGACTCTTCAAAGTCGATACCGCTTTTTGATGAGGAGTCCTGCCGTTGCGTGCGTTGTGGCTCGCTGACCGGCTGAACTCGATTCATCTGGGCTTGTATTCGCCCAACATCCCAATCCATGACCATCTCCTATTCAGGATCCAATCCCAACGCTGTAAAGAAACCGTCTAAAATACCACCGCCACCATCGTCAGAGCCGGAAGGTTCCCGAATTTCCACGACATCACCGAAGTTGACCTGTTGACCCTCTACGACAAGGATTGCACCGGTCGATTCATATCGAACAGCATTCACAGTACCAATCAGGTACGGTGTCACCGCCACAGAAGCGCCGCTGAAACTTGTACCCGAAAGCTCGACAGTATAGCTACCATCGGCTACCCTGGAACCATTATTGTTTCGGCCATCCCATTCAACGTAGCTTTCACCAGCCGGCTGGTTCCCTGCGTTGATCGTACGAACCACTGAGCCGTTGGCATCCCGGATAGTAATGGTCAACTCTTGAACTGCACCGGCCGATTCGAAGGATATCTTTCCAGCTTCGCTGTCCTGAACAACAACAGTGTTAGTCGCAACTTTTACTTCCTTGCCGATAACTGTCGAAGAAAGCGTATTGTTGATAGACTGTGCAAGCATCAGATCAGCATTAATACCCGCTTCGGTCAGTTCCGCAAGATTCGAGAGTTGTTCTACTGAAGTAAATTGTGCCAACTGAGCCGAAAACTCCGCTGAATTCATAGGATTCATCGGATCCTGGTAGCTGAGTTGCGTTACCAATAGCTTCAAAAACTCATCTTTGCCAAGTTCGCCTGCCTCAGCTTCATTATTATAGGTAGTCGGTAACCGTCCAACCAGACCAGTAATCGCCTGAAAATCAGTCATGTATCATCACCTCCTTTCCTATCACCGTTTTTCACGGCTTGCAGGTTGTATCAACCTCTATCTACTTTCAAACAACCTTCGCAAATCCCAAAACCACGTATAATTTACTGTAGAACATTCGAAATAGTTTAAGTACCGCTTTAATAAAATTGCAAAGCATATGCCATCGTATTTTCCCTTGCAATATCAAGGTTTTACACATTCATTAATCATCTGTTCCGGTAGATTTTTCCTACTTAGTGATCAGAATCAACCGATGAAGTCAACTGTGTTCGTCCCAAGGGAAACAAATCTGCGGCTCATAGTCTGCTCTTCCTGATCCTCATTTCCCTGGCTCTCATTACGTCCCTGGGCTCTTCCTTCCTTACCCTGTCCATTTTTCTCCGACAGCCCGGAGAGATTATCCCTCGATCCGCCGGTTTCTACAGTGAAACTGTCCACCTGGATACCGGAATTTACCAGCATCTCCCGGATTTGCGGAAGTTGTGATTCGATGATCCGGGCAGCTTCGGGGTGCTCTGCACGCAATTGCACCGTATACTTGTCATCCTGTTGCTTAATGGTCACCAGCAGAGCGCCAAGACTGGCCGGACGCATCCGGATGCTCATCGTTCTTTTTCCACCATCTTCCATCACCAGGCGGGCTTGACCATCAATCTGACGAAGAACTTCCTGGAGATTCTGAAGTCCTCTGCTGCCTGCATCCTGGGCGACAGCCGCATTCGAATTCGATGCGGACGTTGTTGTGGGAGCATTGGTCTGGGGCGTTGATCCGGGTGTTGCTGCATGATGGTTATTGTTTGCCTGATTGTCAGATACCTGGCGTGTCGTATTGGTCAGGTCACTGGGGGTTTCTTTTGCCACCATTCCGTTATTCTCTTTTTCAGATGACAGCGGCAACTTGAAGGATGTATCATCAGACCGTACCTGGGTTGTGTCACCACCCCTCGAAAGATTACGACCAAGTTTCCATCCTTTCAGCGGGGCGTCATCACTATTTCGTCTGCCAACTCTTCCCATTCTGCGGCCACGGTCATTCCTGCCATTCCTGGTATTTATTCTCCAGCCCGCATCTTCCATGCTCTTTGCGGACGCTTGAACACTGGCAAAAGTGACAGGAGGTGCCTGGCGCTGTTCGGCAGTCCGGTTTGCCTGTACCTGGGTTCTGGAGACTTCCCGGTTTGCACTTTGACGTTGCCCAGCAGTATTGGATTCCACTGTCTCCTTGAATCTGGCTGTCCGTTCATTCGCTTGTGGTAATGATTCTTTACGATTTGTTTCTTCCGCACCCCGTTCTGCTGGCTCGGGCGTGACTGTTGTATTTACAGGTCTCGCAGTTTCGGGGTTCCTATCCGCAGCAGCGCGTTGCATGACAGGTTGTGCTGTACGGTTGGCGCCGTTTGTATTCCGGGAAAGGGGTAATTCACTGGCAGAAGATTTTGTGGTATTGTCATTGGCAACCATAACTTCATTAAAGGAAGATTCCCTGTCTGATAACGTTCCCGGATCAGATAAAGTAAAACCAAGAGTACGCAAACTTGACAATGATTGACGCTGTGGCGGTTCCGGTTGAACTGCTTCAGAACGGTAAGTACTTGGCGCCACCTCGCGCGGGGAGGTTCGGTTCTCTGCTGGCACCAATCCAGGATTCCGTTGAGAATTATTTCTGCGGACCAGTTCTGCGGCTGTCGGCATGATACGAGAAGAGCGTGATTCACCGTCCTGGGGGGGCAGACGCGGTGATTCTGTTTCCAGGGATGTTTCCTGATCCCGCATCGAGTGAACAGAATTTCTGGGCGTTCTTGGTATCAGTGTTTCCGTTTGCATTGAACTTCTTGCAACACCGTTACCATTTGTGCCATTAGTACCAGGATTTGTCGCCATGCGATGGTTGACGTTTCCGCTTCCTTCACTTGTTCTGCTGTTTGTCGACACTCGCTGATTTATATTTCCGTTTTCTTCATCTGCACTGCGATTGGTCGCCATGCTATGATTGACGTTTTCACTTTCTCCAATTGTTCTTCTATTTGTCGCCACACGTTGATTGATATCCCCATTTTCTTGACTTACATCGCGGTTGGTCGCCATGCGACTGTGAGAATTCCCGTTTCTCCTGTTCGTCGTTGCCTGTACACTGCTTTCATCGGTGGCCTGAAAACGTGAAGCTCTACTGGTGGCGCCAGATCTCGCTGCAGGCATCTCGGTGGTAGCGTTTGTTCTTGCCTGTGTCACACCATTTCGACCGCTACGGGTATTTTTTACTGCGGTTCCATCTGATCCATCAGAAAATCCCCGGGACACGCCTTCTTTCAAGTCGGAACTACGTGGAGCAAATCGTCCTGATGAAGTTTTTCCATTTCCATTCTTTACATTCGCCAGCAGATCATCATCTTCACTCATCTGTGACCGTTGCATTCTCGCAAAATCTCTGCCTTGCAATTCTACACTAGATGGATAGAGTGGAGTGTCTGAATTCCGGAGTGAGATTCTGCCGACCACATTCTTCGTTTCTGCTTGTGCTCTCTGATTATTTGTTTTTCCGTTCGTACCGTTTTTACGCTGGTTATTATTTATTCCTGAGAGGATGTTGTTCGCCTGTTCCAGAACATCCACAGGTTCATCCATGGTTTTCACTACATGCGTTGCGTTGGATGCATTTGGCGGTGCGTACCTGGAGACTCGCTTTTCCAGCGGATGCGGCAAATCATTTCGAACATCTTCCATGCTCAAATCGGCATCGACTTGCCTGGATCTCGCAGCAGTCGAAGGATGCCTTCTGCTCGAAACTCTTACACTTGTATCGTTAATCCCATTGTTTCCCAATGTTCCATTTCCGGCTCCAATCCGACCTGCGCGTACTCCTCTCTGTTTTGCGCCGTTTCCTGCAGCCATTAAAGTCGCAATATCTTTTGCATGTTGTTTCGGATCTACACCCTTTGAATCATCATTTTCCAGTTTTACCAACATTTGTCCGGGTGTTTTGATTGAATGTGTAAGAATTCCGTGTCGCAGCTCCCGTGTAGCTGTAAGGTGTTTCTGCACCATGTTTTTAAAATCAGGAATCGATTGATCAACGCCTTTATTGCTGCTCAAGCGCATCTCGCGCCTGAGTTCCGACATCACTATTTCTCTGTTCGTACCCCGAAGTCTTGAATTACGTGTTGCTACACGCATTCTTCCCGTACTCTGGTCTCGTGAGATTTTCAGGTCGCGTCCACTCGTATCTACGAATGGAATTCCGTCAAACGTTACCTCACGACCACGAGCGACAAGTGCGCGCGGTGAGGACTGCTGTTTACTTCGCAGCAATCCGGACAGCATTCGGAAAAATCCCCGCTTTCCACGCGATGATTGCGTAGTGACGCTTTGCAATCCTAAAGACGGTCCGTGATTACCGATTCCTATGTTCATCAGATTGTACTCCCCGCATAGGCGCGAGACAAGTAGCGTGCAATATCTGCTGCTTGTTCCCGTGGCATCTGTGCAAGAATATTTGCCGCCTGACGCTGTCTCATTCTCAACAGCAATTCAGCATTGGTGCGAGGAGCAAGTCTTCCCATGATTTGAGCGGCATTTTGCGGACGCATACCTGCAAGTATGCTTGACAACCTGCGTGCATCGGCCTGGTCCACGCTGTCGGCGGTAGCTGCGAGAGATGCCAACAAAGCCTCCAGTCCCCCGGTATCTTCCTGCACCTGTGCAAGCTGTTCGCGTGTTTCTTCCAACTGTTCTTCAATGGGTGTTGTCTCTTCAACAATAATGCTGTCTGCTACGGCGGTCATCTGCTCGCGTTGTTCACGAAGAATCCGTTCCTGATCTTCTCTCCGTGATTGACGCACACCTTGCTCACCCGTAATATCCCAGGTGAGATCAAGCTCATCGAAATCACCAGCTTCTTCGACGTACTCGGTTGTATCGACGGGCACCGGTTCAATCGTCGATTTCAAGTAGATAAAATTGGCGATGAAGAAGAAGATATATCCGATCACCAACACGCCGATGATTGCCGGCATACTACCTTTGTCCACGATTGGTCTCCTTTATTTCTCTGTTACTTCGTTGTCAGTCAGTCTGCACGTTATTGCGCCTGATTACGCTGTCGTGCTCCAATATCATCCAGTTGATTCTGCAAATATGATTTCAACTCTGTTGTGTGCTCTTCCAGTTTCTTTTCCCGCAGTTTTTCAAGCACTTTTTTTTCACGGCTTATCTCAAGCAATTGCTTGCGTTTTTTTTCCACGACTTCCTGCTGTATTTGTACCGCTTCCTTTTGCCTTCGAACCTGCTTTTTCAGGTGACGACTCCATCTATCGCTCAAAATAAAATCTGCTGCCTTCAGTGTTTTATTCTGCATGGAACGTTGCCTGGCTATCTGGTGTTCAACTTCAACATGCAGCTCATTCAGTTTATCTTCTTCCGTTTTCAGAACCTGCAAAGCCAGGCCAAGCTCTTTCTGCGCCAGTTTCTCTTCGCTTTCCTTGGCATCCAGTACTTTTTGCAAACGGAACTGAAATTTCTTCACTTTACCCTCGTCAGCTTGCCAGCGCTGTCACCTGGCTTAGCGCCTCATCCAGGGTACTCGACTCCGCAATATCCTGTTGCAGACATTCCAATATTCCTGATCTTTTTGCAATTGCCCGGTCAATCGCGGGATTACTCCCTGCTTTATACGCGCCAATATTAATCAGATCCTCATTCTCGCGGTAAATCGCCATATCCTTTACAACGGAACGTACTGCCATCATTTGCTCTTTCGAATTTACTTCACTCATCACCCTGCTGATACTCTCCAACACGTCAATGGCTGGGTAATGTCCCTCTGCGGCAAGTTTCCTGGATAATACGATGTGGCCGTCCAGGATCGAACGAACCGCATCGGCCACCGGCTCATTCATATCGTCGCCTTCAACGAGAACAGTATACAGACCTGTGATCGAACCTTTCTCACTTCTCCCGGCTCGTTCCAACAACCTGGGCAACATTGCAAAAACACTTGGTGTATAGCCTCGTGTAGTTGGCGGTTCACCTACCGCCAGACCAATTTCACGCTGCGCCATGCACAATCTTGTTACAGAATCCATCATCAGCATGACATCGAGACCCATGTCGCGGAAGTACTCCGCGATGGCAGTGGCGAGCATGGCTCCCTTGATCCGAATAAGCGCCGGCTGATCGCTGGTAACAGTAACCACAACGCTGCGCTTCAAGCCCTCTTCGCCCAAATCACGCTCGATAAAATCGCGGACTTCACGGCCACGTTCTCCCACCAGCGCAATGACATTCACCTGGGCTTCCGTATTTCGAGCGACCATTCCCATTAGCACGCTTTTTCCGACTCCGCTTCCCGCAAAAATACCGAAACGCTGCCCCTTGCCACAGGTAAGAAAACCATCTATCGCACGAATTCCCACTTCCATGGGATCGACTACTCTCTGCCGCTTTAAAGGATGAGGAGGATCATTTGAAATAGGAACACGAACATCCACATCCAATGGTCCCTTATCATCCATGGGCCTGCCAAGACCATCAAGAACACGACCAAGAAGTTTCTCACTCACACCGACGAGGAATGGATGTTTCAAGCTGCGTACAACACTGCCCTTATGAATCCCGGAAATATCACCAAGCGGCATCAGAAGTACTTGTGTGTCCCGAAAACCGACAACCTCCGCATACCCGCAATGTTTTCCCGAACGGTCCACTACCTCGCACAGATCGCCCACCGATGTTTCCGGTCCTGTCGATTCGATCACCAGCCCGATCACACGGCTGACATACCCGCGATGGACTAACGGATCGGCTCGATCAAGCCGTTTCATATGACGCGCAAAAACCTGGGATGGTTGAGGTGTTGCAATCATTCGCCACCTCCCTCACCAGGCACTTCATATCCCGGAGCAATAGTACGATAGACTTCATCCAGCATTGTCTCGATGGAAGCATCAATCGATCCACCAGCGGTTTCGAGCAGTACACCTCCGGGCGAGACACGGTTATTGATCTCAATCTCGATCTTTTTAATACCCTCGGAAATCGTCTTCAGATCGGCACGGGCATTGTTCAGCATTTCATAGTCAACTTCATTTACAAGAAGGGTAATTTTTGTTCGATCAGTCGCCTCTTTAATTGCAGCCTTGGCTAATTGCACTGCAATTTCCCGGTGCGCTTCCGCAGTTTCACCTACGACCTTGCGAGCAATCATCATGGCAAAATCAGCAAGACGATCCTCCACTTGCCGGAAATAATTTTCCGTCGCGGTTACAACCGATTGGAGAAGCTGAGTCATACGTTCAATCTCGGCGGCAACCTGGTTCGAACCTTTCTCAAAACCTTTAGCTCTTCCCTGTTTCAAACCCTTTTGAAATGCCTGCTTCTCACGCTCCTCTGCTTCATTCTTCAAGCGTTCAATATCCGCTTTGTATCTTGCCTCACGTTCTTCCAGGGTTTCTACTTTTTTTACACCATAGCCCTCCGGGCGGTAATTCAGTGCTACAAATCCTTTATCAGCATCGCTGTCCAGCTCAATCCGTCCAAGTTTAACCCCTTTGTGCTCAACTTTAATGCCCATGGCTTCCCTGCTTTTCTGCCAGACGCCGGCATCATAGGTGTATGCCCCTTTGATAACAGTTGCACGAATGGGTTTTGGTTTATGTATTGGACGCTGGTTCATCTCATAACCTGGTAAAGGTTTATACCATCTGGTCTTCCGCAGAACCGGATCCGATCACAATCTGACCGTCCTCTTCCAGTCTCCGGATAATGTCGATGACACGCTGTTGCACTTCTTCCACTTCCCGCAGTCGTACGGGGCCCATATATTGTAATTCTTCTTCGATCATCTCTGCAGCACGACGCGACATATTCGCAAGGATCTTCGCTTTCAATTCCTCGCTGGATGCCTTGAGTGCCATTGCCAGTTCCTTATTATCAACCTCTCGCAGGATCTTCTGGATCGAACGGTCATCAAGGTTGATGACATCCTCGAAGACAAACATGAGATTCTTGATTTCACTGGCAAGATCCGGATTCTCTTTCGCAATCCCGGCAAGAATGTTCTTCTCAAAACGTTGCCCGACGAGGTTCAGAATATCCGCTGACTGTTTTACACCACCTAATTTACTGGAGCTTGCAGTAAAGTCAATCCGGCTTTCGAGAACTCGTTCCACAGCAGCGATTGTTTCGGGACTCACGCGTTCCATTTGCGCAAGCCGATACATAACATCCACCTGGGTGTTCGGCGGAAGTTCGGTCAACACATTCGCAGCTTGAACGGGATTCAACTGTGTCAAGACCAGTGCGATGGTCTGGGAGTGTTCTTTCTGAAGGAATGCAAGTAGCTGGTTCGTATCAACATTTTGAAGAACATTGAAGCCCTTTACCTGCAATGCCATCTGCACACGTTTGATAATCTCTAAAGCCTTAGCTTCACCGAGCGCTTCCTCAAGAATTTCCTGCGCATAGGAAAGCCCACCGGCGGCTATATATTGCTGCGCAATGATCATCTGGTGGTATTCCTGGTTCACAGCATTCAGCATGGAACTGGGAACACTTTCCAGGCGTGCGATCTCACCTGTCAGTTTTTCGACCTCATGCTCACTCAGGTGTTTATAAATTTCCGCTGAAGCCATAGGACCGATTGCCACCAGGAATATGGCCGCCTTTTTCACGCCCGACAATTGGGATATATCTGCGCGTAATGCTCTTTGTTCATCAGCCATAAGATTCACCTGCTACGAATAGTCGGCTGTAAGCCATGTTTTCAACAACCTTGCAGCAACATCCGGTTGCTCTGTAGCAAAATCGGTAATTCGTTGCTGAAGCTGCTGAGCTTCGAGTACTTCTGCTGACATTTCTGAATCAATATCGGGAAGCGCCAATGGTTGGCCGCCTTCCCCATGGGCGCTGGGAAGTGCGCCATGAACATAACCCGGCACACTTGCCAGTTGTTTTTCCATCATGGCCCGTGCCGCATCGGAGGACCTTTGCAACAGGTTTCTCAGGTAGGCCAATGCGCCAAGAACCGCTGCTGCTATCAATAACTGGCGGAGTATATCCAGCCAATGCGATTGCAACCAATAGACAAAACCATTGGGCATCGGCTCTATTTCAGGTGAATGAAAAGGTGAACTGATAACGGTCACTTCATCGCCACGCTGATCGTTTACTCCCAGGGCAGTGCGTACAACCTGTGTTATCTGGTTGATCTCCTGGGGAGTACGTTCGACGTACTGCTCCGTTTCAGTTCCATCTTCACCCACAACAGTCGTATAGGTACCGTCGATAATGACGGAAGCGGATAATCTTGAAATCCCTCCCGCCTGGGATAAGGTATGAGATGTTGTTCTTGTTACTTCGTAGTTGGTAATATTGTTGATTTCTGATGTGTTTGCCGTATTACCCAATGGCGGTTGAGTGGGATCAAGCGGATTGGTTTGAGTCTGGTCATTACTCGTTGTTGTCGTTTCAATGGATTCTTCACTGCGTACGGCAGTCATTTCCGGATCATATTCTTCCCGGGTCGTTTCATTTCGGCTGAAATCGAGATCCGCTGAAACACGCACAATTGCCTTGTCGGGTCCCAGCAACTGATCCAGCATGGTTTCCACTTTGGCAGTAAGGCTGGCTTCCACACTTTCCCTGAGTTCCAACTGCGTAGCAGTGAGCGCAAGCAAAGGATCACGATCCTGGATGCGTGAAAGAATATTCCCCCGAGAATCAACGATAGTGACATTTTCTGTCATCAATCCTTCCACGGAGGACGCCAGTAGATGGGCGATACCGTTCACCTGGCTGTCACGTAATGGCGTTCGTAAACGCAACGTGATCGAAGCTGTTGTCGGGTTTTCCTGATCACGGAACAAAGCTTCTTCGGGAATCACGATATGAACCCGAGCCATGTCGACTTCATCGAGTTCTTCAATTGTACGCGCCAATTCCCCTTCCAGGGCTCTTCGATAATTCAACTGTTGGACAAATTCACTCATCCCCAGGTTGGTTTCATCGAAGATCTCATACCCGGTCATCCGAGCGCTGGGCATTCCTTCCTGCGCAAGGCGGATTCTCGCATCGTATACTATAGCCCTCGGAACCAGGATACTGCTTCCACCCTGTTCCAGCTTGTATTCGATGTTCTGCTCGGTCAACCAGTCGACAACCCTTCCCGCCTCTTCAGAAGGAAGGTTCGAGAACAATGTTACATAGTCCGGCTGGCTTGCCCAATGAACAATCCCGAAAATCCCCGCTATCGCCCCGACTGCGACAAGTAGTGTAATGATTTTCTGGGAAAACGTCAGGTGCCCGAACACCGTACCGAACTGTTCTCCGAATTGTGAGAAAAAACCGGCCATGGTTTACACCTGTAATCTCATGACTTCCTGGTACGCATCAATAATCTTGTTACGGACTTGCATCATCATCTGAAAGGATGTTTGCGCCTCTTCCATGGCAACCATTACCTGGTGCACATCCTCGATCTGTCCAGTCAGTAACCGCCGAGTGGATTCTTCCGCCGTTTTCTGAATTTCATCCACATCGTTTACGAGACCTCGAAGGGTGTCGTTGAATGACGGCCCTTCCGTCTCGTTGTTCACATTCCGTTCAGGAATTTCCCGCGGAAATTGTCCGCGTAATGGGCCTATTCTGCTAATATCTTGCGACATAACAACTCCATCATGTTTCAAACGATGGAAACACTATTTTTACGCGTATACATCCAGGTACCGGCCCAAATGGCCTTCACCCGGACGCTGGTTTGAATGTACCTGTGTAGTAGACAGTTTACCGTCCGTAGAAGATGCATGCAAGGGATTGTCAAAACTGCGGACGGATTCCACTCTGCTGTTTCGTTCAACATAAGTAGTTCTGTTCGTTGCAGTATATTGCACTCGTGATTGTGTCTGATTGTTCGCCAGGTGATTCCGAACACGGTTTGCTGCTTCTGCAAAACGTTCTGATCCAGGTCTGCCTACAGACTTCTGCTGCACTTGTTGCAGTTGCTGGTTATGCTTCTGCTCAATCACAGTGAGAAGTCTATTTAAGCGCGGGTCGACGTTCACAATTCCCTCTATACCTGTTCGGATTAAATTTCCAGGGCCTTTCTGGCCATTCCTTTTGCCGCGTCAATCGCGGACACATTCGCTTCATAACTGCGTGTTGCGGCGATCATTTCCACCATCTCGGTAATGATATTGATCTTCGGTTTCGCCACATATCCCATTTCGTCTGCATCCGGATGCGCCGGATCAAAAATATATTCCGGCATGGAATCATCACGCGTCTCATTATATTGTACTCCCGACATTCTCCTGTCGCGGAAGTGAGTCTCAAAGGGCGAAAGATGTCGTCCATTTGTATAAGTAAGCTCCGTCTGTACACGTGGATCTTTCTGTGCTTTTACCGTTTCCACTCCGGTACGATCTTCAGTGAAAAACGGAATCCTTCTGCGGTAGGGACCACCTTCCGGTGTTCGGGTAGTATCCACATTAGCAATGTTTTCCGCAATAGCATCCATACGGCGTCTCTGCGCCGCCAACCCCGTTGAACTGACATCAATGGATGAAAAAACACCTCGGATCTGCATGATTCACTCCAGTCGTTACTTAGACGTTATCAGTCTTGTCATTTCGGTAAACCGGCGTTGAGCTATTAATACTGTTGCTTCATAATGGATTCTGTTGGTCGCAAGTTGCACCATCTGTGTATCGATATCGACGTCATTCACACCGGCCATATTGCCGCCATCAGAATTCTCCTCAATTGTATGACGAACATCAGCGGGATCACTTGTGGTTGGGAAATGATGAGGATGGGTTGAAGCTGTTCGTGGTTCCGGATCGCCCATGGCACGGCTCAGATAACGTTCGAACTCTACTGACCTGGGTTCATATCCCGGTACTTCAGAATTAGCGATGTTGGAGGCAATGGCGCGATGCCGATCTGCAAATGCATCCATCGCATTCGCAAGATTTTGCATTCTTTCACGCCAAAGGATTTCTCGCATCATGGGTGGTTCCTTCTGATTATCGCCACAATTCATATGAGCAACCCATATGCCAGCGTTATTCTTCTACTTTTACAAGTAGTTATGCAATAATTCTGAAAAATCAGAAGGCAACATCCTCCCCCCTCCGGCAACCATTGCCCTGAGAGATTTTCCTACCTGGCAGTGATACATCAACAGCTTGATTTCACACGTGTATAACTCAAAAAAAATCCTCCGGCAGGAGGATTCAACAGGTACTTCAAATACTTTTTATACTCGGTCTATTCCACAGTTACCGATTTTGCAAGGTTTCTCGGTTTATCCACATCCCACCCCAACAGATCCGCTATACGATAGGCAAGCAACTGAAGCGGTATCGCAGACAGGATTGGCATCAGCATCGGATGACATTCCGGTATTGGAAGAACATAATCGGACAATGTATGCAGACGCTGATCATTCTCATTGCCAACAACAATCACAACACCTTCACGGGAGCGGACCTCTTCAATGTTTGAAACAACCTTCTGGTATGTATGGTCCTGTGTTGCGACAAAAACAACTGGCATCATCCGATCAATCAATGCTATCGGTCCATGTTTCATCTCCGCTGCAGGATATCCTTCTGCATGGATATAACTGATTTCCTTCAGCTTAAGTGCGCCTTCAAGCGCTACCGGGAAGTTTGGTCCACGCCCAAGGTAGAGGAAGTTCTTTGACCGACTGAATATTTTTGCGATGTCTTCAATCCTGGAACGGTCATCTAGAATTCTCTTGACCAGTGATGGAATTTTTTTCATCCATTGCAGTATCTCACGCGCCTGCTCTTCCTTCATGCCCCGTTGCCTGCCAAGAAGAATGGCCATCATCGCAAGAACTACTACTTGAGACGTAAATGCTTTTGTCGACGCGACACCAATTTCAGGTCCGGCATGCAGGTATACTCCCGCTTCCGACTCCCGTGCGATGGTAGATCCTACCGAATTTACAATACCAAGGCTTAAAGCACCACGATCCCGAGCTTCACGCATGGCTGCAAGCGTATCGAGCGTTTCGCCACTCTGGCTGATAGAAATGGCAACTGTATTGGGTGGTATCAACGGGTTTCGGTAACGGAATTCACTTGCATATTCCACTTCCACAGGAATACGGGCCCATTCTTCAATGAGATATTCACCGACAAGACCGGAGTGATAGGATGTTCCACAGGCCAGGAGAATAATACGTTCGGCCCTGGCGAGCTCATCCAGATGATTCATCAATCCACCTAAACGAACATTCGTTTCATCAGGGAGAATCCTTCCGAGCATGGTGTTTTCCAGGGTCAGTGGCTGCTCCATGATCTCTTTCAACATGAAGTGCTTGTACCCACCTTTTTCGATCTGTTCCAGCGAATAATCGATGTGCATCGCTTTACGGTCGATAGGTACAGATTTCAGATCCCTGATACGGAAAGAATTCTGGGTGACAACAGCCATTTCACCATCTTCGAGGAACACTACATCGCGGGTGTGTTCAACCATGGCTGCAAGATCACTCGCCACAAAATTCTCATTTTCTCCGATTCCGATCACCAGGGGACTTCCTTTACGGGCAACCACCATCCTGTCCGGTTCTTTCAGATGGATGACCGCAATTCCATAGGTCCCCTCAATCAGTTCCAGGGCGCTTGCCACCGCAACTTCAAGATCACCATCAAACTCATTTTCGATGAGTTGTGCAAGTACCTCTGAATCCGTGTCCGTTTTGAAGGTTTTCCCTTTTTCAATCAGGGAGTTCCTGATCTCATTGTAATTTTCAATAATCCCATTGTGAATCAACGCAATCTCACCGCTGTTGGAAACATGCGGATGCGCATTTTTTTCATTCGGTTCACCATGGGTAGCCCACCTGGTGTGCCCGATGCCAATCTTTGCATTTTTCAGATGACCATTTCCGTTGATGCTCTGCTCGAGTTCCTTGATTCTGCCTTTTTTCTTTTTTATGAAATAGTCATTTTCAAGAATTACCGCAATGCCTGAAGAATCATACCCCCTGTACTCCATTCGCTTGAGGCCGTTTAATAACAGTGGTACAATATCTTTATCACCGATATATCCAATTATCCCACACATTTTTCCCCCTTATCCTTCAGGTGGATTTTGTTACTTGCCTGATGCTGGCTGATTGAACGACAGCATTACTCACTTTGTCCTGATTATAAATAGCAATAATGAAATATCAGAATTATGGTATAGGTCACAAAAAATGTGTGATTAATGTCATTTGACTCCTCTCGGATAATGACATCAACCACACATTCGCAATTGCTTCTTAAGTACCAAAAAACTATAAGGAAAGCCGCTTAGTGACCAAGCACCTTCATTGATATTTCCATCACAAACCTGTGTTTGGCTTTTCCAATCAGGAAGGGGATCACCACAACAGGTGTGTCAACCTTATGGCTGATTGCATGATTTTTCCCCACGATCACGCTTGGAATGGAGATATGGAATGCGAGCCCGCTTTTAGCCAGCTCGGATTTCGCACCCCCTGCGACGATATTCGCCAACTCACCTATACTATCCTGCACTTCCCTGTTGATCTGGGCAACATTTTCACCTGTCATCAGCCCATAAATCATGAGGGCAGCATCGTTGGGAAAACTAAGCGCGATCGACCCGGTGATATTACGTTCCGCGAAACCGATGATACCGGTAATATCCCCGTGGGTCATTTTATCTTCTTTAATATAAAGCTGTTCCCTACCAGGAGTAATACCGACCATCATTTCAAGTGTATTGATCAGGGACTCTATGAAGGGATTGATGAACTTTACATCCATTTTTTCTCCCGTGGTTAATGCTATCCATTGAGGATGCCGTTCACCTTCTCAAGCAGAATCTGTTTTGTAAACGGTTTCACGATATAATCGTTCACACCGTTCTTTAACGCTTCCATAACTTCGTCCTTTGCACCTTCCGTGGTAATCATCACGATTGGGACATTCCCAAAGGTTGCATTAGCACGAATTTCCTTCACAAGCGTCAGCCCATCCATGACCGGCATATTCCAGTCAGTAAGGACCAGATTAACACCGTTCATCTGGCTTAGAGCTTCTACTCCATTTCCAGCCTGGACAACATCCTCATACCCAGCCTGCGCCAGGTTGTTGGAGATAATGCGCCTCATGGTAATAGAGTCATCAACGACAAGAATACGCATAAATCACATCCTCGCGATCGTTCTTCTCAACTATTCCAATGTCTCAAATCCGGAACCAAGAGCCACCATTTTAATGGCAAAATCCGCTAACTGGTAATACTGGACAAGGAACTCTTTCTCAATCTCTGGACAATCTCCAAAAGTGGATTCAGGTAATGATAAGGTGAAATCACTGCTTCCTTCAAGTAATTTTTGCATCAGACGTCCGGCAACAGTATTCATGATCTCCCCAAGCGTATCGGCGATCATGGAATCCCCTATCGGTGAATCATCTTCCGGAGGCCCTACGATATTCATGGCTATCTCTTCTGCACACTGTTTTGAAGCAATGAGTATCAGAGTTCCCTCAAGCGGTTCTTCTATGTGAATGGTAGTATGAATACAATTCGTGTTCTGCCAGTCATCAGGGGTTTCATCGAGAGGAAACGCCTGTTCAAACGCCATGGTTTCAATTGTCACTTCAAATGATTCACGTAAAGCACTATCCAGTCTTGAATCACTCATTGTTCCTCCGAATCTCCCCAACCTGGAATTTTCTGCAAAGTTTCCAGTACATCAGTAGGAGTAATTGGTTTACTCAATACATCTTCCGCTCCTAAATCGAGCAGTTCCCGGACTTTCTCCTCATTTTTCAGGCTGGTAATCACTATCACAGGAACAGGATTCAGCCGTGGGCTCCCTTTTGCGCGCCGCAGAAATGAAGTGCCATCCATGTTGGGCATATTCAAATCGGTTACAATCAGCTCAACGTTATGTTTCTTTGCCTGTTCCAATCCTTCTTTACCATCGGCTGCTTCCAGGAATTCAACATCCCAGCAGCCTGCGATTTCGAAACAACGGCGAATAAACATTCTTGCGGTGGTAGAATCATCTACAATCAGAATTTTACGGTTCATTGGTTCCTCCACCACACTGCTCAATGGACTGTTTCACAGCGTGAAACTCCTCCTCCACGTTCAGAATAATTCTGTCGAATGCAGTCCGATTTAACCCGAAAAAATCTATGTATGACTGATCCAGGTTGTACAGAAATGAATCAGCGCCTTCTCCTTCTCCACCTGAGATCTGAGTAATCAGATCTCCCATGTGAACACAGAAGACAAGAAGTCTGTACTCTTCTGACGCATCTGAAGGGGAATGATGATAACGTATTGCAACCTGTATAGGCTCTGGAATATTCCAGACTTTTGCGATACTGAAACCTACTTCACTATGATCCGTCCCCAGTATTTCCCTTTCAGCTTCCAGGAAATCCTCAACAAGCCCTTTGTCATACAACTTTGTCATCAAGGATGCTTTACCGCGCAAATATTCAGAGATGACAGATTTTCCAATATCATGAAGCAAACCGGCAGTAAAAGCAAGTTCAAGATAATCCTTTTTCTTTGCAAAAGCTGCAAGTTCTCTAGAAGCAATCGCGGTTCGTAAAGAATGATCCCAAAGAGTTCCTGCGGTCGCCTGATAACCTTCCAGTTCATCATCGAATACTACGGATGAGGACGTTCCAATAGCAATCCCGATTATCAACTTCTCACCTAATCGTACAATAGCTTTTTCCAGGGAATCAACATCTGACTGGCGTGAGAAGGCTGCTGAATTTGCAATCCGTAAAATATTCGCTGTTAACGAAGTATCACTGCTGACAATTTTTACCACATCCCTCAGGTTATGATCTTCATCGCCAATCGTGTTCATTAATGCAGTCACGATAGTAGGAAGGGTAGGCAAATTGTCGATCTTATGCGCAATTTTATCTGCAATGTCTAAAGTTCCCATTCGCCCCTCCCCGGTGACCAGATTTTCACTCTACCGGTGTTTACATCGAGCGCTACACTCCGGCTGATAGTATCCCCCACGGATTCCGCTATGGCACCTAATCTGTATTTCCACAAGATTTTACGTACTGCTAAAACGTTTCTTTTACCAATGTTGAACACATTGTTTCTGTCCATAATACTTGCACCACCTGCAAGCTTGACGATGAAATCACGGGGGTTGACAATCCCCATCCTCTTAAACTCCCCAATCAGTATGGGAATTCCCGTATCGGCAAAAGTTCCGGGTCTCTCCTCTGCGCGTTTTAAGTTGATGCTTGAATCAGGTAACGCAACATGAACCATCCCCACTGCCCGGTGACGAGGCGCCAGGAGAACTACTGCGACACAGGATCCAAGACCAAGGGTTTTAATTACTTCCCCTGGAGTTTTCGAAGCCGCATATTCGCCCACACCAACATATAATACGCTCATTCAGCGCTACCTCATGAATAGCTTGATAACTTCATCTGCAATTTTGTCCAATGGCAACATCTGATCGACACCACCCATTCTCCACGCTTCCCGTGGCATACCGAAGACCACACAAGATCTTTCATCTTGTGCAAAATTGACAGCGCCCATATTTTTCATTTCCAGCATCCCTTTCGCACCATCACCACCCATTCCGGTGAGAATAACACCTACAGCATTTGCTCCAACATATTTCGCAACTGAATTGAACAAAACTTCAACGGACGGTCTGTGCCCGTTCACCTTGTCCTTCTGGTTCAGTTTTACATGGTACTGACCGCCAAAACGTTTCACCTCCATGTGATAATCGCCGGGAGCGATCAGTATCCTGCCGGTCATGACTCTGTCGCCATCTTCCGCTTCTTTCACTTCCATCGCGCACTGTTCATTCAGCCGATCGGCAAACATCTTGGTAAAACCTGACGGCATATGCTGTACGATGACCGTTCCCGGCATGCTGGAAGGAAATGCGGTAATCACCTTTCTGATTGCCTCTGTTCCACCTGTGGAAGCTCCAATGGCAACCACCTTGTCGGTCGATTCTGCAAGTGCTTCTGAACTCAGCCTTTTTTTCGGTTTGGATATTGTCTTATTCTTCCAATGGCTTACATCAGCAGTCGCAACTGCTTTAACCTTCTCAATAAGATCAATAATCATTGATTCGAGAGAACGTGCAATATTCGAGCTGGGTTTTGTTACAAAATCAATCGCACCAGCTTCCAACGCATCCATTGTGATCCGTTTTCCCTCTTCCGTCAGCGCACTGACCATCAGAACCGGCAATGGATACTGCGGCATAAGTTTTCGAAGGAATTCCACTCCATCCATACGTGGCATTTCAACGTCAAGTGTCAGAACATCAGGACGATACTTGACGATCATATCCCTTGCGATGTATGGATTGGATGCCGCTCCTACTACTTCAATTTCGGGATCCGAAGAAAGACCTGTCCTCAAGATCTGGCGAACAAGAGCAGAATCATCAACAACAAGAACTTTTATTCTATTGCCAGCCATATTTTATACCTCTTTCTTGTAGACGGCTGGTTTGATATAATTGAAGGGTATCCCGGTTCTTCCGAGGGACTCTGAATGGCCTATGAATAAATACGCTCCCTGTTCCATGTATTTATGGTATCTATAAATTAACCGTTCACGAGTGGGTCGATCAAAATAAATCATCACATTTCGACAGAAAATAACCGAGAATCTTCTTTTGAATGGATATTGTTCACGCATCAAATTAAGTTTTCTGTGCAAAATCATTTTGCGTAATGTATCTTTTACTGTATATGTATCATCCTTGTTTTTGGTGAAATACTTGGCACGATAGTTCTTGGGCATCTTTTCAACATTCTCTGCCTCGTAAATTCCATTCACTGCTTTACTGAGTGCCGTATCAGATATATCTGTCGCCAAAACACCCACATCCCAAGAGTTGATTTCGTTGCCAAAATATTCACTCAGAACCATTGCAATTGTATACGACTCCTCACCGGAGGAACAACCCGCGACCCATATCCTGAAATCCCTTTGGCCGGTCACACGTTTACGCCCGACAATTTCAGGCAATACTACCTCTCTCAAATAGTTAAAATGATCATTTTCACGGAAGAAAAATGTATGATTTGTTGAGATACGGTCAATAAGTGTACTCAACGCTTCACCGCTTTTATCATTCAGAACTGAATCAAAATATTGTTTAAATGATGTAAATCCACCTCTGCGCAGAACACTGTTAAGTCGTCCCATTACCAGAGAATGCTTTTGTTTAGTCAAATTGATACCAAAACGGGTATACACGAGTTCCCGGATCATCTCAAATTCATTATCTGATAATTTCGGGCCTGTTCCACCGTTGAGATGTATATTATCAAGATGAAGATCTTTCATGGTATTTCCAATCTTGATAGTTTCTTATAAAAACAGGTAAGAGATAAACGTACTATTTCCTACCTTTCCCCGCCAGCAATAACTCAGGATTCCAATCTTCTTCCCTTATCTTGCTGACTTTTGCAATGATCACCTCTCCTGTACCAGAATTAAAAACAATCTTTCTCCCCCAATGCCCTCCAATATCCATCCCTGCTATTTCAATATTATAATGTTTTAACATGTTTTCAGCAATTTCCACATTCTGTTCGCTGATAGAATTTCTCGCACGATCACTCCCTCTCGGCGTTGCACCTCCAATAATATGAGCTTGCAGTTGAGAGATGCTGGATCCGGAGTTTTTAAACATGCGTATTAACTGAATCGTTGCCGGTTGTGCGTACAGTGCGGTTGGAGCAGTCGTCTCATCAACTTGTGGATGAATGAAGTGATTCATTCCACCGGTAGATCTGTAGGGGTCATACAGTGTGACAGCTACACTGGAACCAAGTACTGTAAGTATCATTGTCGATTCTGTGGCATAAAATACATAACCGGGTTTCAGGAAATAGCCACGCATCATAAAATCTCTACTGTATATTGCGCCCTTACAGCAGCTATAATCAAGTTTTTACTGACTGATTGTTACGGATACAGATTTAGTCCTCGAACCTGTATCCGTAACCCTTTTACTGCAGGCCCCCTGACCTGAAAACTATTCGGTAACCATCTGTTGCAACTCTTCCAGCTCTTCGTCGAACAGAAGTTTACTGATATCCAACAGGATCTTCACTTCTTCACCAACCTTACCCATCCCGTGAATATACCGGCTTCCAGCGCCTCTACTAACACGGGGTGGCGGTTCAACATCCGATTGTGGAATATCCATTACTTCACTGACAGTATCAACGATTAATCCAACAGACATATCATTGAGGTGCACAACAATAATCGAGGTTCGTTCGTCATAATCTCTTTCTTCAATTCCGAAACGAGCCCGAACATCAATTACGGGAATTACCTTGCCGCGAAGATTGATAACACCACGTACATATGAAGGCATATCCGGCAGCACAGTTATCTTCTGGATCCCGATAATTTCAGTGACGTAGCGAATTTCAATTCCATATTCTTCTGAACCGATACTGAAGGTGAGGAACTTATTCTCCAGAGTATCCTCATTCTCTTCATATTCAAGTTCGTTCTGCTGTTGTTCGCTCATGACTGACTCCTACTAATTTGCAATATCTATTTCTGAGTTTTCTTCCGTTTCAACTGAATCGATCAACCCCTGGATATCAAGAATCAGACTGATCGTACCGTCCCCCAGGATTGTACAACCACTGATTCCCTGGATATCTCCTGCTTTCCCGATATAATCGGAAAGTCCTTTAATCACGACCTGTTGCTGTCCGAGAATTTCATCGACCAGCAGTGCCACCTGACGGCCATCGTGTTCGACGAGCATCAGGATGCCATCCCACAATTCTTTACTCGCATTGGAAATACCGAAGTAATCACCCAACCGTACCACAGGAATAAGATCATTCCGAACACGCACCACTTCCTGACCATCCATCAAGGTCGTCACTTCTCTGGAAGTAGTCTGGAATGACTCGCGTATCGTGACAAGCGGAACAACATACTTCGATTGATCGATACGAATAAGCATTCCGTCAATAATTGCAAGCGTTAACGGTATCCTGAGGATTACAGTAGTGCCTGCACCAGTGGTGCTGCGTACATCAACTTTACCGCGGATATTTTCGATATTTCGACGCACTACATCCATCCCGACGCCACGGCCGGAAATATCTGTAATCTGCGCTGCTGTTGAAAAACCGGGCTGAAAAATGATATTCCACACTTCATCATCGCGCAGATCGGAACCATCACCTTTCACCAGACCACGTTCGATAGCGCGGCTCAGAATCTTATCTCTGTTTAATCCACGCCCGTCATCTGAAATTTCAATCCAGACTTCACCTCCGACATATTTCGCTTCGAGGGTTACAATGCCTGTTGGATTTTTCTCGGTCTTTTTCCGTTCATCCGGAGTTTCAAGGCCGTGATCGATGGAATTGCGGATAATATGAACAAGTGGATCACTTATCTGTTCAATAACAGTTTTATCCACTTCCGTATCCTCTCCGACAATATGCAAATCGACCTTTTTCCCTGCTTTATGAGACAGATCGCGGACAAGCCGTATCATTCTACGGAATGTAGATGCAAGCGGGATCATACGTATTGATGTAGCAACATCCTGCAACTCTCTTGTGAGCTTGTCAAGATGCATTACCGAACGTTCAAACCGCTCAAGTGTAACATTCAACGCTTTAATATCCGGATTCTGTGCGACCATAGCTTCTGTAATCACCAACTCACCGATAAGGTCCAGAAGAACATCCAGTTTTTCCACATCAACACGGATTGACTGACGTTGTGCTGCAGCCGCCTTGGGGGCAGGTCCCTTTTCAGCAGGTTTTTGCGCTGTTTTTGGTGCTGGTGCTGGCTTCGGTGTTTTTGGTTCTTCTTTTGGTTTAGCAACTTCCGCCTTGCTTGCAGCAGGTTTTGCTTCAACCTTTTCAATCGCTGGTTTCGGTGGTTCAGGCGCCGGTTCTTTCGTTACCGGTTTTTCCGCTGGCTTTATTTCTTCAGGAGCCTTAACCGCATCCGAGTCCACTATTACCAGGGTGTCGTTCAACAAGCTGATCAAGCCCGAAGCTGCAGGGATACGGGGAGGACGTCCTTCATTCAGGTTGCTTAATCCACCACGGAAGAAATCTATAATCTCCAGGAGAAGAGACAAAAGTTTACTGTCAATGATTGCAACGCCTGAACGGATTTTATCAAGGATTGTTTCCGATTGATGGGCAAGTTTTTCGAAATCGCTGTATCCAAGAAATCCGGAATTCCCCTTTAAGCTGTGGAAACCTCTGAAAACACTGTTGATATGCTCGTCATTATTAGGATCATTTTCGAGGCTTAACAGCGCTTGCTCGATGGTTTCCAGCAGTTCTTCTGCCTCCTGAACAAAGGCTTTAACCATCTCGGGTGTCTGGGTCAACATCCCCATATCGATTCTAGGTTTGGGCGTTTCCCTTTTAGTTTCTACAACTTCAGGAGGCTCTTCATACTCCGTTTCTTCCTCCACCTCAGCCTCTTCCTCAACTTCAGATTCATCCTGTTCAAATTCACCGAAATCGATAGAAAGTGGTTCTTCTTCTACTGCTTCCTCCTGTTGCGATACATCTTCCAGGTCATCATCAGGTTCTGCATCACCTGATTGAATTTCCAGAATTTTCTCATTGATATCTTTTCGTAACTGCTCAGCTTCTTCCTCAAAACCCGTATCGACAAAGGTCGTCTCGATCTGGTCGAAGATCGTACGAATAAAATCGCACGCCGTTGTCAACAGATCTACATGATCGCTCCGGATCCTTCCCTGGCCCTTCCGAAACAGATCAAGGAGGGTTTCCGCTTCATGAGTCACATGACTCACATTGGAGAAATCAAGAAATCCCGCACCACCTTTCAAGGAATGGAAGAGACGGAATATCGTATTAATTATTTCGGAGTCCACCTCACCAGCATGATCAGCATATGATTCCAGATCAACAAGCAATGGCTCCGCTTCATCAATCATGTCCCGGCCTTCTTCAACAAAGCCAAGAATGATTTCCCGCTGTTCATTGTCCATAGTAAACTCTTTTGTCACCTTCATTTACTATTGAATAGTCAATAGAAACCTTGTGAACTATAGCATGAGAAGGTTTACAAAACTCCACTTGCACTCTGTTATAGAAGAATTATCTGTTTTCCTGTATTCTCACAAGTAACAGACAATGAAATCATCAGTGCAGTGGAATCTGCACTTTCATCAATAATAAAATTCTTCTCACTCGATATTGTAAAATATACTTAGTCTTTTGTCTACTCATTTGTAATAATTATCATTATTATATGTAACTATAAACCATCAAATTTCCTTTTACATTGTAATGAAAACCGTGCCGGGAAAAATCGTCTGGATCAGGAAAAGTTATAAAAACTGCGCTTTACATTAAGCATTTACCCACTTATTCACTGCTGTTGCACATTTCAAACCTACACTGCGATTCTCGCAATAAATATATTATAAAAATTACGTTTCATTTTTTACTGCTCCCCAATTCCTGATAGCCTGAGAGTACAATCCTCATCAAATCCCAAAATACTTACAACTCCATCGTGATCATTATAATCAAAACAAAAAACATCCATCAAGTGATGGATGTTTTTAAAGAAAAAATTCTCTCTCTCTCTTGCTATTCATTTATTGAATATCAATGCTTTAACGGATAGAGATCAATTCTTAATAAACTGGCATCGGATTACAGGAATCCGACTAAATTTCCCAAAATCACCAAATTCTTACTACATTAGCGCCTGTGTAAAAATGTTGAAGAATATCCCTGTAATTCATGCCACGAGTCGCCATAACCCCTGCTGCGGTCTGATCCATACCGACTCCATGTCCAAAACCGGCTCCGAGGAAAGTGATTTCCAATGGATGTCCCAATCCTCCAGGAATTGTCTGGACAATAAAACAGGAACTGTACAGGGTTGTTTCGCTCAGTACTCTACGGATGTTCAATTCACCATAAACCTTGTGATTTCTGTGAGTACCAAGAATTTCGAGTTCAACTATCCGTCCGGAAACACCTCGGGTTAACGGTTGGATATCAATCAATGTTCCGATATCAAAACCGAGTTTCCGCTTAATGATATCTTCCAGTTCACGCCTTGTATAGGTTACTTCCCAGCGGAAATAACGGGCGTTCCGATCCAGCATATTTATGTTCGTACCACGAGGATTTGAATAGGCTGGCGGATAACTCCTGATCCATGTTTCGATATCACGCTCACGGGTGAGGTCAAGTGAGAAATTCGCACGTTCCTCATCCGGCAATACGGGTATCCCGGTAAGATATGATTCGCCCGGCGGATTCCAGAATTCCTTGCTCTCCGTATGTCCACCGCTGTTTGAACAGAAATAGGTATCGCATACTCTTGAATCTACCTTGAGTACTTCACCACTGGTTTCCATCACTGCACGTGAAGTTAATTCGTTCTCCTGTGTCACCCCGGAGAATGCCTGGAATTGAACAGTGGCGGGAAAATCAATCGGTTCGTTGTAGGAACGGTTCGCCAATTGTGAAACGGTATAACTTCTTGCAGCGACCGCCTGCGCCTTCAGTGCTTCGTACGGGAACGTGTAATGCATCTCGGTTGGAACAACACCCTTCAGGTATTCATCGAGCAATAACTCGTTGATTGCGATCAAATACCCATGGTTGTCGATACGGATCTCAATAGTACCGCGGTACACACGGTTTTCCAACCGTTCCCAGTGGAATCCGGCGCCCACCTGGACATCATAGAGAGTGATTTCCGTTGTGGGATCATCGGGAATAATCCGGAAACCATAATCCACCATGGCGCTTTTATCATATTCACTATCATAGAGTTCTATGGTACCGGATGAGTCCTCAACCCTGTGGCGGAGAATCCTTGGGCTGAATTCGCCTTCCTCAAGAAATGCCATCAGATGAGGACGCGCTTCTTCCTCGGTCTCAAAAGCCCCAACAATCACACGCCATCTCAATCCCTCATGCACCACATCGTCCTCGACAACGATACGCCGTCCAAACGGCAATATCCTCGCCGGGTGTTGCTGGGCGCGCAGGGTTTGAGCCAGCCGTTCTGCTCTCTCCTCGTCCTCAAATGTTGCAATTACAACGCTGTAAATGAATCTTGCCCCGCGGGAAGATTCCACCTTACAGCGCCATCTCCTGTCGGATTCGATTCCCGCAAAGATATCTTCACCTTCAAGCGTCGTAATGCTGAATTGTCCACGGATTCGAAAATCCACTTTTCCGAATCCTTCCAGCAATCCAACACGAACAGTAGGCTGATCTCCAAGCTGAACAGGTTCATCCGGAGCCGCCGCTTCCCGGTCTGCTGTACGCAAATCCTGTGGCGACGTCTCCGTGGAAGATGTTATCACCCTTCCCTCCTTCAAAGGCCCTGCACATCCAATGCAAAATAACAACAGGCCAAAAATCAATATCCTGAACAATGATGGCGCATGCGTTCTCAGCTTGAACTGCATCGAATCCATCCATGTTCAACAAACGTGTTGTGAAGAAGCGATAATGCTTTATCCGCATCCACGCCTTTTACACATACCCAATAATCTGAGAGGCTCTCCATGCAACCGTAAGTCTGTATGGAAGCGCCAGTCAACAATGTCTGAATGGTTTTATGCAAATTCGGGATATACCTTCCCGATGTAACTACTGTTATGGCACTATATTCACTGTCTTTACAGCTATCCTCCGGATGATCCCATTGCATCCATCTGCCATGGTTTTCAACCATTTTCACCCGTGTTGTACATTCAGGCGCAGGATTGATTCCCTGTGATAGGGAAATACCGTCCTTGCGTGCCAATCCGACAATTTCACCGCAGTCGAATGGCCGGTCCGTGATTATTGTCCCGATAATGCCTGTTTCTGAATTCCCTATTGCCAGATCGACATTCTTTTCTTTCGCGATACGAACCGCTTCCGATTGAAGAGCGGCTGTTCCACCACGGCTCAGATTGATTGCGTTATCATAATCAACCGCTTCGATGACATTTGCTTCTTCGACAACACCGGGATGCGCTGTATAAAGCCCATCCACATCTTTCATCAGTTCGCAACGGTCGGCATGAATCGCGGCCGCGAGCGCAACAGCGGTGGCGTCACTTCCACCACGCCCAAGTGTGGTGATTTCCTTGTCAATCGACACCCCCTGAAATCCTGCCACAACCACCACCTGGTTCTTCTCAAGGGCCTGGAGCAGACGTGTAGGCCGTATATCAACAATTCTCGCTTCACCATGACGGGTATCGGTAATGATCCCAACCTGGCTTCCCGTATAACTGACAGCGTTAATTCCCTCCGCCTCTATCGCCAACGCCAGCAAAGCGCAGGATATCCGTTCTCCCACCGACAACAGCATGTCCATTTCCCGCCGTGGCGGGTCAGAATGCAGTTTGTGCGCCATCTCAACCAGTTCGTCCGTCGTGGAAGCCATGGCGGAAACAACCACGACAACCTCATCGCCCAGCCATTTACGGTCAGCGATGGATTTGGCGATAGCGGCGATCTTTTTTTCGTCGCTCAGACTGCTGCCGCCATATTTCCGGACCAGTCGGGCCATGTTACAGTCCCAGGACTTCTTTCATTGTATACAAACCGCTCGTTTTTCCGCTCAGGAAACGAACCGCGGGCGCAACTCCATTCGCAAATGCTTCACGAGATTTTGCACGGTGAATAATTTCTATTTCCTCACCCGCTGAAGCGAAAATTACCCTGTGCTCGCCTACAATTTCGCCGAGACGCAGAGAAGTAACTTGCACCTTTCCACCGGCGTTTTCAAGTTCCTCCACGAGACGCTTCGCGCTGCCGGACGGGGCGTCCTTTTTATGACGATGGTGCATTTCGAACACTGCCGTATCATATGTTTCACCCAGTGTCCGTCGTATGTCCGGTGATATGGAGAAAAGAAGGTTCATTCCCGGCGACAGGTTCGGCGCCAGAATGTGGGCATTTTTCAGATCATGGATTACTGCAACCTGTTCCTCTGAAAATCCAGTCGCGCCGATAAGGATCGGGATACCCAGTGTTTCCGCCTGTTTTGCATGGTCAAATGCGGAAGATGCCAGGGAAACATCCACCCACACATCCGCCTCAAAATTCTTTTTTGCGGAATCCTCTTCCACAACCAGTCCATTCACTGTCTCTGCATCTATTCCAGGCCGATCCACGGCATGGACAATCCTGATATCATCGGTTTGTTGAAGTAATTCGGAGACTACTCTGCCCATACGTCCCGCTGCGCCAAAAAGCGTAATGGAAATCACAATGCAACTCCACATCTTGAACGTAAGTATTCCGGTAACGGTCTCATGAAGGGTTCCATTAGGAGAGTGATTACACGAGATTCATTTTCGCCAGCACTGCCCTGATTTTTTCCTTTGACTCATCACGCAACGGGGCCAGCGGCGGACGAACATCCCCGGCGGGCAATCCCATAAACGTAAACGCGTACTTGGCGGGCGCAGGACTGGTTTCTACAAACAGAACAGATGCAAGCGCTTCCAATTCTTTATGGATTTCGTACGCACGATCCCTGTTTCCCGCTTCAAAGGCATTCCACTGCTCGACCATAAGTTCAGGCACGATGTTGGACACAACACTCACAGCGCCCACACCGCCATTCTCCCAGATGGGCAGGTTGATGCCGTCCTCACCGGACAGCACAGCGACATCACTGCCAATCCGTTTTACCACATCCCACACTTGCGCGAGGTTTCCGGATGCTTCCTTGACGGAGGCGACCTCAGGAATGGCTGCCAGTTCTTCGGCGGTTTCCGGGGTAAGGTTCACACCGGTCCGTCCGGGAACATTGTACACCATGATCGGGAATCCGGGATTCTCGCGGGTCACAAACCGGAAATGGCGTACAAGCCCTGCGGGGGTTGGTTTGTTGTAATAGGGAGTGATGACAAGACCGCCGTCTGCACCTAATTCACTGGCGAACTTCGTTCGTGCGGCGCTTTTGGCGGTGTTGTTCGTACCGGTTCCGGCGACAATCCACGCTTTGTCTTTGGCTTCGCGGACAGTAATCTCGATTACCTTCGCCCATTCTTCATCGGTTAATGACGGCGATTCACCGGTGGTGCCACAGGGAACCAATCCGTGAATCCCGGCATTCACCTGACGTTGAACCAGTTTCGCCAATCCTTCTTCATCAAGAAAACCATCTTCGGTAAACGGAGTCACCAGTGCGGTGAACACACCTTTCCATTCGGTACGCATTTCCCTCACCCTATCGTAGAAACCTTATCAAGTGAAGTAATATAAAGCTTTTGAAAGCTGTTTTCTTAGCTCTTAGGGGCAGTCACCTCCGTGCATGAAGAAAAGGCTAAATCTTTACTGTTTATAAATTAACAAATTGTATTGATAAAAAAACAGCCGTTTTTAATGGATAACAGGGCAATTATGGATGACGCATGGATAGTAAGAAGTGTTTTGGATGGTTTTAATTTCAGACATACAGGTCCGATTCAAATCTTTGGTCAGAATCGATTTTTTATTTGCTTTGGTAAACGTGTTGACTTGGATGACCACGTTTCTGTTCAAATACGAATTGCTCGATGTGTGGCCGTGTTTGCTTGTCAAGCGCGGATTGTTTCCCAAGTGTGGCCGTGATTGCTGAGCAAACGCGGAATACTTCGAGGGTGGTCCGGTGAATACACATGCGCCGTTGTTGTTTGCGTGTGTATTCCCGGGTTTCAACAGCTTTTACAGACAGCGTTGGCTTGATGAACTGCGGCACACTTTCGGCAAAAGTGTGCTCCTTCAACGATCTCTTCAAAGGAGCTCCCTTTCGATGAAAGGGAGTCGAAGTTTTAAAGGTCTACTTTGTCGGCAAAACTTATTAAAACCCGATTACCCGTTCCTTCGTCACTAAGCAAATCGATCCATCCGTCCCATTATGAAATGGGTGGTATAGGAACCGGATTTGCTTGCTTTTGGCATATCCGTTCCTATGATTCATAGGTAGTGATGACTTGAAGGAGATTGCAAATCGCAAAAACTTGCTGAAACATGGGAATTGATAAGTGTGATTCGTCATGCCCCCTATCAATACCTTTGCAGCAGTTTGCAGATTTTAGCCCGTGTGCTTATCACACGGGTATCTCTATTTCGACAAATTGCAGTAATAACAGACTTGGATCGGACCGGATACTTGTAGAGATACCTGAGTGACAAACACTCAGGCCAAGGTCGTCGGATTCTGTTCAAAACACCAGGGACAAGTATATCGATAGAATATGTTTCATCTTTTTTCCTCCCGAACATGTCTAATTATCCTTCAAGATTGTTACCTTCGTTCGCAAAAATCTCTTTATCGAAGCAGAACTATTCGTTTGTTTACTTTCTGTGATGAAGCTAAATTGGCAATTCGCAAAATATAAGTACTGGAAGGACAGGTGTTTGCGAACCATCTCCAGGGAATAATACCTGCCGTTGGAACTGTTAAACTTTCAGCGTGAACAGTTTGTCCAAGGAGATTAAACACCTCGATTCGGTAATCTCCCGGCGTTGGCGCGCTAAAACGTACTGCAATACTGGAATTAAAAGGATTGGGATAGGTTCCCTGTATTTCGATTTCATCGGGAAGAATCGCAGGATTTTCGGTCGACTCCGGTACGTCGAGGTACTCCCGAAGGGGAACACGAAGTGTATACAACGCGCGTGTGGCTCTTCCATGAAATGTATCGAAACTGAACCAGGTAACGGCAAATGTGTCGGGAGCAATTTCGCAATAAGACAAGGTGCTTGTCGGATGATAGGGTGGAAGTGGCACAAGATAATGAACATCAAGTCCCCATGGAAGCCATCCCTCGTGACCGATTAATTGCGCTGAAGGTGTACCAGCATATTGATAAGAAAAGGAGAAGAAAACGACCTGGTAATCAGTATGTGAAAAAAGAGAAACATTTTCACAGAGCGAATAGTTCCCAATTCTCTGTGGCGAATCATTCAGTAAATTTCCATCAAAATCAATATAATAATAGTAGTTCCTGGCAAAGGTGAATAAGGATATGTACACGTTTGTACTATCTGCAGAGATAGATGCATTTGCTCCTACAACAGGCCCAAATGCAGGTTGGATATTGTTTTCATTCGAGATCAGGCGACCTCCGATACTGTTCAAAACAGAACCATCCGCTCCCAATCGAACGTAAAACAACAAATCAACGGCCCCAATTGCTACAGCAGTTTCACCGTTTGGGAGAGGCGCTGCTTCAAAGGTTTCCGCTCCAAGCCATACTTCTTCATCTTCATCGTAGATATCTGTAGGCATCACTTCAGGCATATCCGACCAATGAACTTCACCATCAAGGTCAACATGACGAGCTACGAGAATATCATTATCCAGTGTAAAGAAAAGAGCCCCATTACCTGGGTATGCAAACGCCTGAACCCATGTAGGAAATGCATCAATCATACTTGGTGATACCATCGCATTGCTCCAGAGAACCTCACCCTCCGGAGATACACGCGCTGCACTAATATGATCATAGAAAACATCATCAATATAGTAGGTTGAGGTCATTCCCTGGATAATACCGCCTTCGCCATCTGGAACTGTCACAAATCGAATTTCAGGAAACAGTTGATGATAACCATCTTCGTAGGAAACACGTACTCCCCGGGGTCCCCACAACCTTTCACCTTCCGGTGAAAGACGTTGCACCCAAATGGAAGGAGGATCATCTTCTTCGATTCGCGCCTGGAATCCAACGTACACACCTCCGTCCGGAGCTGTGATACAATGACCAAAATCCTGTCGATAAAATGAATCGGGATGTGCAACATGGATGCCGTCACCCCAGAGAAGGTTCCCGTCGCTGTCCACATGTTGCACACGGTTGAGCTGACTCCCTGTGTAGCCGGGATCGTCATAGGCCATCCATCCGATATACAGACCGCCCATGCTGTCGGGACAAGCATTGAAATACTCATCCCTGGCGTTCAGGAGGGGCGTTACGCGCAGACCTTCCTCATTCCACTCAGCATAGAGTGATACCAGTGGAAGGGTAATTATCAAGAGTGATATCCATAGAATTGCAGTCTTCATTTTAAGAACCCATAACAATATGGCAAATCTGATATTCATTAACATACAGTTGAAAGCAGCACAATGCAAGACAATTCGCATCCTACATTAACTTTGCTGACAGTTTTCGCTCTTCTTCAAACAAAACGAATAAATACTCCCCGAGTATTGTGAAACTGAGATATCAAAAGAGGCAATTTCCAACTATACTGTTACCCGAAATCACTCATAATGGAAATCTTTTACGAGTTGACAGGTCAGATTCTGTTGAAACCACGATCCGCTGACCAGCGGATCAGGAAAAACTGACAATCAGAAAGTGGATTGCTTCGATCGGCTGCACAAATAACAACTGCGTGCAGCCGTTTTCGCAACGACGTGTGGGAAGAACCTCGTTAGTTCATCAACGATAAAGCGTGTTGATGAACCTAACGAGGGCATATCGCGATAGCGGCTGGCCCAAAAAGGCTGTGACGAAGGAACGTTCTTTCCGGGTTTCTTAAAGAATGGGATTCTGTTGAAACCACGACTGCATACTACGCAGTCGGGCCAAACTGACAATCAGGAAATGGATTGCTTCGACCTTTTGCATAAACAGAAACGACATGCAAAAGATCTCGCAACGACGTACTCTCGATCGCAACGACACACCAAAAGAAAACCCTGCCGACTGAACCGACAGGGTAGGTTTCACATTTATTCTGATGTACGCTTAAATATCGTAATACAGTTCAAACTCCCACGGATGCGGACGTTGCCGCAGAGCATCCACCTCGTTCTCACGTTTGTACCAGATCCATGTGTCGATCACATCCTCGGTGAACACATTTCCCTTGAGCAGGAAGTCCTGGTCCTCTTCGAGAGCATCCAAGGCTCCTGCGAGATCGGCCGGAGTCTCATTGATTTCTTCCAGCTCTTCCGGTTCGAGGTCGTACATGTTCTTGTCCAGCGGATCACCGGGCAGGATACGGTTCTGGATGCCGTCCAGTCCCGCCATGAGGATCGCACTGAAGGCAAGGTACGGGTTGCAGGACGGGTCCGGAACACGGAACTCGACACGTTTCGATTTCGGGCTGTTGCTGTACATGGGGATACGGATCGACGCGGAACGGTTCCTTTGACTGTAGGCCAGCCGTGTCGGCGCTTCGAATCCGGGCACAAGCCGTTTGTAGCTGTTCGTGGTCGGGTTGGTCCATGCGCACAATGCCGGAGCATGTTTAAGGATACCGCCGATAAAATGCATCGCCATTTCACTAAGCCCGGCGTAACGGTCCCCCGCGAAGAGCGGTTTATCGCCTTTCCAGAGGCTGATATGCGTGTGCATGCCGCTGCCATTATCGTTCCATACCGGTTTCGGCATGAAGGTGGCGGTTTTTCCGTGACGCAGGGCGACATTTTTTACCACATACTTGAACAGCATCATGTAGTCGGCCTTGGTCAGGAGCGGCGCATACTGCATGTCGATCTCACCCTGCCCGCCGGTGGCGACTTCATGATGGTGCGCTTCGATGGTGATCCCCAACGATTCAAGGATCAGGGTCATCTCGGTACGCATGTCATTGGTTTTATCGGACGGCGGAACCGGGAAATAGCCTTCCTTGTACCGAGGTTTGTAGCCAAGGTTCGGTTCTTCGATTCGTCCCGTGTTCCAATGCCCCTCGACGGAATCCACATGGTAATAACCTTCATTGGCGGATTGACCGTAACGGACATCATCAAAGATGAAAAATTCCGCTTCGGAACCGACATAAGCTGTGTCCGCGAATCCCAGAGACTTCATGTAGTCTTCTGCCTTGCGGGCGAGGGTACGCGGGCACTTGGAATATGGCATCATGGTAGTCGGCTCCACGATGTCGCAGAACAGGATCAGGGTCGGTTCCTTGGCGAACGGATCGATGACAGCGGTCGCCGGATCGGGGCGGACGAGCATGTCCGATTCGTTGATCTTCCGCCATCCACGGATGGAGGATCCATCGAAGCCATATCCAACCTCGAAATCATCCTGCGTAAGACGACCTACCGGGATGGAAAAATGCTGCCACATTCCCGGGAAATCCATGAAACGAAGGTCTACTATTTTTACACCACGACTTTTAATCAGCTCGAAGATATCTCGAATGATATCCATTACTACCTCCTGAAATAACAAGTATTGATTGGTTACACAGATTACAACGCATCAAGTCCCGATTCGGAAGTGCGGATACGGATAGCATCCTCCACCGGGTACACAAAAATTTTGCCATCACCCACCTGGTCTGTGCGTGCTGCCTGCTGTATGGCAGTAATCACCTGGTCGGTCAACTCCGAAGGTACAACAACTTCTATTTTCAGTTTTGGAACAAAGTCAATCTGGTACTCACGTCCACGGTACAGTTCGGTATGACCGCGTTGTCGTCCGAAACCGCGGGTTTCTGTAACGGTCATACCTTTTACCCCCACTTCGAGGAGCGCCTCTTTTACTTCATCGAGACGGTATGGCCTTACAATTGCTTCTATTTTTTTCATCCCTCCCCCATCTTTCTCATGAAAACTGCCATATTGAGCACAGCATTATAGCATCCAATTGTTAAGGTAGAAAAAACTGTCGATTCAGGGAATAGTTTCCCGATAGATACTGTAATTTGCGAAAAGTACCCAGAACCAGCAAAGGATTTGGTTCATTGCTTTTTCATGCAGGTAATCCCGAATTACTCACTTTCTTAAAGTATTCACTATGACAAAATAGTGAATTTTTACTTTCAAACAACCAATAATATAATGTGCATGCTTCCTTAGGCTTGGTGGTTTTTGCAGCACCCGTGCTTCAGAGGGTGTCCCAGAATATGAATTTGCTGCAATCTGTCATTCCCGACTCCGATCGGGAATCCAGAATGTCGTTTCAGTAATTCTAGTTATCTCTTAATTATCAGTACTATAAGCGCGACTCTATCACGTTATTTCCGGGCTCCCGCCTTCGCGGGAGTAACATCTGCATACTTTACGCATTGTGAGACACCCTCTAAAGTACGGTGCTACAACCTGAACATGACTACCAGATGCTATTGTTTTTCCTGCTCAACGTGTTTAACACACGGCAGAACCAGATATCTACACCGCGAAACGGATGTGCATCACATCGCCATCCACGACTTCGTAGGTCTTTCCCTCAAGCCGCAGCAGACCTTTGTCCCTGCATGATGACAACGATCCCAACTCCAGTAGATCGGTCGACGGAACCACCTCTGCACGAATGAAACCCCGCTGCAGGTCGCTGTGGATAGTTCCTGCCGCTTCCACCGCCGGTGTGCCTTTCGGGATCGGCCATGCTCGCACTTCATCATCACCAACAGTGAAAAAACGGATCAATCCCAGGAGCGTAAATCCTGCCTGCTGAATACGGAAAGCAGCCGGTTGTTCAATCCCCATTTCTTCGAGAAACATGTCACGGTCTTCTTCATCCAGGCCAGCGATTTCCGCCTCCAGTTGACCGTTCACAACCACTACATAACGATTCCCGGATTGAATATCTTCGCGTAACACATCTTCCATTTCCGCGCAGTCCTGCTCTTCATCGGCGTTGCCGATCACCAGTAACGGTTTCTGCGACAGAAATCCGAAGGAACGAATCGCCTTTTCCTCTTCCTTGCGCAGTTCCAGTTCTCGTAACGGTCTATCTGTATTGAGATGATCGACAACCTTTTGAATGGTTTCCATCTCCATCTTGTCGACAGGAAGCCCGCGTTGTTTCATCTGTGCGATTTTTTCTGCACGTGCTTCCGCCACAGATAAATCAGAGATGAGCAGTTCGGCCTCAATGTCTTCCAGATCCCTGAGAACCTTCTGCTTCACCTCGTCCAACGGCTTCTCGGATTCCAGGTAGGTTCCAATCACCGCTGCCAACACATTGGCGCTCTGCAAATGGTTGATCATGGAACGTTTGAAGCCACTCCGTTCATCGCCATGTGCCAAGCCCGCGACGTCAAGGTATTCGATCCTGGCTGCGATCTTTTTCGCAGGTGGATAGAGTCTATGCAGATTATCCAAAACAGAATCGGGAACTTCAGCCATTCCCTGGTATGCTTCCTCGCCATAGGGCGGTTCTGTGCCGGTAAGCGCCTTGAACAGGCTGGACTTACCGCTCGATTGCCATCCGATTAATGCAATGCGCATGGTCTCTGCTTATCCTCAACGTTTATCGATTCTTCTCAAGTGAGCCAGAAAATAGGGATACCATGCAGAACAGTCAAGGTTCCCTAACTTGATTCAGGGGGTTGTATAATCTCTGTATCGCAAATACTATTTACTTTTTCGGTCTTTTGGCGTTGTAACAGGTTTGTCTTGAAGTATATTGTGCAAGAATGCAGTGAGTGTTTTTCATCTTATCAACACAGGACTTTAACAGAGACTGGATATGCGCCTGTTTTTCCGATTGGCAATTACCATTTCAACAGTGATTTTCTTACTGATACCATCTCTCGCTTCTGCCCAATTGGACAAATACACTCCCCGGGGTTATATCTTTCAAGCCAAGGCATTTTCCGCATTCACCCGTATGCTGCCTAACGGTACGTATGACTGTATCGGGCTTTTCTCCGTCGATCCTGATGTGCGTTACGACTTTGATATCGAACCCCCATTTGAACTTCGCGGTGTTGAGGTTGTAATAGATTCCACACGTACCTTCGCCAACCGTGACGGGCATATCGTTGAAATTATCGGCTCTGATTCCGCAAGAAATCCCCTGTTACTCATTTACGGCATCGAGGGACTTTCCGACGGCGAAGTAATAACCTATGATTTCCGTGAGCAACTTAATGCGTACGAAACGACCACGGGTGCACTCGACCATGCCAATGATCCACCCATCCGCACAATCCAGTATAACACACCCAACGGTCCCTTTACCCTGATCGCGGATGGCACCGATTCCTTGCATTTTGTCGATCATTACAATCTCACATCGGGCCATTACCCGGTTCGTGTGGAATGGAACGGCATTCGTCAGTACCTGTCATATACAACCGGCCTGGGAATCGAAGAGAACTCATTCCTGCTCTGGTCGGGCGACCTGGACCGTGACAGCATCCCCGATCTGCTCATTGATGAATCACGTCACTACCTGACCAGCGAACTGTACCTCTTCCTGTCTTCCCTGGCGCGTCACGGTCAAGTACTTGGCCTTGCGGGCGAGTTTATTACTGTGGGGGAATAAAAAACTTATACCGCTTTAATCGCCTTGGACAGTTCCCTGATATTAAACGGTTTTGCGACCATACCAACGAAACCGTAGTCGGAGGGATTGGACATGACCGGGTCCATGCTGTAGCCGCTCGCCACAATCGCTTTCACATTCGGATCGATTTCCCGCAATTGCTTAATGGTCTCTACTCCACCCATACCACCACGGATAGTCAGATCAAGGATTACGAGGTCAAAAGGATCATTGTTTCGTATCGCTCTATTGTAAAATGACACTGCGCATTCTCCATCCGGTACAGTATCCACACGGGCGCCAAGGTTGGTAAGCATCTTTTTCATCATGTTCCGGATCATCTCTTCATCATCCATGAAAAGGATCCTGCCCTTGAGATAGATATCCTCCTCAACCTTTACATCTTCCAGGTCAATCTCGATGGTTTTTGATGCTGGAAGGAAAATCTTGAATGTAGCCCCTTTTCCCGGTTCGGATTCGACAGAAATGGCTCCTGCATGTTTCTGCATGATGGAATAGCAGGATGCCAAACCCAGTCCGCTGCCATCCTTTTTGGTAGTGAAGTAAGGATCAAATATCTTATTGACAATCGAATCCGGGATTCCACCTCCCTGGTCAGTAATACTTACCTCAACAAATTTTCCTGGCGCGAGCGATAACGATTGATTTTCCCGTTCAAGGACCATTCTCCGGACATTCACAACTATTTTGCCGCCATTCTGCATTGCCTGTTTTGCATTCAGCACAAGGTTATGAATCACATGGCTGATCTGTTCCGGATCGATTTCCACATAGGGCAAATCATTTTCCATATGTACCTGGAAGGCAATATCACTACCACTCAAAGCAAATGTGACATACTCATGGATCAGTTTCCGTACATCGCTGGCTTTTGTTACCGGTGTTCCACCCTTGGAGAAAGTAAGCAATTGCGTGGAGAGATTTGTTGCACGGCCAAGCGCGGTATCGATTAATTCCAAGTGTTCTTTAGTTTCGTCGTTAGAAGCGGAAAGCAGTGCAAGATCGAGATTTCCACTGATTATCTGCAGAATATTCCGGAAATCATGTGCGATACCACCAGCCAACAGCGCCAGGGATTCCAGTTTCTGACGTTTGATGATTTCATTTTCAAGGTTTTTCTTCTCGGCAATATTCCGTATCAGAACGAGTATTGCATCGTTCCCTTCGAATTGAATGCTCGAGATATGGATCTCCACCTCAAGTTCATCGCCCGGGATGGTTCGTATCCTTGCTTCCAGCGAGTTGTTTACAGAACCGTTCTGTGTGGATTTTTCGAGGATATTGTTGAATTTCGGTATAAAATCAATATGGATGAATCGTTCAATCGTCTGACCAATCAACTGTTCATTGGATTCTGTCTGCAGCATGGTTTGCGATGTGGTATTGGCAAAAATGATTTTGCCGTCAGAAACGACCAGAATGGATTCGGGGAAACGTTCTACAAGTTGACGATACCGTTCCTCAGATTGCCGTATCTCTTCACGCAGCAGCTCATTTCTCTTCCTTGAACCTTCGTACAGCAGAACATTTTCAATGGCAATCGATGCATGCTTTGATAACATCTGGAACAGAAATTGTTCTATTTCATTGAATTCGGAAATTGCATGCTTGGAATCTACATACAACACTCCCAGCAACCTCTCTCCATAAATCAATGGCGTGCACATTACGGAGTGTAACTCCAGCTCCATGACACTTTGTGTTGGTTCAATGTCATGTGCAGGATCGATTCGAACATTAATGGTTTTGCGATTTTTAATTGCTTCGAGAATTGTGCTCTGCGAATACACTGCTTTGGATGGATCTTTGATTGTAAGATCCATATTGAAGGGAACAATCTTATCATCTTTTACATTGCCCTTCTCATCCATCAGAGCGATAAAACCACGCTGAGCATTACAGATATTCACAACTTCTTCAATGATAATCGCAAGAATTGTATTAAGGCTTTCCAGGGAAATGATACGGCTGGTGACTTCATTGAGCCGTAGAAAATCATTGTGTTTTACTGCACCCCAAATAAGGTCGATGAATGAAGATATCTTTTCGTCATGTTCGGATTCACGGAGGTAGACCAGGGTAATATTTTTTGACAGATTAATCCTGTCACCGGAAGAAAGTCTTTTTTTCGAAACCTGGATATCATTGACATATGTGTGGTTTGTGGAGTTTTTATCAACAATCCGGAATGAATCACCTTCTTCAATCAACTCGGCATGTATCCGTGATATTTTTGCATCATCGAATACGATTTCACACTCGGAAGAACGTCCCAGTGAATAACGGGTTCGATTTAATGGGATCTTCCTTTTTACTTTATCATTCTCAAGTTGAATGAGAAGTTTCACTTGTTCCCCCAATGCACCTAAGTATCACTGACTCAGTCAAAATGGGTATTGTATTGTCAGTTTTCAAATATCGTTTTGCCGTCATCCGTATCGTTGCGCTTGGATTCTTCTTTGCCAACGTCAAACTGTGTTATGCTGATTGTTTTATCCACTTTCGTATGCGAATCAGAAATATCGCCTTTATCGGTTATATGAATCCCTGATGCGGTCTTCGGATCAATCTGATCGATCAATGCCAGTACTTTGCCTGCCTGGAACCTGTTGTCGATCGATTGTAGCGATGTATATGATTCTGTGAAAGCATCAATCGCCTTTTTCGAATTTCCCTGCTCAAATTCCATTTCTCCAAGACTTCTGTAGAGATAACCAAGCTGAAGTGGATTATCCAGTTCTCTTGCCAAAGTGGCTGCTTTTTTCAAATTGGAATTCGCTTCCACATACTTCTTACGCTTCCACTCATACATCGCCAGTAAATGATAAAACTGCATCCGATGCATAGGATTGCGGAATTTGCCATTGCGAGAGAGCGAAAGTCCATCATTAATGTTCTCTTTTGCTTTTTTCATTGCTCCTGTTTGCAAGAATGCAAAAGCCAGGTAGATCACACCTTCAAGATATGAGTTATCCATGGATTCCCGTTCCTGGGCCAGGAACTTTTCAAGATGATGGATTGCATCATTATAGTTTTCCTGAATCAATTCCCATCTTCCCTGGAACAGTGATGCCAACCGTACCTGGTAAGGATCAGGACTAGTTCTCACCCTTTCGATATGATTTTTTATTTGCGAAAACTCACCCTTGTCCAGGGCGGCATACAGGTATGAATGCGATATCCAGCATTCGAACCAGATAATCCTGCCCATCTTACGAGATCGCTCCGCTGCGTCATCTTTCCATTCCAGGAGATCACAGTACCTTCCGGTGAACGCAGCTCGTGCGCCGACAGCAGTCAGGGTATGCCAGTAAATCGCTGCATCCGATTTCCCGTTTACCATCAGGTCATGGATCGCGCGAATGTTCTTCATTTCAATCGGTTGCCCAAGGTATGCGCGTGCCTTGTCACGCCAGAACAGGGACCATGAGTATGCAGGCCAGACATCTGCAGGTAAAGAATCCAGATCCTTCTCAAAAATGTCTATGGCCTTTTGTGCATGATTGAGACAGTCATACTGGTATCCCTGGTACCAATCCACCAGGCAGACCCCTGCTCCAAACAAAATCGCCCACTCAATGGTATCCGGTTTCACAGAACATGTGCTGACGAGTTTTCGAATTGTGCTGCGAGCCTTTGTATACTTGCTTGAAATGGCCAGCGACACTACATATGAAAGCATCAGGGAAAAGACTTTCCCCATGTCTTCTTCATTTTTGGCGTACTTGATCGCATGTTCCATCCAGGCCGCACTTGTGTTCGCATCAATCCATGCTGCGCTTGAGTAAGTTGCAACTTTCTGGAAAATGGTCTGTTTCAGTTGCTCACCGTCAGGATAGTTCGGACATTTCGGAAGTAAATTGATTGTTTCCTTATAATGATGGAAGGCATCCCATTCAGAATGATTCTTCTCAGCAATTTCACCTGCTTTTGCATAGTATTCAATCGCTTTTGAAGTATCACCGGCCCATTTATAATGATATGCAACCAGCGGGTATATCTTTTCGCCATATTTTCCAAGGTTTGCGATGAAGTACTCCGCTGCAAGTTTATGAAGCTGTTTTTTCTTTGCACCGATAACTGTTTGCAAAAGATTTTCTTTTATCATCGCATGATTGAATTCATACGTACCATTTGTTTTTGCGATCACCTGCTTCTTCATCAATTCATCAAGGTTCTCATAAAATGATTCTTCCTTGAGTGCAGATATCGTGAACAAACTTTCAAGACTTAAATAATCGCCAAGGATTGAAGCAGATTCAGCCAATTTCCTGGCATCGGGATTCAGGGTTTTGATGCGCAGTTTGATACGTTCATCCACGGATGCTGGAACAGGTACTTTATCCATGTTCACCGGTTCTATCCACGACTGTCTGTCGTATGTCATGTATTGATGTTCAACCAGGAAACGAAGGTATTCGATCAATTCATAAACATTTCCACCGCTGCTGGCGATCGCATGAGCGAGAAAATCATCACTGATTCTGGTGGGGTATAAAATGTTTTCCAGCAGCCCCTTCATCTGTTGTCTGGTCAACGGCGCAAGATCAAGGTATTTGCTGATCCCTTCATTCACCGTCCGCCAAAGGGGATGGGAATGGACAACCTCATTGCTCCGAAATGCAAGAACAAAGCTTATATTCGGTAGTCGACACTGAATCAGTTCATTAATCACCTGGAGACTGTTCTGATCAATCCATTGAACGTCATCATAAAAGAACAGTACTGTCTGCCTTTTTGAAACTGCCTTGATCCAGTCTTTCATTACGTTGGTAACTGTTACAACATCATCCGGAACACTGTCTTTCCCCAGTCGTTTCTCGAGATGATCGGAAATAAACTGAACCTGCGGTCCATAGGTTTGAACTTCTTCCTCTGTTGATAGTGGAACAATCTGGTCAATCAGTGCACCTAACCAGCCGAAAATCTTATCCGCTACTTGATGACTATTGATAAATACTGTTTTGTATTCCGAGAGCTCGGCCATTGATTTGAATTCATTCAGGAGGCGTGTTTTGCCCAATCCTGAGAAGGCGCCGATTAACATGGAGGCGCTTCCATGCTCTTTGAGAGTGAGCAATAACTTCTCGAACGCTTTGATTTCGAATTCACGACCAATCAGTTGATTGCTGTATAGATAGCTGGTTTTCTGTTCCAGGGTCTCGATCTCGGGACGTACAGACATCAGATGGGAAATATCGGTCAAGAACTCGTAAGTGTTCCTGTACCTGTTCTTTTTATCCTTTTCCAGCAGTTTCATGACAGTTTTATTCAGCGAAGCGGGAATATCCGGATTAATTGCTCCTGGTTCAACCGGTGTTTCTTTCAAATGTCCCTGCAGTATTTCATTCATACTGCCTTTGAATGGTGTTACACCAGTTAACAATTCATACGCAATAACACCGAGGGAATACAGGTCAGTACTTTCGTCTATGTAACCTTTAACGATTGTTTCAGGAGCGATGTACTGAATCGTTCCGGAAATTTTCCCCGACGCCATACTTCCAAGCTGACTGATTAATCCATAGTCAAGAAGCTTCACTGATCCATCCGGCATGATTTTCAAATTATCCGGTTTAATATCACGATGGACGTATAACCTGGAGTGCAGGTAAGAAAGTGTTCTTGCTATCGAAGCAACAATGGTGAGAACTTCTTCGATTGATATATCCTGAAGGTCAGTTAGATTCTTGCCTTCAATGTATTCCATTACGATGTACGGAATTTCATCAACAATACCAAAGTTGAAGACTTTGACAATATCAGGATGTTGCAATGAATTCATTATTCGAAATTCATTCTTGAATGAAAGCAATAAAGGATCAACTGTTTCCTTAATGCGGAGCATCTCCTTGACCGCATAAATTTCTTCAGAAACTGTATCATGAACTTTGTAGACTTTACCCATTCCACCCTGTCCCAGGATCTCCAGGATCTGGTATCTGTTGTCTAAAAGGTTTTGTTCCGGATAAGCCATTTTATCCCCCGGTTGTGTCAAAGACTTTTACAGAATCCACCTTGGTAAATGTATCATTTTGAGTGATAAATGGAGGGATTTCAGGAAGTGTTATTAATGATAAAATACAGGAATACAGAGTCAAATATAAGATTAATAGTAAATATATATAAAATATACCAAAGATGCGTGAATGTAAGCCAGGATTTGAATAAAATATTAGAAATGCCTAACCAGGAAAAATGTATTGTATCCAAGGAATGGAACGATCAGGATTTTCGCAACATAGTAATAGTGCTTCAAGGATGATCAGTCTTTCATTATCAGAAATAGTTATAATTCTTATTTATTAACTAAAATGGGCGTCTTGAAACCGCTTTCAAGACGCCCTGTAAAATTAAATAATAACTGTAAGAAAAAACGATAGTCTGGTAATTAACCTGCCCTGCTTCTTTCAATCAAAAAATTATCTCAACAGAATTATTTTTCTTTCTTCGTCCATCTGCCCCGGAACTATGACCCGAATAAAATAGACCCCACTTGCGTAACCATCTGCTGCAAACCGGAATTGATGCAATCCTTCTGTAAACTGTCCATTTGCCAGGGTGGATATCTCACGCCCTTCCACATTGTAAACCCTTAGATTCAGCATATTCGTTTGCGGAAGATTCACTGCAATCGTTGTCATGGAATTAAACGGATTCGGGAATAGCGACGCTATCGCATACTGATCCGGGATTACAATTCCACCATCCGGCACATCCGTTACCGGTTCAGCCGGTGACTGCCATGTACCTCTGCCGAATGTTGCGGCGAGGAGTGTGTTGCTGTTGACATGGATTTCCAATTCCTGGACAATCACATTGGGAAGGCCAGTGCTGTAGTCCTCCCAGGTTGTTCCTGCATCAGTGGACAGAAATACACCGATATCCGTACCGATGTAAACGTGGTTCGGATCAAGTGGATGGATCACAACCGTATTAATCGGTATATTTGGCAATCCTTCGGAAATGTTTGTCCAACTCTGTGCATAATCATCGCTGCGAAATACTTTTTCGCCATCAATGAAGCGTCCGGACGTCGCATAAACGATACTCGGATCCTGTGGATGCACCGCAAAACTGGTAACCTTGTCGGACGGAGCCAGTCGAAGGTTCCAGTTCTCACCGCCATCGGTTGTCATATACATGTTGTAAGAATAGTCGGCAGTATAGATGACATCGTTATCGGAAGGCGCCACGGCCAGTGAATGCAAAAATTCCTGGGTAAGCATGGGACTGATAGAGTTCCAGTAACTTCCGTGATTGTTCGAAAAATACACTCTTCGGTTTGCACGGAAGAGGTTGCCATTATTCGGGTCGATGACAAATGGCGCTGTCCAGGCTCCATCCTCCGCGATGCCATCGTTCATGTTACCCCAGTTATGACCACCGTCCGTGGAACGGTACATCTGACCGTAATAGATGGAACCGTACATGTAGTTGGAGTTAATGGGATCAACACCGCAATCCATGCCATCCCCACCAATCACAGGGATCCATTCCTGGTTGGTATTGTACAGCTTGGAGCCATTATCCTGGTTGCCGTTCATTATATAGGTGACATCTTCGCTTCCTGCAAATGTGCCCAATCGGTAAACCTGGGTGATTACTAACATATTGCTGCGATCAATCCACTCCTCATTTTCTGCATCCCAATAATACACGCCGCCGTCATTGCCGTTAAACAGCACATTGCCATGAAACTGGAGAACATGGTGGTCAGCATGTACATAGGGCAGGTTTCCGGTTGGATACCAGTATCCAATGTTTTCCCAACTCGCACCACCATTTGTTGTTTCCCACATATTTACACTGCCGACAAAGATATGGTCCTCATCTTCAGGATGAACCGCCATGCATACAGCGAACCATCCCTGTCCTCCGGTATCGCTGCCGTCAGGTTCCCATCCTAACAGGTTTGGTGTGGAAGTTATCAGTTCCCAGGAATCTCCACCGTCTTCCGACTTGTAAATCCCCAACAGACCGGTATAAAATGGTGCGATATCATCTGCATAAAGTGCGTAAATAGTCTGAGGATTGGAAGGAGCTATCGCAACGTCAATACGTGTAAAACCACCTGTAGGTAATCCACTGGTTAATTCTGTCCAGTTATCTCCTCCGTCCGTGGTACGATACAAACCTTCCTCCGCCCAGGCCGCAAACCAGACATCACCATTATCGGGATTCACATCAAGGTCATAGATCTGCCCGAAGGGGTAGACGGCAATCCAGTCATCGCCGCCGTTTACAGTACGGTACACACCGTTTAATGTACCCGCCATGATGATATCGGGATTTGAGGGGTGCATCACCATTCGACCGATGATTTCCTGTTGTTCATACGGAAATTCCAGGTCCAATGGTTCCCAGGTTGTTCCGCCGTCAGTCGTGCGCCAGACACCAATGGAATAACTTGAAACTCTACGACGGAATCCATCACGATCGCCGGTCGCAATATAGATTGTGTCGGGATGTTGCGGATGAACGATTATGCTGGTAACGCCAAGTGCCATCAGGTTGTCTGTAAGCGGTTCCCAGGTTAACCCGGCATCTACTGTTTTCCATAGACCTCCCATCGCCGCACCGCAATACCATGTATCGGGTTCATTCGGATGGAACGCAAAAGCGTTCACACGACCCATTCCACCAACATAGCTGTCTTCCTGAGGTGTGAACGGACCCATGGGTGTCCAGTCCGCTTCATCGAGCCCCGAATCGAACAACCGGTTCCGTTCCTGTAATCCTTCAAGGAGTGCATATGGATTGAACTGTCCGAATGCATCTTCCCTGGTCATCGTAAAATTCTGGATTCTCCGGAAGGGTTTGAATCCTTTGCCCCTTTCATATTCACGATTTTCCCAGAACGAGTCGAATTCTTCACAAAGCTGCTGGTAATCCCTGTTTTCCTGCTCGGTGTCCTGAGCATATACCAGTAACGGTAAGATTATGGATATAACAAAAATGAGGATCAGCGATCTCGTACAATTTACCAGGATCAAGTTTTTCATCGGTTTCCCTCCCAACTTGTGACCGGTCTTCTGGATTACCCGTATCCAATAGTGGAATGATCGATCACTACTATTCGGCTCATACTCTAACATAGACCATGGAGTTTGAAAAGACAACATTGAGATTGCTGGCGGAGAAAAAGGATTGGATTTTTCGAAGGAAATCACAAAAAGGAAAATATAGGTATTTACAATCCTGTCAACTTGGATGTTTGAACCAGGTTACAAGAAATACGCCAATTACACCGAAAATAATCCCCATAGCACGATGACGGTCAATTTTTTCCCTCAACATAAGCGCGGCAAAAATAAAGATCCAGATGTTGGATGTCTGGTTCAGCGATGACGCGATGGACACATTCGACGCATACTTCATACCGCCAAGCCAAAGGATCAACGCCAAATATGTCCCGAAGAATGCAGCGGGGATCATATACCGGATTCCCTTTGGATGAAACGCTGATTTTAAAATCATCATGCGTTTCTTGAAGAAAGGAAGCATCAGCAACAACATGATATTCCCGCCGAGCAGACGAAGCTCCATTGCCCAGAGTACGGGGGAATTATCCAGCACAGGTTTGATGGAAACAATGCTGAATGACATGGTAACCATCGCCACTACACCGAAAATAACACCTAATGCAATGTCTTTTTTCGTTTCTCCGGATGTCCTTTCCGGTTTGTTTCCGACAAGGACAGCAGCGACAATAAGAACAACACCGACAATCTGCAGAATTGTCAGCCTGTCCCCGAGGATAATGACCGCCATAATGATCATCGAAGGGGCATAGGCACAATCAACAATCGCGGACCGTGAAGCGCCCAGCCTGTTCAGGCTCATGAAGAATAGAGTATCGGCGACACCCAATCCAAGCGCCCCGCCGCCAAGCATAACAAGATAATGCCAGAAGGGAACATCCCTGAAAAGTTCATTCCCAAGGATAATCATCGTAATGGGGATTAAGATGGAAGCAAAGGTTCCTTTGAACAGGTTCAGGGCAACAGGATGGACCGTTTCTCCGGTACGTTTGAACAGGATTACGGCAAAAGCCCAGATCAGCGCTGTAAGCAACGCCATGGCTTCGCCAGCATAGGCGGAAATCGCCGATATTCCCTGTGACAATACAAGAGACATAGTAACCCGAGAACCAGTAATTTATGGAATGAAGTTTGGAGTATACTATGAATTTCTATCCGTTGCAATGTCATGCATCAAGAATCGTGAGCCGGTTTATAAGTTGAAGGTTAGAATATTACGACACAATTATCAGAATTACTTTGCAAGGCTTTTTCCAAGCCGAAGACTGTTCAGTACAACCGTCAGGCTTGAACCAGCCATGGCCGCTGCTGCGAGTGCCGGATGCATTTGACGGATAAAATCCGGCGCCCAGGCAGCATTCAACAGGATACCCGCTGCAATTGGAATTAAGAGGATGTTATAAAAGAACGCCCACCATAGATTCTGTTTGATCGTACGAATAGTGGCGCGGGAAATCTGAATTACCTGTTTTATACCGTCCAACTCGTCTTTTACAAGGGATATTGACGACGATTCTTTTGCGATATCGGTCCCGGTACCAATTGCGATTCCAACATCCGCCCTTGCAAGCGCCGGAGCGTCATTGATGCCATCGCCAACCATACCGACAACTTCACCAGACTCCTGCAGACTTCGTATCAGACCTTCTTTCTGTTCAGGGGTGACTTCTGCATGAAATGACTCAATTCCTGCACTTCTCGACATTATCTCAGCAATCTTTGTACGGTCACCTGTCACCATCCTGCACGATATTCCCATCTTCCCCAGTTCTTTGATTAAACTTGCAGCATCTTGTTTGATGGTATCGGACAGAGCAATCATTCCAACAATTATTTGATCCATTTCGACAACAACGACCGTTTTCCCCAGATTGTCAAGTTCTTTCAGGGCTTGTGAAAACATGTCTTCTTTATGCCCATTTACTCCAAACCATTGTGGTGATCCGACTCGTACCGCAACACCATCAACTTCTCCCTCAACTCCATATCCCGGGTGGTTCCGTGTAATCCTGGACTGGTAGACAGCAGGCGTTGAATGACTGGCCCATCGTACAATTGCTTCCGCTAACGGATGGTTCGACTGGCTTTCGATAGCGATGACTTTTTCCATCCATTCTGGAACATCATTCAAACCAGCCTCGTGAATCTTGTATCCCTGATCAGAGAATGTTACGTAATGGGTTACTTTCGGTGAACCTTCGGTCAGCGTTCCTGTTTTATCGAATAACATCACAGAAATAGCGTGGCTTCTTTCCAGGGCTTCCACATTCCTGAACAGGATCCCGTTGAGTGCAGCCTTTCCCATCGCGGTTACAATAGCAGTCGGTGTCGCCAATCCTAATGCGCAAGGGCAGGAAATCACAAGAACAGCGACGGTTCGCATAATCGCTACATGAATTCCGACACCGAGAATCATCCAGGTGATAAAAACAGTAAGAGCGATCAGGAGAATTGCCGGAACGAAAATAGCACTGACTTTATCCGCCAACCGTTGAATCGGTGCTTTTTCCGCCTGGGCGGAACGTACCAGGCTGATCATCCGGCCCAGGAAGGCATTTTCACCAACTTCCGTTACCTGAACTTCAATCGAACCGGTGACATTGACAGTCGCTCCCACAACCGGATCACCTTGCATGCGAGTTACCGGGATTGATTCTCCTGTCACCATGCTCTCGTCAATTGTCGATTCACCTTGTTTGATTCTACCATCAGTCGGTATACGGTCCCCAGGTCTTACCAGCACACGATCTCCTGAACGTAACTGGCTGGTGGGCACAATTCGAAGTTTTCCACTAGTATCAATCAGAGTTGCTTCTTCCGGAACAAGTTGAAAGAGAGATTGCACAGCTTGTGATGACCGTCGTTTTGCTCGGGCTTCGAGCAGTTTCCCAAGTTTGATCAGCGTAATGATCATTGCCGCGGTTTCGAAATAGAATGGTCCTTCGCTTCCAATGATCAATTGACCGAACGAAAAGAAATAGGCGACACTTGACCCCATGGCAACGAGAACATCCATGTTCGCAGCGCCATTACGAACTGATTTCCAACCGTTTATATAATACTGAAGACCTGTATAAAACTGGACAGGGGTAGCCAACAGAAACATGAGCCAGTGCATCCAGGTGGTAACTGTCCAATCCCCAAAAAGCCAAAAATTTCCCTGAAGACTCAGAAGGAATAAGGGAATGGTAAAAGCAAGTCCTGTAAAAAAACGGATCCGTTCCTTACTCTCAGCTTTTTCCCTTTCGAGCGAAATGTCAATAGTGGAGTCCCCTGATGGGACAAGGAGCCTGTATCCCGCTTTTTCCACTGCTTCGGCAAGATTTCCAGGTGTAGTTACAGTCCCGTCATAGACAATCCGGACAGTCTCCTCGGAAAGATTCACGACAGCTTCAACAACACCCGACGTTTTTTTTCTGGAGGACACGTTCAACAGCACGTGAGCAGTTTGCGCAGGTCATCCCCAATACCGCATACTCTTCAGTCTTCATGTCAGCGTGTGCTGAATTACCGGATTGGTTGGTCATCATTTAAACCGAGAAATGTTTTATTCACCCGACGCGACCGGGTAACCGATCTCTTCCATTTCTGCAACAATTCCTTCCCAGGTCGCCGGCGAAGTCCATTCAAAAACCACTTCGCGGGTTTGCGCATTCGCTTTTACAGACTGGACGCCATCAAGTTCCGCGATCTCATTCTGAATCGTATTTACACAATGAGGGCATGATATCCCTGGCACAAATGCTTTTTTCGTTTCCACGTTACTTTTCTCTCATAAAGTTGAACGATGCACAATTAAAAAATTAGGAATACTTAACATACTGAAGAAATAGACGGATTTTTTCCCTTATAACAGGCTTTCATATGACAGGAGAGTCATTCGAGTTCTGAAAATACGGAATGGTTCTCTCCATAAAATCAGACAATTTTTTCATGAAAACGTTATCTTCAGCATGGACTTTTCTATTATGGTCTCCTACCTTAACGGTCACATGAATTGCAATAGCCTCGGGAAAGGAATGGCATGAATTTCGATCGGTCAAAGTACTTCAGTACAGCCAGGTTACGGTTAATTCCAATCTTGTTGTCACTGATTTCAGGGATATTCTTACTGACATCGTGTGGACTTTTTCAGAAAAAAGGCGATCTGGAACTGACGACTCAGCCATATGGAGCCACAATATACTTTGATAATGACTCAATGACGGTTACCGGAACAAGCCAACCATCCTCACGGGTTTGGTAAGCGGATGGCATGTTTTGCGTGCTGAGCTGGAAGGATACCATACCTTCTCGGATTCGGTCATGATTAAAGCGGATGAAAAAGTTGTAATGACCATCATCATGATACCGCCTCAAGCCGGTATCCAGGTACGAAGTTCTGACGATGCCGAGGTTGCTACGGTTCGCGTGACGACAGAACCTCCCGGTGCACGAGTATATTTTGATGGTCGTAACACTGGCTATGAGACCCCGGTTTCGCTGTTCCAGGTGCATCCTGGTACTCACGCTGTGCGTCTGAAAAAATCCGGTTATGAAGACACGGAAATAAATGTAAATGCTATCGCAGGAAGGACATCACGTTTAACCGTACGGCTCCTGGAACAAGCAAGGCAGAGTACACCGTCAACAGCGCCTGCTCCGGCTCCGGAACCGGAAGCAACTGATACTCCACCTCCCCCGCCGGAAATAAGAACATATGGTTCCGCTCAAGCTATCGTACAGGCACGTCAGACCCAACTCAGAACATGTTTTGAGCGGGTAAAGCGGCGGTATAACCGCTTGAACGGACGCGTTACAATCGAATTCGTGATCCATGCGAACGGTTCCGTTCATGACGCCCGTGTTATTTCGCGTGAATGGAGCCAGGAAACCTTTGGAGGAGAAGTCGAACAATGCCTGCTCCAGATGATTTCCCGTTTGCCGTTCCAGGAGGTTCGCAGAGGGGAATTGAGGATGGAAATGCCGATGATTTTCCAGTAATTCATTTCGACTGATATAGAAAAAGTGAGGGTCATGTTGCAAACATGACCCTCTCATCTACACTCTATTACTCTATTGAATAACTACTTGTCTTCGTTCTTCGGTTGTGTTTTCCACCGCCTGTGCAGCCATAACCACTGTTCGGGATTTTCACGGATTCCCTGCTCCAGCCGTGCAGTAATCCATGCGGTGATCCTTCGAATATCTTCCTGTTTGTCTTTCGTCTTCTCTACCGGAACCGGCACAAATTCCACACGGGTTTTACCATTTCCTGCCCTGTGGGTAAGCATGATAAAGATCGGCGCTCCGGTTTTCAGCGCGAATGTGGCAGCGCCGCGAGGGGTGGATGCAGGACGGTCAAAGAAGGGGACAAACACACCGGCATCGTGTGCATCCTGATCCATCATAATCGCAATCAAACGGTTTCGTTTTAACCCGTCAAGAATTCCTCGCGCAGCATTCGCTTTTTTAATAATCTCGATCCCTGAAGAACGACGGATATCGTCGATTATTTCCTCGATTCCCGGATTCGCCTGCGAGGCGACCACATAACTCACCGGATAACCGTTGGCCGCACCCCATGCGCCGCCATACTCCCAGTTACCCATGTGGGCGGATACGACCAATGCGCCTTTTCCATTGTCCAGCGCTTCACGGATCGCTTTTGATCCCCTGGTTTGTACCCAGTAATCGAATTTGAACTGTGCGAGCAATGGAATGCGCGCCATTTCTGCGGCAACCATGCCAAGATGGCGATACACTTCGCGGGTTGTTTCACGAGCCCAGCGTTCTCCACGCTGCGGAAACGCCATTCTCAACATTTCACGAGTATGTTGTTTACGGATACCAACAAGATCATGAAATAACACCCCAAAGATGCCTCCTACCACCTGCGAAGTTTTGTGTGGCATTGAGGAAAACAGGGAAATGAATGCTTCCACCAGCTTGATTTCAGCATTTAATTCCCATTCAGGCCGTTTACGATGTCCCATAATACGTACCGCTTTTCTTCCATGTATTTTTTGTATGCATGCCAATATACGGAGTTTTTCTGTCAAACACATTGATAGAGAAAAGAAATTCGGGTTCCGATGATTCCTCAGTATTGTAGACTTTTGTATCGACTGTAAAAACAACGGATTTCGTGCAAAGAGACACTATTTATATTCCATCATAACGCATTTTTTGCATCTGATTTAGTAGTATTCTGAATACGTAAACGAATAGAACCCCAGAGAAAAATCGTTACAACACTGTTTATACATAGATTTATAACAGTTGTCTTTACTGGGCATATAATTTGCGAAATATTGCATACTGCAGAATCACTTGAAGTTGAAAATAGACATCGCCTAAAATGCCGCTTAGAGTTTATATACAGGTGAATTTATGTTGATTGGACGGTTTCTTTGAACTGAATACTGTGGATCGACACAAAAATGATGGTTCTGACTGAAATTTGAGAAGTTGTGAATAGTACGCATCGAGCCACACGACACTGGGGGATTTATGATGAGTCATCGCATGATTTTTATCTGTCTGGCTGTAATCCTTGCAACATCTCCTGCTGTATATGCACAAGGGGGATTTGTCCAACATGGCGAGGTAATCGGTGCATGGTCCATGTCCTATGACATGGAGATTGTTGATGGACACCTGTATGTTCCTACACTTTATTCAGGTTTGCATACCATGGACCTTGAGGATCCGTTTTACCCTGTTGAAGGGCAACGCTACACGTGTGGAAGCTTCGTCAATGCATCCATAGTGGAAGGCGACCATCTTTATACTTTCGGCAGTTCTCTTATCCACATGCAGATCACTTCACCGGGACATGTACAACAGGTTGGATCGGAAATACCCTATCCATTCCAAGACGATTTCGATCCTTATTTCACAGATGGAGCAAAATATGGAGACTATTTCTACCTGATCCCAGGAAACAGCAGTGTGCCACGAGGTGTTCAAGTCTTGTATGCTCCGTCTGACGAATCAGCTCAATTCCTGGATCCTCTTGAAATAACTGGCGAAAAAGTTGTTATCCATAGCGATCATGCATACATACTGGACGCCCGGAACTGCATGTACATTTTAGACCTTTCAAATCCGGCGACTCCGGTCCAGTGCGGGTATCTTCCCCGTCCGGAATCGACCAATATTAATTTTTATGACATCGCCTTTGCCGAAGATGAATATGCTTTTGTAGGCGGACGGGCTGGATTTGCGGTTGTGGACGTCTACAATCCAACGAATCCGGTTCTCCTGCACACGGAGGAGACCTCAGGCGACTTTGTCCGTGCAATTGCCTTACAAAATGAAATCCTGTATATGGGTGGATCTCTCCTTTACCAATATGACATTTCTTCACCCTCAGTCCCGGAATTTATCAGCACTCTTGAGATTGGTGAAAGGGTGTATAAAATCCTGCCAGAAGACAACTCGGTCTATGTCATGGACTATCTGCACGGCATCTCGGTTGTGGACAACACTGATCCTGATCAACCGGAATTGACGTTCTGTCAGAACTTCGTCGGTGAAGCCAGGAGTATCGCCATAATGGATGATTTCCTGTTTCTCAATGGTCCCATGCAGGAAAGTAATGCGGGAAGTAATTTCAAAATCTATTCCATCGAGGATGTTCGCGATCCTCAGTTAGTGACCTATATGCCCATGGGTGAAGGAACAATCGGATCGGTTATATGGTCTATGGCTGCACGAGGCGATTATGCCTATGTCACCGGACAGATGAACGATGGAACCCGTTTGTACACAATTGACATCAGTGACCCCCAGAATCCCGTAGTGGCCGGAAGCTGGTACAACTACCGATGGCTGGAGGGCGGGATCATCCTGGATGAGGATATCGCCTATGTGAATTCGGATGTGAATGGCGTATGGACTGTGGATATCAGCGATCCGGAAAATCCTCTGGGACTGGGTCATGATCCTATGGCCCCTGAATACTCCTTCGACTTCGAATATGCAGATCAATACATTTATGTCCCCGGATACAACTGTATTCGCGTGCTTGACGCACAAACGCCTTCCTGCATAGTGGAGGTCGCCTCAGTAGCTATTGAGAATGAAACGGGCGCTACCTTCCTGGAGAGAGAACGGGATATGTTATTTGCCGCTGCCTATGGAAGCAGCATGAATGTTATTGATATTTCATCACCGGAAGAGGCAATACTTGTCGCCATTTATCCTGATATACAAGTACGGGGAATGGCGTCATCGGATGAAAAGCTCTACCTGATCTCTGATGATTATAATCTTCAGGTGTACGATATTTCAACAGCAACAGATATGGCTCTGCTTGCATCAACACCTGTCCACAATTCTCATTACTATTATTATGAAATGATAGCTGATGGCGACATGGTGTATTATTCCGATGGATATACCATACATCTGTGTGAATATGATGACACCGATGCACCTGAAGGATCAATTCATGAAATCCCGGATGAGTTTTTTGTCGCAAATCCTTACCCGAATCCATTCAATTCTACCGTGACCATTGATTTCTCACTACCGAACGCGGGACAGGTTCAGTTCCGGATTTACGATATGCTTGGCAGGTCCGTGTACAATCACATGCAGGAATACTCCATGGGTAACAATTCACACTCCTTCAACATGATCGAAACAGGATCTCCGATAGCAAGCGGGATGTTTTTCCTGCAGGTCGATTATTCCGGCGTGACACAAAACAGAAAACTTCTTTTACTCAAATAACTCTTCAGTTGCAATATCTTCATCATACAATAACACCCGGTCAGTAAGCTGACCGGGTGTTGTCATATGTCATATTCATGACCAGGGTCTTTGTTTGCTCAGGCAAATTTCCGTTTCAACAATAAATCGCGTCCCCATTGAGCGGCGCCATGCAAAGCGTCCATTCTTGGGTGGATCAGCAATGGCCCCGTTTCTTTTTCCATGAGAACATCATGTACAACCTGGTGAGTATCACTGTCTTTGCTCCGGTTCTGCCTAGCTGCATCTAATTCGCCGGATTGATCCATAGTACCATCCATCAACGATTGAGCCACTTTGGAAACATTTTTTCTGTACCCTTCCGGCAATGCTTCCAGTGATTGCATATCATTAACCTGTTCACTCACCTGCACCAGGGCAGTATCCGACGGATCATATTCATTCAGAATTTCTGTTAAACCATCTTTCATGTACTCAAAGGCGCCGACACCAACTCCTCCCATAAGCGCCACTTCAAGATCCCGGGCCGGAATTGACAATCGCCGTGCGACCATCACTGCAATTTTCCCCAATTCGCGGCCTGCCTGTCGAAGAATATCCAGTGCAACTTCATCACCAGCCCCAGCAGCAACAAAAACCAGTTCGGACAGGTTGGAAACACTTCCTCTTTCAAAACGGTCTTTGTACACTACCGACAAAATTTCGTATGGATCATTAATCTTCAGTTGGCTGAGTATGGGTTCAGAAAGAGATGTTTCACGTCCTCCTTCTTTCATCGACAGCACAGACCGAAGTGCTTCCCGTCCAATCCACCATGCACTTCCTTCATCACCAAGCAACCATCCCCAACCGCCTGCCCGTATTTCTTCCCCGGCGGCATTTTTACCGAACGCAATGGAACCGGTGCCAGAGGTGACAATAACACCCGGACCTCCCTCAAACGCACCGTAATGCGCAATAAAAGCATCGTGATGAATGCGTACAAGAGAGCGTTGCCAACGGTTTTCAATCACATCCTTGAGTTCAGCACGATCTTCTTTATCACCTGCACCGGCGACACCTATCATTACCGCATCAGGGACCAGGCCAACTTCCTGGATATCATCCATGAGCTTGGAAAACAGGTCAATCATGATTTTTCTGAAACGATCCCTGTCCCTCTGGCGCAAGTTGAATGGACGGCTCGATGCAGTCGCCAGATCTGTTCCCGATAGCGTCGTAAACAATGCCTTGGTTGAGGTTCCACCGGCATCAATTGCCATAATGAATGTTTTGCTCGCGCTCGCCATCAGTCGTTGTACCCGTTTAATATCCGCCGTCTTGTAATTGCACGGGTTCTCGCCAGAGTTTTTGCCGCGATTTTATCCGGGTGGCGTCGAAGCGCATCCGTATTTCCCGGGTGACGTCTGTACCTGTACAAAACCTCATGTACACGGTCCACTTCATACTTTTCACCAACTTTCAGGACCAGGTCATAATCCTCACCGTAGTTGGGAAAATCCCTGTCGTTAAAGCCGCCAGATTCCAGAATGGCAGCCTTTCTCCATACACGAACGGCTCCGGCCCCATCCACACGGAGAATATTGTTCCGATTATATTCAAGGTGTTTGATCACGCCAAACTCTTCGAGGGATGTCCCCTCTTCATCCATTAATTCATAGTAGCTGATTGCCAGACCGCACCGGGGATGAGATTCGAGATGTGTTACCATGGATTGTAAAGTATCGACAGTATATTCATCATCGGAATCGAGCTGGGCAATATATTTTCCTCGAGCAGTTTCAATTCCCATGTTCAAAGCGCGAGCAATCAAATTGATTTCATTATGCAGTACAGTGATTCGCGGATCTTTTTCCGCGAGCTGTTCAGCAACATCACGAGTTGCATCCGTAGATGCATTATCAATCACAATGATCTCAAAATTCTGCAGTTTTCCCTTCTGCACCGATTCAATCGCATAAGGAAGGTATTTGGCTCGATTGTAAACCGGGATTACTACGCTCGCAATCGGAACTTTCTTGTCCCATTCTTCTTCATCAAAGACACCATTGCTATCTTCCCGCCATGCTCCCCTTCTTTTCAGGCAGCGATACAAAACCTCTTCCGTCTCTTTTTCCTCTTCCGGATTCATAAACAGGTAACTGAATCCACCATATGCCCCTTTGCCCGGGAAAAACAATTTGGATGCCGATGAATCTGCTTCCTCTTCAACATCCATTGAAAAAACCGGTTGTTCAAGATGGACCAGTTCACCAGCCTCCATCAGTTTCAATCGCAGATCATAGAAAGTAGTATAGTCAAGAGACGTATCAACACCGCCGATCTGTTCAAGCATTTCAGTGGATACGCCCCACGCAACTCCCATATCCTCACGTTCGGTTATATCCCCCCTGAGAGGACAAAGCTCGATCTCCTGATCATTCAACAGGTAATTGCTTAAATACAGGCCAGCTTTGGGAAAATCAGCAAATGCCTTCAGAAAATGTTGTTCTGCATGGGGCTGAAGAACAACTCCGGGCGGGATCCACAGGAAATAATCCGCCGGTACAGAAGAACGTACCAATTCAATCAAGGATCCCACTGTTTTGCCATCCCAGCGCAAAGACAACATATCAGGTCCCACAGGACCAACTTCCTCTTCCCTGTGAACATAAATGGTTGGAATGGAAGATTTTTGCAGCGAAACCATCGTCATCAGCACTTCTTCAGCGGGTGCACCAGCAGCAGGCAGTATCGCATATACCTTCATGTTCCTCTTAACTCCCTTATTTGACTGGTTATCAAATTGCCATTCAGGCTTTCATAAAAAGAACGGTCCCAGGACGGAACCGTACTTAATAATTTTTTTCCACATTGCGCAAGATTACCAACCATGCAACTGGATGTCGTACACGTCAAATATCGAACGACTCTTTATCATAGTCGCTGCATTCCGGTCTGGGAATACCGCGCCGATCTTCTTCTTCCCAGATCTCTTTAAGGATGAGTCTCCCATCTTCCGCATGAACCCTTGTATACAAAAAAAACTTGCTACCCCATTGTGCAACGCTTTTTCCGTTTTTCAGAGCCATTTGTACATCAAGGTCTGTTGGAAGACGACGATAGGCTTTGCCGATCACTCGTACTGCTGAAGTATGTTCATTTCTGCGAATAATGTAGTTCGCATTCCCGACACGCTTGTAGTCATTTGCACGAACAAACATGGGCTTGGGAATGCGTTTTTTGAAATCTTTCAGGACACTCATCTTGCTTCCTCGTCTTAACTATCTCAGAACCGGAGAGGATTCCGGCTACTTATCATAAGCTAATGCACTTCAAACCACCCTGCAATAGTACATAGCTCAGTCAGTCTGAAGTCGAGCCTTGTTCGTTGAATTATTTTCAGGAGTCGGTTGTTACAAAAGCAGGTATGCTCTATAGTTTCAATACCACTCTATGAATACCTCATCGTCTACAGTAATATTGCAGTTCCTGAATGGAGGTCCCATCAGATGTTTTCCAATTGCATCAAATTCTGGACTGGTAAAAAAAAACGCCCCGAAACAGGACGCATCGAAAAACAAGTATGCCGATCTATTCTACCTGATCAATACCACTCTTCTTGTAATAGTGCTTCTTCCATACTGTGCGTGAATGAAATAAACACCCGATGGAGTGTCATGCGCACTCCATACTACCGGATGATTTCCTTCCAGCAGACTTCTCTGCATCAGCGCATCAACCTGCTGTCCGAGAACATCGTACACAATAACATTCACCGCACCCGGCGCCGGAAGAGTAACAGAAAACATGGTAGTACTGTTAAACGGATTCGGATACGCTTCAGTTAACTCGAATTGGGACGGAATGACGATATTAAATCCGCCATCAATATCTTCAACATCGGTTGTATATCCAACATGCAATCCCATGTCTGTCGGAGATCCGGCAGAATCCTCTTCATCTGGGTCACCTGCATCAATGCATGGCGATGGTGGATATTCTTCACGCAGATGATAATTGCCGTCTATCCAAAGCGGATCTTCAAAAATACAGTTATCATCAACAATTAAGTTTTCATCTTCCAAAGGTAAAGTGACATTATGGAAACAACAGTATTCTGCATGAACATTGTTACTTCCGCTGTTCAGAGCAAGTTTGACTCCGGTACAGACAGGTACATCTTCCTTGTTAACATTGGAAATAATCGAGTTACGTAATTCAAGTTGCGTATAACTTCCAACGACTATTCCATGAATAGGAACATGAGAAACGGAAATCATCTTCAGGGAAATATGATTCAGTTCGAAACGATCTGCTTCAGACAGGGAAATACCAGCAGGAATATGGCTTCGGTCATCATTACTTTCAATATATACACCACAGTATTCCATCTCGAAATCAATCGGATCCATCAGCTTTACACCGATGATACATCCATCCGAAATCGCTCGAATGTAAGAATTAGTGATACTGCCACGCACCCGGGGATGCAGGTAGATCGCGTATGATTCCCGATCTGCAGTAGGATTGTCCAGAGTTACCGAAACTCTGCTGTTGTCCATATTGATATTTGATTCCATTACCAGCACGGCTTTGAGGAATATGTCTCTTGCGGATACAACAAAATGACAACTCTGAATTTCTACATCGGAGTTGTTTTCAATACTTACCGCCCTGCGGCTTGCTTCAATAAATACACTATTCAAATAAAAATTGGCTTCGCGGAAAACGATGCCGTTCTCAACATTTATTATTTCCGCATAACGCATTTCACCGTAATTCGAACTTGGATCAGTGATGGTGATACCCTGCCACTCGGCATCATCTTCAGAACAACGGAAAATAACGGGGGAACCAGGTTCGCCTTTTACATCCAGATAGCCATAAACATCAAAACGGACATCCGGGGAGACCAGGATAACAGCATCGGCCTGGATTTCCAGAGACTCCCCTTCCGGAATCCAAATCGACTCCAGAACGTTTATGGTTTCGCCTCGTTCCCATACCCCTACCACCTCACCCGCTACATCCTTGGAATACGCGGCTGAACAAGTCAGGAGCACTACTAGAGTAAGGCCGATCCTGATTAACTTTCCCATCGCTTCCCTCATTTGCGGTGGGTGGACCAGCGAAGTTCGTCACCAGAATGCAGATCAAAATGCCGGTATGTATTTATCACGACGAAAGTGCACATCAAAACCAGAGGAAGTCAAGTGCGAAGCGGTTTTTCCGTCAAAATCTATCGAAAGCAGTGAGCTGTTCAAAGCTCCTCTGAAGTGTAACTATTGTAATAATACTATTACTAAATTATAAATAACAAGTCCTTAGTAACTCCTCTTCGAGCTGTTCAACCGTATATAAGGCGCCAAAGTCACCAAATACTGATATTCTACCAGAAACGATATGACTCTCTTGCTCTCTTCAAATATAACGATTTCATGGTTAAAGAACAGATGCTATTTAATTATACTATCGTACATACAACACAGTTTCTTTATTCAGCAACAAAATATTATAATATTTATCATCAGCTCCGTATATATTGGATTCTCAGGATAACCATCTGATTCATCAGAATTTGTGAGGTGGCGAGCATGACTTCAAATGACCAAAACCGGATAAAAGAACTTCTTGAAACCATCAATTCATCATGGTCTAACAGGCAATTCGAGAATCTTCACGAGTGTTTTCATCAAGACATTTGCATGCAGCTTCCGGATTTTTCCGGGAAGATTTCTGGTCGAGATGTACTGGTGCAAAGTTACAAAGATTTCGTCGACAAAGCCGAAGTGCTCGAATTTTCCGAAGACAATCCGCAAATTGATATCATCGAATCGACCGCAGTAGCAATATATACGTATACAATCAAATACAGAATGAACGATACTGTCTATGATGAATCTGCTCGTGAAATGTTTATTTTCAGTAAAATCGACGACGACTGGAAAGCTGTCTGGCGTACGATGCTCCCGGTAAAATAAACCACCTCGAATTACGAGAAAACGCATCCCCACAGGAATGCGCCCCATATCTGAACATTGACTTTATCGCTATTTCTCTATTCCAGCAACGTTGTTACTGATTTTGCGAGGTTACGGGGTTTATCCACATCCCAGCCCAACAGGTCCGCCACACGATACGCCAGCAGTTGCAACGGGATCACGGAAAGGATCGGCATAAGCATGGGATGACATGATGGAATTCGAATGACATAATCCGATAACATATGGATTTTGTCATCATCTTCATTTACAACAGCAATCACTACCCCACCACGAGACCGTACTTCCTCAATGTTGGAAATAACCTTCTGGTAGGTATGGTCATGAGTTGCGATACAAACGACCGGCATCATCCGGTCAATCAGGGCAATGGGACCGTGTTTCATTTCCGCGGCAGGATAACCTTCCGCGTGAATATAGCTGATTTCTTTCAGCTTGAGCGCCCCTTCCATTGCAACAGGATAATTTGGTCCACGCCCGAGGTAGAGGAAGTTTGAGGAACGGCTGAATGTTTTGGCTATATCCTCAATCTTCGACCAATCACTGAGGATTTTTCCTACCAGTTCAGGAATCTGGCGCATTTGCTGAAGAATCACGCGTGCTTCTTCCGCTTCCATGTCCCTCTGGCGCCCTAACAGCACACCCAGCATCGCGAGTACACAAACCTGCGAGGTGAATGCTTTTGTTGAGGCGACACCAATTTCCGGCCCGGCATGGAGATAAGTACCACCGTCCGATTCACGGGCAATGGTGGAGCCGACAGTATTAACGATTCCCAAACCAAGGGCGCCACGGGCTTTCGCTTCGCGCAACGCCGCCAGTGTATCTGCAGTCTCGCCGCTCTGGCTGATGGCAATCGCTACTGTGTTTTCAGGGATAATGGGGTTCCTGTAACGGAACTCGCTGGCATACTCAACTTCAACAGGGATACGCGCCCACTCTTCGATAAAATATTCACCGACGAGCGCTGAATGATAACTTGTACCACAGGCAAGCAGGACAATCCGTTCCGCTTTTTTGAGCTGGTCCATATACCGGTGAAGTCCACCGAGGTTAATATCGCCGTCATCAATCATCAAACGACCGCGCATGGTGTCTTCAAGGGTGCGCGGCTGTTCCATGATCTCTTTCAGCATGAAGTGCTTGTAACCGCCCTTTTCAATCTGTTCCAGCGTAAAATCGATGCGGGTCGGTTCCCTGCGTACAGGTACACTTTCGAGATCAATATGATGAAAACCATTCCGGGTGATTGTTCCCACTTCACCGTCTTCGAGAAAGATTACATCCCTTGTATGTTCCACCATGGCTGCAAGGTCGGAGGCGACGAAATACTCATTGGTACCAACCCCAACCACAAGCGGGCTTCCCTTCCGGGCTACGACCATGCATTCAGGATGATCGAGATGAAGTACAGCCAGACCATAGGTTCCATCCACGCGACGAAGCGCTCGCACTGTGGCAAGCTCCAGATCATCTTCGTATTCTTCTTCGATAAGATGAGCGATCACCTCGGTGTCGGTTTCCGAGGTAAACGTATGCCCTTTATTTGCCAAAGCCTGACGGAGTTCGCTGTAGTTCTCAATAATTCCATTATGAATAAGCGTAATTTTACCACTTTGTGACGAATGAGGATGGGCGTTAATCTCTGACGGAGCACCATGGGTCGCCCAACGGGTATGCCCTATTCCAATCGAGGCTTCATGAAGATCGTTATCACCATTGAGACTGCTTTCCAGGGCTGCGATCCGTCCCTTCTTCTTGATAATCTTAAACTGCCCGGATGAAATTAAGGCGATACCGGAAGAATCATATCCCCGGTATTCCATTCGCTTCAAACCATTTATTAATAGAGGCACTGCTTCACGATGCCCCACATATCCAATAATACCGCACATTTACGTGTTTCCTGTTAGAATGTAACTCCAGAAATTCCAGGGAAATCCTGTTTCGGCTAATATATCCAAATGGAACCCAAAACGAAATGTCTGGCTTACTACTTAACTCCGAATGATAATCCCTTTATTTTACTTGATTATCTTTTCTTTCAATACCATCATTATACTAAAAACAATCGGTCTATGGAAGATTCTGCAAACAATCATTTGTACTATTCCGACCCCTCTGATCATATTGAACTGTTCTGCTCTGCAGTTTTAGCTGAATCAGGCCAACAATCTGGTTTTCGGGCACAGATTCATCACCCTCGAATGTTTATAACAATGTTTACGCCAAATTCCTGGTACCGAGTCGTAGCCAGTTTTGATTCTGTAAGTCCATACTTGTATCGAAGGCTTCCTGTGACAGTTCTTGAGAAGGAATACGTAATCGACGGTTGCAGATGCCAGTTGGTTGTATGGTCCGCCTCTGAGAATTCTGCAGCGTTAGCCTGCAACAAATCGCGTATGGAAGTATTCCGCTGGTATTGCAGTGAAAATGTGGTCTGATTCTCGAAACGCCTGTTCTTGAATGGCCAGATCGGAATCGGAATTCTGAAACCTGAATTCCTGGTATAGCTGGCGTTGATTGTCATACCTTTGGTTGTATTCCTGGAAATGGAACTGTTATTTGGATTTTCCTGCACATTTTCATTCCAGTTGTACTGAATATTTGTACTGATCCCATACTTCCAGGTAATATTGAATCCGATGAACGGACTGAAATTCCGGGTATAATTCCGGCGGGTAACAACCCGGTTATACCCCATAAAAGCGCCAGTAGTATCATTCGTTTCCGGATTATCATTCCATGCTTCTTCCATCTCGCCGTTGAACGCATGGTCCATGGTGATGGACTGGGCGAAGTTGGACAATGGTCCAATCTGCTCCAGGCCGGCGATCCTCAAACTCCAGTTCGGGATATCAAATACAGTTGGTGGACCATTATCTTCCGTAAACCAGTGGAAAGAGCTTCTTTTCATGCTGCCCGATCGCTGGTTTCCTGTTCCTGCGGTAAATCGAATATTATAGTCGAACCCTGTTGAGATCCTTGTGCTCCAGTCGATTCCGCTTCTCACCCGGTAGTCATCACTACGGTTGCTGGTCATGGGTGATGCAGCTCCATAGGCACGCTCGAGCCCGGGATCGCCTGTTAAACCAAGCATGTACTCCCAGGTTGGATTACCTTCGGTCACCGATGGATTTGTAAAGTTGAGGTTCTGGGTATAGTCGACGCGAATATCCTGAATCCTTTGCCCGAACCACAACAGTCCCTTCAATGGATTCATGTTTGGCAGCCCACCCTCCTCTTCATCGCTGGATTGGGGAGCATCGGGTTCAGTCCGGTTTCTGTTCCGTTCACCCGCACCAAACCCTCCGGCTCCCGGCCCACGCCTGTTGTTCCCTCTACGGTTGGAACCACGGGCATTCGGGAGAAGCTGTCGGAGTTTAAAAGTCGTATTGGCAGAGAGAGAGTTGTTGGAACTGACACTGCGCCCAAGATAGGACCAGTTTTGCCAGGCCCATGTGTACGTGGTTGAATAGTTTACACTTCCGGATAACCATGAAAACAGGTCAGGACTGTAACTGACAGAGATTCGTTGCGTGCGTTGGGTATCCGTAAATGGCATGTTTCCGACTGTCCAGAAACGTGAGTCGTATTCCGAATTTCCCTGTTCAACAGTGGACCATGGCCGTTTGTATTCATCCGTTCCACCAACACCTCCGAGATTATTGAACAGGTATTCAAGCACAAAGCTGAGGTCGATCCCTTCAGCGATCTGCGCCTCTATCTCATCGGCCAATGCATTGGCGTTCTCTTCATCAACACTATTGCTTCTCAAATATGTCAATGTAGAGTCGATGATCTCTTCGGTCGGCATGGTCGGACGATAATACCGGTTCCGTGTTGAATCCGGCAGATCGGAATAGACAATCGTCTGCACTGTAGAGTCTTCCCTCGCCATTTGTGCCTGGATCGTATTCGAATAATCCACGGTCAACGTGTTAAACGGACGGAGGCTGAATCCATAGTTACGGGTAAGGCTCATCCTGTATGTTGGTCTTGGTTCTGCATTCCTGTATTTATTATTCGAACGTGTCTCTGTACCATCAACAGATGCATTAACTCGATTCAACAGGAGGTAATTGAAGCGTGTGTCCGCCAGTGAATTGAGAATGGGGATATTCTCTGTCCAGCGGAATAATCGGAAATCCGCCGGTTGAAGGCTGAGCGAATATCCGACGCGACCGTGATTGGTAAATGTTTTCTGGTACTGATAATTAAGATTTGACCGGAATGACTGCGAATTGTCATACTGGAACGTCATCTTGTCCAGCGTGTATTTCAAGAGGACATTCGGGCTTGGTCTTGATTTTGAAACCGAGAACCGCCATGTATACTGCTGTTCAGTGGTTAGTAATGAATCCAATCCCCACGAGTTCAGATCCTGCAAGGGTAATCCCGTTGCGGTATCGACAATCGCAACTCCACCATCGTCAAATAATAAACGATCACGGTAAAAATCACGATTCAACAGAATCCTACCGAACTGATCCCAGATATTGAGCGCCTGGTCACCAAAAATGGTTTCGGTTCTGATATCTCCATTCGAAGTAGTGTATTTCGGTATGGTAATGCTGTTTTTTGCGGAGCCGCTTAGTGGGAGGTTGAATCCCCATTCCGGGTCGAGGAATTTCTCCATGTGGATGGTTCCATCCACCTGGACACGCAATTCGCTGTTGTCCGATCCCACCCGGCTGTTCACCTGGTGGAAGTTTGCATCACGCTGGTTCAAATCGCCTCGAAGCTCAAGGAAATCCGCAAACTCGGCGTTTATACTGGATCGCATGGCAATGCCCGACTCACGCCGCACATGAGAAAGCCTCAATTCATCCACCCAGACTTCCACATTGTCGTCGTCACGTATGGGCGCACCATAGTTCCGTAAACCGATCGCCCAGGAAGTAATTGCACCAATAGACGGTTCTCCATAAACCCGGATAACATGTCCATTTGGAAGAACCTGTTGTGCAACTTCCTCGTTGGATTGAGCGGCCACCTCCTTCAGTGCTGTGAGCTGATCAAGATCAATGATAATCTCATTGCCCTCCCATCCGGGCTGCAATCTCAGGCTGTATTCATAATATGCCCTGTTGGCCCCCCTGAATCCCGATCCGAAACGCAGGAACAACTCCATGTCATGCGCAGCCATGTTTTCCGGGTATCTACCCCCACCGTGTACGAACATTTTAAGCTGATTGTATTCACGCAAATTCTGGGTTCTTCGCAGGGTTTTAACCAGCATTCCCTCCCCTGCAGTGGGCATTTCTATTACCTGCAATACCAGGGATTGCTCCTTGCTGCGGATATCAGTAACCGGATCAATTTCTCCTTCCACACCCGGTGGTTGCTCATAGTCTTCAGGGTTATCGTGTGTATTGATTGTTGAGGATTCGACATAAATTACTGAATCTTGCCGAGTCGGATCCCAAACCGGAGTTTCCAGCCATTCATTACCGACAAGCTCAATCTGGGCGACTTCCATCCTCATGAAGCGGGAACAGCCGGTGAAGAAAACCCTGATATACTTGATATGACTGAAATCAGGATCACCAACCTGAGTAAAAATGTCTTCCTTGGGAATACGGATCAACCGCCATCCATTTTCATTATCCTGGCCGCCAACGATATACTTAAGTGAGTCTTCCGCATTATTCATTCGGAAACGATACCGGAAAAATCTGTTTGCCTGGTTAAGCGTATTATTGTTGTCCAGGTCTTCTGTATCGGGAACCCTGATTTCATCATTGGCGCTTCCCTGGGTACCATTGATATAGTTGTACTGGTTGGTGCCTCCGGAATATGCCTGCCAGTTATCTGAAGAAAACGGCTCTGTTTCAGGAGTATGCACACCATTTCCATCCAGATCCCAGAAATCATAGGGCCCATTTAACGTATCGCCCCCGGCATATCCCTGTTCCGTATAATACCAGGGAGGATTACTCCGGCTTTCACCTCCGTCACGCCAGTCAGGGTCATCATTAGAACCGATTCTCATTCCATCAATACCAAGGTCTTCAACAGACGCATCGTCGAGCAAACCATTCGGTATACCTGCTGGTAAAACATCTTCCGTATCGAGTGAACCGTTCGGGATCACATCTTCGGATATCTCACCGATATCGATAAACATCATGGCGTTTGATCCGCCGCCGGACCAGTTCGCCCAGATTTCGATATATTTTGTATCCTCCTGGTAATAATAGGCTGCGGTCAACCAGCGCATCACGCCGTTCCATGTGTACTCAGGATTGTATTGCCTGCGGAAGTTATTCACTTCAGGATCGAGCTCAAAAGTAAGTACATGGATGCTGTTCTGTACTTTGCTGTTGATTTCACGGTTTGGCCAGATTTCGGTAATTGATACCTGGTTCCGCGGGTTGTACCAGATGAAACGAGACCGGTAATCATCCAGCGTATAATTGTCGGGATCATTTAAACCTACAGGCAATTGATACGGGAAACTTGCAGGATACCAGCTTTTTCTCATTACACTTAATGGTGTAGCGCGTTTGGACGCTTCAAAGTCATCCACATAGGCCACACCGGCGGGATCATCGGTCCGTTCGTTATTCAGGTTGTTCGGATCCGGAAAAACTTGTGCGATTTCACCTTCGATGGTCAATTCACTTGGTTCGTCGGTTTCCACCAATGGCAGCAAATCCACCATCCGGGTCATGAAATAAGGTCGGAAACGCAACCGGGCATTAAAGTCCCATATGAAGTTCCGCAACGGTTCCTGCCCGACTTTTACACGTTCTTCAATCGGTTTTTCATTAAAATACAGGAAGGTGGCGCCCAGGAAACTGTCTTCCCACAACGCATATTCCAGGCGGATACCGACCATCGTACGACGGTCAAGCTGGAAAATCTCTCCCGATTCATACGTGATATCAAGATCCGCGCCTGGTGCAAGGGCATCTTCATTAATAATGGAGATCTGCCCGGAGAGATAATCGATGATATAGTCGATATCCTTTTCGAGACGGCGGCCATTCAAGTATACTTCTTCCGAACCTTCGAGGACATTAATGCCAAGGTCATACGATGCAGATGCATTGCTGTAGGTCGCTTCCAGTTTGAACAATGAGTTAATCGCACGTTGTGATCCTTCTGCAACGGTATAGATATCCGGATTGTTCAGACTATCTTCAGGGAAAGTTGTAATTACCGGCATTCCGTTAACTGTATAACCGAGAGGATCGAATGGTTGCAGATCGGGAAAGATCACTTCACCAGTGGCATAATTTACGAAAACACCATCAATTTTATTATCCGGCACCAGCGAACCGTCTTCACTGCGATTATCAAGACCGAAGATTTCCAACCAGGATTGTGATCCTGCAGTTTCGGAACCTGTTGCAACATTTCGAACAATCTGCATATCAAAATCTTCTCTACGCAGATCGGTGGTTTCCATCCAGTACACATTCCGCCATGCCAGATCCCAGGTCGGATCTTCAGGGACCGGTGAAATCTGTTTCAGCAACCTCAGAATGACATGCGATCCTGTCGCGTCTATAGACCCATAGTGGCGATAATTACCCGCATTTCCAGGAATAGGTGTAGAAACTTCATAAGCGACAGCAATGACTTCATTCTCCATTGCTGCGTTGTTTAATCGGATATATCCAAATTCCCTGTCATATTCAAAATCAGTTCCATTATAGATTTCTCTGAACATTCCCTGCCAGGCGCCACGATCGGTTGACAGTGCATCATCATTATTATATTGATCAATAAGTTCAGTCAATAGTGTGTCATTCGATGTAATATTTCCGACATAAGACGGATCAAAGAATGCCCACCCCTGCTGGTATGCATTGTTATCACCGCTGACACGTCTTGCAGAACGGAACACGCGAATATTCGTGACGTTTACGCCGGGCACTCTGTGCAGATAGTCACTGTCAAATACGGTATAGCTTTCCCGGTAAAATGGATCGAGGAAAAAATAACGGTTGCGAACATAGTTCACATCTTCGATCCGCTTGGTCTGGCTGCGTGATCCACCGGTTGCAGACAAACGGTTATTTTCCCCTTTTTGCAGGGATGCAAGTGCTGTTATGGATAGCGGCCCGACACGCGCCACGGTCTTAAAGCCGAACAGTCCCGTGTTTGCGCCGAGGGTGGCCAGTTGAGTTCCGGGAAGGCTGAAACTGATATTACCGGCTTCGAAGGTCTGGATGATCTCGTGCTCATCACCTTCATAAAGCAGATGAACATTGTTTTCGAAATCGAACAGGGTTTCCGAATCCTGATCAATTTCCACGGAGACCTTATCCCCTACACGCCCGGTGATGTGAAACTGTTGTTGCTGATCAATACGGAAATTGTAATTGGTTTGATCGGTTCGAACAGATTGTGTCTGGTCTGATCGTTCCCGACGAAACCCACCGTCCAACTCAATACGGCCGGTGACTCGCAGCCCTACACGGTCACCGCCGAAAATCCTGCGCAAGGTTCTGCTTCGGATACGGAACGGTACCTGGATCTCAAGTGCGCCAGTTCCTGAATTATCATGTGATCCTGTCAGTTCACGCCAGAACTTGTCTCGTAATTGCTTGTCCCGGTCATGAGCCATCCTGTATTCACGATACCCCTCGACATCGAAAACACGTTCAGCGCCATACGGTCTGTTGAACAGATAGCGAGTGGATACCCAAAAACCTGAACTGGAGTCAAATTCGGTCTCAATGCGGTACAACAGGTTACGGTACGTGAGGGCGGCTATGGAATCATTGGCGATGATGGCAAGCGGTGTTGCTGCGCGTAGGTCTTCCTCAGGATTAAATACTCCCGGCACAGGTGGCGTAATGGAAAGCCCTACTTGCCCGTATGCAGGAATGGATACTATTCCCAGGCAGAGTATCAGGAATGGGATGGAGATCCCCTTAAGCAGACCTTTTGATCGCATAATCCATGGCCGCATCAGGCCGTTTTCCTTCCTTCAAACAAACAAGATCAACGCAACAAGCAAATAAACAAAACGATCAAAAAGGTCCGATACTCCCCCTTTACTGGAAAGATCTTTTTCTGTATTGAATATTAAAAGAATTCAAGAATAATGTTTTTCTACATGCAAATACTTGATTCTACCGCTTGCGAATACGGGTCCTGGTACGCAGTGGCTTTCCTTTAGGTGTTTTTGTTTCCTCTTTCAATTCTTCCGATGCATTCTCATCAGTAGCCTGTTGCTCAGTCGTGGAATCTTCTGAAGAAACATCTTCTTTCACATCAACATTCGAAAATGATAAATCTTTTTTATCACTATCCTGTTTACTTCCACCGGTAATCTGATTTACGATATCCTTGGAGAAGAGGTGAACATCTTTTACGATCTCTTCATTATTCTCTTCTGAGGTTACATCGGCGATATTTTTATCTGTTTTGGTAGCTTTCTTCTTTTCAGCCGATTTTTCATCCTTGCTATCTTCAACTTTCGTTTCCGGTTGTTTTGCAACTATATCAGCTTCATCGATCATTGACAGCTCAGGCTTCTTTAAAGCCTGGCCATAGATAAAATCAAATGATGGTTCCGTAGGGGCTACTACTGATTTTGAACTATCTGTGGACGTAATAGTTCCATCCTTTTCTTCATCATTCTTCTTGAGTTTCCCCTCGTCTATCCCAGGTGCGTCACTCTTCTCTTTTTCAGCCTTTTTCGTAGCGGCAGTGCTTTCAGCTTTCGTTTTCCGTCCTAACGTCCGTTTTGTCTTTGTCGTACTGGTCGATTTTACCCTTGTAGCGCGTACCAGTGATTTACGTCTGGTGGTCGGTTTTGCTGTTTCTTCTTCGGCGCCTGATTCGGCTTGTTTCGCCTTAGTAGTACGTGGTTTTGCCGCAGTTGTTTCCGCCGTTTTTGAAACAGCCGGCAAGTTATGCAATGGCTCGCCCTTTTGCACAACAAGTGTAGGCGATTTTGATGTTGTCGTTGCTGAAGCGCCAGTACGATCATCTGCAACATTTGCTTGCGATGACCCCTGGTATGGTCCAAAACCGGTTACTACCGGTGTTCCACCGCTCTTCGGGTCTTTGATAATCCCTATCAATCCATATGCTGCAGCGTCTTCAAGCATTTGCGAAAAAGAAGAATATCCGAATTGCGATTCAACAAATGACGGCCTTTTCCGTTTGATAGTATCCTTGACAAGGCTACCCCATAAAACATCCTTGTTCTCCCGGATCAAGGCTGCTACAGCGTCAAGAAGCAAGGCGAAAGCATCGTATTTTTTCTTTGGAAGCCCGGATGGTAACGGCGGACGGGAAGAATGAAGCGCGACAATATCTTCATAGAAGATAAATTCATCACAGTTGTTCGCCAACAGGTTGGACGTGGAACCACGTAAACCAAAACCGATTACATGTTTGTCATTTTCTTTTAATTTCGAGACAAGTGGTGAGAAATCGCTATCACCTGATCCGATTACAAATGTATCAATGTGTTCTTTTGTATAACACAGATCGAGGGCATCCACTACAAGACGAATATCTGCAGAATTTTTACCCGTTGTCCTGCGCATGGGGATATCGATCATTTCAATTGCTGCTTCATGAAGGCCGAACTTGTCCGAGCTGAATGCTCCCCAATCGGCATACGCCCGCTTGAATATAATGCGGCCTTTTTCCAACAATCTCTGCATTACTCTTTCAACATCAAACACCTGCGCACCAGCTTCACGAAGCCCGATGGCGATATTGTCGAAGTCAATGAACAACGCTATTTTTAGTTCAAAATCTTTCTTCATCAGTTCCTCTGTACTGCCCAGTATATTGTTATACCGGTAAAATAATACTACGAGATATGGTACACAAACTTACAATTTATTTATTATTACTATGGATTACAAGATGGTTTGCAAAGCCATTTCAGAGCCCGGTTCCTTTATCGGTTGGAAATTAGTGCAACAGGATTCCTGAAAATGGGGAGTGAACAGAGGATGCCATCATCAACTCCTCTTCACATACGTCGAGCAATCCATACTTGTCTTTCATATGCAGAATCCGTTCTACGGATTCATCAATACGTTCTACAGAAATATCACCACGTTCAACCGCCTGAAGAAGACCGTTCTGCAGGTTCCGTAAATTACGGCTCGTTCCCGAAAGAAGCAGTATGTCCGTTCCGGCGTTCACGGATTCTACAGCGATTGATTCAATCGTATAGTTATTACTCATTGATCGCATTGCAAGATCATCGCTGATCACCACTCCTTCAAATCCCATTTCATCCCGCAGGATCTCCACCAGGAATCGTTTTGACAATGTCGCCGGATGCATATCTGTCATGGGATATTGTACATGAGCGGTCATAACAGCTTCTACACCCTCCTCGATTACTTCGCGGAACGGGTAGAGATGCACTTCAAGGGAATCGTCGCCATTGAAGTGTGCAATGGGAATCACTTCATGCGAATCTTCAGTGGATGCTCCATGCCCGGGGAAATGTTTCGCGGTCGCAATAATCCCATTGCGCTGCAATTCCTGTATATACGCCACCCCTAATGATGATACAAGCCCGGGATCATTGCCGAAGGAACGGTCCCCGATAACATTGTTGGCGGGATTGGTGCGTACATCTATTACCGGCGCCAGGTTCATGGTCAACCCCACCTGCCGGAAACAATAGGCGGTTTCCCGCGCCAATGCACGGACCTCCTGCACAGCATTGTGCTGCCCCAGGTAACGTGGGCTGGGCGATTGCGGCATCAGTTCCGGGCTTAGCCTCGCTACACGTCCTCCCTCCTGGTCGGTGGCGAGTAACATGTATACCCCGGTACGTTCGAGTGCATGATCCTGGATGGTTCTTGTGAGCGCTGCAGTGTTTTCAACCGATGAGATATTGTCTTTGAACAGAATAATCCCACCGATTTGAAAATCATCAATCAATGATAACGCTTCTTCCGCATCCGTTCCGGAAAAAGAGCCCATCAGCATCTGACCGATTTTTTCTTCAAGGGTAAGAGTATTCAGTAAAGCGTCATATTGTCCCTGTTGTTCAACTACCGCTTGTGCTTCACCAGGATCTGCCAGGCGATTATGAATGAAAATCCCCGCTCCCATGATACCAAGAACATGCATACACAGGGAAACTGTAAGAAACAAGGTCGTACGTACTGACGATTTTTCACGATAATAATACACGAAAATCCCGGAAATTAATATGACATACCTGTTATATCGGAACACTGTAAGGTGTATCACAATGTTCCAACAGGAAAAATAGATAAAACTTTACGGTGGAGTAAACTTCTACCGGAAATAGTTTTTCAGGGAATGGAATAAAAAACCGGCTTTTCTGCTATCAAGTATACTGGGGTTCCTGCTTCTTATTGACAAGATAATTCTCAATGGCCATTACATAGCCCATGCTCGCCATACTTGCAAGCAGAATCATATTGGAACGTGCCAGGTAAGGTACAGGAACACCTGTCATGGGCATCAATGCTAAGGTTCCGGCAATGGAGATGAATGTCTGAATGATAATGAGAACTCCAAATCCCTGGAGAACATATTCAAGGTATGGAAGCTCTGTTGTTGTCTCTGCCAGGGAAAAACAATGGCGTGAATAAGAAATCACCAACCCCAAAACAGATAATAATCCGAATAATCCGAAGGTCTCCACGAGTGCCGGGGTAAGAAAATCCGTCGTAGCAAGCGGAATAGCGTTTGGATATCCAACTCCAGGACCTACACCGGTAAAACCACCATGGTAGATGGCAAAAAATCCACTTAAATGTTGCCCACGGCGGTACATCTCTCCCACCCAATTCTGAAAATCAACATTCTCCATGAGAAGTTGCCCGGATGGAATCGATTCCGGGTAGTATCTCCAGAAATCGGTCCAAAGCGAAAGACGTACCCCTATATGCCCTCCCACAAGATCGAAATGGATAACAATCCAACCGAAAAATGCAATAACTGCTGTCGAAAGGACGAGATATTCCCACCGCTTGGTTGCGAGAAACAGCATTAAAATCAGAAACATTCCAAGGATCATGAAGATTCCGAATTCACGGATCATCACAAAAGCGAGTGCCGGGAATGCCCACAACACGACCAATGGCACCCAGTAAATTTCTCTCGGGAATCCAATCTTATAAATAGTTCTTGTTTTACCATTATCATTTATAATTTGCTTGTACGAAAAACGGCCCAGGCCAGTTCCACTATCATCAGCCAGGTACCCGGCGATCACTACTACCAGGAGCGGCGTTGCTATATCCCATGGTGTCATGCCAAACAGGAACTGCTCATCTGCCGCAAGCGAATAAATGCCATATCCCACAAGGATGAATGTCGCCAGTACCGCCAGCAAAGTGTACCGTTGCCGCAATTTATCCGGACGTTTTCTGTGCATGAGAAAAATGACAAAATGCGCTCCATACGCCAGGAAAAATTTACCAAATGCTACAATATCCGCACGGTTCCCGAAATGGTACTCAGAAGGTTCATCTCCATTTTCCAACGCTACTACATAGCTGTTGAAATTACGTTTAGTCTCATAATCGTAGCGCATGGTCATCCCTAATGCCAGCAATGCCGTCGCCAGGATAAGAAGACGCATCCGACCCTTATACTTCAGTTTCCTCAGCAGGATTGTGTACGGAACAATAGCAGCGATCATGATCATATTACGGAGCGCTTTACCCCATTCCGGACGGTAGCCAAGCTCATGGTTGACATAATACACTGCCCCCAGACCGACCACGCTGAACAGGAGAACAAAGAAAATCTGCAGGTTGTCTTTGTCCAGTTTTTCGCCGAGACGTTGTAAAACATTCCCGATCCGGTTCATCCATTTCCGTGAATCGGTGGCAAGAAACGGTAATGCCTCTTGAATTTTATTCCAGGTAGCCATGATTCCTTGCTTCGATAATGATTTCCCGGGCAATCGGTGCTGCATATGTGCCCCCATATCCCGCGTTCTCTACAATCACTGCTATTGCGATTTTCGGGTCGCCCACTGGTGCGATCCCGATGAACCACGCATGAGACCGTTGACCGTCCACCTGCGCTGTCCCCGTTTTTCCTCCAACGCGAATACCATCCACTTGAGCCAACTCAGCAGTACCATCCGTTTCGCCATCCACACCAACTACTTCCAGCATCATATCCTTCAACTGTCGAGCGTATTCCCAATTGAGCGCTATTCGCCATCGCCTCGGTCTACGGCCTGCTTCGAGCATGGGGCGCATCAACCATCCTTCATTCCCCACCGCCGCAGCGATCATACACATATGTAACGGTGTCGCAGTAACTCCATACTGCCCCAGACATGAAGATGCAATCTGATCGGGATCGAGTGGTTCATGACCGTTGTTCGGGTACTCACTTTCCGGGATATCCCACAAGTCGAACGATGAGTTCCACGGGATCGTACGCAGAAAACCGAAATCCCTGGCCATGTCATGGATCACATCCTCCCCAAGCTCCTGCACCCCAAGAGCCGCAAAATACTGGTTGCTGGATTTTTTATACGCTTCAGTGATGCCGATCCAGCCATAAGCATGATCACGGTTTTCCCGGATCGGCCAATGCATTCCCGGTCCCAGGTATCCTTCTTCCACGCTCTCAATTGTGAAATTCATTTTACCCTGTTCCATCGCAGCCGCGGTAACAACGGTCTTGAACGTGGAACCGGGCGGATACAGCCCACGGATCGCCCGGAAGAACTCATCCTGGTTCCGAAGGTTATCATCACGGTAAATTCGATCCGGGTCGAAGGAAGGACTGGACACCAGCGCCAGAATTTCTCCTGTTTCCGGGTTCATTACCACCACGGCGCCACGGCGGCCATTCAACAGCTCAAACGCCCGTGTCTGCAGTTCCGAGGCGATAGTAAGCCGTACATCCTCTCCCTCGGGACGCAGGCTGCCATGCCAGTGAGCGGTGTTTCGTACCCCGCTCACCCGTTCGCTCAATAAATCTTCCAATCCTGATTGTACAAGCCCGGTATACAGACGATAGCGTGGGAAACGCATCCCCACGAGATGAGCAAACGCCTGGCCGTGCGGATGAATGCGCAGGGGCCGTCCGATGGCGTCAAGGCTGTCATAGGCCAGTACGATGCCGTTCCTGTCGAGAATCTCACCCTTGTTCGCCCGACGGTCCAGGATGGTTTCATAGTAGTCCGTTTCCGCACGGAGCCGTACCATACGCGGATCAGGAGCATACTGGATCAACAGGATCTTTACTCCAACCGATACCAGCATTACCACCGACACCCATTTCAGGAACCGTGCCGCGAACGCGCTGGATCCGGACGCTCCCCGTCCCCCCGAGCGCCCGAACACCGGCAGGATAAGCCCGGCCAGCAGTAGAAATAGTGTTGTTTTGATGATGAATAGTAGCATTTATCCCACTGTATATCTGCATCTTAGCACAGAAGAACTAATTATTTCCATAATGATATGCCCTCGTCAAGTTATAAACATGCAGTACCGTTGATGTTCTAACGAGGTTTATTTACACCTGTTCTTCGTACCAACTTTTGACACCCGACCTTGGACAGCAGGTCGGGGCACCCTGACATTTTTACTTTATTACCCGGACCATTTTTCTGTGTCCGGGCTACATTTCTTCTTTCTTCCCGGAGGGTGGAACCTCCGGGCTACACTTCTTCCCCGGACCGATATTTTGCGTCCGGGCTACACATCTATCACCCCAATCCTCGTTAGTTCACACGTCTTCATAAACCTCATTTCGACATTATGAACCTTTAGGTCACATTTCATCCTGATATCCCGGACCGGGGGCGGACCGGGCTACACATTATTTCATCGTTCTGACCAGCCGGAATCCAAGGATCTGCTCACGGGTGGATGGTTCCCTGTGTGCTCGAGTATGAGAACCGGGCGGTTTTCCCGTGATCCCGTATGTAAAGAAGGCACTTCCCCGGATCACACGCTCTGTACCATGCGACGGACCCTGCGGATTGTGCAACGGACTGGCCGCATAATACTGCGTATCGAACCAGTCGGAGCACCATTCATACACATTGCCCAGCATGTCGTAGAGTCCCCATGCGTTGGGTTTTCTTTTTCCGACTTCATAGGTTCCTCCCTCGATTTTGGGAGTTGTCCGCGTAAAAATTTCAAGTCCGTCCGACATTTTACACCCTGCGATCTCATCAAGCTTCGATTCATCATCACCGTTGTAATAATATGTTGTCGTTCCTGCACGGCAGGCGTATTCCCATTCCGCTTCGGTTGGCAAACGATAGATACTCGATGAATCCAGCGCATTCATTCGCCGGATGAATTCCTGGGTATCCTCCCACGAAACCGATTCCACCGGCGTCAGGTTATATTTATAATAAGACGGATTCGAGCCCATAACCTCTTTCCACATCGCCTGTGTGACCGGTGTGGTCATTATCTCGAAAGCGTCCAGTTGCACTTCATGTTGGGGACTTTCTCCATGAACGTTGAACATGTCTATAAATGCAACAGACTCCGGTGCGCCCATCATAAATGATCCTGCAGGAATCGAGGAGAATTTCATCCCCGGCAGGAGACCGTCCGAAATGGCGCCCGGAGCGGTACGTTTCAGCCGTTCTGCATGGCATTCGGAACATAAAAATGATTCCGGGTTCTGATGGCTGGAGCAGATGTAATCCCTGCCACATGCCTTGCAATGGAAGTAGTCATCCTTCGCCACACGTCCGCAGATCGGGCAGGACTCCCCCACTGCTGTTGCCATATGTTTGGCCATGGGATCCGGTCCATGGATAACCGTCTGGTGAGTGGACTGGTCAATCGAAAAGTTGCTGCGAACCGAATCGCCGATGCTTATCCCTGCCACCGATTCCGATGGCGCAGCGGTTGGAGTTCCCCCGGAAAAATCATAACGGCAGTACGGGCACTTGGGGGCCTTGGGCTTTAAAAACTTGCCACATTCCGGGCATTCTTTCACATCTTCAAAACATTCGGGGCAGAGTTGCATCCCCGGTTCAATCGCTTCTTCCTTGCAGTGCGGGCACTTCTCCGGCATCCCTGAATCTCCCGAATCTTTTTAACCTTCTCCCCGACATGTTTCTTCCCGGAGGGTGGAACCTCCGGGCTACATTTTCACTGTGACAATATACTGGATTCTCAATTAAATCGGGAATGACATCACACTGGATTTTTTGAATTGTTGCAGTATTGCATCTCGTTATCAGAATGCATCTACGTTCAACAATACGATGGGATATCACCTTAATAATCAATCAATATCCAGCGGCAACGCTCCCGCATCACGACAGTTTCGGATATGGATTCCCCACAGCATCTCGTCGAACACATCGCCATAAATGAAGTTGCTGCCGGTTTCACAAGTATCTTCAAACACGGCTTCATTAGAAGTGAAATCCGTGGAATTCATGATCAACACAAGGTTCCTGTCAAGTAATTGCTGGAGTATACCCTTGTCGATGGTCATATCGCCGATCACTCCCGGCTGAAGCATGCACCCGATCCATGCATGGCCACCGCGTGAACCGATCCCGAGGCACATAATACTTTCCAATCCGCAACGCTCAAGGATCGAACAATACAACAGCGCCAGGTCGAAGCAGGTGCCGCGCCGATGTTCGAGGATCCTGTCCGGTGTAAATACACGCTGGCCGCCATCCTCTACACCAGTCTTATGAGGCGGGGAGATGTAGCCAAGATCGAAATCATCACGCAGGGCATAAAACACCGATTCGCAGATGTTCGCCACATGCTCCGGCCCCTTCTGGTAGTCAGCCAGGGATTTCTCACCAAAACGGTTCAGTTGCTGCTCCATGACCTTGTCGAGGATGGTTTCCACCGCCCTGCAGCCAGGCATGACAAATGTCGCCACGGGCATGGGGAAATCGGGGTTAATGATGCAATGGGTGAAGGGATGGATCACGAGGGGCCGTTCCTCACGATGCAGCGTACGTCCCCCTTCCTGCACCTGCAGGGTCAGCACCCCGCGTTCCGGTTCGGTATAGTTTTTTAACGCCGTACGGTCGATAGGAACCGACAACTCTTCGATGCAATGCCGTTTGCCTGCCCGAAGTGACGGGAAAGTCGCATTGGCGTAGTTCTCCAAAGGCCGTACACGCGCTTCGAGATGCAATTCCCCGAGATCATTGCCCGAATTGTTCCTGATGCAAATACCTTCCATCAACGGCACACCAACCCGGTACATGGAATAATTAAAAAACGGCAGGGATTGCGCCGCGAGTTGCACAGAATCCCCCGCTGCCTTGATTTCGCTGTACGCCACCTGGTTCATCGTAAACATACGGTCAAAGGATTTCCCTGGACCCGCCGCAGGTGCGAAAGGAGATCGTGTGGATGTGTCCAGCCCTGGTGATAGTGATGTACGCAACGAATCCCGTTGATCACTCATTGACGACAGCATATCCTCTTTCAGGCTGTCTTTTTCCTGCTTGAGCTGGTCACGTAAACGGTCCCTGAATTTCCCCATATGATTCTCCCCTGGATCGTGATGGTTACTTTTCTGACACCCCAAAAGAAAAGCTTTCAAGGGCAACTATCTGAAGCAGATCAAAGATCTGCTACGAAGGGCAGGGACGCCCGCGCTACCCAATGGGGTGTGGCCCGAGTGGTTGCCACTCGGGTTTCTTTTATCGTCTGTATTTGTAAAATGTACCGATATTGCGACATTGACGGGCACGGAGGCCTGCCCTACCCTTTTGGGGGAACAAGTCAATGCTATCCAGGACTTGTATTACTCCTCTTCCAATCCTCCATTCCGGGAAAGAATCGCCCGTGCCTCAACATGGTATGGATTCAGTTCGAGAACATGACGAAACGCTTCGTTCATCAGATCCCGTTCCCCGAAGCGTCCGGCGGCATCCGCCAGAAGGAGCCATTTTTCGACGGATGGACTCGCTTCCACAGCTCTTCGCATGGTCGGGATTCCCTCTGACAGGTTACCTGTACGTGCCTGCGCCAGCCCAACATAAAAACCAAGATCGGGATTGTCAGTAATATCTTCCTGCTCGTCCCACTCGAGAATCGCCTGCCAGTCCGTGTCCGCTGTCCATTCTTCCAGTTGCGCGCGGGTGGCGTCTTCCTGCGCCTGCTCTATCCGCAGGACGATCTCCTGGATCTCACGTTGCCCAACTTCGATAATCCGTCCCGGTTTTACGATGTTCTGATCGACCACATACACGAAGACACTCACCACCGCGAGAATCACCAGGATTCCCAAAAATGCACTTCGTCCCCTGCCGGATGATGGTAACTTCACCGGTTTTGGTGGTTCTGGTTTCGGTGGTTCAGGTTTTTCGTCTGGTTTCACCGGTGGTCCTTCCCCTCCACTTGTTGGAGGAATAACTTCTCCGCCACCCTTCCCGCCACCGTCGCCAGGCTGTGGACCATCCTCAACATCCCCGACCTGTTTCGCAATCAACTCTCTCAGATTCTCCTGAAGATTCAACAGGTCATCTTTCAGAGATTCGGCAGTCTGGTATCGTTTTTCCGGATCTTTGTGAGTCGCTTTCTCGAGAATTTTCAGGAATCTCGCTTCCGCAGCGTTTTTCGGCAGCAGGAATTCATGCGACAACGGTTCCAGCGCTTCCCCTAACCGTCCGGTAAAGTAAAAATGAAGGGATTTCGCAAGAGAATAGGTATCCACCCATCGACCGATCTCCTTGCGTTTGTACTGCTCCGGCGCAGCGAAATAGGGATTGCCGAATACCGAGCAAAGATCCAGTTCGCTGGGATGTCCTTCATGGTAGAAGCGCACGAGCCCGAAATCGGCGAGTTTCGCATGCACCGGTTTTTCATCGCTCACGATGAAGATGTTGTCCGGTTTGACATCACGGTGGATAATACTCAACGGTTCATTGGTGTGAAGGGCTTCCAACGCCGTTGCGAGCTGCGCCCCCCATTCCAGGACCGTCTCAAGCGGGTAAGTCACATCGCTTTTGTATTTGCCGCCATTTTCGATGTACTCCATGACAATGTAGTACGTCTGCTGGTCCTTCTCATCAATCGCGCTGCCATGATCAATGATGTCCACCACGTACTGGTGTTTCATGTTGCACATGGCGTCCACCTGGTTCTCATAATCATCCAGCAGACGTTTGTGCGCCTTTAACGCACTGGGCTTCAAAAACTTGATCGCCACATCGCGCTTCAGCTTCTTGTCATACCCGACATACACCTCACCCTCGAGGTTCCGCTTCCCCTCATTGAGTGGTTTCGGGTCCTTAATCGTAAACCTGCCATCCGGATCGATGGCATAGCCTTTGGAAAATTTCAGTTCGGCCATGTTTCTACCTTTTATGATTTCGCTGATCTGCCACCGTAGGATTCAATTAATCTTGTACAAGAACAATTATTTTTATTAGCTATATCCAAAATGCTTTCTCCAATAAAAGGTTTAAAATTGGGATCTGCTCTATTTTCCAATAGTAGTCTAACTATATCAATAGAAGATTTTTTATTGACTGCTTCTAAAAGAGGCGAATTAAAGTTGCTTGATTGATGATTAGGATTAGCACCGTTTCGAAGCAAAACATCAACAATCTCTGCTACATTTTCCTTGATAGCATAGTAAAGTGGTGATTCATTGGAGTTATTTATTGCATTTACATTCGCACCATGTTTTATAAAAAACTCAATGATTTCTGTATTTCCTTCACGAGCTGCATGAAACAATGGTGTAGCACCGTATTCTGTTTTTGATTCAATATTTGCACCATGTCTCAGTAAAATCTTTGCGATATCAACAGTGTTATCTTCTGCTGCATAAAATAAGGGTGTTATTCCATCTGTCATTGCTATATCGCAACTGCAGTTTGCATCTACACCTGATTCAAGCAGATAGTTGATGAATGGTATATCTTTTTTTGTTATTGAATCCAATAAATCACGTTCTTTACCTTTTCTATCTCTTTTATTATTGTATTCTACATAGAATAAATCCATAAGGATTTTATTATAATCTTTATCCAAATCTTTTGAGAGATCGATAAATTCATTTTTTAGACTTAACCAATCTTTTTGATCAATTAAAGCTTGATATTTCTTAAAAATGTTTTTAGATATAATGTTTTTCTCTTTGTTAAAGATTTCATCATAACATTCACAACATACAATTTTAAATTTATCATGAAATGGTGGACTTTTCATCTGATGTTTTTCATGGATATAATCCCGACCACATCGTTTGCACGTGAAATAGTCATCGGATACCAAAGAATCACAAATCGGACAAAACTCTCCTTTTTTCGTTGCTATATCACTTTTGTCCTCCACGATGTAATCGCGTCCCACCTGGGTACCACCGATATTCACACTGCCGCCTTCAGAACGGATTGCGCCAATATCCCCAACAGTAGTGGATGAACCTCCATGAATACGGCTTTCAAGTTTCACTTTCAGCTCTTTGTACGATTCTTCGGTGATTTCACCCATGATGAACCGTTCTTCGAGTTTTTCCAGAAGTTCTTGCGGTGTTGCCATCGGTGGCTCCTACTTATGTTTCTTGTTTGTTCCGCCTTATGCTGCAGGATCTCCGCTTCGCTGAGGATCCCACAGAACACCTCTGAATACCGTTTCTATGAGCAAATCGATTCGAATTTATTACTTTACTATGACCGATTTTTTGCGTCCGGGCTACTATCTACCTTCCCTGGACGGCGGGGCCAACCTTCGCTAAAGCTACGGTTGGCAGACATTCTGGATACCTTGAAATTCATTGTAGCACCGTGCTTTAGCGCGGGGAACTGTAGTACCCAAACCCATTCGGGAGTGCGCTTTAGCGTACTTTTCAAAGGGCTTCAGCAATAAATCTCTATCCCCGGAAAGCACGCTTAAGCGCGCTCAATAATCTCCTATCCTCCTTACACCGCGCTAAAGCACGGTGCTACAAATACATCTTGTAGTATCAGGCAGGTATGAGATAATTCCGTTCACAGAACCAGATATCGTTCAGCTTCTTAAACTGCAGCTACATTGGACTGGACAAGTCGGGTGGCCCGACCTGCTGTCCAAGGTCGGGTGTCATTATCCTCCCGTACCTGTTTACACTCTATCTGTCGGTTGACTGACAGATCAGACTAAACACCTTTCTGATACCTGACCTTGAGAAGCAGGTCAGGCCACCCACGATTATTACGCCACACCTGGAACCAAATTGCTTCGGGATTTCATGGGACAGAAACAACTCCATGAAATCCCTCGCAACGACGTGTCTATTGCAACGACGTGTTTATCGCAACGAAGCAATGATAAATCTATTGAAACTCAAACTTACAATACGGACACATCACCCAGCCCACTTTAAGCGGTTTCCCGCACCGTGGGCATTCACGAGTGCTTTGCGGCTCCTGCGGTTGCGGCTGCTTTGGCGCCGATGATGCAGGCGCTTGTCCAGTCGCAAACGATGACGCCACATTCTGCATGGAATCCATGGCGCGACCGCCCTGGTTCATGACATCATCCTTGTGCTGCTGGGCGTCACGCAGGCGTTCCTGCTGGGCTGCATTCTGTCCCATCGCCGCCTGGTTGTGCATACGTTCGTACCGGTCGTCCATGGTGTCACGGTCACGACGTTGATCTTCACGGAACCGTTCCTGGTCACGCATTCGTTCATCCTTCTCCGCCAGCATACGCTCATAGAACTGCTCACGATCCGCGCCGCCCATCGCCTTGTACCGTTCCGCGAAAGCTTTCGCCACTTCCGGGGAATCCTTGGCCGCCATGGCGAGGATCTGGTCTTCGCTCATGGTCCCCAACGCTTCTGTCTTCTTCAGTTCAGCGAGCATGCCCGCCTGCTCACTGGGAGACATGGCAATCAACGCTTCCGGCCCCATGGCTGCAATACGGTCCATCTTGTCCAGTTCGAATTGCTGATCCTGCCCTTTGTCCTCCAGGCCGTGACGATGTTCCTGATCCGCCTTCTCCATCTCGGATTCGTGCTCCCAGCGTTTCATCTCCATCGCCATCTTCTGTTCGAACTGCTTTTCTTCGCGCGCCATCTGGGAACGTTCCCGTTCTTCCCAGAGTTTAATTTCCTTCATGTCCTTCAGCGTAAGCATATCGAGCTTGTCTTCATAGCGTTCGTAGTCGGCTTTCATCTTCTTCAGCTCGATCTCGGCTTCCGCTTCCGACTTGATGGTCTTGATCTCGATCATGCGTTTCTGCTGCAACGCCATCGCTTCAGTGAGAAGATCTTTTTCCATCTCACTGCGTTCATGCTGACGCAGGTAAGACATCTTGCGCAGTTCTGCTTCCAGTTTGCGTTGGGATTCATCATCATCCATCTTGGCCAGTTTGTTTTTGAAATCGGCCTTGATGAGTGTGAGTTCCTGGTTACGCATTTCATCCAGTTTTTCCAAGGCAAACTGGCGTGCGGCGATACGGTCATCCTTATTATTCAGGATCTGTTCACGGAGCTGGTTAGTTTCATCGTCACGAAGAAGCTTGTCACGGTTTAATTGATCGAGAGTTTTGTCCAGTTCTGCTTCGTTACGAGCGAGAGAGATTTTATCGAGATTTTGTGCAGCGCGCATACGGTCGATCAACTTGATCCGTTTTTCCGCATGTTCAACATCGATCTCTTCCGAATCACGTTCGAGGCCCTTCTGCGCCCGTTTCTGGCCGATGGTATCCTTGAGCTGCTTGAGAACGAAGTCATTGGCTTCTTTCTCGACCTCCCATTCCATCTTGTCCAACTTGAGGTTCTCTGCCTCGCTGGCAATCTCCAGTTGACGGATTTTGCGCTGAGACCGTGCTTTTACTAGCGATGCCAGTTCCTCCGAACTAATATTGATTGCACGGATCCTGCTCAGGCTGATCCCAACTGTGCGTAAAGTGGGATGCAGATGCTCCTGGATTTCCTGCTCCACATTGTTCATTTTATCACGATCGAGAAGAACAAGATCCTGGTAATTATATCGTGAAATCAAGGATTGCAGAGCCCCATACAACTCAGTCGCCATGTACTCCTGGAAATCGGAAAGCAGATAGGAATTCTTTCCTTTCATCAGGTTCACAAAGAACTCATAAGGAAAATCGATTTTGAAAGTGAGTTGTGTACGGATATCGACAGAAAAACCATCCCTGGTCATCATGCCGGTAGCATCCGCATAGGTTCCCACTTCCCCTTCATCTATGAGGATAATAGTCGCCTTACGGTTGAGGTCAAGGTCAACCAGCCTGGTTTTCAACGCTCCCAGGTCATATTGTCCGGATGGTAACGTTCCAATCAGTTTACCATCGACGAAAAAGATAGCTTGTGTACCCGGTTCAACGGTGATTGTCTTTGTGAAGGTTCCCTTCAGGTTGTCATCATCGAAGCGAACCGCAAACTGCTCTGCATCGCGCGCCCATACACCGGGTTCGATTTTTTTACCGGTATGCTGGCGTGTTTGCGGGGCGCCGTATGCGCTCAATTCCGCACCGCATTTCCCACAGAACGTGGCATCTGCAGGATTATCTTTTCCACACTTTCCGCAATTGATGATCCCCGATTCCTGGGGAGAACCGCAATAGGGACAGAAGGTGGCGGCTGCATCGATTGTTTCCGCACAGTGAATGCATTCACCCTTCTTTTTCCTGTTCCAGAAAGCCATCAAAAGCTCCTTTCATAACGTTCGCGCAACCAGCTCACCATCTCGAGAACATCCGCGCCAGACACGGTCCCATTCGGGTAAAAGTGACCATTCTCAGCGGTTAACAGGCCATTTTCCACAACAGTTCGCGCTGCGCTGTAGGCAGGATCATCCGGCGCCAGGTCATCGTAGCCAACTTCGCTGTCCATGTAACGTGCTGCGAGACGCGGATCATTGGCGAATCCCGCCATCATCCTCAAGCAGGCTAAAGCGTACTCCTGTCGAGTCAAGGGCTCATCGGAGTTGACATGGCCTTCGATATCCAGTTCGAACAGTCCTGTTGTCAGCATCTCAAGCAGAGAATTCTCCGCCCAATGCCCCAGCACATCGGATGGGGTTCTGACATCATATTCTTCCAGGTAACGCCCCGGATGAAGTTCAAGAGAGATCAGCGCAGCCGCTTCAGCGCGGGTCACTTCACTCATCAGCGCCAACGCTTTGCCCAAATCCGTCGTCGGTGCAAGACGTTCCACCTGGTGAATCCTGCGCAGGCAATTGTTTGCCTGTGATTCATAGGCATCCCGGGATGCAATCTCTGTCAGTAAGTCTTTCGCCTTGTTGAAATCGAGAATGCGTACATAGGCACGAGCTGCCCAGAGCTGAACTCGGTCATCCGATTCACCATATTCCAACGCTTGCATCAGGTTCTCATGCACCCGTTCATAGACTTCCGGCAACCGGTTATCAATGACAACAGGAACCATATATCCCGGAATGTCGAGATAAGCGCGGACAAGGTAGATGTAGGGATTCCGGTCATCCTTGCTCCGAGCTTCCCGCGATAATTCCCTGGCTGCTGTGCTATCTTCGTAGGCCAGTAGTTCAGCCATCGCATCCCCCGCCAAAGCGGCTGCATTTTCGGGATCAATGGCAACCGCACGGCGGAACGATACCACCGCCGGTTCATATTCCCCACGGTCAAGCAGTTCAAAGCCGTTCTGAATATGGAAAAGCGGTTGATCCATCATGGATTCAGGTTGTGCAAGTTCCTGTTGAGAACCACACCCCCATGTAACCCAGAGAATCGCAAACAAGAGTATCCAAAGTCGTTTATTCATCGTTCTATTTCCTTCCTGCTATTGTCAAATCGCATCGCGCGCTTTTGAAATCGCGGTACGTAAACGGTTCACCGGATCGGCCAGGAAGTTGTCATCCTGACCGGCATTCAGCTGAATATTGGAAGCGATCTCGTTGATCAATTTTGCCTGTTTTCCAAGTGATTCCGCTTTCTTCAAAATATCTTTCACTTCACCCATAGTGAGTGTTTTAGGATCACCGAGCCCTGTGCTTTTTACCCGGATATTCAGTTGTTCGACTTCTGTTTGCAATGTTCTGATCTGATTCGCCATTTCCGTGGAAAATCCTTTTTTACTTCCATACAGGGCATCCTTGAGAGAACGTGCTTCCGCCGTTTTCATCAGCTCAACTGCTTTATAGCGTTCTTTGTCGGCCTTGTCCAGGATCTTTTTTCTATCGGAAACACCTCCTCGCGCCAGCAAATAAGCGACTACGATGATAAACAACACCAGTGATATGATGTACCATCGCGTACGTCCCCACCAGGTTGTCGCCGATATATCATAGTTATCGGCCCACAGAATTGTGAGAGTGCTGATATCCACAATTTTCAAGTCCGCATGAACTCTTGCTTTGCCAGTAAACCAGCCATACGATTGCAACGTGTGAATATCACCCAGCAGAACCGCTTGTGCTCCGAGCGCTTGTGCGATATCGGCCACGGTGGCCGGATTTACGAAAGCGTTCAACGCTTCGCTTTGCACATATTCCACATCGGACCGTTCCAGAAGTGTGAACTCAGGTCGCTGTACAAGATCGCGTTCTACTGCGGACCGTACCGCGTCATCCACATCCCCCTTCATGGGAAGCACCACGATCCTGCTGACCGGAAGGTCTTCCGGAACATCATTCAAGACAGATGCGGCAAGTCTATCTATCGCCCTGTTGGCAAGGCTATCCACCTGGGCGGTAGCCATCCCTGTAAATACCAGTAAACAAAGCAGTACCGGTACCATTGATTTTGTTATAAGTCGTTTCATCGTCAGATCCTTCTTCTATCATGAAGATCTTTTCCGTACAAGAATTACTATCACCAAAGCGAGAACCAATCCGCCAATAAACCAGCTTAACGGTAACGGTTGCTTCTGTTCAATGCTCATATCTCCATTACCGTCATCTGCCGTATTTTGCCGGGCGAACTCCAGTGCCATCCCCTGTTGCTGCAAGAATCTGTATCCCCTGTTTTGCATCCATTCATTGATAATCAGAGTGGTACGGCTGGTGGTCACCTGCAACTCGACAATGGCTGCATTACGAGTGATCACCTGCGGAGATTTCAGCCAGGGAACTGCTTCCATCATCCGAACCAGGTTCAATGGATTGCCGGGGTTGTTGATTCTCAGCGTATACTGTCGTTCCAAACCCGCAAGATCTTCCGCAAAACGTGCGGACAGGTCTTCTGCAAGAGCATTCGCTACTTTCATCAAACACCGCTGGAAAGCCATCTCACGCGATAAACCGCTTGATCGTTCGGAAAAGGTTGAACGTGTGGCCGATTCACCATTTCCAACCCTCACAATCCCTTCCAGGTCACAATAAACCGCTGCATTATTGTCCGTGAGAACAGGTTCCGCGCAGATAACGGCTACAGTTGTACCATTTGCAGCAAGTCGGAATCCATACGCTTCCAGCGCACTTGCGAGTGGAGTAGCCAACTGCCGCAAACATTGTTCATCTCCTGCGATCTGCAGATTCAAGGATGGTTGATTACGGATTTCTTCATCCGGGTTCCTCGGCTCGATCGCTGCACGGATCCGGACTTCGTACATGTCGTCAGTAATCCATCCTTCCGAGAGAATTTCAATACTTTCGATCTTCCCGGCAGAAGAGATTTGTACTGACGCAAGCATGGTCCTGTTATCCAGCAGGGTTGCATCGCTTTCGATGAACACACCGGCAATAGCCGAAGCATTCACTACTGCATGATGCAGTGCTTCAGAACGTACTTGCACACTATCGGCTCGTCCACCGAAAGCGCGTCCTGTCTCTTCCACAGTCTCAGCTTGCACACACAAAACCGTGAAGAGAATGACCAGGATTATGGATGCGATTCGTACCTGCATAGTTCTCTCACATTGGTGACAACAGGAAAGCTACCGCGCCTCGTGCAAAGCAGTCTGTCCGTTCGTTCCATTCCTGGATCTGTTCCACATCATCATTGCTGATCACGATGTCAGCCCGGTTGGGTCCGGAAACATCCTGCGCAGTGACCACAAGCGCACTTGCGCCAATAAAATCCAATGCCCGTGCTCTGTCCAGAGTGTTCCGGTAGCTCACTGCGCGACGGTTGTTGAGAATATTCTGGCTCACCTTGGACGCTTCATAGATCACATTTCCGGCTTCGTCAAGAATTCGAGGATACATGGCCGGCAGTACCTGGACATTGCGCGCATCAATAATGATCCCGGCAATCACGTCAATTTCTTCAGGTTCCGCTTCTTCATAGGTTTCTACGGGTCGAATCTCCGGGAATTCACGCTGGATGTTCTCTTCCACATCTTTGAGACGGTATTCCAAGCAAACCAGGTGACCGATGGAACCGTCAGGCCTGGTCCCGGAACGACTATCCGCAATCCTTGCTCCTTGAATAAATCCTTCTACAACTGTGATCAATCTTCCATCATACTGCAATTGATTCCTGAGGACATTGGTCGAGTTTAATCTCAGACCGAGAACTGTCTGCGCCAACATTTCATAGGCACGCATTCTTGCAATTTGTTCAGCAATAATCCTGGCTTCCGCCTGGCTGCTGATATCAGCATCGGGATCTGGCGCACCCCAAGCACAAACCCGGATGATATTCGATTCCCAGTCTATGGCTGGAACTACGTTGTCCTCCGTATAATCAAATTCCGTCATCCCAGATTCAGTTGGTGGATTGTACCAGCTTGGTCGATTCGCATCTGCCGTAGCCGACCTTCCAGGCGGGGGCAAAGTTTCTACACTTCCTCTGTCATAGATGACAATCACTCCGACCACAACCACCACAACCGCGATCAACAGCAGAACTATGTTTCTTGCGCTCATTTTTTTCCCCTTATCTACTGATTTTTCTTTTTCAACGCTTCTTTGTGATCAAGAATCGCTTTTAATTGCCTGTCCGTATACCCACGCCATCCTCGCCAGTCTTTTTCAGCTTTGGGTATCTTGCCATCGCGTTCCCAGCGCAGAAGTGTATTTTTCGATATTCCTACTCTATCGCAAATCTCGCTGGGTGTTAACAGTTTTTCATCTTTTTTACTCATATGCTCACCCACTTTGTTATGAGTTTTCTTTCCACCATCTCGACAAGTTTCGAACTTCTGTTGTTGTAACAAGCCCACTGTGCATCCGTTCAGGCTCACGACTGGAGAACAGGATCAGAAAATCTCCATTCCCCAACAGGGATTCGGCACCACTTTCATCCAGGATTACACGCGAATTGACAGCGCTTGATACTTTGAAAGCAATTTTTGTCGGGAAATTGGCTTTCAGGAGGCCGGTGACCACATCCACCGATGGACGCTGTGTCGCAACAATCAGGTGAATCCCAACAGCCCTTGCTTTCTGCGCCAGCCGGATCAATGCTTTCTGCACTGGTTCCCCACCGGTCATCAGCAGATCCGCCAATTCGTCGATAATCACAGCCACCCGGCACAATTCAGGTTTCTCTCCCCGGGCAATGCACTCTTCCCTGTATTCCGTCAGGTTGCGAACCTGGTAACGGTTAAGGATCTTGTACCTTGCCTCCATTTCATCAATCAATGCATCCAAAGCAGATTCAGCATCACGGACATCTGTGATCACATTGCCTGCAAGGTGCGGCGCAGATTCATAAGGACTGAATTCCAATGATTTCATATCGATCAGAACAATTCGAATCAACTCCGGGGAATAATGCAGCAACAAATGCACGATAATCGAATTGAGAAATACACTCTTCCCGGATCCGGTCACTCCTGCGACAAGCAGGTGCGGCAAAGGTTCCAGTGCAACGCTTACCGGTTCCCCCTGTATATCCACCCCTAACAGGAAACGGATATCCTCATCTTCCTCTTCTTCCCAGCGTACATAGGTATCCTGGTAATAAATTTCCTGCGGATGATCCCGTGGAACTTCACAAACCAGGTGACGTTGCCCCTGCTGATTGGAAGAAAAACGCATTCCATTTTTCCCGTATCCCATGGCAAGCGATACATCTTCCGCCTTCTTTTCAATGGCGCTGATGGATACTCCCGGACGCGGTGAGATATGAAATGTGTTGATTACCGGACCGGTACTTCCCGGGTCCACCTGCACCTGAACACGATGCTCGCGGAAATATTTTTCGATTTCCTGCGCTTTGGTTTCAAGATCCTCTTCTTCATCGGGCAGCATTGTGGGCAGTTCGCCAAGCACTGATAAATCCGGCATGACTTCACAGGGTTTCCCCGGCCGAAGATCGAGAGAAAACACGGGAGATGCCTGAGCAGGTTTATATTCTTCCCGTTTCTGGACACGAGGTTGCGGAACAGGATCAGGGACATACTGTTTCTCTGTTTCATTCTGTCCAGCATTGACCGGAGATCCTGGAACCGTCGCAGGTGCAGGTGCTGCATTCTGCTGCACATGCGGTTCGTGATATTCTGCTGGAGGCGCCTTCTGCTGGCTGCGAGGGATCGAATCATGAGGCGAATGTACCGGTTGACCAGCGGCCTGTCCTGCTGCTCCCGGCTCAAAACTTCCAGTTCCCGGACCAGGCTGTCCCACTGTCGGCTTTGGACGCCCGGTATGGCCCTCACGTTCTTTGCCCGTCTGCCTGTCCTTCGATTTCCAGCGGCCATGGACTTCACTTTTCAAGGGAATCCTGGATCGTTTCAGCTTAATGGAAAGATCGTTGAGCAGATTCCAGACGGCTATATCCAGCCGACGTTTCCCCAGGAAAAACCACGTGAACAACCATGCACACAATCCGGATGAAACCAGGAATACCGGCCATACCCAGATAGTCGCAGGGATCCATCGAATAATCAGGTTCCCGACTGCACCTCCCAGGTAGTATTTGTAATCCAGGAACAATTTATCGATAGCTGCGAAACTTATGGCGGCAAGAAGAAAAACCGGCAACAATTGCAGGGATAACCGGACACCGTCACGAGTCCATTTACCAATCACAAGCAGAAACATCACCCACACCATCATTGGCGGAATAATCATTCCTGCAAGGCCTAACAACTTGTAAAATCCGAAATTGACATAGGCGAAGAAACCAAGAAACCATGGCAGCTCCTCAGCCGCGGTTTCGAAGGAAAAATACTGACCGGGCCATTGGACAATTTCCACTACTGTGAGTACTGCAAACAGGAGTAGAAAAATCAACTCCAGTGGTTTCCCTTTTGCTGAACTCTTCTTTTTAGTCGGTGGTGAAGTCGTCATACATCACCTCCAGGGATACAACATCGCCAAATGTGATAATATCCCCTTCTTTAACTGCTTTCATAACCGCTAATTCCACTTCCGACGTGTTACAAGCGGGAGGGTAACTCGGGGATCTGCCGCCAACCCGCACAACGCCTGCTGTTACATCTATCTTAGCAATTTGTGTCTTCGTTCCATCAAAGTGTATCTTCTGATCGCAACTGTCATGATTCCCTATCAGGAAATGACCATCTGCGATTTTAATTGTTTTTTTCTTTGTACCGCCATCCCATGTAAATACCAGCTTGTAAGGAATAAGCGTTGTCTGGTATCCCAACGTTGTATAAGAAGGATCTACCTTCAACTTCGATGCTTCGAGATTGGGTGAAGGTGATATGGATATTTTAATTTTTTCAGCAGTTTTATACCCGTATCCACTAATAAATTTTGTCACTTCCGGAATGAGAACCGATGCATGTTGATCCAGTTTTTTGCTTGGAATCATATCGTGTACGGAAATCCACACATGAAAGATATCCGGTGCGATTTTTGTGTCTTCCTGATCACGAATAATCGACTCTTCAATCACTGTCTTGATCTCACGCAGGATACGATCCTCATCAAGGGGAGGATAGTCCCGCTTGAACAGGCGAAATACGGCGCTATCGAACAGAAACCTTTTCACCCTGAGTTCAAGCCGGTCGAGAAAAGAACTCCATTTCTCCCATTTTCGCTTCAGTCTTTTCATTTCACCACCTTCAGACGAAGCGTGAAAACGGTCTTGCCGGAGCGCATAATCAGAACATCTCCAGGAACCACCTGGACACGATCGCCGGAAAAATGCATGTTGCCATTGATCTCGACACCTTTGACACCTTCCACCTTGCAGGTAACCTTGTCGCCTTTGTATTCCAGTATGAGATGAGTGCGTGACATATCCCGTCCGGCATTGTGTAAATGCAGGTCCATATCAGGATGACGACCAATCTGTAATGTCTGCCCTTTTTTCAGTACACGACGGTCGATATACTCGTTGTCCTCGTATACCTTGATTTCGTACTTGGGTGCAACCTTCGTTTTTTTCGGAATATCTGTAGATATATCATAGTCAGACGCAGGAGTGGCGGGAATGGTGAAAGTTTCCGGTTCCTGTACATCTGCTTCTTCCTCAAAGATCCCGATAAATTCATCTTCTATTTCTTCCGCGACTTCTTCCTCTGTTTCTGCGACCGTCTCATCTTCCCTTTCCTGGAGGTCTTCGGGTTCAACAGTTTCATCCGTATCGGGCTCCACTTCCGAAACATCCTCCATTACTGAATCTTCGCTGCTGGCAAAAAATGTTTCCTTTTTTTCAACCTCGGCAGATCCGGATGCCTTGTCACCTTCAGGTTTTTCTGCAGGATCATCCGTTTCCTCTGTTTCCGTCACTTCCTTTTCCGGTTCAACATCTTGTGAGCTCTCTGCTCCGGCCCCTTCTTCATCTTGCTGTATTTCCGGATCAGGATCGGTTTCCATACCGGAGACATCTTCCGGAACAACACTTTCAAGTTCCTGTGCGGTTTCATCTTCAGGAACCAGTTCCAGTTGAGAAGCTGGTTTGCGGCTCGTCTCGGGTACAGATCCCGTCTCTGTTTCGGTTTCGGTTTCGGTAACCGTTTCCGTCTCGACTTCTGTTTCTGATTCAGTCACTTTTGTCGATTCGGCATCTTCTTCACCGGGGACAGAATCACCTGGAACCTGTGGCTGCACGGTTTCCGGTTCGGCTTCCAGTCCGGGGTTGGCTTCGGGCTCGGCTTCGGGATCAGGTTCAGGTTCAGGCTCCTGCTCCAACTCTTCGTCTACGAATGCGGATTCTTCCGGTGATTCATGTGTGAGCGACTGCTCGGGTGTGGTCTGTGCGGGTTGTGCGGGTTCTACGGTTTCCGAAGTATCTACCGGATCACCTGAAAGGGTGTGAGTTTCCCTGGTACGCAAGGACGGCATCACCGTATTATCAGACCCCGGCGGTGGTTTCACTTCCGGTTCGGGCTCGGAGTCTTCATCCTCCTCATCCTCCTCGTCATCATCATCGCCATACTCGGCGGGGAGATCCATTTCCACCGTCACCCCTACGGTAAACTCCTTCAGCTCGCTGTCCTCTTCGAGGGTGATAAAGATCGGTTTGCTCTCATTTGCATTCAGATGGACCCGTTCATCTTTCAGCAGTTTCGCCAGCTCACCCAGGACACGGACTTCCATCCCTTTGAACAGCTTACGATCCTTGGTGCTCATGTAAATGGTATAGAACGGCGGAATAATTTTCAGCTGCCCGACTTCATAAGTATTCCGTTCCATGGCAGGTGCAAGCATGTTCGCCAGGATCCAGTTGCCGTCAATGAAACGCGGTTTGATTTCATGCGCTTCTTCCGTCCCACCGTTTCCGATACGCTTGACGGACTTCCCGCCGGCTTTCGCTTCCTGTTCCTTGCGCCATTCCCGCCACTTGAATTCCTTGGTAAATCCGCCGCCCGCTTCGTAATCCACCGATGCCATATTATCCCCCGAGTTGTATGGTTACCGTAGTAGCTATACCCATAATACAAAGTATAATCACCCTACGCAATACTAAGTTAGAAAAAAGTAATGGTTTTACCTCGGGAGACAAAATGAAAGTGAGCTCTTTTTACGGTTGTCGTAAATGTGGCTCGGAGAGGTGTATAGTTCGTCGTTACGAAGGATTTTTCGAGGTTGTTTTCTCACAAGCAAAATCCTGAAGCAATCTTCTATCAGTCTATAGCATATCCCTGATCGGATCTTTGAATTAACATATCACATTCAGTAGGAGTGTGTAGTCCGAACGATCCTAAATCCATTGTAACTCAGTTTTGATTTTGGATTACACCAAAATCTGACTGAAGAGCGACAAGAATTTATACTATTATTCCATGAACCACCTCTAAGTACTTTGTAATGACCTGAATCAGGTCCTTGAGGATTTATTTCGGGACTTTTTTCATAATAATCTTTATCATACCAATCAGTACACCATTCCCAGACATTACCATGCATATCGTATATTCCCCAACTGTTTGGTAGTAGTTTTGCGACTGGATGTGTTGTGCCACAACTATTCCCATAATACCAAACTGTTTCTGTACTATCTAATTCTTCACTTGTATTTGCAAATGGTTCCTTACAACCCGCTCTGCAGGCATATTCCCATTCTGCTTCAGTTGGTAATCTGTATTCATACTTTTGATCAATACTATTTAGTTTTTCAATAAAATCTTTAGTATCTCCCCAAGATATATTTTCGATTGGATGCAATTCTTCATAGTTAAAGTTAGATGGATTATTTTGCATTAGCTGATACCACATTGCTTGGGTTACTTGTGTTGACATTATTTCAAAATTATCAAGTGAGACGCTATGTAAAGGTTTCTCATCAGTATCAGCTTCAGAGTCCTGATCATATGCGCCCATCATAAACGAACCTGCTGGAATATAGGCGAATTTCATTCCGGGGAGCGGACCGTCAGTCAGATTGCCTGGTGTGGTGCGACGTTTCCGCTCTTCCTCCTCCTTACCCTTCTTCTCGGCGGCGATACGAGCGGCTTCTTCTTCTTTCCTTTCCTCTTCTTTCCGCTTCTCCTCAGCCAATCGTTTCTGTTCTGCTTCTTGCTTCTGCCATTCCTCTTCCTTTCTTTGCCGTTCCTCTTCTTCCTTCTTCCTCTGTTCTTCCGCAATCCTTCGTTGTCTCTCTTCTTCTGCTTTCCTTTGTTTTTCCTCCTCAGCCAACCGCTCCTTTTCGCATTCCGGGCACAAACCTGCTTTGCTCTTGTGGGTTACACATACTTCTTCTGCCCCGCAGTCCGGGCAGGTGAAACGTTCCACATCCTCCGCTTTGCCACATACCGGGCAGGTTGGAAGTGGTGGCGCTTTCAACTCAATCACAAAGGTTTTCGCGGATGTAAACCGTTCTCCCGGCAATTTGGCGAGGGCTTTTTGCAGGCAGGTCATGGCGGAATCGGGAAGACCATCAATAGCTGACGGCGCCTTTTCCTTGTGCTGCATGACAATGTCGCCTCTGGCAAATGGAACCTCGCCCGCTAATGCCTGGTAGATAATGATCCCGAAGGAATAGATGTCCATGGCGGCGGACGGTTTATCGCCCATGAACTGCTCGTATGGCATGTAGGTGGGAGTGCCTGAGCTGGCATGCAGGGTGGACATCATGCTCATCCGGTCGGACACCTCACGCGCCAGGCCGAAATCGGTGATTTTCAAGCGTCCTGTTGTAGTGTCCAGCAGCAGGTTTTCCGGCTTCAGGTCGCGATGGATGACCGGCGGTTTCAACGAGTGCGCATAATCGAGAGCATCCGCCACACCTTCCATCAACTCCACGACCTTGTCAATGGTAACCTTCTTTCCAACCTGTTCCTCAAGAAATGAACTAAAATCCGGGCCGTCCACAAACTCCATGGAGATAAACGCCACCCCCATCTCTTCATGCAGATCATAGGTTTTTACAATGTTCGGGTGCCCGAGTTCCTGCGCGATCCGTACCTCACGTTTCAGGTCGTGCAGGGCACGCTGGTTGGTGGCGAGCATCTGCGGGATGGTCTTGATCGCACGTTTGACTGGTTTGTCCAGGCTGTGGTACAGGGCTTCATAAACCACTCCCATACCACCCCGTCCGATTATGCGCACCACCTCGAATCCGCCCAACATAGTCCCCGGCGCGAGATAGGTCAGTGTGGAACCACCGCCAAAAGGATCACTCCCACCAAAAGGTCCGCCACTGGATGGTGGTTGCTGTTTTGGAAGTGTGGGTTGCGCAGGAGAATGTGTTGGATGAACCGCTTGCGGTGAAGTTGATTGCTGCGCACCACAGTCCGGGCAGAACTTTGCGCCCGGTTCCAGTTTACTTCCGCACTCGGTACAATACTGGCTGCTTGTTTCCATTTTCGCACCGCAGTTGGCGCAGAACTTTCCCGTTCCCTCAGCACCGCAACTTGGACATTGCATGTTTCTGGTCCCTGTGATTGGAATGACACCCATCTTGGAAACTATCTGATACCCGAATAGCGCGTTCGTTCGTCACTAATCTATTCAGGCCAGCCGACCTCATAAACTGCCTGAAACCCGGGAATCCGGCTACACAAACTGCGCTACGCCAGAATTCGCCGAGGCACCCACTTCTTCCCGGTGGATGGAACCACCAAGCTGCATGCTACACACTGCATATTTCCCCGGACCGAGGGCGGACCGGGCTACACGCTACGCCGGAATTCGCCGGGGCACCCACTTCTTCCCGGTGGATGGAACCACCAGGCTACATGCTACACACTGCATATTTCCCCGGACCGAGGGCGGACCGGGCTACACGCTACACGCTACACGCTCACCTCTCCCCGGTGGATGGCACCACCGGGCTACACGCTACATTCTATCTATCTTTTTTCTTTCCTGCTTTCAGATTTGAGTAATTAACCTTGTTGATCATATCAATTTCGATATCCCCCCCCGCTTCGACCTCCGAATCCTCGATACGGGTCACTTCACCCATTTCCACACTTCCATCTGCTTCGATCTTACTACCACGGATTCCTCCCGACACAGATCCAACCTTTACATCCCCCCCCTGTGGTGAACAGGTATCCGGCTCGTCATCCTCCACTTCCCTGATCAATTCATTGCGTTCTTCTTCAGAAAGCGATGTTTCGGTCAGAAATTTTTTCTTCGCACCCGGTTTGTTCTCATGGTAGGTCTTCAGGACGGCAGTGTCGAGGTTGGCGTGATCCCCGATTCGTATCGTACCATCGCCATAGTAATCGCCATAAATATGGTAGATAACCGGTTTCGCATCTCCTGGAACATCCCGTTCGACACATACCGCTATTTTTATCTCGGTTTCCTGCAACGTATCATCCACGTGATCAAGGTACTGGAGTTTTGCTTTGAGAATAATCCGTTTTCCTGCCTTCGGGAACAATCCATTGAGTAGTACGCGTGATTTTTTCGTTTCGTTTGCATTTACCTGGTAACATAAATCATCGTTGAAGAGATCTTCATCGAACTCACATTTACCACCATCCAAGGTTACGAGTCTCACATTCCGCGCAGGAAACTCTCCAAAGTTGCTGATCAGGATCGAGGGATTGAAGTATTCATCTTTGATGATTGGTTCAGAGGACACCAATGAAATATAAAGTTTTGGGCCCTCCATACTTCGGATGTAACTCTGGATTATTTTGTAACAGTCAGCCGCAGACGATGCAACTTTGGCATGCATACTTTTAACAAGATTTTCAATAACTGGAACTTTCCCGCGAATTACAGAAAGCTGTCCGAAATAGTCACCGGGGTGTTTATCAATAACCCTTTGCAGGATATGTAAAGCTTTGCGAGATTGTTCGGGCACATCCTTGAAGTCTTCAAGGAAAGAATACAATGGTTCAAGATTATAATCCTCTTCAGCAGCTCTTGTTGCCATTTTCAGAAGATCTGTTCCGCCAATACCACCACCACTACCAAGGTCTATAATACGCACCGGTTCCTGTTGATAATTCACTTCATCCAAAGGCCAGTTATCATCCACACGGACCGTCGGACCGTTCTCCCAGCTTAGGGTTGCTCCAAGGGTGAAGCAGACAAATTCGGATGGCAGGATCTCACGGGTTCCATTCAACAATAACGTCGGCGCACCTTCCACCGGTTGGATACCAATCCAGTTTTCACGCCTGTATACTTCTCCCCAGGTATCCGGTCCGGGACCATCCAGCTTGATATCCACATGGTCACCTGAACCAACAGTCATCCGGTTTTTCAGAAACACATACCGGTAACCGGGAAAGTTTCTGGTGCGCTCCATAATGATTCCGGCGATGCTGCGATTACGTTTGACAACATGAAATTTCACCCACAAGACACGACCAAAAACGATTTTCATTTCATCAGAGATCTTGAAATTCTGTTCAATCCTGGTATTGCCCATATAAGTGCCACCGATAGGATTGGATCCAGCATCGGTAAGCAAGAGGTTGTCATCTTTCCAATGCATCAGAAGATGACGAGCGGAAATAGCCATGTTTTGCTGTTCATGCTGGGAGTTAATCGGTAGCATCCCCAGATAAATATCGGGACGGACTATAGCGCGGATGTTGGAACCGTCCGTACTGATATTGTCGAAATTGTGAATCGCAACCAGGGGAAGTTGGGCCTTGATTTCAGCTATAGCGTCAAGACATGGAGTAGTATCTGGGATAAATGTGGTATTTCCACCTCTTCCAAGAAAAGCTGTCTCACCCGAGTGAAAAAAAATCTTGTTCCCGGTATCGATACGAAGTGACCGGACAATGCTTCCCTTTTTCATATTCCCCCCAATGAACCAGCTTCTATCCATTCGGCAGAAGTGAACAGAAGCACACTCTTATCTAAGTGTACAGAAAAAATGAATGTGCCAGAGAGCTGTGTTTTGTGGACCGTTTCACATAAGCTTTAAAGTGTACAATTGTATTTCGTTCGTGTCAATTTGAAATCCGCTTATACAATAAATCGGCAACAACTCTGGCGCCATCGGTGCGAGTTTCAGGGAAGGTAAATGGCATCTTTTGATAAAGAGAATTCAAGGTTGGGCCCCAGTTGCCCGAAAGCAACTGGTCCATTGGGATGTGTTCATTCGGCAGGTGGGTTTCAATAAACGCTTTTATGTATGGATATTCGGCGAAACGGCTACGGTTGGAGTAAACGAGAGCCGTTTTGTTCCCGGTGCATTCGGCAACAGTGCTGTACCCAGGTTTTGTCATGATGATATCCGCTGCTCTTACCAGGTCGCAGTATCGTAGTCCTCTGCCGAAGTAGTCTTCATCCCGGACATAAATAAACGGTTTCCCCGGATCGGCGATAGGTTCTGTGACAATAAATGCAAATTTATCATGAAGACTTTCCGGGGGAAAACCTCCATCTCGCAATCCCTCCCCGCCAAAAGACAACATGACCAATGGACGATTCGATGGAAATCCCATAATCTTGCGGACCTCTTCCGGCTCACGACTGGAAAGCCTCGCCACCACTGGCACCTCCTGTTGCACTGGAAAATTATCCAGACCTGCATCCATCTGCGGACAGAACAATAGTGCGCAGGTATTGTAGGCTTGTGCGGCACGGTCTGCGTATTCATGGAATTCAGGCGCTTCTTCAGCAAGGTCCGCCCAGATCCAGTCCCAACTGAAGTTGGTCATACCGTACGCCGGAACTCCAGCCATATGGCATGCTTCGAATGCCCTCGGCGGAATGTCCAGTAGTGCGGCGTTAATCCCTGTTTTTGTCAACCATTCAGCTTCCTGTCGAACCCGTAGATCACCTTCGCGACCGTAATAAAAAGCCAATTGCTGCAGGGTTTTTTCTTTGTTCCATCGTAATGAATCATGCTGAACCAATCCGATATCCAACCGGATCTCTGCATGAGACGCAGGTTCTCGGCCAAGCGTATTAAGAATATGCGACAGGGAGAATGGCGCCCTGACATGGATTTCCACATTGTCATGAAGTTCATGCAACAGTCGTGAAATCTCCATGGTCCGCGTGAAGTGACCATACCCATGGCCCGTAACATACACCGCGATTCGTTTCAAACTGTACTCCCTGCGCTGAAGTGGACGGATACAGAATACGATTAAACGATGGATTAATCAGATATTTCAAAAGGGGATTTCGGTAATATTGTCTCATATACCACGGGATCATTGGTTACTATCCGATTTCATGTTCGAAGTTCTTGTACGATCTTCCGGACGGGTGGGTTCAACCTGGATACGCTGTAGATGGTTTTCCAGGCGGTTCATCGCGGAAATGTATTCCTCTTCATATGCTTTCCGGCTGATGGCCCCCATCGCTTTCCGGCGAAGCTCAAGTATCTCGCTGTACAAACGGAAAATCCCTTCGGTAGATTTGACAAACAGCGAGACATCGTCAAATATGCCCAAAGCAATGATTTCACGTACTTGTGCAGTGAGTCGCCTGAACCTGTTTTCCGCTGATTCCATCATCGTATCTGATTCAATGGTTATGTCAATTGTTTTTCACGTTATGAAACTGAGAACACAGTAAAATACAATGCATGTGAAGGCAGAATAAACAGTTTCGTAGATCATGTGAGACATAATACCTCAAAAAAAGGCTGCCTTTCAGCAGCCGGATTAGTGGTCTATTCACATGGATCAATGGGTACTGAGAAACAAACTGTACTTCTGGTGTTGTGCAGGTTCCTGGCGGTTATCCAGTACAAAGGCAAGTAATCGCAAAAAGCGGAAGTGAGAACCTGCTCAGCACCTGTTAACTGATTCTGCAAGATCTCGCGCCAAGTAAACTTGCAATATAATAAATGATTCTTGGCGCCAGGATCTTGCAGAACACCACCTGTCAATCCACGTAACACTAGTATATCAACGATTTCTCATCGGACAAGAAACGCCCTGGAAATCACCTCCTGCCCGTCATACTTCATACGGATGTAATACACACCGGAAGAATAGCAACGACAATCCAGCGGAATCGTATACACCCCGGGTTGGCAGGAAGTATTCAGAAGTTGTTCCAGGAAACGGCCATTGTTATTGTACAAATGAATTGTGACCATGGATGATGTCTGCAGGTTGAACTGTACTCGTGCTAATGAATTGAAAGGATTCGGATACACAGACATGAGTGTGTATTCTGCAGGGATCGTAGGTGATACCGGATCACGAATTTCTGTCATTCCCTCGACTTGCAGAATCGCGAAATAATCGTCATAAATCGTGTAGATCAGGTTCCCCCAGGTGGTGAATCCCCCACTATCCCGTGGTTCAATGAAATAACCATACTCGGATGGGCTTGATGGATTTGAAATATCAAATATCCTGATACCGTTCATACCGTCATTGGCTACCAGATAGTTCCCATTCAACTGGAAATGAAAATTGTAGGTGGATAGTGCGATAAAGCTCACTTCCACTGGTGCTTCACGATCAGTTATATCAATGGCACGGATGCCGAAATCGCTGGGAGGATTCAACACACCCGTATATACGAGATTTTCCTGTTGAACATCCACCCAGCCACACACCGTCGCTATGGGGAGAAGGCAATCGGGGGAAGGATTGTCCGGGTCGCTGATATCCAGGATGCACAGATACACAGACCCAGTTGCGTTATACATGCAATTCCCGCAGGTCACGATTTCCGAGGCATGATCGTTCTCCGTGTACTCATATACAAATGTCGGCGAACTCGGATCATTGACATTGACCGTAACCACACCGTACCCATCAACTCCGAGATATGCATATCCATTATGTTCCGCCAGTGTTTCCAGCTCCATATCCTGGCCGGATATCTCATAACGGCCAACTTCCGACGGAGCTGCGGGATTGGAAATATCAAAAATGATCAACCCTGTATACTGGTCTGCCACGAAGAGGTAATTCCCGCAGACATCCACATCAGTGGTGTGCATGCTTTCAATGGTTGTAACAAGCGAAGGTGAGGTGGGATCGGAAACATCAATGACAATAATTCCCTGCCAGTCCGCCGCGATGTAGACATAACCGTCCGAGTATGCCAACTCCTCCAGGCTGCCAATCTCGAGATCCAGCTCCAGGTCGCCAATCCGCTGAACATTCAGGCTGTCCTGGGCCAACGTGGGGATGCAGAAAAGGAACAATACAAGAAGTACAAGAAAAATATTCCGCATAAAAACCTCCTCCGTGGAGTGTGAGAAAGCTTTGCGAAAACAGAACAATGTGGGAAGGATCTATTCAGATGGTAGTGTACAAAAATGATCGTTCATAGGCAAATGTTCAGTTTCTGTTTTTTCCACATCCAATTCGCTTATATTGATTGAAGAGTCCTTTATTAGGATGTTTTATTCGATTTTCAAAATAGTAGACTCGTGAAACCAAAAAAAAATCTTATCGTGACGCATATCACTGGTTGTATTATTCCATTTGAATATGTTTTTCTATCGCCACATCACACACCCGCAAATGGAGAACCCTATGATTCGATCACGTTTACGTTATCTCTCCCCATTTTTTACTGCAGGACTAATCATTTGCATCCTGTTTTCTGCAGTATCAGCTCAACAACTCCCGGAACGATTGTTGGTGGGATATTGGCACAATTGGGGGAACTCGCCAAATTCCCTTCGTTTAACTGAATTGCCGGATGCATACGATGTTATTAATGTCTCTTTTGCAGTTCCTTCAGAACAAATGGGTGCAGAGATGATCTTCACACCCGATCCGGGCATTTATCCAATTGGCGCTGAGTTCATTGATGACATCCAGGCGTTGCAGACACAAGGTAAAAAAGTATTGATATCAATAGGAGGCGCAACTGCTCCAATCCATGTAGAAAATGCAGATGACGCTGCCTTGTTTGTATCCTCTATGTTGGAATTGTTTGATCAATATGGTTTCGATGGAATGGACATTGATCTTGAAGGCGGATCTCTGCTGCTGGATGCAGGCGATACTGATTTCCAGAATCCCACAAGTCCGCGGATTGTCTACTTCATTCAGGCTGTTCAGGATTTGCTGGCGGATTACGGTGATGGATTCATACTCACAAGCGCACCGGAAACCGCGTACGTACAGGGTGGTCACAGTGCCTATGGCGGTATCTGGGGTGCATATCTTCCCGTACTTCATGCACTTCGTGAAGATCTGACCTTCGTACATGTTCAGCTTTACAATACCGGTTCCATGTTTGGAAGAGATGGCAATATATATGAATCTTCAACTGCGGACTTTCATGTTGCCATGGCGGATATGCTGCTGGCTGGTTTTGCTGTTTCCGGAGGGTCATACTTTGATCCATTTAATGCCGAACAGGTCGCCATTGGTCTTCCTGCCAGCAATCAGGCGGCAGGAAGCGGATACACTTCTCCCGTACTTGTACATGACGCTGTCACATACATTGTCCTTGGTGAACCATATGGCGGATCGTATCAACTGTCGAACATAGAGGGATACAGTGAGTTCAGGGGATTAATGACATGGTCTATCAACTGGGATGTAGACAATAATCTCGAGTTTGCGAACAGCTACAGGACATTCCTTGACACACTCGATATCGATGCAGTACAGAATCAACTCGAAAGTGGCTTCGGTCTTCCTCACAATGCAATTCTGTCCAGTGTTTACCCTAATCCATTTAATTCCCAAGTATCAATCACCTTTGATCTTCCACAATCTACACGTTTTGATCTGATTATAACGGACATTACGGGTAGAATCCTGGAAAAGACATTTTGTTCAGCTAACTGGTCAGGCAGGCAACAATATCACTGGAACGCGGATGGGTATCCAAGTGGAATCTATCTATACCAAATAGCTGCACCGGGACTTTCCACAACTTCCGGAAGGTTATTACTAGTAAAATAAGCCGCGTCACCCGGTGGTTCCGCGTACTTGGGAAACATTTCTTTGTTCAGTCAATAAGTTTCATTTAGCCTACTTTATATACGTTATAAGCATTTCAATCTTTGCGCTGAACAACTTGCCATCTGATTATTCGTTTTAATACCTTTAGCATAGTTATATTTTCAGTGGCACATTTACGCTCCTATTGATTACTGTATTACCCGAATATTTTGACATGATGATCGAGATTATTTTATTTACCTCTCAGGTAAATAATATTTGCGATAGTGGGCAATTATGGATATCTTCTTTCATACCAGAAAACTTCAGAAACAATGCTCCCAAGACAGTAATATGCGAAAAACCTGGGGCGAAAACCGTAGTAAAAAGCTTCGACGCCGTCTGGATGATCTAAAGGCTGCTGGTAATCTCGAAGTGATGCGTATGCTCCCGGGTAGATGCCATGAATTGCACGGAGACAGAAAAGGTACACTGAGTCTTGATCTTGACGGTCAATTCCGTCTGTTGTTCAAGCCTGCGGACGAACCGGTTCCCATATTAGAAGATGGCGGTTTGGACTGGAAAAAAATTCGGAGCATTTGCATTCTGGAAGTAGGAGAAGACACCCATGAATAAAGCGTATACCTATACTCCTGAGATCGTATCCGCACCGGGGGAAACCCTCGAAGAAATCCTTGATGATCGTCAGCTCGCAAAAGTAGAACTTGCCCAACGAACCGGACTGACTCAGAAGACGATAAACCAGATACTAAAAGGTAAGCAAGCTCTCACCCCGGAAACAGCGCTTAAACTGGAGCATGTGATTGGAATTCCCGCTTCTTTCTGGAATAATCGGGAACAGGCATACCGGGATTATCTCGCACGAGCTGCAGAGATGAAACGACTCAAGGATTCCCTGCATTGGCTTCGTGAGATCCCGATACGTGAATTGATCAAACGCCAGTTGATTCCTGATGGACTTTCAAAACCTGAACTTCTGCGAGCGGTGCTTTCCTTTTTCGGAGTGGATAGTGTGTCGGATTGGCAGATAGTATATGCACAACCTCAGGTCGCCTATCGCAAATCAAGATCCTATGAAAGCCAACCTGGGGCATTGGCAACATGGCTCAGGATCGGTGAACGGGAAGCGGCTGAAATCAATACTGTCCCATTTAATAAAAGACGGTTTCTCGACGTACTTCATGAGATTCGATCTTTGACTGTAACTGATCCTGAAGAATTTCAACCACGAATGACAGAACTCTGCGCTAGTGCTGGGGTAGCTGTTGTGTTTGTTCCTGAAGTAAAAGGTTCACGGACAAGTGGAGCAACACAGTGGATTTCTCCAAATAAAGCATTGATCCAGTTAAGCTTACGGTACAAGACCAATGACCACCTGTGGTTTACCTTTTTTCATGAAGCGGCACATATTCTCAAACACGGAAAGAAACTGGTATTCCTCGAATCCAATGCGAATGGAGTAGAAGGTTCGGAGGAGGAAGAAGCGAATTATTGGGCCTCGGACTTCCTGATCCCACAAGGCAAGTACAGGGAATTCACAGACAGGTTCCAACAACGGTACAGCAAACAGGAAATCTGCGATTTTGCAGCAAGTATCGGAATCGCACCCGGTATTATTGTGGGACGACTGCAGCATGATGGAAAGCTGCCGACATCGCATTGTAATGGGTTGAAGATTTCGTTCGAGTGGAACAATACGAACTAAGAAACCCTTTCCGGTGGATGGAACCACTGGATCACAGTTCTCATACACGTTTCAACAACTGCCGGTACACGACAGGTACTACCAGTAAAAAGATCAACGCATTCGATCCGGTGTGCAGAAGTGTAAAAGGCAGTGCACCAATGAAGACTGCATGCCAGCCGGAAAAGGTGAAGGACAGTGTAAGTGGAAGGGATTCGATCATGCTGAGGCTGTGCAGGGGAATACGGACAGTATGATCGTACATGATGCCGGTGAAGAGCGGGATAGCGCTATTGGTGATGAGATCATAGAGTAACGTACAGAAAACTCCCGTCACCATACACAAAAACGCCAGCAATTTCGCTGACGTTTTTCTGAAACAATTCCGAAGCAAACCAAAAAGAAAACCGACCATCCCCATGCCAACCATCTGGGCGATCCAGATATGGGGATAGGCGGGACCGTATGCGTTCAGGGCGCCATAGATCATCATGGCGAAAATTCCGGTCAACGCTCCACCCGGCCCAAGCAACAGTCCTGAGAGCGCAACCACGGCTGTGATCAGCTCCACATTCGGTACGGCCATGAATAAATAACCGGCGACTACCGCCGCCGACGTAAACAGGCCGATACGAGCTGTAAAGCGTATCGTACGAGTCCGTGTAACTTCCAAGTCCGCCATTCCGGGTCCCCTGGACTACCGATCAGTTGGCAGACTTCTTCTCCCGGATACGAGCCGCTTTGCCAACACGATCGCGGAGGAAATAGAGCTTGCCACGGCGTACCGCACCACGCTTTTCCACTTCGATCTTCGCAACATTCGGGGAATGAAGCGGGAACACACGTTCCACACCAATACCGCCCGAGATCTTGCGTACGGTGAAGGTCGCACGGACAGCTTTGCCGCTACGTGCGATTACTGTACCCTTGAATATCTGGATACGTTCCTTACCACCTTCTACAATGCGTACGTGAACTTTAACCGTATCGCCGGGGCCGAAATCCGGAATATCAGTCTTCAACTGCCTGCGTTCCAGATCCTGTATGATCAGGTCCGACATGATTCCACCTATCCTATCGAAATGCTTTGTTGTTTTAAAACTGTAGTACTGCGAAAATCTATGACGCTTGAACTGTTAACACACAATTTGACACCCGACCTTGAACAGCAGGTCGGGCCACCCCAACCGTCATTGCGAGCTTTTCTGCACGGTTGTTGCTGTTGTGCAGGAAAGCGAAGCAATCTTCTCACTTGACATCCGACCTTGAACAGCAGGTCGAAGCATCCATTTCATTGTCGGTATAATACCCGACTGCGCTCCGTCGGGCTACACTTCTAGTATGAAACGGATCAAGGATACTACTTTTTCTCTTAAATATCAACAGTATTGTGACATGTCCGCTCTGCAACGGAAACACCCTCTTACAGAGATGCTCACGCAGGTTTGACACCCGACCTTGAGAAGCAGATCGGGCCACCCGTCCTACGCAGACCACCAGTCAATACTCCGAATGACCACTTCATATCCGGAAGGAGATTGCTTTGTCGTTTGCCGGAACTGCAACTACTTCGGCAGGCTTCCTCGCAACGACGCACTTTCATATCCGGAAGGAGATTGCTTCGTCGTCAACTATAACTGCAACTACTCCGGCAGCCTTCCTTGCAATGACGGGTTATAATCGCAACGACAGGTTATGACTGCTTCTGCTTCCGCAACCACTCTTCATAGAGTTCCGGGCGCAGTTTCCTCGTCGCCTCTATTGCCTGCTGCATCCGCCATTTCTCAATGCGGGCATGATGACCGCTCAACAACACTTCCGGAGCTTCCAGGCCATTCCACGTTGCCGGTTGGGTATAATGGGGATGATCCAGAAGACCGCGTGTGAAGCTGTCGCCTGCACCGGATTCCGGGTTGCCAAGCACACCGGGTAGCAGACGTACAACCGCATCCGCAATGACAACCGCCGCCGGTTCACCACCGGTAAGGATGAAATCACCGATGGAGACTTCCTGGTCCACCAGTGTATCAATCGCTCGCTGGTCGAGTCCCTTGTAATGACCACAAAGGATCAGAATCCGCTCTTCTTTCACCAACTCTTCCGCAAAGGACTGGTCAAATTTTCTGCCTTGCGGACTGGTGTAAAGAACAAGAGGCTTTGGTTGCGGACGTTTTGTTTTCAGATGTCGTATCGCATCCGCAACGGGCTGGGCTTTCAGCACCATGCCGGGTCCACCGCCAAACGGTTTGTCATCCACAGTCTGATGTTTGTCCGTCGCGAAATCACGCAATTGAATGATATCGAGTTCAACGGCACTATTTTTCTGGGCACGCGCGATCATCGACTCATTCAACATTGTGCGAACACCATCCGGGAACAATGTCACAATTTCAATGAGCACAACTTAATCCCCCGGTTCCGTATTCACCTCGGTGTCAGCGGAACTCTGCGGATCATTTGAATCGGATTTCAGCTTTCGCCGTTGTCTCCGATTTTTTCTGCGTGGATCGGAAATCTCACGTTCTTCTTCAATCAGACCATCCGGCAGATCGACTGTAACCAACCGTTCATCATTGTTGATTTCGAGTACGACATCCGGTATAACCGGGACCAGGATTTCGCCGAAATTTCCATCCACCAACCAGACATCATTCGCAGGAAATGCCATCACTTCCATGATGGTTCCCAATTCTCCCAATGTCTGGCAAACTACAGTACTTCCCAATACATCATCGTGGTAATACATATTGTCCGGAAGTTCCACCCGTAGCGATTCATCTACGAAAAGATCTCGATCCAGCAGCCGTTCCGCGAGTTCCCGTAAAGGGAGTTCTCTGAAACGGACATACATGTATTCACCTTCGACACGGAACCTTTTAATGGTTAAAAACTGAAAGCCATCAAGTTCCGTCTCACACCATACACCTTCAAGATCAAGAAACCGTTCCGGATTCCAGGTGTGGGGTTCAATCCTTACATCACCCCTGAGTCCATGCACTTTCACAACCCGTCCGACCAGCATACGTCGGTTCGGAGGCGGTGGCGTTAAATTCGACTTGTTCACCTGTCTTCTTGTATTTCCAGAATTGCTTTACGACCTTGCCGGGCAGATACTGCAGTCAACAGCACTCGCATCGCCCGGGCATTACGCCCCTCTTTGCCGATAACGCGCCCCAGATCTCCCGTGGAAACGGAAAGTTTGTAATGAAGGTATTCATCTTTGTCTTCGACGGTTACCTCAACTTCTTCCGGTTTTTCCACAAGATGTTTTGCGATAAAGGCTACAAAATCATTGAGCACGGATCACCTCCTCCAGTTGAATACCGTGCTCCTGACATCCACGCAAACGTGTCAGGATGCTACCGCGGAAAATTACTTCTCTCCGTCGGCCTCGTCTTTTGTTTCCTGCTTTTCTTCCGCTGGTGTTTCTGCCTCATCCGCTGGATCGTCCGCTTTTTTCTCCTCAGGTTCGGGAGTTTCTTCCGCTTTGACGTCCTGTACTTCTTCCTGTTTCACTTCTTCAGCGGCAGGCTTTTCTTCCATGGCTTCCGATTTTTTCGGTTTACGAGTCGGCTTCGCCTTCTTCTCTTCTACCTCTTCCTGAGTCGTCAGGTCTTCAACCACCGGTTTCTCGGGAGCTTCTGTGTTGAGCTTGGAATAACGGTGCTCAACGTGTTTTATAACGGCCTCTTCGATTTTTTCCTGATCGTAATTCCGCTTGGTCATATCCCAACGAAGCAGAACGCCTTCGCGTTGAAAAAGGCTGCGAACGGTATCGGAAGGTTTGGCGCCACTATTCAGCCACTTCAGGGCGACATCATGGTCAATCTGTACTTCCGCCGGCCGTTTGATCGGATCGTAAAAACCCACACGTTCAAGGTAGACACCGTCACGACGACGGCGTGAGTCGACGGCAACAATGCGGTACGAAGGACGTTTTTTGCGCCCCAAGCGCATCAGCCTGATTTTAACTGCCACAGTTACCTCTTTTCTATCCGGGCATCGGGCCGAAACCCGCAGGCATGTTCTTCATGCCCTTGCCCATTCGTTTCATCATCTTTTTCATCTGCTGATACTGGTTCAACAAGCGGTTTACATCCTGCACCTTTGTACCGCTTCCATTCGCAATCCGTTTGCGACGGCTGCCGTTAATGATCCTCGGATTCCTGCGTTCTTCGGGTGTCATCGAAAGAATGATCGCTTCCACATGCTTCATCTCTTTCGGATCAAGCTCCACACCCTTCATCGCTTTCCCGACACCGGGAATCATCTTCAACAGGTTGTCCAGCGGGCCCATCTTCTTTATCTGCTGCAATTGATCCAGGAAATCTTCCAGATCGAATTGCGCTTTTTTCATCTTTTTGGCGAGCTTGACAGCCTTTTCCGTATCAACAACTTCCTGGGCCTTTTCAACCAGGGAAATAACATCCCCTTTTCCCAGGATACGATCCGCCATCCTCGCCGGATGAAACTCTTCAATATCGGTAAGTTTTTCACCGATACCGATAAAACGTATGGGCTGACCCGTTACTTCACGTACGCTTAACGCAGCACCGCCGCGAGCATCACCGTCAAGTTTTGTCAGGATAATACCTGTAATGCCGAGACGTTCATGGAACGTCTTCGCGGAATTCACCGCATCCTGACCGGTCATTCCATCTGCAACAAACAACACTTCGGCTGGACGAAGATCGCGTTTGATCTCCTCCAGCTCCTGCATGAGCGCATCATCGACGTGCAAACGGCCTGCTGTATCAATCAGAAGTGTATCAAATCCTTCCGACCGCGCCCGCCGTTTTGCTTCCTGCGCTACGGCCAGGGGTGTGCTTTGCCGTGCAGCAACCACAGGAATATCAACCTGCTCACCAACACGTTCCAACTGGTCGATAGCCGCTGGACGCTGCAAGTCGCAAGCAGCCATGATCGGACGCATTCCACGTTTCCGGAGATACCCGGACAGTTTCCCGGTAGAGGTTGTTTTACCGGAACCCTGCAGACCAACCATGAGAATGACAGTCGGCGGCTCCTTGCTGCGCCGCAATGGCCGCCAGGCTCCACCCAACAGGGTTGCCATCTCATCATGGATAATCTTGATCACCTGTTGGGCAGGGGTAACCGATTTCAGTACCTCCTCACCAACAGCGCGTTCCTGTACCCGCTTCAGAAAATCACGAGCAACGGCATAGTTCACATCTGCTTCAAGGAGAATACGGCGAACCTCTCTCAGTGATGCTTTTACATCATCCTCGGTAAGTTTGCCTCTCCCTTTCAGCTTTCGAAAAAAACCGTCAAGTTTATCCGTCAACTCGTTAAACAATCATACACCCCGGTCTATCAACTATAGATACTAACGCTTTTTCAAATCGTCCTAAATAAAATGCAAATAGAGTTGAAAAGCAAATGTAGCAATTTTCTCAACTCGCAGGCTACTTCATTTTTCACAATAACGTTCTAAAATCGTTTCAACCACGTTCGTGGAAGACAAGCCATCGACAAATGGAATAATCTCGACCCTGCCTCCATTCTCTTCGACAGCGCTTCTGCCCACTACTGTCTCAGGAGTGTAATCACCACCTTTAACCAGGATATCGGGCAACAACAGATCGATCAGCTCTTTGGGAGTATCTTCGTCAAACATCACCACTGCGTCTACGGCCTTTAAGCCGAGCAGCACGGCGGCACGGTTTTTCTCGTTGACGATAGGGCGCTTGGGGCCCTTTATCCTCCGGACGCTGCTGTCCGAGTTCAGTCCGAGGATCAGCCGGTTGCCCAGCGTGCGGGCACGTGTCAAATAATCGACATGTCCTGCATGCAGGATGTCGAACACTCCGTTGGTGAAGACGACGCTTCGCCCCTGGTCGTGTTGTTCGATTCTCCAGGCTGCGGCCTGCTCCCACGTGAGTACTCCCATACTTCCACTCAGCTCACTGAAATTGTTCTGATATCAATCCTGTACATGTTTAAGATACAGGATTCGACAAATGTATATAAAGAAGCACAGAATTTTAATGTAATACTTTATTGGAACCGCACCTAAGCGAAGAAGGCCCCGGAAGGAGCCTCCTAAACGTTATATCACAACTCTTTACCTCTGAAGTAAAAAAGCTGTTTCCAAGTGGGCGATACTGGAGTCGAACCAGTGACCTCTGGTATGTGAGACCAGCGCTCTAACCAGCTGAGCTAATCGCCCGTGTAAACGTCAAAAACCGTTGCTGTGGAAGCATTTGAGTATAGGATGTTTCTACTTCAAAATCAATCTTTTTCTTCGCCGAGGAGCGCCTCCCGGATTACCGGAACGACACCAACCTGTCCCACTACATATCCTGCAGCCTGGTTCGCCAGCATGGCTGCTTCTTCTCGTTTCAACCCTGCGGCAATACCCAGGGTCAGGGTGCTTATCACTGTATCTCCGGCTCCTGAGACATCCGAAATCTTCACCGCCCTGGTCGGAATATGCACTGGAGACCTGCCCATGCTGAACAGGCTCATACCATGGGAACCGCGTGTTATCAACACAGCTTCGCTCTGCAAACGTGCCAGTAACTCACTACCTGCACGTTCCACATCGGAATCTGAAACAATGGGACGATTTAATGCACGTGACGCTTCCCGTACATTTGGCTTGAACAGTGTGGCACCCCAGAACTCAAAGAAATTCTGTTTTTTCGGATCTACTGTAATCGGAATATTGCGTTCCCGGGCAATATCAATCGTTCCACGAATGACATTTTTTGTCAGTACACCTTTGTTGTAATCCTGCAAAATAACAGCATCTGCGTCATCCAATACTCGCTTGTACTGTTCCAGGATACGGTTTTCCACATCCGTGCTGATATCCTCTGCAGTTTCACGATCCACCCGTACGAGGTGTTGCTGCCCGGCAATAATCCTGGTTTTTACCGTGGTCGGACGTTCATCCGTCTGGACGATGCCATCAAGACTGGCGCCACTGCTTTCCAGTAGATCGAGCAATCCAAGGGCCAGTCTGTCATTACCAACAATTCCGATGGGAGTACACTTTGCACCAAGCGTCAGAAGGTTTAACACCACATTTCCCGCACCACCTGGACGTTCAGCATCCTCGGTCACTTCAATGACCGGTACCGGAGCTTCCGGGCTGATACGGTCCACTTTTCCCCAAATATACCTGTCGAGCATCAAGTCGCCGACTACCACTATCCGCAGTTTTTCAAATGCTTGAAACGCCTTTTCCAAAACAGCCCTCTCTAACATGCTGATTCATCCTTCTTAACTACTGCCGGTGAAATCTCTTTGTTTGATCCTGTACACTTCTTTACACAACCAACCAACGATTAACATCAGCAAAGATCAACGAATATAACGTAAAATTACCCAAAAATCACGGTATGATTCCGTGTGTACTTCACTGGAGTTACCAGACAACAACTCAATTTCGAAGTATGCACTCCACCATTATTTACTTGCAAAATCCCAAATGAGCTGTACTGAATAAGTTTACTCGCAGTTAGATTTACGTTAATAAACCCTCCCCTAAGGGATGTGACTATTGTATACCCAAAATAGAAATAGAATTACAATTACAATACGATTAGAACCTGATTAAAAAACCATGCAATGCTGTTACAACGGGATATTCGCATGCTTCTTTTTCGGATTTGTATCAACCTTGTTTTCAAGCATTTTCAGGGCTGCGATCAGTTTGGGCCGTGTCTGCGACGGTTCAATCACCTCATCAACATACCCGCGAGCTGCCGCGATATAGGGATTGGCAAAACGTTCCCGGTATAACTCAATATATTCGTCGATCTTTTTCTTCTGCTCTTCTGGATCCTTGATTTGTGAGATTTCCTTGCGGTATACGATCTCTACCGCACCTTCAGCTCCCATCACCGCGATTTCCGCGCTTGGCCATGCATAGTTGATGTCGCCACGGATGTGTTTCGAATTCATAACATCATAAGCACCGCCATACGCCTTCCTGGTAATTACAGTAATCTTTGGAACTGTAGCCTCGCTGTAGGCAAACAGCAGCTTGGCGCCATTGGTAATAATCCCTCCCCACTCCTGGTCCGTACCGGGAAGGAATCCGGGAACATCTTCAAAAGTTATAATGGGAATGTTGAAGCAGTCGCAGAAGCGGATAAACCTCGCACCTTTTTTGGAACTGTTGATATCAAGACAACCAGCAAGATGGGACGGCTGATTGGCAATAATACCAACACTTTTTCCACCCAGACGCGCAAAGGCTACCACAATATTCTCCGCGTAATCCTTATGCACTTCGATAAAGTCGCCGTCATCGACAATCCTCGAGATGACATCACGGATGTCATAGGGTTTATTCGGATTTTCCGGCACAATCCCGTTCAATTCTTCATCCATCCGGTGTTCGGGATCATCTGTTTTCACAAACGGCGGATCTTCCAAGTAATTCTGCGGATGGTAGCTGAACAGTTTCCGGAACGTGCGGATAGTATCCATTTCATCGTTACAGGCGAAATGTGAAACACCGGATTTGGAAGCGTGTGTATCGGCGCCGCCAAGGTCTTCGAATGATACATCCTCATGGGTAACCGTCTTTACAACTTTCGGGCCGGTCACAAACATGTAGCTGGTGCCGCGTGTCATCAGTGTAAAATCAGTAATCGCCGGGCTGTACACCGCCCCACCTGCGCACGGTCCCAGGATCAGGCTGTACTGCGGAACAACTCCGCTGGTTGTCGTATTACGAAGGAAAATGTCCGCATAGGCGCCCAGGCTTACCACACCTTCCTGCACACGAGCGCCGCCGGAGTCGTTCAACCCGATTACCGGTGCACCCATCTTCACCGCCATATCCATGATCTTGCAGATCTTGGCGCCGTGGGCTTCGGAAAGAGTACCGCCGACAACGGTAAAATCCTGGCTGAATACGAACACAAGACGGCCATCTATGCGGCCATACCCGGTCACAACACCGTCTCCAAGGTAGGCAGGCTGTTCAAAACCACTTTCTGGGGTACGAGGTTTGGCGAGCATATCCACTTCCTGGAATGTGCCGGGATCAAGTAACAAGTCCAGACGTTCCCGCGCCGTCAGCTTTCCCTTTTTATGCTGATCCTCAATCCTTTTCTCACCACCGCCAAGCAGTGCTTCTGCTTTCAAACCGCGCAACTGATCAATTTTCCCGTTCATACCCGTCTGCACTCTCCTTCGCAAGTTCTTATCACGTAACAACAAGTGAATAATGTACTATGGCGACATGATGAATAAAAACTTCGAAGCGGCAGAATCACGAAAAGTCACGACGCATCTGACAGGTGCTCTCAACAATACATTTCCCACTTTCGCTCCCTTTTATCCCGGTATTCTCCCATTTTCGCTCAACTTCATTTCATTCTCTGCCGATACATGAGACGAGGGACTCTCGCGGAAGAGGTGGGGTGTCTCTATGCTGATCGACTAAAGGAAGCAGAAATGCAGATCCACGTGGCAAATTTCGGCCTTACACAAACAGCCAGTTCCTATTATGGAATTGGTAGTGTGACGCCTCTGCCACGTCTTGGAGAAGACTTCCCCAGCAACCGTATCCAGGAAGCGGATACCTGCCCTCGCTGCGGGCAACCTCGCGGCCGTTGCAACTGTGACCATGAAGACACCGCACGTATTTCGGACGAGGCGTACGAACGTTACGCTCGGTATCGTTCGGAAGAAGCTCAACGGAAAGCCCCTCATAAACCGGAAGTACTCCAGTCCTCGGGCTCCCAGGAAACTCCATCCACACAGCCATCCGAGGGACCGTTACCCGAAGTGAAAAATCCGTCACAGGCGGAGATTCCGGCAGCTTTCCCTGTAGACGAAGACGGAACCAATCACCAGAATGCCCATGATCATGCACAAGAGCAGGATCAGAAGGGGCAACAGGAGCAGTCAGCGGGTTCAGCGCAGAAATCCGCGACCGGGGAGCCGTTATCCGAAGAGGAAGAGAAGGAAGTCCAGGAGCTGGAGCAACGCGACCGTGAAGTCCGCACCCATGAACAGGCTCACCTGGCTGCAGCGGGTCACCTCGCCAGTGGAGGGCCATCCTTTGAATATGAAAAAGGTCCGAATGGCAAACAGTATGCGACGGGCGGTGAAGTAAACATTTCCGTAGGCGGCGGAAACACCCCGGAAGAACGTTTACGCAATGCCGAGCAGGCGGAACGCGCCGCCCTCGCGCCCGCGGAACCCTCTTCACAGGACAGAAAAGTCGCTGCCGAAGCACGGAAAAAAGCCAACAACGCCAAACAGGAAATCCAGGAAGAAAAATCTCCTTCACATGCTTCCGCTACACCCGGCGCGAACGCCAACCAGGGTTCTGAAGCGGTCAACAGTGCTTCTGAAGACAATAATGATTTGCTGGGCGGTGTATTCGGCATTGCTGAGAAATCGGAAGATGATTCTCACGCCAACCCTTCCTCCATCCTCTTCCCCAGCCAGATCTTCAACTCGTCTTTCCAGAAGGGTGAAGAGGAAGATTCTGCCTCTGTTATCTCGAGGGACCGTCGTCCACAAAGCCCACTCAGCCGTGCCGCCAGTGCCTATCAGCAAATGAGCGGACAGGAATCGGGCGGATTCTCGAGAAGCGAACGCCTTGATTCTACATTCCAGAACCGCAACAGGGTACATGCCTTCGCGTAGTCCTTCAAGTTTTTCGAAGTAATATCCATATACCCAGCGACGAATTATCTGCCATGCAACCTTTTGCCTCAATGTTGTTGATAAATCACTCTTCTGGGAGCCGGGCAAGGAGCACACTTGCAAGGAGCACACTTTCGCCGAAAGTGTGTCGCAGTTGTTTTTGCAGTTCTGACAATGGGAAGCTATGTCTGCGGTCCGAAGTAGGATTTCATAAAAGGATGTACAGACCGACTTTGGCCCGAGTGCTTGCCACTCGGGTGTCTCTATTTCAATGATTCGACGGTACATTACAGATACCGGAGCTGATCGGATACGTAACAGGGATACCCGAGTGGCAAGCACTCGGGCCAAAGTCATCTATCGAAATTCAGTTTTTGAGAACATATGGACTAACGAGGAAGCGCAAGAATTAAACTCATCATTTGGAGTATTCCCATTAGATCGTCAATGAACCCTCCTTCGTCCAAACAACCGACTACGGAGGACAGATTTCAAGTTGACGAACCTGACGAGGATATGTCGATGTACGCCTGCCAATAAAGATATGCCCCGTTGGCTCGAACTGTGCGGAACGTAGTTTGAGATGCACAGTGCCCAACAGGGATGTCCTTATCCGAAAAAGGCAGATGATAAACCACGTTGGTCATCAACCTGCACAACAACGGTTCCGGTTGGTTCAAGCCAACGTGGGCATGTCGTATGAACTGCGACTACCTTTCCGGCGAATGATCGTGGTAAGTAGCACACTTTCGCCGAAGGTGTGTTAAGAACACGAAGGTACATGATAGAAAATCGTGTTCTTATGGACAGTGCAACTCTATCCTGCGCGCTCTCTTAAAGACAACTCACTTTCGGCGAAAGTGAGCTACAGTAAAAGCTACTTCAAAAGCAATATGCCCTCGTTAGGTTTGTCCACCGAAGTGTCGTTTGCGAAGGTGGATGGACTAACGAGGAAGTTCAGTTTTTGTGGTTTGTCCAAATGGGTTTCCTCGTTAGATCGTCAAAGAAAAACGTATTGACGAACCTAACGAGGGCGTGGCACATCTTACTTCAAAAGTACCACACGCCGTACCTGTTCCCACACTCCCGGTGATTCCACGTGGAGAAAGTACATTCCGCTGGCGAGAGAGCTGCCGTCGATGTGCAAGGTATGAACACCGGCGATGTACTCCTCGTCGGCCACTTCCAACGCAATCCGGCCTAACACATCGTACAACTGGACCTGCAGACGGCACATTTCCGGGAGTTCAATATTTACCGAAAAGGACGGATTAAACGGATTCGGCCAGGTAGATTCCAGGCGGTATTCGGATGGCAGGCAGCCATGACTTGGAGCGATGGACACATCCACTCCCTCGCCTTCGAGAATTACCTCGATCTCGGGATTCAGCGTGTCATTGGTAGTCAGGGTGAGGATACCTGTATACAATCCCGTAGCAACCGGATAAAAATGGACAGGCACGGCAATCGTATCGAACACCGCCGTTTCCTGCGGGAGTTCAACATCGAGGATGAAACCGTCACCTTCAAGGGAAGCGTCCAGAAGTTCCAACGGCTCAAACCCACGGTTCACAAGGATAGCTCGCAGGGTGACCATGGATTCGATAGGTACTTGATTGTACTGGAGTGTGTCATCCAACAGATCGGCTAAAGGATTCAGGAGTCCGCTGCAAGGTTCTGAAAACCAGGAAGTAATATCAACTTCCACGTCGACTGTATCTCCTGTTCCTCCAGGATTGGATTCTTCATGATAGGGACCATCCGGTGATCCCCAATAGTTCATGCGGGCATCGACAGAAAATTCTACATTCCCATGCACTGCAATCCTACCGTTATTGATCAAATCACAGTTACGCATGATGGTGATACTTTGAGGTCCCGGTGCTATAGCCCCCTGATAATCCTCATTATTGGCATCGTATTCTGTATTGTGATAAAACAAATTGTTATCCAGATGCATTCGAACGGTACCAGAAACACCTGTTTTTATTACTCCACTTAGCGCCCCCCTGTTATCAATAAAGATATTTCTTGATAAATTAAGACTGCTCCAAGTGAAAATCGCTCCACCACCACAATCTATCGAATAATTGTTCTCAAAATAGTTGTCTTCAATTGTTGTGGAATAAGTACCGGGAGGAATAAAAATCGCTCCTGCAAATCCCAACATTGGTGGTCGTGAAACCCAGTTGTCTTTGAAAATGTTCTTTGAAATCACTAAAGTATCCAGGTACTGCGAAAAATAGAGCGCTCCTCCTGCGCCGCACCAGTTTCCCTCAAAAGTATTATTCTCAATGATCACTACTTCCGGATCATAGGTAAAAATGGTCAAACAAATCGCCCCGCCGAATTGTCCAACATGATTGTTAATAAAATCGTTTCCTCGGAATGAACCCTGGCTTACACAAGCCATCACACCACCGCCACCACCAGAATACAATCCTTCATTGTTTCGAAAGTCTGATTGATCAAACTGGTATGTACAATGATCGAGATAAAAACCAATGCCCATGATCGCTGTATTATCATACACATAACAGTTTTTGACCGTAACATCACAATACTGGCAGTATCCTCCACCGCCACAGGTACCCTGGTTCTCCGATAACTGGACACCATCCAGCAATAACTGTGTATTTATTGCGAAGATGCCAGCCCCAAAGTTTTCGCAGACTGTTATATCGCTAAATCCATCCTGAATACTTATTCCAATCAGCGATACTTGCTCATTAAATATGGAGTCTTCCGGTTCAATGGTTACAACGCGCCATACGGTATCTTGCGGTGCAGGAGCCTGAAGAATAGTATTTGCTGCATCCTCCGGATTTCTCGAGAACAGGTAGTTACCCGCAATAGTAAGTCCATGTTCGGTAATGAAAATACGTTCTGTATACATGCCTTCTTCAAGAAGAACTGTATCACCTGGTTGGCTGATGTCAATGGCATCTTGGATAATAGGATAGGTTTGCGGTACAAGTAGAATTTCGGTAGATGCCTTTGGTGCAAGCGTAAGAATCAGCAAGACGAATACCGCAACAAATAATCCATTCTTTGTTCTGTTTACATTTGTTTCCATAGTCCACCTGTATGTTTAATGGTATTCATGATTGATACATCGACAATAAATAGCCAGTCCCCGCATTTACTGTTATGCGGGGACTGGCAGTAAATCACTGGATTATTATCTCATAATAGATATATCCACTCCAAGGGTAAGTACCCGTTGATAAAGTCATGTACCATTGACCATGACAGATCGTGTCGGAAAGACCAGTCATAATCGATGAGGATTGTCCTGTTTGCGCACATACATACGCATAATAATTGACACCTGATATCACACACGCATCACCGACACAGTTGACAACTTCGGTAGCATCAACAGTGTGAGATACTGTATGAGTCTGTGCAGATGGAGGTCCAGTTAGTAAATCACTCCAATCTTCATCAGAACCTGCACTGGCATGTAAATAATTCGTCCATGTCTGCGCATTTGCACCAACACTCACAAACGTGACAATCAACAGTGCTGCAAGTAAAATCTTTAAAGCTTTCATCGTCGTACTCCTTTGTTGAGATTAATAGCATAAGAATCATAGAGCAGAGCACCGGTGTTTGCTCATTGTAAGTGTTAAAATAGTTCGCCCCCCCCCATAAAAGTCAAACTTATAGAACAATGTTTTATAGTTTTCTCTTAGAGTTAATAATTGCATACTATCATAAATATTGACAATTCCTATAATCATGTAATTTACTTGATATTGCATCATTCTTATAATCTGTGTATACACAATCTATTGAAGTATAATTGTTGCTGTATTATTAATATAAGGCAAACCTTAAAAGAATGATATGTTGGCACTATTCCTTGTTATGATTTTGACGAATAGTTATAGCAAATGAAAGTACAATGAAATTAACTGCACAGTATGTGTTGTGGTGAGGTTAGGTATTCTTTCGAATGACGGTGCGAATCAACATTTCCAGCATCGAATCGGTGAATTGACGACTGGATTCCCGCTAACAACATGAGGGAATGACATCGTCAATAATTACAGCATCTAAACAAACTTCTTATGCAAAAATAACAACCAACCGACTATAAGACCTTCATGATCAGCATGGTAAAATCATCTTCCATCTCTTTGCCGCCGCAGAAATCGGAAACATCCTTCTTCACCAATTCCAGCATTTCTTCGGGAGTGGAAGAACGGTTTTCCTTGATCAGGTTGTTCAGACGTTCTTCGCCATACTCCTGTTCATCCGAGTCCATCGCTTCGGTAACGCCATCCGTGTAAGCAATCAGGATCTCTCCCGGTTTAAGGGTAATGGTTTCCTGCTCATACGGCGATCCGGACATGAATCCCAAGATAAACCCGCCGGTTTCCAGCTCCTGCTGTGTACCATCGTTACGGAAGACGACTGGAGGATTATGGCCGGCATTCACATAGGTAAATTGACACTTTTCCGGCGAAAACACCCCGACAAAGAAGGTGACATATTCTTCGGGCGGTGTGTTCCTGTGGATCAGGTTGTTGACCCCGACAATCAATTCCGCGAGGTTCCCGCCAAGATTGAGAGCAGTACGCAAGGATGCCTGCAGGTTCGCCATGATCATCGCCGCACCCGCGCCTTTCCCGGACACATCACCGACCGCAACACCCGTTGAGTTGTCGGTCATGGAAATCACATCGTAATAATCTCCGGCAACTTCGAGGCAGAAACGGCTGTACGCTGCGATTTTTACACCCGGTGTGGAAGGAATGGTCTCCGGCAGGAAACCGCGTTGGATGGTACGTGCAATCTGGAGCTGTTCATCCAGACGCTGTTTCTCGAGATTTTCTTCGAGTAGCCGGATATTCTCACTCGCCAGCGCCACCTGCGGTGCGATTGTCGTCAGAATCCGAAGGTCGTCGGTACGATAGTCCTCACGGTCCGCTTTATACCCTAATGCAAGGAATCCCACAAGACCGGACCGTGTCACTAAAGGCATCAGCACCGCGATTTCATTCTCCACCAGCCATCCGCTTTCGGATATGGGAACATTCACACGCCCGCTGTCGAGAATTTCATCCACGAGCATGGGAAATGCCTGGTTCTCCAGTTGAAACACAAGGTCGCTGGTAATAGAGAAAGGAGTTTCCACACATTCATCACGATAAAATGTGCTGTCATTGCCACCACGCATGATCGGGATGACATTCTGTATGGTCATGCCCTGTCGCAACTGCATTTTCAGTTGTTCCCACAATAACTGCCGGTCCGGGATCGACTGCAGATGCTCGGTAAAGTTCTGGATCATCAGCCGCCGATTGTACCGTTCCGGGTACAGCCGTTTCTCCATGAGCACGTTGAGTTTGCGTTGGGTGGGCATGATGGTCATCGCCAGGACCATTGTGAGCAGCAATGTCGGCGTACGGCTGTCAATCTGGAATGTCGCAAGGACAAATTCACTCATGGCATAGGCGAGCAGGAAGAGAATCCCCAGCATGACCCCGGTAACCATCACATAACTTGTCCCCCTGCGAAGTTTGGCTTCCACTTCGAGGAGACGGTACCTGCCGAATGCATAGGTAAATGCGAGAGGCGACAGCAACAGGGCGATAAACAGGAACAGGATCAGAAGCCGGGTAACAATTTCCGGCAGAGCGACAAGCATTGCATTCATCGGGATAAGGATTACCAGGAGGAGGATCATTGTACCCAGGCTGAAACTTGTCGCATTAAATACCAGGGAAAGCTGACGTCGTTCAAGAGCCGTTTGCGCCATTCCCCGCCGACGGGCTAGAATAATAAAACCAAGAATTAATTGGACAATAAGAAAAATCAGGACATAGTTGCCATTCAGATTGACTCCAGTGAGTTGATTCATTGAAACAAGCACAACCATAGTTATTTGCGGCAGATAAACAAGAATGTGTAACCACCAGCCATGTTTCTGGATCGCTTTCACCGGGCGCGGAAACCATAGGGTCAGGTTCAGCCAGAATGCAGGGAAAGTAAAAAAGATCGCACCGAAAAAAGGCTGCATGATTTCACGAAACGGCAACTGAAATATTTCATACCGAATACTGGCGAAATTCACAGATCCTATCATAAATCCAGCGATGCCCAGCGAATACAATGCAAGCAGCCGTACCCCAGGAGAATCCGGACGTTTCAGAAATGCCCATGCTCCTGTCAGTATAAAAGCAATAATGGTCAGAAACCGTACTATCTGCAGGAACCATATTTGGATTTTATCCGCAGGTGTTTTATAATTCGCTTCAAGTATGGAGGTTACAACAGCGCCATCTTGCGAATATTCAATTCTAGCAATAGTACCGGGTTCCTGCGGTCCGAAAATCGAGTTATCCAGGATGGTCTGCGATGCAAGGGAATCATTGATTGTCAGCAGTGTATCCCCACGTGCAGGAATCGGTTGTCCTTCACTGAAGCCTTCTTCGTTAATACGTCCAAAGGTAACAATGTCTGACTCATCATCCACATTGAATTCTGTTTCAAAGGATGCCGATCTCGCCCAGTAATTTGTTTTGCTTATCTCATAAACTGAGTAGATGAGAAAAAACAATACAAAAACAGCGATCAATGTATAAATCAAATATTGCAGAGCTTTTCCTGGCCATCTCCGTGCCATCCCGACTCCCCGTATGTCATGGATACACCTGATTAAAGATAAAATTTTGTATTAATCCATCGTTTCCAGATTTTCAAGCAATGCCATGTTTCTTTTTATACTCAAGCCATGTCTGTTTCAAATATACGAATGATTCAAAATCCGGTTGCAGGTAAAATGGATTTGAAGATTTTTCTTCACCCATCGTCGAGCTGGGAGTTACTCCCACATCATGGCCTGGGAATACCCTGGTGTCATCCGGGAGGATGCCGAGGATGTTGTGCAGGGAACCATACTCCTCTTTTGCATCATCCCCGAAACCGGTGCCTCCCACTTTTCCGACAAATAGAGTATCACCAGTAAACACAGCATTACCGGCGTAAATACAGATACTATCCGGAGTGTGTCCGGGAGTATGAAGAATGGTTATTTCTGTATTACCGAGCGGAAGTTTCACATTGTGATCAATTCTATTACCTGTTAACGGTTCACTTTCGCCATACGCAACCGCTTTTACTCCGCAAAGTTGCTCGAATTCCTCATTCCCGTTTGAATGGTCAAAATGACTATGCGTGTTCAGTACATACTTGATTTTGATACCATTTTCTTCCGCTACCTGAAATACCTTGTCCGGTGTGTAGGAAGGGTCAACGATAAACCCTTCTCCACTCTCCTCATCCCACACCACATAAGCAAAATTACGATCCCCGCCGGTACTTACCTGTATATATTTCATCGAATAATTCCCTCAGTCTCTGTTCAAAACATCTTCACCACGAAAAGGTAGTTTCTGCAAAGTAAATGGACAAGATCGAATACACATTTTGAACAGATGACATTAATAACCGGGGAAATATCTCATGGAGTACCCGGTGTGAATATGATTCGGATGCAAATATTCGGAAATTATAGGAAACATTTCTTTGACTATGCTTGCAGAATATCAGCGTATTATATTGAATGCAGAAGAAGGCAGGATTAAATATTCGGTCGTTGGTTCTTCCATGGAGTCAATAATGTTTGAAGTGGACAAGATGTTCAGGATTGTACTCGGACTGTTTGGCATTGTCACGACAATCGGTTTTTTTGTAATTCCCTTTATTATTTAATGCCTCGCGACGGAAAAAGATAGAAGTCCTTTAAACGACAAGATTCTCCTGCATTGTATCCACAGGAGAATCTCAGTATGTATGCTCGTTCATAACTGTATGTAGTAAAACCTTCAACTATCCTTAGTGTTTATGGTTACCAACCGCCACCCTGTTTTCCAGTGAAATCCTCTGCTTGAAATCCGCCAGGATTTCCGCCTCTTTGTTGGGACGCAATAATTCAAGGAGTTTCAGGTACGGTTTATTCCTCTTTTTCCAATTGCTGTTCAAATGGCGGGCATAATAGGCGATTCCAATGTCCACCCAGCATTGATGAACCAAACGGCGCACAGATTCTTTCAGTGAATAGAACTGTTTATGGGCCTTTATCTGGGCGCGTTGCAAGTCCGCAAGGGTAAGATGCTTGGGATGGAACACTACATGATGGGCATCATACAGGCTCCAGTCCGTAAACGCGATCCGTCCCTGAGCAGCCAGCTCCTGGTAACATCGAGTCCCCGGTAACGGCGCAAGGATAAGGAACTGTGCTGAACTTAAACGATATCTCTTTGCAAACTTAACCGTTTCTTTTACCGCGTCCATGTTGTCATCGTCAAGTCCAAGGATGAACATTCCGTGTACATTGATCCCTGCTTTGCGGAAAGTCATGGCAGCATTGCCAAGATCATCAACAGATTCTTTTTTCTTGATCGATTTCAGGCTTTCCGGATTGACTGTTTCAAACCCGATAAAGACTGTGTGGCATCCTGCTTTTTTCATTTTTTTCACAAGTGCCGTATCCCGTGCGAGATCAGCACGAACCTGTGCAGACCACTTGAACTTGAACTGTTCCTCAATCATTGAATCGAGGAGTTCATTGGTGCTTTTCGGATTTGCGGCAAAATTGTCATCATAGATAAAGAGAAACTTGTCTTTCTGGTTGTACTGCCGCAATTCTCCCAATACGTTTTCCGTGGAACGTCTGCGGAAACGTCGTCCGAACATGCCGGTTACGGAACAGAACGAGCAATCGTAGGGACATCCACGGGAGGTTTGTACAGGAATGACTGTATGCCCCGCGATTACAAGGGGCTTGCCTTTAACCAGTGAGAAATCCGGATAAGGAAGAGTATCGAGTGCAGTACAAGCTTCCGCTGTATCGTTATAGCGTATCGTTTCATCCACATGATAAGCAAGGTTGGGAACATCCTCCATCCCATACTCATTCTCCAGTGCTTTCAAAAACAGGGGAAATGCGATTTCACCTTCCCCCCTCATCAGGTAATCACAATGTTGCAGGGCTTCTTCCGGCAAAAAGGTGACATGCGGACCGCCCATGATGACCGGGATTTGCATCCGCCGCACCTGGTCGGCTATGGCGTATGCTCTGGGAGCTGTGGAAGTAATGGTGGAGATTCCCACGATGTCAGCGGATGCAATATCGTCCCAGTCAATTTCATGTTGTTCTTCTATGTAAACAGATACATCCCATCCATTTTTTTCTGCAATGGTTCCCAACAGGATACATCCCAGCCTTGGTAATGAGTAGCCGGAAAAAATATGCAGATTGGGGGATTTGGGCTCGATAAAAATAATTTTCCCCATCTTTCACTCCTGTTCAGAATAACCTCGTAAGGTGCTGTTACTGCTTTTTCCGCTTCGGTTTTCCGTTTTGCACCTGATCATGATCCGGTGGAATCGCTTTGGCGTATAATTGCTGGATCTCTTTCCGTTTTTTTCGCAGCAAGTCTTCCCAACGTTTGATCCCCTGCTTCAAATCTTTCATACGGGTGTCGAGATGCGTCACTCGTTCCTGCATGATCGACAGCTTTGCATAGACCTCGGGGGTGTACAGATCAATAGCCCCGCGTTGGATCGCTACAAAATCCCGGAACATTTCCGCTATTTCCTTGATCTCATCCAGGCTGTATCCAAAATTCTGCAGGTCGCGGATCAATTCACAAAAGAAGATGTAGTGCCGCGCATACAGCCGGAATCCACCAGTACTGCGTCCATCCGGTTCAATGATCCCTCGTTCTTCCCAGTACTTGATCGTCCTGGGATTCAAACCTGTCTGTTTCGCCAGTTCCCCCACCGTAATCAACTGCTGAGGGGATTCTTTTTTCTTCCCGTTGGGTTGGGATGATGGCAATCCGACCTTTCGAACGATACTCTGGATGTCGCCCAGACCATAACCCACTGAGAGTAACTTCTTGATCTGTAAACCATCCTGGAGATTCTGCGCCGTATAAAACGGCGTCTCTCCATCAATCATTCCCAGAGGACGAATTAATCCCATCCGTTCCCATCGGCGAAGTTCCTCTTGCGTAATCTCCAACGCCTCGAGGAACATGTCGAGGTGAAACAGCTCATCTGTCATAACAGTATCCGTTAACGGTTTACTTATTTCAAACTGTCAGCATGCGTACACTATAATAATTATTTCAAATACAAATGTCAAGACTCCTCCGGAGCAATTACTCTAATACTATCCTATAATACTGTTTATTAATTATATACATAACTATCAACTCTATTTCCTTGATGCACACTTATTAAAGATGGTTGCTCCAACTCTATATATTATATATCTTTATATCTTTTCAACCTGTACGTTTACGTACAGGTTGCGATAGAGAACCTTATTTATCTGCACATTAATGCGAAATGATCACCAACATGGAGGAACGATTTTGTAAATGCTGAGTTCTACTTGCGGGAATCGCTTTCGTCCGCTAGTTTAGTGAAGCACCGTGTCGAAAGGTTACTGTTCATGCGTTATAGCCTTCATCTGTTTATAAACCGGTTTATCGTGTTTGCTTTGATTGTTGGCGGATTAGCTGTTTCAGAAGCCAAATCTCAATTCCATCTCTCCACAGACCTGCTGGAAGAATCCCTTGGTCTGATCCCGTTGCTTGATGGATGGAAATACAATTCCCTGGATTCGTCTCACTTCAAAGCGGTGGACTACGACGCTTCCGAGTGGAGATCTGTTGAACGCACCCGGTTGATGCCCGGCCAGGACCGTGATTTTGTAGAGTGGCTCGGATGGTTCCGTCTCGATATGCAAGTCGATTCCAGTTTATGGGGTGAAGTGCTGACCTGTCATATGGGGCAGGAAGGCGCGCTGGAGATGTATTTTAACGGTCGTCTTGTCCGTCGGATGGGCTCAATCGGCGCCACTCCCGGTACAACGACAGGTGAATATCATATTCTCCCGCAGCCTTTCTCCATCCGTCTGGACTCTTTACAGCACCAGGTTATTGCAGTCCGATATGCGGTTGAGTGGGAAAGCAGGCGGGTGATGAGCCTCGCGCCCTATGGATTCCGTTTGACCATCGGTGATAATGACGCTGTTATCTCCGACACAATCCACAAACACCATGAAGCATACCTTGAGACGATGTTCTTTGAGGGAATTTTCCTCTCCTTCTGTGTCATTCACCTGTTTCTTTTCATATTCAACCGCAAGGAGATCGGGAACCTCTTCTTTTCCATGATCTGTTTCTCTTTTGGTTTACTGGTATTTGCGATATTGTTCATGCAATTGAGCGGGACAGCCTTCGCTTTCACCCTCAGCTACATTTTCGTTAAAACGGCGGTCATTCTCGTGTCATTGTCCAGCCTGGCGTTTTTTCATTCTCTGTTTCATGAAGGATTACCGAAAGCATTCTGGATGCTGACCGCCGTTGCCGTGCCAATGCTGATCGGGATCCTCTATGTTCCCATGGTCATTGTTACTGTCTTCTCACTGCTATGTATGGCAATTGCCCTTATTTTTGTCGTTGGCGCCATGATCCAACGCAGGGAAGGCTCACTGTTTATTGGAATCGGTTTTTTCCTCTATATCGCGTTTAATTCACTCCAGATGCTTCTTCCCTATTTCAATATTGATATCGAGGCGGGACACAGACCTTTTGAGAATTCCTACCTGATAGGATCGATGATCATCCTGCTCACGATGTCGATCCACCTGGCGAGGAAGGTCGGGCAATCCACCCGTGAACTGCGTAACCAGATTGTTCAAATCCGGGATTTGTCCTCAGAGAAACTTGTCCAGGAACGTCGCGCCAACGAAGAGGAAATGAGACGCAAGACACTTGAACTGGAAAATGAGAAGAAAGAAATCGAACTCGAAGAAGCGAAACACCGTCAGAAACTGCTGATCGAGTTGGAAAAGACAAATGAAGAACTGCGGCAAACCCAGGCGCAACTGGTGCATTCGGAAAAGATGGCGGCGTTGGGAAATCTTACTGCCGGAATTGCCCACGAGATCAACACCCCTATCGGCGCCATGTTCAGCACACATGACACCCTGGAAAAAGCCGTAAAAAATCTTCACACCGCTCTTCAGAAACATCTCGATGTTACAGACGAAAACTCCTTCGACAGTACGTTACAACACTCATTACAGGCGATTGAGAATGTGGCGTATGTGATCCGTACCGGTGGCAAACGTGTTACGGAGATTGTCAAACGGATGAAATCCTTCGCACGACTGGATGAAGCTGAACTCAAGCTCGCCGATTTACACACCGGTCTCGAAGATACCCTCCTGATGATGCACCACGAATTGACCGATGACATCGAAGTCGTAAAAGACTACGGCGACCTGCCGGAAATCAAATGTTATCCCGGCGCCCTGAACCAGGTGTTCTTGAATTTGCTGGTGAATGCTCGCCAGGCGATTGGCAAGAAGGGAACGATTACCATCAGCACCGAAAAACTGGATAACGATGTCGTAATTACCATTTCAGACACAGGTTCAGGCATTCCCAAAAAGAATCTTACACGGATTTTCGAACCGGGATTTACGACAAAAGGTGTGGGTGTTGGAACAGGTTTAGGATTGGCGATTGTGTACCGGATCATTAAAGATCATGATGGTACAATTGACGTTCAGAGTGAACCGGGTAAAGGAACGACATTTACCATTTCGATACCTGTTCAATAGATAATATTTAAACAAATGGCAAATGCGATTGGCACCTCATCGTACCTAACGTTTGCGAACTCTAAAGAGGTGGAGAGTATTTCATGGCGATGGCAAGAGACAATCAATCTTCAGGACCGAACTCAGCTATTTTACCCGGTTCGACTATATGTTCTTATTGCAATGGAAAAGGAGGCGAGTATAAAAGATTTTATGATCCTGGTGCACCATCATCGAAGATTGTTGATTTTGTTGAATGTTTACATTGTCATGGTACGGGCAGACTCGCGATAAATAAAGATGCGTTACCAGGAACAAAATCTGAAGACACTGGATTCATAAAATTCATTAAGAAGCTGTTTACAAAACAAACCTGAAGCAACCATCTGCTTTCAAGCAATCATTAAAAATGGGTGAAAACCGGGGAATGGAAAGAAAACCGGCCCAGTTTTCATCTTTCCATTCCACAAGATCCCACCCGATAGCCGATGTGCAGCAGTATCACAGGTTGTTGGCAAATGGAACAACTTCCTGACACTACCTTGCTTAAATATAAGAATAAATGAATAGAAATTCCATGCTGCAGAGCACATGTTCATGTTTCCACTATTGGAATCAGTTGGTATTTCGACACTTCGTATCTTTATTTGGCGTTTATACCTGTCTGCTAATACTCCCGATCCCAGTCCATGATCTCGATGGGATACCAGCCGGTGTGGTTATACACCTCTTCATTGTACAAATCGAGTTTTTCATGGCACTCAAAGAGTTGCTCCAGGCTTTCAAACTGGAAATACGCAACCTGTTTTGCAGTTCTTTCATACAGATGGGAGGTAAGCGCATGGACACATTCATCGGGATATACGAGTTCAATGATCCCCGGCGTAGCGCGTATGGTGTCCAGAAAAGCTTCGTACAATTCCACCTGCTCCGATCCTAACTCGTACCAGCCCCAGATATAACAGGCAAATGTATCTTCCATATATCGATAATAGAAGTCCCAGTATGAATCTGTAAAGGATTGTTGCTGCGGTGTCGTGATAATGACATCCTCGTTCACCATCACCCGGTAATTGTCAATGGAATCATTGTATCTCAAGAACACTTCATAATTTCCTGGATCAAGGTTAAAATTGCAGGCACCACCGATAGGTGTCATAACATCAGCCCCCATGCCAGCATTTCGAACTCCATCCACTTTCACATAAATGGAATTCCCCGTTCGTTGGAAACTGTGAACGAGAGAGTATGCAGAGCTGGGATAATCCTCCTGGGAACGTAATACCAGCTTCAGGCACGGGATCTCATCTACTCGAGCACGATCCGGATAGGGATTTTCCTCAATCCACACATCCAAATCATTCTGCAATGGTTCCAGCTTCGCGGACTCGTCATTTGCATCCATGCTACAATCAATCAGCAGAAATACCACCAATAATAAAGCCGAATACATCAATAGCTGCTTCATCATGCCCCCCGTCAATTGTGTTACGCAATCTTGATATTCTATAACTTATGGTTTTTCTCAGGTATCTAAAACAATTTCTTCTGCTTCTTCCAGATTTTTATCCAGAGAAAACGGGTTGACCTCAATCGAGATCAACCCGTCTGAAACTCAAAATTATATTCATTTGTGAAACCCCGCCTTGGACTTCAGGCAGGGCCACACGTCCAGAAGAATGAACATGTCGTTGCGAGCGATTTTGTAGAGTAGTTGTTGTTATGCAAAATCGCAAAGCAATCTCCTGCCAAATCCTCACACATCCTTCAACAAATCTCTGAATAACACTTTACACCAACGGAATGGGATTGCTTCACTTCGTTCGCAATGACGGAAAAAACTATTTCGCCGCTTTCTCCATGCTTTCGATCCATTTCGCGTACTGCTCCGCCATCTCTTCGAAACTGTTTTCACTGGTGGCGATCACTTCATCGCCATGTACCATACGAACAGTAGCATTCAAATCGACAGCCCCTTCAAATTCCGGGATCGATTTGGATTTTTCGATGGATGCTTCCGCTTCATTATAAACATCGTCAAGAGATTTGTTGACGAGTTCAACAGATGCTTTCGCGCTGAACGGTTCCCCGGTCATGGATTCGACATACTCCAGGAACGATTTCGAGTTGCCCGGTTTCCAGTAGAACTCTTCCATGTCCGGTCCGATCTTCGGGTTGTCCATCAGGTGACCGTCCCGCTTCAGGAAGAACGCACGTGTCTGGTACACCGCCATGAGCGCCAGCACATACGCGTGGTAATATGCCGAGGAATCGCCTGCCAACAGGTGCGGAACACTGAGCACCGGACGTGCGCTGGACGGCTGACAGGTCATTTGCGCTTCGATCTCACGGAAGGTCGCCAATACTTTTTCCGGGGTAAGTTCAGCATCCGGGATCTCATACAAAGCCTTCTCCGCGAAGGGAACTGTCATCAGGCTACGCAGCAGATGAGCGCGGTTCAGGTGATCATCCGCCAATGATCTGCGAATCAGGTCCATCGGCATTGCGTTGCCATCCGCGTCTTTCGCATAGCGGTAGAGCCAGTCCGCATCGCCAACAATGCTGTCGAGGAACATGGACTGCGTTTCGGCGTACGCGATAGAGGTGGGTGCGAATTCCTGGGCGAAACAGGGAGATGGCATCTGGATATTCGCAAAATGCGCGGCATGCCCGCCTTCATGGAAGAAGGTTTCCAGGGCGGTTTTACCACTGCCTACCTGCCCGGGTACTGCGTTGGCGGTGAAGTTGATCCGGGCACGCTGCCATTCGCCATTCTTGAACCATGCCGGATCGGGGCCGTGCATGAAACCATTCTCGTATTTTCCTTTTCGTTCGACCAGGTCGAGCGAAAGCTGCGCATTCCGGTACTTGATCCCCAGGGCGGAGAAGGAACGTCCCCAGCGAAGCAGCGCCGTTTCAAAACGCAGGTAGGGATCCTTTTCCGCAGTCAGGTCGCCGGAGGTGACGAAGTCGAAGTTCCACGGTTCCGCGGCGGATTCATCATTCGCATCCTGGACCGACTTAATACGGTTCCGGCAGGCATCCCGGGTGTTCTCTTCCAGTTCACCCAACAGCTCGAACACTTTCTCCTTGGTGATGCCCTCATTGATCTTCACTTTCCAGGAATAGTAGTCGTCATAGCCGAGCATTCGTCCGAGACGGTTCCGTTCTTTCACGATGTCAAGAAAACCATGTTCAAGGACAAAATTCTCAATGGCGCGCAGCCCTTCCCATGCCGCTTTGCGAGTCGCCTCGTCTTTGGCGGTACGGATGAGGAGACGGAGTTGAACAGAACTGGCTTCCACAAACTCGCCGTTTTCCGGGTCGGTGTATCCCAGTTTCATTGTACGGCGGGCACGGTCCAGCTCACCCTCCATCTCGATGATCTTTTTCTGCAGCTCTTTCGCCTCTTCACTTTCGATGGAGTTTGCTTCGAAAAACCGTATCCAACCTTCCAGACCGGTTTTTTCATCATCGGCCAAGTCTGTCCGTTTCAATTCCTCACGGATTTTCGGCAGCCAGGTAGCATCCGTAATGAACTCTTTTTGTGCGATGTCCGCTTTTTCAAGGGTTCCTTCTTCATAATCCTTCAAGCCCATAAGGTTCGCCCAGAATGCATCTTCTTTTTTCGTATGGGTTTTAAGGTATGTCTGGTTCAGCTCGTCAAACAGTGACATTTGTTTCCTCGCAATGTATGAGAATCGGTTTGTTTCAAGGTGTGTAAAGTAATGGATTTGAGATCGAAATTCCATGCTATAAAAAGATGTTACATGCAGAAATGGATTCTCGTTTCAGAAAACCACACATGGCATAATACGCCGCTCAGATGTATATTGTTTCCATCTCAACGATCATGTTTAGTAGGAGCTTGGTGGATCGATTCGATTGAACCAGGTTGTATAGCATTTTAATATCGCGTTACAAAAAATGGTGTTGTGCAGGTTCCTAGCGAGAAATCAGCGATTCAACAAGTTTGTGAACAAAGTAAGCGAGAACCTGCACATGTGGATAGACAATTGAACTGCAAGATCTCGCACCAAATAGTCCTTGTACAAATATAAACGGTAAAAGGCGCCAGGATCTTGCAGAGCACCACACTTCGAACCTGCACAACACCATGTTACATTGATTCATTGTGAAATTATCCACAAGTTCGTGATTAGTACCTAACCATAAGGAACTGCACGCATGGCATCAGCAAGCAGTCAACGTAAACTCACCCCCGAAGAAATCGAACAAAACTGGGTACAGCACCATTACCGTGGTGAGAGCATGAAACAGCTCACCTTCCGGGCTGTCTTCATGGGCTCGATCCTCGGAGCGGTAATGTCGCTGTCCAACCTGTATGTCGGGTTAAAAACCGGTTGGGGGTTCGGAGTTGCGATCACCGCATGTGTATTAAGTTTTGCGATCTGGAAAGGTCTTCGCAGCATCCGTTTTGGCAAGTTCCGTCTTGTTAAAGGCGACATGACCGTCCTCGAGAATAACGCGATGCAATCCACCGCATCCGCTGCCGGGTATTCCACGGGCGGGACTCTTGTATCGGCGATTGCCGCTTTCCTGCTGGTAAATGGCATGCACATCCCCTATGGATGGCTGACCGCATGGATCTTCTTCTTAGCGGTGTTAGGTGTGACTCTCGCCATCCCGATGAAACGGCAGATGATCAACACGGAACGGTTGCCGTTCCCGTCCGGAATCGCCGCTGCCATCACGCTTCGCGCCCTGCATGCCGACTACGATCACAAACCGGCCCTCGAAAAACAGGTTGTCGGGGGACGTGGGGAACTGGCGGAAGACCTCGAAGCGGCGGATGCTGCGGCAAATGCCGAAAACGACATGGAACTTGAAGGTGCCATGACCTCCGCCGAGCAGGGGCAAAAAAGCGCCAATGCATTGTTCCTTGCAGGAGCGTTTGGCGGTCTCGTGGCGTTTGTGCGTGACGGTTTCCATGCCATGGCGGACCTTGGAATCCTTCGCCGTGGTTTCTCCCTGATCCATGAAGCCTACCCGGTGTTCGGACAGCGAATGTTCTCTTACACCGTGGGCGTGGAAGGCAGTGTGCTACTGGTCGCGGGTGGCGCGTTGATGGGGATCCGTGTTGCGACCAGTGTGCTGATCGGATCGATCCTCAACTGGGTGATCCTCGTACCCTACATGCATGAGATCGGTGTGATCGAAGTATTGAACTATCGTACCATGGTGTCATGGTCCCTGTGGGGTGGAGCGGCATGTATGGTCACCAGCGGATTGACCGCCTTCGCCCTCCAGTGGAAAGCGATTGCACGCGCCTTGAGCGGAATCACCGCGATCTTCCAGAAGACGAAAAAAGTACAGTCCGAAGACCTTTCTATCCTGGAAAAAATCGAAGTGCCGCCAACCTGGTTCGCCGCTGGCGCAATTGTCGGCAGCATTGGTGTTATTTACATCGCGAATACGATCTTCAATATGCCCATCTGGATGGGTTTGCTTGCTGTGGTTCTCAGCTTTGTACTAGCACTTGTCGCGTGCCGGGTAGCAGGCGAAACGGACACAACCCCTGTGGGAGCGATGGGGAAAGTCACCCAGCTCATGTACGGCGCCATTGCCCGTGGGCAGACCAATGTGAACCTCATGGCCGCCTGTATCACCGCCGGTGTGGCGGACAGCGCCTCCGACCTGCTGATCGACCTGAAATCCGGGTATGTCCTTGGCGCCAATCCACGCAAGCAGTTCCTCGCCCAGTTCTCGGGCATCTTTATCGGTACAGCGGTTACCGTCCCTGCATTTTATCTCATGGTCCCGAACGCCGAAGCGTTGGGTACGGACAAATGGCCGGCCCCGGCGGCGCAGGTGTGGGCCAGTGTCGCACGTCTGCTGGCGAACGGCCTCGATTCCCTGCATCCGACCGCACGGATCGCGCTCTTTATCGGCGCCATCCTCGGGATTGTACTGGTGCTTCTTCCCCGCTGGTTGCCGGATAAGCTGAAGCCGTGGGTGCCGAGCCCGATGGGATTGGGTCTTGCGTTTACCTTCCATTTCTGGTATGGCTTGTCCATGTTCATCGGTGGCCTGCTGGCATGGATCATTCAGAAGAAATACCCGAAAGCTGCGGGTATGTACACCTTCCCGGTCGCATCCGGACTGATCGCCGGGGAAAGCCTGATGGGTGTGGCGCTGATCATTATTCCATTGCTGGTAGCCCTCGCGACGGGTACATTGTAATACAATTGATATTAATATTTTACAATACATTTTGGCCCGGGTGTTTATCACCCGGGTTTCTCTTTTTGGTGGTTGGCAGGTATGCCCACGTTGGCTTGAACCAGCCGGAACCGTCGTTGTGATGGCTGGTGACCAACGTGGAGTATTGATTGAGTAGTATGTAGTGTAGTTGGAAGAACCCTGTTGGGCACACGTCTTCGAAAACTGCTCTTCGACGTGTTCAAGCCAACAGGGGCATACATTAATAGTCATTTCCATGACACCCACTGCTATTCGGGTTTCAAAGGATTTGGCGGGGGTGGCCCGACCAGCTTTCCATGGTCGGGTGTCAAAAAACAGATCTATCGCGTTGGAAATCAATCGAATTGTATGAAACACATTTGTGAACCCCGCCTTGGATAGCTGGCTGGGTAACCCGTCTTGAACTGCTGGCTGGGTAACCCGTCCCCATGTGAATCGGTCCTCCGGTAATCAGGAGAGAGACTACGTAGCACCGTGCTTTAGCGCGGTGGAGAAAAGGCTAATATAGATCCGGAGCGCGCTTCAGCGTGCTTGCAGAAGGTTTACCAATTGCAGGAATTGCCTGGTGACAGGAAGGACAAGTACGCTGAAGCGCACTCCTGTCTGATAGATAAAGGTAGAGAATACAATATCTTGCGTCACCGCCCTGAAGGACGGTGCTACGTAGTTTGTTCGACGCCACACCGTTTGAATCGCCATGACATCTGATCCGTTAGCCGACGGACCGTGTGGGATTTGTTTTTATGATACCCGATTGCATCCACCAGCGCAAAAAAACAGCTACGTTGGACAGGCTGCAGATCGTGTCGTACTCGCCAAGTCAGTCATTGCGAGTCTGTCTGCCGGAGTGTGTAGCCCGGACGCAAAAAATCGGTCCGGGGAGATGTGTAGCCCGGTGGTGCCATCCATCGGGGAGAGATGTGCAACCCTGGGGTTTATCCGCCTTAGGCGGATGCCATCCAGTGTGGCGGCGGTGGCCCGACCAGCTTTTCATGGTCGGGTGTCAAAAGATGTGGAGATGTGTAACCCGGTGGTGCCATCCACCGGGAAAGAGTTTTTGTGGGGTATCCCCACCCTGTCGTTGCGAGCTTTCACACACGGTTGTTGCTGTTGTGCGTGGAAGCGAAGCAATCTCCTGCCAGGTGTGCGAAAGGTTTGTACGAAGAGCAGTTCAGGGATATTTACGCCCATGGAAGGGGATTGCTTCGGGATTTTGCGTAACGGCAACTACTACGCAAAATCCCTCGCAACGACACGCAAATCCGGTTCCCATGCCACCCACCGGAGAGATGGGTAGTATTATGCTCTCGCCAGGTTCATCCAGTAGAAATGCTGTTTATGAAGACGAGGTGAACTGACGAGGAACGATTGCATTCATGCAACAAAAAAAATACCCAACCTTCCCCTGACTTGTTTCTCAACTGATCCCTTCGGATATTACCCTGTCACACCGGGCATCACGGTCAAAACAACCGTTCGGGAGAAAGGAATGGCATCCAAATCTCGGCAACAACTGGCCGCATTAAAAGATCAACTCATCGCAGGCAAAATCAGCGAAGACCTCTATCGTCAACTCGCAGCCGAACTCGAGGAAAAAATCAAAGCGGAAGGTAGCCCGGGGGTTCCATCCCTGTCTTTTAGTCACATCTTTTTGGAGCAAAACCGTATGTGCTGCGTATTCTATATATCAACTCACTTTATCTATGGAGCGACCAATGATTCAGAATCCGCATCTTTGGGCAGAGTCTACTTTCAAGGAATGTCATTTACCGGATTTACGCCTCCATCGTCGCTTGATCCGGACTGCAGCGCAGCTTGCAATTGATCCGGAAGCCAGTGTAAATGCGGCGTGTAAAGGTGATCCTGCAGTCCAGGAAGGTGCTTATCGTTTGATTGAAAATGATCGTGTATCCGCTACGTCCATCGCAGAAGGTGGTTTTGCTTCCACTGCATCCGTTTGTAATGGCAGCGATGACGATCTTCTTTTGATTATGGATACGACAAAATTACCGTTCTCCCATAGTGTCAGCAAAGAATTAGGCCCATTAGGGTATTCTACGACACAAGGTCCTTATGGGTGGAACGTTCATAGCAGTCTTATGTTGTCAGGTTCCAGTGGTTTCACCCTTGGCTTGATTGATCAAGAATGGTGGCAACGTGATCCTTCCACGCATGGTAAGAACAAAGATCGTAGAAAACGTTCTTACCATGATAAAGAGAGTTTCAAATGGGAATCAAGCTTGTCCCGTTCCGCCGAACGACTGGACTCCCAAATGTCACGTGTAATCAGTGTATGTGACCGTGAGGCTGACCTCTATGAATTTCTTGGGTATAACCAACTGCATGGATATCGTTATGTGGTACGCGCCTGTTATGACCGTGCCTTGAGTGATGAGGATGTCAGGCTATTTGAGCATGTTCATTCACAACCTGTTTTGGGACAAACTGAGGTAGAGGTTACCCAGCGTGGTGGCAGAGTGGCTCGTGTCGCCACAGTAACCCTTCGAGCGTCTCGTGCGACATTGCGTCCACCGCGTGGCAAGCGGAAGACGTATTCACCATTGCCACTTTGGATCGTTCTTATCGAAGAGGAATCGCCACCAGATGGTGTCAAGCCGTTAGTCTGGCGTCTGTTAACTACGGAACCTGCGGACACGTTGGAAGATGCATTGAAGGTGCAACGCTATTATACGTTACGCTGGCGTATTGAAGAATATCACAAGGCATGGAAAACCGGGTGCAACCTTCATGAAGCACGAATGCAGTACGCAGACAATTTGCAACGTCTGGCACAAATACTGGCATTTGTTGGTGTACTACTGCTGCAAATGAGGGAATGGAAAGATACCGAAACAGACTGTGAAAAACTATTGAAACCGGAGGAATGGAAGCTGTTATGGTTTGGTTCAATGAAAAACAAACCGTTGCCAACCAATCCACCAACCATGAAATGGGCGTACTACACGATTGCTAAAATGGGAGGATGGATCGATACCAAACGTAATGGACGCGTTGGATGGAAAGCAATGTGGAAAGGATATGCTATCCTGCAGGAACGATTGCAAGGCTGGAAACTCGCAATGGAAAAAATGTGACTAAGAGACAGGGTTCCATCCCCCGGGGAGCGTGGCCCGGACACAAAAAATCGGTCCGGGGAAGGTGGTTCAGCGACCCAACCCACCGGGGAAACCCCTCCCGGCGGTGGACCATCTCCACGCAGACGCCCGGCCCCGTTCGGCGACCATTCGATGGATTATGTGCCTCCCTCCTCTCATGGTTCGGGTTCTCCCTTTTCCACACCCCCCGGCGGTTCCGGCACACCGTTCGGTCTTCATTCCACGGAAATGCCCCTCGTACCCGGAATGGAATTGGGGATGGAATTACCTGACAAGGGGTTCAAACGGTACCTGATCGGCGATCTGTTGGGCAAAGGCGGATGGGGCGCGGTATTCCGTGCGGAAGACCGTCAGTACACCCCTGCCCGCCCGGTGGCGTTGAAGGCGATCTTCACCACTGCGACCGCGGATGAAGTCGCACGCAAACGCATCGAACGGGAAGCGCGCCTGGGCACCGAACTGGCGCACCCGAACATCGTTCGGATCGGTGATTTTACGACCGATATGGGGGTGTATTTCCTGATCATGGAACTGGTCGCGGGTGGCGATCTGAACAGCCTGAGGGCGAAACAGCCCAACGAACGTTTCTCTCTTGAAGCCGCGCTGCCACTGCTGAAGGACATCGCGGAAGGTCTGGATTACCTGCACTCGAAAGGGATTATTCACCGGGATCTGAAGCCGTCGAATCTGTTGTGGCACCCGGATGAAAAACGGTTGAAGATCAGCGATTTTGGACTGTCAAAAACAGCGCGTGACTCAATCCTGCTGTCGGGTGCCAAGATGCCTTCGATTTCCGGCACCGATCCGTACATGGCGCCGGAGATATGGGATGCGGAGGATCCATCGGAGGCGGGGGACCTGTATGCGTTGGGGATCATCGCCTACGAGATGCTGAAAGGCGATCCACCGTTCCGAGGTCCCAACTTTCCCGACCAGCACCGGAACGCGAAGGTAAAACCGATCCCCGAACTGCCGGACATAGTGAATTCCGCGTTGGAAACAATCCTCGCGAAGCAAGCTTCAAGCAGATTCAGCTCGGGTCATGATTTTGTGCAGGCGCTGGAAAAACCGCCATTGCCCGTGTGCCCGGTGTGCGGTGAAAAAAAGGATGTAGAACGGTTCGCCTGCCCGAAGTGCGGCAAAAAAAACATCTGCGCCAGCCACCGGGAGAAGGATGGTTTCTGCCCCGATTGTCATCAGAAAGTGGTGAAAGCAGCGGAAGAAGAACGAAAACAGCGGGAAGCAGAGGAGAAACGGAAAGCAGCAGAGGAACAGAAGAAGCGAGAGGAAGCAGAGCGGAAACGTATCGCCGCAATAGAAGAGCGCAGAAGGCAGGAAGCATTAAGAGTAGAGCAGGAAGAAGCAGAGAGACTATCCAAAGAGAAGAAAAAGAAGAAGATCAATCCTGTCATTCCAGTTCTTCTGATCGCTGTGGTGATTGTTGTGATAGCCGTTGCTATTATCACACAAGGCGACCATACGAGTGAAGCGGATCGTCTGCAACACCGGATAGATTCCCTGTTGGTGTCTGCGAACGGTCACCTTCAGGCAAATCATCTTACATCTCCCACCGGCCGGAATGCGTATGACGCCTACCGTGAAGTTCTTCGTCTGGATGGCGACAACAGCAGCGCACAACGTGGCCTTTCGGAGATCGCGGACCGGTACGAACAGTTGGGCGACCAAAAACGCGGGCAGAGTGACTATGACGATGCGATTGGATATTACCAGCAGGCATTGGAGATCGGTGGCGCAAACAGCTCGATTTCTTCAAAGATCAGCTCCTGCCGTTCGAGCCAGCAGGCAGCGGAGAACCGTCGTGAAGCGCAGCGCCTGGAGCAGTTGGGGGACCAGTCCCGGAACAACCGCGACTGGGCGGCGGCGATCCAGCACTATGAGAGGGCGATAGAGGTCGGTGGCGCGAATAGTTCGATCTCTTCGAAGATCAGTTCCTGCCGCACCAGCCAGCGTGAAGCGGAAGCTGCTGCGGCTGCCGCTGCGGCTGAAGCGGAACGCAGGAGGCGTGAGCAGCAGGCGTCAGCGAGAGCCGGGACGATATCCAACGGACCTCTGTCCAACATGCGTTTTGCCTATATCCCGGCGGGATCGTTTATGATGGGATCGCCGAATAATGAAGCGAATCGGGAAAGTGATGAGACACAGCACCGCGTGACACTGGATGCGTTTGAGATGATGACGACAGAGGTGACGCAGGCGATGTGGCAGGAGGTGATGGGAACCACTGTTCGTCAACAGCGAGACCTTGCTGATCCGAGTTGGCCTTTGCGAGGTGAAGGTGGATCGAACCCAATGTATTATGTTTCGTGGGAGGAAGCTCAGGAGTTTGTTAATCGTCTGAACCGTCGCGATCCGGGGAAAGGGTACCGTTTGCCTACGGAAGCGGAATGGGAATATGCGTGCCGTGCGGGAACAACGACTCGTTATTCCACGGGCAGCAGTGAATCGGACCTTTCCCGTACAGGGTGGTACAGCGGGAACAGCAACAATACAACCAACCCGGTAGGACAGAAGGCGGCGAATGCGTGGGGACTCTACGACATGCACGGCAATGTGCGGGAATGGTGTAGCGACTGGTATGGTGAGAACTACTATTCAAGCAGCCCTCAGAGCAACCCGCAGGGACCGTCATCGGGGCAATATCGCGTGTTGCGGGGCGGCTCCTGGTGCATCGACTTCTGGAGCTGTCGTGCCGCGTGTCGCAACAGGGATCGGCCGAGCAACCGGTCCATCGGCTTCGGTTTTCGTGTTGTTGGTTCCGCCCAATAGTCCTATCTGTTTCTGTGTTCTTAAATTCTGTGTTCTGTTTTCTGACGGGGGGTGTGGGGGGTGTCCCCCCACCTCGCGAGATTTTTATATATTTGGATGGTTTGGCGGGGCTACCCGAATCGTTTATCCGGAGAAATTTTGAAAGAATCACCAATTTTTGTAAAAACCCAGGATTTTTTGCTGTGGCTTCTCCAGCGGACGGAACGTTTCCCCAAATCGCAACGTTTTGTCATGGCGAAACGTGTGCAGGATGATATACTGGATTTCCAGGCCGCTTTAGTTTTTGCTACGAAACGAAAAAATCCATATCCGTCGTTGTGTGAAGCGGATGCTCATCTCGAATTATTGCGTCATCATATACGAACTTGTGTCGATTTGCAGTATCTTACTGTCAGGCAGTACGAATACTCTGCGGGACATCTCGTGGAAATCGGGAAACTGCTTGGTGGATGGAAGAAGTCGATAAAGGCTTGCCGCCAGCCTCTCAACCCGGCGGTTGGGGTGAACGGCCAGGGATAACGTTCGCGTGTTGCGGGGCGGCTCCTGGAACAACAATACCAGGAACTGTCGTGCCGCCAATCGCAACAGGAATCAACCGAACAATCGGAACAACAACAACGGGTTTCGTGTCGTTCGTTCCGCCCAAATCCTGAACACCGCCAGAATATCCGGTCTCTACGGACGCCGGATCAGGCACGGATAGGACACCGTTCAATCCAGCTCTTTACGGGGCGAATATAACCCGATGGCAGGGCGGTTGGTAGGATTCGTCTGAACATCGTCCTGTCATCACTCATTATAGTTTCGGGTGTCTAATAGGTGATATGCCCTCGTTAGGTTCATCAACATGCTGTTTCGTTGATGGTCTAACGAGGATACATTTTTTATCTCGACTTCAGAGAATAACGATCCTCCTCGTCAGTTCATGCGTCTTCATAAACTGCATTTCGACGTCCTGAACCTAACGAGGGCATGTCTACTTCGGTGCAGTCAATAAATGGTGGGTAGCCTGACCTGCTTTTCAAGGTCAGGTGTCAAAATATCTGAATACATCAAATGAAAACAGTCCGGAATGTATATCAGAAGATTACTTCTTTCTCAGTCCTGTACCAATCGTACCTGAAAGCCCGGTTGGGAAAAAGAGACCGTGACTATGTGATCCACTTTTCAAAACATCTTGAAGAAAATATGTTAGAGCTTAGAAACGATCTGCGGAACTATACCTATCAGACTGGACCCTATTCACAATTTGCGATTTATGAACCGAAAGAGAGAATTATCACTGCGGCATCATTCAGGGACAGAATCGTCCATCATGCGGTTGTGGACACGTTGGAGCCTTTCATCGACCCGACCTTTATTGAAGACAGCTATGCATGCAGAAAAGGAAAGGGTACACACAAGGCTATTGACAGATGCCAGCAATTACTGAAAAGATATGACTGGGTTTTAAAATGTGATATTCGAAAATACTTCCCGTCCATCGATCATAAAATTTTGAAAGCGAATCTCAAACGTCGAATTCAGGACAAATCAGTATTATGGTTATTAGATTTGATGATTGATGAAAGCCCACCTCAAGAACCAGCATTATATTATTACAAGGGCGATGATTTATTTACACCATTGGAACGTAAAAAAGGTATTCCTATTGGAAATCTCACAAGCCAGTTTTTCGCCAACCTGATGCTTGATCCGCTTGACAGGTTTATCAAACATGAATTGCAAATTAAGGGCTATGTAAGGTATATGGACGATTTCATACTGTTCTCCAACTCAAAATCCCAACTTTTTGATGCAAGACGTGGCATATTAGATAAACTCTCCTCCTTGCGTCTTCAGATACATCCGAAAAAGCAAGATATTTTCCCTTCGAAACAGAGTGTTCCATTTCTTGGTTTCAGGATATTCAAAGATTACAGGAAGCTGCTCAGAAATAACGTGGATAGTTTTTCGATTCGAGCTAAACACCAGTGGTATCAGGTTGGAAGGCATGAACTATCCTATGATGAACTAAGGACGAGTTTGATAGCATGGATAGGTCACGCTGAACACGCAAATACCTGGAATCTTCGAAAGAAAACTTTCCAGAAAATCTTTGTATAATCTGTGATTTGAAACATGGGAGCGGATTTGCCAACTGCAACATCAGGCAAATCCGGTTCCCATGCAACCCGATGAATTTTGCTATATTGTCCTGCAACAGCATATCATTTTCCCAGGACAAAACGATGGACACTCTGCCCCTTATCCCTTATCCTTCTCACATAGAACAGTTACCCGGTCAGTTCCGTCTGGAACGTACGACACAATTCCTATATGATCCTGACCAGGTACCGGATTTTATCACCCAATGGTTCCGTGATGAGATCGAAAAGTACTATGCCCTGCGACTGCCAACGCCAAACCAGAATACAGATCAAGACAGCGGAACAATTATCCGACTCGTAATTGACCGTTCCCTCCTGTCGCCGTCTGGGATGAGATCGGAGGAAGGCTATCAGCTTCACATCACGGAGTGGGAAATCTTGTTGGCTGCGCCTGCACCAGAGGGGCTATTCCGTGGGCTCCAGACTCTGCTGCAACTCGTTCCGCCGGAATCCTGTAAAGAAGGTTGCGATATTCCCTGCCTGCTGATCCGTGACTGGCCACGCTTTTCGTGGCGCGGGATGCACCTCGATGTCAGCCGTCATTTTTTCCCCGTCGCCAACATTAAAAAATTCATCGACATCCTGACGTTTCACAAAATGAACATTTTTCACTGGCACCTGACCGACGACCAGGGATGGCGGATCGAGAGCAGACTCTACCCGAAACTTACCGAAATCGGCGCATGGCGTACGGAGAAAGACGGCAGTCGTTATGGTGGTTTTTACACCTGTGAAGAAATTGCGGACATTGTGGAGTATGCCGCTCAACGGTATATCACAGTCGTTCCCGAAGTGGATGTGCCCGGCCATACCATGGCGGTTCTGGCTGCCTACCCGGAATTGTCTTGTACCGGAAAGACTGTGGAGGTTCCGGCCACGTGGGGGATATTCAAGGATGTCCTCTGCCCCGGAAACCAGGATACGATGGAGTTTGTGTACAACCTCCTCCGTGAAACCATGGAGCTTTTCCCCGGCCCTTATTTCCACATCGGCGGCGATGAGTGCCCGACGGACCGTTGGAAAAAATGCTCGAAATGCCAGGAAATGATCAGGAGTCGGCAGTTAGGCGATGTCAGGCAGTTGCAGCCATGGTTCACCAGAACTGTGGGGCGTGGGCTGGAAAAAGCAGGCAAACGGATGATCGGGTGGGATGAGATCCTGAACGATACACTCCCTCCCGGAACGATAGTGCAGGCATGGCGCGACATGAGCTATGGTACTGGAGCGGCTGAGATGGGGTACGACGTGATCATGAGCCCCACCTCTCACTGTTATTTCGACTACTACCAGGCGCGTCTTGGCGAACCGAAAGCGATTGGCGGATATCTTCCGTGGGAAAAAGTGTATGAGTTCGATCCGGTTCCGCGTGACATTTCAGCGGAGGCGGCATCCCATATTCTCGGCGGCCAGGCGAACATCTGGACCGAATACATGGACTCTTGGGATCATGTGGAGTATATGACCTTGCCACGGTTGAGTGCTTTGGCGGAGGTGTTGTGGATACCTGCAATGAACAGGTCGAAGGAAACCTTTGAAGAGAGGATAAACGCCGTGTTGCCAAAATTCACCCGACGTTCATATCACTATCGTCCGTTATAGTTCATCTCTATCATTCCCGGAGGATGGGACCTTCGGGCTACTGTTTATTCAACTTCCCCCGTTTGAACATATCATAATCCTTCGGGATTTTGTTCTTGTACTCATCGTTAATGGTTCTGAAGGGAATTTCTATCGTAACCGTAGTGCCCTTTTTAGGCTCGCTCTGGATGTCGATGGAACATCCCAATGGATCGAGCAGGTTTTTCACATGGGTCAGGCCAATTCCCTTGGCGAGGACAGGTGGGTTTTTCCCTTCGTGGCGCGGGGTTTTAGTGGAGAAGAACGGTTCATAGACCTGGGCGAGGACCGCTTCATCCATGCCGTCGCCGGTGTCGGTCATGGTCAGGATTTGATGATCACCGTTTTCTTCCAGAGTAATAGTGAGAAATGCTTCTTTGGTATATTCCATTGCTTCGATGGCATTCGCCAGAACCTGGTCGAATGCCTGCACCAGGTCATGCGCGGGGGCATGAAAACTGCTGACTTGATCCGGTTTATTAAATTTTGTTTTAATTTTATGTTTCAGCCGTGGATCGGCACGGAAAAAATCCAGCTCACGTTCAATAACCTCTATCAGGTTGATGTTCTTCACCTGTTCGACAGCCTCGATCTCGGATTTATCGAGCATCATCTTCATTTCGCCCTGGAGCCGTTTCCCCATATCACGGACCCGCATCAAGGGCTCCTGCAATTGGGGATGGTACAGGCTTAACAAGTCGATATGTCCGAGCATGGCGGTTAACGAACCCAGGAGGTTATGAACAATCCCTGCAACCATTAACCCGGAACGGTCCAGGCGTGGATACGACACTTCCTCTGCAGGTGTATTTGATTCTCCATCATGATCTGGTTTTTCTGCGATGGGAGGTGTGTCACTCATGGAACAACCTTTCCATTCTTTCGGTTCTTGACTGTCTGTGACGGGTGCCACAATTTACTATCAGAATGAACAAATCAAAAGGGTAATTGCAAGAATGAAGCCATCTATTTTGATACAACTTCTGATCATTCTGTCATTTTCCGTTGCGATTTTTCGTAAATTTGTGTAGAATACGCCTTCAATCTATATCCTGGAGAAAACGATGACGCCATCGACACAACCGATGTTTACGGAAGAGGAAATCAGACGGAAGGTAGATGAACTGGCTACCTTGATCGCAGAGGATCTTGGGGATGGTTCTTCCCTGATGGTTATCGGATTACTTCGCGGTTGTTTCATGTACCTCTCTGACCTCGTCCGTGCGTTACAGAAACACGGTGTAAAGATAGAAGAGATCGACTTTATGATCACTTCAAGTTACGGTTCCGGGACTGTTTCCTCCAGGAATGTGAAGATAGAACGGGACCTGCGGTCTGACATCGCCGGACGTAACGTGCTTGTTGTGGATGATATCCTCGACACCGGTCATACCATGCGCAAAGTAATCGACCTCCTGCGTTCACGGATGCCGAAATGGCTGAAGACCACGACCATACTTGACAAACCCAGCAGACGCGAAGTCGAGATGGTGGTTGATTATGTCGGTTTCGAAATTGATAATGTGTTCGTGATCGGATATGGTCTCGATTACAACCAGCATTACAGGGATTTGCCTTATATCACGTGCATGATAGACTGATGATCCGGAGGATCACTCCGTGATTTGACTTCTTGGTGTTCTGCAGGATCCTATCGCCAATGATCGCCTTTTCTTAATTCCAGTACTATTTTCGCGAGATCTTGCAGAATTTGCGTTCAGTTCCGATTACATGTGCAGGTTCTCGCTTACTTTCTGTAGAGATCCATACTGTTGTAATAAATGGTCGCCAGGAACCTGCACAACACCACAAATTCATTCCGTTTCTCGGCCTTCATCTTCACGAATCTCCCAATGTTGCAGGGGCGGGGCTTTGCCATCCTTGTCCACTCCCCAGTACACTGTCCGGTGCGGGAAAGGTATTTCTATATTATCCTTGTCGAACCTGCGCTTGACCATCAGCCGAAAATACCGCGCCACATTCCATTGCTCACCCGGGACTGTTTTGAATCGTACACGAAGATTAATGGATGAGTCCGCGAATTCATCAATCCCCAGGACCTCCGGCGTATCAAGGATTAACGATTCCATAGCGGGATCGTTCTTAATTTCCTGGGCAAGGTCTCTCAGAACATCCATGACATGATCAATATCCTCCCGATAGGCGACTCCAATCGCAACATTCACGCGTGAGTATGACTTGGTAAGATTTGTGATCGTCGAAACTTGACCGTGCGGAATGATATGGACGTTTCCGGACAGATCACGGACAGTGAGTGTCCGCAACGCGATCTCCTCTACTTCCCCTTCCTTATCAGCAGCCTGGATATAATCTCCAACCTTGATCTGCCCTTCCAGAAGCATTAAAAATCCATTCAAAAAATCCGTAATAAGAGACTGAGCTCCGAAACCGATGGCGATACCAACCACGCCGGCAGCGGCAAGAATGGGCCCAATCTGTACACCAAGTTCACCCAGGATTAACGTTACAGCGACTGAAAAGAGGGTTACTCCAAGCACACTTCGCAGAAGGGTAGCAAGTGTTTTCCGCTGTTTGGAGACTTTTCCACCACCATTCGTCGATGTTCTCGGTACCGCAGCCAGGTGTTTGGAAACCCCTACAATCACTTTCCATAAAATGAAAGAAATGATAAGGATTAACAGAATTCGTAATACTACCGGATACCATTGAAAGATTTCGTTGAAAAACGATTCTGTGAAAATTTCCTGGTTCACTTGTATTTCCTTTTATGCCTTTGCTTGTATTGCAAACGATGAATTCCTATAATAGTAGTAAATTACCTTTAATAACATGGGTGCATTCATGAAGAATTCAGTTTTTTCCCGATTGAGTCAAAAAATTGGAGCTTCACCCGGTGAAATAATCTTTATTGGTGAAACCCAACCCGAAAAGCAGACCATCTATTTTCATCAATTTAACAAAGATGGATATAAAATGACGGAAATCCATACATTAGAGGAGCTGAACAGGATCTCTTCGAAGGATTATACCCAATGGTTGCAGGTGATCGGTTTTGGAAGCGAATCTATTCTTAAATCAATCTCCAACCAGTACAATATAAGCCAATTGACAATGGAAGATATTTTCAATCATGATCACCGTCCGAAAATTGACATTAATGGGGACAGTATTTTCATCATATTGAAAGTTCTTACAATGGATGAAAATCATATACTGAGAAAAAACCAGATCAGCCTGGTCCAGAAAAAAGATATACTGTTAACTTTCCAATCCGAAGAGACCGATGTATTCCTCCCACTCCTTGCACGCCTGAAAGATCCCATAAAAAGAATACGATCCAGAGGTATCGACTATCTTACATATTCCATTGTTGATGTAGTTGTTGACACATCCTATGCAGTTCTTGGCGAATTCCATAATTCCATCGATGATTTTGAAGAACGGATTTTTGAGAATCCGGAAAAGGATCTCCAGAAACAGATTTACAGAATGAAACGTGAACTTTTATCTTTCAGGCAGAAGGTTTTCCCGATCCAGGATATTACTCGAAGCATTCTGACCAGTGAAACCAGCCTGATAACTGCAGAGACTCTCGTGTATTATCGAGATGTAAAAGATCATATCACACAAATCCTTGAAGGCTCCGATCATTACAACTCACTATTTTCCAACCTGATTGAAACGTACCTGTCACAAGTCAATACGCATAACAACGAGGTAATGAAGTTCCTCACACTCATTGCCTCAATCTTTATCCCATTGACCTTTCTTGCCGGAATTTACGGAATGAATTTTGTGAATATGCCGGAGCTCTCCTGGTATTATGGGTATTATGCACTGCTTCTGCTGATGATAGTTGTTGTGGTTGTGCTTCTGGTGTTTTTCAGAAGGAAACAATGGTTTTAATGGACCAACTCAATTGGATTGACAGGCGGTGTTCTGCAAGATCCTGACGCCTGAACTATTGACATTTATACCAAAGTCATTGGGCGCGAAATCTTGCAGAATCAGTTAACAGGTAATATATGCAGGTTCTCGCTTCTTCTTTTACGATTACTTACCTTTGTACTGGATAACCGATAGAAACCTGCACAACACACCTGCTTTATCGCAGTTATAACACATCATACCTGGTTATTGCATGGAATAGTACCTTCGGCAGGTGTACAACGGACATTTACTCTGCTTCTTCAACCATATCGAGGATTTTCCGCATTTCTGTCAGCAGGTATTCCGGGAGGAACGGTTTTCGTAAAAACGCCCTCACAGAATCCACATGCATCAGTTCCGGCATCGCAGGAGGTTGTAGCCCCGATTGCAGTAATATGGGAAGTTGTGGATGGTTTTTGTTCAGCTCCATCGCCACTTGACCGCCATCAAGACCGGGCATGATCAAGTCCAGAACGACAATATCGATCTCGTTTTTCTCACGTTCATGGATATCCAACGCTTCAATACCATCAGCAGCCATCATGACACGATAACCATACATTTCAAGAATGGAACCATATACTTCACGAACCAGGTCTTCATCATCCACCAGCAGCACAGTTTCGGAACCGTACAATTCTTCTTTCATCACCGGTTCATATGCACTCAGTGGCAGATCGGATACCTCTTCCATAGCAGCATTCAAATCTTCCTGCGGAAGTGAATCGGATGCCTTGTAGAAAGCACCACGTTCACCGCTGAAGGAATCAAGTATTGGCAGGTAAATACGGAATGTCGATCCTCTACCGATGTCCGACTCCACTTCAATCCAGCCTTTGTGCTGCTGAATAATACCGTGAACAGTCGCCAATCCCAACCCGGTTCCTTTCGCCCCTTTTGTTGTATAGAATGGTTCGAACAAATGTTTCAAAGTATCCTGTTCCATCCCTGTTCCATCATCCGAGATGGTCATCACCAGGTATGTACCGGCTCCTGCGACTGCAACCGTGGGTAAATCAACGCCAAACAGGTCTTTTCGTTCGACAGACACCGCAATCGTCCCACCTTCCGGCATGGCGTCACGACTGTTAATAAGAAGATTCATCAGTACCTGGTTCATACGGCTCTGGTCAGCAAAAAGATCAGGAAGATTCGGTTCGAACCGGGTTTCAAAATGGACCTGTTTCCAGCCACTGTGATCCAGGAGATGGATCATCTCATCCACCAAATCTTTCAAAGAGAATCGTGCAGGGTTGAAAGCCCTTCGTTTGCCAAATGCAAGCAACTGGTTGGTCAGTTTGGCGCCACGATCCGTTGCACGAATAATCCCACGCACATAGGTAAATCTTCGATCATCTTCCTCTGTCATTTTCCGAAGCATGGCGACATTACCCGCGATGATAGTCAGTAAATTACTGAAATCATGCGCAATACCACCGGCAAGTTTGCCCAGAGCCTCAATTCTCTGATGATGCTGAAGTTTCTCTTCGAGTTGCTTCTGTCGTTCAATGTTCTGCAGTAGAATCGCATACCCTTTTGGCGAATTTCCACCAACCAGTTTATAACAATTCGCAGAGACTGGAATATCTCCATAAGCGGTAGGGATCAACAATTCTACCGAATAAGAGCCGTCATTGGCTTCCACCTCGAGAATGAAATCGGGTGCGAAGGGAAAAAACTCACTGTATTTGTTTGAAATTGCATGCGCACGTGCGATTCCAGTCAGGAGTTCGGCGCCCTGGTTCCAGACCTTGATCCGCCCCTCATTGTCCAGAACAATGATTGGAGCTTTGGTGGACGTGATAACATCAGCGAGGAACTGGACATGCTTCAGACTCCGGTGCTCAACAGAAACATCTCTCGCAATACCATAAATGGAAGCAAGAACACCGCTGTGTTTAAAGGGAACCAATGTCATTTCGAGGTGACGAATTTCACCTGTTTTTGTCATGATCCGGAAACGGCCGTAGACGGTACGATTGCTGGTTCGTAATTGCTTAAGCTGTGAAATGGCACGGGGGATATCTCTTTTGTACAACAACTGAGTCGCAGTCATACCGATCAAATGATCCGAATTGTACCCGGTAACTGCAATACAGGCTGGATTAATCTCTATGATCGTTCCTTTGTTATCTATCTGGAAGATCAACTCGCGTGCATTGGAGAAAAGATTCGTACACAAGTCCGCCGGTGGTTCACAACCAAGGTTCTTCCCACCCTTTTTTCGACTGATGATCACTGCTAATGCGAATACCACTGCCGGAGTGAATAGAAAAGCCAGGAATACTGGAGTTGCTACGTGTAACTGTGTTCCCGCAATATACCCTGTCAACGTCGACGCAGAAACAAGAATCCCTGTAAGCGTACCTCTGCATACGGGAGTCATAAACGCGATGGGCCAGGAAAACACAAATATTGCCGACCCGATCAATAAAAGCTGCGCTAATGGTAAAAAGGAATATACCATGTACGTATCTTTTGTAACAGGATTATCATTGCATGAAATCCGACAGGATTCCAGGTTATTATGCGCGATGCTGTAACAGGATTTTCAAAGCATTATCAATTGAATGCATCACCAGGGATGAATTCCAGTTTACAAATTGAAAATATTATCTGTACGTATCAATAACGTGTGCTCAATATCACATCCAAACTCCTATAAACGATTTACTTACAGTATTATTTCTATCGAATAACAAATAAAGAATTTCTCGGTAAGATTTGTGTCGAACAATGAAACAACTTTTCGCCTATTCAACAGGTTCGTACATATATAGTTGCATTTAAAAATGTTGTATAACAAATATTATCAATAAGATACAGTTTTATCCGCATAACTACGATGACAATTCCGTTAAATCCATAATACGGAAATTATATACACACAGTCTCGACGAGGTGAAAACACACGCTTTTCAGTTGCCGCGTACTCAGTAACAAGATTACTCCTCAAATGAAATGAAACACACTATCATATTGTTTTAACTGATTTTAGCGTAATGTGTTTCAAGGGATTTCGAAGACAGCACTCGGAAACGGTACTATTCAATTCGACATGTAATAATTTTAATTACAACAACTTATGACCGGATCTACATTTCAGCCTGGACATTTAGTTCAAGAACAGAACCTTTTGAATATGCATACCATATTGCGACTGTATCTTCAATATATACAAACCACTGGCAATTCTATTGGATTCAAGCATAAATGAAACAGCTCCGTCTCTCACAAAGTCAGAAAAAACATGGTCTACTTCCCGGCCGGTGATGTCATACAAGATCGCTGTTAAATATGTGGGCTGAATCACACGAATCTGTACTTGCGCAGCAGCATTAAACGGATTCGGAAAAACATCCACAATCAATGGATCAACCGGGTGTTCCATTTGTTCGTCATCAACACTGCTCAGGTATCTGAAAACAAAAGGTACAAGAATTGTATCCGGGGATGCGTTATGCAGAATTTCTATACTCCCAAAATAATCACCTGGATCAATATCATTTGCTGTAAAGGTAACATGTACAGGCAGATAATCATCAATAGAAAGGACAACCTCGGTAGTGTTAAAACTGACAGATCCTTCAGGGATTCCCTGTTCGCCTTCAATTATCCCCCAACGTACATGCATGACAGCTAAACCACCGTTATACAAGTACATGTTCTCATTGACGATCTGCATGGAATCCTGGAACACAATTTCATACGACTCGGGCAGATATTCGATGTTCCCTCGCTGTATGGTAAAGGGTACTTCATATACCTGGTCTTCTTCAATGCTGTAATCATAGAGAACAGCTAACGGTTGAAACGGAAATGCAGGAAACGACACGCCAATGTCATATGTTCCCTCAGGTATATCAAATGTATAGTCACCTTCCGTATCCGTAATATCCTGCCGTCTTGTCCTTTGGACACCATACACGATAGCCCCCTCAACCGGTAAGCCTGTACTTTCATCCAGGACCGTTCCGGTCAGCGTTCCAAGATGTAAATCCAGCGCGTCAATGGCGCCGGGCGCATAAACAAGACCAGCGCCGAAATCATTGTCTTTGCCCTGATCACCGAAATCGATTGCAGTGGATTGAAGAATGGAATCCACTTCACTAGTCGTCAAGTTGTTTTCCACGGAGAGAAGAAGTGCAGCAACGCCGGCGACATGCGGTTGAGCCATGGAGGTATTTGAAAAACTGGAATAGGCCGTGTTTATCGTATAGCTGAGTGATCTTCCCGATTCTCCGGGTGCTGCAAGATCAGGTTTAATCAAACCAAACTGGTTTTCCAGGGGATTGTATGGCCAATCGTTAAATGGTGTGACATCCATCCAGGTTACCGGTCCAGGGCTGGATACGGAAAGCACCTGGTCATTTCGTCTTGTGGCTCCAACCGTGATCAAACCTCCCTGTGCTCCGACTCCTGTTTCATCCGGGTTACGCCACGGCGAGGGAACTGCGCCAGGGACTGATATGGATTCCGGAGGTACGCGAGTACCACGGTTATTACCGGCGGATTTGATGTTTACAATACCCGCGATGTCTAAAATATCGTAGATATTTCTCCATATGGGAAGATCATACCGGATCGGGATCGCCCCACCCAAGTGACATACTGGTGATGTCTGCACCATGTTCAAGCGCAAAATCCTGTGCAAGCCAGGTATTTCCTACCTCTCCAAGGTTAAGGTTTTCACGTACTTTAAGGCACATTAGTATAGCATCGGGCGCGACACCTGTCGTATCCCCTGCCGTGCCGTCACCTGCGACAATACCCGCAACACGAGTTCCATGCCCCGCCACATCCATCGGATCGTTATCATCATTATGGAAATCATAACCGTGATTGGGATAGTCATCTCCTCCATCCCAAAGGTGATCCTGTAAATCAACATGTTCGTAATTTACGCCCGTATCAATAATGGCGACGAGTATCCCTTCGCCGGTAAAACCATCCGCCCAGACTTCCGGTGCTCCTATCCTTGCAATATTCCATGAAATATCATCCAATTCATCAACAGGCGCAAAAATCGGATCTTCAACAAATTCTGACTCCGCTTCTCCTGTGGCGATCATACGATCATCGAGTATCGCTGCAATATCATCTCTGCGCTGCAATTCGTAGAAGACATCCGGATATGCCTCTACCATAATTCCATTGCAGATCCTGATCGGGACATACCTGCGTACCCTGCCGCGTTCCAATTCAGCCTGCAAGATGTTGATCAGGGGCGTCTGGGTGATTTGTGAAAAATGCAGAAGCTCATGCCATACAATGGCGCTTCGTTCATCACGAGGCAGATTTTCAACAGATTCTCGAAGTTCATCATGATCATATTGCTGCTGCAGGAGGATTACAGCACGCACTATTTCATTATTTCCGAGCTGTGTTGATTCGAGCAATCCACGGCTGGTTGATTGCCCATACCCGGGACTGTATAAAACGGCAAGTATTGTAACACAAGTAACTGTGAGTACTATCGGTTTTCCAAGTTGCATCATCGTTTTCTCGTGAAATGTCCATCAGAAGATATAAAATGCAGGTTAAGAACAGCAAACGCAAACAGGGTAACAAAAACCTGGAACACGAGTCCAATGAAAACGTTTACCTATATGATTGAATTCATGCATTATCTTGACCGTATCCTGCTTGTCAAGTACATTTGCAGAGTGGATGATCAGGATATTATTCGTAACAAACAGTTGGAAACTTAGAGGATAATATGGGTTGGGGTGGAAAAGCTGCAGGCGCTCTGATTGGTGGTTTGGTAGGCGGTCCACTTGGCGCTGCATTAGGCGCTGTAATCGGCCATTTCGCTGTTGATACCGGCGGAATCGGAGCATTTGAAGATAGCCGTCCGGCAAGCGGTTCTTCTGTGCGGAATGAATTGGGGATCGTGTATGGCATTGGCGCCTTTCTGGCCTATGTGGCACGTGCTGACGGTACTCTTGATGAGCGCGAAAAGTCTTTAATCCACGAGATTTGCCGGGACTTCCTCCGGACTCTGATCCCGGGAATAGAGAATTCGGCCGAATCGGAAGTAAATCGGTTAATCAATGAAGCAATGAATAACAGGGAAATCCCCTCCCTGATCTTTGAGCTGGCACGGCGGGAACGAGAATTTCGTCTTGCACTGTTAGTATTTGCCTGGCGCGTTGCGGCAAAAGATATGAAAGTAACCGAAGATGAAGTCGCATGGATCGCTCGTGTTGCCATGGACCTCGGCGCGGAAATGTCTGAAGTGGATGTCACCTCTCGCCCTTATTACCGTCCTGAGAAAAAACAAACCCGTTCTGCTGCAGATGCGACCATTCTCGGTGTCACACCATCAGCGACTCATGATGAGATAAAGTCTGCTTACCGGAAACTGAGCCTGCAACACCATCCGGATCGTCATCCCGACGCTTCGGAAGCGGAAAAACAAGCGCTTTCACGTAAATTTGCAGAGATCACCAGTGCATATCGGCGTTTGACCGATTCGGGCGGGGTGATGGAACTCTTTGCTCTGCAACCCGATTCCAGCCGTCTCTTTGAAGCGCGTTCAAATGATGTTGCGCAATGTTTCATTTGCAGTAACAAGGTTCGCCTCCCGGAAGAAAAATATCACACTACGGCAAGGTGCCCGAAATGCCAGGCTTTGCTGCTGTTTGAGATGGATATTGCCCAGCAACTTATACGACGATCCTGATTTTTCGTTATAATCATGAGACAGCTCTGCCGACATAGATAAAGCCTTGCATTTTCGTAATTTTGAAGATAGATTCACGCATCGTGACAGGTAACTGCCAGGTCTGCATTTCCTGTCATTTTGGCATAGAGCAATTGTATCATTCCAAGACAATTTTGTTCAATCGGATTTTACTCATTCGTTACTATTTGTATATCATACATTTACATATTCAACTTTTTTATAATCACGATGGCATATGAATTGCTTACCATTTTTTAAGTTCGGGGAACCCGAAACGGATAGTTGGAGGAAGTAATGCCTACGTACACATATCGTTGCAATGAATGCAATCATACATTTGACGTTTTTCACAGTATGAGTGAGAATGGGACACGGGTTTGCCCCGAGTGTGGTGCAGAAGCTTATCGTTTGATTGGTGCTGGCGCCGGACTCCTCTTTAAAGGATCTGGTTTTTATGAAACGGATTACAAGAAAAAATCAAACGGCAACGGTTCGAATGGGTCTCACTACAAGAGCCCAAGCAGTTCGGTAGAAACTCCGAAAAGCGAAACAAAAGACAGTGGCACAAAATCCGAATCAAAAACTGAATCCACAACAAAGCCAGAAAAGAAAACTGCGGCAGCGAAATAATTATGTGATGTCTACGATATAGATACGCAGGGGTTTCCCTGCGTTTTTTTATAGAAAATTTCTGATAGCGACAATCCTAACGGTTGGATTCCATGAAACAATACAAACGAAGACAACAAAACTACAATCGTAACGGTTACTCACGACGAATCCGGTTGCAGAGAAACCAGCGTTTCGAACCGGATCATGGTGGTCCACCCAATCCGGAAGAATGGTGGCAGCATCCGCATGACAACCGGCTGGACAATATTGCCATTATCCTGATTGAACCCAGTCGTCCTGAGAATGTAGGCGCCACTGCCCGTGCAATGAAAACCATGGGCCTCAGTCGTTTAATCGTCGTCGGTACTTCGATATGGAAAAGCGGTCGTGCAAGAGCACTGGCAGTCGGGGCAGGAGATATCCTCGAAGCGGTTGAGGAGTATGCTACGATTACTGAAGCGGTTTCTTCGATGAAAGCCGTCGCGGTAACCACTGCACGTCGCAGACGCCGAGCACGTCCGGTATTCCCCGTGGAATCGGCAGTTCCTCATATCCTTGGTGCAGCGGAACATGGGTCTGTTGGCGTGGTTTTCGGACGTGAAGAATGGGGTATGACAGGAAAAGAACTTCTCGTCGGTGACTGGTGGATGACCATTCCCATGGCAACAGCGTACCCATCTCTCAACCTGGCACAGTCTGTGATGCTGGTCTGCCGTGAATTAGCGCGGACAGCAAGGGGACCGTTACCCCATTATCCCTGGACTCCAGCCGACCGTGACGACCGTATGCGTGTACTGGATCATGCAGCGAGAACTCTCCTCGATGCAGGCCTTTCTCCCCGGCCTGATCTGGATGGTTTCATCTCCACCATGGGACGTGTATTTGACCGTGCTCTGCTGGAAGACCGTGATGTAAAAATCATGCACATGATTTTCCACCAGATGGACCTGTACATGAACCGGGTGAACAACCTTCTGGACGAAGAATAGGAAAGGAACGCTCTTCCTTATACTTAGTATCATAGTGAACAGAATGTTGGTTTCAGATATTACCATGCGGTCGATTTCCGGAAGTCATGATCGCATGGTTTCATTTTCAGATGGTTTCAAAAGTTTGGATCTCTTTCAATCTTCGTGGGTAGGTAGTTAAAGAAGAGGGACATATTATCTTCTTCGTGTATTCTTTGCCGAGAAATCACCAAGGAGAGTAACGATGTCCCTCAGTGAAAACTTACTATCGGTTTTATTCTCAATTCAAGGGTATTCGATCAAATCTATTTCCGAATGTGAGACCCGTGTAGTTTTGCATTTAACCCGTGAAGAGGGAAGCATTTGCCCGCATTGTGGCAGCATTTGTTCACGGTATGATTCCCGTATCCGTGAGTTGTTTATTGGCAGCGTCAATGGAATAGCCGTGTATTGTGCGGTTCGCATTTACCGTGTTGCTTGCTCTGTTCATGGCGTAGTAACTGAAGATCACGGGATTAGTGACGGTCAGAAGCGTTATTCGAAAGCAGCGGGCGCCAGTGTAGTTCAGTATACCCGTTACCTTGATAATGTTTCCACGGGGAAACTACTTGGCTTGTCTTCCAGCACCGTTTACCGGATAGATCGGGAGGCATTAGGCGATCTGGTTGACGCTTACCGTACAGGGTTTGCTTTCGGTTCCGTGTTGAGTGTGGATGAAGTCGCCTACAAACGGCATCATCATTACGCGACAGTTCTTTCAGACTTCGACCAGGGCAAGGTTTTGTGGCTGGAAAAGGACCGAACCTGTGACAGCTTGAAACGCGCCTATAGTCATCTTTCGAATGCGTCAGAAACGGTTCAGACCGTCACCATGGACTTCTGGCGTCCTTTTGAGAAAGCGACACGGGAAACCCTGCCTGATGCCAGTATTGTGTATGACAAGTTCCACCTTGCACGATTGCTGAACAGGGCTGTAGAAAACCAGCGACGGGCGTATCAACGTGATCTGCCGGAGGAAGAGCGAAAGATCATGAAAAAGCAAAGCCGATGGATCTTGCTCAAACGGGAAAAGAACCTGTCGGAACAAAACCGTTCACACCTCGAAGAGCTGAAGCGAAAGAATGAGCCATTGTTCATTGTCTACATGCTGAAAGAAAGCTTCCTTTCCATTTTTGAAGAAGATCGACTGGTAGATCAAGCGAAAGTCATGATCGATCAATGGATCGAACAGGTAATGAACAGCAGCTTTCAACAGCTTAAAACGTTTGCCAGGTCTCTGATGAAACGGTTCAGGCAAGTCCTGGAATGGTTCGAAAAACCTGTTTCTAATGGAAAAGCTGAGGGAATCAATAACGTCATCAAAACCCTGCTGAAAAGAGCATACGGCTACAAGGACTTCGACTATTTCAGAATGAAAGTTCTGCAAAGATGCGGAAACATCATGGAAATGGCTACCCACGAAGGTTGAAAATGATCCAAAAGTTTTATATGAGTGACGCTATGAAGAACCATGATATAGAAACGGCAATCGTTTTCTCTTCATCACATAATCCGTGGCATAACATTGCTTTCGAGGAAGTACTTTTATCCCATGTTCGCGAGAACCAGGTAATCCTCTATCTCTGGCAAAATGAGAATACTGTCGTGATCGGACGTCATCAGAATGTCTGGAAGGAATGCCGGTGGAAAGAGTTGGAGGAGGATGGCGGATTTCTCGCGAGGAGGCTTTCGGGTGGCGGTGCGGTTTACCATGATCTGGGAAACCTGAATTTTACGTTCCTCGCCCCGAAAAAGTTATACAACCTCGAAAAACAGCTTCGTGTGATCCTTACTGCAGTACAAAAGGCCGGTATTCATGCGGAATTTACCGGCCGAAATGACATTACAGTTGACGGTCAAAAATTCTCCGGGAATGCTTTTCATCGAAATTCGCATGCAGCTTTTCATCATGGCACCCTGCTTGTCGATGCTGATTTTACCCGGTTGGCCAGATACTTGAGACCTTCTGTGGCTAAATTGAGATCCAAGGGCGTGGAATCCGTACGTTCCCGGGTAATAAATCTTAAACAACTGGCTCCGGAACTCACGATTGATAAAATGAGACAGATGATGGTCGAGTCATTCTCTGAAGTGTATGAGAGTCACCGTTGCCAACTGGATGAATCACAATTCGAAAACAAACTGGCGCAATCCTATGAGAAATTCAGCTCATGGGACTGGAGATATGGTAAAAATCCCGATTTCGAAATTGAACATACTGCGCGCTTTATCTGGGGTGGCGTGGAAATCGGATTGACAACAAAAAATGGCGTTATCACTGATGTTCGAGTCTTCTCGGATGCATTACAGGATGATTTTATCGACAAATTGAAACCCGTTTTTTTGGATGTTGCCTATAAAAATGACACACTGAAGCAAACTCTCAAACGTCTTCCTCTTGATCCAAACGAGGAACAAATTTACTCAGATATTGTTGAATGGGTATCTGAATGGGATTATTAACGAGCCGTACCTGACAGCATCTTCTTGTTGCCAGAGGGTGTTAGAACATCACATATTACACAAGATTTTTCATTTTATAGCTGAGTGGAGGAACCGTGACAATTTCCAGAGCAATATTACTGATTTCAATCTACCTTGTTTTCGGTTTTTCTGCGCTTTCAGTTGCCCAGGAAACCAGGGAAACTGATGTCATAGGTTTTCTCCCATTTCATATGGAAAATGCCCACTACAATATCCTGGTTAACCTTAGAACTGCTTTGTATGAATCTGCGGACCACAAGGCACAGCTCTCGCCAATTCCCTGGCCTGAATTACGAACTCAACTCCTGAATGCAGGTGTCGATACAGCAGAAGCATGCCTGAGTATCGAGTGCATGCGTCTGATGGGAAACATCCTGGATGCCAGGTTTGTGATATCAGGAAGCATTACTCATCTCGAACAACGCACCACGATAGAGATATGGGCTGTCGATGAAGTTGCGGGTACAATCACAGCTACCGACCTCCTTGAAATTGCCGACAGAGATCCGGAAGCCTCGGAGAGAATTGAAGAATTGGCAGAGCGATTTATTACAAAGATCATCAGCCAACCGGGATACCTGTATGTGGAAACTGAACCTGAAGCAAGCAGGGTGGAAATAGACGGCTACGGCGTTGGGATTTCACCAATGACGATCATCCGTCCTGGAAATACCACCTACAGGGTAGGAGCATCACGACTCGGCTGGCGAGCTGAGGCGAGGGACTATTATCTGCCCGAAATGGATACGGTTCGCATTCATATCCAACTGAATCGGGAAGCGACATTTCAGGCAACAGGCCCATTTTCGCTTCATTTCTGGGGTTCTGCAGGACTCCCGCTATATGCATCTTCTTCTACTTCAGACGCCGGGATGAGCTGGGGTGGAGGAAACAGCCTGGGAATGGCTACGTCATTTGGGACGCAATACAGGGTACGATTCGGGTTGTATACTTATGAAGGTGTTGTTGAAGGCGTCGCTCATTCCATATTGAATGACTATAATGTTAAAGGTCGTCCAAGGGGAAAGGCAAATGTGCTGAGCGTATCTTTCCTTTATTTGTATCGTTCTCAATCAGTACATCCGTTTTTCGAGGCAGGTATTACCGCAATGCGACGTGGAATCGAATTAGAAATCAGGGATGCAAACACACTGGAAACAGAAGCCGATTATCAGGCTGGCTGGTTATTTGGATTTGGCTTTGAATTTGATTTGTACAAATCCCTGGGAATGCAGATAGAAATGCTCTATACGCGACCATTTACAGATACCGATTCATGGAAAGAATCAGACATTGATTATCATCGTGTGTGGGAGTATGCCTATAATGAATTTTCCGGTTTCACCATTATTCGCGCCAGTATAGGCTATCGGTTGTAGAAACAGATAACCTGTTTTCTTGAGACAGATGATATCCGTTGAATACGGAGGAAGAATAACTTCATAAAATTTGGAGTAGATATTTTTTCTACTTTCGGTGTTCATTCAGATATTGCGCCAAAAAACAGAGCGCAATCCAATTCATTTGAAAAAAGCGATACGATCCTCTTGCGGTCTAGCTCTTTACCAACCAAATTTGCCTTACATATAAGAAATCGATTAGATTAGATGTATATTATTGTTGTTTTTGTACCATGACAATCTATGTTTGGTGTGCGACTCTTGGGAACTGTGATCGCATCAATACTCCGATTATATCTTGCCAGTAGTTCACAATGGCGCTTATCACAGAAATCGGGATGAGTGGTCCATCGACAGTAACAGAGTATTATTTTTTAGACGCCTCCAGACAGAACAAGTAATTTTGGTGATATTCCCGTAACACTTGAATTGACGGGAAAAAATCGCTATACATAATAGTAGCATTCTTTTCATTGAACGTCCGTCGGACGTAAATGAGCGGATTTCCAGAGCAGTAAGAATATGAGCAAAAAAGAAGCAAGTACAGAACCCATGCATATTGCCTATCGTCCGGATGGGATCATTATTCTTTCCTTGAATGGCGTTTTTTCGCCTGATCAGGATTCCGATGTAATGAATTCCATCGAAGAGGTTATAGACGAGTCCCGTTTCCTGATTATTGATTTGTCAAATGCGACTTCTATCGATCCAAAATCAGGTATGGCGTTAGTACTCATGGCAGGCAAAGACCTGTTGGCTCGTGGCGGTTCTCTGGTATTATGCGGCACCCATGGCAAAGTGCGTACGATGTTTGATATGGTTGGTATGTTCCACGTAATCACCCACTTCGACACTCTTGAAAAAGCTCTTGAACATGTGTGGGAGTCGAAAGCGTACATACACAGGTTTGATTCATCCATCGTTTCCAATGGCTATGCTGTCTAAACACGTTTCTGTCTCCGTTTGTTAACGAATCCTTGTTTTCACACATCTTTTGTCATCGTCCGCGATAGTATATATTATCCCTGTGTTGGTTAGCGAAAACTTTTTATGAGGTTCCCCGTGTTTCCAAGCGGTGGTGAAATAATCCTGATCCTGTTGTTCGTTCTGATCCTGTTCGGATCAAAGGATTTGCCACGTATTGTAAGGACTGCTGGAAAATGGTATGGCACCATGCGCCGATCCGTGTCGGAAATACAGATGGAATTTAACCGTATTTCCATAGCGGAAGAGAGAAAAGCGCATGAAGAAAAGGTTCTCGCCAACAAAATCAACCAGGAAAAAATCGTTCAACCTGCAGCGAATACTCAACCGGCAGAAGCTGTATCCAGTAAACCAGTCGATCCCTTAACAAAACCATCTGAAGCTGCAACCGGTTCAGGATCATCTTCAGAACAGAATAAACAGGATACTTAATAAACGAGTTCATCCAAACTGATTTTTCTGCCGACTCCTCCCTGTATATACCCTTCTCCAAAAATATCTCTGAATTGCCGTATCGCCTCTGCCCCTGTGCAATGAGTCGGTAGAATGGAACGTACTCCTCTTTCCCGCATCATCAATATTGTTCTTTTCACTGAGTTCCGATCTTCATTCATCAGATGGAAACCGCCAATGACACAGGAAACTGAATGTTCGCCCAGTGAATCATTTGCACTGTCCACCATGTTCAGAATTCCGGGATGTGCGCAACCGGTTACAAGCACCCTGGAATTTCCTGCTTCGAGGATCAATCCCTGCTCTTTGATCCCATATGGATTCACTGACTGTACAGGCCCTGTTGCCAGAATACCCCGGGAAATCCGGGTAGTACGGTTTATAACATGAACCGCACTACCCAACCTCTCAATATCCTCAACAAAGTGCGTAGAAAAATCATCGAGGAGGTACACAGATGGTTTGGAATGACACCTGTGAAGCACCGAATAGATACCTCCGCAATGATCCCAGTGAAAATGCGACAGGACTACAGCGTCCAATGTTGTCAGGTCTACCTCAAGACATTCTGTATTGGCAAAAAGAGTTTCCCCGTCTGAACCGGTATCAAACAGTACGCGCACTGAGTCATATTCAACAAGGCAGGAAAAACCCCATGCCGAAGTGCTGCAGTTTGTATGTCTTGAATTATCATACAGAATCGTAATGCTTGCTCTGTTTGTATTTTTCGACATGATAACCCCCATCGAGTCTCTGATTTTAGTATTTCGGCTTTCAATTATCCAAATAATCCAGGGAACATTGTTGCATTCTCTACATTTCAAACACAAATTGTAAGGATTAAGGATTTTTTGTCATAGGTGCATCTTTGTATAAAATACCATTCTTCGGAGGGAAAATGAAGAAGGTTGTGACTCTGTTGGTTCTTATTGCGTTTTCTGCAATTCTCGTTGGATGTACGGCTAATCTGCCAAACGCCAACCTGGGCGCCGCAGATTACAGCGTCGGCGGATATGAAATTATCGGACCTGTCACCGGTGAATCCACAATGACCGGTCTCTTTCAAGGTCTCATTATTTTACAGCCGGATGCAGGGTTCCAATCGGCGTATGATGATGCATTAAGCAAAGCATCGAATGCAAACGCGTTGATCAATGTGTACAGTGATGTGGAAGTCACCCAGTATTTTTTCGGTCTGTACATTGAGGTTACAACTCATGTGCATGCCACTGCGATTCGTACCACCAACTATGATTTACGGTTGGAGTAACTGGCAACAAGTGTAGTGTATGTATGTTACGGTGGGGGCCTTTGGCCTTCAGAGTTCAAAGGGCTGTCAGTAATGACAGCCCTTTGTGTATTCTATTCTGGTTCAAACTACAAGCCTGATGTTTCCCTGAACTCGCCATGCAGGTATTCACGGATTTCCTGCCGGGTGGAATCCACTTCATCGGAAGAACGAAGGAATTCGAAAGGCACATCTGATTCATAGGCAAGGATAGAATGACACAATGTGCATTCCATGGAAATCCGTTCTCCAGATTCTTCCACCATGTTCGTGTTGTGGCAGCGGAAGCACCCCCTGCTGTTCCTGTGTCCCAGATGATTGGGATAGGAACCCCAGACAACATCCATTCCCGGATGAATATTTCTGTGGTAGATTGCCTGTGTTACTGCAACAGCCTCGTCTATTGATTCGGACCATCCGGAATAATCGTCCGAATAATCCCGCCGGTAGTATCCACGAATATGGTTCTCAATCCCTACCATCGCACGTTCTACACTCGGATATTCGTTAATAATGGCCCCTAACACACGTTCTTTCAGAAAGGGGAGGTTGAGATTGTAGAATCCTCGCTGCATGCGTTGATCAACGGCATCATCCGGATACTCATAGATATGAGTCGCCCTGTTATGACAATCCACACAGTCCATGGATCGGATATGCTCCTCACCGGTAACCCCGCTGGACCGCAGCCTCGTATTGGTAAACCGGCGGACGGAACCATCCTCCATCTCCCGTTCCACCCAGATCATTTCCTGACGTTCATCGTCGATTGATGCATACCTCACTTCATTTGTTTCGGCCACGTGCCAGTGGCTGCCTTCTTCCATGCCCTCGGCCCCGGTACCGATCTTCAACATGAGAGTTGTGTATTCCGGTGTGGAAAATTCATCGGTATTGTAGTGAACATGAGTGATGATCCTGTTTCCGAGAAATTTATCGGGCCAGTGACAGTGTTCGCATGTTTCCCTGGCCGGACGGAGATTATGAACTGGAGTCGGGATAGGTTGTTCGTAGAGGTGAAAAGTGGCGGAAATGATTTGCCACATTCCATTCAGTTTTGCATCCACAAGGGCATCAACCCCTTCGCCGACATGGCAATCCACACAACGAACATGGGCATGTGGCGATTCCTGGTAGGAAATCCATTCCGGGTGCATGACGGTATGACATGCTGTCCCGCAAAACTCCGGACCATCCATGAAGTGAAGAGTCCGTAATCCAGCTCCCCCGATAAAAATTACGTTGACCAGGCTTAAGAGCAGGATAGTACGCATGATCCGCGATCCTGTCTCGTACGCCTGCACATTTTCGGCGGAGAACTGGGTTTGTGCCAATTCACGGTAGGATTTCCCTGTCTTCTTTTTCAGACGATACCATCCAGCCGGAATGAGCGCCAGTCCGATAAAAAACAGGAGTGGAAATGCCATATAAGTAATTAAACCTACATATGCATTTGTAACGATTCCACCGATTCGCAGCAGTTCAAACAATAGGAATGACAGTATTGATGAAGTAACCAGAACAGCACCGATTCTGCTGAACAAATCAGCCGATATGCCCTTGAGGAATGCCTGGTATGCTTTCCTCATCGATCCTCCAGTACCGGTTGATAGAAATCTTCGAACATTTCCTGCATTTCACCGGATCGAATCTCCCCTTTCAGCTCATCTGTGTTTCTCGACAACCAGTTATGCATGGGATCATTTTCCAGCAGGTTGTCAATAAACTGGATCGCCTCTTCATCCTCTGTTTCTCGTACAGCAGGGATAAAATCAAAGTAGAAATGTTGCCCGACTTCATAGATACCATGCCACCATGTATAATCAGGTCCCATCATTGCTGCTCCGTGACGAGTTCGCCGTCCTTCATGATGCCACAGTTCCCAGTAGATCCATTCGATATCATTACTGAAACTTGCCGGGCTTTCAAGGGAACCGTTTTCACGAAGGATACTCATTATCTGAGTCGCAGGCCGCGCGAATTTCTCATTGTACAGATGCACAAGCCCATCCAACTGCGCATAATGACCATCGACAAAAACAGTACCATGACATGCCGAACAAACATCCTGCATGTTCTCACGACGTTCTTCCCAATCTTCCATCAGGCTTGATATCGGCGCCCGCAGATTCCATGAAATCCGTGCTCTTGCCTCGTGAGTAATCGGTTGCTCACGTGTCGCGGACAGATGGCATGTCGCACAGGTAGGCGCTTCGTAATAATCCTGGCCGACAACCCAACGTTCCGCTCCAAGGTTCATCTCATCCACATTTGTGTAATAAGCGATTCCGTGCTTGGATTCTTCATATACTTCCTTTTGCGGATGATCCGGGCCGAGATGGCATTTCCCGCAGGTTTCCGGTTGACGCGCCTGACGACGTGAGAAACTGTGCCGCGAATGACAGGCATTGCAAGCGCCCAAGGTTCCGTCCGGATTGATCCGTCCAATGCCCGAATTCGGCCAACTCCTCCTGGCAAGATGGTTTGGTGAGGAATCGTCAATCACCATGTTCGCACCGTGGCAGTTTTCACAGCCGGCAATTGCAGCGGGCGCTCCGCCGACAACATGTGCGAGATAGGCGTCTGCAGATTCGAGGATCTGACCTGCCCGAGCATGGTGTGAATGAGTGAATTCTTCCATTTGTCGTTCATGGCACTGGCCGCAATCCTGTGGTGTAACAAGTGTGGCGATGTACGCCCCTTCATGCTGGAAGGCGTCCGGATCCCGACGGTTCGCGCTGTGACAATCATAACAGGTGATACTATGAAGTGCGTGTTCGGATTCTTCCCACTGGTTGTACAAGCCGGGGGTTACTTCACGATGGCAGGTCATGCAACGGCCTTCAACAGCATCATCAGCGGCAAAGGAACCATACAATGCAAATGACAAAAAAACGATTCCGGCAAGTAGTACGATTTTCCGCATACTTCCCCCTTCCCGTATTATTGATTGAGCCGTTTGTTTCTGTCGATTTGTTTGTTTCAACAATACCATTTTGACAATCTTATGATTTCTTTAGTTGCATGCGGCTTAAGAAATATAGTGAATCTCGTCACATGAATGAATGGATATAACCAATAATATCAAATATTTATTCTGATTCCACAAAATATTGAAGGATAGATTTTGTAAAGTGTAGCTTGATGCATCTGTCATTTTTTTGACATATATCAAAAACGACAGAAATTGGAATAGTTTTAATGATGGAAGTTCAGACCATCCGGCTTAATTCCGACATGATATCATGATCGGAATATCATAGACGTTGGTTTGAGGATTGAAAAACTATACGGACAGATTTAATCAATTGGTGGGAGTAGACACTTCCTCAGTTCAATTATGTTTGTCAACGTGAGTTTTTTACCGTTTACCTGTATTATATCGTCATCCTGGAGTTTACGCAACGCCCTTGAGAGGGTCGCCTGTTTCATGTTCAGCATGGTTGCCAGATCACCCTTTTTCATTGGGAGGGTGATGGTAACACACTCATTTGTTTTCTCATCACAATCTCCCTGGCGTAAAAGGTAGGAAGCCAGTCTTGCGGATGCGTCGTGCAGTGTCAACTCATCCACCTTGTCCACCATCCGCTTCAACCAGGCCGCCATCGCATCGAACATCAGACGTAAAAATTCCGGGTGTTTTTCCATCAGCGCGAATACAGTTTCACGCGACAACTGCAGCGCTTTCACATCATTTTCCGTAATGGCGGTAACCGGATAGTGACCCATAAAAAGTGCAGCTTCGGCGATGAACATATTCTCCTGCGCCAGGTGGACAATCGTTTCACGGCCGTCTGGACTGTACCGCACCAACTTTACTGTCCCCTCCAGAATTGCGTACATGGCGTTCGCGGGATCCTCTTCATGGAACAGGAACTCACTCTTTTTGAAGGTTCTCATTTTACCAAGATCAACCATATCACGGATGATCATCTCACTGATTTGTTTGCCGAACATGCTGCCGGAAAAGCTCTTCGACTCCTTGTTTTCTGCTGTCATAAGTAATCCAACGTAATACTCGTGTTCGAAATATCAATGTAATCCGAAAAAGCACATCATTCCACGTCTGTGTGAGGTTTACCTACCTCAGGATGTATATCTGCTGGATTGATACTGATTATAGTAAACCACGCGGCGATCCTGTTGTTGGTTTAAAATTAATGCACACAATTTCTTTGATAATTCACAGGTTCACTTGCAATTCACCCTTCATGCGTTTAGGTTATAGAGTGTGCCTACTCACATGGAGGGAATATGCGAACCGTGCCAGTGGTGCTTACGTTCCTCTTGTGCTGGAGTATGGGTTTCTGCCTGGATCCGGAAGTCGATATCAAGTTCGAGAACCTGGACACTCTTCAATTTGAGCTGGAACGGTATGATTCCGATCTCTTCGATTTGGGACTCACCGAATCGGGGATTATTCATGAAATGGAAGAACGGCTGACCCTGTCGACCATACCACTTGCGGAAGGCGACTATCCCATTGTAGTCCTCACGATAGAGTGCAATTCAGATGGCTATACAGCATTTTACAATGTAGAACTTGAACTGCGTGAACGTACCACCATTGACCGGATTGGCGCTGAAGTAGAAGTGGTTACCTGGCGTGAAACTACTGTTGGAGCATCCGGGGTACGCTATGCAGATAAGAAGATCCGTTTTGCTATGAATACGCTTCTCAACGAATTCATCAATTATTATCTCATCGCGAAGTATGATTCGTAGGTTGGATGATCCCATCCTGTTCTGTATCACTGAAACTGTAAAAAGGCGGGTGACCCGACCAAGGTCGGGCCTCCCCATCGAACGATAGAACCCCGTTGGGCAAGCCAACGGGGTCTTTTAAAATCTCCGACTATCAAACCCTTACCAGACAATGTAAGTGGCCTATGAAAGCCGAGAATGTTATCTTAGACAATAACCTCTGCAGTCTTTAGAAAATACTCGTCAACGTCAGTTTCACACCATTAAACGGACTCACCCAACGGCATTTGCCGGAGGTGCAGACCAGGCCACCACGTTCCTGCCCGACTGTTACCAGCAGCTCATGACGGTTGTCGATGAAAGCACGCCCGGACACATTAAACCAGCTATCACGTCCTTCCTGCGGGTTCTCTTCACCGGTCATTTCGTAGCTGAAGGTCAATGTGTAGTTCGCCAGGTAGACAAAACCGAGGTTAAACAAGGCTTCCATGTGGTTGTCGTCATCGCCATTCGCTTCGGCTTCGACAGCGGTGACACGCATTCCTTCGGCATACCCCACAATCGTCCAATTGGGCATGAATGCATATTCGGTTTTTGTACCTAAAACAGCGCGTTTATCCCAGGAAATCCGGGTACGCACATTGCCTTCGTTGTAATAATCGAGCTCTTCGGACCATCCCGCCCACCATGTGGTGTACAGGTCCATGTTGGGAAACGCCTGGAACTCGAGGAAGAGTTCACGGTACGGGCTGTCTTCTTCATCCAGGGTGGGGATCATGTTTTCGTTTTCAATCGTCGAGCTGCTTTGCGCCAGGGAGAGGACCATGGTCCCCCAGTCAAACGGAGAGTAAGTCAATTCCAGTTGCATGCCCACTTCATCGTTGAATTTGACGATGTGCGGATGTTTGCCGAACAGGGCGCTGGTGAAGTCACGCTGCACAATCGGTGCGCTGTGAAACGGAAGAATGTCTACAGACGCTGCATACGGATTATCACCGCCGACCGCGCCGGAGCTGTAACGGTAGTACTGGTAGTTCTTGTAATCCAGCGAAATGCCCAACTGCCCGACAACACCGGTGAACTGGACATAGGTGCCGTGATGTTCGTCATCAATGCCTTCAATATGTTCACGGGCATGTTCGACGTGCGCACCGATTACCGGTCCCTGGTAGGCAAGGTAACCGCCCCAGGTACGGCTTTCATCGTAGGAAATCACATCTTCTACGGGGGTTACCAGCATGCTCTGGCCTGCGAGGGTAAAGTTGTACGGCAACTCACAGGCGATGTGAGCGCCACTCACTTGAGCTTCACGCACATAACCAAGCCATCCCTGTGAACTCCTTCCGGACAGGGCTTCCACTTCGATGTTTTCATACCGTCCGCGCACCAACAGACCGTCAAGACTCGAATCGAATCCCTGGTTGATGTCTTCCATGAGCGCGAGGGTAAGCCCACGACCCCATACCGTGTAAAAATCACCGGCCCGGACTGTCAGGTCACCACCCATGCCACGGTATTCGAGGAAACGTTTTTCAAGGCTTTCGGTACCTGTCACCTCTTCGCCGAATTCTGATGGTTGCAGCACAGTGTAGCGCATTCCGAACCGCAGGTTGTCATAATACATGTTCAGATTCAGGCGGTTCTCGAAATAACGGTAGACATGATCCTGTCCGCCGAGCCGTTCGAGGCCATCCGCCCAACGCGCTTCATTATTTCCCTGTAGTGTAAAATCTCCCGCATGCGCGATTGTCATCGCAAAGAGAACAATCAATACTACCGATGCCAGCTTTTTCACTCTGCTCCTCCCTGTGCAAGCAGACGTTCCACTTCTTCACGGATTTCCGCTTCCTCTCCTGCGTGATATCCGATCCAAACCCGCACAATTTCCCTGTCCTGGTTGACCAGTACAGTGTGCGGGACATTGTTGCCCTGGTAACGTCTCAGCACTTCACTATCTGTATCGAGTAATACGGGGAATTCCCATCCCTGGCTGCGTGCATAGGGGCGAACACGGCCGACACTGCGTTGATTGTCGATGCTGACTGCGGCGAGCACAAATCCATTGTCCTTGTGATCTTCATAGATCTGAGCAAGGTGAGGCAATCCCTGCTTGCAGGGAACACACCATGTCGCCCAGAAATCCAGTAATACGGGCCCATTGGCTGTAAGCTCTTCCAGGCTTACTCGCTGTCCTTCCACATCCCTCAATGTAAAGTCAGGTGCGGCCTGCAGATCCTGTGCTGATACCTGCATCACAAATGCGATACAGAACAGAACGCTCATCAATGCGACAACAACATTTCTCATCCTTTGCCTCCTACCTTCTACAATCTATCCTCGTGGAATTACAGCCCCCCGTAATACCGCGAAACAATCCTGCAATGTACGTGAATGACACACCGTTTTTCTACTTGAGAAGGAGCAGTTTTTGAGCAAATCGCCCATGATCCGTCTGAAGTATGGCAAAATAAGTCCCACTTGGATATGCTTCCGCATTCCATGTGATTATCCCTGTACCCGCCTCAAGCCGACTGTCCAGAAGCACATCCACTTCCCGACCAAGCAGATTATAAATTGACAGACGGACATCGGAAATACTTTCCAGTGAGAATGCCAATCGAACCGTCGGGTTGAACGGATTCGGCCATGGACGCTCCAGGCGTGTCGTAGTGGGTAAAACTGCGTAAGAATCGTTCACTCCCACTTCCGGGATGATGTCCAGGGTTACCGGTAACGGGAACCGCCAGTCGAATTCCAGGTTCGACCAGATAAGATCCAACTCAACCGAAGTATGTTCCGTAAACCAGGGACCATAGACATCAAACAAAACTTCCAATCCTTCCGGGGGAAGGGATTCCACAGCATCCAGGTAATAGGACTCATGCAGAAGATCACGACTGAATACCTTCAGTTGCTGCGATACCTGCAGGGAAACCACCTGGCGGAAAGGATTAGTTTCACTTATGTAAGTATCGAGACCAACGCCCATATCGAGACCATCAGGTGCCAGATCACCCATAAATGAATTCACGCCCGAAGCCAGATCGATCCGAACAAGATCTGCAAGCCCGTTTCCGCTAAGCTGAATGGAGTACAGGCATTCGCTCCATCGATCATCCGGGTAATACGCGAGTCCGACAACGGTATGACTAGCCTCAAGTTCTCCGAGGACATTACCCTCCGAGTCCAGGTGCAGGATCGTGGTTCCACGGTTACTGATATAAAATTCACCGGTTTCATCATCGTATGCCAATCCACCAATGCTGGTCAGGGTGGTCTCTATGCTGTCAATGATCGTAAATGTCGTATCCAGTGTGTAAATAATACCCTGTGTAGCTACAAGCAGATGCGACGAATCATCGGTAGCCATATCTCCTACTCCCGAAGATCCCGCCTGTGGTGGCTGCGGGAAGCTGTCGATCAGTGTCCCATCCTCATAAAAACGCCAGAACTGGGGATCACCCGAAGGGTAGGAACCGGCAAGGACAAACAGGGAATCCATCCATGCAATCCCTCGCACTTCCATCAATCCCATAATGGCTCGAAAATCAATTTCACTGTCAGGTGTCCAGTCCAATCCGCCTCGCGGTTCGAGATTTACGGAAAGGTCCGTTGTCTCTTCCAAGTTGGAAGTCAGGGAAAAAGTAACATTTAACGTATCATTAACCGGAAGAGTTTCTGAAACAAACAGTGGATCGATATTGAAGCCCAATTCGCTGAGAACAATGATTACTTCGGTCGTATCATCAAGCAACACTTCAATGTTATCAATGGAACTTTCACCGTACTCATCCGCCCTGGCGGCCACGGAATAGATACCGGGGATAATCCGTGGAACGATTGCGATTCCATCATCACCGGTCCATCCGAGGACTTCGTCATCACCAACGCTGATCCGGGCCTGAGGCACATGCTCGCCCTCATTATCAAGCACTTCCACTTCAACAGCACCGGTTTCGATCATCTCGTCAAGATAATCGAAGGCGCCATTCACCATGATCAATCCAGCGCCGAAACGGTTGTCAAAACCTTCATCGCCAAGATCAACAGCGGACATGTACACTGCTTCGGTCAATTGAGCCGGAGTCGCTTGCTGGAAGGCATCGCGAAGGAGCGTAAGGCATCCGCCCACTGCGGGAGAAGCTGCCGAAGTACCTTCAAAAACGCGGGTTCCACCACCATTTCGTGCGGTTCGCAAACTTCCCGGCGCAACAACATCAGGACGGATCAATCCAAGGAATTCTCCATCTACATAGGGATAATCCCGATATAATTCCGGGTACTCCTCATCAAACCATTCAGAAGGACCATATGGACTGTAATATTCAATGTTGTTATCATCGTCGATCGCCCCGACACAGAGGATTGCGCTCACTCCACCAACCAATGTCTGCTCGGGATGCAACCAGGGCGGTGGACAATTCGCAGGGCAGTTGATGTTCCACGGCACTGGACGCTGGGCTAACCGGTGTCCGTTGTTTCCGCCGGAGTTATTCTGGATTATTCCCGCTGCAAGCGAGTTCTCCTGAGTCTGCCTTTGTGTGATATATCCAACAGGTTCATCATAGTCAACAGGATACGACATTGAGGAGGTAATCACCCTGGCGCCATTGGCTACGGCATACTGTACTGCCAATGGGAAAGAGGATTCACTGAGGTATGTCTCCCCCCAGTTACGAAGCACCATCAACGTGGCGCCGGGCGCAAAACCGGTTGTATCGGATGAAAAAGGCTGTCCTACAGTAATTCCCGCACAGGATGTACCATGCCCGTATACGTCGTAAACACTGGGATTGTCTTCAGCAAAGTTCCATCCATGTATGTCATCCGTAAATCCGTTTTCATCATCGTCCACGCCATTCCCGGGAATCTCACCGGGATTCTCCCAGATATGGCCCGTAAAAGCCGGATGATTGAGGTCCACGCCTGTGTCAATAATCGCAACCAGGATTGAATTGCCATAAATCCCCATGTCCCACAAATCACGAGCACCGACATGGTCTATTCCCCAGGCAATACGGTCAACCGGCGCACTTCCTCCATCATCAGGCTGTACCGCTGAACGATCTTCATCAAGTACTTCATCAGACGGGATCCTGTCATCCAGATGGACATACGATACGGAAGAGAAATCGCGTAGTTCCTCAAAACGGAATGCAGCCAGTTCTATTACATATGCATGAGCAATCCATAATTCTTTTGCGTCGCTCGCTGTACCCTCATTCACCTGTTGTTCCAGCCAATGAATCACATTACCGGCTTCGGAATACATATGCGTCCGCAACCTGTGAATCACATATTCACGCTGTTCCACATGGTTCATGAACTCAACTTCTTTGAGAAGTTGTTCACCGGGCACAGAATTCGAGAATTGGATGATCACCGGAATCATTTCATCAGCTACAGATGTTTGCAATCGTTCTTCGAGGCTTGAAGAAAACCGTGCAGCATGCACTCCCGGGACGAGGATCAAGACAAGCAAGATAAACACAACTACCTGTTTCACTCGAAATTGCATCGTAAATCCTTTCTCAAATCCTGTAAACACTGAAGTCATCAGGTAAAATCTATAATAAGAACAAAAAAATACTATTTCATCACAACAGCTTTCCGTATCAGAACATGACTACCGGCTTCCATACGAACGAAATACATGCCGCTTGCAATTGATTCCGCATTCCACGTAACAGTGTGTGTTCCGGGTTGCTGTGCGCCGTGGACAAGAACATCAACCTGTCGGCCAAGGATATCGAAGACCCTGATATTCACGTCCGCGGGTTCCGGTAATGTGTAGACAATTGATCCAACTGGATTAAACGGATTCGGGTATGGCCCATCAAGCGACCATGTAACGGGCAGTTGCTGATCACTTTCCGGTGCGTCCGAAAGATCGCCAAACACAACGATATCGTCAATATACACTCCCTGTCCGGCACCTTCATCATTGGATACAGCCGTAAATGATATAGAGGTAGTTGTTTCACTGCCTTCAGGGTCCAGGGTGTATTCCAGGCGTTCCCAGCCGTCGGATGTTCCCCGAAGCGAATCAAGAACCACAACTCCCTGCGAAAGATAGCTTACCCGTACCATCACATAATCTGTATCGGATAAATCCCACCATGCCCAGAATTCGAGACGGCCATCTTCGGCGAGGACAAATGCACGGCTGACGCAGACATCGGTGCGGCCTGGATTGTAACCCAACCCACCCAGGTTTCCCCAACGAAGGCTGTTGTTTCCACTCATCACACGTGACTGAGAAATATGCCAGTCGGGATTCATCAGGGTCCAGTGTGCGCCCGGTCCCATTTCAAAATTATCGAGGAATGGATACGATCCAAGCAGAACCACCAGTGTGTCCTCAGTAAATTCTTCGGAGTTTATTAATACCCGGACAGGTAGCAACAGTTCACCATAAGCTGGTGCAGAATTATCCAGCCTGAATTCGAACCTCGGATCGCCAAGTTCATCCGACCCTACTGGCAAGGTATCAATCTCTGCGTTGGCATGAAGGATTTCCACATAGTTTACGGTTGTTTCCAGAATCAACTCCAATGATCCTGTGTTGCAACGTCCGCTGTTCAGCAAATTCACACCAAGTGCAAACGACTCGCCGGGTTGAACATAGATATCGCCATTCCCTTCGATTTCACTGAGGGAAGTTTCGATGAATTCCAACAAGGGAGCACGAACATCGAAACCACAGACATCTGTCCAGTTATTTTCCGAGTTATCCTCGATTACCACATCAAACACCAACGGCTGTCCGTCCTGGAAAGCAGTCGGAATTTCAAAGAGGAGACATGTTTCACTGGACACTGTCTCCAGTCCGGCGATATCACCAAAATATACCTGGTCTTGCAATACCTGGACATCTTCGTTTCGTGCCGCAATGTTCAACGTCACGCCGTTGACATCTTCGGTCCCAAAATTACGCACGGACACCTGAACGGCTATCGTCTCACCGTTGTTGATAAACCCATCATTATTGCCTTCTGAACCATTACTGCCGTCATCGATAATGGCAACATTATTCAAACGTAATGCAGCCGTGTTCGGCATTGTATTCGTTGTAAAACGGTACGCTCGTCCGTTAGCAGGTTGTGCAATCCCTTCTGTACCATGCGATGCATAACGGACCTGGATTCCGTCAGTGGCGTCACCGTTTCGAATACCGATTGTTGAATAGTTCTGGTAAGTATCGTTGTCATGGAAATCATGATAATAGAACTCGATGATTCCATCACCTGTACGTGTGGGATATGCTTCCGGGTCGTAGAGAACTGCCTGCGCGGTGATAATGCTGTCTGCATGAAGGTAATTTCTCATGTTCATGCGGGACCATTCCAGGATGACACGATCTGCTTCTTCATCGTAATAATAGTACACACCGCCATTTCCCAGGACCAGGTCATCCCAGAAGGGTGCGACAATGTTCATCGGACCGCCGCCATCCGGAAGATGCCAGTTCCGGAAATTCTTCTCGCCTGTATCCCCCATGCAGAGCCAGCCATTGGAACAAACGGTGATCACATCGAATGATTCGCCATAAAAGGTAAAATCGAAGGGAAGTTCCTGCGCAATACTTTCGTCCCGTTCATCACCCCAGTCGGTCAGGTTATAACGGATGCCCGCTCCGCCATGAGTATTGTCGATTTCCATCCAGTTGTAGGTCGGGGCATTCCAGTAGCTTGTATCGGTATTATCGAATACCCTGTAACCATACAGATCGGGGCCGTAGGGATCGGTTTCGGTTAGTTCGCCAACAATCAGGTAAATCGTCCCTGTCTCTGTCCTGGATAGATAATTATCTGTTTCGTACGTCCAGTTGATCGGGATTCTTTCACCGGGATATACGGACAATGCTGTGTTAACTTCGAAGGATGCTTCTGTAGTACCAGTACTACCTTCAACAATGACAGGCAGAGCAACTTCCGCCTGCACGAAAATCACACGTTCGTCGTCTGAGGACAACGTTACTGTGCCTTCCAAAGCACTGAATGAACCGGTATTTTCAAAGGTGAGCTGGAAACTGACTGGAACACCAACACCGTCGGCGACAATATCCGTATTAACAACTTCAAGCCTGTCCGCCCTTGCCTGAAATGGAATGCGAACCTGGACAAGGTAGTTCTGGTAGAATTCAAGGTTCAGGATGAATCCCGGATCGAAACCATCCTCAACGTTATCACTAATATCTATGATGTAAGGATAAGAAGCGGCCTGTTCGCCCGGTTCTGCAAAAGTATCGTAATGATTGTTGACGGTATTTACCGAAATGCCATCTTCCAACGCTACCAGTGAGGCGTCGCATTCGCCCAGTGAGTTGGTCCCCGAATTCGAGAGGTATGGAATTATTGAAACTGTTTCCCCTGCAAGGTCAGATTCGATATATACTGAATCCAGGTGTACCGCTCTTTGACCAATTTCAACGGCAACAGTATCCTGCGCCGGGACAAGGTTATATCCCCAAGCTGTTACAATCAGATCGCCCAGGCCAGGCAGATTGTCAGTCAAGTCGAAGCGGACAAAACCATCCGGATCGGAAATCAACCGTTCCGGTCCCCATTCCTCACCAGCCAATCCTACGATGGCGCCGCCAACAGGCTGTTCGTCCTCATCGAGAACCTGGACACGCAGATCATTAGAGCCAACAGGGAGTGTTTCCTGAACGTCGAGTGATAAAAATTCGGGCTGAGCGGTTCTCATGAGTAATCCTGGATCGCCCAGAAGGTTGTAACAATCAAAGTAAAAGTAAACCGAGTTTTCTGAATCGCCTTCCTGGCGGTTGTTAGGATAGCCGTCCCAGATTGCCATTTTTCCACGGAACATGGCCGGGCCGATGGTTGTGATTCCTTCGTTTACCATTCCCTGGTAAAATCCCATATCCATGCAATTGTTCCAACTGGTGTGGGTATCGAGTTCACTCGGTCCTATAAACGCAACGCCGCCTTTGGGCGCATTGGGTGTGCCCGCTCGTAGAAATGCTTCTCCGAGACAGGGATCGGCATCGCGGTCAAACGCTCCTCCGCCGCACACGATGCTGGTGACAATGGGGGTTTCAAACTCATTATTCAACAGTAACGCATCCATTGAAGTGAAGATTGGGAATACCCAGGCAACCGGGGAACCAAAACCACGATAATTCACAAAACCGCGACCATTTTCGATAGAGGAAACGATCATATCGGATGTCTGATAAGGCGGATAATACACAGAATCCACCATGGTGAATCCATGCTCGAGCATCCGCGCACGAATCCATGCACTTGTAATTCCCGTCGAACTGTAGGTGTTATCGCATACTACCAGACCGCGACTCAACCAGTCCGAATCCTCCGAAAGGCGTACACCCTTTTCATAGGCAATGCTTTTGTTCGCAATCGTCATCAGTTCGGTTCCGGAGATGACTGACCAGCGTCCTACCCACATCTCCGGCCATTCATCATCTCCTTCAATGGTGACATAATGATGATCCGTGATGATCATTCCGGATTCTGTACTCTCGATATAGTCGCCGGGAACAGTGGCGTTGCCTGAAGTTGGATCACCGATCAACAGCAAAAATTCCGGGTGCGGATCAGACGCATAATACGCTTCTACCACCAGATCCCGCACATCGCTGAATGACTGCCCGTTTGTAACCTCGATAAACTGTACGGGATACCCGCATTGCCGCTTCCAGTCCACCCAGGCGCCCATGTAGTTACGATAGGCAGAGTTCAATACAATCAGGTATCCGCCTGATGGCGCCGGTTGACCTATAGCGTCAAGTTCGTCTGATTCAAGGATCATCCTGTATGCATTACGGAAAGATGGTGTAACATTCCAGCTCGACGACACCATGGGTGCATCCAGAATGATGTCGATTTGATTCACAAGGAACCACGATCCACCCGTATGAAGAAAAGGCGTAACTTCGACTGAAACTGCTTCAAGGTCGCGGAACATGATCCTGTTGCCAATGGTAACAGCGTCAAAATCATCTCCATAAGTGGAATCGAAATAATTTGATATGGTTTCCGGGAGTAAAATTCTTTCGGCGTTTTCCTCCACGGAAATAATCCGTACCTGGTTTCCATTGTTTACGGGAATCAGTCTTCTATGAGTTAAAGGAATTTCACTTTGTTGCAGAAGTTCCGGATCTGCTTGTACTGTTGCAATCCAGTGTTCTATCTGTTCATCGGTCCACTGAAAACTGAGAAGTGTCCCGTCCGGATGAGATTGACGTTGAATCGAAGAATTGTCCGGAATGAATAACGATTCTGTTTCAATTGTCGATGCATTTCCGAGGGCTGCTACAAGAAAAAAGGTGAGTACTGTCAAGACACAGGATCTCATGATTTGTTCTCCGCTAGATCATCATATCCTTTAACTTACACGGGGTCACTGGTAGAGTCAATGAAAGCGGGCAGCCTGCAAGGAGTTATTCTACCGAAATACAATGAAAAATGATATGTATAAAAACATGCCACTTTGAATGAGCATTACAACAAAAACATTTGCTGTCTTTTCTTGCTTGTATACCTTAAGATGGTTTAATAACTTCTCCACGCTGCGAAAATCCATCGACTGGAATCTTGTCTTTGGGAAGATATACGAATAGATTCGAATAATTCCGAAATATTTTGACAACATTGAATTGAGATAGAATGATACAACCGAATCCACCCGATCAGAGACCTCCCGGTCCAGGCTTGGAGACACCGGTGAGTAGTATGCAGGTGCTTCTGGTACTTGCAATTACACTAGTCGTCTTCTTCGCGATGCATTTCATTTTTCTTTCAATCGCCACATGGGAAGCACTTGGCGATTATCCAGTCGATAACATGAATTTCGATGAATTGCTCGCGGACAGGAATGAGATTGAAGCAATTGTCACCAGAGCGGCAACCGTGATAGGACGAGGTCCCGAGGGGTGGTCCCCTGTCATGCGCTTTTCCTGGGTGATGAACCAGGCCGTGATACCTTTACCCGTTATAATAATCCTGCTCTTCAGACGTCAAAGTCTCCCTGTCAATCTCAGGCTAAGACCTGTCCCGGCACTCTTTTACCTCCTGGCAATACCAGTCGGTATCGGAATAGCGGTCATAGGCGATGAAGTTATGCGGCTTCTTGATATGATTGTACCTGTTCCTGCTGAGCTAAGTGAATCCCTTATATCCATGATGCAATATGAAAGTTATGGTGGTTTTTTTACGATTTTTGTCACAACTGCGGTTCTTGCACCCATAGGTGAAGAGCTGCTCTTCCGTGGATTTCTGCAACGCTGGACTGAATCGCTTATCGGGGTAACGAACGGTGTCCTGGTGATAAGCGCCATGTTCGCATTGATCCATGGCAGTCAGTTTTTCGTTATCCCTATCCTGTTGATGGCGACTTTCCTTGGCGCGATTGCATGGCGTACTGAATCTATATGGCCTGCTGTAATCGCACATGCAGTCAACAACCTGATCGGGTTTATCTTTGCAAATGTGTACGAAACCGATCCGCCATGGTATACACTGGGCGATCATGTAGCGCCCTGGTGGGTTTTGCTGGCGCTCATTCTCCTCGTAGGCGGAATGTATTTGATCTTCAAAGAATCTGAGAAACGTGGTATCGGCGGACATGGTCCACGTGGCGACACCGGGATAAACGTTAACCGTACGGTATAATCATGCTCGATCATGACGAAAACAGCACGCATGTAAAGATCGGAATCGCCATCCGCAAAGATGAAATTCACTTTAACGCACCTTCGGAAATATTCGTACGGGACAAGGATGCAATAAGATATATCCTGCCGTCAGGTCACTATTCCGCAAAAGTTATCCAGCCGACAGATCCACCGAAATGGGGATGTCTTATTGATCGTTTCAGAACAGAAGCAGAAGCTGAAAAATTCGCTGATATTCTTCATAAACAAGGTGCAGAGGTAGATGTACATACCCAGGGATTCAAGTACGATTACAAACAATCATCCCTAAATGCACGTGTCTGGGCTGTTGTCGGCAGGAGCAGTGTAAGTGGTGATTCGGAGAGCGATACGCTTTCTCGAAATCTTGAATACATGGAATATCTGCGTGAAGCGCATCTGCTGAAATTCGACGATGCATTCAGGAAGTTGGACAATGTCCGGCTTCAACCAGCTTCCGGTGGTACGATCCGGTTATCCAACTTTAATACCATACTCGCTATCGAGTTACCTGCTCCATTAACTATCACTTTAGAAGATACCTTTCAGTGTCTATCCCTGGCTGATGTTCGCATCGGTATAGATTTTCACTGGGATCATACGGAATCCCTCGAGTTCCGGGGTATGTTCAACCTGGTTGCGGATGGTGACAAAATAACCGTCGTAAATGAATTGCCCCTTGACGATTACCTGGCTTCGCTGCTTGGAAGTGAAATGCGGACTGACTGGCCGGAGGAAGCGCTTGCGGCTCAGGCAATCGCCGCTCGTTCGACTGTGCTCGCCACTCGTGGACGACATCACTACAACGAAGCCTTTGACCTTTGTCATGATGATCATTGTCAGTGTTACCAGGGCATCGAACGCGAAGGAGAACTGGCGCGAAAGATTCTGGCGAGGAATCCGGGAGCAATTCTCGCTTTCGGCGATGAAATTGCGGATGCTCGATACTCCAAAAGTTGCGGCGGGATCGCCGAGGCGTATTCCATCGCCTGGGAAGACTGGTCGATCCCTTACATGGCCCCGGTGGTCTGTGGTCCTGTTACCTCCGATACATGTATTGATAGTAAAATTGGATTCGCCGATGAAGCTGTTTTTCAGGATATACTGAATTATCCTCCCGGCGTCGCCTGTAACCCCAAATCAGCTCCTTATCCTGCATCATGCGAAGAGATGAGCAAGCTCTATCGTTGGCAAAAACGTCTCTCGAAAAATGAGCTTAATTCACTGATTGAAGAGCGCATTCCAGTTAAAATTGGTTATGTTCAGGAATTGCAGCCGTTACAGCGGGGTGAATCAGGAAGAATTGCCTGGTTGCGGTTCATCGGAACTGATGCTACTGTTACCATTGGCAAAGAGCTGTTCATCCGTCGTGCACTGTCACCATCCCATCTGCCCAGCAGCGCTTTTATCCATTCTTGGACAGAAGCGGGAGATCTACTACTCGATGGGCTCGGATGGGGTCATGGTGTGGGGATGTGCCAGCTCGGGTCTGCAGGATTGGCGTCCATTGGGTGGGACGATAAAAAAATCCTGAACCTGTATTATCCGGGAACCCGTCTGGTACAGATTGGATAACAAACACAGAAAACCTCCTGAGTATCATGTTAAAATTCAGCTCGATTAAAAAACTTGGGAAACGTCCCAAAGCGGTCCGCAGCAAGGATGAATTCGAAGCCCGGCTTGAAATGTACAGATCCTGGAATAAGGGGATTTTTAACAAATCTGTAAGCTGGTTTCTTCAAGCAATCTGTGTTGGCATCGGCTTTAATGTCTTTTTAAGAATTTTCAACAAAATCAAGATTGTTAATATTAATAATGTTCAACAGATGGAACCGCCGTACTTGTTTGTCACCAACCATCATACCATGTTCGATGACTTTTTCCTGGGTGCACTCCTCTTTTTCCCAAGAGCATTGTTCAAGATGAAATACCTTCCCTATCACACCCCGGAAGAACAAAACTTCTTCCTCGGACCTATCGTCACCTTTATGATGCAACGACTTCGCTGCATTCCGTTAACCCGAGGACATGGCGTTTTTCAGCCCGGTATGGCCATGTTGAAAGAGCTCTTAACGACTCACAGTTCTGTGCAAATGTATCCTGAGGGTACACGTTCCCGTTCGGGAGATATCGGGAAGGGGAAAGTGGGAATTGGACGATTGGCGTACCAGACAAAAACCAGGGTTCTCCCCTGCTACCATGAAGGTACACAGGATATCCTGCCCATCGGCGCCCACCGTCTGAAACTGGGAAAGCGGATGCATGTGATTGTCGGCGAACCCCATTGATATGAGCGACTTGTACGACATGAAAGAATCACGGGAAGCATACCAGGCTATTGCCGATCGTATGATCGAACACATTAAGAAACTTCGCCAGGAATTGCACGACATGGGGATGGGTATCAAACCGATTCCCGCCCCTGCAGAGTAATACATCGATTACAAACAGCATAAAACCTCACTCGCTATTTGATAATATCACTTGCGAGAAGCACAGATACTCTGTACTTTTCTAGTGGTACATTTCACAAACCACGGCATCATTCGCTATTAACATTGTGAAACTGACCAGATTATCATTCATCATCGTCATTCCAGCCTGCTATACAGGATTTCCATGTACGGATTTTACTTTGTTTAATCAGTTCCATGGGAGTCTATCGTCAGTGATATAAATGAAGGGAATCACCAGGACCGCCGGTTCCGTATTTCCTTTCATTCAGCAGGCTTCAGTCATTGTGTAAGAGGAGGTGTCACGTGTCTGCACCGAAAAAAGACATCCAGTTAGTACCTTACCAGCAGCAGGATGAACCTGCTCGTCGCGCAGCGATCACTACAGTAGATTTTCCATTGGACGGACTGTCTGACAACGACATCCAGGTGTTGGGTCATCTCATGGAAGCAGCAGAGGGAATTAACCCGATTTTCCGGTATCAGTACGAGCCGAAAAGCTTCATTATTCGTCCACTGATTTTGAGCATGATAAAACATGCCGACGAGGAAACCGGTACGATCCTGGACAATTACCTGACCCTTCTCGATCTGCAGAACAGTCCATATGCGTTGCTTCCCCGGAAAAACCATCTCCTCCAGATCCCGGAAAACAAACTGCGCGAATTGGCAAAAAAGGCATGCGGCGACTGCCCTCAGCGTCTTGAGGCGGTTATTGATCTTCTGACAAGCGACCATGCTACTCCGGACAAGGCGCACTTTTATCCCAATGACCTCACCGACGAAGAGTATGACACTATCAAGAATCATCCGGTGAACAGCCGCATCATCCGCGACACCAAGGGTAAACCCAAGGTTCAGATGAACGAAGTACGGTACAAGGAAGCGCTTAAACCGGTGATCTGTCACCTTCGCAAGGCACGCGACCTGACAGACAATCTTTCTTTCCGCTTGTACCTTGATTCCAAGATCACAGAGCTTGAACTGGGTTCGGAAGAATCCCGTCGCATCGCAGACTATACCTGGGTTCGTCACGACAGCCCCATCGACATCGTTTTGTCAACCGCCCTTGAAGTATACCTGGACAACTACAAGAACGCACGCGGCGCTGCCTCCGGTGGGGTATATGTCCGTAACACTGCCGCCGAAGAACTCTTGAAGGCCCTCGTAGATCATGTAAAAACGTGGGAAACGACAGCACCGTGGACTTATAGGAAAGAAGAGATCGACCCGGAAAAGCTCCCGAAACTCAAGTTTGTCGATGCTCTCTGCTGGTCGGGCGATTATGTCACCGGACCGTTTACAACCATCGCACAAAGCCTTCCCAACGACGAATGGGTGATCCAGAATGTCGGTACGGTCAACATGGTGTACATGAACACCGGACGTGCGGTTCACAAGGTTTCCGGCGAGCTGGCGAGCAAAGAATTCCTGCTTGCCGATGAGTTCGAACAGGTGAAAGAACTCGTGTTCGACGCCAACCAACTTCACAGCGCCCTGCACGAAATCGGCCATACAACCGGAAAACTGGCTCCCGAACATGCCGGGAAAAACCCGAACCAGTTGATCGAGGAAGAGTATTCGTACCTGGAAGAATCCCGTGCGGAACTATTCGGCCTGTGGTCCCTGCGTGAACTGGTGAAGGACGGCGTCATTGACGAACTGAAAGCCCGCGCCTGCTATGACGGTATGCTGATCAGCATGATCATGAGCCTGAAGTTCGATCCGGTCCAGGCGCACAACAAGGCGCGCAACGGCATGTTCCACTGGTTCGAGGAAAAAGGTATCATCAAGCGTGTGGAAGAGGACGGAAAAACAAGGTTCGCCTTCGACCATGACCGCGCTCACGACGCTGTCCATGAAATGTTGGGTGTCATCGGCGACATCAAAGCCACCGGCGACAAGCAAGCGGCCATCAAGCTACGCGAAACCTATGTCTACACTGATGATTTCAAAGCCGAAGTGGAGCAGCGTACATCCGACTTCCCATTGGGACGAGGCCTGATCTTCCCGCGCCTGAAAAAAGACGCTGACGGCAACTACCTGCGTGAACTGGAATACGCCGACTCCTTCTCCGACCAGGTGAAATTCTGCAAGGAACTCGTAGAGAAGTAGACTTTCAATTTAGAACAAGTAAATAATGGGATTGTCCCGCATAGGGTCAATCCCATTTTTTTTGATTCTTACTACTTGTTACCGCACCAGCGTAATCCGTGTGTTCCTGACCTGATCACCGGAGGCCAACCGTACGAAATAGGTTCCGGAACTCAGGTTGTTTGCTGAGAAAACGGTACGATACTGCCCGGCCTGCCGGAATTGATCTTCAAGAACACCAACAGATCGTCCCAACAGATCGAACACTTCGATTTTCACATTCCCGGGAACAAGGGTTTCATACATGATATGCGTCTGGTCGTTAAACGGATTCGGGTATGCCTGGAGAGGAATGTGACTCACCGGACGAAGCACAAGATCCCGCTCCAGATCGCAGACATCATCCGGGCTCATTTCACATAATCCTATTGCGGATATTGCCCAGATTTTGTTGCGGAACTGGTCATATTGCATAGACAGTATCCCGCTTACCTGGCGGGGATAAGGATACGTAAAATCCCTGTATTCCCATGAGTCGCCATGGTCAAACGACAGCCAGACACTACTATGATACAGACTTGACGCCATCAGTACAGGATTACCGTCCAGTGGGAATGAAATCATATACGTAATTTCCGGATGTATTCCGCCCCGCTGTTCCCATTCGCCATTGATCCAACTCCAGCAATATCCCTCCGATTTGAGATACAGATTGTTTTCGTAAATGGCTATTGGACTTCGAAATCCATCCAGATCATGCTCAAAATCCAGTGAATCCCATGTAACGCCATCATCGCGTGAAAACAGGATGTCGCTACGTGACATTAGATAGATAACGGAATCGTTCTGGACTATGTTACCTCTACGCTTTTGACCATCCGGCAGTTGAGTAACCACCCAATTGTTTCCACCATCAGTGGTCACAAAAATTGTATCATTGCCTTCACTGTATGTCACACAACGATAGAGAGAATCTGTTATGAAAGTCCGAAAAGCGCCTGTCATTTCACCCGGTGCAGATGAAAAATCCCATGTCTGACCGGGATCATAGCTTCTGGCAAAGAAATTGTAACCTTCTTCTGTCTCCCAGGAATATCGGTTTCCAAGTGTAACCAGCGTGTCGCCCACATGATAAAAAACGGGCTCAAGCTGTGTTATGGAATCCGGTTCGGTTTGCCACAGGATTTCGTTCCAGTCGCCCGGATCGGTATCCAGTTCATACATTCGGTAGGAATTATCGGAAAGAAAGACTGACTCTGGGTCATAGAGAAGTGATGCAGTACCATTACCGATTGGCGGCGTGGGAACTGGTTGCCATGATTCACCGTGATCATCCGATATGAATGCGCCATAACCATTTACAGGTACAAACAGACGACCGCTGAAAGCATTCTGATCAATATATGCAGGGTTACAGACATTTTCCGGTAAGCCATTCCGAATACGTTCCCATGTGCGACCATAGTCATTTGAAACAAGAACCCCTTTCCGGCTCAGTCCTGTCAGGTATAACCGTCCAGGGATACCAGAATCCTCATGTATAGTGTTTGCCTGGTAAAACCTCGGAATATTATCTCCGATTATTGTCCATGTCTCCCCCTCATCCGAAGAGACAAACAATGGTTCTCCGCCCTCTGGATCCCTCAAAAACGCAACGGCCATCAATTCATTGTTCGACATGCGGAGAAAGTCTGTAACTGCAACAAATTCAAATCCAAATAGGTCATAAAAGTCGACTATCGGTTCCCAAGTATCCCCCAGATCCCGACTCCGCATCACTCCCCCGTACCAGTCTTCGAATGCATCAAAAACATATGAACCATAATAGAAAAGTGTACTGTCACAATTTTGATCTTCATATAAACCACTAATTGGGAAATTAACCGGGAAAGTTACTACACTATCCCATGAAACTCCTGCATTGGGCGATCTGGTAAAACATGTTGTCGATAAATAGAACCATAGATTATGGTTCCTTTCCGACACAGTCAGAAAGTCCCTGGCCCAGGGAAAAACGTTCGTCAAAATGTTCCCAGTTCTCGCCACCGTCAAACGAATAAAACATGTGCGATTGAGACGGGCGATTTATGTGCCTTTAAAAACAGCGTATCGCCACTCGCATCCAATGGCGAAAGATAATATCCAAACACATCCGTATTTTCAGAAGGCAACAATAAACGATCATTGATTCCACTCCATGTTTCGCCACCATCCAGGCTTTGCCATATACCTGTACTATTACCGAAATAGATATGATTTCCCGAGGAATCGGTGGAAAACATGCTGCTGTTAATCGCGCTGGCGTCATTTAATACCCATTGCGAGTAAGAAGTTGAAATGAGTAAAGCAACAAGTAACGCTGCAATGCGGAAATTATGTTTTGATAATCTCATGGTTCACCCGTATCTTTTGTACAACTGATCCCGGATATTTTTAGAAGGGTATGCGACTTGTATAACCTTCGCGCGCAATCCGGGATCAGTTGTTTCTTTTCAATGAATCAGGTCTTAATCATCTCCACCGGATGCAGCTTGTAAAGAAGCACTATAGTAGTAATCAACGAAAAAATCATTCGCACCCGTGTTATTTAAATGATCAACACGGATATAAGTGTTTGCGAATGCACTGTTAAAATCCAATCCGGTCGTGTAAACATTTATATATTCGGAAGTGGTATATGGATTACTTCTGAAAGTACTCTCAAGGACAAGAGTGGTCATATGATTTCCATTACAATCACGAGTATAACCCATGATTCCCTCATTGTCACCATCCTGATTCGCATTTGGATAATCAGGATCCCACTCAGAAGTCGGTTCAGAATACTGCTCTGCTTCTCCCACACAATTACTTGGACCGTTATTGGGAATGCTTACAGTGGAATTCGTTGGAGTTGCCATACCGTACCAATTAGTCCATGCACCTTGAGCATTCGCCAGTCCTGCAAACAGGAAGAGCATTAAAATCGAAAGGAACAACGCTTTGATCTTCATTTTTTTTCTCCAATTCAGTGCTTAGTCGCATACACCTTCAATCTTCTTATAATGTACATGCTGTAACCTAAAAAAAAAAACGATTGATTTGAGTTATTTCGATAATTTATCTTTTTGCCTCCACTTTGTATTAACTCTATAATACTAATTGAGTTGCTGTATTTTTTAGAGTCAACAGGAACCCAGAATCTCAATCCCGATAGTCCCTTGTGTCGAGAATTCCATTTTCAATCTTTTCAACAATCATGTATCTTGAAATTATGGTGGTTATAAGTGGAATGGAAATTTTCAAGTGACAGATACATACGACATCATCGTTATTGGTGCGGGTCCGGCTGGGTCATCGGCGGCGCGGGCGGCGGCGCAAAAGGGAGCGAAGGTTCTGCTCCTGGACCGTAAGGAAGAAGTGGGAGTCCCCGAACGGTGCGGCGGCGGCCTGTTTATGAGCAGTATCCCGGATTTTCTTGATATTTCCGGATTTACCAAGTATCAGATTGTTGAGAGAGTATGGTTCTACGCTCCCGATCTCTCCCATTACACTATCCCGACAAAAAACATCGATTCATACATGCTTTCCTTTCACAGGAAAGATTTCGACCAATGGCTTCTTGAGCTGGCGATTAATGCAGGCGCTGAATTCCGAAACAACACGCTGGTCACCGGACTGAACTTCGACACCAGCAACCGTGTTAAGGGTGTTACCTGCACCTGTGACGGAAAAATTCACACGTACCATGCGAAAGTTGTTATCGGTGCGGATGGCGTTGAGATGCATGTGGGACGTTGGGCGGGAATCCAGAAGCAGGTACCATCGCGCTTTTTATCCCCGACCTATCTGAAGATTATCGAAGGTTTGCCGCTGAAAGATGAGGATGCTTACATCTATTTTCTGGAAGAATGCCAGTTCCAGGGGTATGCGTGGATTTTTCCCAAGGGGAACAGTGTTTTTAATGTCGGCCTGGGGATCCATCAGGAGTACCGGACAGAAGAAACCATCAAGCAAGTGCTCGACAGGTTTCTGGACCGATCATTCGGAACCTGCAAGATCCTGCATGAACACAGCGGCGGAGTGAATCTGAAGATGCCGCTGGAACGTCCCGTCGGGGATGGTGTTCTTCTTGCAGGCGACTCCGCATGGCATGTTGATCCGTCCACAGGCGGCGGGATCTACTCGGCGCTGCTTGCAGGCAATAAGGCCGGGCAGGTTGCAGTGGACGCTCTCAACAGGGGCGACACATCGGCAGCGAGTCTCCATGAATATGTTGACTATGTGAAAAAAACAATTTTCGATGATTATATGCGCTTGTATCGATTCAAACGAAGATTTGGAATGCTCTCCAACAACACCGCAAACCGCGCCACGCACCTTATGAAACGTGTCCCGGAACGAGCAAGAAACAAGGCAACCATCGTGGCCTGTATCTTTTTCGCGAATCCATTGAACTTTTTCAAAGGTATGCTGATCAGGAATAAGGATATAACGGGATAACATGTCATGATCAAATCCGTTTATCAGGGGAAATCATTTCACTATAAAATGGATTCCCAATGAGGCAGGAAGCATATGACATTGCAGTGATTGGCGCTGGTCCTGCCGGAGCTATGGCAGCGAAAACTGCCGCTGAACTCGGTGCGGATGTCATAGTCCTGGAGCGGAAAACTGTACCTGGTGTTCCCGAACGTTGCGGTGGGATGGTTTCAGAAGAACAATTAGCAACCTTATTCCCCATTGAGCAACACTGGATGCGAAACCGTCTGACTTTGATCCGTTTTCATATCCCCAATGGAAACAGTTATGCCATCAATTTTCCGAAGATCACCACCCTGATCCTGGACCGCACCCGTTTCGACCAATGGCTGGTTTCCGCCGCTGAATCCGCCGGTGCGACGATCCAGACAGACTGCCTGGCGACCGGTCTTTGTCATGATGACAACTCGAACATAGCTGGTGTGAATGTACTCCGTGACGAAGACAGTTTTCCCGTAAAAGCCAGGGTTGTGATCGGCGCGGACGGAATTGAAATGCGGTCCGGACGGTGGGCGAACCTGAAAACGAGTATTCCTCACACAGATGCCTTTTCCAGCCACCGTATGCTTATTCGTGGAATCCATGAATCGCAGAACGAAGCTCACTTCGTGCTCAACAATGAATTCGCACCTTGTGGATACCTGTGGTTGTTTCCCCGGGGCGACAGCGTTTTTAACGCCGGGATTGTCATGAAGCAGTCCAGGTTCCCGGCCCGAACAGCAAAACAGAACCTGAAGACATACCTGACAACAATCTACGGCAGCTATGAGCTATTGCATGAATCATCCGGTGGCTTGTATTCCCACCCGCCATTTGTGAAACCTGTCGGAAACGGGATCCTGCTGGCGGGGGATTGCGCCGGTCATATTAATCCATTCCATTTTGGCGGGATCTTTCCAGCGTTGATGGCGGGAAAACTTGCCGGGGAAACAGCGGTGCAGGCACTTCATGACCCCGCTAATTATCAAAAACACCTGGATGGTTATACCGATCAGATTACATCGGCATTCGGTCGAGAACATGAGCAGTATTACAGGATGCAGAAACTTGCCACTATGATGAGTGACCATGCTCTCAACCGTAGCGGCGATCTCATGCGACGTCTTCCCTTCCAGCTACGCACCCCGATTACAATGGCACTCAGCCTCTTTCTCGCCAATCCTGTTGTGACAAGCCGAATGATCAAAGAAAAACTGAAACTTCAATAACCATCTCGAAGAACAATTCACATCTTGTTATGAAGTTGGATGTTTTTTCAACAAAGACATGAATTTTATCCAGATTTACAGTATCCATCTATGAACATGGAGTTTTTGTAGAATCCACGTTCCATGTAGTCAGCAATCCATCTCTTATTACTTACCTGAAGTTTGCAATTTAGGATAAATTTCATACAAAAATTATTGGCAGTATGTATTGCAGATACCTTTTATTAGCTATACTTTCTTTACTAACTTATTCGGCATAACAATTTACCTTGTACTTATTTGTATGCCAGCAAACGGAAAGTGAAGATAAAAAAAATGGAGGCTTTCGCCCCCTAAAAGGTTCCCCACTTGGGGAGATCCTGCGAAGCTTAGCTTCTTATTGTGTTAGGCAACGCAGGTACCGGTCAGTTACACGTAAGTAAATATACGTGTAATGAATTGAAAACGCAAGGGAGATAGTATGAAAAGCACAGTTTTAGGTCTGGATCTCGGAACAAATTCCATCGGATGGGCTCTCATGGAAAGAAATGAAGAAAACAATCCTGTCGGAATTATTGATTGTGGTGTAAGAATTTTTCAGGAAGCCGTGGAAGCCAAAACCCGGACACCTAAAAATGTAAAACGACGTGAAGCACGTGCAGCAAGGCGACTCACCCAAAGGCGGACAATGCGAAAACGAACATTGAAAAATGCTCTCATCCGAATCGAATTATTACCCGACAACATGGAAGAATGCGATACCATACTGAGAAATACAGTTGAATATGATCCTTATCTGCTACGCGCCAGGGGTTTAGATGAAAAACTGACTCCATTTGAATTAGGGCGTGCACTCTACCACATGAACCAGCGCAGAGGATTTCTCAGTAACCGAAAATCGGGAAAGAAAAAGGATGAAGGCCCCGTCAAGCAGAGTATCCAGTATATAGAAAAGCAGATGGAACAATCCGGTTACAGAACATTAGGCGAATATCTCTTTCACCAGGAAGAAAAAAGAAATCGGAGAACCGACAGCAAGCTATCCCAGAAGCAGACAGAGATACTCACCTTTACCGCCAGAAGCATGTATGAAAAGGAATTTGATCTTCTTTGGGAATCGCAGCGACATTTTTATCCTGAACAACTTACCGATGCGAAAAAGAATACAATCTACAAGATCATCTTTTTCCAGCGTCCATTACGGATTCAGAAACACCTGATTGGATATTGTCGGTTCGAACCAGGGAAACACCGTGCAGCAAAAGCCACCCTTACTGCTCAACGCTTTCGAATCCTTCAGGATGTGAACAATCTGCAGATCAAAAATCCATTAACAAGAGAATTTCGCCCTTTGACAGAGCAGGAACGATCCATCACCCTGCGCGAACTCGATAAAACGAAAAAACTGGAATGGAAAACTCTGCGAAGAAAGCTCGGTATTCACGAAGGTGAGCTTTTTAATCTTGAAAATGGTGGAAAACCACATCTTCCCGGAAATTCAACTGCAACGACCTTCCGTGGTGTGTTGAAAAAAGAATGGGATCAATTCTCGGAAAAACAGCAGGAACAACTTGTCACTGATATCCTGACAATCGATGACGAAAATGGTTTCCTCAATCGCATGAAAGATCACTGGAATTTCAGTGATGAAATCGCAAACAAACTCGCAACCACAGAACTTGTGAATGGGTATGTTGCTTTGTCGCAAAAGGCAATGAAACGAATCATCCCCTTTCTCGAGAAAGGACTGACCTACGATAAAGCATGTGAAGAAGTCGGCTATAACCATACTGACCAGAAATCTTCAAAAGGACATCTTGAGTTCCTGGACTCTCCTCCCTCCATTCCCAATCCAGTCGTACAAAAAGCCTTGTGGGAAGTCCGAAAGGTGATGAATGCACTTATCCGGAAATACGGAAAACCCGCCCTCATCCGGATCGAAATGGCACGTGAGATGAAACAGGGGAAAAAATTGCGGGATGCTACCAATAAACGTAATCGGGAGATGGAAACATATCATAAAAAGATCAAGGAACGCCTCCAATCAGAAATGAATATGCAACAACCCACTCGCGATGACATTCTGAAATACAAGCTGTGGGATGAATGTGGTATGACATGCCCCTATACAGGAAAACCGATATCACTTTCAATGCTGTTCTCGCCAGAAGTTGAGATCGAACACATTATCCCCTACTCCCGCAGTCTCGATGATTCATACATGAACAAGACGCTTTGCCTTACCCATGAGAATACAAATGTGAAGAAAAATATGACGCCCTATGAAGCGTACAGTCATGATGAAAAACGATACAGGGAAATACTGTTGCGCATTGACAAGGATCATATGCCGAAAATGCCGTGGCCGAAGCGCAAGTTATTTGAGAAAAAGGAAGTAGACACTGATCATTTTATCAATCGTCAACTGACAGACACTTCCTATATCTGCAATGAAGTGAAAGAATACGTGAAACGGTTGGGTGTTGATGTTGATGTCACTAAAGGTGGTGCAACAGCCGGTTTGCGCATGCATTGGAATTTGAACACCATCCTCGCACGTCAACCCGGTGAAACTGCGAAGGAAAGATCCGACCATCGTCATCATGCCATTGACGCCATTGTTACAACCCTCACAACGCGTAGCATGTTTCAGTTCCTGTCAAGAATTGCCAAATCGGCGCCTTATATGGGTGGGCTCTATGATCGACGTTTCCAGATTCCTCCACCCTATGAAGGATTCCGCGATGATGTGTACTGTCAGATTCAAAAGATTGTGGTCTCGCATGCAGCGAGTCGTAAAATTTCTGGTGCACTGCATGAAGAAACAGCTCTCGGTCTCGCCGGAGAAGGGAAAAAATCGGGATATGTGGAACTTGTACACCGAATCCCATTGAATGGAAATATTACGAAAAATCAAATTGAAGCGATACGAGATGACCATGTGAAAGCGATTGTCAAAAGACGGTTGGCGGAATTCTCGGATGATCCGAAAAAAGCATTTGCAGATACAGTGTTCCACAAGGATGGCAAAACTCCCATCCATACCGTTCGGATTACAGAAGAAAAGAGCATGGATACCCTTACCTCCGTAAAGGACAAATACGATATGCCTTACAAATACTTCGCCTTGGGAAGCAATCACCATGTGGAAATTTTCGAAAATGAGGAGACTGGAAAACGGAAAGGAATTTTTGTCTCGGTTATGGAAGCCGCCAGACGTGTACGGATTGATCATACTCCACTCTTCGACCGTTCTTACAAAGAAGGATGGCGTTTTGTTATGACGCTCATGATTAATGATATGGTGATTGTGGATGTGGATGGAGAAAATCGAATCTATCGTGTACAAAAAATGACTGGTGCTGGCGCTAAATCGGAAATGACGCTCCGGGCACATACGGCTTCTACTCTTACTTACGATAACGAAAGGCTAATCAAAACTCCAAATACATTACAATGCAAAAAAATAAGTGTAGATCCAATCGGACAGATCCGGAGGTGCAATGATTAAACGAATCGTGGAAATCTCCAATCCGTCATATGTGCATCTCCGGTACAAGCAAATGGTAGTGGAAAGAGACGGAAAAGAAGTCGGCACGGTTCCTGTGGAAGATCTTGGGGTATTGATCATTGACGATCCCCAGGTTAGCATTTCGCACTCCCTCCTGCGTGAATGCTGGCAGAACAATGTTGTGGTGCTGTTCAGCGATGAAAAACACCTGCCGGGCTCCATCCTGCTTCCCATGGCAGGAAATACTCTCCATGCAAAAATCCTCAATCAGCAGGTGGAAGCTTCACTTCCCTTAAAAAAGCAGCTCTGGCAGCAGATCATCGGCGCCAAGATCAGGAACCAGGGGATCGCGCTGCTACAGCTTGGAAAAGATCCCGGCTCAATCCCACACATCGCCAAACAGGTAAAAAGCGGCGATCCTGAAAACCTGGAAGGACAAGCAGCGAGAATTTACTGGCCGATTCTCTTTGGTGATCCCTTTAAACGGGATCGCACCAGGGATGGTGTAAATGCAATGCTGAATTATGGATATGCTGTACTACGCGGGGCAGTGGCGAGATCTGTGGTTGCATCAGGATTGCATCCAGCCCTCGGAATTCATCACCATAACCAGTATGATTATCTCTGCCTCGCCGATGATCTCATTGAACCTCTGCGACCATGTGTCGACAAAATCATTTACCGGATGATATTGTCCGGTAACTATCCTCTCGAAGTCAGCAAACAGACCAAACCGCAATTGCTTACGATCCTTAGCGTCACCTGCGGAATGAAGGGAAGAAACCTTCCGCTGCTTGCTGCTCTTCAACAATATACCGCCACGGTGCGAGACGTTCTGATCAAAAAACGAAAAAAAGCAATCTGCCCGGAAATAATAACGGAAGAAATGAAGGAATAACAATGAGTTTTGGAGGATTCAGGAGTGTGTGGTTGCTTACCATGTTCGATCTGCCCGTCGATACAAAAAAAGCACGGCGCGATTATCGTCTCTTTCGTAAGGCATTAAAAGAGGATGGTTTCGCCATGCTTCAGTATTCCGTGTATGCCCGCCATTGCCCGAGTACCGAGAACGCTGAAGTCCATGAGAAACGTGTGAAGTTTGCGTTACCTCCGGCCGGGCAGGTACGGACTATCGTTTTTACCGACAAACAGTTCGAGCGGATGAAAGTATTCCAGGGAGAAATGCGCGGACCGACCGAAAAAGCACCGGAGCAGATCAGTTTTTTCTGACCTGCTCCAGACTCCACGCCTGACCGTGCGTGGTTTTCAACGTGTAACAATGTAACTGACCGGTACCTGCCCGCGAAACACAACGCCCGGAGCGGTTCCCCCCAGCAGGTAGGAAATGTAACTGACCGGTACCTGCCCGCGAAACACAACCCTGAAGCTGAATCACTGGAAATATGTCAAAATGTAACTGACCGGTACCTGCCCGCGAAACACAACATTCGGATTGTTGGATAATATCCGATTTATAATGTAACTGACCGGTACCTGCCCGCGAAACACAACGTTACCCTGGAGTTATCCACAGGGAGAGAGGAATGTAACTGACCGGTACCTGCCCGCGAAACACAACTGTTTTGAAGGCGTTCATGCGGGTAATCGCAATGTAACTGACCGGTACCTGCCCGCGAAACACAACACACACTTCGGTCCGCGCCGCTGGCCACATAATGTAACTGACCGGTACCTGCCCGCGAAACACAACCACGTACCATGTCGCCTGCACAGTTGTCATAATGTAACTGACCGGTACCTGCCCGCGAAACACAACCTTCATATTACGCGGCTATACCGCTGTATCAATGTAACTGACCGGTACCTGCCCGCGAAACACAACACAGATGTGCGCGCCTACCTGCTGGTTGCCAATGTAACTGACCGGTACCTGCCCGCGAAACACAACCCGAATTGGCGATGATGATTGAATACTACGAATGTAACTGACCGGTACCTGCCCGCGAAACACAACCCGAATTGGCGATGATGATTGAATACTACGAATGTAACTGACCGGTACCTGCCCGCGAAACACAACACACCCCCGTCCCAACGTCGTACGCATCGAAATGTAACTGACCGGTACCTGCCCGCGAAACACAACCATTCCTGCGTTGTATACTCTGTATGGAGCAATGTAACTGACCGGTACCTGCCCGCGAAACACAACTAATCACTCGCAGGTTCACCCATTGGTATTAATGTAACTGACCGGTACCTGCCCGCGAAACACAACTAATCACTCGCAGGTTCACCCATTGGTATTAATGTAACTGACCGGTACCTGCCCGCGAAACACAACGCACACTTTGGCCCGTGTGCTGGTTACGCGAATGTAACTGACCGGTACCTGCCCGCGAAACACAACTCATTCAACTCCTTATCGCTTACGTGTATAAATGTAACTGACCGGTACCTGCCCGCGAAACACAACTTGACTTATGTACGTTCAACACGAGGCTTAAATGTAACTGACCGGTACCTGCCCGCGAAACACAACCCACGCGCGCATCGCCCCCGGAACTCGAAGAATGTAACTGACCGGTACCTGCCCGCGAAACACAACGTCGCTTACGTGTATACCTGCATGTCAATAAATGTAACTGACCGGTACCTGCCCGCGAAACACAACGCCTATCGGTATATGAGGCAAAACCCTGAAAATGTAACTGACCGGTACCTGCCCGCGAAACACAACAGCATAGTAAACGTGTCTTCACCTATACTGAATGTAACTGACCGGTACCTGCCCGCGAAACACAACGGATCTTACGGCTTCCGATGTAAAAGAGACAATGTAACTGACCGGTACCTGCCCGCGAAACACAACGCAGCCAGGCCATCATTTCGTAGCCTGATGAATGTAACTGACCGGTACCTGCCCGCGAACATACATACGTATGGTTTCCGAGTTGGACAGATGATACTGTGAAGCAAAAGACTGGTTCCCGTTCTTAAAACATACGTATGCAGCGTTATCCTATAGAACAAGTAATATTGGTTGCCAAAGAACAGGCACTTGTCCATAAAATGTGTATGAGTAAAATACAGGAAAAGTAGAATGGAATGAAGAAGGAACAACTGAATTGCGGTTGATTGTTATGGATAAACACAACTTTGTACCCCAGACAGGACTCGAACCTGTTACCTCGGGATTAGGAATCCCGCGCTCTATCCGGGTGAGCTACTGGGGCAGTATGAAACAAAATCTATATCTTGCTGCATCCCCAATCAAGGTGGGAATGACATCGTTTCAAAATTTCAGAAGTGTCGGACAGCCTCTTTCGCCCGGGTTTTATCCCGACAACATGCTCTGGACTATAGCTTCCGCTGGAGTGACATAACTACTAACTATCAGCATTCCCGGACAGCCTCTTTCGCCCGGGTTTTATCCCGACAACATGCTCTGGACTCCAGCTTCCGCTGGAGTGACATAACTACTAACTTTCAGCATTCCCGGACAGCTTCTTCCGCTGGGGTGACATAACTACTAACTTTCAGCATTCCCGGACAGCCTCTTCCGCTGGTGAGACAACTAAAAGAACTACTCAATCTACTTCCACGCCCAGACAAGCAAACCTTTACCGTCCTGCTGATCTTCCAAGGCAAGGTCGGCGAGCATAAAACGGTTCGCGAAGGGGAACGCTATTGCATAATAAAACGGTAACAGTAGCGCCAGACCCGGGAACGTGTTCAGCATACGAAGCGGAATACCTTGCATCAGCCACCATGAGATCATGCCGTACTTGCCATAGGTGAATTTCAGGTCAACCTTGCTGAAACCCGCCTCTTCCAGTTTTTCGACCAGTTCACGGTGATGGTATCCATCACGAACATGCTCCCCGACAAAGGAGTTATGTTCGCTGGTGGTACGGCTGTCGATCTTCGAACCGGGGGTGTGGATGAGCAACGCTCCACCTTTGCGAAGCGCACGGTGGATGTTCTTCATCACCTTCACATCATCCTCGATATGCTCCATGATGTCGACAGCAATCGCCACATCGTAAGAATCAAGCGCATTGAGATCGAGAGCGTCCTGCACATGGAAAATCGCACGGTCGCCGTAACCGGTGGCATTGAAGTAACGGTGGCAGTCATCCACCTGCTCATCCTTGACTTCAATCCCGGTTACTTCGGTGCCAATATAGTTCCGGAGAACATAATCGCTGTATGGTCCAAAACCGAAACCGACATCGAGGATGCGTGCCTTGCCCTGGCGTGTACGAAGCTGACGTTTTAATTCGCGCTTGACAAAACGGACTCGTAAAAAACCCAGTTCGAACAGCTTGTAGGCCATCGAACGGAATTTGACGCTTTTCCGCATCGGCAGTGCAATCAGGTCTTTGATTGGATCATATTCCATACCGAATCCATGGCAAAAAAAAGATCGCACACTTAACTCCACCATGCGATCTGAAACATCCCTCGTTCGGGAAGTACTTAGATTTTGTGTTCCTTGAACACGACATGCTTGCGTACCACGGGATCATACTTCTTGATTTCCATTTTCCCGGTGGTGTTACGCTTGTTCTTCATCGTCGTGTAGAAATACCCGGTTCCTGCGGTGGATACCAGGCGGATTTTTTCGCGTGCGGACTGTGCCATATTTCACCTCAAACTTGCTTGCTAAGGAACCTCACTGGAGGCAATTCCAACAGGCTTTGAATATACACGTTTTCCCCCGCTTTTGCACATTTTTTCTCCTGACGGAGAGAAACCGAGAGAAACCTGTTGGCGTATTACAATATCTTCCGTTTTTATCCTTCAGACCAGGATTGCCGCGTCGTCTGCCGGAAACGACAACAACCCGGCAGACATCCTCGTAAAGACGAGTGATTATAACTTTTGCAGATTGCGGTATGGTCAATCACTCGTCATGATGAACAACGGCTGCATTTCAAAGCTCTTGTACAATGGGCGTAACCTGCTTTTATTATAATATTTATCCACATTCACACTTTTCTTGGAGCTGGTCACCACATCAATCGGCACATTGTCGTAACGTCCATTTTTCAGTACAACCAGGCGGCCATGGATCCCTTTCAGGATCAGATCGAGGGCGAGATTTCCATAGGCCATGGGCACAATGGAATCGGTGGCATCCGGATCGCCACCCCGTACCAGGTATCCCAACTTCTGGTTGGTCACATTTACCTGGCGACCATTGTTGTATTTCGGGGATAACTCCTTCAGTTTTGCGGAAACCAGGTCCCCGATCCCGCCCAGTTTCATATGTCCGTATGCATCCTTAGCCTTATTCTGGATAACCATCTCACCGCCTTCAAACATGGCGCCTTCGGAAACAAGCACGACAGCGTACTGGCTGGGATTTTTTCTGCGGTCATCAACCAGCAGTTTCGTAAGCTTTTCGATATCAAACTTGTATTCGGGAATAACACAACGGTTCGCCGCACCCGCCATGGTCGGTAACATCGCAGTGTATCCGGCATAACGTCCAAACACTTCTACCACCAGGAAACGTTCATGCGAACCGGCGGAGGTTCGCAAGCTGTTCGTCATCATAATCGTACGGGTGACACAGGTGCTGAAGCCGATGCAGTAGTCCGTACCGGGAACATCGTTGTCCATGGTCTTGGGGATAGCGACAACCTTTACTCCTTCCTGGTACAGCCGGACACCATAGCTCAGGGTGTCATCCCCGCCGATGGGAATCAGATAATCGATTCCAAGTTTGTCCAGGTTTTCGATCACCACCGGGGTGAGATCATTCATCTCATCCTTGTACGTATCCTGCAGATGAGTGGGAACATTCATCTTCGATACATGGCTCGGACGGAAGCGTGAAGAATGCAGGAAGGTTCCTCCGGTACGCCCGGCTTTATTGACAATCTCCTCGGTGAGGAACATGTAGCTGGCTTTGTTCGATTCCTTGTCATCCCAGTTGATATCCGCCAGACCCGCCCATCCTCTGCGGATTCCGCAGACGGCATACCCTTCACGAAGCGCACGGATGGTGACAGCACGGATCGCCGGGTTTAATCCAGGTACATCACCACCGCCGGTCAGAATTCCGATGATGCCCTTTTTTGATTTTATATTCGCCATAGGAGCCTCTCGTTAAAAGACTGATCTAATCGTATGATAACTTGAAAGATGTGATGCGAATAAAATACATAACATTCTGAAGTAAATGTGAGAAATGGAAAGGACAAACGAGAGATTTTAAACGTACAAAACCGGTCAAAACGGTGTTCGACCGGTCTTGATATTTGATAGACTGATGATTCTATTTTGCCTGTAAAGCCGCCAGTTTTTCTTTCACCTTATCAACGTGCCCGTTCACTTTCACGTTTTTCCAGGAAGCAGCGATTATACCGTCAGGATCAATGATAAACGTACTGCGAAGTACTCCTTCTGTGACCTTGCCGTACATTTTTTTCTCCCCCCATGCGTTGTAGGCTTCGTGGATGGAATGATCGGGATCGCTGAGCAGGGTTATTTTCAGGTTCTGCTTTTCGATAAAACCACGATGGACTTTCGTGGAATCACGGCTGACGCCAAGGATCACAGCATCCATACCTGAAAAATCCGGCAGGGCTTCTGTAAATCCACAGGCTTCTTTGGTGCAGCCTGAGGTATTGTCCTTCGGGTAAAAATAGAGAATCACCCATTTGCCAGCATAGCCGGAAAGTGTTATTTCCTTGTCATCCTGGTTCATCAATGTGAAGTCTGGAGCCTTTTCCCCGTTCATATTTCTTCCTCGTTTGTTTCTTCTTTCGATCTGAATTTTTTCTTTCCCTGTCGATAACGGATCGTGCATTGAATTGCATTTGTTAAGACAATGAATGTAGTCAACCACCAGAACAGCAGGGAATGTTCGAAGTTAAGTATTGGATGCATTTGCTCATGGAAAAGCAATCCCGTTCCGAAAATAATAAAGAGAATCCATGACAGGATCACGTTGCTGCGCGCCATACTTGCCTGAAGATTCATGTAGCATCTCGAGAGAAAAGGGGCTGTACCATAAGTATAATTAACGATGGATAAAATTCGACCTTGGACTGCAGGTCGACCACGCTTCCGTACTGACTTAAATGATAATCCCCGTTGGACAAGCCAACGGGGGCATATCTGAGATTCCCGATCAAGCCGGGAAAAACAACTTTTGGGACAGCCCCTTAGTATGCAATTCAATTACTTATTAAAGCTTGCCCATCAAGGTCCGTGCGATTACCAGTCTCTGGATTTCGCTGGTGCCTTCGCCGATCTCGGTCAGTTTTGCATCACGGAACATCCGTTCGACCGGGTATTCTTTAATGTAGCCATATCCGCCATGCACCTGGATCGCCTGGTTGGTCACCCGCATCGCCACTTCGGATGCGTACAGCTTCGCCATGGAACTCTGCTTCAGGAAGTCTTTTCCTGCATCCTTCAGTCTTGCAGCGTGGTAGACAAGATGACGCGCCGCTTCAATCTCCATTGCCATATCTGCCAGTTTGAACTGGATCGACTGAAATGTAGCAATCGGTTTGTTAAACTGGACACGTTCCTGGGAATAACGGACCGCTTCCTCAAATGCACCCTGCGCGATACCGAGCGCCATGGCGCCGATGGAGATCCTCCCGCCATCCAGGGTGATCAGGAACTGCTTGAAACCTTCACCGGGTTTTCCCAGCAGGTTCTCTTCCGGGATCCGACAATCGGTGAAGTGAAGCATGACAGTATCGGAACCGCGAATACCGAGTTTCCGTTCTTTTTTACCAACGTCAAAACCGGGTGTTCCTTTTTCCACGATGAAGCTGCTGATGCCCTTGCTGCCCTTTTCCTTGTCAGTAACTGCGGTGGCAACCACAGAACCTGAGTAGGTTCCATTTGTACAATAAATCTTGGAACCGTTCAACACCCATTCATTGCCATCTTTAACCGCGGTGGTCTCTGTACCGCCGGCGTCCGAGCCGGCATTGGGTTCTGTAAGGCCGAAAGCGCCGAGGTGCTCGCCTGCGCACAACGATGGCATATATTTCTGTTTCTGCTCTTCCGTTCCGAACAGATAAATCGGCGCGACTCCAAGGGAGATATGTGCCGCAAGGGTGATCCCGGTGGATGCGCAAACCCGGCTTAGTTCTTCAACTGCAATAGCGTAAGAGACTGTATCCATACCGCTTCCGCCATACTCCTCCGGGTAGGTGATGCCCATCAGCCCCAGTTCAGCCATCTTTTTGATATTTTCTTCCGGGAACCGTTCATTCTCATCAATTTCGGCAGCGACAGGTTTGACTTCATTCTCGGCAAAATCACGCACCATTTCACGGATCATCTTTTGTTCGTCAGTAAGGAACATCTCCGTCATTTCCATCGCTTACCTCTCTGTTTGGTCTTAGGGTTGAATATTTGAAGCCACTACAAAGTAAAAGCGGAACGTCCAAACAACAAGATTACTCACCTGCTTTTCAAAAATGTTGAACAATCTGTAACACTCAATGGAGCAGCCTGCCTTGAAACCAATGGTGCTGAATTACCGTATCTCCATCCATCCGCACCGTTCAGCAATAAATTCTGCGGGATGTTTGAACCGTATTCCCCGGAGTTGACGATCCTCAGCGCCCCGTTTCAACTGAGCAATACAGCCCGGACTGGATGCAATAGCGACTTGAACGCCAGTGGATGTAACATTGTCCAGTTTCCGTTGGGTCCATTCCCTGGATTCCATCGAATACAGGGATGAGAAGGAACCACCGAATCCGCAACAAATAGTGCTCTCTTCCATTTCTATGATCTTAACGCCCGGAAGTTTCGACAGCAGCTCTCGTACTTTGCCATTCGCTTTCTGTGTGTGGGTCAAATGGCAGGAATCATGAATGGTAACCGAAATCGGCGGCGAATTGGTCTTGGGGAATGACGGATTCAGTTTATCATTCACCAGTGACGGCCAATCGATTGTCTTTTTTGCGATCTGATCTGCGAGCAGATACCATTCATCGTCCTCATCCTGCATCAAGTGCGGAATTTCGTGTCGAAACGCTCCTCCGCAGGTGGCATCGGGCGAGACGATGTAATCCACCTCGGCTTCCTCGAACAGCTTCAGGTTGATTTTCGCCAACCGTACCGCTGTCTCAAAGTCACCATTGTTAAATGCTGGCGCACCGCAACATACCTGGCCGGGCGGTGTGACAATCTCGCATCCCAACTTTTGCAGGACCAACAACGATGCCTTTGCAGCACGCTCGTCCACGTAATTGGACATACAACCAAGGAAAAAACCAATCCTGAGTGTTTTATTCTCCTCCGGCTCCAGTTCTTCCGGAATTTCCCGCAGGTAGGGATTCATGCGCAGATCCGGAACCGCCATGCCACCGGCGATGGAATCGACGGTACGTTTCCCGAACAATTTCTGCGTTAACGCCGCCGCTTTCACAACAAGATTCACGCGGGAAGGCTTCTCCAGGATCTGAAATACAAGTTTTTTGGTACGTTCGATTCCATTCGCTTCCGCCAAAGACTGACGAGCGGCGATAAACAACAGATCAGTCCGTACACCGGCAGGGCACGCTGTCTGGCAGGCATAGCAGAGCGTACAGAAATCGAAAGCGTCCGGGCTGATCTCATCCGGAAGGATATCACCTTTCATCAGGCGACGCAGGAGCAGGATCCGTCCGCGAGGGGACAGTAACTCCCGTTCGCTGAGATGATACGTTGGACAGACCGCATGACACATACCGCATGTCACACAGGCATCCAGATTGTTCTTCAGTTTGTCCAGTTCCGGAAATTCAGACATTCGAGTGCAAACCGACGCTATTGTTTACGTACAATTGAATATAAAATACTAGCTTTGTACTTTTTCCAAGAAAGTAATATACAAAGGATTTTTACAGTCCGATGGATTCCTCTGAGAAAAGAGTGGATTTCTGCAATCTTCCGTATACTAATTTGATAGTAACATCTCCAAACTGAGAACTATGCATGACGACCAATTCAAAGAAATTGTCAACTTCCCCGGGCGGCTCGTACCTGCTTCATATCACGGTTTCACAGGCTGTACGGCAAAAAATCGGAGCACTCGGCACTTTCAACTTCCCAGCCGGTCCATACGTTTATGTGGGTAGCGCCAGACGTGGGTTCGATGCTCGGATCAACCGTCACCGCGCCATCGCAAACGGCAGAAAAAACAAACTTCACTGGCATATTGACTTCTTACTCAGTCATCCTGATGTGTACATTGAACGTGTGGACATTTTTCCCGGCCGTGAGGAGTGTGAGTTGTCGGAATGGGTACGGAACAAATATGCCTGTGAGATTCCGGCTCCCGGATTTGGTGCTTCGGATTGTACGCACAACTGCCCTGCGCATCTGTATCGAGTTGTGGTTATACGGGAAAATGATTGTGCATAAGTTTTCTTTTCATGATTGGTACGATTAATAGACTGGTTTTAGAGAAAAGTATTATCCAGATCAAACAATGAATTTTAAAGGGTCGATCAAGTTGTATTGAATGGAACTATACTGTTCGATCAAACATATGAGTCGAAACATCATGTAACTGTTGAGATAAAGCCATGTACAACACATTGTCCCAACCCTACTCATGGCGTGAGAACTCCCTGGAATGGCCCCTTACCTCCGAAACAGGTCCGGGTCTGTCCGGGGTGATCGCCTGTGAGACCGGAATCAGTTGGATCGATGTCGCGAAAGGAGAATTGTATTACCGCGGCATTAATATCCGTGACCTCGCCGGACACTGCTCTTTCGAAGAAATCGCCTTCCTGCTCATCACCGGGAATAAACCTGCAGAAAATCGTGCTGAGTACAAAACTTTCCTCGAGCAGGTATATGGTGCGAGGATACTGCCAGAACCGGTTGTGGAGATTGTGAAGGGACTGCCGCCAGATGCGCACCCCACCCGTCTGCTTCGTGCAGGTGTGTCCGCGCTGGGATGTTATGCCATGACACCCGGTGAAGAATACCGGGATCAACACATGTGGAATGATTTTGCAGTGATCGGCCAGGTCGCCCAGCTTGTCACGATTATCATCAACCTGAAACGTGATGCTTTCACGTTTGATTATGGCGCCGAAGTTTCGCTCAGCTACAACCTGCTGCTGAATATCTTGTGGCGGACACCTGACGAAGATGAGGTCCGTCTCCTGAATCTTGGATGGATGCTCTATGCAGATCACGGTCTCGATGCTCCCACCTTCACCGGAATGATTGTCGGGAGCACACTTGCGGATCCTTATTACAATATCGTTGCCGGATTGAGCGCGCTTCGCGGTCCCAAGCTTGGTGGGACAGGGGAACAGGTACTAAAACAACTGCTGGCTTTCCGTGATGAGAATGTTGCCTGCGCATGGGCTCGCGGAATGCTTTCGATGAAATGGAAAATTCCAGGTTTCGGGCACCGGATGTACGCAACAGAAGACCCGCGTGTGCAAATCCTGAAGCGTGAGCTAAGGAAATATGCCGCTTCCATCGGCGAAGAAGAGGTTTTGGATGTCGCTGAGGCTGTCGAAAAAGTAGTGTCTGAACAACTGGCGCCCAAGGGCATTTTTGTAAATATCAATTATTATGCCGCGATCCTTTTCCACCTGTTGGGGGTTGAACCGGAACTGGTACCGTGCATGTACGCCATCGGGAGAATGGCCGGTGTGATTGCACGCTTGCGTGAGTATGCCACCCACAACCGTTTGTTCCGACCCGACGAGGAGTACATGGGTCCGCTGGACCTTCCTTATATCCCGAGGGAGGAATGATGATCGGCGAACATTTTGAAGTTAATTCACAATCTTATGGCCGCGGCCTCGAGGGGTTGAATGCAGGTAAAACGTCCATCGGGAAAATTGACGGGAAAACGGGACGCTTGTGGTACCGTGGGTATTCCATTGAAGACCTTGCAGAAAAATCCAACTTCGAGGAAGTCAGTTACCTGATCCTGCACGGGAAACTCCCTACTGACAGACAATGTTGCACATGGGAGCAGGAACTGCACGGATGGCGTACACCCCCCCGGGAAGCATTGTCGGTCCTGCAATGGCTTCCGTCCGATGCGCACCCGTTGGCAAAATACAGGACCATGCTTTCGGTCGCAGCGTGCCATATGCCGGAGGGCGAAAATACCCGTGTTGATGCTCAATGGCGGCGACCTTCACGCGTGCTTTCCTGGTCGACGGCTCTCGCGGCTGCAGCAATTCGCCATATGAACGGCCGACCTCCATTATCGCCCAATCATGATCTTGGTTTTTCGGACAATTTCCTCTACCAGGCGTTAGGACGGAAACCGGATAAACTTGAAAGTAAAGCGTTTGAAACAAGCTTGATCGTACAGGCCGAGCATGGACTCCATGCGGCAGCGTTGTCCGCTCTGGTCGTGATCTCCACGGGCGCCGACCTTGGGAGTGCTGTATTAGCAGGCATGGGTGCGCTTTCCGGAAAACTGCACGGAGGAGCGAACCAGACGGCCTTTGAAATGTTCCAGTCCCTTACGGATGCAGACGAAGCGAAAGAATGGACGGAACAGAAATTGGGTGAGAAATACCGCTTCCCCGGGTTCGGACACCGTATTTACAAAACTGACGATCCCCGCGCAAAAATCCTCGAACCATATGCAGAACAACTGCTGAAAAAATCCGGGAAAGAAAACCTGTGGGCTGTGTATGAGACCGTAAAACACGAAGTGGAAACGAGACTTGGCAAACGTGGGATTTACGCGAATGTGGATGCGGTCACCGGCTTAATCTATCATCCATTAGGCCTGCCGACCGAATCTTTCCCCATCCCCTTCGCACTGGCGATCCAGACGGGATGGATGGCGCATTGCCTGGAATATATTCCTGACGGGAAAATGATTGAACCGGGGGCGGTGTATATCCCTAAGGAATAGGGTATTTGTACACAGAATAGAGTCTTATACGACGTTCACTGCAACACACTTTCGGAGTAGCTCACTTTCGCCGAAAGTGAGTTGTAGTTTCTTTAATTAACACGACCTTGTCGAAAAATTGAAACTACTGATTTGAAGAAATAGACCCTGCCAGATCATCAACGATACAACGTGTTAATGGACCTGACGAGGGCATCTCATAATTCGTGCACTAAGAAAAAAAAATACCCCACAAATGCGGGGCGTAAAAACTCTTGATCAATCAATAAACTACCACATTAATGTATTCCGCCACTGCAGGTTGGTTTTGCGCAATTTGGCGGTAATCAACTTTGCAATGTTCTTCATGACGATATAGCCAATGGCCGGATTGGCATCCAGTAATTCGCTGAGTTCTGTGTGAGGCAAAAAAACAACTTCGCTGGATTCTTCAGCGGTAACTGTCGCACTGCGCGGACAACCATCTACAAAGGACAATTCTCCGAAGATCTGTCCGGCATGCAGGCAGTCGACTACCTCTTCCTTGGAATCATCCACCGGAACCTTAAAACTGATCGCGACACTTCCACTCTTCAGGATGAACATGTCCCGAGTACGGTTCACTTCGGTTATGATAATCTCACCACGTTTGAATTTCCGTTCTTCGAGAATTGATACAAACGATTCTACCTCTTCCGAAGAAAGCCCTGTGGTCACACCGGCTTTTTCCAGTAATTCCCTGATCTCCATGATCCTCCCTTGAATCCAGAAGGAAATATAACAATTTCAGTAAAATTCAACAATGCCCTTCGAGACTGTAACACAATTCTTTTTACATATTTCAACATGAATATCGAAAACGGTTATCCGTCCATCTCCAGGAACCACAATCTTCTCGCGTCAATGGTATTTCCCGCTTATTACAGTATAAACAACAAAGGATTCAATCACAACCGTTTCTCGAAACTTATAATACAGTGAATACCTAAAAGTACCTGTTCTCCCGGAACCATTCGATAGCACAATTGAGAGGTAATTCAATGTTATCTGTAGGAGAATACCCCAACTTTTTCACGGTAACCTGACTGGACAGATAGTCGCCATACATGGCGAAATCCAGTCCTACTACAGGAAATAACGGTTTCTCCAATCCCATGATCTTCGAAAAATATTCACTGCTCCAGGCTGCGGGATACAGGGCTTTCGGTTCCAGAAATACTTTTGGCGCACGAACTCCGGCGTACCTTGCAATCCGTTTGACAAGTTTCTGCAGGGTAATGTTTTTCCCGCCCAGCACATACAGTTTTCCCGTCTCCCCTTTTTCAATGGCCAACGCTACTCCTTTGGCCACATCCCGCACATCGACCACGTTCGTAAATCCCGTCAATCCCGCCGGAAGTTTCGCCTTCGCAATCTCTACGATAATACGACCCGTGGCGGGTTTACGGTCGCCATCACCGAACACACCAGTAGGCGCCACAACAACAGCATTGGTACGGTCCGCTCTCGCCAGCACCGTCTGCTGCATGGAATGTTTCACTTTGCAGTAAGTACTCTTGTCCCGTTCTTTGGGATAGGGAGCGTTCTCATCAGCGGGATGGTTATCATCATATTTCCCCACTGCGGTCGGGGAAGACACGTAGATGAAACGTTCGACTGGATTGTGTGACAAAGCCCTGTGAATCCGTTGGATTTGTCGCAGTCCCTGCCAGACCTCCATCTCTTTGTGGATGGAGTACAACGGATAGTGCCCGGCGGCATGCACGAGTACATTACAATCCTTGATCGCATTTTCCAGCACTTGCGGCGATTCGAGGATTCCCTGTACAATTTCAACGGAGGACTTATCCAATAGCGAACAATCGCTTTTCGGCCTGCTCAACACACGAACGTTGTAACCCTGTTCGAGAAGTTCACGGACAATATGGTGACCGATGAATCCCGAGCCGCCCAGCACCAGCACTCGTTTTCCCACACTGTCCTCCACCTGTCGATCAACTGTACCTGATTGGACCACTGATTTTAGAGTCGAGAGTATCCATCTCAATAAGTGGCTGCTCAAGTGCGTGGCCGTGTTTGCTCGCAAACGCGGTCCTGACCTGGTTTACTCCTGTCAGAATGCTGTATGATCCATTGTAGCAGGATAAATGTTTATTGTTTGTAGATTAATAGAAGAATTCGTCCAAAATAATTGTACCCGCGTTTGCGAGCAAACACGGCCACCCGAAGGAATACCATATTGTAGTACCTTCCCAAAATGGTTCCTATTCAGGCGTTTTTCCCGATTCCAGGTATTCATGTACTGCCTTAACCGCCCTGTTCAAGGACATAGTGATCTGCGCACTCGCACCAAGGAATTTTACCGATACATGGATACCTTCCGGATGTGCGACCTCATCCGGTCCTAACACAGCAACCACCGGTATACCCATTTTATCGGCATAGCTGAAAGGTTTTTTCAGTTTCCCGGTTTTCGGGAAAACTGTGCTGTTGATTCCGGCATTACGGAAATGTGATACGACTTCCATCGCCGCATTCAGTTCACCGGACGACCATGCCGCCACTAGTACCCTGGTAACCGTCGACGAATCCACTTTCAACATGTCGAGTTGTTTCATCGCGGCGTACATACGGTCAAGGCCGATGGTCGTACCTACCGCCGGTATATCTTTCCCGAGGTACAAACCGATCAGTTTATCATACCGTCCCCCACCGGTAAGGCTACCGATGTGTGGATGATCCGGCAAGACTGTTTCGAACACAGCGCCTGTATAATAATCCAGCCCACGCGCCAGGCGTGGATCAAATTTCAGATGACTGGATTCCACATTTAAAGCATCGAGATATCCGAACAGGCTGCGTAATCCTTCAATCCCTTCGGCAGCCGCTGGCTGATCTTTCAGGATGCCGTCAAGTTTGTCCAGCATTTCGGTTGTGGAGCCACTAAGGTCGAAGACTGCTCCCAACCGATTGTATCCCTCATCTGAAACCCCTATTTTGTCCAGCTCGGTTTTGACACCATCCGCTCCGATTTTATCGAACTTGTCCAGGGCACGGCAGAAGGGCATCATGTCTGTCTCTGGACGTCCGGACAGGGTACAGAGTGCTTCGAGGATCTTGCGGTGATTAACCAGGACAACAGCGTGACGTCCCTCTCCCTCAAATCCCAGCTCTTTCAGCATGTCCACGGTAAGTGCGATGATCTCTGCATCGGCGGTTCCTTCTTCAGCGCCAACGGTATCCACATCGCACTGGTAAAACTCACGGAACCGTCCCTGACGGATCTGCGGCTGATCCGCACGCCAGACCGGTTGGACCTGGTAACGTTTGAACGGCAACGGCCATTGGGGATTTAACGCCACCACGCGGGCCATGGGAACTGTAAGATCATACCGGAGTGCGACACGGTCATGGGGACGATCATTCTTATAGTCGAGTTTATAGAGCAGTTTTTCGCCTTCATCGCCGTATTTGCCGGACAGGATTTCCAGCATTTCCAGGGCAGGTGTTTCCAGGGGACTGAAACCATAGAGACGGAAAACCCGCTTGATCCGTTCGATCAGCTCCTCACGTCCAATCATTTCCTCCGGCGTGAAGTCCCTGGTCCCTTTGAAGTTACGCGGCTTGATCAATGACATATTACACTCCAGTATTGGCAATCCGAAGAAGGTAGCTCTTTGAACTGAGACTCGCAAGGCAATTGAATGTATATTGGTGGTGCTTCTTAGTCTATTGTATAAATGGTTTTATCGTCGATATACACAAATCGATAGATCATTTTTGATTAGCAGTCAATTAGTGGTATAACAGCGTGTGATGTATTCCCGATATCACGGAGTTGACAAATGAAATGCATTCATATTTTAGTATTGATACTTGTAGCCGTTGTACCTTTTCAGAGTTATGCTGAAACCGGATATGCAATGGTAGATGGCGATTCTCTTGCATATGATGAGGAAGATCGTCTCTATATGATTGCCTGCATCATGTCCGAGATTAATGAATTTACATATGATTCGACTAATATCTACGAAAAATCAGTAGCGATGAGTTACGTAATACTTCGTCGTGCACGATTGGGATCATTTGATGGTGGAAATGGGATTGAAGAAAATGTTCTGGCGGAAAATCAGTTCTATGGAATGGTATTACACAACAGCAGCCATGATTGTGATTTATCAGGACGACATTGGCCGCACAGTGTGCTCGCAAGGTTAAGTATCCCCTACTGGACCGAAGTGCTTGTTCCCCAGTTCGAGACCTATCCCGATTCAAGGTTTTTAAAAGCAATCCGCTACCTTATACCACCTGATCAACTTGGCAGTTGGGACGATAATCCTTTGGATGCACGTCGGCGTTCCAGACTAAATTCTTTTAGGTTCCTCACAAGAATTTGTGCATAGTTTGAGGTAATTGTAGCCCTCCCATGCAGTGCATGAGGACCGTTTCGAACGTTCCTGGTGTACGGAATCCTCTACTTCTTCGACTGATGGCTTTCGCTGTGTTGTTTAACGCCTCCGCAACACCGTTACTGATTTTCGTATCGAACCACGCCAGAATACCATCCATATGGTTTTTCACCAGCTTCACGAACTGTTTCATCGGTTTCAGTCTGCTGTAGCCCACCTTTCGGAACCAGGTTTTCAGAAAGCGTTGCGCTTGTACAGCGTTTTCACAGTTCCACAACAACCGGAACTCTTCTTTCAGTAGCCACGCTTTCGTAATATCCAGGTTGAACCGCGTCAAGAAGGATAATGTCCATTGCTGTTTATCCGTCAGGTTCTCCGGGTTTTTCAAGAACAGGTAACGTTCCCCTTTCAGCAGTGTGATTCCCTGTTTCCGGTGGACGGCAGCTTCTTGTCTCCGTACTTCATCAACCGCTTTGTGCAGGTGACGAATCAAGTGGAACTTGTCGAAGACCAGCAACGCATCTGGCAACCGTTCCGCGATCACCTTCGTGTAGGGATCCCACATATCACAACACACAGCGGTCACCTGTTTCAGATAATCCTCACCGTACTCGTCAAAGAAGCGTTGCAGGGTAGCCTGCGTCCGCCCTTCACCGCTCCACAACAGAACTTTCCGGTCCAGATCGTACACCTGCGTCTGGTAGGTGTGCCCTTTCCTTCGGCTGATCTCGTCGATCCCGATATGAAGCACATGGCCCTTGTCACGATGCTCCAGACCATAGTCCACCGCCGCTTTCATCGCTGCATACACCGTGTTCCAATGGACACCAAACAAACGCGCTACGACATCCACCGCCAGCAAACGGGTCCATGTCGCAAGCAGTATGATCAAGGGAACGGTCAACGGACTCTTGCCGCGGCTCCAGGGAATCGCTTCAACCACCGTACCGCACACCGGGCACTGGACACGGCAGGGACGGTAGGAAAGCGTCACCGCAATCCCCCACAAGGAAACATGCTTCCATTGCCGTAACGGTAAACGATCACGGACCGTACAACGTTCCCCACAACCGCTGCAAGGCAACCGGCGACGTCGAATGCGATCCAGCTCTACATGCATAGAACCGGCAGATTCTTTTACACAAACAACGCGATGATCCTTGACTACAAGTGTCTTTCGTACCAACTTATTGATGTGCATGGTGAACCTCCGAACCTTGTTTGAGCTTTCTAACCCAAACTTGGGGAGATAAACCATGCACTTTCAACTTATTACATCACATTTTCTGAAATTCCACTGCACAAATTCTTGGGAGCTGCCTTCTTTTACAACAGCCATACGAATAATTTCACGTGCTGTTGATGATGTTTTAAGTTGTAATGTTACTGATCCAACCCAAGGCGCGGTTTACTTCGGTTTCATTATCGATTTGTATGCATCACCTTATCATATGCCAGAACAGATGATTGTGGTATTTGGAAGCCTGGGATCTTACGCAGACATGGAGGCGGTTCGTGAAGACTTATCCCTGCAGGAAAGAGCGAACCGAGTGCGTGTCTACCAGCAGGGTGTCGACGCAATCTTTTTCTATGTTATGACACCATCTGATCGTGATAGACGAAGCGGCAGATAATTGATGATACGTTTATTCTGAATGTATTTCTTGTTATTCTTCTGAACGTACGAGTCGAAACCCATAATCGTAACGTGTGAATGACGGTCGAACATAACCACGAAATGCTGTCCGGCAAAAAGCCATCGAATCCCTGTAGGCGCCGCCGCGCACAACACGCGCCCATCCACTGCCGGCCCCCTGGGGATCAAACTCAGGACTGCTGCCGTAGTAGTCTTCCTGATAATAATCGCTGCACCATTCCCACAGGCTGCCAAGCATATCGTACAAACCCCATGGATTTGGGAGTTTTTAACCGACAACGAAAAGACTGTCATGACTGTTTTCAATGTACCAGCAGTAATCGTCCAAGTCGCTGTAATCGCTCCCCCAGAAGAACCATTCATCATCAATCCCAGCACGGCAGGCGTACTCCCATTCCGCTTCTGTCGGCAGACGCCATTCATTTCCCAACTGAGATAAAAACTCTTCGTGAAGTTCATCATAGGATACTCTCTCAGCAGGTCGATTCGGGCTGTCCGGCCATTGAAAAAGTTTATTGCCCGCAACTGCTATCCATTGCTCCTGGGTCACCTCATATTTCCCGATCCAGAAACCTTCACTAATGGTCACACGGTGCCGCGGGTATTCTGCCGTACGAGCATCCGGTTCATAATATTGCGCACCCATCCTGAAGCTTCCAGCGGGAATCCAGATCATTTCGATCATAACACCGCTATCACCCAGTTCAAAGGCTCTGGTCTCGTTGGATAGACCTTTATCCTCTTCATCCGAACAACCAGTGAATACAACTGCAAATGTCACCAGGAGTGTTAGAACAATTAACGCAGCGAATCGACTCATTGTCCTCCTCAATCAGAATTTTACCAATGTATAACAGTTATTATTGGCTGCGAGCCAATGAAGTTTGTCAGTTTGGCTTATAGTGGACCATTTGTTCCCCTTGTTGACATATGGTAACAGAAATTGTAAAATATGCAAGATCAGGAAAACTGCGCGCCTGTGAAGTAAAAATGTTGCTTATAATGGTCTTTACGTTTTGATGCTGAAATATCGGCCACAGTACCGGATGTCTAACAGGAATAGCGCATTTAAGGAATATTGAAGTGCTCCGGGGGCTCGGAGAAGGATGAAATCTCGCGTAGGATCAGGCATCTAATGAATATAATTTCACAAACCATACAGGAGTTAAAAACATGTCACACCCGATTGATGTTTCTGATGGAACGTTTGAACAGGAAATTTTGAAATCTGATAAACCGGTTTTGGTCGATTTCTGGGCGCCGTGGTGCGCGCCGTGCCGTATAGTCAGCCCGGTAGTGGAAGAGCTGGCGGATGACTATGAAGGCAGGATCAAAGTAGCCAAAGTCAATACTGATGAAAACCAGATGAACGCAAATACATTGCAGATCCGCGGGATTCCGACCCTTATCATGTTCAAGGGCGGTAAAGAAGTAGACCGTCTCGTGGGTGCGGTGCCGAAACCACATATTGCTGCGATGGTAGAAAGGTCCCTTGGCTGATTTGCACGGTTCCGAGAAACAGTTTTCCCCCCTCATACTCCTGCTGGCCCTGAGCGTCACTGGTGTATGGGGGTTTTCTTTTATTGCCATTGAGCTGGCTTTAAAACATGTTTCCCCATCAGTACTTGTGCCACTGAGATTCATTCCTACGCTCTTCTTTTTCCTCCCGGTTACTCTCAAGTTTATCTTTACGCAGAAAGGTTTGTTTACAGCGAAGGACTACCTGCAGATCAGCTTTTTCGGGCTGTTCGGTGTCATAGGTTACAACTTCGCGCTGAATACCGGCCAGGGATTAATCCCGGCTTCCATCGCCGCACTTGTGATCGCATTAAATCCAACATCAATAGCGATTGTAGCGAGTGTTGCTCTTCGAGAATACCCGTCAAAACGAGTCTGGGGCGGTTTGGCTGTCAGCCTTGTCGGGATCACCGTTGTTATCCTGGCCCGTTCCAATGGAAATGGCGCAGAATTGCAGGTTGATAACATCAAGGGAGTACTGTTCACACTCGGAGCTCCTGTTAGTTGGGGAATTTATTCTGCCGGCTTACGGAAATACGCTCCAAAGATAGGCGCCATGCGGACAACTTCCATCAGTATGACATTCGGAAGTATTCCGCTGTTAGGTTTCCTGTTCACTTCCGGTTTTCAGGAAGCTCTTCAAATCCGGTCAATCGAATTATGGGGTAGCTTCATGTTCCTCGCACTCGCCTGCACGGTGTTCGGCTTTACCGGGTGGGCGGCAGTACTCAAACGACTCCCGGCGGCCAAAGCGGGAAGTTTTATCTACCTCGTTCCGTTGATTGCAGCATTTGCAAGTTATTTCATTCTGCAGGAGACAATTGACCTGGCTTTTATCGCAGGTACGGTCCTGGTGTTGTCCGGTGTGATGATCGTTTCCGGGCGTATCCCATTCCTGAATCATCTTCACAGGAAATCGATACAGAAATAATTCTGCTGTTTCTATGCTTTCATTCCCCGGTGATTCCTTTTATTTTGTACAAGTTTATAACAAGTGAGGACGAATGCATGCCTGTTCGGAGTGCAAAAATACTTCTGACAGTCTTGATCATCTGCTCATTCCCCCTCCACCTCCTCGCGCAACCCGCGATTGAGTGGGACACAAATGATCCGGCCTCCTATATGGACTTCGCACGTGGTTTGCAGAACATGGGCGAATACGACGCGGCGATTGAAGCATACAACCGTGCGCTTGAGCTGAACCCTGCGCTCTATGAAGCATATCTCGAGAAAGCACGTCTCTACCTTCGGCTGGAAATGCCCGATCATGCGATCCGTGAGTATCGCATTGTGGCGGGCATGGATTCCGCGACTGCTGAAATGCGCAGCTCTGCCCTTTTCGGGATCGGTGCCATTTTATTTCGGGATGAAGCGTATGCCGATGCAAAAAGTTATTTTCTGAGAACTATCGAAGAAAATCCCGGGCACGCACAAGGGTATTATTATCTTGGACGATGTTATGAATGGGAAGAGAATTATGAAGACGCTGCGGATGCATACCGGGAAGCGATTGATCTTGCTCCCGATGTACTCCAATATGACAGGGCATTGTCACGTGTTCTGGATGAGTTAATCTGGTGAATAATCATATTGTATCTGCTGGCGACTGTGGCACTATTTTGTCCACAACAAATAAAACGATTAATGTTTCTGACCGTGTTGAAACACTCCGTATTTAGATTTCTGCAGGATTGCATGCTATTGCGATTTCTCTTTAAAAGAACGATTGTGGGAACCTGAATCGGTGAAATGGACTGCAATAGTAAGAGTGACGTACAATTCCGGAGCGGCCATGACTGGAGCCAGGAGGTTCTGAACAGTTGTTATTCAAGAGGAAAAGTACTCCGGAGATTTTGGAATGCTTGCAGGATTCCGGTATATGGTCTATATTCCTTGACTGAATTCGAAATTGTGAAAGAAACAACATTGGGCTGTACCATGAAGCGAATTTTGACGTTCGTACTTGCATTGACACTTTGCTGTGGATTGTTTTCCACGCTTTATGCACAAAACCCTGAAATTGACGCCAAACGTGCTCAAATCGATTCTCTACGAACCCTGATGGAAGAGCTTCCTCCCGGGTCGGAAGATGAATACAACCGGTTGATGACGGAATTTACTGCTCTTAATGATGAAGTCCGTCAAATGATTGAATCGATTCAGGCAGATAATGCAGCACGTCAACAGGCGATCAATCAGTTCAACGATGGCAACCGCGCTCTCCGTTCCCGCAGATATGCAGAAGCGATACAGAGCTTCCGTTCTGCCGTTCAAAACGATCCGCTTTTGTACCAGGCGTACTATCAGCTTGGGATAGCGTATCAACAGAACAACGATTTTGATAATGCCCTGGAAGCGTTTACTCAAGCCGGAGCCATTCGTTCGGACTACATCCGCGCATTCACCGCCCGTGGCAACCTGTTGATTCGCATGGGACGTTTTGACGAGGCGATCACAGCGTTCCGAACAGGTAACGAAATTACATCAGCAACACCGGATGACCGCTCGAAAAACCTCGAAGGCATGGGACGCGCCTACATGCGGATGCGTAACTACGAACAGGCGGTCAGCGCTTTCCAGATGGCTGTTCAGGTAGATCCGAATAACGCTTCCGCCTATTATAACATGGGCCGGACGTTCAAAGAACAGCGCGACAATGATTCTGCACGTGAAGCCCTGGAAAGCGCGGCTACGATTGAAGGCGGAAATCACAGGTATCATACAGAACTGGCTTCGGTCCTGAACCTGCTGGGTAGATACTCCGCTGCCGCCCAGGCCGCACGCGCCGCAATTGGCATCAATAACAACTACGCTGCTGCGTGGTTTGAACTTGGATGGGCATTGCAGAATAACGGCGAAGACGCGGAAGCGATTACCGCATATGAACGCGCCATGCGTGATCGAAACTTCCAGGAAGCCGCCGACTACCAGATCAAACTGATCCGTGGTGAATTCTAAGAATAGACATTGTTGATTGAATCAAGGGATTTTTGCTAATGCAAAAATCCCTTTTTTGTCTCAACGCCTCAAGGGAATTCATATCCTGCCATTTACTATATTTTCTTTTTAATCATTTTCTATAACACTGATATTATTGATTTTACAGCCTTTCATTATTTAGAAAAAAAATAGTTATAATTATTTGGATATTTTTTTATTACGTTCCAAGAGTCGCACTTGTTTTCCAAGCAGTTTTCCTCTGTTTTTTCGCATAAGACCACTATATTGAACTCACTTAATGAAGTAAATGTCTAAGGAACTTGCATTTATGACCGAACCATAATTTGTCTTGCTATCAACTCGCAGCATTGTATTCTCATCTATTATCCCAATTTCATAAATCATCCTCAAAACATCTTATCCGATTGGTCTTTGATCAATCCTTCGACATAGTGTGGCAGTTCGTATAAGAAATGTGGAACAGGTTGATTTCGCAGGAGATATTGTACAATGCAATGCTCCAATGATTGTAAAACCTTTTCGATTATATCGATCAAAACGCTCGATGATTGCCTTGGTGGAAGTTCCTACCTCGAAGTCTGTTTTTCATCCAATCTTACCAGGGAAATTATCCTTTCCTGGAAATCATTAGGGGACTTGGAATATCATGCAGATTTTACTCGTCCCCTTTTCAAATTTAACTCACCGAAAAGATTCATATTAAAAGGTTTACAAGATACTAATACATGCAAACTGATCCTGCCAACGGAGCAGCGAGAGGAGGTGATTGAGTATATCAATTCACACATGTGTACAGGTAACTCATAATATGCAAGTGCAGGTAAAACAGTAGGAGAGATTGCTATGGGCCAAAGATTGATGAAGTATTATGAATGGGTCAAACAGGAAGGAGGTTTGACGATGCAGATGCGGCTTGCCATGAAGACCTCTTATCCCTCCGAAAAGGCCAAAACTGTACCTGATTCGCCTGATCTCCTGGCGAAATTTCAGGCAGCGGCCAAAGAAATCACTGGTAAAACACCACCGAATTTTTAATTGGGAGGAATCATGGCAGTCCTTGCAAAAGACGAACTCAAGATCGATCACTTTTATGATCGGCTTACATGCAGGCAATATTTGAATGGTGTTCTGTCAGTTCTTCACTGTCATCACTATTCAACATTATACACGCAACTCGCCGAAGATGTGGAGTTTATTGACGCAAAGACAATGCTCGCCGAATGTGCTGAAGACAGTTTTTTCGACATGCTCGAAAAATACTTCAAAGACAACAACGTTAAAGATGTCTTGAAAAAGATTACATTCGCAGAACAGTACTTCGCTGCGGTTGGAATGGGAAAAATGAAAGTAAATTTCATTGGTCCCGAATCGGGTGAAGTGGAATTGACCCATTCACATGTAGATGAAGGATGGAAGAAGAAGTGGGGTGAGCATACAAAACCTGTCAACCATATTGCACGCGGGTACATCGCTGCAATGTTCAGCCTCTTCAATGACCAGGGCACCAGGCAGTATACTGTGGTCGAAGCGAAAAGTATTGTAATGGGACATCAGAAATCCCTGTTTAATGTTGTAAAGCGATAGGAGGCTGAAAATGGCGATAAATCGTGCAAAAGTTGTTCAGGACATGTCGGCAATCACTGTGATGGGAAATGATGACGGTTTGATCCCGAGTTTCAATGTGTTCGTCAATGCGTTGCCAGCGAAATTCTGGAACAGCTTCGCAGACCGTCTTACAAGAACTGTCCCCGATGAACTCCACGAAGCAGCCGTTTACCTCCTGGTAAATGCAGCGCATGAATGTGGGTACCATACCGGGTACGGCATCATCACCTCTGAAGAATGGAAAGCCATTGTAGAACCGATGGTTGAGAATGTGGAAGATGTCCTTCATGGCGCCTTCGCTGTTTTTACCGCCTGGGGATGGGCAAAAGCGGAAATCGTAGAATTGATCCCCAATGAAAAAATGGTGGTCAGAGCGTACGACTATTACGAATCTGATGTTGTTTCCTTCGGGAAATCCAACCATTGCGGCGCTTTTATGATCAGGGGCGTCTGCGCGGCATTCATGGACCTTGCCTATGGTGGCGAATACGATCCAACAGGCGAGACTGGACTCCGTACCTTCATTTGCGCTCAGGCAAAGGGTATTGAATGCGGCGATGACTACGGCGAATTCGTGGTGACCAGGGTGTGACGTATTATTTACATAAGTGGCTTTGGATGGGGTTGTTCTGATAAGAACAACCCTTTTCGCTTTTTATCCGCTCAATACAATCGCATCAACATGTTTCCAACCAGCCTTTCGTGCAGCTCGCGCAATACGGCTGAGTGTGGTGCCAGTTGCGATCACATCATCAACAATAATCATCCGCTGGGTTTTGTTCACAGGGGCTTTCGCAAAAAATGCGTTTTTTAATCCCTTTTTTCGTTCTTCCTCCTGTAGCTTGGATTGATGCGGGCCGGCATGGATACGTTTCACTAACGAAGGATCAAGTGGAAGATGTGTAATAGTATTCAATTTTACGGCAAGGAGTTCTGCGGGATTATAAAGGCGTTCACGTCTGCGTGAGAAGTGGTCCGGTACAGGAACGAGGATGCCTTCTGATAACGGGACATCCAGCAGCGTTAGTTGTTTGAAAAAACGGTCAGCAAGTGGTTTGGCAAGCTGAATGCCTTGAGAATATTTGAAATGGAGGATTAAACGCCTCATGATTTCGTTGTAATCGTATCCTACCCAGAGATGATCAATGTTTGCAGGACACGGCACTCCCGGCGGACCGGTAAGACTCCCCCAGCATATCTTGCAGACCTCGCCATCCACAATTCCGTTATCACGTCCGCAAACAAGGCATTCTCGCGGCCAGATGGATTGTGATACATAATTGGCTGCATGTGAAATTATGTCATTCAGCGTATTCGACGTTTGTCGCCATCCCTTGTGGTAATTCCCTCCCTGTCCAGGTATTCCAGGAAGGGGATGCAATACTTTCGTGTCGATTCGAGGGCTTCCGCTGCTTCACCAATGCTGAAACCATCCGAATTGGCAAAATTGCGAACCAGTTTTTCTTTAGTCCGTTCGAATATTTCAGTCGTGATTACAACACGTTCATCGAGAATAACCACATCGCCAATGTGTTTCATCGCACGGAGAATTCTTCGGACATTCTCTTCAGTCAACCCCGTTTCTTTCGCTATATCGGCCTGCAACGGTGAATTAAATCCTGATGATCTCAACAATTCCATGATTTTCGCTGCTTCGGGAACATCACTTTTTCGCAAATGAACCTCATGAGCAGGATCGGCAACAACTCCTCCCTGGAATTTCACACTTCCATTATTCTCCAGGGTGGAAAGTAATGCTGTGATGATATCATCGGGCATCTCTTTCTTCGACAAACGATCCGCCCATTGCGCCTTGGGCATCCCCGGTTCATCAGGACGTTCTTCATGAAAAGCGTGAAGAACCGCTTCCGATTCCTTTACCCATTCATTCCATGCATCCGGAATTACATACCATTTTGCATCGCTTGGAATAGAAAAGACTTTTCCTTCTTTTCCAAGTGAATCGAGGAAACTTCTAATTTCCTCTTCATGCGCAGGAAAATACTCTATTAAAGTACATTCCCGTACAAAACTTCTCGCAGCAATATAAGCCTGGATCGCTTCTTTCCTTCCGGAAGCAAGCTGTTTCATGCGATCCAGTAATCCATGGACTGTACGTTTTTTATCGGGCGGCGACGGATCGATTACCCGTGCTCCACCCAGTGTTTCCAGCGGGGAGTATAACCTGATTACAGCTCTGTCACCAACCATGACTGCCACAGGTTCTTCCAATGCCAGTCTTGCATAACCGGTAGTTCCCGGCGCAATGGCATCGGCGCCGACAACCATGAGTCTTCCGATGCTTTCACCGGTACCACTGTGGAAACGGATCCTTGTGCGATGACGAATTTCCCGCGCATCGGGAAGTAAGGATACCTCGACATCCATAAAATCAGAACTGATCCCCCGTCCCGCCGAAAGAAGAACATTTCCTCTTTCAACCTCGACATCGCCTGCGAGATTAATCGCAGCCCTGTCCCCGGTAACAACACTGTCAACCGGTTTTTCATGCGCCTGGACACCACGGACTCGAACCGTTACATTTTGCGGGAGCAAGTTCAGCCTGTCACCCGCTTTTACTTCGCCGCTCCATACGGTTCCGGTGACGACACGACCATATCCCTTGATAGTGAAACTCCTGTCAACCGGGATTCGAACAAAATCAGGGTCGGCCTCCTCCTGCACAGAATCAACCAGACGATCCAGCTCACTGCGAAGGGTATCCAGTCCACGTCCGCTCAGGCTGTCAACCACAACAATCGGTGAACCGGAAAAAACGGTTGGCTCGAGAAGTTCACGTACATCTTCAACCACAAGCTCGATCCATTCTTCATCCGCCAGATCCGCTTTCGTAACCGCAACCACAGCACGCGGAACAGCAAGAGCATTTAATACGGACAAGTGCTCCCGTGTTTGCGGCATTACACCGTCATCTGCTGCCACCACAAGCAAAGCGGCACGCATGGCGGATGCACCGGCTACCATATTTTTAATCAACCGTTCATGCCCGGGAACATCCACAAAGGCTGCACGATCCCCGTAAAAAGCAAATCCGAGATCAATGGTGATACCACGCTTCTTCTCTTCTTTCAAGCTGTCTGTATCTGTACCGGTCAGCGCTTTCACCAGGGAAGTTTTCCCATGGTCGATGTGTCCTGCGGTGCCGATTACCAAGTGTGTTTTGCGCGCTGTTTCACTCATGATTCGTTCACTATCTGCAGATTTACGTTAGAGGTTTTACTGGATCAGTAACTTACCGAACCGTTTGAAGGCAAGCAACGCCCTGAAGGTAATCCATGGACTTTGCACACCCTTCTTGTCGAGATCCACCCACATTTTGCCGTTTAACCCAGTTTCCATGCGCCACATGCCTGCATCATCTCGCTTACTTGCAAGTATGGTCAATCCTTCTTCAATAACCTTCGAACAGGTTCTGTCCGCTTTGCCAAGCAGCAGAAGAACCTCAAGCAAGTCCGTGTTGTAATGGTGAGGAAAACCGAAAAGCAACCATCCCGCTTTCTCTTTCCGCTCCGTGGCTCTACCGTCCTTGATCCACTTGTCACGCAGCTGTCTGCGTTCTGACGCTGAGAGTGGACCCGTAACTGTACGCCACTCTTTCGCTGCCATTGGGATATACCGATACAGATAATATTTTTCCAGAAGATCGGCCAATTCATGGATGAATGACGTATCATCATCGGTACGTAGATGGTCAGGCACAGCAAGGTATGCTTCGAGGACTTTCACAATAGCCATCACACATCCGGGCAACAGGGATTGTTCGAGATAATAACAATCGAATCCTTCACCGGGGATAAAGAGATTTTTACAGGTGGACAATGCCGCACGAGTGATCGGTTGTGAAGGATGACCGTATGTGCTCAGTATGGTGGCGTTGATTGCGGTAAAACATGCTAATGGAAAATCCCAGTATACTCCATCCTTGCAGTTTTCAAAACGTTTTGCGTTTCTTCCCCGGATATTGGAAACAGGTTTTGCTGTGGAAAGTATTGATTCAACTCCTCTGCAGATTTCAGGGATACCGTCAGGCACTCCCAATTGCGCGCAATGGTAGAGTACCCAGATAGTTCCCTTGTACTTCTCATAATCATCATTTCCCCATCTACCTTGTCCGTTTTCATGTGACAGGACTGTAGATAACCTTTTCTGCTGTGGAATCTGCCCTCTCAGGGATACTATATCGGGATCATCGTCTGGATAATCGAGGAGGTTCTTCAGAACATTAAACCGCAATAGCGGATCTTTATTATCCGCCAAACAATGTAGTAGGCTGATATCGATAGTATATGGGTTATCAGTCATATGACTTGATGTCTATAATGCCAACTTGATTACAGTAATTATCCTTAATAAAGCACAGAAATCTATTTAAAATACAGCTCAAAACTTCCACCATGGTTTCTTTCTATCGATGATATTATTAGCTGTAGAAATCTCTGAATAATTATTGAATAATGAAAGTATAGCCTTGCTGCGATTGAACTGTTTTGCCAACTCTAACGGTGTTTTACCATCAGCATCCAATATATCCTGATTGGCACCATGCTCTAATAAATACATGATTATTTCTGCATCACATTGAAACGCAGCAATATGTAAGGGCGTTCTTCCTTCACTCGCCTTACTCTCAATATCGATACCGCTATCAATCATCAGTGTAACTAAATCAAGATTCCCCTTATTGGTCGCATGATGGAGAGCATTACCTCCGAATCTGTTTTCGGTTATGAATATATCTGCTGAATTGTCAACAAGAACTCTTGACAGTTCTAAGTCTTGGTGCATCGTAGCTAGTATTAATGGAGTAATTCCATCGGCATTCTTTGCATTAATATCAACACCATTATTTAGTAAAAACTTTACAATCTCCCTGTCACCTGCGAGAATAGCATAATGAAGAGGCGTATTCTTTGTATTTGGGTACTGTTCGTTGATGCAAAGTGAGTTTGCCTCAAATAGAGATTTGATTTGTTCCAATTCTCGTAAATAAACTGCTTTAAAAATATGCCATTCGTCTACTTGATCATTAAGTCTTTCAGATACAGTGTTTTCAAGCATATTGATTATTTTATAACATTCTACAGGTGGGGCAAGATGCTTAAAACGTATATCAACTGCTTCTTCCATCATTGAAAGGGCTGTTTTCCCTAAATTATTAGTATGTTGAGCATCTGCACCGGCTTCCAAGAGAATTGATACAACTTCAGATCTTCCATGATAAGAGGCGGCCATTAGTGGTGTGTTGCACTCATATCCTTCTACAAGATTAACATCTGCACCTGATTGAAGTAGAAAGGCTACAAGTTCTGGATCTCCATAAAATGCAGCAGTACCCAATACGGTCGAAGAAGTAGGCTCCTTTTTGTAATTCAGGTCAATTCCTGATTCGACAAGATGTCGTATCCTGTCAATATTGCCAGATTCAATTAGACCTATTATCTCATCCACTTTCGACAAATCCGGTGACATTGTGATCCCTTAGGCTGGTAAAATCTTACTTTAACTTGGGCTAATACTCGGATGCTACTACAATGATTACATCATGTTATTACTTAACATAGAGTTAAAATATTTTTGTCAATGATTCTAAATGACTGGTTTTAATAATGCTTCGAAGACATTTAGATGAATATCTATTTCCAGTTACCAATTACTCAAACGTATATATTTTTTGAGCATTAGTTGCAGCCTCATTTACCGGCTGTATGTTCCCATGTATTCAGCTACCCCAAGAACTGAACCTTCCATTTCCGCCAGCACTTCTTCTTTCGTTGCACCCGCCTGTAATTCCAGTCGTCGGTCCAGTGCATACAATTTGAAATAGTAACGATGCGGCGATCCCGGCGGTGGGCAGGGACCATAATAGCCAAACCTTTCCCAGGAATTCCTTCCGTTCATCGCTCCACCGGGCAGTTCGGGTTCACGCAGGAACTTTTCCGGCAGCCTTCGCAATGTTCCCCGCAGGTTGTAGAGAACCCAATGCACCCATGTACCCCCGGGTGCGTCCGGATCATCACAAATGAGAACATACGTTACTGTCCCTTCGGGAGGATTGGACCATTCCAGAGCCGGACTACTGTCTTCACCTTCGCAAGTATACTCGTCGGGAATTCTCTGACCATTCTCGAATGCAGAACTCGATATTGTAAAGGCGGCTGTTGTTGAACTCTCATTCGTATCGGATTGCGCAAACGCTGAAGAAAAAAAAGCGGAACTTACCGTAAGTATCATACAGAAAAAGAGAGGAGACCGACGCAGGTTTTTCATTGGATCATCTCCCTAATTAAAATTTCATGCACACCAACACTACACAGGATCAAGTCAGAACAGGTTTTCCCCCTGAACCGGGCAACTCACGCAGTACCGGCGTAAAACCAACATTCTGGATGTCGCGCAGTATGGAAAGCTCCAACTCATTTAAATAAACAGCATTACTGATCTTTGAGCGGTCTTTATTCGCCGCCAGGCAACCAATATGGATGTCGATCGCATGAATCCCGGAATTTAACAGGGTATTCAGATCCTGTACATCACGAACGACAACAAGCACATTCTCCGTCACCTTACTGTCTTTCCATCGAGAAACTGCCTGTTCAACCGTCAGCACACCGCCCGTAATTTCCGGAGGAATAATTGCCGTATACAATTCGGTCTCTGCCGGATCGCATGCAATCTCGTCATTCACCAACCACAGCTCTTTCGCAGGCCATCCCTGGCCCCAGCCGTAAATAACCTGACCGTGAAGCAAACGGTCATCCACTCGGATGACCAGGCCCTTCAGCGATTTTTTTCTTTTGCCCACTTTGCACCTATCGAACGATGTCCGTCAATAACGAGCTGTTCTACCAATTCCTGAAATTCCATGGTTTCACGTTTCATGACAAACGACATGAGAATGGCAAGGTTGATACCGGTTATCACTGCCTGGTTCTCCCCAATAGCAGCTTGCCCTCTTACAGCCGGCGATGTTCCAGGGCTATCGGCAAACACAATCCAGGGATCGTTACCTATGGCCTCCTGGATGGAAGAAGTCATTTCTTTGGCGGACATTGCATCTATGGAGAGAAAAGCAAGATTCTCCACATCGCCAATAAGCCGCCTGGTCTCCTTGACAAGTACTTCCCCGAAATCTCCATGTGTAACCACCAGGCCGCCGATCATTATTCGTAATCCCGGATGAGATAACGTTTCACTTTCTGACGATTGATTTCTTTCTGCAACCGTTTGTTAAATTCTTCGGCGGGATTAAAACCATATACGCGAACATGCAGATTCAGAGCAATAACTTCCGCGATCATGGTAATATTTTTTCCCGGGAAAATGGGAAGTCTCACCATGGGGATATCCACCCCGAGGTAACGTACATGTTCCTGGTCAAGACCGATGCGCTCCCATTCGACATTATCATCCCATTCCATGAGGCGCACTTCCACTTCCACACGTTTCTGGATACGGATAGCTCGCACGCCAAACATTCTGCGTACATCCACCAGCCCCACGCCCCGCACCTCAACAAGGTGACGGATCATTTCAGGACTGCGGCCCATCAACACACCCTCTGCTTTCTTGTCGATATGTACAACATCATCTGAGACAAGACGGTGTCCACGTTCGACCAGGTCGAGAGCAATCTCCGATTTTCCAATTCCACTTTTACCGGTGAAGAGCATCCCGGTACCATACACATCTACGAGGGAACCGTGTACGGAGATAAACGGGGCAAACCGGTCGCTTAAATATTCAGAGAGGGAGTGAGAAGAATCGGTGGTGGAATGTTCACACCCCAAGACAGGTACCTTGCGTTCATTTGCCGCATCGACAAGTTCTTTCGGGGCTTCATTTCCATTGGTGATAATCAGGCAGGGGATCTCACGCTTCATCACTTCGCCTATGGATTTTTTTCGATCCTCCGGCGAGATATGTGTCAGGTAATGGATTTCCGTATTACCCAGTATTTGAACGCGGTCGAACGAGAATGTCCCGAGAAACCCCGCCAACGCCAGTCCAGGCCTGTGCAGTTCCTTGTTTTCAATATGGCGTGTCAGGCCATCTTCCCCCGCGAGCACCTGTAATTTCAGTTGCTCGCGGGTTTCTTCGAGAAGTTCTCTAACCTCTATATGGCTTAAACGCATGCCAGTACGTTTCTGGTTTTCTGTGACTGGCGTACTCATCGACACCTCATCTTTTGGCCAGCTTATCTTTGTATCGAATGATCTGCTTGTCCAGTTTATCCACAGCCGCGTCAACGGCAATTTCAAACTTGTTGGCCGTTTCGGAAGCGACAAGTGTTTGTCCCCACACCTTCACCGAAATCTGGGCCATCTTTTTGTCTAATTTCCCGTCAAGAGTCACATGTACGTCAACGATACGGTCATATTTCTTTTTAAGGCGCTCTAATTCTCTTTCAATGTAGTCTTTCAAATCATCACGAGCATTGAAATGGCGCGCATCAATCGTGACCTGCATGTTACCTCCACTGTTTTGAATTGGTACAACTTGTCAGCTAGTCAATTCCTGCAAAAAAGTTGTAACTGTTCTTCCGGAATCCCTTGGATAGACTCCAGTGAAATTCCATGTGCCTCCTAGGTTTGTTTGTCTTTCCTGGCGCGAGGATGTTTGCTGGTATAAACCTCCTTCAGTCGCTTCACACTGACATGGGTATAGATTTGTGTTGTTGACAGGGATGCATGCCCCAGCAATTCGCCGACACTCTCGATTCCAGCACCGTGATCCAGCATGTGCGTTGCAAATGCATGACGAAGTGCATGAGGATGAGTTCCCTTTTTAATCCCCGCATTTTCAAACAGGCTGTGAATTACCTGCCTTGCCACTCTCTGGTCAAGCCGTTTTCCACGCTTTCCCAGGAACAAGGCATCTCCACTTTGCGGTGTACACCATTCGGAACGCACTTTCAACCATGCCTGTAGCGCATTGACAGCTTCCCGCCCAACCGGAACAACTCGCTCTTTCCGCCGTTTTCCCATCACTCGAAGCCAACCACGCTTCAAGTCAATATCCCTGATGTCCAGGGACATGGCTTCGCCAACCCTGAGCCCACTGCCATACAGCAATTCCAGCAACGCACGATCACGGTATTGCTCAACAGTCTCACATGTTCCTATCAGGTTGAACGTTCTGTCAACTTCTTTTTCTGTCGGTAATTCGGGAAGTTTTTTATCCAGTTTTACACCGGTCAGATCCTCGGCTGGAGAAGATAAAATATCCCCTTCCTGCACGAGATATCTGAAAAATCCCTTCAGGGAGGAAAGCTTGCGAGCACTGGTAGCCCTGCCGATACCTTTTGCGCTTAATTCTCCAAGGTATCTGCGAATCCAGCGTGGTTTGATCTTATCCGGAGTCGGCAGACTTCCGGCAATAGTCTCCAGATGGTCAAGGAATGCAGATATATCATTGTAATAGGCACGTAACGTATGTGATGATACATCTTTCACAGCTTGCAAATGTATCATATAGGCTTCCAGCCGTTTACGCATCAATAGAATCTTCCTTATGTGCTTCCTTATGGTTACACTCCGGACACAGCAAATTCTTTCCCTTGATGACTCTCAATGCATACCCGCAATTGGGACATTTGGATTCGACAGGACGATCCCAGAATGCGACACCGCATTTTTTCTCTTTCCAATTGGTACAGCCGTACATAATCCTGCCCCGCCGGGTGCGTTTAGCGACAATTGTCCCCCCGCATCCCTCACGTGGACAGGGAATGGAAATATCAGGGACCGACTTGCCCTTGGCCTGGTCTTTTTCGCCCTGGATCTGCTCTGTATGCTTGCATTTGGGGTAACGACTGCAGGAAAGGAAACGTCCATATCTTCCCGCACGAATCACCAGTTCCCCTTCGTTGCATGTCGGACAGGTTTTTCCGGTCTTCTCCGGTTCCTGCTTCTTGCTCTCCCCTTCGACCTTCTCCATGTATTTGCATTTTGGAAACTGATCACAGGAAATAAATTTTCCGTACCGCCCCCAACGCTCTACAAGTTCGCCGTCTCCACATTCGGGACATTTCCTGCCGATCTTCACCATCGAGTTCTTCTTGATCTCACCTCTGCGATTGCTGAATTTCTCGATATGATCACTGAAAGGCTCCCAGAAACGGCGGACAGTGTCAGTCCATGATTTCCCTTCTTCAACTTCATCAAGAGCTTGTTCCATGCGCGCAGTGAACTTGATATTGAACACATCATCAAACTCCTGCACGAGAAGATCGCTTACTGTTACTCCAAGTTCTGTTGGACCGAGTTTTCGTTTATCACGTTCAACATACTTTCGATCCAGCAACGTGCTGATAATCTGTGCGTAGGTGGATGGCCTCCCGATACCTTTTTCATCCAGCGCCTTCACCAGTGTGGATTCCGAATACTGTGCAGGGGGCTGGGTAAACTTCTGCGTCCCCTTGATATCGTGGAGCGAGACCTCAGCACCTTCAGTTACAGGTATTTTTTTCTTTCCTGCCGATTTCGGGAAGAAAACATCTGGCAATTCGGATGTTTCCCCGTTACCTGTATCCATTTTCTCCTCGTCACCGTTGTTTTCCGGTACATATTCACCCCAGAGTTTTCTGAAACCGGCAAACAACAGCCTCCTGCCCGTAGTCCTTAACAAGTAGGGATATTGATCCTTCTTGCCGCTTTTTTGTCCAGCGGGTGCATCGCCGATCTTCCCGACACCGACTTCAACAGTGACACCTTCATATTTCGCTGCAGTCATCTGCGTGGCAAGGAAACGGTTCCAGATCAATTCATACAATTTGTACTGTTCTTTTGTCAGGAATTTTTTGACCCTGTCCGGGCTCCATTCCATACTGGTGGGACGGATCGCTTCGTGTGCGTCCTGGGCGCCCTTTTTCTTTCCGAAAGAACGAGGTTTTGAATACAGGTATTCCTCGCCATACTTGTCCTGTATGAAATCCCTCGCCGCCGCTACTGCACTATCGGCCATTCGAGTCGAATCGGTACGCATATATGTGATCAGGCCAACGGATCCATCTTTCCCCAGTTCAATACCTTCATACAGTTTCTGGGCAATAACCATCGTGCGCTTGACAGAATAATACAGCCGCCGTGCTGCTTCCTGCTGAAGCGTCGAAGTAATGAACGGCGGAGGTGGATTCTGGGAGGTAACACGGTTTTTTATACTGGCAAGTTCAGCATCACATGTTTTGAGACATTTGATCACTTCTTCAGCCAGATCTTTGCCCGTGATTTTTGCCTCTTTTCCCGCCATTTTCACAAGTTTCATCATGAAACGGGGGGATTCTTCCAATTCGGCCTGAGCTGTTATCGTCCAGAACTCTTCAGGGATAAAACTGTCGATTTCCTTCTGACGCTCCACGATCATCCGTAACGCTACGGATTGCACACGTCCCGCAGATAATCCCCTGGCAATCACTTTCCAGAGTTGCTCGCTGACCTTGTAGCCTACGAGACGATCCAAAACACGGCGCGCCTGTTGAGCATCCACTTTGCGAATGTCAATCTCACCGGGATTGGCCACAGCATTCCGGACAGCTTCCTTCGTGATTTCATTAAACATCACACGTTGAATATTGCTGTTCTGCTTCTCGAGGATCGTAGCGATATGCCATGCGATGGCTTCTCCCTCACGGTCAGGGTCTGTTGCCAGGAATACCTGTTTTACTTTCGAGGCGGATGAACGGAGGTCGTCAACGGTCTTTTTCTTATTACCAATAATTGAGTATTTGGGTGCGAAGTTGTTTTCAACATCTACGGCAAGCTCTTTTTCCGGCAGGTCGCGAACATGCCCCATTGAAGCTTTAATTGTGTAATCTTTCCCTAAATACTTTGCTAATGTTTTGGCTTTGGATGGCGACTCGACGATCACTAATTTCGAAGCCATAGTCCCTCAACTATGTTTGATGTCAACGATAGGTTCAACTGAATCGGCGGGTATGCATTGATCCATCGAAAAAAGACTGCATACCTGAGTGAAAGAAAGCCTTAAAAATCTTGTCTGTCAATAACCCATTTTGAATAGAGCCATTTTCCTCGTCATTCCGGATGTAATTATTGTCCTGTTGATGCACTGAATGCAGGAATTTTCTGAAAAGTCTTCCAACCTCTCTGATTTAGCCCTGAGATAATATACATCATTATTGATTGAACAAAAAAAATGGGAGACGACTCTCCCGCAAAGTTGATCAAAAATGTGGCAGGCCGTTTATCCGTCTGTTTTCTTTGAAATCTGTTGGTTGATCTTCCAGACAAGCACATTAATATCCATGTTCTGAAAAATAAGCAGAACATGCCCGGTAACCATTTGGTCCTGTATGTCAAATTGAACCGTATTCATCAGGCAGACTGTTGAAGCATGGCGGTTCATTTCTTCCAGCAGAACCTCAAGAATACTGTCACTGTAAAATTCGGGAGGTCGAAAGAAAAGAAGAACTTCAAGGAGATCCCCCAAAGATCCAACGAGACTGTTGATCAGTATATTACCGATTTCTCTTACGGTGTCCTGTTTCAGTGACGCATTGTACTCATCGCCGACAAGAGTCCTTAGTAGCTGGTCTGAATCTTTCTCCGTAATAACAAACGCCGCTTTACCGGAACACTCTCCATCAAATGGCAAAATGACAGTATAGGCTTGATGCCCCTTGGACAGGTGATATGAAAAAGCTCCAAGGTTCCGAATGGGAACCATCTTCACTTCCGGAACATGCAGTTGGATCCTGCTCACTACAAGCTCGTTCAACCTTCCGGCGGCGCGACCGGCCCCAATGTTGATAAACTCCTGCAAAGCATCCTGTTGTAATGGGGTCAAGGCAATCATGATTATTCGCCTTTATTCGATAGTATTTTATCAACTAATGAAAGTAATTCTTTCCGATCCGGCGGTTTATTCAGTACATCAACAGCACCCAGGGAAATACATTCCTGCTTTACTCCCTTTTGAACATCAGAAGTAATCACAATCACAGGTATTTGATTATTCTCCCCCTTTAACGCTTTTAATGCCCCCATCCCACCGATTCCGGGCATCAGCAGATCCAGAAATATAATGTCCGGAGCTTCCCTGCTGATCAGTTCAAGACCTTTCTCCGCACAGTCGGCTTCTAAAAATTCATGGGCCTGATTAGTAAAATATTGTTTTAACCGCAGGCGGGCAAATGCAGAATCATCTATCAAGGCTAATCGCGCCATTGACTACCTCCTACCTGTTCATCGCCAGTTAATGTTTGCAGTTTTACAGGCATCTCGTCGCCAAAAAAGACACTTCCATGTTATGCTTCTTATTCGCACCATTATATCCTTGAATAACTGTTTTCATTCAAGAACCAACTGACGGATACAATTGCATGGTTCCGAGCATACTCAGCTATTAGAATAAAATAGCTTCTCACTTGAGTACAAATTTCGGAGTCTACCCTTTATTTCCTTTTTTCATTAATAAAATACTGATAAAATCTGTTTCTTTTTATAATAATAACACCTCGCATATATTATCTCTGTGATATTTATCACTCCTGGTGCTCTCCAGATTGTACTTTATCATTATTGTCAACTGCAACTGAAATTAGATATAATATTATATTATTGCAATAGATAGCTAATCATTTCGCATATAACTCACGCAAATGCTTCAACACCATGCGGTACTCTCCGGCATATAGTTGTACAACGTAATGGAACTTATCATTTTACACTCGCTGATATATCACTTAAACGCCGTATTTATATATCTCTATCAGGTTTACTTCAATAGTAATCTCTTCCGGGAAATATCGAATGAAAAAGACACAATGAAGCAGAATTATACCAGGCGTATTACTACAATAGTTACATACAAGCAGTAAAAAAAAACACACCTGACGAGGTGTGCAAAAAAAACCTGACTATCCTGGTTCTTTAATGAATTGACATGGATGGATTCAGGAAATTCACGATACCATTTGTAAACGACTGATTGCCATCTTCGAAGATATACTGGTGAACCATCATCCGAACTTCATCACCAGTCAGCGGGCCACCGAATGCCATAGCGCGTTCGATCAACCGTTCCACATCTTCGAGTGTAAGTAACCCCATTTCGTACATTCCGAGCAATTGCCCCTGCGCATCCGGCTTCAACACTGCTTTTTCCGCCGGGTGAAGAATCCTGAAGGCTGTGGTCGCAGAAGCACCCTGGAATAGCACTTCGGACGGTTCCACACCATCCAGACGTGCAAAAATCCAGGAGAATGCAGTGTTAATTTCAGATTCTGTGTAACCTTGCCCAATGAGATCGTCGCTAATCAACTCAATATCTTCCGGATTGAGCCGGTTTTCGCGAATTTCACGGAGAAGGTGCATGACGAGACCCACTACTCTGTGAGGCGTAAGGGTATCTTCTTCGAACATGTTTTTACCTGCCGTGACAATGCTTGTATTTTTTTCCGCTGCCACAAGGACAGAGGTCATTCCTGCCAACTTTAGGGATGTTTCTACGGACGGGATCAGCTTTGACAGCCGTGCCACCTTCATTTACGCCATGACGTCTTCGTGCGGCACGTGACAGGGATCGTTGTTGCCCTCCGGCGGATTCGCCGGATGCGGCGGAAGAATCCCCTGCTGACGGCTGACCGGAGTATCCCATCCCTCCGGCGTCCTTCTTAATCTCTTTCCCTTGCAACTTCAGGCTTGAAGATGCGTCGGCCATTTGCTGATTTGTTTTCAGCCGCGCGGAAGTTATCGCCTTAAGGCTCAATTCCGCCACACGTCCAAGCATGGCTTCGAATGCCTGTAAACCGTCACGTTTGTATTCAATCAACGGATCACGTTGTGCATAGGAACGCAGCCCGATCCCTTCTTTCAGGCGGTCCATCTCGTACAGGTGATCCATCCACTGCTGATCAATCACTCGAAGCACGTAAAATCTTAGAACTCTTTCATAAAGCTCTTCGCCAAATTGTTCTTTTTGACGTTGCAGCGCAAGTGGAGCTTTCGAATAAAGTATCTCTTCGAGATCGTCGTATTCGAGTCCCTCTATATCTTCATCGGTAAAATGCAGGTCAATCATTAGCGTTCGCAAGAAAGAACTGCGAAGTCCCTCCAAATCCCAGGCGTATGCTCTCTCTCTTGGATCGCAGTAGGAATCAAGTGTATAAGCGACATACTCGTCAACCAGGTGATCTACTTCCTTGTGAATGTCTCCAAAGAGAGCCTCTCTTCGTCGAGCATAGACGACCTCTCTTTGCACATTCATAACATCGTCATACTTCAACAAATGTTCACGTATCGAGAAGTTGTGCTGTTCTACTCTCTTCTGTGCTTTTTCGATTGCCCGGGTCACCATCGGGTTGGTAATCACTTCACCTTCCTGCAACCCGAGAGTATCCATGATCTTCCCGATCCTTTCCCCGCCGAACAATCTCATCAGATCATCTTCAATAGAGAGGTAAAAAATGGATCGTCCGGGATCACCCTGTCGTCCGCTTCGTCCACGGAGCTGACGGTCAATGCGTCGTGATTCATGACGTTCCGTGCCGAGAATCTGCAATCCACCGGGTGTCTGGTCCGGATCGGCCGGATCAATACCGAAATTTTTGATATGTTCATCGCGCAAACCGGGGTATTCTTCGAGACGGCGGGTGATGATTCCATCCTCACCATGAGCATCTATAATTTCAGGACCAATTTTGATGTCGGTACCACGGCCGGCCATGTTGGTTGCAATGGTGATCGCTCCGGGACGACCGGCATTTGTCACAATCTCCGCTTCCGATTGATGCTGTTTCGCATTCAGCACCTGGAAACGGTTTTTCATTTTCTGTCCATTGACAGTCTGCGCACCGAGCATCTTGGCGATCAACTCACTGGTCTCGACTGAAGTTGTACCAACCAGTACAGGCAATCCAAGCTCATACAGACGTATTATCTCATCAATAATCGCCTTGTATTTCTCTCGCTTGGTCCGGTAAATCAGATCCTCTTCATCAGCCCTGATTACAGGCTTGTTGGTAGGAATGACAGCAACTTCAAGGCTGTAGATTTTGAAAAACTCATCTTCTTCCGTTTCCGCTGTACCTGTCATACCCGCCAGTTTTCCGTACAAACGGAAATAATTCTGCAGAGTGATAGAGGCGATAGTCTGTGTTTCTTCCTGTACCTGAACACCCTCTTTCGCTTCAATCGCCTGGTGCAGACCATCAGAATATCGTCTGCCATACATGATTCGCCCGGTAAACTCATCCACAATCTGGATCTTACCGTTCTCGATCACATATTCCTGGTCCTTTTCATACATGGAATGCGCACGTAACAACTGATTGACGGAGTGAATTACACTGCTTTTTTCCGCCATCGTCTGTTCGGCTTCCAGCTTTTTCGCAGCTTTTTCCTCTTCGCTCAGGGAAGTATCGTTTTCAATATCTACATATTGTTCGGACAGATCCGGCAAAATGAAGAAGTCAGAGCTGACATTTTCGATTTTTGACAACTCTTCCCGTCCCTTATCCGTCAGATCAATAGTATGCTGTTTTTCATCAATGGCGTAATACAGGTCATCAGTGAGTTCCTGCTGCTTTTTATCGCGGATATACACATTTTCCACTTCCAGGATCATGGATTTTCGCCCTGGTTCGCTGAGAGCTTTCAGAACCCGCTTGTGCTTGGGCAATCCCTTGTTCGCTACCAGCAGTTTTTTTGCAGCTTCAAATTCCCCATCCCGCAGAGATTCATCATCGCTACCCAGCACTTTTTCAGCTTCGTTGACAAGTCGGCTGACCAGGTCACGTTGACGGCGCACCAGGCGCTGGATACTGGCATTCCACTTGTTGAAATCATCTTCGCTGCTTCGTGGGACCGGTCCGGCGATAATCAATGGTGTCCGGGCTTCATCAATCAATACACTGTCGACTTCATCCACGATAGCATAATGATGGCCACGCTGCACAACCCTGTCCGCCTCGATAGACATATTGTCGCGCAGGTAGTCGAAACCGAATTCATTATTGGTACCATAGGTAATGTCGGAACCGTACTGCTCTTTCCGATCCATGGGTGACATCTGCGTCTTGATGCAACCGACGGACAATCCCAGGAAATCGAATACCTGCCCCATCCACTGGCTGTCACGTTCGGCGAGATAGTCGTTGACAGTAATCAGATGTGCGCCCCTGCCAGCAAGAGCATTCAGGTACAATGGAAGCGTAGCGACAAGGGTTTTTCCTTCACCGGTCGCCATTTCCGCGATTTTACCACGGTGAAGCATCATTCCACCGATAAGCTGAACATCATAGGGGATCATGTTCCAAACAGTTTTATGTCCCATCAGCTCGAAGGTATGTTCACGCTCTGTCATTCTTCTGCATGCTTCTTTTACGACTGCGAAGGCTTCAGGAAGAAGTTCATCAAGTACCTGGTTGATTTCTTTTACCTCGTTCTCAAGCGCTTTTTTATTGCGCTCCGGGTCATTTTTTTCCAGGCTTTCATATGGATCAAACTGTTCCATATGTTCACGGATAATTTGTTTGAACTCTTCTGTTTTTAATTTTACTTCTTCATCACTGAGGTCATGAAGAGTCTCAAAAATATCATTGATCTCATTCACGATCGGCATTGCTTTTTTTGCTTCTCGTTCGTGACGGGTTCCAAAAATTTTCTTCAGAAATTGCACTTTATCACCAGGACTTTTCTACTCGTTTACGTTTCTGTTTCCGACTTCAGATTACAATGGCATTACCAGCTCAATTTCATCCCGAATCGGTATACCATGCTCACCGATCAGCGGGATTTCCGGTTTCAGGCGACGCGATGCTTTTATTGCATCTTTATGTACAGCTACGAAATAAAATCCTTTTTTCTGGTAGAATCTCATGGCATCCGTATTGTCGTTCGTTGTAATCAACCATATGCCACGGCACTGTTTTTCCATTGCCTCTTCTTTTACCTTTGAAAGCAGCGCAGTTCCTATTCCCATACCTTTCTTCAAAGCATTCATTGTGACTACTTCACATTCTTTTCCATAAATAGCATATGTGATCAATCCGACTTTTTCATCATCCACTTCAGCCACAAATCCATTGCAGTTCAATGCGTCATGAATCCTGCCACGCGTGACAACTTTCGCGCTTCCCCAATGATCCACCATGATTTTCTCAATCCATTGACGATCATCATCTACAACGGACCGAATCGTTATTCCCATCCTTTGCCTTACGATTGTTTTTTCTACCGGTTTGGAAAAACGCATGAAATGGTATGATAATACATCTCTTCTGCTGACGCTACCATTCAGGATACCGTGTACTCCATCAGCGTGGGATAATAAGACTCATTCTCAGTACATCATGGTATTCGCCATCAATAAAACACTCTTCACGAAGCAGACCTTCCACCCTGAATCCCAGGCTTTCATTCAACATGATGTTGGCAAGATTGGTTTCGAGAGTGCTCAGGAATATCTTGCGCAATCCAAGATTGATGACCCCATACTCAATCCACACCTGGGAAGCCTCCCGCGCATATCCCTTGCCCCTGGTGATAGGATCGCCGATTAGTTTACGCAGCTCTGCAACTCCATGTTCCTTGTTAATGTTCAGATAAGCGAGTGCTCCAATCGGACGATTATCTGCTGTTACCATTCCGATCACATTATTCTTTGCTTCCACAAGCTGTTCCAGTGTCTGAAATTCACTGGATGATCTTGTAAGAAGGAACATTCTGCCATCGGGATCATCCACCCATTCTTTGAGGATACGAAAATCATCCGGCTGGTATGTTCGAATCCGGATCCGTTCACCGGTAATCCGGAATCCATCATCACGGTCTTCATCCGACTTGATACTCGTGGGAGGCGGAATATAACTGTTGTTCTTTTCATAGGCGAGATCAAGGAAGACATTCACAAAACGCAGGTAATCATCCCTGTTGAAACCATATTCCCTGGCTTGTTTATAAAATGACTTCGCTACTGCTTCTATCGTTTGAGCAGGTACCTTCTCAGGTGTATTGAATTCATCCGGTTTTGCCATTGGGTAACCTTTCCCTGAGGATATTTGTAATCATTCAGATGTAAGAATGTACAATGGATAACACATGTATTTCAGTAATTTCGGGGAGATGAACAACAAAAATGGACAATTATTCTTCGATGGAATTGACCTGATCAAGATCGCCTGATCCAGTCAGACGCACCAGCAACAATCGAGGACCGGGTTGGTCCATCGCAGGAACCCATTCCCGGACAATTTCAAAGCCAGCCCGATCTCCTTCAAGGAACTGGTAAAAGAAGGTACGATCCCGGTTGTACAGGAATGAATGCAGATCAGTGACTTCGACCTGTTGAGCATACCGTTCATACAACAGGCTGGAAAGTACAATATAATCAATACCTTCGGCAGTCATTTCCTCTATGCTTTTCCAGTTTGTTTTGAAAGGTTTCACCTGGTATTCAAGATCCATTTGAATGTTTTCCGCGAATTGTGCAGGAACCTGCGGGATGTCATATTCATGATACATCGGGATAAAATGATAGACTATCTGTGAATCAGCATAGTCATCGATCATTTTCATGAAAGAACCGGACATCCGTTCTTCATACCCACGAAAACGGTACAGGTCTTCATAAAAAACGAGCGGCGGACCGTAATGATTCCAGTATTCACCAAACACAGCACCTTCAGAAATATTGTCCTCGATCCATTCCCTCGCAACGGTACGTGTGTCCACATTCGAATATCTCGTATCGGCGTTCGATGTTAACCATGATACATGAATCAGGCTGACGCCAAGCACCACAAGGGATATGTACCTCAGCATATTGTTCATTCGGGAGAACCGATAGATCATCGTGGCGGAAAGAATCGCAGCACATGGCAGGACAGTCGAATAATAATGCAACTCCTGGTTTTCCCATGTCCCCAGGTAGATCATCGTCGGGATGATGGATACCAACAGCAGGATTTCCCTCGATCCCGGTTTGAACAACGAAAAAACCACACCCGCAATCAATACCAGTCCGAGTATCCCCTCAAATCCAATCAGCTTAATGAAAAAAGCAATGATGGGAATTCCGGTCAGAACGCCGCCTCCCATACGTCCATGCTCCACAGCATCCAGTTCGTTCGAGAAAAATCCCATGGCTTCCTGCGTGGAATGGATCCATCCGGGTGACGTACTAACCAGAATTGCCATGCTTACCAGCGCAAAACCGGCGCAATGCAGAATAATCGGCAAGGCTTTCTCACGCCAGTGAAGATTACGTTTTTCCTCGAAAACAATAAACGCCATTGCATAAACGGTGGAGAAAATGATCAAACCGCCATTGTACTTTGTGGATGCGGCGAGTCCGGCCAACAGGGCGGACAAATACAGGAACCGGATTTTTCTTTTCCTGTAACCGATGACCGTGAACAGGAGCGACAGCATGGACCAGAAAACCATCATGGAATCCGGCAATGCCCAGTGCGCCCATTCGGCGAGAGTGTGCAGGAAAGCAACGATCAGGGCAGATATTACTGCTACATCGGGATTATACAGGTAATTAACAATCAGGAATACCAACAGTATTGTCAGCAATGAGATAGTAGCAGAAAAAAGACGGGCTGTTAGAAAAATCCTTCCGGGTGTGTGCAGGTAAGCAAATGCGAAATCTTCGAGGTTCGAGTATCGTCCTGTCAGTTTTCCGAAAACAAATTCACTTCCGATGACACCCGCGAGGGTGTAGCCAAATGCTTCCGGGTAGTTCAGGATATAGGACGGTTTCTCCCTGTTGGCGATGGAGTGGCCGTAATTCATGGCAGCGTTCATCATGGTCACTTCATCAGGGATATACCGGTGCGGGAGACCATAACCTATTCCGTAAAACCGGAAAAAGGCTCCCGACAGCAACGCGAACAGAAGGAGCAATACTCGCAGACAGTTCCTGCGATCATGGAGGTGTTCAACAATTTTTCCGGCAACAGATTTCATCGGCTTTTTCGCATCATGTTATAGCCCCACTTCATCATGAGCATAAGCCTTTCGCGGAACAGTATGGCCCAAAGTATAATAAACACTATTCCATACCAGTACGGCAAAAAGTGCGAGATGACAAAGGCAGAAAATACGAGCAGAAAATACCTTAGAATGGAATATTCAACCGGGACATCTGCATGCTTCTTTAAAACGATCACACCGGCTGTAAAACCGACAAACGAAGTCAGCGTACTCGCCAGGAAAAATGTCCATGCCGTTGTTAACAGGGTATAGTGCGTAATCACGAACCATCCCGATGCAAGCACAATGGCAGCATTAAACATGGTCAACCAGAGCATCAATCCATTCCGGTAAATCCGTATCACCGGACCGGCTGTAAATACTATTCCATCAATTGCGGATAACCAGATCATGAGCTGTGCGATGATTACCCCCTCATCGCCAAGGGCAGGAAAAAAGAGCGATACAAACGGTTTGATCACGATATGGCCGATGATAGCAACGGGTATGAGAACCGCCCCCATATTCCGTGACGTCTCATAGATCGCTTCCCGATGGCTGCTGCTGTCCTTTTTCCCAAGGTCCACGGAACCGATGCTGAAAACCACCTGCGAGATAGGATCATACAACTGGTTCAACGACCGGCCGATGGTGATCCCGATCCTGAATTTTGATATGCTGGCGGTATTGTACCAGGAAGCCATCATCAGATCATATGATCGGGAGGCGATCTGCTTCATGAACATGATGCCTGCAGTCTGCAGGATGTACTTGTAGATCGACCTGAGACTTTCGATTGAAAACACGAGCAGCCTGATTCTTTTGCGTTCCAGGAAAAAAGAGATCATGGACACAACAAACGATGAAAGCAGGAATGCAATCAGGACGGCTCTGACCGCATACTCAGTCTCACGGAACAGCCATGCAGCCGAAGTGGCAAATCCGAATCTCAACACGGCATATACGAACCGTACGATTGAAACCGTGGCAAAACGTTTCTCGATCATCC
>CAXXQY010000005.1:0-34322 GCA_963674515.2 bacterium
TGCCGCCTGGGCCATGCTGGTCGGTTCGAAGGGGAGTTTAACCTTGAGAATTGTTCCGATGATATCCGCAGGCCCGACTCCATATCCGATGCGTGCGCCCGCGAGGCCATACGCCTTGGAAAAGGTGCGTAACGTAAGCACCTGGTCGTGCGGGTATTTCAAGCTGTCGGGATATTCATCGTATCCCATTGCAAACTCGAAATATGCTTCATCCATGACCACCATGGGCCCTTCCGGGAGACGGTCCAGGAATCGCAGGTATTCATCACGGGTGAAGGCTGTACCGGTCGGATTGTTCGGATTGGGCAGGTAGATCATTTTTGTACGGGGAGTAATCGCATCCGCAATGGCATCGAGGTCGAAGGTATAATTCTTCAACGGAATCAGTTTCATATCCAGGTTCATGGCATTGGCGATCACGTAATATCCGATGAAGGTTCCTTCCGCAGTAATCACCTCGTCGCCAGGCAAGAGGTACCCACGCATCGCGTTCAGCATGATACTTTCACTGCCGGAGCCTGCAACGACATTTTCCAGCTTCACATGTAACCGTTTGGCGAGTTCTTTCCGTAAGGTCAGTCCGGCATTTGGATAGGTTGCCAGCCCGGATGTGACATCACGAATCCGTTCCAGCGCACGTGGCGAAGCGCCCAATGGATTTTCATTGCTTGCCAGTTTGTAAATCTTTTCGAAACCATATTCTTCACGGATTTCTTCAATAGAACGGCCCGCCTGGTATGGTTTTAATGCCTGGATATGGGGGGGAGGAACAGGGCAACTCATGGTTCAGCTCGACTGTTGCTTGTTGATGGTATTGGAATAGTGAAAGCCCAATGTACAAAGATTTCCAGGAAGAGCAAAACGAACAGGAGCAAGCAATAGCAGGAGGAAATGAAACCATTGAAACAAGTAATTATTTACCAACGGAATACAATAAAAAGAAAAAGCTCCCTGAACCGGGAGCTTTGAAAAAATTCTATTTTAAAAACTTAATGTGGTAATGCCCGCCCGCAGAAAATTCCCATAGCTTCAGCAGTATGGATTATTTCTCCGTTCGGATCCACCAGTTTTTGCTTTCCAGAGGCTTCAGAAATCAATTCATCGCTGAGGTTCTGTCCTTTGAGGGTTACCATACGTCCGAATTTTTTCTGTGCAACCATTTCGACGGCATAAACGCCGAACCTTGTACCGAGCACACGGTCAAAGCTTACAGGGCTGCCGCCACGCTGGAGATGACCTAAAACAATGGTCCGTACATCCACATCCAGATGTTTTTCCACCATTCCGGCAAACCATCCACCGCAAGTATCCGCAGTCCGGCGCAACTCAAATTCCTCTTTGCCATTTTCCTGCGGTTTCGCTGCCTCTGCTACAACTGCAATACTGAACAGGCTGCCACGCGCATACCGTTGTTTGATATGTTTCAACGCTGCATCCAGATCGTAGGGGATTTCCGGGATCAGGATCAGGTCCGCATCTCCCGCGATTCCGGCTTCCATGGCGATCCATCCGGCATTACGTCCCATCACTTCGAGGATCATCGTACGATGATGCGAAGCTGCGGTTGTATGCAACCGGTCGAGTGCTTCCATGGCAGTATTGACCGCAGTACGGAAACCGAAGGTTATATCTGTTGCGAGGAGGTCATTATCAATGGTTTTCGGCACGCCAATTACCGGCATACCTTTCTCGAAGAATCGTTGAGCAATGGTCATTGTGCCATCACCGCCGATGCATATCAATGCATCGAGACCCAGGCTCTCAAAATTTTCCATGCACTTGTTGGAAAGATCAAGTTTCTTCGAGGTACCGTCAATCTCCTCCAAAACATATTCGAAAGGATTACCACGGTTGGTTGTACCGAGGATTGTACCGCCCATCGGGAGAATACCACGTACGCTTTTGGACGTCAGGTCAGATATGTGTCTCGTATCGATTAATCCTGTGAAACCATCCTCAATTCCCACAACATCCCAGCCGTATTTACTGCGGGCAGTTTTCACCACAGCGCGGATTACCGCATTCAGACCCGGGGCGTCGCCGCCGCCGGTTGTAACGCCTATACGCATTTGCCTTTCCTTCCAGTACTTGGATATGATTCACAATCAGGGAATTGAAAAGCATGGCATCGCCATGCAAGTAATAATAGTGGATAAATAATGTCTTTCTATGCGATTGTCAATGAGAGAGCGTGAAATGTTTATATCCTTTAACTGATCTCGGGGCAGACAGTTATCATAGAATCCATATTTTTTCGAAATTGACGCCTTTTATCGTCTCTCGAGCATTATGATGAGGTGAAAATGGTAAGAATTAATTGCTGAAGTGCGGAAATCTTACGACCTTCCTCAATCCTTATAACTGAATGCACGTTAAATCGAATCTTGAAGCACTTTTCGAGAGACAAAGTGAGGATTCTTTGAGTACTATCCCTGATTTGCAGGGAACCGTTTACCAAGTAAAACATCTAATGACATACTACCTTTAAACAAACACCCGGTACTGAAGATATGGGAAAAGCACAAAGCAGTAAAAAAAAGGGAACATCTAAAAAAACAGACCGCAGCCTGGTGGATATTCTTTGGAATACTTTCAAATCCATGCGGTTTGCAATCATCGTCCTGATCCTTATCACCATCGCAACAGTGTTTAACCTGTTTGCCAATGAGTTCATCATTCCGACATCGGGCGATCCAGCATATGCATCTTCCGTATATCATCGAGTGTATGATCCACTACGGGCGAACCTGCTGTTGGCTTTCCAGATGTATGCTCCCTATTCTTCCTGGTGGTACACTACGTTGTTAGGTATTCTTACATTGTCGCTTCTGGTTTGTTCAATAGACCGATTTCCACATGCCTGGTCACTGGCGACCAAACCGCATTTTGTCCGTGATCCGAAACTGATACGATCCATTCAGGGAAGCAGAAGACTGGAGCTGGAAAAACCACCGGACAACATGGATAAAATATTGGCGAGATCGGGATATCGGACCTGGACTGAAACGAATGAAACTACCACAGTCATTTCCGCGAAAAAGTACAGTTGGGCATCCTTTGGGGCGTGGTTTGTCCATGTTGGATTCATTTTCCTGGTAATCGGCGGCGCGATGATCGCAAGAGGAACCTATCGTGTTTCCGTATCCGGGCTTCCGGGCGAAATGTTACTCGACAATGAGAACGAATGGGGATTTAATGTCCGTGTGGATGATTTTCAAATCGAATATTATCCCCTTTCTGACGGCCAATGGGCGCAGGTGAACCGTTTGGAATTTGAAGTCAACGGCCAGGAGATGGCTATAGATACATTACTCATCGGAAAGCTGATCGGGCCGAATGAAGACGGATCTTTTAATGTGGATGTTTTTTCTCCCGCAAGGACATATTTGCGAAATATCCCTGCTGACAACATTTCCAGCCGTATCGATTGGGTGCCCCGCCAGGGCGGTAGACTGGACCAGATGAATATCAGCGATTACATCGCAACGTTAACCGTGTTTGAAAACGGTGATTCAGTTACAACGCGGCGCGTGGAAGTGAACTATCCGTTACGCTACAAGGGGTACAGGTTCTATCAAGCCAGTTTTGATGATCGTCGTACGGATGCGCAGGGAAGATGGACCACAGTGTTGACCGTTCGAAAGGATCCGGGGGCGCCATATGTCTGGGTGGGGATCACGATTGTATCACTGGGATTGATCTTTTCCATGTATATCATTCCCCGCGAGTTGTACATGGTGTTTTCCAGGGATGGAGAAAAGACAATACTTGATATTGCCGGATTTACAAAACGCAACCGTCTCATTATTCCAAGTGAAATAGAAAAGTACATTAAACGATTGCCAGTGAAGTGATCGTTTTGAAAGTATCAAAGATTCCAGGGATAGATACGTATGAATAGCAAAACAATTGTCTTTATTGTTGCCGTCATTATTATTGCGCTGCTTATCATTTTTTCAGGGACGGATTTCAGACGGTGGATGAACCGGCAACAACCTGGTTCGCATGGAACAGAAACACCCGGAGTTGTGGAAACGGTTGCATTGCCTACTGTAGACAAGATTGTGATTGCAGTAGAAGATTCACATCAAAACCAGTATGGTCCTATTGAGCTGGAACCTGGGGAACGATATGAGCTCAATGGTACAGGGTATTACCTGGTGTTTACTGATTTTTACACGCACTGGAACTGGAATGGACAGCCTGTGAATATTTCCTATTCCGAGAACAATGTTGTAGCAAAGATTGAGGTGTGGAACGATACTGAGTATCTCTATTATGGCTGGGGATTCAAGAATGTTCCCTTTTTCAGGATGAGTTCCATGGGTGTAGATGTTGGAAATGCAGAACATTATGCATTTTCATTGTTGAGTTATGAGGGATTGACAATCCCGGGCGCGGAAGGAGAATAATCTTGTCCGATCAACTCTTTTATATGATAGCATTTTATTCGTATCTCGCGGGATTTCTGGCTTACATCCTTCATATCGCGTTGAGGAAACAACTTTTTGGTATTGCCGGTACTGTTCTGCTGGCAATTGGCGCAGTTCCGCATACCATTGCCTTTTTTATACGCTGGGCGGCGAAAGGGCATGTTCCCCTGGCGAACATGTATGAATACATGGGGATAATGTCATGGATGGTGGTTGTCGGTATGCTCTATTTTGTCTACCGATATAAAAATCACAAACTTGGTGTATTCGTAGCGCCGATTGCGATCATGCTCCTGGTTGTCGCAAGCCTGTTGCCGTCCGACATCAATGTTCAACTCATGCCCGCATTGCAGTCAACCTGGCTCGCGATCCATGTGTCGCTTGCTGCCCTTGGATCGGGCGCTTTCCTGATTGCTTTTTCGGCAAGTACGCTGTACCTGTTTATGCCTGAAATGGAAAACAATAGGAAAAATCCTTCCGATATGCCGAGGTTCTTTGCGCAATTCGGGATATTCTGGTTTCTTGTTCCGGTTGTATTCTCAGTAATTCTCAAAGCGATGAATATCCTTCCGACACCCTATAATATGGCAACAGAACGGATGATCGCGAGCGGGTCCGCCGTTACAGCTTTCGCATTAGGGAATGGCCCCAATGCTGCCTACATGGGACAATCCGCGATTGGATTAGGAATCGGGATGGTCATCGCGTCTGTACTCTGGCCGGTTTTGCATGGTGTGTTGACAAGAAATCGAAAGAAGAATGACAGGCGGAATTCGGAAGATGGTTTCACCAGCAAGGCATTCATGGCGGTTGTGTTTGGATTGTTGTTGGCCGCTGTTTTGGTCGGTTTCATGATTAAGGGCAATTCCATCCAGGTTACCTCACGAAGTTATTTCAAAATATTTGAGTTTTTTGGACCGGTTCTCGTTTTATCATGGATTATTATCCCGATAATCTACCTGTTGTTTACCGGGAAACCCGCATCATGGATGTCCAGGTTGAACATCTCCAAATCAGTCATGGAAGATATTTCTTATAGTGCTGTTGCTATCGGTTACCCGCTATACACAATCGGCGCTCTGTTTGCCGGTGCGATCTGGGCGGAACAGGCATGGGGGACATGGTGGAGCTGGGATCCGAAAGAGGTAGGTGCGCTTGTCATCTGGCTCTTCTACACCGGTTTTCTTCATGCACGCTACCAGAGAGGCTGGAGTGGAAACCGTGCGCAAATGATGGTTGTACTCGGGATGGTTTTTGTCTTCATCAGCTTCTTCGGGAACTACTTCTTTGGCGGTTTGCACTCATTTGAGGTTACTTGATGTGCCAGAAGCATCTGCACGAAGATATATTTTCACCTGATATACCCTCTATTCACGCAAAGTGGGCCGATTCATAAGATTCGGTCCGCTCACATTTTTACCTCACATATACATCTGAAAACCTGCCAGAGTACATAGAATTTCTTCTATTCAGGATTTTATTGCTATAATATATAATATTTCTATAAATGATGGTTTTCTAAATAATGAATAAACTTCATGTTTAAATCTGGAAATACGATAATTTTCTGATTTTTGTGATTTTTCCTCTGAAGATCGCAATTCTTTTTTATCAAGTTCAACTTTAATCTTTTTATTTTTCATCTATCAATATATTTTTTTAAGCACGTTGATCTTGAAAGAAGAAATGATTCGATATCTATATACTGCTGACCCCTGGTTCAAGATGTTCGGACCGTGATTCAGGAATACGTAAAATCTCAACAGTTAAAGTGTATCCGGAGAATAGAATGGATTCCCCCCTGCGCGTATTGTTTGTTGACGATAAGAACGAGATCATTCAACCATGCCTGGCAGAACTGGAAAAACAGAAAATCACGGTGGAGCATGATGTCCTGTCTACCGAAAAAAAAATAGACCCTTTTCTGAAAAACAACAACTGGACCCTCATCATAGCAAACCAGAACTATTCAAAGCTTAATCCCCTGAGAATTCTTGAATATGCAACCACTCACTCCGTTATATGTCCAATCATACTGATTACCGATAATATCAGTGTTGATGAAGCCATCACATTCTGGAATTCAGGCGTGAATGATATGATTGACCGGGCGAACCTTTCAAATCTGATTCCGGTAATCACACGTGAGCTGAATAAAGAGTCGAAGCGTGTCAGTCGTACGGAAATGCAACTGCAATTCATGATGAATGCTATTGAGCAGAGTGCAGCAGCGATCGTAGTAATGAATAAACAGGGAAGATTCACCTATACAAACAAGAAGTTCACTGAAATGACCGGGTATTCCCGGGAAGAGGTCTATGGAAAAAACCACGATGTTCTCCGTTCCGGGGAAATGCCTGCCGAGTTTTATCGTGAGTTATGGGAGACTTTACATTCAGGAAATGAATGGATTGGCGAATTACGAAACAAGAAAAAATCAGGAGAGCATTATTGGGAAGAGAATCTTCTTTCTCCAATCAAGGACAAGAAAGGGAAAATTACCCATTTTGTCGGTATCAAACGGGACATTACCCGTTACAGGAAGTCCGAAGAAGAGAAAATGGGTTTTGAGAATGAACTGAATCGACAATTTCATCTGTCGCAAGTGGGTTTACTCATGACTGGGATCATCCACAACCTGCGGACTCCTCTTTCCCTGATTATGATGAATGCATCTTTTCTTCAACGGCAGGCGGATAATGTTCTTTCCGAAGCGCCGGAAGATCCATTTGAGTACGCGGAAATACTGGAATCATTCCTCCAGCGTCTCAGTAAAATCCAGAACGGCGCAGACCGTTTGCAGAACATGCTGGAAGATATTAATTCCTACATTCTGATGAACCAGCACCCGGAATCTGAATCTGTCGATTTGAATGTTGTTATAATGGCGGATGCAGCGATCCTGAAAGCGGATCTGGACATCAAACACAGGATTAACATGCAGTTGTCATTGTCACCCGGTGAGTTGTGGGTAGATACCCATCCCAGTGAGATCGGGCTGATATTTTTAAATCTTGTTTCCAATGCTGCCGATGCACTTCTCGATTGTGAGACCAGGGAATTGACTGTAAAGAGCGGAATCAGCGACGACGAAAGTTCGGTATGGCTGGAGGTGCATGACACTGGTCATGGGATTCCTGATGATATTCGTCAACAAATGATGGAACCATTTTTTTCAACTCGTACAGACGACGAAGAAGCGAAACGACGTGGTTCGGGAACAGGGCTTGGGCTCTATATGGTTGGCAGGATTTTATCGAAAAGAAATGGCTTCATACGAGTCGAATCATCCCCCGGTGACACCAGTGTGAGAATCTATTTGCCGCAATCTGAGAAATAATTTCAGGAGATTGGGAATGAACAAGCGCAAGCTATTACCGGAAGCCTATGGTGAGGAAGTAGCTTTCAAAGAATGGAGCAGGATTTTCCGGTATGCTCTTAAAGGAAGTCCTGATATCAACCTGTTTGATTCAATCAATGATATTGGCAGCGAACTATTGTCCTTTGAATTCCCGAGTAAAAAGAAACTGGAGTTGATCATAGATGATTTCAGTCGATCATCACGGATTGATCCTTCAGCAGACAATAAACAGTTTCTGGTACGTGTTCAGTATTATGAAGCGGGGTTGCACCACAGACTTTCATTTCACGCTACCGTAATTCGAGAACAGACATTTAAAGAGCATCCCGCGATACGTCTGGAAGTGATTCCTCCCATACGAAGAGTTACAAATCTGTTTGTTGCTTATCCATCCGAAGATCGTCCTGTTTTTCTCGAGATCCCTATTGCTGGGGCGCCTCCTGAGGTGCGTGTTGTCGAGATGAGTCTTGAACGCATGAAGGCGTTTACACCAAAAACAAAACGAATACACGCGAAGACAAAACATCTGGAGGGGATAAGAGTTCAGTTTATTGATATAGGAGAAGCAGAAATCAGTGGAGAAATGGCAATCGGTGATGGTCATGATATCAACATTGCCATTGATCCCCTGTCAAAAAAATCCAAACAGGCGTTCAACAATTATCTTGAGTCGGAATACGAAGCTGAACACAAAAGTGAAATCAGGAAACAGGAAAAGACAAAAGAAACAAAACCAGCAAAGAAAAATGGAATTGTCAGTTCAAAATCGAAAGCAGTGATAGCCGTTGCTGATGAAGAACTTGGAAAAGTATTTGAGGAAGTTTTCTCGGAGTTCGATTGGGAAGTGGAACGTTTCCAACTATTCGAGGATGTCCCAAGGATCGCATTCAAAAATGCTGATCTTCTATTGCTTGATTCGGAACAGGATGAATTTCACGCTGTCGAATTACTGCGGGAACTCATCAGGGATGAAATCATCATCCCCGTGAGATTCATCCTGGTAGGCAATACACTGGAAGATGCACGGGAGCCGGACTGGGCCGGACTGGGAAAGGGTTTATTCCTGCGTTCCAGTTTCCCGAAGAAATGGATCGAGAAAAAGATCTCCAACTGGATGAAATTCAGCGATACGATTGAGACTTCTACCGAATCAGGTGAAAATCGTCCTCTGATCCTTGTTGCAGATGATGATCCGGACATGGTGGACCAGTTGGGTAGTCTCCTGATGGAACGGTTCTATCGTGTAGTGGTTGCACGAAATGGTCAGGAGGCAATGCAAACTGCAAAAAATCTCAAGCCGAATCTCATTATTCTCGACCAGGAAATGCCAATCTGGACAGGACTGGATGTCCTTCGAATGATACGCAATCTGCACATCACAAAAGACATCCCGATCATTATGCTTACGGGACAAAGTGATATGAATAAGGTACGGGAAGCTGTTTCTGTCGGCATCTCGGACTATATCCTGAAACCTTTTAATGAAATGGCTTTGCTGGAACGGATTAAAGAACTGGTAGGCTCTTAGACACAGTTGAAATAAAGAAGATAAAACCATCCAACCCATTGTCGTTCTGAACGCTCCCGAAAGAGTTCATTCGTGTGGAAAGTCCTCTTGCTTTTTCCTCTTTTTCTGAAAATCTTGTTTGTTACTCCTCTCGAATCGTTTGATTTGATACAGACACTCTGGTTTACGGTAAGATTAACAAGGATGATCCCACATGGCAGCCACTTCTGCGACAGCCGACAATCATCAGGATAAATTCATTATCGTTCGTATCGCTCTGGATTATTGGGAAGGTTTGCTTGGACTGTTTTCCTGTCCACGAGAGATCTGGATCGCCTATGTAGTGAAAGTACTTGAAAGTATTTGTTATTTCTCTTCAGTCCTTGTACTTATGCTTTTCCTTACCCAGGATATGGGCCTTTCCGACATACAGGCAGGGACGATATTCGGGATCTTTTCTGCATCCATGAGCTTTTTTATGCTTTTTGTCGGTTTTATTGCGGACTCGATGGGGATCAAGAAAGCCCTGCTGGTTGGGCTGGTAATTGCGTTGGTAGGAAGACTGGCGATTACATTCACCACAAGTCCCTGGGTTGTGTATCCCGGTCTGTTCGTCCTCTCCGTAGGGTTTGCCTACATGATCCCGCTCATTGCCGCGGCTGTGAAGCTGTTCTCGACGAAAAAAGCTCAGAAATATGCGTTCTCCTGGTATTATGTCGTCATGAATGTCGGATCGTTCATTTCCGGGATCACACTTGACTTTTTACGCGAGACATTCACGGACGTAATCCAGTTTTCATTCCTTGGAATGAATCTGCAGATACGACCGTTGCAGTTCATCTTTTTTGTCGCGGTTCTGGCGACCCTGGTGTCTATTGTGCTAATCACCTTCTTTGTCCGCAATAAAATTCCCAAAGAAGCCTTCAAGGGTGATTTGACAGAAGAAGAGATCGCCGAAGAAAAGGCGAAGAAGAAAAAAACGCCAGAACCTGTTCCTGGCGTCAAGGAAGAACACAAATCACCCTGGCAGGTGATGAAAGAAGTCGCCAGCGAACGGATTTTCTGGATCTTTATTATCTTCATCTTCCTGCTGGTCCTGGTAAAAATGATCTTCCAGTATAATCATTCACTCTATCCTGTGTATATGGAACGGATCAACCTGTCGAGCTGGACTGGTAAACTCTACTCGATCAATCCATTGATCATTATTTTCCTTGTACCGGTTATGACCGCTATCACCGGGAGAATGAAAGCCTACAATGTGATCATGATCGGCTCGTTTATCAGTGCCGGTTCTGTGTTGTTCATGGGGATCGAGGAAAGCATTCTGATGATCGTTCTGTTCCAGGTGATGCTGTCTATCGGTGAAGCTATCTGGTCGCCACGGTTGTATGATTATACAGCGTCCATTGCGCCAGAGGGAAAAGAATCGTCGTACATGGCCTACTCTAAAGCACCCATGTTCTTTGCAAAGGTGGGTGCCGGACCGATAACCGGTATTCTCCTCTCGCAGTTATGTCCACTGCAGTATCCAAAAAACAGGATACAAGGTGTACTGGAAAGTGCCGGGACCGGTACAATCAACCACGCTGCTTCATTGAAGAGTACTCTTATTGACGGTGCCAGTACACAAGTGGGATCGTTACAGGGAATGATCCACCAGGTGGGTGATGTAATGAACACTGCGTCTATCCAGGTATCCACCGCGGTACAACCGGCGCAGGATGTGATTCAATCCATCATGGTGGTGGATGCTCCGGCAAGAAATACGGAATTGATGTGGATTATCGTAGCAGCATCGACACTGATCTCGCCGATAACGCTTTTAATGGGAAAACGGTGGCTGGATGTACAAAGCAGAAAACGTGAAGGCGATTTTGACAAATAATGAATAGCCGGATAGACTGAACCCTCGCGAAAAGAAAATAGCGGGGGTTTTTCTTTTTTCAGCAGGTGGAATGGATCAGAGCGCCAACCGGTTCGGTATCCACCAGTGAATTGTATAGTTTTATCGCCTCAGGCGTACGTTTCACATATACTTTCAAACCATGATCCTCCAGCATTTTTACAAGCTCGGAAGGAACCTTCAAACGCCCGAAAACACCTGTGGACAGGATTAATGTCTTCGCTCCCTGTATAACAGGTAACGCTACATCTGCCGCCTGAATTCCCCTGGAATGACTTGTTCCGCTGATTGTCCAGTCCCATCCGAAAGAACCGCCGGGAAACAATACAGCATCTTTAAACATAAAACCATCTTCGAGAACAATTTTACCCCAACTGTGTTCAGTGATTTTCGGTGATTTTTCCATAATGGTCTCCTGATTACAGGAATATATCAAGTATTAAGTATTTCCTGCATAAGACTCCATGTTAAAAATCAATTCAACTTGTATACAACACTCCCAAGGGGCGTTCGCTCTCCCCTGATTATGGGAGACTTCCGCACCAACAATTATCCATTACGTTTCAATTATAGAAAGAAAAAAGGCTGGCAGGATTGCCAACCTTTCATCAAAGAATATAGATATGGATCATGAATTAAGATTGTCGATCACTCGTTCCATCACATGCTCAGGGAAAACATCTCCGGACTGGAAACTGTCTCTGTGTTCCCTGACAGCGGCAGCGACCTCTTCGAAAGTTCTGGGGACTGATGCGGCGGCCCCGGTTGTTTTACCCGTATTGTCCATTGATGTCTGTTTCAGATGATTTTCGAGGTCCTTGTCATCACGTCCTACTAGCATTGCCTGGGCAATTCCAGCGAGCAGGAGGTGAGGATGCGCGGAACCGTCCGGCAAGCGGAATTCTACAGTCGGAGCTGTGACCGGATTGCCTTTGTCATCCATGGGTACGATGGGCAAACGAATTAGCGCTTTCCGGTTAAAACTGCCCCAGGTAACCGTATTGGGCGCTTCTTTTCCCTGGGTTAAGCGGATAAATGATCCTTCATCACGGTTCCCGAAGGCCATCAAAGCGCCACCGATGGTGGTCAGTCCGCTGATGAGCCATTTTGCTTCCGGGTATAGTTCCCCGTTTTCATCCTTTCCACCGCGGTAGGCACCATCCCGGTTAGGTGACATGTGGAAGTGCATTCCGCTTCCGGCATGACCACGCCGTACGATCGGATCGAAACTGCAACGCATTCCATAACGATGCGCCAGGTTGCGGATGACCCACTGGGCGAGTACTACAGCTTCCGCCGCCTGGGGAAGAGGCCATAACGCCAGCTCGACTTCATGCTGTTCCCAGATGTATGGGTCTTGTTCACTGGCTTCGATGTAACCGACTTCGCTGTGTCCGTACTTAATCGGTACGCCTATCTGTGCGAGTAACGCAAGTGCTTCGCGGCGCAGTTTTTCACCGAACACGAAGGGGCTTGGAGCATGATAACCACGGTCTGAAGAACCGTAAATATCGCCTTCATCCGGACGTTTGCCTAAGAAATATTCCACTTCACCCAATGCCTGCAGATCGACACCAGTCTCTTTTTTCACCCGATTGTAGGCATTTCGTACGATAGTGTCGGGAGATTCGGGCAGTGGTTTGCCGTCACGTCCATAATGACCGCAGAGCAGTACAAGAGTCGGCTCGAGAGCGAATGGATCCAGGAATGCTGTAGAAACACGGGGACGCAGGACAACATCCGAGGCGCCTGGTTGAATTCCCTGGGCGGTGAACAGGCTGGAACCGTCCGCACGTTCACCTGCTATGAGGATATCACGCAAATGAGAAAAATCACGCGGTACAAAGTCAAGGGTTTTTAGCCAACCATCACCCCCGATATGCATCAGGCTGATCAAACGAATGCGCCGATCTCGGACTATTTCAATCAAATCGTCATCAGTCCAGCTTGACGGTGCTTTACCGGTCATGCGTTCGAGACGACCAGCGGGTAGAACTTTCAAGTCTTCGTCTGTGCTCTTGACGTCAAAACGTGTAAGAGCATCCGATGGTTGAGGCGAATCTGAACCGTAGGAACTCATTCTGCTTGCCTTTCAGGGATAATTCTCCAATGTACTTTGCACCAAAGTAAGCAGAGTCGTTTCATGTTGCAATCGGAGAATTGCGATAGTACCCGGAGCACGTTTCATTTTCTGCAGAGAATAAGTAATATGATGTTTCCATTGCGTGAGTAAAAAATCCGTTGTATAGTGACTCACGCACAGGTTTTACCACATAAAAGAAAAAGGCTGATGATATGTTAACCAGGGATGAAGCAATACGCAAAGCGATGCATCTGGCTGCGGATGCCACATGGATGGTTCGCTCCGAGCAGAAAGAAGATGACAACTGGGCGAAAGAAGACAAAACACCGGTTACCATCGCTGACTTGGCCAGCCAGGTGATTCTTCTGACATTTATCGGGGAAACATACCCTGATGATTATGTTTTTGCTGAGGAGAGTGATGATTCCCTTTCCGACAGTGTCCAGATCGAACGCGTCCGGGAGATTGTGGAACAGACAACCAACCACAGTTTTTCAACAGGCGAGATCTATGAGCGTTTAAATTATCGCGGAAATCCGGATAGTAACGCGAAGTGGTATGTCGATCCGCTGGATGGCACCAAGGGATTTGTAAAGGGACTGCTGTATGCAGTTGCTATCGGCCGGACGGTGGATAATGTCCTGGACCGGACATGGCTGGCGGTGCCTGGCAAAGAGGGGATACTCCCAGTAGTGGACAAGCTGTACTGGGCGGTAAAAGGGCAGGGAGCAAAGATGTGCCCGCTTCTCGAACCGGATAACATTACAGATATGCCCCATCCGGCAGTCAACATGGATGACGAGCTCCAGGTCGTTGGATCTCGGGCGCATGGTGGTGCTTCTCTGCCGAAACCGATTGAGGAAGCAGGAATTCGCGCAAAAAATTATCCTGTGGACAGCCAGGCAAAGTATGCGGCGATCGCCATGGGGATCGGTCACATCTACCCGCGTAATCCCAGCCCGAGTTACGGCAAGTTTTATATGTGGGATCATGTACCGGGTGTTCTAATCGTTGAAGAAACCGGGGGAGTAGTGACCGATATGAACGGGAAACCATTGGACTGGTCTACAGGCGAACGTTTGATGAATAACGAAGGTATTCTCGCTGCCGCATCGAAAGAGATGCACGCAAAATACCAGCCACTTTTCCGGTTGGATAAATAAATGGAATCATCTGTTGGAAAAGGATACATCCACATTTACACCGGGAACGGCAAAGGAAAAACCACAGCCGCGCTCGGTCTGGCGTTCCGCGCTGCCGGAGCTGGATTAAAGGTTCTTTTTGTCCAGTTTATGAAGGACTTTGCGTACAGCGAACTGGAATCATTGCAGCGGTTCGAAGATCTGATCACGGTAAAACGTTTTGGGAACGACCAGTTTGTACTCAACCGACAACCACCATCGGATGAAGATAAAGCTATTGCGAAAAACGGTATCGCATATGCAATCGACGCAATGAAGTCTGGCGAGTATGACGTAGTTATCCTTGATGAAATTTGTGTCACAACCTATTTCAAACTGCTGAAGGAAGAGGATCTTATTCCTCTGTTCGCAAACAAACCGGAAGGTATTGAATTGGTCCTGACCGGACGATACTGCCCCGATTCCTGGATTGAACAAGCTGATCTTGCTACAGATATGCGGGAAGTGAAGCATTATTATGAGCAGAGGATCCTGTCCAGGAAAGGAATTGATTCGTAAATGCGATAGTTACGGTTGTAGTATTTCTTGAAAAGAATGCCTGATTGTGTAATTTCCAACCACAGATTTATCTGGGATTGACGTAAACTTTGACGTCGAGCTTCACTTCGTTTCGGTTCCTGATGGGAGTCGGGAATGACAGCTCTCGACATTCTTTTCGAGAAACAATAAGATCAACCAGCCAGATTTTCTTCCAGTTCATCAACGGAATTTTTCACAATGAATGTGTTTTTCACTCGAACGGAAACCAGGAAATAGGGAATCCAGATTGCTGCACTAAAAAGGCTCTGCAGTAAAGCTTTAACATTCAACACTGCAATTTCCGGGACATCTGAAGCAATATCAACAGCAAGTAGAATTCCGAGGCTTACAATATTGTATATATACAATGCTATCATGATTTTTGGCGTAGACGCATTTTTGCTGAAGAAGTAAACCATTGCGATCACAATGAAAATGATGTTAATTATTGCAAAAAATATCTCTGCATAAAAAATATGAGAATACTCTGCATTTTCGAGATTGCTGTATTCTGCAATCCATTGTGAAGCATTTACTAATGAGAAGATAAAACCAAGAACCAATCCTATTGCTGGAAGTATTAACCAACCTCCAATCGGTAATGGCCTTCGTTCTGTATTCTCTCGACTCGAAATCGTTTCCTCATCAGGAAATGGTTCCTCTGCTGCAGGTGTCTCTTCAAAGGATTCAGTTTCCGGTATTGTTTCCTCGTCATGTGGTACATCTGAATTTCGATCAGGAAACCGTTTCTTTTTGCGAGATTTTGTTGTGACAACAAGAATACCAAATATGGTCACCGCAATGATAAGAAGAAGAAATAGAGATTCAGTTGTCATTTTAACCTCTGAGATAAGTTATTACAATGCTTTAGATAATGTATGCGCTTAACAGATGAATAGCAATGTATAGAGATGAAAAATTATTTATTGCCGTAAGTCATTGTACTTTTATAGTATTTCTTGGAAAGAATGTCTGATAATATAGTCTCCAACTGCTTGTTTTCTGGATTCCCGATCGGGGTCAGGAATGACACCTTTCGACATTCTTTTCGAGAAATCGTATATCATTCTTCTTGAAAGGTGTGGAATCACATACAGAGCGAAAAATGAAAAGGTTGGCTTCTGAGCTGAAACCAACCTTTTCAATAACGACACATGTTCAAAGAACTACTTCATTAGAATCAACTTCTGTACCTGATGGATCGGTCCCGCTTCAAACTGCAGGAAGTAGATCCCGCTGGACAGGTGGGCGCCGTTAAACTGTAGCGTATGTGAACCTGCCTGCATTGGTTCATTTGCGAGCACGGCAATTTCCTGGCCCAACAGGTTAAACAGTCGAGCATGAACCTCTGCTCTTTCCTGCAGGGAAAATGCGATGGTTACCGATGGATTGAACGGATTCGGATATACGCCGTCAAACGCCCACTCCAATGGTTGCGCCGGATTATCTTCATCCACACCGGTAAGGTCCATGGTCACTGCAACAAAAGGTTCCATGGGATCTTCCGGGCAGGCATTCGACTTGAATTCCAGCCAGATCTGGTAGATGTCATTCCGCATGTTTGCTCCACGCAGGGTAACCTCTACGAAATCCTGGGAATAGGCTGGGACTACACCGGAGTCGGGTGATACACTGATCCATGCCAGGTTCGGGGCGATTTCCCACAAACGAACGGCATCCTGTACATTGTTGTCAAACACCGTCATAAGTGCGCTGATCATCGGGTTCCACAGATGCGTAATATCAGCCCCGGATGGTGTTTCAAGGTCTTCAGTATCCTGGTATACATAGACTGGCAACGAATAACCTGTTTCAGGATTCAGTTTTCGTATACTGTTCGTTTGAGAGCCGGGTGAACGGCAGATGAAGTACAGATTGTATCCATCACGATCACTTCCATACCATGCAGCTCCCCGGGGGTAAAATTCCTGGTTGTATTCGTACTCAGTATTTCCATTCCAGTCAACGCCCAGGATCGCTGTGCCCAGGTCACCCATCCAGAACAATTCATGGACAGGATCGTAGGCAAGGTAACGGGCTGGATTAGTCGGTACATTCCAGGAATCATGTACTGTAACCGCTGTTTCAGAAATTTCCATCTCGTAAAGAGTACTGTTGTCCACACCATAGAGGTATCCGTCATGGTGAGTGATTCCGTAGAAACCGGCTGAAGATGGATTCTCAACTGGCTGGTTGTAAACATCCAGAAGGGTGCCTTCAGCGTCGTACTTGTACAATTTGTTGGGTCCGCTGGGATCATAGTTGTCCGATCCGCTTATCCAGAAATTTTCACCGTCGAAGGTTATACCACGGTTTCTCGTTTCCGCGGTGGTGAGTGGGAAGGTGAAAACAGCATCCCAGGGGTCGTCCAATTCGTCCGTATCGCGGACAGGGCCGCGTGTCGGCTGTGATTCTTCATCGAGGAGCAGGAATGGATCCTGGTAGAGGATATCCAGAGACCAGTAGAGCTCTCCATTGCCTTCGTTGGTAATGGTAATTGTACGGGTTGTTGAATCGGTAGGCGCCAGGTTTTCAACAATAATATTTGGATCAATTTCAATTTCCGGATGGACAAGCGCAAAATCAACGTGAGTAGTCTCGGCATCGACCACAGCTACGTTAATTACTGATGCGGGATTGAAACATTCCAGCTCTGCTGTGACGATATAAAGACCGATGATTACGTCGCTCATCAGATAATAACCATCTGCGCTTGAGGTCGCAGAATAGCTGCCCGCACTGACATCCGCACCACTCAACGGATCACCTGTTTCGGCATCAACGACATATCCATCAATTGCACCCGTAACCGGCACCACGTTGGTTGTGAAGAGAATCGCACGTCCATTCTGGACAACAGAAGCGCCATTGAAAGCAGTGTTCCAGTAGTTCAGCATTAATCCATCATCCTGATGATGGTTTTCAATACCTGTTGTCCAATAGGGGACATCCGAGCTCAAGCCTGATGAACCAGAGACCTGACCATACTGGAACAGGATGTCTGCATCACCGCTACGGGTGGAATGAGTCCCTTCCTGATCATAGAAAACCACCTCGAAGGTACACTGGCTGCTTCCGTTAATATCTGTGACCTGGTACCATTCGACGATAAATCGGTCATTGGAAGCATCATAGTAGTAGTAGACATTGTTTGAACCGGATGTTGTCCGTTCATCCCAGAAAGGTGCTATCATGGCGTCAGGGCCAAGCGGAGCAGGAATAGTCCAGTTTCGGGGATTGCGCATATCGCCCTGGGCGCCCATGGCAATCCATCCATTCGCAGAAACAGTCGCCTCGTCATAGGTTTCACCGTAATACTGAACGGTAAACGGTAAATCGATGATTTCCATATCGTCCGAATTGTTTCCGCCATCGTTGATGTTAAGGTTAGTTCCGCTATAATCATTGGATGGCGCACTCGGATTAATTTCAATCCAGTCGTATTCGGGAATAAGATCGAATCCTATATCCGTATTCTCGAAAGCATAGTATCCATAACGATCCGGACCGGATGGGTCATACGTTTGGCGACTACCCATGACGATGGAGAAATAGACAGAATCAACAATCTCCGAGCTTGTTGTGAATATGGCCAGCAAATTCGCGCTTTTCCCACGTACGACTTCTTCATGCGCAGAGATCTGAAAATCTGACGTCTCAGAGATCGAGCCTACGCTGGTAGGAGGTAAAGTTGCTTCGCCATCCGAAATGGACAGGTAGGGTTCCAGGCTGATTAGCGAGACAGAGGTAGCACCGGCCAGGCTGCCGCCTACATTTTTGACACTTAATGTCATGGAGCGAGTGTCGCCCGGATTCAGTTCGCCATCAATATCGTATTCCATGAATGCAAACTTGAAGGAACGGCAAAGCATCGGCAGGTCATCTTCATACGTGCCAATTGAACCATCAAATTCTAGAGTCAGATGGAATATCCAATCATCCTGAGTGTCAGGCGAAATTTCCACAAGGATAATTCCGTCACCATCATCTGCTTCCCCTGCCGTGAGGGTTCCATAATTGATACTGCCGGAAATATCAGTAATCCATGGCTCACTGGAAGTGGCGCTGAGAGTAACATTGTTCTGGTCTGACTCACCGTAATTCCTCGCGGTAATATCAAGGCCAACAATTTCACCGGGTTCTGGAACTCCATCTCCATCGCCAGAGGTTCCCGATGCGCCTGTGTCAATGAAATCGACTATGGTGTAGCCAATGCGTTCATCCGGTGAAACCACTTCCACATCCATCTGGACAGGAGCGAAGTGTTGTTTGCTCACCGTAAGGATCAGGTCTTCGGTTGTCGTGAAATCTGTATCAAAAGTAACTTCACCGTTCATATCCGTATAGCCAAGGATTACGTACGGTTCATCATCCTCGTCAGAGAAAAGGGTTACCCATGCATCGTAAATCGGGTTTCCGTCCTCGTCTTCTACAACGACTGTGTAACCATGCTGCCCGATTTCTATGGATGGAGCTGCATAAACGGTCAACTCCTGGGGAATTCCGGTCCAGATCCAGACCAACGGATCGCCCATGAGATTCATCCAGTCCAGGAAGTTACTTGCGGTGCCAGTGTCATAGTCATAGAAGTTGTTGTACAAGTTCATTCGAGCGCCAAAGACAACATCTCCGAGGGCAAGGCATCGTTGCTGGAACATGGTATAGATCGCGCCGCCAGCAAGTGAGTTGTTGAAACGGGTATGAGTGCCGGACGTTGCGGTGCCCATACCGCCGATTCCACCCCTTGCCTGGGTTGCGGTTCCAGCCCGCATGTAAGCTTCGTTTTTGCCTTCTCCACTTACCCAGTTGCCGGTACCACAAGTTATATCCACTACTACCGGAGTCATGTTGGTGTTGGTCAGTGAAAGAATTGTACCGTTTGGAATACCAGTATTTAACCACCCACGATAATTATAAAAACTGACACCATTGTTTATACGTGCTACACTTCGGCTGTTTACATCACCCAATCCGTCATTATACCAGGCGGTATCAACCTGTGTATAACCTTGCTGGAACATCTCACGCCTTGCGTAACGACCCACATAAATTGTGGAAGTGCCGGATGAAGATGACCCGGCGGCTACCATGCCACGCAGATACCAGGCTGTGTTGTTCATATCGACATCACGTTCGTAGGAAAGAACCTTGTTGACGTATGTCAGTGCATGTGTAGTGGTTTCGATACTGATCCGTCCAATAGCAACATCCTGCAGGTTGTCGGTACCTGCAACACAAGCATACTGGTAATCGCCCTGGCTGCCGCCTGCCGGTACTAACCAGGATCCACTGGCGTCACCAATCACTACGACATAATCGAATTTCTCTTCCGATTCATCCCAACGGTCTCGCAGTTCAGTGCGAATATTGGTGTACTGCCAACTGGAAACATCACTATTGGTTAAAAGTTCCAGTTTCCAGCCCCGTTGTCTTTTCCAGTTGAACCACGGTTCCATGATCGCCATGAGCGTCGCATCATTAACCATGATCACTTGAACATTTCCACGATAGATTACATACTCATCCAATTCGCTTTCGTCCCAATCCATAAACGTACGATACCATGGCAGATAGGCTTCACTGATTTGAGTCGGCCAATGGTCAAGCTGGTTGCGGGAGTCTTCACCGTTAAAATGGACCTCTATGTCCAAATTATGATAAATACGAACTTCATCACGGGCAGGATTGTACTGAACCGGGTATGTTGTTAAAGTCGCAACTCGGAAGTCATGAAAGATGGCGGGTTCGCTTACCGTGGCAAGATGTCCCGGATACCATTCATCTTCGGAGGATGTAACGCGACCATAAGAATCGCCCGCTTCCGATTCGAGATAGGCGGCATATTCAACACCACTCATGACGGTGAAATCGCCATTCAATACTTCAACACTCACACCACTGGTCGGTGGCAAGCGCAACAATCTACCAATCGCAGGAAGTGAAGGATAGCCATCCTCCTCGATCATTCCGCCTAATTCGTATTCCAGTAGTTGAGCGGATTCATTTCCTGTGTCAACTGTCATCCATTGCGGTTCTTCAATCGATAGTGAAAGCTGAAGACCATCGGGAATCTGTATGCAATGAATAACCTCCAATGGATTTTCTTCAATGGAAACCGGTTGATGCGCCGGGATTGCGAATAATCGGTTGCTTAGAATCAGCAGGAATCCCAAAATCCATCCAGAATGCTTCATCTTACCTCCAACCCAGTGTGCGTTTCAATGAAGTATACGTCTAACAAACCTCTGTTTCTTACGATATGGAAATACAAGGAGTACGTCATTAAGGGAGGACTGGTAAACGGATTCGCGGATCCGGCTCAAAATATAAAGATGTTTACCAGTAGTACGTTATCCGTGCAAAGCAATAAGTGCAATGTAATGAATTCCCAAACGACACCCGTAAGTAGTTCGCTATATTCAGTTGGAAAAAACCTCTACCGTCGTAAAATAGTATCATTTCTACTTTTATGTAACGATTTTAGCAAAAGGTATTACATCTATAACTCCAGGAGTTCACAGGGATGGCAACCCGGAAATGAAAGGAATACAAGATGTTAGCGATCATGAAAAGGAGATATAATCGACATCTGAAGAGAATAAATCACGTTTCCTCTTCAAGTATAAGCAAAAAAGGAAATCCTGTAGTAATAATCAGGGTAATCCATGTATTCAGGGTTGTTATGGGGTGAATGGACTATAAGTGTTGCATCATCTCGGGAACACAAAAACATTGTGATTTTTGAGAAATTCAGTTTCTTCACATTTGTACATTGAAACGTTACTCGATGAGATCTGCGGACATTCGGAAGAGGTCTTATATCCTATAACCTTGCATATATGGAGAGAACATGTCTGATAGTTGTGGTCCTTCCAGGCGGGTGCAGGCAATTCCACCCTCAGCGATTCACGCAATGACTGCATTGTCGAAAACCATTGATGATGTCGCCTTCCTTTCCTGGGCAAAACCAACCGCCTCAGCGCCTTCACATATCCAGAAAGCAGTAGCGGAGGCGGTAGTTGCTGGTAAATGCGATGGCTATTCGGAAACGAAAGGTCTGCTGGAATTACGTAAAGAAATCGCTGCCAAATTGACAACGGTGAATGGCGTCGAAGCCAATGCCGACCAGATCATTGTAACGGTTGGGGCGATAGAGGGCCTTGCGGCTGCGCTCATGGCAGCAATTGATCCCGGAGATGAAGTGATTTTGCCGTCACCTACCTATTCCACGCATATCAACCAGGTGCTGATAGCTTCGGGAAAACCTGTGTTTGTTCCTACCCTGGAGGAGAATGGATTCCATCTGGATCTCGATGGAATCGAGAAGGCAATTACCTTAAAAACTCGTGCGATCCTTTATTGTTCTCCCTCTAATCCGACTGGAACCGTTTTCAGCAGGAAGGAGCTGACAAAGCTTGCGGAAATTGTACAAAATACTGGAATTGTGATTATCACGGATGAAGCCTATGAATACTTCACTTTTGATGGTAATGATCATTTTGCAATCGCTTCTATCCCGGAAATACGCGACCAGGTAATCAGTTGTTTTACTTTTACGAAGAACTATGCCATGACAGGATGGCGTATCGGTTATGTACACGCTTCAGAAAAATGGATACCCCAGATAGGTAAAGCACATATTTGTTTCGCCATTTGCGCACCGGTGGCTTCTCAGTATGGAGCGCTGGCTGCACTGCAGGGACCACAGGATTGTATTGAAGAGTTCCGGAGAAAATACCTGGTAACCCGGGACCTTATGTGTGAAAGGCTGGATCGTATGGATTCCGTATTCAGCTACCAGAAACCAGAGGGATCGTATCTTATGTTCCCGAAAATCCTGCTCCCGGAAGGTTATGACTCTGCAGCATTCTGTAAAAAACTGTTGAAGGAAGCCAAAGTATCAACCACCCCCGGCAGTGATTTCGGTCCTACAGCGGACGGCCATCTCAGGATGTCATTTTGTGTACCCGAAGATATGATCAACCTGGCTTTTGACAGGATGGAAAACTATTTCGGAGTGACGGGATAGCAGATACTGGAAGTCCCTTGATATATGGAACAAATAGAAAAGGCGCTTTGACAGCGCCTTTTTGAAATCTATTCGCAAGGAAATACTTTTCAGACTTCTATATGTCTTCCTGACTACCTGGTAATACACTTCTGAGCATGTTACCTGCGGTTTTATCAACAACCTGTGGTTGATCATAATACCCTTCCGCCGATCTGCGACGAACAGTATCAAGATTTCCTGCCGGACCTGCATCCGCAACGGTGCTTTCCAGGACACGTTCGGCCATATTGTCCAGTGCTTCCGGGCTGTCGTAGTATCCAGACTGGATTCGTTGACGAACCGCATCCAGTTTCTGCGTACGCTGTGCTTCACCGAATGCTTCCCTGTGAAGCCGCACCATCTCCTGGTACCGGGATAACTCCGCTGCATCCACGGATATTTGCGCGGAATCGCGTCCCCCGGTAGATGCTGCCGCCTTACGGGTAGCATCTGCATACGATTCAGATGGTTTCGAGGTCGATTCGACCTGCTTCCGGTTCACCTCGGAAGGATCGGTTGCCCTGATTCCATCTGGGATTCCTTCAAGATGCACCTTTACCTCCTTGCGGATAGATTCCACTGCTGTCTTACATTTATCATATTGTACAGCAAAATTCACGCCGATAATTGACTCTTCGCCTGAACCCAGGCATCACGTATGGTTTCAAGGTTAGCGATCACCGGTTTAAGACGCGTGGGATCGCTGGTCGCATTCGCAACAAGAATCTCCCTTGTAAAATATACATAAAGAGATTCGAGTTTGGTCGCAAAATCGCCTCCGGCATCATGATTGAGGGATTTCCTCAACTCTGAAATCAGCTCGAAAGCGAGGTCAAACTGCCGGGTACGACTCTGAAAGTCATTGTCGGTGATCGCTCTTCCAGCATCTTTCAACGCACGTATGATTGCATCATATGTGGTTACGACAAGCGCTTCCGGCGTTTGAGTGGAGAAACTCATCTCCTGGTACTGTGCATAAGGGTTAAACTGTGCCATACAGATCCACCCCTCTAGTTAACCTACAACAGTAAATCTATGTTCTGCAACATTTTTAAATGCTACTCATCCAGGAACTTTGATTTTTTGCTTCGGAAACAGCATTTTCCATCGCAAGGTACTGACGTTCCAGGGTCTCGCGCCTGATTTCCAATCGACGTTCCCAGTTATCGATCTGGTCATCGAACGATTCAATCTGATCATTGTATGAATCGTCAATGACTTTGAATAAACCTTCAACAGAATCGGTAAGATCGTCAACTTCATTATCTGCCATAACTGCTGCACCGGTACCGATACGAATTGTGCCATCAACAGATCCGGCCCCGCCGCCGGGAGACTTGAAGTAGATCCGCAATCCTTCTACCGGTGTATCATCTTTCCCGACGAGATAGTAATTGCTCTTTACCTTTGCAGCGTACCCGCCGATGGTGTTGTTTCCGTTGGGATCCAGTTTTCCGTTGGCCAGATATTCTGCATGGACAGCGTATTCGCCGCCTTCTGTAGCATTTGTGCGGGCGAAATAACTCAGATTTTCACTGTTGGAGGAATGAGTAAAAATGAACAGATTCGCTACAGAATCCAGGTCATCCTCAAGAGCTTCCTGGAGCTTGGTGCTGTCAACGGTCAGCATACCGCCAGTTCCGGTTTTTAATCCGATCGACGCCAGGTTGCTGTATGAGTTGTCCGCAGGCAGACCGGGTATTTCACCAATGACTAATTCCTGGAGATGACCACGTACGGTATATATACGGCTGTCACCCATCAACAATCCCTGGATTTCATTTTCTGAATCGTAACGGGTATAAGCGGCCATTGTCTTCATGATCTCGTTATAATCATCAACCCAATCGGTAATCTTCTGTTTAATTGTTGAAAGATCCTCTTCAACATTAACCTGAATCGCTGAAGTGGTTGTGTCTTTAAGGGTGAATGTAAGTCCATTAATTACATCATCGATTGTATTGGAATCTCGTGTAATGTAGGGCGGAGGTGCAGTTGGATAACCATCCACCTGGATCTCAGCATCCTGGGCGCTTTGTGTTTCTGTCCAACTGGCGGATGTGAAGCCTCCACCATTGAGATTGGTTGCACCATCATTGATCGTGATAGTGTTGTCGGCGCCAGTCTCTGCACCCATGAGAACAAGGTGAATAGAGGTTGCACCACCACTACCGTCATCAATCGTGGAAGCGATAACTCCCGGATTATCGGCATCGTTATTGATCAATTGAACCAATCCTGCTATGGTTGTACCTGAACCAACATTTACCTGCGCTGATTCCGTCCCATATGTATAAGCAAAAACTCCGCCTGCTCCTGTATGAACCGCAGTAGTGTTAATATCGGGGAAACCGTCATGTACTTCTGTTTCCGCCTGAGCCAGTTGATTCACAAAAATGGAATGCGTACTTGATACTGCATTCGCATTTGCAGAAACAGTAACCAGATCGTTGTCAGAACTTGAGGCTGTTTTTTTGATCAGTTCTGTCCTGCTGTCAATCGACTGCGATTCTGATTGCAGTGTTTTAATCAGCTCTTCAATTGCGTTCCAGGCATCCTGCTTGCTTTTCGATTCCGATTTGCGATCGATAAGCTTTTCCATCGGCTGGGATTCGAGAACCATCAACTGATCAACCGTGTCTTTCCACTCAATCCCGGATGCAAGTCCTGTAATCGTAGTACTGGGAGCCATAAGCACCTCCGGTCGTTATACGACCCTTCATCGTTGACCGGTGAATACTTCTTATTCACCTGCTACTGACGAATCATACTTCAGCATTGAAATTCAATGACAGTAACGACCCGATGCTGGCTCAAGTTCAACAATTTCAAAGAAAACGCAACAACAAAAAACACCCATAGATCGCCAGGCCAACCAGGAACCTGCGCTTTCCATGGGTGGAAAACTTCACTACATGTGAACTTACCAGTTCATGTCTTACCGGATAATTATTATCCGACCAGACCCGCGACTACTTGCGGCAGCATATTCGCTTGCGACAACATCGAGACACCACTCTGCATCAGGATCTGCGCACGAACGAAGTTACTCATTTCTGCGGCGATATCTGCGTCACGAATCTGAGACTCTGAGTTCACAGCGTTTTCACGGCTGATCTGCAGGTTCAGGATCGTGTTTTGCAGACGTTCGACGTAGGAACCGATTCTCGTCCGTTCGGTATCCTTCGCGTTGATTGCGGAGTCAAGTGAGGTAATGGACCGCTGAGCGTTGATCGTGGTGGTCAGGCTTGTTCCCTCAAGACCGAGTGCCGAAGCACGCATGTCATTCAGGTTCACATAGTAGTAGTCCTGGCCAGCCGTGTTGTACGTACCGATGTGGAACTTGAGTCCAGTACCGGAACTGTAATCACCGTTCAGCAGGTAGTTACCGTTGTAGTGCGTTGTCGACGCAATACGCGTAATTTCACTCTTCAACTGTTGGAACTCAACGTCTAGAGCTGCGCGGTCAAGCGAAGTCAATGCACCGTTTGACGCTTCAATAGTAAGCGCCCGCATACGAATTAGCTTCTCGTCGATCACCTGAAGAGCACCTTCAGCGGTGGCCAACAAGTTCACGTCGTAGTTTGCGTTACGCTCAGCTTCTTCCATTGAAGAAATCTGCGCACGCATTCTCTCGCTAATGGCCAAACCGGCCGGATCATCCCACGCATAATTGATCCGGAGACCCGATGAGAGCCGCGTAATCGCGGTATCAAGCTCATTCTGGGTTGCCCAGATATTACGCTGTGCAATGAGCGAGAGGACATTGTGGTTAATCCTCGTACTCATACGTACACCTCCTTGCCAATCCGAGGTAAGGAACCCCTTGCTATCCATTGTATCGGTAGCTGAGAAGCATTCCTTTAGCCAAAGTTGAACAAAGAGTGACGTTTTTGCTCTCGCTGCACTAGAGAATGACCGTTTCGAAAAGCCGAAAAATGCCGAAAACGTCTGCAATTCTGTCAAAGAACATACTATCCGTGAATATCAATCCGATGTCTCTTCTCTCGGAGAATCGTACTGCGTGCACCTTCCGCAAATCTCCCAGCGCGATGGATATCGCTCTGTTGGACTCGCATACGATCAAATTGTGCATCGAGAGCTTTGAAGAGGAGAATATCCAACTCCTTGATGCGGTCAATCGTTTCGCGATTCCGACCCGCGATTTGTTTTGTTCGAGCGGGGATTGTTTTCGGATGAGAAGCAGGAAGTGGATTTACAGGATCCAGCCCAAAAAGCTCAGCGATCAATTGTCCACGTTCCTTCAAAGCTGGCATGAGCTCGGAATGATGCTCAAGCTGTGCCGCTTTGACAGCTCGCTCCGTCGCACGGAGAATCGCTTTTGGAAGATGCGAATCTTTCATGAGTTCTTACGCCGGTACTTTGAGTTCACGAATCATACTGAATGCGTTTTTCCAATCTTCAAGCAATGGGAGCAGTTCATACTCAATAAGATCTGCAAGAAGAATGGAGTCGCGTTGAGTTTGCGCCTCGATCATCTCATCGAACAGCGCGTTTACCCTGCCGTTTAACTCACCAAGCGTTCCATCCGGAAGCTGTAACTTCTGGGGATTCTGATCCATGAGAGTTGTGATAGTAGATGTTGTTTTTACAAGAATTTCAATACCATCAAGGCAACGAACGAAAATGTTGTTTGCCTTTTCTTCATTGCCCAGCCTGAACTCTTCTGCTGCACGGGATAGCTCGCTAAGTAACGATCCATGAAATTCAGTGAGACTATCCAGCGATTCGAGAGCTAGATCAGAACGTGTGCCGCTTTTGATATCAAGACGGCGGTACATGCCAATCGGTTCCATGTGTCGATCCGCTTTGCCGGTGATCTCTTCACCATCAAGATGGACCTGGATAATACAGCGGCGTGTATCTAGATCCTTTGCGATAGAGCCAATTACATCCCCGACTTTTTCACGTCCGGTGAGTGGCGCTGTTACGGCTTGACCGTCAAAAGTTACATCGGTCATCGTAATCCTCCTTCTGCCTGAACCATCACTTTTCCAAATTCCTCGCGTAATGCTTTAATGATCTGTATGGCGCGATGGTTGTATGTATGTTGTTTTTGTATGCGTTTTGCTGCCTGGACAACAATTTTTTCCGCCAGGGTTCTATGTCTAAGAACAGTTTCGATCTGCATCGCCGCTTCTTCGGCTTCCTGGTAAAGGATGCACTCCGATTCCACATCGAACAGGTCGTGCAAATCTTCCTGGTCATCGGTGACCAGTATTCCACCACAGGCTGGTATGTCAAAGACTCGTTGATTGACTGCTGTTGGCATCTGAAAACTTGTCGCATTCAAATGAATTCCACCCCTGTACACATCCGGGAGACCGTCAGGGTATTCTACGTACCCATGAAATGCCACTCCCGGCGCCGCCCTCAGCCATTCATCATCTCCATACAAATGGAGGTCAAACTTATTGCACTCGGTAACGAGATCATGACGTAATTCACGGGTTGCAGTCAATGCTACCGCCGAGGCGTAATTCAGCAGGTGACGCGGGGACCAGGAGGAAATATCCAGGCCTTCCGCCACGGCGGAGGTCTCGACAGCGGCTTTGGCTTCAATCCTCCCGGATCGTTGTAATGCCACCGCACGTTCAAACAGTGTATCCCGGGTACCGTTAAGGCCAGCCTTGTCACGCCACTCGGCAGATGCCCGGAGCATGGAGTTCGCTATCAATCGCACATCACCTATGCCCCTGTCGGGACCTGGAGTAAAACGTGTGGGATCAGTAGCGAGAGGGAGGAAGTCAACCCTCTCAAACCCGTAACTGCGGATTTCACCAATTGTACTGCGTTCCCAGGAATAGATAAATGACATCTCATTGGGCGCCGCTTCATAATCGAGTAAAATGAACCCTGGACGATCAACAAACCATGAAACATGGGGAAGGTTGATTTTCGCCAGCAGGGATGAAAGTTCGCCGTGCTGATCGAAACCAAGGTGATTGATTGTCAGCAGAAAATCCGAACGCATGCTCGCTTCAAGTAACTGGGTGATAAACTGCGGATTGTCCTCAAACTGAAGTTCGATCACGCTGTGACCGAGACGTTTGAATGCGTCCGAAATTTCACGCTGGATGAAATACCCGCTTTCAAGAATGATAATCCCGAGTTTTTCCGTTTTCATTCGTGGACGGATAATTGATGAAAAGGCTTTTTGTTCTGTACTGTTCTGATTATCCAGCATCGGTGTTTTTACTTTATTGTACTGAGAAATGGATTCAGCGTGCTGATTCGGCTGTTGAGCCAGCTTTTTCCATAACCTTATCGAATCGGTTATCAATTCGACTGCGCCTCTAGTCCATTGTTCAAGATTCGTATAATTTTCGAAAGCCGCCTTTGCCTGCAGGTTGAGTCCCTCCGACGGGAAATTGCTTCTTCCGAACTGGAACATCATCATTACAGGGCGCCACAATTCCTGCACAATAGCTAAACTGTCGATCGTATCGTCCAGTTCTGCAAGTTTCCGGCCCAGGGTTTTAATCTGTTCAATGTTTCCATTGATGTCACCCGACAGGTTGCCAAGCGTGGAACTCAATTCTTTGCCGGTTACTGCCAGCCTTGCCAACTCCAACGCTGCAGGCAGATCCTGCTCCAGAATCCTGTCGAGAATATCGGCAGGAGGTGATCCGTGCATGCGGAGTAACATCTCTGCGACATGCTCAGCCAAAGCTCCGTTTGGGCGAAGATCCGGTTCAAAGGTGGTTTTGCAAAGTTCACGGAATACTTCCCGGGTGATACGGTGTTTGTCAGCCGGTACAGGTGAAACCGGAAGTTTTCGCCACCAGCCGTCCCGGTCGAACTGAGTTCTCCAGACAGTCATTCCTGAAGTGTTGATGGACGGTGTATACCCTTCCTGTACTTTCCCTTCGAGCATATCCTTTGCGAAGGAACTCACCGCTTCAGGTGTGATCTGCTTATGACAATTAAAATGTGGGCATTTTACCCGGAAATTGCAGGGGAAACAGTTGATATCCGGTTCAATCACCAGGTTGTTTTCGCCATAGGGACCGGTTTCATCCGAAAGGGCAGTGCCAAGGGTGATCACGAGACAGGGTGTTCCGACCGATTGAGCGAGGTGCATGGTGCCTGTGTCATTCGTAATCAGCAGATCGGCGGTTTCCAGCCAGCCGGAGAGCTGTGGCAGATTGGTTTTTCCCGCTAATACAGTTGCATTCGCGCCAATGATCTTTGCCGCAGTTTCTGCGAGGTGTTTTTCCTTTTCAGTTCCCACCAACAGAATGTTTGCATTCAATTGTTCAGCAAGCAGTCGTCCTGTTTGCCCGAAGTATTCCGCTTCCCATCGTTTGTCTTCTGTGGAAGCGCCGCACTGGATCACAATGCGGGGACCATTCCCTCTTCGTAAGCCGAATTCCGTTTCTTTCTCCCTGATGGCCAGACGAACGGATTCCGGCACTGCATATTTCATCCTGCTGAGGCCGGTACGTGAGCTCAATTCACCACTCGCCCCCACGAGAACATCAACAAGATGGAAAGGATTGAGTTCACGGTTCAGGTTTCCGGCAAAGAAGAACCTGGCCCATGTTCCCGCCACCAGGCGATACCCTTCGAAATCAAGATGCAGACCGCTCTTTACCGGTCCCCTGAGCATAAACGACAATAGTGAGCTTATATCTGTGAAACTCACGTTAAAAATGGCTTCGTATTCATATTCGAACAGTGGTTGAAGCGTTTTCCTGAATTCCTGGAAAAACTCAAGCAGGGAGTGGTTGAAATTGCCTGTTGTTGCGCGAATCGACAGGGTAGCCAGCATGTTGAAATCGACCGGCACAATACGATCGACATCCATCCCCTCAGCGATGGGCATGTAGCCTGTGACCGCGTAAAGGTGGATGGAACGACCCGGGTAGATTTGTCGCAGACGGTCGATCAGTGGACCGGTCATCAGCAGATCACCCATGCGTGTCAGGTTGATCACCGCGATATTCTTGTTCGCGCCTATCACGCTGCAACTTCCTCTTTCGTTACATCACCGGACAAAACCTTCATTCCTTCTTCCCATTTGGCAAAGCGTGTCGGTGCTTCCTTTAAAAGTGTGTCACGTCCACGCTTGTACATCGCTTCCCGTTCAAGACGAAACGCAATGAATAAACCTTGCCATGAACCTGCACTGTGTTCGAGTCGTCCCATTCTTTCCTCGAAATCCAGCAGGATTTGAGCAATGGGTAAGTTCGTATACGACGATTGTTCAAGTATATTTCCGATATTCGAAACCAGTTCAATTGCATTGAGAAAAGCTTCCCGGGGCAGTTCAGGCAGATTATCCTGATTAAAATGTCTGGGTAATGTTGTTCCTCCCAGGATATTCATCCAGAATTCACGAAGGGTTTTGGTTCGATTTGCGGACACTTTCACTGAACCTGTAGTGAATACTTCCGACAGGGTTTGAAATCCGTCACTGTTAACATCTGTTTCAAGGATTCTGAATTCACCATCTATTGATTCCATCAGGTTCCGGTTCAGTGGACGATCCTGCAAACGGGCCAATACAACTTCCTGGACAGCTTTCACCGGAACTGTGAAACCGCAGGTCGGACGTTCACAGGGACTTGTTTCCGGGCAGGGATGATCTTCAAATAACGTTTCGATGATCGTATGACCGGGTGCATAGGGTGATGTATCCTCAGGACGGGCAAATGCGAGAAATATGGAAACAGTTCCTGTTTGAACAGAGGCCGCCACATGGAGTGGACCAGTGTCGTTGGTTATTAACAGATCCACCCTCGAAAGAACACCGAGGAGTCCATCAAGACTGGTTTTCCCGACGAGATTCAGTGCCGGTGATTCCATATTGTTGATGACTTCATCTGCGATTACGGCGTCTCCCGGACCACCGACAAGTGCAGTAGTGTAACCGGCATGATGAAGATTGTCCGCCAATTGCGCAAAGTAGGTTACGGGCCACCTTCGATTGGGATGGTTCGCGCCCGGATGAATAGCGACAATTGGGGATGGCAAGCCACTCAGTAATACTTCAGCTTCTGTTATTCCTTCTTCCGGAACGATACACTTGACAGATCCGGCATAGTTGCGGCAACCGGCGCTGCGAAGGTGTATGTCTACCAGGTTGAACGGATTTGTTTTTCGTGATTGAAGGGCTGAGAAGAAATACCTGCTCCATGACCCATTTACAACCACTGATCCATCAGGTTCTTCTATTCGTCCCAATTTTTCCTTCGCACCGCAGAGGTGAGAAATCCGTGATGAAACGATGTCGTGGGTCAGGTTTACGACCAGGTCATAGTTCTCATTTTTTATTGTTTTTATCAGGGTTTTCCATGCCCTGTAACTCTCTGAAAGCGATTTGTCATTAGTAAGAATTCCACGGGATAGATCGGAATCGTCGAAGGTTAAAACTTCATCAACCGCATCCAGCCTTGACGCAAATTTTGCGAGGTTGGAGGTCACGAGAAGATGTACCTCGGCCCCTCGTTCGCGTTTCAAACCGCGAACGACAGGGGTGCATTGTACAAGGTCACCCAATCGTGCAAGGTTGATGATCAGGGCTTTCATGCGAGTCCCTTTTCTTTTGCCCAGAGATGAAACTCATTCATCAACAGGAAGATGGCGTCCGTTTCGCCAAGTTCACCTTGTTCGTTCCGCAGTTTTTCGGCGATCCCTTCGAGGGTTAATTCTTCATCCGGTTCGCCCATTCGCTGGAAGAAGTTTGCCAGTTCTTTGTCATCGCCGGCTTCTTCCACTAATGACTCAACCGTATTTAACGGTGTTTCTTCAAAAGCCGGTCTGTAATGCTGCAGAATGACACCCAGCGCTTCTTCCATACGATGGCGATAGGTATGCTCCCTCAGGACCCGTTCACGGGAATTCTGCGCGATCAGTTTCGCTTCGTCCGGATGAGCGAGGTAATAGTCGATAGCATCCCGACAGTTTGAAAGATTGGTGAATGTCACCACTTCCCGGCCCGGTTCGAAGTGCTTTGTGAGGAGGCTGCGCTCATCGACCAGTTGAAATGCTCCCACCGATGCAAGTTCGAAGGTTCGCGGGTTAATAAAGTCGCCGTTAGGATTAACACCTTCGGTATAGGTGGAGGAATGCAGGTTGATGTTGATCTTCGTGGCGTTGAAGATTTTCATGCTTTCTTCTGTACTGACCCGTCTGCCGTTTTCCTGGAGGATGGTTCCCAATGCTCCCGGTTGTTCCCAGTCGCTTCCCCAGAGTTTGAAGTTGTAATCGAGCAGACCAAGGAAAAACTTTCTTCGGTTGAAATACCCGGCGCCTACATGGCTGATGTCGGACCCGAATCGCATCCGGTCTTCCAGGGACAAGTCCATCGGGGCATGCAGATTCGGATCGGCGGCCATGGGCAGGTAGTGCGGAACCCTTGCTCCTGCGGCACGAAGATTCTCCTCAAATCGTCCTTTCTGGATATGGAAGAAAACATCGTACAACGGCGACATCTGCAAACCGTATTCAAAGAGGTAACCGTCCTCGACAAACCACATGGCTGAGGGAATCCCAATTTTCCGAAGTTCCTGGAGTACATGCGGAGTGGCGGGGGATTGCGCCATGAAAAAGACAATCTGCGCCTTCATCGCCAACGCTTTGGCAGTGACTGTTTCCGCCATGAGTGTTGTAAACAATCCCTGGATCTGGTTCATATGCCCTGGATCGTTGGTGATTGTGTCAAGATGAACTCGTGCATTGTTGAATGTGCTGTTATCCAGGACCTCCACCTTGTGACCAAGGCTTTTCAGTGCATCACTGACATACCATGTGACCGGGAGGCTTCCGCCATATATCGGGCTTACCACGAGGATACGGAGACGTTGGCCTGAGGAACGCATTGCCTTGTTCAGGGTGTTTTCAATTTCAGCGGTTGCGCTCGCAGCGTAACGGCGTGCGGATGGCATGACAAACACCTGCCATTTACCGAGATTCTGCCTCGAAACGGCTGCCTGCTCTGCAAAACGAAGAGCAGCATCAGGATTTGATCCCACCCACAATGAGATTTTCGGTAGAAGGCCACAAAGATCACGTGCCCCCATTGCGGCTCTGCATACCGCTTCGGAAGGCTCGATGACCACGATGGGTGTATCTGGTGCGGATCGCAGTATTGATTCCGCCAGGTAACCAAGTCCGAAACCGATGAGGATAATTCCTTTCGGTTTCCGGCTTTTGTCAAGCATTTTTCTCGCGAGATCATCCGCTTCACGTGCAGGATTGTAGCTGCTGTGAACTGCCTGGCCATGGACCTTTAA
>CAXXQY010000006.1:0-20079 GCA_963674515.2 bacterium
AAGGAAGTTCCTGTGTTCCCTGCTGTGTTGTACATCCCGCAAATAGCAGAATTACACATGCAAGCAACGTTATGCGTATCAGCAGTGGATTCATTCGTTTCATCTGTTTTCCTTCATCCTGACCATACTACCGGATCAGGATTACTTTCATGGTCCTGGTGAAGTGATTTCCGCGCCATGTAACAAAATAAATCCCGGAGGAAACCGCCTGCCCCTGGGTGGTGTTTCCGGACCAGTGAACATGGTGTTGTCCGGATGGCCACAGTTCATTGCCAGTTCCCCAGACTTCCTGCCCCAGCAGGTTGTATACACCAATCCGTCCTTCCGGACGGCAGTCCAAGCGAAAAGGAGATCTGCACGGATGAATTAAACGGATTGGGATAGGCGCCCAGTGTAAAATATTCCACCAATGGTATATCACGATCTTCCACCGGCGAATCATAGTCTTCATCGAAAAAGACCCAATGGAGGGTTGTGTCCGTTTCGGCAAACGATTCATTCAGGTTCCAGCGCCTGTCCTGTTCTTCCAGGATGGAAACCGCTTGCTGTGCTGATTTCGTATCGGTAGGTCTGGCTTACACCATCTTCGAGTTCGGAAACGTGAAAGGTTTCTGTCCCCGACCAGAAGGTTCCTCCACCCACACTGTATTCTTCCCGGATGAGCGAGAAAGTATCCCCCTGGGAATAGGGGACAACACTGACAATGTCCCCATTATCCGGGTGACAAACTTCCATTCGCTTCTGCATGGGCCATATTTACCCGGTAGTACACAATCACCGAATCCTCGTGCAGCTCATAAGGCCGCCAGTACTGTTCGACAGTCGCCCCGGAACCGTTCAGGAACTGGAGGGCAAGCGTAGTGTCCGATTCACCCGCGACAACAAGACGTGTGTTGCCGTCAATGGCCACCGCCTGGGATGACCGGTCCTTCCCATCCGAGACGTTGCGATGTCGGTCGGCTAAGGGAGAAACCTGTCCAGAATTTGAAGCTTAGGGTGTCGCCGACATACAGCGGGAAAGTGATCTCCCAGTAATCACCTCCAATATTTTCCGGCAGGAGCTGCGAGTCGTCCGCCCAGGATACTTCGGTTCCATCCGGCAGGTAACGTCCGCCGACACCCCGTACTTCCCCACGAATTTGCAGGGTGTTTTCTGTGCTCATGGTATCCAGCAATGTGGCGGTGTTGATTCGCATGGTAATATTCACAGATGGATGATTCTGGGGATCGGTTCCGAGGGCGTTGATGGATGCGATAGCGTTGCCGTCAAAATCGAACAGGCAGACATTTTCCCAGGGAGTGTAATAGGTGGGTGTCGTAATCCATCCCGGTTCCCAGTAAAAGATTCCTATGCCTTTATCGTCGGGAAGGTTTTGCACAATACTGCGTTCATCGCTCAGGAAAGCAGCCTGCCCTTCGATACTGGCAGGATACCCGGGGATCAGGGCATCATCTGTCCCGAACAGGTTGCCCTGGGGATCATTCCAGTCGAGGGTCCATGGATACCCGGTTTCCGCAACGATTATGCCCTGGTCGTAGCGGTTGGCGAGGAGCGTTGAGACTCCATTCGAGATCATCAAAATCGCCATGCCATAATGGATAAAAGGATCTTCCGAGGTAATCGATCCCATCCACACGAGCCAGCAGGTTGTCGAAGAACCATGTGCTTCCGCTGGAGGTGTGGATCATGATCCCGACAGTATCTTCCTCAGATTCGCTGTCATGAACCGCTTGTATCCCGGCAGAAATGAGTTGCGCCAGTTGATTCCATTGGGTCGGATTGTTATCGTCGCCGCACACATGACCGTCCGGCCAGAGCATCCCGCAGTTAATCTCGTTGCCGATCTGCACCATGTCCGGCATTGCGCCCGTATCCTGCAGCGCTTCCATCACATCAAATGTATACTGATATACGCTGTCGACCAGGTCCGGAAAATCGAGATCTTCCCACGCAGCCGGTTTGTCCTGGTGGCTGGGATCCGCCCAGGTATCGGAATAGTGGAAGTCGAGCAGGAAATTCATACCAAGTGTTTTCCCGCGTACCGCCGCTTCAATCACCCGCTCCAGGTCATTGTACGGTTCTTCCGGGGTATGCCAGATCTTCAGACGGAACCAGTTGAATCCATGATCGTTCATAATTTCCAACAGGTCTCCCACTTGGCCGCTGTCGCTGAACCACACCGCCATTGTCCTCAACCTGCCGCATGGAAGACACATCACCACCGGCAATAAACACCTGCGCACCTGCCATTCCTGTCAGCAGGAACACCGCAATCAGGCTCGGCAAAAACTGTAACTTTATGGGACATCAATCGAACTCTCGCATCGTTCCGTTGTTGGTTTATCATAATTTCTAACAAATCTAATTGTGATTCATTCAACCAAGTTAAATTATAGTTCTGCATAAAAGAGTTTGTCATTCCAGACTTGATCTGGAATCCAGTTAGTTGTTTAGTTGCAATAATCTTAATCGCAAAATTAACAGTATATTAAGCCTGACTTCGTCATGCTATTTCTGGACTCCAGCTTTCGCTGGAGTGACATTTTACTGAAAATTGTGTATATCATAGCGAATCAAACAGATCACTAATCATCACAAAATACCTCAAAAAGGAGACTGCTGTACCAATCATTCTGGATGGATAGGTTGTTGTTGCGAAAGAAACAATCCGGCAATCGTTCAGTTCGCTTATGTACAGCAGCCTCCCTGTAAAGCATTTCACCGTTCTGCAAGATCCTGGCGCCTTTGAACGCCTTTTCTTATACAAAATCATCAGGCGCGAGATCTTGCAGAATTTTTCATCTAATTACGATAATATGTGCAGGTTCTCGCTTTCTTTTGTCTGAATACTTCCCGTACTACTGAGTATTCGCCAGGAACCTGCACAACACCCTGCTTGATTCACTAAAAATCATGCAGAACTCTGTTGTTACCGCATCAGGATCAATTTCTGAACCTGAGCATGGTTTACGCCGTTCAAACGCATGAAGTACATACCCGAAGCTACCGGTTGATTTGCAGAATCATTCGCATCCCAGACAATTCGGTGCGCACCGGCCTGCAATGGTTCATTAACAAGTGTACGTACATGCTGCCCTAACAAGTTGTAGATACTGACATTCAAATCCTGTTGATAAGGTACTGTAAACGCTATTGTTGTGGACGGGTTAAACGGATTCGGATAGGCAGTGGCCAGTGACCATTCTGTCGGAATCGTGTCTTCTTCATCTACCGCGAAGGGATGATCGAAATCAGGCGGTTCTTCCACTGTTAAATCAAATGGTGTCCAGTCGACAATCGGGAAATCCCACTCTTCCGGCCAGGATTGTTTCACCTTCGGGATCATGGGAAATCGGCAGGATGAACTGGTAGTAGCGTCGTCCGAATTCAACACCGCCGCCATTCAGGATCGAGTCGGCGTCGGATGTGTAACCGATGCGATAGCCAACCTGGTATACAGTCGGTGCATCAAGTGGCATCGTCACTGAATACACGCCGTCACCATCCAGATCTTCCATGCCGACAGTATGTTCATATGCATCAAGTCCCTGGGTGAGCATCAGCAATGGACTTTCGAAGTAGATATAGCACTCATCCACACCAGGACGGAACAAGGGATTGGCTGTATTAATATCCGGATCGGTAGCAGGCTCCATGTCCACGTTAAAGGTTACTGTGATATTATTGTCAATAACCCCTTCGGGGGAATACTGTTGTAGAACTGGAAATCACGCCCAAAGTCACCATCGGGTTGTTGTTCCGATTCGGCAGTGAAGATATAATTACGGTTGGCGCCACCAGTTACACCCGGTTCTTCCCACAATTCTACACCCGGTAACCCTTCGATATAGGCCGGATCTTCTGGATCGACACGGCAGGAATCGTAATAGATCACGTATTTGTAGGTGATGTCGTTGCCGACAACAGCGTTGAATGTATGCTGCCCGATCCACATCTGCAGCAGGGGTTGATAGACTACCGGGATGGCATCATCCGGAATGGTCCATCCCAATGGTCCCGAAATCAGGATCTGATCCCCTTCGGCGGGATCGAAAAATCCCAGTTCTTCCAGTGCGCCGGGATCCATCAACCAACTGACAGTCGTTTCCACAACCTCACCACCGGGTGCCTGGTCATTAAAATACGCCCAGTGCAGGGTTGTATCGTACGCACCTTCCGCAAGGTTCGATGTAATTCTGAACCAACGGTTGTCCCTGTCTTCCCATGCCTCTCCGGTGCCGTTGGGAGTATAGACAAACTTGTAGTTCTGGAACTGGTCATCAGACAAATCCTCTACAGCGGCATAGGCTACACCAGACCAGAAGGAAGCGCCAGTTCCGGATGTCGCTTCCCGGGTAAGCTCCACAATCGCCGGTGTCCAGTCATCTTCCGGGTCGAGAGGTGCACTTCCACGGACCATCACCGGGATGTCCACCAGTGGATCGAACTCCTCAAGGTCTTCCAGGCCCGCCATGTTGACACGGAAATAGAAAGCGACAGAGCCTTCAATCTCTTCGTAGGGACGGTAATACTGCTCTTTTGTACTGGTCGTCGAATTGTAGTATTGCACTGCTAAAACGGTGTCCGCAGCGCCTGCGACAAACACACGGTTATCTCCCGGTTCACCGTCCGGGTTGGTCAATGGTCCTTCCCAACCGTCCCAGACAACCCCGGTTCCGGTTTCCGAATCGAATCCGGTCCAGAATTTGTAATGAAGGATGTCGCCTGTATTAACCTGGAAGGATATCTCCCAGTAGTCACCGCCGACATTATCCAGGATCAGGTCGGATGTGTTGGACCAGGTGAGCTGGTTCCCGTCAGGCAATGCGCCTTCTGAACCGTTGATGTCGCCGCGAATCTGGACAAAATGCTCTTCACTCAGGGTGTCCATGACCGTCGCCGAGTTGAAGCGTACGGTTACGTTAATAGCGTGCGATGTGACCGGAATGGCGGTCACACAAATAAACAGTCCGAACAGGATGATCAACTTCCATCCATGTACTGCTTTCATAGTAGCCTCCCAACAAAAGAATGGTTCAAATCGTCAACAATTTTTTTTCGAAAACTCCCTGTTTACACAATGATGATGATTGTAAAACGGTTAACCCCATTGAGGTATTCGAAATACTGGTATCCATAATCAATCTGGATATGTGAAAAACGGCTGTTGATTGTGAAGCCTGCACCGAAGGTTAACCCACGGATGGATTCATCGAGGAACAGGTCATTGTAGCCGCACCGAAGATGGAAGAGATCATTGTAGATTCCCGCTTCCAGTCCAAGGTTTACACTGGCAGCGTTGTCGTTGGGATTAACGCCGTCGATCATCCATGTTACGCGCAGACGGTCATTGGAAATGACATCATCTGATATTCCAATACGCAGGATAGTGGGTGGATCGAAACGGTCGGTTTTCAACTCTCCTACAATCGACTGATTATTACCGTTCTGATCGGGGGCGATGTCGGCCCGTATATTCAGATCTTCGCCGGTCATTTGCAGCTTGGTGCCAACATTGGCGATGGAAACACCGAGGCGCACTCCCCAGAAGGGTGTGTCGAAAATCGTGCCCACATCGACCGCAAATCCGAGGGCGGAAGAATTGTAGATACGTTCCTGGATCATTTTAACCGTGCCACCGATGGAAAACCGGTCCGTGATATTGTTTGCGTACGATATCCCGGCAGCAGTGCTGGAAGCGGTGTAGGTTTGCCCGGTCCCCATCGGAGCAGCGGGCGTGGTAATGTCCATTTCTTCAGTGGAGAGATAGGTTGCCTGGATTCCGAACATGCCATTCAAACCCATCGGAACAGCGGCCCCGGCGTATCCAAAATTCAACCCCGGTAACCAGTCCGAATAATCGAAAAGGAACTGTTTGCCGTCCAACCTCGAAAGTGCACCGGGATTCCAATACAGAACCGAAGCATCCGATGCGCGTGAGCAGTACGCGCTCCCCAGTGCGCTTGCACGGGCGCCGACCGGTATTCGAAGAAAGACAGCGGCGGATGTGCCGATCTTGTTGGTTCCTGGGCGAAAACGGTTGGTCCTGCAAAAGGAACCAAAAGAATTCCGATAGCAACACAAAGTTGCAACAATCTCTTCTGACGGAACATTGGATTCGATTTGTTCATTTGATCACCCCGAATGTTCCTGTTTTTTCGCCAATGCCGGGCGCATCTACGTGATAGATGTATATCCCGTAGGAGATCGAGAGGTTTTCCCGGCTGAGCACATCCCAGATCGCTGTACCATTTTCGTTGGGCGCATCATGTTCGATGACATCGATCAGGGTGCCATTGACATTGAATATCCGTATCGTACAACGGTTGGGAAGATTGATGAAGTGTATTTCCCGCGGTCCACGTCCGCTGGTGTAGGGATTGTTCGGTTCCCATGTTTCCGCGGCGACGTAGGGATTGGGAACAACACGGATATCATCAAGCTCCTGCCGCGCCAGATCTTGCGAAATATCCGATTCGCCAATCTGGAAACGGTACACATCGCTTGACAGGAACGGTTTTCGCAAATGGATTTCCAGTGTGTCACCCGGCAGTGGATTTCGTTGACCGGTAGCATACACAAGGCTGAGCTGCCATGTGTAACTCAACCCGCCCTGGCCGTTGCTTTCCAGCATGAAAAGAATATCGGTCTGGTCGTGATTGTCAGGATTGACATTCAATTGACCGTCCGAACCGTACAGGTCCGCGTATGAGAACTGCACAGGTTCCCCGGTGATCAGGCTTTCAATACGGAAATTCACATCGATTGCGGGAAGAGGAAACATTCCGAGAGTAGTATCGTACGAGGTGCTTTGTGTCCCCTCGCCCACGATTAAACGGTAGTCATTTGGCCGACTTTCCCCACGAACACCGATAAATGTTACCGGGTCAAAGGCGAAGGGATGAACCGTTTCATCAAACCAGCCCGACATCTCTTCGTCGATTCGTACCACTGGATCATATTCAATCAACAGCTCGAAACCGTCAAGGACCGGGATACGATCATCCGGATGGAAAAGGGTGCTCTGTTCATAGAGCATTTCCCCATCGGTAACATCTTCCACGCTGAAATCACGGGTGGTCAGCGTGTCGTTTGTGGTGCCTTCAATCAGTGTATCACGGAAGGTGATTTCGTAGATGTGACCATCCTTGACCTCTTCCGGGTCTACAATGCTGAAGACCTCCACAGTTCCTGTCGCTCCGCCCGAACTGTGTTCGAACCAGGTTACTCCCGGCGGCAGATACCCCGCAGCGGCGGCGCGTGGACGAACCACGGCCACATTCGGTCCGTGTTCGATGTTGCCCTGCTGGTCTACATCCACCTGGATCGGGCTTTCACTCGGGGCGATTTCCGCCAGGGTGAATCCGAAATCATAGGCTGTGACCGCGTAGAAATAGCGTTGCCCGTTAGTCACATCCGTATCGACATACATATGCTGGAGCCCGGTCTCGTTTCCAAGATCATACCTTACGCCGTTGATGTCGATGGGATGCAAGCCATAGATCCCGTCAATCAAGTCGAACTGGGCAATGGGACGCAGCAGGATGGGTGTTCCATATGCATCGGTGATGACTCGGGCATCGGTGAAAGCGGCGTCGGTGGCACGGTAAACACGGTATCCTTCGAAGTCATACGGATCTCCGCCAACACTTTCGATATACCTGTCGATGGATTGTTCGGCGACTTCATCCCAGTATAATGTTACACGTCCATCACCGGGTACAGCCCTCACGTTTGGACGAAGCGGGGCCTGGGCAAACTGGTAGTCCACTTCATAGGCTTCGTAGGCATGGCGTTGTTTATTGATTACGCTCTGGATGTCTGCATCTGTGTTGATTCCGCCGTCCGAAATAGCAACGGAAATTGCCATACGTTGACGTTCTCCCGGCTCCAACGGGAAAAAACCGCTGGACACAAAAGTGTCATACTCGCCCGTGGGACGCGGAAGGTCGAATATTCCGGGAACCATGAAACGGTTCCAGAGGAAAGCATCCTGTGCTTCATAGGAAATAGACCCAACCGGAATCTGTACTGCACTGGTTAAACCGATTACATCTGTTTCGGTTACATCCGTTTTGTCGATATTCGCTTCGCCTGGAAAATCGGTACCCGTTCCGCTGGTGGGGATTCCATCTCCTTCTCCCGGATCGCCGGTGTCGCGGACTCCATCGAGACCGGTATCGTTACTGAATACATCCCAGTCATTGTCGTTGTCGAAACCGTCATCCCTGGATTCATCAATCATGGGCGCTACGGTTTCATAGGATGGCTCAATGTCCAGTCCTGCGACGGCAAATCCGCGCTTGATTGTGTCTCCAACAGCGAAGGACAGGTAATTGATGTATCGTACCGGTCGTTCTGTACCACTGATTTCATCAAAACGGTAGAGATGGAGGGTAATGCGTTCATCAATGAGACCGTCGAAATCATCGTCATAAGCGTCCGACAGGGAATCCTCAAAAACGCTCATGCCTCCTGCCGGTAGATTGATGCTCCGACCCTGTGTAATTACCGTTCCACCGCCGGATGGGTATTCGATGACCGTACGGTTAAAGGTTTCATCATCGATCAGTACGAGTTTGTCACCGGGACGAAGGTATCGTGTGTCGAAGTCTTCTTCGACAAACGTGGGGAAGAGGGTGTCTGGTTCGTTGGTGACACGGGTAAGCAGATGCAGGTGTTCGGTCGCATCGGCATCGCCGTCATTGTCGATACCGTCTACCTGGTTGCCGGGGGTTTCGAGGTACCGTACCGATGCAACTCCGACTGGATCGGACCCGAAGGGTTCAGTTCCTATACGATCAGAGTCCGTGAGAAAGGCTACGTCGGTTTGTATATCGACAAACGGTTCATCGTCGGTGCCGTCACCTCCTACCCAGTCGGCGATGAAGATCAGGAACGATGCCTTCGGGATACGTTTGGTGCCGTCATTGAGGATGTCATGAACGAAGAACATGACATCATTAATCAGGATTTGGGTCCATGTCAGGGTGCGGACATCCATCAGCAGTCCGAGACCACCACGACTGGGATCGGTTTCATCGGGTACATAATTGTGGCGTGTATAGGTGTCATCTCCGGCGCGGTAGTACATCTCCACATCGGCGTTGAAGATGTTTTTCCCGAAAAAACCATTCCATGATCCCACCCATCCGGGATCAACCGGGTCATCGCGTTTATCGCGCCATCCACCTTCGGAGAATGGCGGCCAGGTGTCGGGATCATCGCTACGGGCAATGTCATCCGAAGTTGGGTTCAGGAATCCCTGGATCGGCTCCATGGTCCAGGAATCCCCAGACGGGCTGTCACGCCACATTGGCATGTCGACAAGCTGAATGGTTTCGCCCGACTCATCCACCACTTCGCCCCCGAGCCATATCCCGACAATCGAGATATAGGTCCGGTCCGTGTTTTTCGGGAATTCATACGGAATCGATTCGGGCCATTCGTTCGGATGCCCGGATAAACCCGTATTAAAGATGGAAGTTCTCAGCGAATTGCCGTCCATGTTCGAATAACGACGGAATTCGGACATTCCTCGTTGATCCGACGGAATATGTTCCCCATCCTGCGCCAACACAGGTTGACCAATCAGTGTCAAAAGGAGTGAGGGTAGCAAAATCCATCTACCAACAAATTGATGTATCCATCGGTGTTTTTCGATCTGTTTAGAAATCACAACTGACTCCGATTAAGATCGAACGTGGTTCGGAATAATAATCCGGCCGTACGAAATACCCCTCATCCGCATTCGCAACTAACAGTTCGTTCAAGGTGAAGTCCGCTTCGCCGGTATCTTCGAATACTGTGACAGGGTTTCTCCGGTCGAACAGGTTGTTGACCTGCAGTGAAAGCCGGACATCCACAGCCCCGGAATAAACCTGGTGAAATGCCAATAAATCGACTGTCCATCGTACCGGTTTTCTACGACTGTTTTCGGAAAGGCCGGAAATAATGCTGCGCCCGGAGTATTCTCCGGTCAGGATTTCAGGTGTGTACGGTTGCCCGGAATTGATACGTGAGAGCAGTGTGATACCATATTCACGGGTACCGTAGTGAGCATAAAGATTCAGTGCGTGCCGTTGGTCCCAATTCATTGGTGACAGCACTTTTGTGGGTTCTTCACCGTTAATCTGGGCCCAGTATTCATCTTCCGGTGAAGAATTGGTCCCTTCCACGATCTGGTAGGTATAATCCCCGGAGAGAGTGAAACGGTTGTTGAGTCGTCCGTCAAGTGTGACAGTTAATCCACGTACATTCGCAAAATCCCGGTTGACATAGGTGACATAAGAAACACTGGCGACCGATGTTGGAATCACTGCGCCGGAGCTGATCCAGTCGCGTATATCACGGTAAAATCCGGTGACACTGACCGCGAGCCGATCCGTGAGTTGTTGCGATAGACCAAGTTCGTACATCGTAGTACGTTGCGGTTTCAGATCAGGATTCCCGAAGGGACCATATATATTTGCACCTTCCGACACCTTCCGTTCATCATCTGTGTACAGCAGGTTGTATTCAGGGATCTGCTGGAACATGCCATACGAAAAGTGGATGACTCCCCGGTCGGTAATCGGATAGGCGATCCCGAAGCGTGGACTGACCAGGCTTTTGGTTGATGTTTCCCGGTACCAGAAACTCCGTCGTTCTTCGAGGGTGAACTCGTTTGATGACACCTGTTCGGACAGTTCGATGACGCCATCACCGTTCAGGTCATGGTACTTGTGATTCAATTTTAATGGTCTGTACACATTCGGATCTTCCGGGTCCACCGGGATTAATCCCTGAGGATCGAACAGGTCGTACCGCAGTCCCACGTTGATGATAACACTTTCGTACTCAATCTTGTCCTGGATATAGGCAGCGTATCGACGTGGCGTCCGCCTGTAACGGTTATGATTTATCTCGTTTATCGGACGGACATCCGGTTCAAAAGGAATGATCTCCTGCCCGTTTTCATCCTCTGCCGGGGTAATTTCAAAATCGTCATAACGGACAATATCTGACTGGAAATCGATTCCTGTTTTTATCTGGTGATGGTACGTTACCTGGCTGGTATAATCCGCCTTGAGGATTGTGCTTCGTGTAGAACGTTCGAAACAGTTGAGTTCGGTGCCGGATTGATAAAACGTATAGTTGGCATAGAGCAGGCTGTCCGGATGGACATACCGTGAATCATAAGGATTGTCGTACAATGAATAGGTACGTCCATTCAGACGATGTGCAAGTGACAGTTCAAAGTAGGACCGTTGGGACATAAGGTAAGTCATATTGAGAATGCCGGTTCTGCCATAGCTTTCATTCTCACCGAAACCGTTTGGATTGTACCGGTATTCATGCGAGTATTCGCGCCAATTGGATTCACTGGCGAGGAAATCAGTTTTCAGGATCAGGTTCGGCAGAACATGCCAGCGTAGTACAGCTTGTCCGCTGGTGGTCTGGCTGTTGTTCATGGGAACAGCGCTTCCATCCCCGGTAACTTCCAGGGTATCGCCATCAACGACAGCAGTACGGCCCTGGGGGACATAACGGTTTTCCCCGTAAATCCATCCATCAGAAATGGACCGGCGGCCGGATACGAAAAAGGTCAAATGATCACGTACCACCGGTCCACTAACCTGGAGGGTCAAATTTGTATTATCAAAAGGAGATATACTGTCTATATGAGGAAATAGATCATTGTCGCCGGATAAATAATCTCCCATTTCCGCTTCGAGGTGAAATTCAAAATCGTTCGATCCGGTCCGGGTCACGATATTGACCACGCCGCTCATCGCATTGCCGTACTCAGCGTTGAAGGTTCCGCTGATTACCTGGAGTTCGGCGATTGATTCGTTCATGACTTCCAGCGCCTGCCCCTTGTCGAAATCGTCGGTAATGCTGATCCCATTGACCAGGTAGGATATCTCTGATGTTCGTCCACCACGGATATGCAAAGCACCTGACTCATCTTCGGTCACACCCGCCTGAAGCGTAAGAACTTCATTCAAGGTTGTCGCGGGTAAAGTCTCAATTTCCTCCGTGCTGATCCGTGCCTCGACCGAAGTCCTGTCACGCTGGATCATCGGACGTTCCGCGGTGATTACCACCGCTTCACCCGCTTCAATGGGGGATGGCTCAAGGGGGAATCGAAGGTCGGTTGTCAAATCGGTATACACTTCCACCGATTGAATGACCAGAGAATGGAATCCTATATACGATGCTTCCACTTCGTACCGTCCGGGAGGAATACGGAGGATGATGAAACGACCATCCAGGTCAGTGGCGGCGCCGAGGTTTGTTCCACGGACAGTAACATTTGCACCTGCCAACGGTTCACCGGTGTCGGCGCTGGTTACGACTCCGTAAATCTTCCCGAAGGTTTGAGCGGATGCAGTCTGGCAAACAATGATCAGGATCAGAAGCGAAAGAATCACTTTTACCAACGTTTTACTCATATCCTCCCTTCCTCCTGATGTTCGGTTTGCTGGAGCAGACGGTCACTGAACACCTGGATGTCGGTTCTTGCACGGAATTCGCTGGTACAGGAATACACGATGATGTGGCGGCAATTCGAGCGGTATTCCGTTTCAACCTCGGTGATAATCTCTTCCAAAGGCGGCAGGTAGCTTTCCCTGCGTTCTGTCACCTGGAAAAACCCGGTTTGTCTGTTGTCCATTTCGACCGGGCCAATCCATTCACCGGGTGAGAGATCCCATACAGGCATTACTGCCGGCCCCAGGCGTGATCGGGAAAAATAGCCAAGGTCGCCGGAACGGCTTGCACTTTCACGATGACTGGAATACCGAGACGCGACATCTCCAAACGGTTCACCTGAATTCAATGCCACCATCACCTGGTCCGATGAGACTCCTTCATCCAGCATGATCCCATTAAGACGGATCGCCTCGTTGCGTTCGAAAATCCCCGGATTATTGGCGTAGAAGGCTTCTAGTGTATCAAATGGGATTTCGTAGCTTGTCAGAATCGAATCCTGTACACGGCCGAGCAGGTAATTTTCCATCTCTTCCCGGACAGCCTGGCGGTACTCATTCGAACGATCTAACCTGTTCCTGTGGGCGAAACGAAGCATGTGGTCACGAACCAGCAATCCGGCGATCAGGTTCTCCAGATCAACAGCATCTGCAATCCATCCAAGCTCAGATGATGAGGCTTTTCGTAACAGGGTAATCGTTTCACGGATGGAATAGGATCTGTCTCGAGTGTGAAACAGTTCTTCACGCGGATTAGTGATGGCTTGTTCCAGCACCGGCAGTATCGGCCCTTCCGCCTGTTCAGCATCTTGCACCGCATCGAAAAAACGATTCAATTGATCCCGGTTGAATTCCACGTGGAGTACCTGGCGTCTTACCGAATCCACGTGAGCCTGCAGCACCTCCGGCTGTTTGCGGGATCTCAGGTATTGACGCATCTGGTTGCGTCTGGATACAAACTCCTGTTCGGTGAGTATCGGTGTGCGGACTCGTGAAACGACTTGCATGACACTGAAGCCATGTTCAAGGGCTACCGGTTCCGAGATTTCATGCAAAGGAAGAGAATACGCCGCTTCCTCAAAAGCAGGTTCCATCTCGTCTACTGTAAACGGACCGATCAGGCCGCCGTTGTTACGCAGTTCAGGCGTCTCGAATACTTCTCGCGCCAAACCTTCGAATGATTCACCATTCAAGAGGCGTTGTTTCAGTTCGATGGCCTGTGCAAACGTTTGCGCAAAAAGATGACGAACAGTAACCCGGGTGTTAAAACGAATGAACAGTTCCTGCAGTTCTGATTCACTTACCTGTATGGATGGAAGAACAAACTCCCGTGAGTACATATCCAGCAAAACGCGATCTTCAAGTCGACTACGATGACGTCTTGCGGTACGGTCAGTATCGTATCCCAGCCGTTCCGCTTCTGCCAGCCATAACTGCTCGTCGATCATACTTTCTATGAGCTGGAGACGGGTTTGCGCATTGTCCGGAAGACCATAGCGCGTGAAAACCGCCGATTGGCGACTGTCGAATTGATCCCGACTGATCGATGCATTACCACATATGGCAAGTGTATTGGTCTCCCGTTCAGCGTGTGAAGTACAGCCATTTAGCGAAAAGAGTATCAGGTAAGGGAGGAGTATCAGGTAAGGGAGGAGTATCAGGACATTGATACTTCTCGAGGGAAGCTGCTTATGTGAGGGCGTAGATCTCACGCAAACTCCATGGAAAAATACGCAAACGTTTGCGTAAAAAATAGAATCAATTCGGTTGGATGTCAATATTGGATGTGTAAATAGTCTATTTTAACTGGCTTGCATCTCCAGGAGCAATGCGTAAACGCATGGAAATCATGGAAGTATTGCTGCAATACTTTTCTGTAAGAGAGTGTCACGTGGGTGGGTTTTCTGTAGAAGTAATGAAAATGATTTTACAATAACGCCATAGCGTTTCTGTATAGAGTTGTATAAAGAGCAAAGTTTTAATACTACAAATCTCTGTCTAAACTAACTGTCTTTCACACATTTGCCATGCTTTCGGCGTATTCCGCCATTTCTGTAAGATGTCTGGCTTTACCGCCTTTAAGAAGACGGTTTAATCGTTTTTCCTCAAGGATAAAATGTTGTTGATAATATTCTTCGAAGGTTCCCTGTAAAATCATGTTATACCATTTTAAGATATGGCTGCCGTATTCGGTTTGTCCGCGTAACCAGCGGTCACCATATGCCATGATAAATCCTTCCACCTGGTTCAACGTTTTACGGATCGTATCGTGGCAACTGGTGTGGTTGTAATGGTACCGGACCAGGGTGTCATGGTCTACATACCGGAAGTTGATTTTGCCTTTGCATTTCAAGTTTGATGGATGCCCTCCGAATCCATAGTTTTCAAGACGGTTACCGACATTCCGTAAAATTGATTTTTGTGTTTTGCTGAAAATTCCATAACGTTGACGGGATAAAAAATAGGGATCGTCAGGATCTTTATACGTGCTTCGCATATTAAATGTACTTACACCAAGTGCATCCACATCATCGGGGATGGTTTCCAGGACTTCCCGTAAGGTGCCGTGTTCATGACTGACACAGAATTCATCTGCGTCAACAGGAGCCACCCAGTCGCAATCGTACTGGGTGAATAGTTGTTCTGCCATGGCCGTAAAAAACACATCCTGTTTGTACCCTGTTTCGCCAGGGCTTTTAATCGTTACGACACGGGGATCTTGCAGTTTTTTCCCAACATAGCCGGAGCCGTCGCGCGATCCGTGATCCATAACGAGGATGATATCAACATCTTGTGATGAGAGGTGATACTGCAGATTTTCGAATAACATATCCTTTTCATTACGTACGGTCATGAAAAGTCCTATACGCATAATACTACCACACCTTTCTGAGCAAGTTTGTCGTTGACGAATTGCTGTCTGTAAATTCTTGAAAATAATAAATATAACTATACTTTTCGCTACCAGTGAACTACTGTGCAACAAGCTGCGAGGCATCAATTTAGATTTGCCGGAATATCCTTCGGACCCATATTCGGACTCTAAAATCATAGCGAAGCAAGCTTCGAGGTATTAAACCCGACTCTTTCAAATAAAAGGGAGTAGATAGAACAAGAAGTACACATATTTTGATTTACAAAATGTCAAATGATGAGTGATATCGACCAAATCGATGAAAAATATAAAAACTCAGAATAATCTACTTCAATACTTTAACAGGTTCTTTTCGAGAATTCCACGTGATCTTTGAGTAAGAAGAATCAACAAGTACCCCCGAGAGGCCTTTTTTACTTCAGGTAATACGACAATATTGCCAAAGATGAGAGGACTTTCCTGTTGTAAAACCCTATTTTATTCCGATAGAAGCGAAGGTTTACACAATGACAGGATCAAAATGCGCATCGGTGGTTTTCTACTGATTAAAAACGAAGAAGATTGCATTGCAGATCTGCTCACCTACTACCTGGACCATGAACAGTTCGATGAACTCCTTGTCATGGATAACGGTTCCACGGACAGGACGGTTGAGATTGTACGGTCTTTCGATGATCCACGTCTTCACTTCACGAGTACACCAAGATCACGTGGGTATGTGCAGAATGTTCTGTCCACTGAACTGGCGATGGATCTTTTCAAGGTATATAATTGCAACTGGGTGATCCCCATTGATGCGGATGAATACTGGGTAAGCAGGAAACACGGTTCCGTGCGAAATGCCTTGAAACAATTCAATCGAAAAGTAGATGGGATCTATGCCAAAACCTATAACTTTTTTAACACGGAATATGATAATCCATCAATAAAAAATGCCTTTGTACGATTAACCTATGCCCGGTATTCTTCCACTGAAAAAGTCATTTTGCATAACTTGGAAGACAAGCTGAAATTATTAAAATTTGGAAACCATGGGCTCAGAACCGTAGATGAGAGTAAAGCAAAATTAATCCTGATTAACCCGGAGGTCCTTGTACGGTTCCATTATCCATACAGGGATATTGAATCCACACTGCGGAAAGTGATGAGCCAGGCAGAGGGATTTATCCTCGCCACCGGAGGTGAATGGTTGACCGGAAAGCTGCCGATCGGAACACACATTTTTGAATGGTACCAGGCGATCAAAGAAAACCGATTCCATGACTTGTGGATGGAACGGCAATTTTATTCGAAAGAGAAAGTAGATACACTGCTGAAAACAGAGAATTTTTCGCAGTTGACTCATGTGTCGGATATAATGCGAGGTTTGATCAACAAAACCAGCAATTCCATAACGGTATCCAGGTAACGATTGTTATTGAAATCCGTAATGGTTAGGGAGGTGTCATGAAACAGGTTCTTAGCAGTATCCTCGTTGCCATTCTGGCAGTATTTCTTTTTGCAGGATGTGGCGGTGTGAACAGGCAGGAAGTCGAAAATGTGCATGCACGTATGATCGAAATTCATAGTGCTGCTCAAGAGTATTACCTCGCGAACGGTGAATGGCCGGACAATGTGAGCATTCTCGAAGACTACGATTACCTGGGAACAAACCGCAACGTGGATAGAAAATGGGATTTCACTTTTCAGGGACAGAACAGGGTCATTGCAACGTCCACTGTTTTCATGTCCGGGGGAGAAGGACAGGAAGTCCGGTACGATGTTGAAACAGGTCTGTTCACAGGATATGGAAGCGAGTAATCCGCTATCATAATCAGGATCACAGACGGGAGATACAATGATTCGACGAATGACTGCAGTATGCCTGGTTTTGTTGTGGAACATTCCTTTCAGTACGTATGCTGAAATAGACTTGGAAGAAGTCAGGAATGTGCAAACGACCATAAGATCGATTTACAATGCAGCAAGGATGTACGAACAGGATCGTGGCGTATGGCCGGATAACCTGGAACGATTGGTGGAGATAGGGTGGATCACTCTTGATAGAAACATAGGAGAACGTTGGGAATTCTCGCTGGAAGGCTGTGAGAGGATTTTTGCTACTTCTACGAATGCCATGGATGTTGGCGCTGGATATATCATTGAATTTGATGTTGGTACCGGACAGTTCTCAGGGTATGGTACAGAAAGAGCTAAAGACATCGCAGATGTTCAATCAAGTCTTGGCGCCGTTTATAATGCGGCACGAATGTGCGAAATGGATACGGGCAACTGGCCGGAAACAGTGTCGGGGCTTGTTCAGTATGGATATCTTACCCTGGATGAATCCGTTGCGGCCAACTGGGAATTTGAACTTGAAGGAAGAGAAAAGATCATCGCTATTTCCAAGGCGAGCTTTGCCGATGGCGCTGGAAACAGGATCGAACTCGATCTGGCGGAAATGGAATTCTTAGGGTATGGCATTGTTCAACAGGAAGAATAATCAAGAAGTATGAATTCAATCATGAAATTGCGTGTTGTTTTTCATAACCGGCTATCATTAGCCGGTTTATTGGTTTTCAGTATTCCGGACGCAATAAATTTGGAAACTTGATGGCTTCCACTTTTCAGTTCAAGTCTTTACCATTAAGTTTGCAGATGCTATTGTACGCAATGATCTGGAAATTCGTGGACGGTATGGAGGAATCATTCGTGAAGAAATATTCGTTTTGTTATTGTCTGCTGATGTCCATTTTCATTCTCCATACTGCAGATGCAAATATTTTAATCACCCCGGAAGTTCTTTCAACAGATGGAATACCCTTCGAGCTGGCAGATGGATGGCGATATCATGTCGGCGACAATCAGGAGTGGGCATCCCCTGTATATGATGACTCCTCGTGGGAAGTACTCCAGGGAACGGATTTCAGCCGTTTCAGTCTGCCGCAAAGTGGTTTTGAGGGAACAGGATGGTTCCGGTTAACCTTTGACGTTGATTCCAGCCTGTTCGGGGAGTTGGTGGCGCTGGACATGCGTCTGTCAGGCGCGGCGGAGTTGTACCTGAATGGCGATCATATCTATTCATATGGTTTCATCAGTGATGATCCCACGGAAGCGCAAGAACTCTACTCGTATTACCTGCTGCCGAAAACAGCACGGTTGTCACATGATCCGGAACAGGTGATCGCTGTCCGATTTGTCAACAGCCGTTATGAGAGGATTCTTGACGATGGCGGATCGGTAGGGATTGGTATGCATATCGCGGAGCCGTGGCATTTTCAACGATTTGTGTTCTGGTTCGCCAACACGCAATGGGGCACACACGCTTTCATCTTCGGGGTAAGCGCCGCCATAGCATTGCTGCACTTGCTGATGTTCCTCTTTTTCCCGAAAATGAAATCCAACCTCTATTATTTCTGCATGGTCACCAGCCTGATGCTGATCATGTACGGCACCAATCCCTTTCATCTCGAAATGTCGATGCAATCGTTCGAGGTTCGATTTTTCCTCTTCAAACTGGGATTGATCGGTTCCGGTGTTTTCAGCATGGTATTCACCTTCTCCCTTTTTCGTGAAAAACTGCCCACATTAGCCAAATACGGGTTAGTTTCCGGTATTTTCGCCGTTGCGCTTTCGCCATTCATCTCGCCATACATCATTTATGTGTACACCATGCTCTTCTTTCCCTTCAACGGGTATGAGATCTTCATGGCATGGAAAAGGAAAAAGCCGGGCGCGGTATTTGTCATTGACGGTCTTTTTATCATGATGTTTTTTTTCATCTACCAGATGATTGCGGATATGGGAGTCATTCCACGGTTCATTCCCTTTCTGCCCATGTACCAGGAGTATCTCGCAGGCGTTCTTGTTATGGTGATGACCTTTTCCCTGTTCCAGGCCTGGCGTGTCGGCAAAACCAACCGCGACCTGCAACTCCAGATTGTCCAGGTAAAAGAATTGTCCGAGAAGACGATTCAGCAGGAACGTGAGGTGCAGGAAGAGAAACTGCGGATCACAACCCTTGAGATGGAAAACCAGCAGAAGGATCTGGAGCTGGCCGAAGCAAAAAAACGTCAACAACTCATGGATCAGCTTGAAGAAGCCAATACAGAGCTGGAACTGATGAACAAGGAATTGATCCAGACCCAGGCCCAGCTTGTGCAATCGGAAAAGATGGCGTCACTGGGGCTGCTCACCGCAGGGGTGGCGCATGAAATCAACACCCCGGTCGGTGCGATCTACAGCACCCGTGATACCCTGAAACGTGTGCAGGAGAATCTCCAGTCGATCCTTGCGGAAGAGATGGGAGATCATTTCCCGGAGCACAAAAAACTGCAGGTGACATTGCAGGCGCTGGCATCGGCGAACCAGGTAATCGAAAGCGGCGGGGAACGTGTATCCGCAATCGTCAAGCGCATGAAATCCTTTGCACGTCTCGATGAAGCGGAACTCAAACGGTCAGACATCCATGACGGCCTGGACGATACCCTGACCATGCTCTCGCACGAATTGGGCACCCGAATTAAAATCGAAAAGGACTACGGCGATGTACCGCCCTTCCAGTGTTATCCCGGCCAACTGAACCAGGTGTTCCTCAACCTGTTGATGAATGGTCTTCAAGCGATTGACGGCGAAGGCGTCCTTTCGATTAAAACCTGGCGGGAAGAGGAAAAGGTATATGTCGCCATCTCGGACACTGGCAAAGGTATCCCCGAAGAGAACCTGAAAAAAATCTTCGATCCCGGTTTTAC
>CAXXQY010000007.1:0-418436 GCA_963674515.2 bacterium
GTTTATGAACCCTGGAAAGCCGTTCCACAATTTCTTTCGCTGAGGCTGGATCAAGATGAGCGAGAGGTTCATCAATGATCAAAGCAAATGGATCGGAGACCAGTGCGCGTGCAATGGCAAGCTTTCGCCGTTCGCCAAAACTCAGTTTTTCAGGGTAGGATTTCAGGTGTGCATACAAGCCCATCTGGTTCAGAACATTTAATGTGGCTGCCTTGTTCCGTTTCTGTTTCCATCCGAGGATTTCACCAACAATAGTAACATTACGGAAGACAGTTCGGTCAGGCATAAGCGCAAGTTCCTGGTCAACAATACCCAGGAGGCGGCGCATTTTTGAGATGTGAGGAGACTTCATCGTCGACCGGCGGAAATCGCCAACCATGATTTCGCCATCGTCAGGAACCTCTTCGCCATAAATAAGCTGGAGGATAGTCGATTTACCGGCGCCTGCGGGCCCGGTAAGGATGACCCACTCACCACGATTAATGTGAAGTGACACATCTTCAATACCGCGTCCATTCGGATAACGGCGAGTGACGTTGATTAGTTCAATCATACCGGCGACGCTACTATATGAACCCGATCGCTTTCCTCATCTCCAGGACTGAAGGTAAGACCGTCATAAACAGATTCCAATCTGAAACCGTGCCCTTCCATAATTTCCAGCAAGGTGAAGATAGGCCAGATCATTTGCCTGTGATGTTCATGATACATAACATCCAGACCGTCGGGATAGATGTCGAACTCGTTGTGCTGAATCCTCTGCTCCGGCTCGTAATAGGAACGGCGAATAAAAAATCCACCGGTTACTTTATCCTGGTCTACGAAACCGTCAAAATGATCCAGGCTGTTCTGTTCAGTGCTGCAGTCAAAAATCAGCAGTCCCTTATCCCTGATGATCAGACGAACGGAAGAAAAGAAAAGCTCGAGATCATTTTCTGTCATGAGGTAGTTAATGGAGTCATAAAGACAGATGACAAGATCCTGACCGCTGACAGGCGGTGTTTTTCGAAGATCGCCGATATAAAAATCCATCACCTTGCCGCGAAGGAGCGAAAATCGCCGGGCGCGCTCGATCATCGCTTCGCTCCCGTCCACACCGGTCACTTTATACCCACGGTTTTCCAGGTTAATCGCAAGCTTTCCCGTACCGCAGGCGAGATCGGTCACTGTTTTGATCTGCTTATGGTAATGTTGGACTATCCGGGTGATGTACATCGACCATTTTACATAATCAACGTGCGCCATAACCTCGTTGTAATAATTCGCGAGATAGGAATATGGTTCAACCTCCTCTTGACGGCGGGGTTCCGGTGTGAAGCTTCGTTTTAATAGTGTCATAAGAAAAATATCTGTTACTATTTGCCTGAGAAACTTGAATACACACAACTATTTCACATCAAAAGCCGGTTCCCGGCGACAACGACAATGATGATCAAACAGTACCATCGCCTGCAAAAGCTGAACTATTACAATGTATGTAAATAACATACCTCTTACAAAGTAAAAAGACGAAATGCATTGTCTGTAGTTCTGGAAACAACATCCGACAGCGATGCTTCCTTGATCGTTGCAATCGCCGCAGCTATGTACGGTAAATATGCAGGTTCATTTTCCCGGCCTCTCCGTGGGGAAGGAGCGAGGAAAGGACTGTCGGTTTCAAGCAATAACCTGTCGAGTGGTACTTCGGCGACGACCGGAGGACGATCCGACTTTTTGAATGTCACATTTCCAGTGAAAGAAATATAAAACCCTCGTTCCAGAACCTCTTTCGCCATGCGTACATCGCCTGCAAAACAGTGAAATACGCCGCCCGGGCCGGAAATGCCATCATAACCGGAATCGTCCAGAACCTGGAGCAGGTGTGCGGATGCTTTTCTGTCATGCAATACTACCGGTTTACGGATACGTTTGGCGATTTCGAGTTGAGCCCGGAGGTATTCTTCCTGGATAACCGGGTCGGTATGATCACGGTAAAAATCCAACCCGATCTCACCAACCGCGAGACATTTTTCTTCTCTTGCCAACTCTTCAATCGCTTCCAGATCGGAAAGGCTGGCGTCGCCAGCATCGTTTGGATGAATACCCGCGCCGAAAAAGACGTCCGAATATGTATTCGCGTGTTTTCTGGCGGCCCTGGAAGAATCCAGGTTTATTCCAAGATCAAGCAGATGTTTTACTCCAGCCGCCCTGGCGCGTTGGAGAACGTCCTCGACTCTTCCGTTATAACTGTGCCAGGTCAAGTGAACATGGGTATCAAACATTGTTCCTCGGGAATCGTGTCGATCAATGTCATATGATAATCAAGATACTCTTCTCTATCTACCAAATATCCAAAAATGCCGAAACTTTGGAGTAAGAATTAATAGTGTACACCGGTTCCATCATCCAATAATTTCGACCAATCCACAGATTTTTCTTCTTCATGTACATCTTGATTGAACAGATGTACACGTAAACAGTCAGAAAGGACATCCGCACAATAACGGTGTGCTTCCGGGCGCCAGTGAATGTCATGATCGTAATAGAGATAATCCGATTTTAATCCGCTTGATACCCAGCTCTCTGCAGTGATCAGGCATGGAATACCGCGTGCTGTTAATTCACGCTCGACTATCAATGATGTATTCGATGATAAGCCAGGTACTACCGCTTTTCCCTGCTCCAGTTCATGATACGATTCACGACTGGGGATCAGGATGGCGCATAACTCCAGGTCATGATTATCTCGAAATTGTTTCAGTCGGTCAAGCAACTGACAATAAAAACGGTATGGTTCCGCTTCTTCCAATGGAGCGGATTTATCGTAATCTCTTTGTACTTCGTACTGTTGCAGTGTCCGGATACCCATTTTATTCAGGGAACGTCCGAGATGGTACCGGAATACCGTATAAATGGCGCTGTGGTTGCTGAACCATCTATGCAGCGGGAACCCTGAAAGCAGTTCACCGGGAACAGAATGAAGTGGATAATCGGGGATCAGGGAATCTCCGGACGATGAATACAGGGGAATTTCCCATGAGTTCTGGATATCATTGTCATAATAAGCAAGAATGATCAGGTCCGGATGATAAGCAGCCGTATAGTTTTCCAGAAAAGATAGTTGTTGACTGGTGCCCCACCCACCTGTCCCGCAATTATAAACCTGTACAGGTGCATCGTAATTCAATGTATCTTCAAGGAGAGAGGAAAATGTACAGGATTCTTCAACTCCATATCCGAAGGTAAACGAGTCGCCGACGATTAAAATCCGGGTCGTATCATCTCCACGATTAATTGTGCAGTCCGGTCCCCGGAATCCCTGGTGATTCGTTTTGTACCAGAGGTTGTACTCCCCATAAACAAAATCGCGGAATTGGCTGTCCGGACGGTGAGACCATTGAGTGAGGCTGTCCGGAACCCATGTGGAGCCATGGATTTTAATCGATTGACGGATGGTGTATTCTGTAATAAGGGTGAAAATCACAAGGAAACCGAGCACGAAAAAGCTCACGAAAATAACAATGTGATATTTTTTCAATTCCTCAGGTTTCATGAAAATACCATCCACTACCTAATTTCGTTGATAAAAATACAGCCTGGAAGGAACACCGTTCCGTTCTTCACTGAGTGTAAAGTAACCATTCCCAAGAGCTTGCCAGGCTACTGCTTCACCCTGCGGTTCATAGGTATAGGGCAACATTTCGGGTGTTGATTGGAATACCTCAGCAATTGAGCTGCCGTTATCGCGTCTCCAGAAAAGGATTGCTGTATAGGTTTTAACGAGGATCTCTGTGCCGTCCCGGGATATGTCCGCAGCGGTAACCAGTGTATAAGGCAATGAACCGACATGTTCGAGGGTTGTAATGGTGTTGCACGGTTGCGGATACGCCGCTTTGTAAATGCCGACTTCGCTCTCACGTTTGCTGATGATATAAAGATCTCTGGTCAGAGGGTCCACGAAAAGCGCTTCAGCATCCCTGGGGCTGTTCGGATATCTCAGGATGATTGTATCATACTCTTCGATCTCGATTTCGGAAGGTTCTGTTCCGAAAAAATCCGGTTCGGGAAAACGGTAGACAAAGATCGTCGCCTGATCACCCCGGTTATCCCCGATATCGCCGACATAGATATACGAAATGCTATCCTCGGGACCGGGGCCTACGGTAATGTCTTCCCAGTCACGAGCTTTTTCAATGTTAAGATGGAATCGTCCTCGATGACCGCCATGTTCGTCAATACAATAGACGTATGGTTCGCTGCCGCTGTCATTATGGGTGTACAGAATTCCTGGATGTTTCCAGCTCGCAGCAAGTCCGGATGCTTCATTAATCATGTCATTTTCAAGGAGGCCGCAATCCTGCTGAATGCCGAACAGTGGTGGATTCGAAAAAGCAGCGGGAATTACGAGGAGCAACAGTAGGGGGAATGCAAATGAAATGGAAAGAGAAATCCAGATAATCCGGTACTGTTGTAAAACTTTCACAAGTAACCTCGTTGGATCAATAACTATCTAGTAAACAAGTTTGAAATGAGGATGTTCCCAATACCTGTAAATATACAATAGAGCGAATCACTCTACACCATTTTCGAGGTCTCATATTGCAGAGAGCTGCCGACCACGAATGTGTCACCAAAGAAAGGGGCTGATTCGTGGCATTTTCTGGAACTCACCCTGTTTGACTCCATACAGCCCCGGGATTGTTCCATAATAAATTGCAACGGAACCCTGTTACTCCATAGTTTGTGCAACAACTGCAGACAAGTTGACGTATGGGGACTGAATGCGGGAAATGGGAACGTGCATTTTCACATCATCCTGCCAGTTCTATACCAGAGATTTTCAATCTGGAATCAGGAGTGTTGGAATCGTTTCCTATCACAGTGAGATGTAAAATGTCGCGATGGTCTTCTGACACCGTTCACCGATTTATTCTGGCAGTGCTTGTTGTAGTGTTCCTTTCCTGCGCCAATGACAACGGGGCTTCCACAATTGATGATATCCCGATATATGCCTACTCGATCATCGAACGTTTTCCACATGATAACACCGCTTACACCCAGGGATTGCAGTATGTCGATGGTGTCTTGTATGAGTCTGCCGGGCAGTATGGCGAATCAAACCTGAGACGGGTGGACCTGGAAACCGGCGATATCGAGCAGATCCATAACCTTCCGAACAATATTTTTGCGGAAGGGATCACGGTGGTAGAAGATCGAATCATTCAACTCACCTGGCAATCCTCCGTTGGATATGTCTATGACCGAGAATCTTTCGAGATCATCGACCAGTTCTATTATCCGGGAGAAGGATGGGGGATTACTTTTGATGGAAACCGGTTGATCATGAGTGATGGCTCTTCCATCCTTACCTTCCTCGATCCGGAAACATACGAAGAGGTTTACAACATCGAAGTATGGTCGGAGGATGGTCCGGTTACAGGATTAAACGAGCTGGAATACATCAATGGCGAAGTATACGCCAACATTTACCCTACCAGCTACATTGCACGTATCTCCCCGGAAACCGGGCAGGTTACCGGCTGGATCAACCTCACGGGACTGCTCAGCGCAGAAGAACGTACCCCGAGAGCGGAAGTGCTGAACGGCATCGCCTATGACGAAGAAGAGAACAGATTATTGCTCACCGGGAAACGTTGGCCGTATATCTACCACGTGGAATTGTTCGAAGAATAAAACGCAGCACGGAAAAACGCAGCACGGAAAGATGTAGCCCGGAGGTGCCACCCTCCGGGAAGGAAAACCTGATGATGTTAAAGGTCGGTGAATATCTGGATTAAAATCTACTGATCCTCCCGGAGGATAGAACCTCCGGGCTACACTCTCCGGTCTACACTCACTATTCCATTGTGAAACCCGACCTTGGACAGCAGGTCGAGCCACCCAACCATTCCCGGAGGATAGAACCTCCGGGCTACTAAGATTTGTCTCGTCTATCGCAATAATACAATCTTTTGCACTTGTGTCGAAACCGCAGTTTCCATCCTCACAAAATAAATCCCGGATGCCCACCCTTGTGTTTCAACCTGCAGGGAATGCCGTCCCGCTTCCTGCAGTCCGGAGGTGAGCGTACGGACTTTCTGGCCGAGTGTGTTGTAGATGTCGATCCGGGTTTCCATCGCTGCAGGCAAGGCGAATTCAAGTTGGCAACGGTCATTGAACGGATTCGGATAAACTGCCGACAATACAGGTGTCGTGGGAAGTTCGGGTTCGATGTGGGGGTCGGGAAGAGCAGTCACATCCCATCCGCTGGCGCAGAACTCACGGTCCACGTCAATTGCCAGCCACATATCATCCCAGTCCCGGATAAAATGAATGGAAACGACAACAGTGTCCGATTCGCCGGGTTGGAGAGAAAAATCACCGGTGCCGAGGAGAAGATCACCATCCTCGGGATAGTCGGAATCATCAATCCGGCCTGGATCCATACGGTTCCACAGGCCCGCATCATCATTCATCCGGACAGAGCCCGGAGGAGAAAACTCCTCGAATGAGGTAATTCCCACATCACCAGGCGTTTTCGGGAAATCGCATATGAGGATACCAACATTCCTTTCTCCTGGAATGATCGGATCCCATCCATAACCGCCGTTATCATCACTGTCAAAAGCAATGGCTACCCGCTGTTCGGAATGCCATAATCCCATATCGTCCTCGGAATCCATCCGTCCACCCATCAAGGTGCCGATCACCACTCCGAAACGTGCCCGTTCGAAGTTGATGGAACCACGGTTATGGATGATATAGACCATATAGATGGCGTCTTCGATTACCTGCTCATCAAACTGGAGATAACGGACCTCCATCTCGATACCGAGTCCACCACGCGTGGTGTCCGCCGGGAAGGGGTAAAGATATACGAATTCCCCCTGATCATTGAACCGGTATCGCCATTCCATATCATTATGGTCATCCATCATGAAATAGGATTCCAGGTCGGTGATAACCTGTCCGGGCTGATACATCCCGATCCACTGGTTGTCCCAGGCAGCATCGCGGTTCGGCCATGTGGATGGCCATGTGCCCTGCTGGTTGCTCATGGTGACTTGACGAATCTCCCCGGGGTCGGGGTCAATGCAATACCCCGGAACCGCCTCGAATCCCCAGAATTCGCCGGTCTCCCCATATTCAGGCGACTGGCGAGGGCTTAAACATGTGATACAGGAATGGAGTGTGTCGCCGGAAGGGTGGACAAACTCAAGACCGAGGATAGGGGAATAATCGCCAATATATTCATTGTCGGTGCCTTCCGGCCACGAAAATGAGGTTTCGCCGACATTGCCGACAAGGCCGTAATTATAAAATACTGTACGGATTTGGTTCCCATTGTGGAAATTCATACCCCGGTATTCTTCATCGGAATATTGTCCCAGGGAAGGTCCGACAACCAATAATGATACAACGCAGGCAAGCAGAAGCTTCTTCATAAATTCTCCCGGTAGTAGCAGTATTCCATAAAGTACAATACCGGGAGTCGTTTCATAAGAAAATTGTAATACAAAACCAGAAAAGTAATCCCTTAGAGTCAAGTACCTGTTTATTCATAACGAAGTTCATTCAACGGATTCGCATTTGCGGATCGCCAGGCGATAATCCCTCCGGCAAATGATGCCAGCAGTATGGTACACACCAATGTGATCGGAAAAAGATACCAGGAAATTGGTGGATGGTACGCAAAGTTCTCCAGCCAGCGTTGCATGACATACCATGCGACAGGCCAGGAGATAACATTCGCTACAATCACCAATACGAACGATTCCCGGATGAGTAGAAAGACAATGCCTTTCGCACGAGCGCCAAGAACTTTTCGTATCCCGATCTCTTTTCGACGACGGGAAGAAGAGTAAAACGCCATTCCGACTGTACCGGACAAGGCGATCACCAGCGCGAGGATCATGAAAACATTCAGAACTCGATGCTGGTTATTCTCCGGGGTATACTGCTGTGCAATGAAATCATTATAAAAGAAATATTCCATATCCTGACCCGGAAACAGCAGATTCCATTTGTCTTCGAGTTGAGCGATAAAACGTTGATCGGATCCATTCAGGAGACGAATTGTTGCCAGGCTGGTATAGGACATGGATGTATTGTACACCATCATTAATGGTTGCAATGGGGAATGCAATGACTGGAAATGAAAATCACGCACAACCCCGACAACCGTCAATGGAGTCAAAATGCCATTACGATCAATAGAGATGGTTTTTCCTGTTGCAGTTTCCCATCCCAGTCGGTGTACAGCGGTTTCATTCAGGACTACAGCACCGCCATTGGGAGCGAGACGGTCAGAGGGAAACTCAGGAGAAAAGAATCTTCCATCCGCCAATTCGAAAGAAAAGGTTTCCAGGGTGAATTCATCAACTCCCATCCGGTAAAAATTCACAGGTTGCTGAGAACCTTCCGGAATCCCTTCCTCTTCGCCATGCAGTATTCCCGGCGCCGTGCTGGTGATGGTTACACTTTCCACACCGGGAATCTCGGACAATACCTGGCGGCAACGTTCGGTATCCCTGAAAAACGGTGTCGGAATTGGAACAGACACCAATCGATTGGATGAAAATCCAAGATCCTTGTTATTGATAAACTGCATCTGAGATGACAATACCAGCGATGAAAGTATCAGGATCGAAGTCATGCTGTATTGGATCACAACCAGCGTCCGCCGGATCCATGAACGTTGCCTTCCTGTTGATGAAGAAACACGGAAGATGGAACCCGGAGGAAAGGAGGAAAGAAACAATGCCGGATAAAACCCTGCAATTATTCCGAGCAGAATGGTAAGAAGAACAAGAGAGATCATTACCAGGCTGCCATCCAGCAGGTTTGTGTATAACGGACGTCCGCTCAGTTGTTCAAATATCGGTTTGAACAATTCTGCCATGGCGATAGAAATGATCATGGCGATGGCGGTGACCATCATGGATTCCAGCAGGAATAACCGGATAAGTTGCAACCGTGAAGCACCGATAGTTTTCCGTAAGGCTACTTCCTTCATCCGCCGCAGGGACTGGGCGATGGAAAGATTCACATAGTTCACCGATGCAATGGTAATCAGGAACACAATCAGGAAGGATATGGCGAGAATGATTGTGGGATTCCCCGGATTGGCATTCAGGGGGTCGTGATGCATGTGTGCACTGCGGAGGTGAATATCGTTCAACGGTTGCAGGTAATAACTTTCCTGTGGGGATTCCACATGGCCTGCGAAAAATTCCGGTAATTTTGTGGTCACATCATTGTAATCCACACCATCCGCAAGCATTACATAGGTATAGAAAAACCAGAACCAGTCCCATTTCTGCAGGTTCATATTGGGATCATCATTGGGAAAGGAACTCATCGGGAGCAGGATATTGTATTCAAAGTGGGTGCCCTGCGGTGGATCATCCAGAACCCCGCTGATAACAAATTCCCTGTTTTGTTCTTCTGGGGTATCGATGAGTACGGAATACCCCACCGGGTTTTCCTCACCGAAATAGTGTTGTGCTGTTTCGCTGTGCAGGAGCACGGAATTTGGTGTGGACAAGGCAGATTCACGATCTCCGTACAGAAGGGGGAAATCGAAAAATTGCAGGAAGTTTTCATCCACGTAACGAATATTATCTTCGGATCGTTGGGTGTCATTTCGATGGACGACCATTGATTGAGGCCAGCTTGAACGTAGGGCGTCAGTTACTTCCGGAAGTTCTTCAACCATCGCCGGGGCAATGGCAGGATAGGTGAATCCATGATGCTCCTGCTCCCCGTTGTCCAGGGTGTAAATTCGGTTCAACCGGTAGATACGGTTCCCGTTTTCGTGGAAACGGTCCCAGCGGAAGTCATCCAGCAGGTAAGAGCCGAGAAGTAGACATGCCGCCAGGCCCGTTGCAAAGCTGAAGATGTTGATCCCGGCGGAGATCTTCTGTCGAAACAGGTTACGGATTCCTGCCGCAAAATTTATATCACTCATGGGTCAGTCCGGTTTGAAGTAGTAATGTACCGGATAAGAAAAGCAAATTGTGTACCTTTACGGATTCCTGAATTTACAGACATTCATCTGGCAGGCGCTGCAGGAAAGATGTTCAATTTCGTACAGTCCTGTACGAAGAAGTACACAAAAAATCCATGCCCTTGATCAGCATGGATTCTATATGATGAAAGATTTTATAATTTCAAACTATTCTTTCCAGATAAATTCGCCATCCTTGTTGATGAATCCCCATTTCAGGCCATCCTGCACACGGGCAAATCCTTCATGGAATGGTCCGGCAAAGCTGAACTGCGGTTCAATAGCGAATTCGCCGTTCATGTTGATATAACCCCATTCTTCTCCGATTTTCACAGCAGCGAGGTCTTCGGAGAATGACGTGGCATAGTCGAATGTGGTGTCAAACGCAACATTTCCGGCTGCGTCAAGGAATCCCCAGAAACGGTCAGGGAATGTGCCGGAACGAAACGCAGCAAAGTCGTTGGAGTAGGAAAGGACCAGGTCATAGGTTGGTTCTGTGATTATGGAGCCCTGAGAGTTGATAATCCCGAACCGTTTGAGGATATGCGCCTCGACTGTTTCCGCGAAACCTTCCGCAACATCGGGAACAGGGCGTGTGATTACCTGTCCATTGTCATCTTCATACTCAAGGTAATCCATCTGTACAATGGCAATACTGTCGGTAAACATGCCGATATCGGAATACCGGGGTGAAATTACAACATTTCCCGTGTTGTCGATATATCCCCAGAGATCATCAATTTTCACCGGGGCACGATCCTGTGAAAAGCAGAAGGCGCCGTCAAACGCCGGTTCTATTTCCATTTCGCCGCGATAATTGATAAATCCCCACAACAGCTCATCATCATCGGACATAACGGCAATGGCGGCGCGACCTTCATGGAAATCACGGGCTGTGGCAAATGTCAGGTCGCACAAGCGTTCACCGGTTGGCCAGAGATAATACCATACATCGTTGTCTTTCACACGTACCAGCCCCTCGGAAAGGGTAGCGGCACTGTCATACCTGGCCTCGATAGCGACACGACCGGCGGTGTTCAGGTATCCCCAATTGTCCTCGAAGGAATACACAGCAATTCCACCGGAAAAGGGGCCAATGAAGTCATACCGGTTTTCGATCACAAGATTGCCCGTCTGGTCTATAACGCCGACCTGACCACCCAGCATTACGGTCGCATAACCGTTAACAAAATCTCCTGCCTGCTCAAATCGAGGTTCAATGACCATTTCCCCGCTGGTGTTGATATATCCCCAGGCTCCATTCACATTTACATACGCCAATCCCTCAGAGAAATGTCCGGCGGGTCCATGATTGGGGCCCTGGCTGCAGGAGACAGAAAGTACAATCAGTCCAAGAAGGAATACGAATCGATTTCGCATGGTATAACCTCGGGATAGGGATCACATTGCTTTATGCTTAGAAAACGCTTAGATCGAAAAGTAACGGACAACCGTTATGAGATCAAGAAAAACTTTTATTCACGACGTGTTTGTACCGGTTAAAATCGCAGCCTGGTTATCTTGCTGGTTGCCCTTGGACCGCACAACTCCTATCTTTGAGAACTGTACAGACAGCTTTACGAAATACTGTGATGAATGACCAGCAAAAACTCTTATCCGAAAAACAGTATGCTGTGACCCCCGGAGACCCGTTTGGGCCGGAACTCTCATTCTGGGATGAAGGCCGGATTGTTATTGGCGTCGATGAAGCAGGCAGAGGGCCATTGGCCGGGCCGGTAACCGCAGGAGCGGTGGCATTTTCGAAGAATGTTTCCATTCTGGGGATTACAGATTCAAAAGCAGTGCGTCCTGCATTGCGTAAAACCCTTGCTCTCGAAATTATGGAAAAAGCCATGGCTTGTGCGGTGGAGCATTGTGATGCCGAAAGGATTGACGAAATTAATATCCTGCAGGCCACACGGGAGGCGATGCGGCGCGCTGTACAGAAAGTAGTGGAAGAAACAGGGGTGGAGAATCCTGTTGTATTAGTAGACGGAAGGATTCCTCCACTCTGTATCGGACAGCAGATTAATATTATCAAGGGTGATCGGCTCAGTTTTTCCATCGGCGCTGCATCCATCCTTGCGAAAGTGGCACGGGACAGGATGATGGAGGCATATGCTGAAAAGTATCCCGAATACGGTTTCGAACGTCATAAAGGATATCCGACCAAACTGCATGTGGAAACATTAGCGAAATATGGTCCGTGTGAAATCCACAGGCGAAGCTTTCATGTGAAGGGATGGAGACTGAAGGATCAGTCCTGACACAAATCTTGTACAACCAGTGTAACCTTCCTGAAGGGAGTTACCTGTGAGCATTTTCTTGAGTAAAGCGTTTTTATGCCGGTTGACCAGGTGCGATGAATCTTCAACGGAGCGAAAGACATCTCCAAAAGACAGAAGAATTGCGCTGGGAAAAAAAGGTGAAAAACTAACTGAGAAATTTCTCAAGAAAAAAGGGTATCGCACCCTGCGCAGAAATATGAGACGCAGGACCGGAGAAATTGACCTCCTGATGCAGCATAACGATGAGCTTGTAATTGTTGAAGTGCGAACGGTGAAACATCTCGGAAAGATGGATGCTGTCGACCGAGTTCCTTATTCCAAGCAAAAACAGTTGGTTCGAATGGCGAAATACGTGGAAAGCGAATATGCAGAAAATACACCCCCAATACGATTTGATGTCTGTGTTGTCGTAATGGAGCCAGAAACCGAAATCCATCATTTTCCTGATGCTTTTCGGCCAGACAGGTTGTGATTCGTTGTATCTTGATAGTGTTGCGATAGAGAGAACAAGTAAGAGTGAGCCCGTCGGAATAGGAAAGCAAAACAGCAGCATGAATTTCCATCAATGAGCATCAGGGATTTCTACTGAATAACAGGTGAAAAGGGATGCTGCTTCATTTACGGTGACGGGAACCAGGGAGCTATTCGTATGGGTAAGTTGATGACAGGAGTGGCCGGAATTCGCGGTATAATCGGCGATGGGTTAACTCCTGAAGTGGTTGCAAGATATGGCGCTTCATTTGGAACCTTTATAAATGGTGGAACCATCGTCGTGGGGGGAGACACACGACCTTCGAGAACCATGGTACGGTCTGCCCTGTTCTCCGGCCTGATGGCGACAGGGTGCGATATTATCGACCTGGGACTCGCCACAACGCCAACGATTGAACTGATGGTGGAAGAGCTGGAGGCTAAGGGCGGGATTTGTGTTACCGCCAGCCATAATCCGGTTGGATGGAACGCAATGAAGTTCCTCGACAGAAGAGGACGTTTCCTGGGGCCAAAAGAGGGTGGTGAAGTCAATCGTATCTTCAATGAAAATGCGATAAAATATGTCAGCACCCAACGATTGGGATCAGTACAGGAGTATGAGGGAAGTGTTGAAGTACACATCCGTAAGGTGCTTGAACATCCCTATATCGATGTGTCCAACATCCGTCGAAAACAATTCCGTGTAGCCGTGGATGCCATTAATTCGGTTGGCAACCTGATCATGCCGAACCTGTTGCATGAACTGGGTTGCGATGTTGTGAAGATCAATGGTGATCTGAGCGGCAACTTTGGTCGTGTCGCGGAACCTCTTCCTGAAAACCTTACAGACCTGAGCGAACTTGTCACCAACGAAGGCGCGGATATCGGCTTGGCGCTGGATCCGGATGGCGACCGTCTTGCGATTGTTGATGAAACGGGAAAACCGATTGGCGAAGAATACACACTGGCGCTTGCGATCCGGTATATGCTCATGCACCAGAAGGGGCCGGTGGTAGTAAACCTTTCAACATCGAGAGCATCGGAAGACATTGCACGCGATGCGCATGTTCCTTTTCACAGAACGCCTGTCGGTGAAGCTCATGTCGCAAGCAGGATGGATGAGATCAAGGCGGTTATCGGTGGCGAAGGAAATGGCGGAGTCATGCTTCCAAGTGTCCATACAGGGCGTGACGCGATGGTGGGTACTGCCCTGGTGTTGGCGCTTCTTGCCACGGAAGGGCAACCGTTAAGCGTAATCATGAGCCGTATGCCGCGCTATACGATGCTGAAAAAGAAAGCCCCGGCAGAAAATGTGGATGCGACTTCATTGTTGCCGCGACTGCAGAATGCGTTTGGAGAAAACGCTTCATACGACAATCGTGACGGAGTCCGTGTTGACCTGGATGAGGGGTGGGTGCAAGTCCGCTTGTCCAACACGGAACCGATTGTACGGATTTTTGCCGAAGCGAAAGACAAAACAATTGCAAATGAGCTTTCGGATAGAGCAATAAAGGCGATGGAATAAACATTTCGGGAGAAAAAATGATTGTCAGTACAACACCAACACTGGAAGGACGTCCAATCCGCCAATACCTGGGTATCGTGACCGGAGAAGCGATCATGGGCGCCAATATTGTTCGTGACATGTTCGCATCGATCACCGATGTGATTGGTGGACGCAGCAGCGCCTATGAGTCCAAGTTACGGGATGCGAGAGAGGTCTCAATCCGGGAAATGACAGAAGAAGCCATTGCACGCGGCGCCGATGCTGTTGTGGGTGTGGACCTGGATTACGAAGTAGTGCGGGAAGGTATGTTGATGGTTTCCGCCTCCGGTACGGCTGTAAAACTTTGAGATAATAGCAATGGCAATAACCCTGAATAGTGTTGAAGAAACCGCTGCGCTGATTGACCATACGATCCTGAAACCCATGGCTACCTGGCCGGAGATTGAAAAGGTGGTGCGGGAAGGGCTGGAATGGAAAACAGCTTCGGTGTGTGTCAATCCTGTATGGGCCAGGGAAACTTCTGAAATTCTGAAAGGCAGCTCAACACTCTGCTGTTGTGTGGCGGGATTTCCGCTGGGAGCGTCGCAGGCGTCATCGATTGCATTTGAAGCTGAAACTGCAGTCAACGACGGCGCCCGTGAAATCGACATGGTTCTCAATGTCGGTTACGCACGCATGCAGCGCTTACAGGAGATCACAAAAGCGGTGAAAACAATCAAGAATGCGATTGGCGAATCCATTCTGAAGGTTATTCTTGAAGTGTGCTACCTTGAACCGAAGGAAATCGAGGATTCGGCACGGGCAATTCTGGATGGTGGCGCTGAATTTTTGAAAACCTCCACCGGTTTTGGAACTCACGGTGCAACCCTGGAATCGGTGCAGATCCTGTCCCGCGTTGCGAATGGTAAAGCAGGTGTGAAAGCGGCAGGTGGTATTAAGGGTTTCAGTGATGTGGTCCGTATGGTTGAGGCGGGAGCGACCCGAATAGGGGCATCTTCAACGGCAAGAATTTTATCAGAAGCAAAAGAGCGCTTTGGCGATTAATACTGTTTCAATAGTGCAAATAGAACGACAGAACCCCGAAGGCAGATACTTCTTCTGTCGAGTTGTAACCTTGGGAGACAAGCATGAGGGATGTTCTCGCCGTAATTCTTGGTGGTGGTAAAGGGTCTCGACTTTTTCCTTTGACACGTCACCGTTCCAAGCCGGCTGTTCCCCTTGCCGGGAATTACCGACTGATCGATATCCCGATTTCCAATTGCCTTAACTCGGATATTAGCAGGATTTTCGTATTAACCCAGTTCAACTCTGCCAGCTTGAACCGTCATGTAAACCTGGCATACCAATTCGACACTTTCCGACGGGAAGGTTTTGTCAATATTCTTGCGGCAGAGCAGACGATCCAGTCCAGTGACTGGTTTCAGGGTACTGCTGACGCCATGCGCAAAACGTTACGCCATTACAGGCGCTACCGTTTCAAGTATTACCTGGTGCTTTCTGGCGACCATATCTATCGCATGGATTATAAAAAACTTGTCCGCGAACACCGCGACTGCAATGCAGATGTAAGTGTTGCCGCTATACCAGTGGAACGCAGTAAAGTTCGTGGATTGGGCATCCTCGAGATCAACAACGATGGATTTATCCAGCGCTTTGTGGAAAAACCCAAGGAAGCGAAGCTGATTGACAGCCTGGAAATCGGCGATGAGTTCTGGAAAAAAATGGAAATGAAACCGAAACCAAACCAGTTCCTCGCGAATATGGGGGTTTACCTGTTTAATCGTGAACTCCTGGAAGATTTTCTCCTCAATGGAGAAGAACTCGATTTCGGCAAGGAAATATTCCCGCGTACTGTGGCAGATGGCCGAATGGTACACGCTCATCTTTTTGAGGGGTACTGGGAAGATATAGGGACAATTAAAGCATTTTACGAAGCGAACCTGGGATTTGTCGATACTGTCCCCCGTTTCAGTTTTTACGATGAAGACAGTCCTATCTACAGCCATTCAAGATTCCTTCCCGCGAGCAAGATTACAAGGGTAACGGCGGATCATGCTCTGCTGTCACCTGGCTGTATTGTCGATGACGCGTATGTTCGCCGCAGCATCATCGGTATCCGGAGTATTGTCGGGAAGGGTTCGACAATCATTGATTCGATTATTATGGGCGCCGATGATTATGAGATGGAACATGACTTGAAATACAATCTTCAGAGCGGCGTACCACATATCGGTATTGGTCATGATTGTCATATCGAACGTGCAATCATTGACAAAAATGCACGTATTGGGGACCGAGTACGAATTACAGCCGGCAATGTAAAAGACAGGGAAGGGGAAGGATGGTTCCTGAAAGACGGGATTATAATAATTGAAAAGGGAGCCGTGATTCCCAGTGGTACTCAGCTGATCTTTCGTGAGTAATTGACGAAATATTAATTGTCTTTTCGATAAAACAGACCGGACGTGTTGCATTCGGTCTTTTTTTTGCGGAAGAGAGGAATTTTCAGGATTGGATTCTTTGTAAGCATGTGATTTTCTATATTATTGAGTGTTGGTAACTTACCTGATATGGAGAGCGGGACTACAGTCAACCTGAATCTCGCTTCATACTTGCCGGGAGGAGATAGCAATGAGTTTACGATTTTCTTCGTTCCTGTTGATCTTCCTGCTGCTTGTAAGTTCGGCAGTGGCTCAATGGCCGGATGATCCCATGGAAAACCTTGTGATTGTCAATCGTGCTGGGGAACAGACAGTGCCAAAGATTGGCGCCACCTCGGATGGTGGTTGCTATGTTTGCTGGTATGATCACGCGTCCGGCAATTACGATGTGTATCTGCAGAGGATAGGTGCTGACGGAACCATCCTGTGGGAAGAGAATGGACTATTGATCAGTAATAATCCCCAGGATACCTGGATTACCGACTACGATATGACTGTAGATTCCGAGGACAATGCTATTATTACAATTAATGATATCCGGTCAGGAGGCGATTGGGATATCTATGGCTACCGTATCAGCCCGGACGGTGAATTCCTCTGGGGGGAAAACGGTTTGACCATCTCGGACAACGCCGATTTCGAAGCGGAACCCCGGGTGATTGAAACAACGAACGGCAACTTCGTCTTTTGCTGGCAACAGGAGACAGCAAACGGCGTTGTTATCAGCATTCGCAAAGTTTCTCCTGCGGGCGAAGATATCTGGAATCCGCATACCATCACTATCGATTCAGAGTATTCTCTCTCGGTCGGACGTATTGCACCTGCGGACGGTGACGGTGTCTTTGTTCAATATCTTTACCAAAGTGGCCCCAACTACTATGATCCAAGACATATTTATCTCCAGAAATTCGGCGCTTCCGGAAATGTAATCTGGGACCAGGGAGAAGTAATAGTCTCCAATGCAGGCGGTATGGGATACCACCGGAAACCGGATATTATCTCTGACGGTGGCGGAGGCGCTTTTTCCTACTGGTATGATGCACGTTCTAATAATAACCATGGGTATGTTCAGCACATCAATTCGTTTGGCTCGGTTTCCTGGACCGCTAATGGTGTACAGGTGTCTACGTCGGTCGGCCAGGACTTCATGCCCGATGTGATCTCTGACGGTGCAGGCGGTTTGCTGGTGTTCTTTACTGCCAGTAATTCCGCCCAAAGTATGCACGGCGTTTACGGTCAGCACGTGAATTCCGCAGGGATGCGGACATGGGGAGATGAAGGCAATGCGTTTGTTCCCCTCGGTGACCAGGATCGTGAATTTGTAACAGCGGAACCGGTAGAAGGAGGAGCGGTTGTTGTCTACCTGGAAAACATCGCGGGCAGTGTAACCTTGTCGCATACAGAATCATTCTGTGTTGACATGGACGGTGACATGGTCTGGGAGCCTGAAATACTTCCGGTCAGCACCGTGAATAGCGGCAAGGGACGCCTGGGAACCACGGTAAATTCTTTTGACCAGGTTATTGCGGTCTGGACAGACGACCGTAACGATGAAAGTTATGATGTATACATCCAGAATATGAATCCGGACGGCACACTCGGTCCATTTAATCCGCCTCCCGAACCCGGAATCACCATTACTTCCCCGGAAAACGGACAAGTTTTCGAGGCTGTTCCCATTTCAGTGGAGTTTGAACTTGTCGATTTCGTTTTGGGTGAAGAAAATGATGGCTTCATCGAAGTTCGTTTGAACGATGCCATCCTCCTGTGGCATGCATCCACCGACCCGATCACAATCGAAACCCTGATCGAAGGCGATAATACAATTGTTCTCGAGCTGGTAGACCCGGAGCATACTCCTTTGGATCCCCAGGTTATGGACGAAGTCACCGTTTCCTATGTGATCGACGCTGTGGAGGACAGCAGGAATGTTCCCTGTACATATGGTATTCTTTCGATGTATCCGTCACCGTTCAACTCTTCAGTGACACTCGAATATGCTTTAGGCGAACGTTCGGAAGTACAGATAACCATTTATAACGCTATCGGACAGGAAGTCTATCGCAACAGTATTGGGAACAGGTCAGCAGGATTCCATCAATTCCAGTGGAACGGGTTGTCAATGCATAGCGAGGCGATAGCGTCAGGAGTATATTTTGTCAAGGTGCAGGCGACCCGGAATGCGTCAACTGTCTGGAGTGATATCCATAAAATTGTGTATCTCCAATAAATTGGAATGTACTGGAGCTTTGCGGAATAGAAAGAGACACTTCGGCAGGTTTGTCGTATCTGGGAAGGCAGGTATCGAAATAAAGTGTAGATGGACAACGTCAATTGTAAATAAAAAATGCCCGGATGTTCTTTACATCCGGGCATTTCCTCTATTCAATATTACTGTTCCAATTCGATCTTTATAAACTCAGTAGACAATCCTTCATAAAGCGGTTTGTAAAACTCCCACTCTTCCGGATGGTATTCCCGGAAATAATACACCCGTGCAATACCGCAGGCAGCGATCATTTTTGCGCAATTCCAGCAGGGCATGGTGGTGCAATACATGTCGCAGCGATCCACAGAGGGACCATACCTGGCGGCCTGTGCAATAGCGTTCATTTCAGCATGCACCGTTCGAACGCAATGGTTGTGCATCATGGCGTGCCCGGCTTCATCACAGGTAACACTTCCCGATGGAGCGCCGCCATACCCGGAAGCGATAACCCGTTTGTCGCGGACAATCACTGCGCCAACCTGGTCACGGTCGCAGGTCATGAACTGGGACCAGAATTTTGCGAGGTCAATAAACCGTTTTTGCCACTTGTACGGCTTGATAGGATTCTGTGAAATCACGGGTAGAGCTCCTTCCTTTCGCAGGGTGAAACATTCAGAATGGTGCTAATGTACTACTTCTGAATTTCGAGGACAAACAGGAACAAAAGAGTAGAAAAAACATCATGGTCTATCGTTTCAAAGAGAGCAGTCTGGAGAGCTGAGAAACAAAGACAGTTGGAAGGAAGGCTTCGTTATTGCAAAAAAGCGTATTACATTGGAAGGTGAATCAAGAGCCGCTGTTCCAGGAGAAATGGATGGACGATTCCAATCTCGTAAAAGAGATTAATCAGCCACTGTATGAGAAACGTGGATGGATCAAGTTTCTCGGAATTCTGCAAATTATCTCCGGTGTTCTCTCCTGCCTGAGTATCATCGGGCTTATCTACGGATGGCTGCCTATCTGGATGGGCGCCTTGCTCACCAAAGCCGGCTCGAATACAGAAACCGCTCAATATACTGGCGATAAATTTCAGTTCATGGAATCGTTATCCTCTCTGAAGCTTTATTTTACAATCCAGGGAGTATTGATTATCATTGGTCTGTTAAGTCTGATTATCACATTAAGCCTTGTGCTTGCCGCTCTTTGGGGAGGAAGCATCGCGCTGCAGGAAATCATGTCGAAAACAAAGTTGCCGATTTTCTGAGCCCGTTATTAATTGGGAGATCATTGAATGCCCACAGGCATACCGAACATTCTTTCGGACGCTGATCAGGATGAATCAACACGGATGCGTTACCTGATCATGCCGTTGTACCAGGGAAAAGGCTGGTTGAAGTTTATTGGTGTGCTCATGATCGCCTATGGTGTGCTCGCATGCCTGACCGGGATCGGTGCATTGTTGGGTTGGATTCCCATCTGGTTGGGTGTCATGTTGTATCAGTCGGGTAAGTCGATTGAACAGGCCGTATCAACAGGCGATAAACAGATGGCGCTCGACTCGTTGAACAAGTTAGGTACCTTTTTTATGATGAAAGGTATCATGATTGCGATAGGATTCGGTCTGTCAATTGTTGTCTCAATTGTAGCGATAATCCTTGCAGCAACCGGGTACAATTTTTAGGATGCGTGTCAGAAACAAATTGATAACTGCATTCAGTCTACAATCTCAAGTCGTCTTGCCAGGTCCGATGTGAACATTTCCTGTGGATCATATTCCTTCTTGATAGTTTTCCATTCTTCCCATTCAGGATACATTCTGCGAAAAGCTCCGGGGTATATCCGTGAATCCTTGGCCAGGTAAATCCGCCCCCCGTTTTTAACGATGATCCTGTCAAACCGGTTTAACAGCGAAAAGAGACCTCGCCGGACAGGGAAATCCAGCGCCATGGTCCAGCCTGGCATGGGGAACGACAGATAAGGATCCTGATCGCCCATTCGTTTTAACACGGCCAGCGCGGATACATGCCCCGCAGCCCGACAATGACGGATTATACTTCTAATTACCTTTTCTCCATTGTCGAATGGAACAACAAACTGGTACTGTAAAAATCCTGGAGTCCCATACAAATAATTCCATTTCCGGACGGAATCGAGAGGGTAAAAATACTGACGGTAAGGCGTCAGCTCGGAGCACTTTCCACGGATCTCGCTTGAAGCGAAGTAAAATTCGTTGAATAGCGGACTGGTGACAGGATTAACACACGGAACCGGAGTGGGGAACGGCACACGAACCGTTCGTTTTTCCGGAATCTCAAATGGTTTCGAACGTTGTGTGTTCGTGAGATCATTCAGCTCCGCATGACGTCCCAGCAGCACTTCACCACGTCCTTCCGTACGTCCTGTGGCAAAACATTCCACCCAGGCGACTGTGTATGGCCATTCACTGTCATGACATTCCAGGAGTTCCATCATTTCCGCAAGGGAATACACCTTGTGGGATTCCGAGACGATCCATGCACTGGATACCTTCTGGAGTTGAAGGCAGATTTTTGCAACGATTCCCGTAAGGCCCAATCCACCCGCAGTGGCATAAAACAGCTCACGATGCGATTCGGGAGAACAACGGAGTATGTCTCCCGAAGCAGTCAACAGGTCAAACCATTTCACGTGCCGTATCAAGGTCCCGGCCATATGGTGGTTTTTCCCGTGAACATTCACCGCCAGGCTGCCACCAAGGGTTGGGTAGCGTGTACCGGGAGTGACCGGAAGGAACCATCCGTGAGGAACAACAATCCGGAGAATATCATCCAGCGTAATTCCCGCTTCCGCAATCAGGACACCCTTTTCAGGATCGAATTCAAGCGCATGGTCCAGCAAGGTCAGATCAATGCTCTTGAAGTTGGTGTTCAGGCTCGCATCGCCATAGGTGCGGCGTTTCCCGACGGGCAGTACTTTGCGTTCCCTGCAGGCTGAAAGCAGTTCAGGAACCTGTTCCATGCAAACAGGTCGGAACATGGACGTGGTTCCCTTCAGGTATCGTCCCCAACCTTCTGCTGTAATGGTCCTGTTTGGAATTGAAGCGTTCACAAATTTTCCGGTATCATTCTAATATCAGGTCACAAGGTAAGCACAAGTAACACTACGATCAGCCAACCCAGCAGGGAAAGTAGGATACCACGATCCCCGAGCAAAACTTCCGTCGGGTCCTCCCCGAGTCTTGATGTGAAAACGAGGTACTGGTACCGCAGAAGGGCATAAACAACAAACGGGACCGTGAAGATCAGGTTTGCCGATCCAGCTTTTTCCGCTGTTACCGGGTCAAGTGTATAAAGAGTATAGGCCAGGATCGTAATTCCGGACATGGTGGATATCCAGATATCCCAGATGCGCACCGGGGGAGAATGTTTCAGGCTTTTTCGTCCCAGGGAACGGTCCTCTTTAATCCTGTGCAACTCCTGCCGCCGTTTGGCCATCGCCAGGGTTAACGCGATAAAAAAAGTACAGACCAGCAGCCAGTGAGAGATATCCACGTCAATCGCACGGGCGCCGATCACAGCTCGCGACGTCAGCCCGCAGGCGATGATGAACACATCAAGCAGGAGCTGATGCTTCAGTACATAAGAATACAGGACCATTACTACGGCATATCCGGCAAGGATAATCGCCACATCCAGCCGGACATACCATCCGAGAAGAATTCCGGATATCAGCAGCAGCATGGCGAAGAATACGGCATGACCGATCCCGATCTCACCGGCTGCGATTGGACGTTTGCATTTTGTCGGGTGTCGACGGTCTGCTTCGATATCGAAGATGTCATTGATGATGTAAATCCCGCTGGCGACCATGCAGAATGATACAAATGTCAGCGCCGCCAGGATCCAGTCCGATGGATTGGTGTAATGCCGTGCGAAAATGATTGCCGCAAAAACAAGTGTGTTCTTCGTCCACTGCTTCGGACGGATCAGGCGGACAAATGCTTTCATATCGATAGCCAGTCGTTCTTCTTCAGTAAAACATCCTGCGAGTGAATGTAAGAACAGCGTGAGCAGTAGTAAATAACGACGTGCTGAAAACCGCTAGAATTCTTAACAGAAAGGTATTACTGATCTGTGTGAAAGGATTTTTTGTGGGAGAAACCAGAACATGTAAAGAAAATTAAGAAAATATCTGTGAGAAAAGAATTCAATTCCATAAAATCTTATTTTATTTATAATTCCTTCTGTTTGTCGCTTGGTTTGAAACTGCATTCAATTGTACTTGCCAGGGTGTGATTACTATGAGATGCATACCTGTTTTTCTACTGACTATTTTCTTCTCCCTGCACACTCTGCAGGCTGAAATCTACCATGTGCCTGCGCAATACAATACTATCCAGACGGCGTACAACAATTGCAATAGTGGCGATACAATCCTGGTGGCGCCGGGGAGTTATGAGGAAAACCTCGTTTTCACAAGTCACCCGGTTTGTCTGACAGGCAACATTCTCTATGGTGACACCTTATCCATGTTTTCTACCATCCTGTGTGGAAATCCCGCTACTCCAAACACAAGAATACCCGTGACGATTCAAGGCCCTTTTCCTGTTGCATTCATACTACAGGGATTTGTCATACGCGATGGAAACCATAACAACGGGTATGGAGGCGGACTTCAGATCAGCAATACGGAGTTCATACTCCAGCACAATGTTATTACGAGTAATTCAGCGGCTCGGTATGCAGGAGCATGGATCCATGATGCTGACGGGATTGTTCAATACAACAAGGTGACTGGCAATAATGCGTACTTCATCATAGGTGGAATGGCATGTATAAACGGTCGTTTTACGATACGGTTTAACCAGATTGAGCAGAACCGTTCCATCACCTATCAGACAGGAGGATTGTACACATCATCCGAAGATACAGTGACAATTTATGGGAACAGATTTCTGCAGAATGATGCATACGCGCATTATGGGGCGGCGAATATCAATTATGGTATAGCTTTCATAGATTCGAACTTTTTCATCGGAAATACAGCGGGCGAAGCGGCAGGATTGACCCTTCATGGGGTTGAATTCGGGAATGTTACAAGAAATGTATTTGAGGAAAACAGATCGATTGATGGAAATGGACACGTAGAGCATTGGGCTGCCGGGGGAGCATTTTACGCTCTTGTAAATGATTCCCTCATCCTGTCGCATAACACTTTTCGCCACAATGCCGCCGAATGGAGCGGAGGAGCCATCTATTTCGGAAGCAACTGCGTATTCCATCATAATCGATTCATGGAAAACCAGGGTGTATTTGGAAGTGTCATTGAAGCAGTGAATGTCAACAGCTGCCTGCCCGTCATCTATGGATACAGGAACCTGTTTCAGGACAACCTGAATTTGCGAGCATACTCAGATTATGACGGGGCAATACGGATGAACCTGAGTACCGTTATGACACTCACGGAGTGTGATTTTATAGATAATAATCGAGCTATCGCCATATCACCATTTGGAGGATCGGCTTCTGCAATTGGCAATTACTGGGGTGATCCCACGGGACCGTATCACAGCAGGGACAATCCGGATGGCCTCGGGGATACAGTCAGTACCGCTGTGCCGGTACTTCCTTTCTCGGCCGAACATTTCTGGGCTCCGAATCTGGATCTGGACAGAACGTTTCTCCAATTCGGCGTGGTACCGATAGATTCGGTACGGTCAATGCAGATATATTTTCGAAATGGCGGAGTCGAAGAGCTGCTGATTCATGATATATGGACAGAGAATCCCGTTTTTTCTGTGGATCTGGGAGGGCCGCAGGAGGTTGCTGAAGGGGATTCTGTCGCGGTGATGGTTACATTTACTCCGGATAATGAAACCATTGTCATGGATAGCCTGTATGTCCTGTGCAATGATCCCTCGGATACGTTGCAAACCATTCCGATGGAGGGAGAAGGATGGAGCGATGATCTGCCTGAAGACGAGAACTCACCTCCCAACACTTTTTCAGTGTCTGCCCCTGCACCCAATCCGTTTAACGTCTGTTGCAGAATCCAGATAAATATGCCAGTGACGGGGGAGCTGAAGCTGGTTATTGCCGATATACTCGGCAGGGAAGTTCGGACAATAACAAACCGGGTTTATCATGCCGGTTCACATGAAATTTTGGTTTCCAGTGCAGGATTGCCCAGTGGAATCTATTTTCTCATGGTTGTTTCACCCGATGAAAGTACTCATGTGAGGAAACTCGTAGTCCTGAAATAATTCCCGTAGATCGACAGATAGTTATTCGGAAATTTCAAGCAATCCAAACCGCTTGAAAGTCTTTAAGGCTTTGAAAGTAATCCACGGGCTTGGTTGTCCTTTTTTATCAATGTCCGCGTACATTTTCCCATTCAGGCCGCCAACCATTTTCCACATACCGTTTTTCAACCGTTTGGACAGCACAAGATTCATCCCCTCTTCAATAACATCATCAACAGTAGTATCCACTTCGCCTATCAATTCCAGTGTTTCAAGCAGATCCGAGTTGTAGCTGAGGGGGAAGCTGAACCGGAGCCATCCAGGTTTTGCCAGGCGCGGTTCATGACGGTTTTCCTTCAACCAGACCTTTTTCTCCCGTCGGCGTTCTTCTACATTGTGATCTCCGCACCAGGCATACCATTCATTATGATCATGGGCGGCGTATTTGTACAAATGGAATTTTTTCATTAACGCAACCATATCCCCGAGGATCTTCCGATCTTCCTCGGTACGACTGGATTCGGGAATGGAGAGGAATCCTTTTATGATTTTCGGAACTGTCATAACACATGCGGGAAGCAGGCTGTAGTATTCCATAACGGTACAGCCGAACCCTTCTTCGGGGTCAAAAACCGACCGGCATGCTTCCAAAGCGCCCCGGGTGATTTCATGTTCTGCTTGTCCATACCGGTTTAATACGCAGGCCATATGCGCCATAAGGCAAACCGCCGGAAACTCCCAGAAGTAGCCATGGGTGCACTTCACAAACCTTTCGGCCTGCATTCCCTTCAATCCGCTAATGGGTTTGGCGTTCTCCAACAGATAGTTGACACCCGCTTGTATGGCAGGATGATCAGGCAGGCGCTCCGATCTCGCTCAGGTGCAGCATAACCCATGATGTACCGTCATATTTCCGATAAAATCCCTTTCCCCAGGTTCCATCTCCATTGTGTGCCTGTAAGGTTTTTGCGATCCATTCGTCTTCAAGAAGGTGATCTTTTGCTTCCTGGAACACTGAGTCATCATTGGAAACGTCGAGGAGATCGGTAAGCACTTTAACACGCAGGGCTGGATTTCCGGAATCTGCGAGTTGTTCGATAAACTGTGGAGTGACAGTCAATTTTTCCATAGTGGCTCCTTTTGCAGCATACAAGTATAATGTAAAGTGCTGATTATAATGGCGCATCAAATATAGTTCAAAAAACAAAAAAGCCGACAGCGTTCGCTATCGGCTCGATATCTATCACCAGGAAAACTGATTACGATACTTTTCCCGCTTCTTTGATCAGGTGACGTCCAATGACTACGCGAAGAATCTGGTTGGTGCCTTCGTAGATCTGGGTGATCTTGGCGTCACGCATGTACTTCTCGATGGGATAGTCACGCATGTACCCGTATCCACCGAAGATCTGGACAGCGTCCGTAGTGACCTTCATAGCCATATCGGCAGCGATCACTTTGCACTGTGCGGATTCTTTGGACACGTTTTTTGCGCCGCTGTCGATCATACGTGCGGTAGCATAAACAAGGGCACGCGCTGCTTCCACCTGGTTCGCCATGTCGGCGAGCATGAACTGCAGCGACTGGAACTGAATGATGCTCTGGCCGAATTGTTCGCGGGTTTTGGCGTACTGCAGGGAAAGGTCGAGGGCCCCCTGGCCGATACCCAATGCCTGGGCGGCCACGCCCGGACGGCTGCGGTCGAGGGTTTTCATGGCAACCATGAAGCCTTCACCTTCTTTACCGATACGGTTCTCTTCAGGTACCTCGCAATCATCGAAGATCAGTTCTGTGGTTGCAGAAGCGCGAATTCCCATCTTGTCTTCCGTTTTCCCTATGGCAAATCCGGGAAAATCTTTTTCCACGATAAACGCAGTTGCGCCACGGGTGCCTTTTTCGGGGTCGGTGCTGGCGATGATTGTGTAGTAATCTGCTTGTCCGCCATTGGTAATAAATACCTTGGTGCCATTCAGGAGATACTTGTCGCCTTTTTTGACGGCGCGGGTCTGGATATGACCTGCATCGCTGCCTGCGGCCGGTTCAGTAAGTCCGAAGGCGGCCAGGGCTTTACCTTCTGCCAGCGTGGGAAGATATTTTTCTTTCTGTTGATCGCTTCCGGACAGGATAATCGGGAATGATCCGAGTGCTGTCGCTGCGACAGCGAGAGCAATACCGCCACAATGGCGGCTCAATTCTTCCGTAACCAATACGAGATCAAACACACCACGTCCCAAACCACCATATTGTTCGGGATGGTAAATGCTGTAAAAACCTGCATCAGCAAAGATCTTTACGATATCCCACGGGAAAGTTCCTTCGCGGTCGTATTTCGCCGCTACCGGCTTAATCTTCTCACGTCCAATGCGAGCGGCGGTAGCTACCAGCTCTTTTTGAAAATCATCCAGAAAATAATCCATGTTGCCCCCTTGAGAACTCAAGTGAGATCGAAGAATGCGGCAGCCTGCTTGGCGGCATCCTGTTCCGCTTGTTTTTTACTGCGGCCTGCACCTGAACCAACGGCCACATTGCCAACAAGCACGTCGACATAAAAGGTTTTTGCATGATCGGGACCTTCTTCACCGGTAACCCGGTATTCAGGCGAACCCGTAGCATGTGCTTGAGAATATTCCAGTAAAAGGCTTTTGAAGTTTTGTTCACGCTCACGGATCAGGCGTCCGTCAAGATCCTCTGTAACATAAGTATGCACAAAGGTTTTGGCGGAGGTTAAGCCTCCATCCAGGTAAATCGCCCCAATAATTGCTTCGAGGGCGTCCTCGAGGATACTGCGCCTTTTACGACCGCCGCTCCTCGCTTCGCCATCGGAGAGTTGCAAATAAGCGCCCAGGCCCATTTTTCTCGCTTTGGACGCCAGTTGCCGTCCACTGACAGCGAGGCTCTTCATACGGGCGAGGTATCCTTCCTGGGAGTCGGGATTTTGCTTGTACAGAAATTCACTGACGATGAGATCGAGGACTGCATCACCCAAAAACTCCAACCTTTCATTGGCAACCAGTCTCGACTCGTTAATTTCAGTCAGAATACTCCGGTGGCGTAAAGCTCTTTCGAGCAGTTCGGGGTTATGGAATTTGTAACCGATGAACCGTTCAAAATCTGCTAGACTTTTTTCTGTTCCAGGTCTTTGGCGAGAACGTATAACCTTGTTTTCACGCCAACCCCTGAGCCAATTCATGCCCATTAAACCAGCACGATTCCTTTGTAAATCCATCCCAATAGCTTCTGGTATGTATAGAAAATGATCGCCCGGAAACAAATTCCGGGACGATCGTGTAAAATCCTGTCAATTATTGCTCGTATTCACGTATGACAACAGTCGTATTGTGCCCGCCAAATCCGAAGGTGTTGGATATGGCGATTTTGACCTCCACGTCACGAGCAACGTGGGGGACATAATCCAGATCGCATTCAGGATCGGGATTGTCCAGGTTGATCGTTGGAGGAATCCTGTTGTCTTTAATGGCCTGAATACAAGCCAGGAGTTCAATCGCGCCAGCCGCTCCAAGCAAGTGGCCTGTCATGGATTTTGTGGAACTGATCGGCACAGATTTCGCCCGTTCTCCGAAGACTGTCTTGATTGCTTTGGTCTCGTTGACATCGTTTAACGGTGTCGATGTTCCATGAGCATTGATATAATCAATTTCCTCAATGGAGATTCCTGAAAAACCAATCGCAGCCTGGATACAACGAACCGCACCTTCACCTTCCGGTGCAGGCGCAGTGAGATGATAGGCATCTGCGGAGAAACCATAACCAGCTAATTCCGCAATGATCGGCACACCTCGTTTGAGAGCGTGTTCCTCTGTTTCAAGAATAAAGGTAGCGGCACCCTCTCCAAGCACAAAACCGTCCCTGTCCTTATCGAAAGGACGTGAACCACGTTCCGGTTCATCGTTTCTGGTAGAAATGGCATGCAACGAATTGAATCCGGAGACGCCGAGCGATGTGATCGGGGCTTCTGCTCCTCCACAAACCATAACGTCCGCATCACCTGCAATCAGGTGCATGAACGCTGTGCCCACTGCATGAGAAGCTGTTGTACATGCAGATTGAACACCGTAATTGGGACCTTTAAAATTCCATAGGATGGAAATGTGTCCAGCGGCGATATCGCCAATAATCATCGGAACAAGAAAAGGACTTACCTTTGAAGGACCGAATTCATGCAGCTTAATCACTTGCTCTTCAAAGGTTTTCATCCCTCCCATACCGGAACCGTAGACAACTCCTACACGGTTTTTGTCAACGGCGTCAGACATGAGCCCGGCGTGATCAATAGCCTGTTTCGCGGATGCTACCGCAAACTGGCAAAATGGATCCATGCGACGCGCAGCCTTGCGGTCCATGTGGTCCACCGGATCGAAACCCTTGACCTCACAGGCAAACGTCGTCCTGTGATCGGTAAGGGGAAACCGGGTAATCGGGCCTGCACCACTTTTTCCGGCCAGCAGGGATGTCCAAAAGTCCTCGATGCCAATTCCGACGGGTGATACGACACCCATCCCGGTGACGACGACTTTTTTCATGATAGTATCTGCTGCTGATGGACGGGATTATTCGCCTTTTTCGGCCAATTTTTTGTCAAGATACTCGATCGCTGTTCCGACTGTCTGAAGCTGATCAGCATCTTCATCAGGTATTTCAATATCAAAGGCTTCTTCAAAAGCCATGACGAGTTCAACGGTATCAAGGGAGTCCGCGCCGAGATCATCAATAAAAGAGGCTTCCAGCACCACTTCGTTCATGTCAACACCAAGCTGCTCGACAATGATCTCTTTCACTTTCTGGACTCGTTCCTCTGTAGCCATGAAAAGTTCCTCCACCAAAATTGTTTTGCAATTGTTTACGTTTTTTTAACTTTTTCCGGTCAATCGGAAAAAGCATATCACATGTATACGCCAATAGACCGTGAATTTCTGAAAAACATCTGCAAAAGGCAAGACACCGGCTCGACTGCGAGACCAGAGTCGGGAAATGATGAATGAATACAAAATTCAAATCCCGAATTCCTGCACATTTCAAAAAGAAATAGTTTTATAATATGGTTTACTCTGATACCTTGATGCCTGATGGCGCCATTCCCTGATTCTGGAAAGCTTTTCCATGGTATTTACCGGGCAGATATCCGGCCTTTATATCAGGATATTCAGTATTTACAATATGATACAAATGACTGTACTAGTATCAAACAACTGATAACAGAGATGCTTTTTACTATTAATAAACAGTAACTCGATCCTGTCTGAATGAGAAACCAATATAATTGATAAAGGTTCCAAACGCTACATTACCATACCGCCATCGACATTTATCACCTGGCCCGTAATAAACGAGCCGGCTTCGGTCGACAGAAAGACGATTGTCCCGGCGATATCTTCCGGTTTCCCCGGTCTTCCAACAGGAGTCGATTTCAGGTATGCTTCCCGAATCTCTTCCGGCAATGAAGCCGTCATTTCCGTTTCTATGTATCCGGGTGCAATAGCGTTAACCGTTATTCCACGACTTGCGAGTTCTTTTGCTGATGATTTGGTTAATCCAAGCATGCCCGCTTTGGACGCGGAATAATTCACCTGGCCGACATTACCAATCAAACCAACCACGGATGAAATGTTGATAATACGTCCCCACCGCTTTTTCATCATGGGGCGGGCAACAGTTTTTGTACAAAGGAAAGCGCCTTTCAGGTTGACACGAAGCACCAGGTCCCAGTCTTCCTCCTTCATACGCATCATTAAAGTGTCCCGGGTGACACCGGCATTATTCACAAGAATGTCAATGGAGCCTGCTTCTTTGACAATGGTGTTCACCGATTCCTGGACAGCATCTGCATTGGAAACATCCGATACCAGCACAAGCGGATCATGTCCTTTGCCACGTAAAACATCCGCTGCCGAATTAACGATGTCGGCCTGGATATCATGCAAAACAATTTTTGCACCCTCTCCGGCAAGATATTCTGCAATTGCGAAGCCGATCCCGCGTCCGCTGCCGGTAATCCAGGCAACTTTTCCGTCCAATGCTCCCATTTGTGTCTCCCGATAAGAACTAGTGGTTATACCGTGTTATTCTATTCCCACTTGGAAAGGTCATCCACTGTATCAATACCAAGGATTTTTGAGCCTTTTACAATTCGCTTCACCATACCCTGCAATGCTTTGCCGGGACCGACCTCAACAAATTGTTCTATTCCGTCGGCAGCCATGTTGCTGATGGAATCTTCCCATAACACCGGATGAGTCAATTGGTCAATCAGGGCCTTTTTGATCTCGTACGGATCAGTAGTCGGTTTCCCGGTCACATTCAAATAAACCGGGACATTGGCGGTGCGAAACTGCACCGACTCAAGTTTTTCCGCCAGCTTTTCCGCAGCGGGTTGCATAAGCGGGGAATGAAATGCGCCAGAGACAACAAGTTGAATCACTTTTTTAGCGCCGTTTTCCCTGCACAGATCCATACAACGCTCGACTGCAGCTACATCACCTGAAATGACAATCTGGCCAGGTGCATTCATATTGGCAGCAACGACGACAGAATTGTCATCACTGGCCTGCTCACACAATTGCGAAAGTTTATCCAGCGGCATTCCAATAATCGCAGCCATTGTGCCGGGACGATGGCTGCCGGCATTCTGCATTAACTCCCCGCGAAGAGCAACCACTTTCAACGCAGAGAGAAAATCAATCGCTCCGGCAGCTACCAGGGCGGAATATTCACCAAGGCTGTGCCCTGCTGTGGCGGCAAAACCCATTCCGCGAGGGGCTATCCGATAGGAAAGCGCGACAGAATGAACAAAGATTGCCGGTTGCGTAATCCTGGTCTGTTTTAACTCCTCTTCAGGTCCTTCAAAACAAACCTTCAGTAAATCGAAAGACAACGTATCGTTCGCAATATCGTAATAACTGCGAGCTGTGTCGTCCGATTCATACAGGGTTTTACCCATTCCTGCATACTGCGAGCCCTGGCCGGGGAAAATAAATGCACTACCCATAAAAAACCTCAAGATACGAAATCAATGACAAGTCTGTACGCACAAAACAACGATCACAACGTAAAACCGAAAAAGATAAAGTACTTCTTCTCAAAATACATGAACGTAATCACATATGAAAACAAAACAATCCATTTTCAGATTGAACAGAATATTAACAAAAAACTTTTAAAAAACATACTGTAACTTTGGTTTCAGAAAAACTTCAAGGAGAAATCAGTATTTTATATCTCAAATACAACAGAACCCCATGTAAAACCGCCACCAAAAGCAACACCCACAACAAGATCACCCTTTTTTGCCACCCCCTTCTCAATCGCTTCATCAAGTGCAATTGGAATAGAAGCAGCAGAGGTGTTCCCGTAATTGTGGATATTGATATATACCTTTTCCCTGGGAATCCCTAACCGCTTTGCTGTGGCATCAATAATACGGATATTTGCCTGATGTGGAATCAGCAATTGGATATCCGAAGCGGTAAGTCCAGCCCTGTCCAGGGCGGTTCGAGCGGCTTGCTCCATGGTTTTTACGGCATGTTTAAATACTTCGTTACCCGCCATTTTTGCTGTAAAAACATCAGAAGGGAGATCACGATTTTTCGCCGGCATGATGGATCCTCCACCGGGACAATAGAGCAAATGCGCCAGCTCACCATTCGAACCGATATAACTGGACCGTATGGAGTTGATCTCTTCATTGGCTTGTAAAATCATTGCACCGGCGCCATCTCCGAAAAGGACACAGGTTGCACGATCTTCGTAATTGGTCATGCTGCTTAAAATCTCAGCGCCAATCACCAGTATGGTTTTTGCCTGATCACTGGCTATCAGGCTTTTTGCCAGATGAATACCATACAGGAAGCCGGAACACGCAGCCGAGATGTCCATGGAAGCTGCGTTTGCGGCTCCAATTTTTGCCTGAACGTAATTGGCATTTGATGGAAACTTGCGGTCACCGGTAACCGTTCCGATCAAGATTACGTCAATTTCTTCCGGGGTAATATTCGCGCGAACCATTGCCTTTTTTGCCGCTTCAGCGCAAAGATCGGAGTTTGCCGTACCCGCTTCAGCGACATGTCTTTGCTTGATACCGGTACGTGTAGTGATCCACTCATCGGATGTGTCCACCATTTTTTCAAAATCGGCATTGGTGAGGATTCTATCGGGCACGGCTCGCCCCGTTCCAATGATCTTTGCTACAGAACGGGTATTATGCTTCATCTTCACTCCCTTCCAAACGAGAAAAAGGATTGGATAACCACAGAGCACGGCGGGCTCTGAAAACTCGATCTTTCAATTCCGGCAACAGGTTAGCCCGTACAGATTTTCTTGCCCAGAGAATTGCGCTTCGGACTGCTTCCACATCGCTCTGCCCATGGCCAATGATCACCGGTCCATCAACACCAAGCAACATGGCACCACCATAGCGGGAGGATTCTAGATCATGAAGTGCTTCAAAAAGTTCGTTTGCCCATGAATAGTTACGAACGCGGGAATGAAGTAATGAAGGGATGGATTCAATCTGTTTCAGGAGAATATTTCCCACAAAACCATTGGTGACAACTACATCGGCTTTGCCGGAAAAGAGTTCTCCGCCTTCAATATTTCCAATAAACGGGAGGGAGCTTTTTGCCAGGAGTTTGTAGGCGTCTTTCGTGAGTTCATTCCCCTTGTGACTTTCAGCGCCGATATTCAGCAAACCGACAGTCGGTTCTTGAACTTTGTATACATTTTCGACGAAGGAGACACCCATAGCTGCAAACTGGACAAGATGATTCGGCTTAGGGTCGGATGTAGCGCCGATATCCAGCAGTAACCCGGCTCCATCAACACGTGGCAACGGTGCAGCAAGAGCCGGTTTGCTGATCCAGCGAATTCGCCCGAGGTAGGTCCTCGCCGCGCCCACAACTGCGCCCGTATTGCCCATGCTGACAAAAGCCGTTACAGCACCAGTAGCAAGATGCTGGATTGCGCGGACAATGGAAGACGCTTTTTTTGTATGGAGAACGTCAGATGGACGATCACTCTGGGAAATGATATCAGGGGCGTTCACAACTTCTACAGAGTCCTGTGGCAGATCAAGAGCAGCTAAATGCTCCCTCACAGGTTTGGACGGTCCATAAAAAACCACCTGCAGGGGAGCTTCACTATTTTCCACATCCCTGATCGCTGCTGCTGCACCATCAATAACGATACGGTGACCCGGTTCGGGACCGGCAGCATCAACCGCTATTCGTATCCGGCCCCTCATGAATTCACCAACGTCATGAATTATTTATTGTGTCCACGGACAACGAGACGTCCCTTATAGTGACCACATTCGGGACATGCATGATGAGGGCGAACCATCGCTCCGCACTCAGGGCATTCAACCAGGTTGATTGCTTTCAGTCCTTGATGACTGCGACGTTTGTCACGCCGGGTGGCGCTGGTACGTTTTTTCGGTACTGCCATTTTCTATCTGCCTTTCCTTTGATCAACAAGGTTTTTACTGGTGAGGGCATTCACGGTTGTCGCCTGGATGTAACAGGCACTGAACCGGCGATTCATTCAAATCTGCGCCGCACACAGTACAAAGCCCCTTGCATTCTTCCGAACACAGAGTACGCATGGGCATGTCGAGATAAACAGCGTCCCTGATTTCCTGGCTCAAATCAATTGTCTCACCACGTTCGCCGATGAACAGCATCCCGTCGGTTTCCTCTTCTGACGGATCAGCGGCATCACGGCGAAATACCATAACACGAAGATCTATGTCCGAAGTTCGTGTAAATTCTTCGGCACATCGATCGCATGTGAATGTACCCGTGACAGTCGCATGAAGACGTACGTCAATCATGCGTTCATCATTGGAGACTTCACCCGTGATCGTAAGCGGCTCATGGAAATGTGACTCTTCCAAACCCGCTTCTGCGGCGGACACCGTTTCCTCAACGGTATTCAAGCCTTCTTTCAGGGATGCTACTCGTATTTTCATGGACGGTGCAATATATGCTCTTGCTTTCATCCGAGCAAGTCAATTCAAAATGTTATTCTCTAAATACCTTGCTGCCCACGCAGATAAAATATCAAGAATGGAAACTGAATGAAATACTATGGAACCAACAAGTTACTATTGGAGCTGATCCGCTTTACGTAAAATTCTCACAAAACAGTTCATTCCATGTTGTCGAGATTTTTCTCCGACAGCATCAGTTGCTTTTCCGATTCGACAAACTGTTGCCAGGCTTTAATATGTTTCTGGCTAATTCCGGAAAATGCATTACTGCCAATATACAGGACAAAATTATTTTTACACTGACCGCAATGATAAGGAAAACCTTTTAACCTTGACAGGATGTTTCTCTGCATAAATCCTTCCCGCTTTATTCGTTTTAACCGTCTGGACTGGCAGTAGGGACAAATGGGGACCATACGTTTGCGAAAGCCCTTGTAAACACCAAATGTTCTCAGAGAATGCAATCGTACCTTGCGTTCGAAACACCTCGCTGTAAAAGGTGTGTTATTCTGCTGGCATCTCTCATACCTGTTTTCCAACGATTTCCACATCCTGTTGGTTTCTTCCACCATCATTTCGTAAGTGTCATTATACTTTTCGATGTCGTCAAACTTGGAAGGATCCTCAATATCCTTGAAAACCTTTGCGCCTTCATGCCCGAATTCATATACATGATATGTCTTTTTCAATAACTGAGGCATGTACATTTGCAAACGTAAATATTGGTGCTGATCTGTTACCAGGATTACGTCCGCATCTTCATATTCCTTTATGGTCGCATGCGAACTGCGATGACCCGACAGATCGAATCCAAGGGCTTTTGCCTTCTGAACGATAAACTCTTCAGCGGGATAATTGTTTCTACCCTCTATCCCAGATGATCCGAATTTCAGATTGATTTTACTTGCAAGATCCGAGTTTTCATACAAATACTTCAGATATCCTGCGACAAACGGACTTCGAACCACATTGCCTCTGCAAAGCACCAGAAACTTGATTTCTTCCATGATCAATCCTTAACAACCTTGATGCAAATTATCAGAATATTGTATGGGTACTGAATGAAAACTATCCTGCTCCAGATTTATCATGCCGGATATATCACATTGTTCAGTATTTTCGAACAGTAGAATGACCTTCATTATTTCCCATATTCAAGATTTTGTATTTCAATATACCGTATGGATGACAAATGTGGAACACAATCAAAAAAAGTTTCGAGTAAAAAAGTGTCACTAATGGACCGACCCATATGAATCGGTCCACTATGATTACATTGCGACAGTTGAAAGATCAGGTGAAGGGAGCCTCGCCTGGAGACAAAACAGGTTTTCCTGCGATCCTGTTCTTTCATATACTTGGGTCATTGAAGTTTTCAATTCACGGATGGAAAACAAATATGTACCAAAGAAGCGATTACCTGTACGATCTGCCTGAAGAGCTTATCGCACAAACCCCGGTAGACAATAGAGAGACCTCTCGATTACTGGTATATGATCGGAAAAGCGCGACAGAACACCACAAGTCATTCAAAGATATCCTCGAGTTTCTTCGCCGTGGGGATGTGCTGGTGGTAAACGATACACGAGTTATACCTGCGCGTATGTATGTTAAGCGCCAGACGGGTGGACAAACCGAAGTACTGCTGCTCCGTGAAGTTGAACCAGCAACCTGGGAATGCCTGGTACGACCCGCAAAGCGTATCAGGACAGGAGAAATCCTTGAAGCTGAGGGCGATAGAACTCTCGAAGTACTCGAAGAGGGAGACGAAGGGAAACGTATCATCCGATTTGCTCCTGCGGATGGTTTCCAGGAATGGTTGGAGCGGATCGGTGAGCCTCCATTGCCTCCATACATCCGTCGTGCTCCAGAAAGGGAAGACTGGGACCGTTACCAGACAGTCTATGCAAAAAACAACGGCGCGGTGGCCGCGCCGACGGCAGGATTGCATTTTACCGAGGAACTTCTGGATAAACTCCGGAATATGGGTGTAAACGTTGTATCTCTAACCCTGCACGTGGGGATCGGAACATTTCGCCCGGTTTCGGTGGAGAACATCCTCGAGCATAAAATGGATGCGGAAGTATATGAAGTGTCGAGTGAAACGGCTGCTGCGATAAACGATGCTCGAAAAAACGGTGGACGCATTTTCGCCGTCGGCACCACGGTTGTTCGTACGCTGGAAACCCTCGGGGATGACAATGGAATGCTACGACCGGGAACAGGGGAAACATCCATATTTATACATCCACCATATGAATACAAGATGGTGGATGCCCTGATCACCAATTTCCATCTGCCTGGTTCAACCCTGATTATGCTGGTCAGCGCACTGGCCGGTCGAGAGAATGTGTTGAAGCTGTACCGGGAGGCAGTCGAACGTAAGTATCGCTTTTTCAGTTATGGCGACGCCATGCTGATTTTATAGATGAATTGGTTATATTGTTTGTTCGCAATTCTTCTGGATTTTTCCGAAATCGTCACGTAAAACACAAAGAAATCATATGGGACAGGAAACCGCTGCATTGATCAACGATTCTTCAGGTATTTTATTTTTTCTGGCTGGGAATGCCGCTCTCTGGTTTTTTCTGGAGAAGAAAACAGGATGGAAACTGTTTCAGTTTCTTCCTCCGTTAATTTTTATCTATTTCATTCCGGCAGGATTTTCCAACACGGGAATTATTCCGATCGAATCACCAACCTATTCCTGGATGGGGACCTATCTTCTCCCGGTTTTTCTGGTGCTCCTGTTACTCGATGTGGATGTACGGGGGACAGTGAGAGTGATGGGAAAAGGGGTGTTTGTGATGCTCATGGGCACACTTGGCGTGGTGGTGGGCGCGCCTGTCGGTTATATGGCGATCAAGGGATTCATTCAACCTGATATGCCCAATGCCTGGAAGGGATTTGGAGCACTCGCGGGAAGCTGGATCGGTGGAACGGGGAATATGGCGGCAGTAGCAGAAGGTTTGTTTGAACAGGGAGAAGACACCAGCCCGTTCGGCCTGGCGGTAATTGCAGACAATGTTGTCTACCTGATCTGGCTGCCGATTCTGCTTCAATCGAAAAACCTTGCCAAATGGTTTCACAAGTTTACCGGCGTATCCGAAGGGCGTTTGAACAAGATGAAAGAAGCGGCCGATTCCCTGGTCGTGGACAAGGGTACGCCAAAAATGCGTCACTACATGTACCTTGTTGCCCTTGGTCTGCTCGCCACCTGGGTAGCGATACTCATCGCGAACCATATTCCGCCATTGCCGCCTGTGTTAAACGCATCGACCTACAAGATCCTCCTGGTGACAACCTTCGGCATTGCGCTCTCCTTCAGTCCTGCGAAAAACATTCCCGGGAGTCATGAACTGGCGATGATGCTGGTATACCTGTTTGTCGGCCGGATGGGCGCCACGGCGGATCTGTCCGGGATCGGTGGAGCATTGCCATTTGTAAGCGGCGCCTACATCTGGATATTCATTCACGGAGCTTTCCTGCTTTTGGCCGCGAGGATCTTCCGTGTGGATGTGCATACGGCTGCAATCGCCAGTGCGGCAAATATTGGAGGGGCGGCAAGTGCTCCGATTGTTGCCTCATACCACGATGAACGTCTGGTTCCTGTCGCTGTGCTGATGGCACTGATCGGATATGCTATCGGTAACTATGCAGCATTTGCGGCGGCGTATCTTTGCAGTGTCGTCGCAGGCGTATAGAAGAGATAATGGAAAGAGTAGAAGAACGTAAAAAAATGCCCTTACGATACTTCGTAAGGGCATATGATTATTAACAGGTTGGACTACTTGATTTTTAACGGTGTTTTTGCGAATACCGTTGTATTCAAGTGATCAAGGATCATTCGCGCCAGTTCGATGGGATCATGTTCGTCTGTTTTTGCGACGTAGTCAGGTTTCAGTGGCTCTTCATACGGATCGTCCACACCGGTGAAACCTTTGATTTCCCCTCGTCTCGCTTTTTCGTAGAGTCCTTTCGGGTCACGTTCTTCGCAAACATCAATGGGAGTGTCAATCAGGATCTCGATAAACGGGATTCCTTCCTGTTCATGAAGTTCGCGTGCGAGATCTCTGTCTCTGCGGTAAGGAGAGATGAAACTGGTAATGGTGATTATACCGGCATCGGCGAAGAGTTTTGCGACTTCACTGATACGGCGGATGTTTTCCTCACGGTCTTCCGCGGAAAATCCGAGGTTTTTGTTCAGACCGTGACGAACATTGTCGCCATCCAGCACGTACGCCAGGTAACCGCTGTTTACCAGCATGTGCTCGATGTTGAATCCTGTTGTACTTTTCCCTGATGAAGGCAGTCCGGTGAGCCAGATGGTACAACCACGTTGTTCCAACAGACCGGCCCGTTCATCCCTAGTAACATGTCCAGAATGCCATTTGATGTTTGTTGCACGTGTTTCGGTCATCCTGTTTCCCCAATAATAAGTAGGTAGACAATATCTATTTGAAAGTAAACCAGTGGCGTCGCAGTGACGATTGCCTGCACACTTCCAGGGATTAATAAATCAAAAGATAAAGGTAATCGATTTAATGCTTATATAATCTAATAATACAGTATGTCTGGAGCCATTTATTGATGCAACAATGTAACTTGCATTTTCTTCAAACCCGAATATGGTATCTATCCTCCAGTCCTTTCCAGGTTCTCCTTGTTGAACAGCTCATCATCGAATGGACGCTGAAAGAACTCGATATCGTGAACAATCCATTGGGTCCACTTGTCTTCCACCAACAGACTACGGATTTCCGAACGTACGGGGAAGATCCTGTTTCCAATCCGCCTTGTTTCGAGAACATTTACTACTTTGATTGGCTGGTTCCCGACACCGCTGTTCACCATCCGGAATGCTACATTTGTACGCTTGTCAATCGTGATTTCCCGGTACGGATAACTGATGCTAAGGTCTGTTGCGATCAATAGCAGTGTGACACTAGTATCGGTTTCCGAACTGATTTCTGCAGTGTATTTGTCGCGTAATGTGTTACTTTCCGCCATATCCTCGTAGGAAAAATCCCCGCCTTGAACGCCTTCACGCATCATGTGACCCTGAACGAGTATGGTTCGATCCTGCCGTGGAAAGTAAATCCAGAGCTGATCATCCCGTTTCAAGTAGCGTATCCCACGTTCCCGTTGAGGGTGAGTATATTCCAACAAAGCATACTCTTCCCCCTGAACATGTCCTTCCAGTCCAAAACTGCGTTCCCTGCCACCTGGCAGATGAATTAGAAGTGTACAGTTATAACGTGCTGCAACAAATGCTGAATTCTCATCAACACGTTCCAGCCACTCTTCTGCAGTCTGGCAGTACACGTTTGCAGATGGAAGAAGCATTAATACCGCAGTGAGCAGGAGAGCAATAATGGTTTTTAATCGCTGTTTATCATGAAGAAGAATCATCGTTCGTAGCCTTCTTGTTTGATATCAATTGTGTCGCAGGGCTTCCACGGGTTGCAATCGTACCGCCACTCTCGCAGGATACCATGCTGCACCTAAAGCAATCAGCAGACCAAAGAAAGCAGATTTGACTGCTGTCATGACATTCGGGTCCGGGTAAATAACCAGGCGGAAAGGCAGATCAAAATTGTCCATACCGGAAGCCATTTTTGTATAATCAATCCCTGTCTGTGCCAGGAAAAGTGCGACTGACATACCAATGACTACGCCGATAATAGTGGCGACAAGTCCAATCAAAAACGCTTCGGTCAGAATCAATTTGATCACAGTTCCGCGTGTGAATCCCATCGCACGAAGAGCTCCGATTTCACGAGTCCGTTCAATTACACTCATGAGTATGGTGTTTATCACAGTAGTGGCGGCAAGTATACCAAGCAGGAACATTAGCAAACCGCGTACAAAATTGACAGGTTGAACGCTTTGGTATACAAATCCCTGTTCCTGCCAGGGCACGGCGGAAACATTCGTGAAACCGGCAGAAGCAAGAGAGTTGCGAAGTCGTTCCTTCGCTTCAAACGAACCGTTCAGGCCGGATGCTACCTTGCATACCACTTCCAGCGCCATATCGTCCATGGCCAGTTGGAATTGAGCAGCAGAAAGCGGGACATAAAACTGGCGACGATCCAGCATGCCGATTCCGGTATTCACAATTCCCACCACCTGGTATAGTCCCGGACCAAGGCCTCCATAGGAATCGGAAGCCAGCATGAACAGCTCGTCCCCGACTCCAAGTCCAAGTTCTTCAGCGAGCCTGTTCCCCAACATGATCTCATCGGTAGAGTCCGTCGGCATTCTCCCTTCGATGATAAATGACTGCAGGTTCATCAGGTTTTCTTCACGAGAAGGGATAAAAGCGATACCCATCGCAGGAATCACTCCGGTTTCCTTTTCCAGGAGAACAGGGAAACGGATCCGTGGGGACACGTCGGTAATGCCTTCTGTGGATTCAGCAATCCTGACGACCTCATTAAGATGCTGGATACCCTGGTCCAGGGGAGTGGGACGTGACCGTTCTACGGACGTGGATGGCATCAGCTTTACATGACCGGCATCCAGTCTGATAAACGTTTCGAAATAGGATTCGATGAAACCACGGATATAGGCGTCCATGAATGTCATCGCCGCGACGGCAACGACAATGGCAATAGTCGTATATACCGTACGTTTGGGTTGACGTAATACATTTCGTGCGGCCAGGTGGATCATGTTCATAGCATCCCCTCCCTTAGCGCCTTGATGATTTCTCCCTTGGAGGCGCGAGTTGCGGATCCCCAGCTTGCTGCGACCGCCATGAGTATCCCGAATAGAAGACTTAACAGTAGTGTGTTTGGCAGTAATGCAGGATAGAGCGCGTCACTGAGAGGAACCCCAATATCCATGCCTTCATAGGCTTTCAGGCTGATGCCCTCAACACTCAAGTACAGGGTGAATGCCGAGCCGATGATCATTCCGGCAAAACTGGCCAGGAGACCAAGGATAGCTCCTTCCAGGAGGAAAATGCTCCGTACGGTCGATTTTGAAAAACCAAATGCCCGTAACGTTCCAATTTCCCGGGTACGTTCATGGACGGACATCATCATTGTGTTGGCTATGCCCACAGCCGCCATAATGGCAAAGATGCTGATCATGATCAGCCATGCGACCCTCTTCGCCTTGCTGATGCTGAGGAAGTCGGCCGCAAGCTCACGCCAGGTGTGCCATTCGATGGATTGGAACTCACTTGCCAGGGAATCCCGGAACGGTTCACACATGGATTCGTGTTCCAACAGGATGTCGATCTCAGTGGCGGAATCATATAGCAACGCCATTTGATAAGCGACGGAAAGGGGGACATACGCTTCAAACTGGTCAACGTCAGGATGTCCGCAGGCCATGATCCCCTTTACTGTAAGTTGCCTCGGATTCAAAGCCCCCGGGGCGCTACGGACCATCACAGTGATGATGTCACCTACTTCAATGCCGAGATCCCGCGCCAGGTAAAACCCGATCAGGATGGCATCTTCCCCGTTTGTGATCGGTTCGCCGTCCACAACAGCATCGAGGGTTTTAAATACCTGGCTGTCTTTTACCGGATCGATACCCATAACCCGGATAAAAGTTTCTTCCGTCCTAAGATACAACATCCCGTTCATTTCCAACCTGGGAGCGACTGCGAGCACTCCGGGGCGATTCTCTATCTGGCTGATAAAGTCTGAGGCATTGTCGATGCGAAAATCCAGGCCGGGGAAATCTTCATCCTGCCTGCCGGGCGGGAGACCTTTGACATGCGCCATATCGTACGCGATGAAGTTTTCGAAACTTTGCAGATCCATTCCGTCAAGCAGGCTCATGGCGAAGATGAGAACGGAGATTCCAAGCGCGAGAGCCGTTGCCGTGAGAATGGTCCGTTTTTTATTCCGCATAAGATTTCGTGATGCCAGACGAAGGACCATCATGTTTCAATCCTCCCGTCTATCAGGCGAATTTTGATTTCCGAGTGTTCGATGACCCTTGGATCATGGGTAGAGATAACAAAAGCCGTTCCCAATTCATCACGCATTTTTTTCATGAGCTCGATGATGGATTGCCCCGTGTCGCCATCGAGATTGGCTGTGGGCTCATCCGCCAGAACAATTGCCGGTTTTTTGGCGAGCGCTCTTGCAATGGCTACACGTTGTTGCTGTCCACCCGATAACTGCGAAGGACGACGATCCTCCAAGCCATCCAAACCTACAAGGTGAAGCATCTCACGAGAACGTTCCCGGCGGTCTTTTTTCGAAAATGACGAAAGAATTTCCAGAGGAAGTTCAACATTCTCACGTGCTGTCAGGACGGGGACAAGGTTAAACTGCTGGAAAATGAATCCGATCTTTTCGCGTCGAAGGGCAGTACGGTCTTCTTCTGCCATGGTGACAGGAGCGGCACCGGGTCGGAAGGAAAACAACGTCTGTTGGTCAACTTCGATATAGCCGCTATCCGGAATGTCAAGAGCGCCGATCAGGTTCAGCAGGGTCGATTTGCCGGAGCCGGAGGGACCGGCCAATGTCAGGAAAGCCTCCGGCTGAACATCAAGATCCACCCCCCGAAGAGCTTTCACTTTTCCCTGGTTATATGATTTTTCTATGTTCTGAATTCGAACGACTACATGATTATCCATCGCTGCTCTCCTTTGGCTTCTTTTCCCATTTATCAAGTACTGAAGGAAATTCAATGGACATGAAGTCATACAGGTCCTTCATCTCTTTCAAACGGGCGCTTCTTCCGGCAGGTTCTTCGCCAAGCAGTTCCAATCCTTCATCCGCGATTTTGCTGAACTGTTCAAGGATCGATAAGCGGATTTTCAAAAGATCCACCCACATGCCGGAACGAATGCGCCAATAGTATTTACGTTCTCCGGATGGTCGTACCTTGTCAATCATATGCATTTGCTGAAGCATACGTGTCGCAGTGCTCATACTGCCTTTACTCGCACCGGTGAGTTCCATTAGATCTTCCGCGGATTGCTCGGGCGGATCACAAACCAGCAACCAGCTGAAGGTTTTGGCGACGTAATGGGGTAGACCAAAACCTTCCATCTGCATGGTTACCCGCTCCACAAAAGCGCCAAGGCGGTTCTGTAATTCCTGGTCCTTCATGATCACTCCGGTCTATTATGTTTTTTATAATGTATAAAGTTTTGAACATTCAGTCAATACTGAATCTTCGAAACCAAATGATCTGGAGGTGTGTTTTATCCCTTGTGAAAATTTGTTATGGATCACAAGTTGATGGCGGAAGTATCCTTTTACTGTATTTTGGGTAAGAATTTTAGGAAAATGGGTTTGTAAATGAATGAAAAGCCCCATTTTGCTTACTCGGGAGACTTCGTTTTATGGTATAATTTTGTGACTCGGAACACAGTGGAGCCGGAAAGATATGTCTTATATTTAGCGGTGTTATTGTGTTTTTTGGAATCAGGTGCGGGCTTGTATGTTTTGATGAATATATAGTGTTATGTTATCTCGATAAATTCTTTCCCTGGTTATCAGGGTATAGTTAATTGATATCATTTGAATAATTAGAGAACAAAAGTAATGAAAATAAGAGGTTAATAAAAAATTCTTCTTAAAGTCTTCTGTATGGAAAACGGAAATATGTCAGGAATACCAGGCGAAATGAATTGCAGTAACCTCAGTGCAAGAAGAACATTGGGATTTGGGATAAACACAGGGTGATCGGGTATCTTACAGTTGTAAGAATACTTGAGCGGGAAAGCAGCATTGAATGGGAGTCAGGATCCCGTCGGCAGTATCCATCCTACAAGTAACGTTACGAATCTTCAGTTGATAGACAGATCAACCGCCGTATTTCGGGTGGGGGAGTACACCATGTATCGATCCAGCAAGTTTACCGTTAGCCTGATTGTGATTCTCTTCACACTTCTTCCATTATGGGCGTCAGCGACAGAGCCTGGCCTGGTGGTAACCAATCCAGTGGGGGGAGAAACGTTCCAGGTTGGAGATCAGGTCAATATCCAATGGACTGGACATAATCCCGGCGACTTTATCCAGATTACAGTTCGTTGGGGAACAATTGGTTCTGGTGAGATTTTTATTGGAAATTATGAGGAAGATTCTTTCCTGTGGACGATACCTGAAACGATTGCTGGACATCAACTTGGCACATCCCCACCGTATCGTATTCAGGTGTATGATCCTGATATCACTGGTGGACTTGCATACAGTGGTGAAATCACCATCCTCCAACCCTTCGAAGTAACATCCCCTAGTGGCGGTGAAAATTTCAGCACAGGTGATATCGTTGATATTACCTGGACCGGTGGCGAAACGTGGGATCTGGTCAACATCTATTTTAATGAGACGTATGTTCTTGCTGAGACTATTGAGAACGATGGTCACTTTGCATGGACAATTCCAGGGTACTGGGATGATGGTCTAAATCCACTTGAACCCCTGGAGACAGGGGATTATACCATCACTGTTGACCTGGTAGAAGATCCTCGTTCGGATGAATCCGGTCAGTTTCATGTGATTGGCGCAGAACCAGTTGAGATCACATATCCAGCAGGCGGTGAGACTTTCTACAGGGATGACACCATCGAAATCCAGTGGACAGGTGGCGCTCTGGGCACGAGTCTGACATTTTATCTGTATGACTATGGTTCACAAATAGAAATGATCGGTACTGTTCCCGCCGATTATGGTGTTTATGATTATCCTCTTGCAGATATCGCCAATGGCGAAGGCAACTCATATTCCATTTATGTCGAAGATGACCAGGGATTTTATACGGATGAAAGTCCGACGTTTGAACTACTCTATCCATTGCTCAATATTACCAGCCCAGTTGGAGGTGAAGTCTTTCAAATTAATCAGAATGTTGAAGTAACCTGGGAGGAAGGTAACCCGAATTCGGATGCAAATGTCTATCTGGCCTGGGATAGCGGAAACAGTTTTGAGATAGTCGGGACTTATCTTCCTGTTTCTGATGGATATCACACCTTCAATATTCCGTCAACTTTAGGCGGTTCTGCAACTCAAGACAGATCGGATTACTTCATCTGGATCGAAGATCACAATTCAGGACAATATTATGCAAGTAATACCTTCCGGATTGATGCTCCCCCTATTTTCTCTACACATCAGATCATGGCATCACCTTCCTATCAGACATGTGTGACCTGGTTTGATCTGGACAATGACGGCGATCAGGATATGATCACCGGTTCCCAGACAAATGTTACCTGGTACGAAAACGATGGCACAGGTACGTTTGTTGATCATGTATTCAGCACAGTTGCCCCGAACCGCGGCGCTCATGATGTTGTTGTCGGCGATGTAAATGGCGATGGGCATTGGGATATACTTTGTGCGAATTCGGTTGAGAATTCGGTTTACTGGTTGTTGAATGACGGTTTTCAATCATTCTCAACATTGACTGTCGAAAATGGAATCGGGATGCCGCAATCTGCGGCATGGGGCGATTTCAACGGCGACGGTCGTGTTGATGTTGTCGCCTCATTCTTCGCGACTGGCGAGATCATTTATTATGAATATGACGGAAATGAAACATTTACTCCGATGCCGATTGTGGAAGGGTTGCTGGACTGCAGGTCGATTGATACAGGTGACATCAACGAGGATGGCAATCTTGACCTGGTAGCGATATCCAAGGCAAATGGCAGTGTCAACCTGTACCTGAACAATGGTGTTGATGGTGTTACTCCCCAAGTAGTAGATGCTGCACTGCCTGAGGCGGAAGATGTCCAGTTTGCCGATTTAAATGGCGATGGTGTCCTTGACATTGTTGCCTGCGGAAATACATACGGAGATGTTGCCTATTATATTAATGATGGAGCGGAAGCATTCAACAGGATGATCCTTGGAGGAGCGTCTGCAGGTACGACAAATATTTATGTTGCTGACATAGATGGCGACAATGATCAGGATATCGTTGCTGCGAGTGCAAGTTCGAATTTCCTGCGCTGGTTTGAACAAACTTCTTCTTTGATTTTTGAGCAGAGATCATTGGATAACGCATTTGCCGGGGAACGTGTTATTGCAACCGATGTTGACAATGACGGCAACACGGATGTGGTAGCGTTGGGTAACACAACAACGATGAACTGGTACGAAAACCTTGATCCGTTGCGTGCGGATGCGCCCCCGACCGTATTCAACATCCGGAATCCCGCAAGAAACACGTCTTTTTATGCCAACGAAACACAAGCCTGGTGGTCGCCTGCGGTTGATCCGAATAGCACCACGATGGATTACTGGGTTTCCTGGACCACCGATCCCACTTTCCAGTCGGGTGTGACCAACAGCGGGATCATGCAGACTTACACCTACAATTTCCCCTACCTGGCGCCGGGTACGTACTACTGGCGTGTCAGGGGAGCGGACCAGGATGCGGGTATACGCGACAGTGAAGTCCGGACGTTTGAAATTGTAGAAAATCCGGCTCCAATCCCGGGTGCAGGTTCAGCGGTTAATTTCGCCGGTACGGTTGCAGTACCTCAATATGGAGAGGTTGCAAGTGCATATCCTCTCATAGCTTCCTGGACAGTAGAGCTGTGGATGAAGGCAGATGCCACTCCTACTGAAACAGCAATTCTCGCTGCACAGGGGAATGGTTGTTTCCAGTTGCTCATGCGCAGTGATGGTATTGCAATGGCGGTGATCAATGCTTCGTCGAATGTTTTTACCTGCGAAAGCATTACTCCTGTGGATGACGGAAACTGGCACCATATCGCTGGAGTCTGGGACGGCGTTAATTTGCGTCTCTTTATCGACGGTGAATTTGAAGATGGAGTTACCGGGTATAACGACCAGGTCGGCAGTCCGATGATGGTCGGTGGTGGAGGTTCATACAACTTCTTCCCTGGTACTATTGATGAGCTTCGTGTCTGGAGTACAATCAAGAATGCTCCGGACATCAAGGCCAATATGTACAGAAATCTTAATGGTGACGAAACAGGTCTCGTCGGATACTGGCGTTTTGATGAAGGTGGCGGAACATATACGGAAAATGTTGTGGATGGCGGACAGCCGCTGACTTTCGTGGGAATTTTTAACGAGGACTGGATTGGTTCAGGCGCCTATGGTTCACGTGTCATGGAACAGGATGGCACACTGGAGATTTATGGTGGCTATGACCCGGCGGGTGAATCGGTCTCCATTTCCGGAACAGCAGTAAATGGTCTGGTTACCGATATCGGTAACGGGTTCGCTGAGTATGCGCCTTATGCAGGATTTGTTGGTCCAGATGTCGTCAATATCTATGTAGATGATGGAAACAGTCCGAGTAATTTCACAGTGGATGTGAATGTATTTCCGCCAGCGCCCGGTGTCACTCCTGTTATCCTGGACGGCAGCCCCTTTGATGGAGCGAATGTTGTCCGTACTGCCGATATTGATGGCGATGGTGACCAGGATGTGTTCGGCGGCACCTTCCATATGGGCGGTGGAGATGAAGTAGGAACTATCTATCAATGGCTTAACGAGGGAAGCAGCTCCTTCACAAACAGCATTCTATCCTCCTTTGGAATGATTATAGACATTGCCCTGGCGGATATCGACGCTGACGGCAACCTGGATGCTTTTGCCTGTGGTGAAGGACAAGCCCTCATCTATGGGTTGGGCAATGGGGACGGAACAATAGGTACAACCGGCATAATCAGCTCAACTTATGGTGATCCAAGTGGACTTGCGGTTGGTGACTTTGATGAAGATGGAGATATAGATCTGATTTCCTCTTCGTATTCCCTGAACAGGATCACGTTATGGGAAAACGATGGATTGACTTTCCTTCAGACGGATTTTGCCCTCAATGTTTATGGAGCATTGTATCCCCGGGTTGGTGATTTTAATGAAGATGGCCATCTGGATGTTGTCGCTGCTGCCTATGACGGCAATGAGGCGGCCTACTGGCCGGGCAACGGGGACGGTACCTTTGGCGCCAAGCAGATAATTGCTACCCCTGTTGAGGGGCCAGTCGGCGTGCAGCCAATCTATGCGGATGAAGATGATCTGGTGGATATGGTTGTTCTTGGCGATGATGGTTTGTGGTTGTATAGAAACCAGGGTGCAGGTTTATTCGGTGCGGGTGAAGTAATATCACACCTGTTTGTAGCTCCGAGGATTGTAACCTGCGGTGATCTGAATGGTGATGGAATCCAGGATCTCGTGACCGTAGATGCAGTTATCGCAAATATCAAAGCCTGGATCAACGATGGTTACGGTAATTTCAACGGATCGCCACTTGAATTCGGAACGGAACCGGTTGCAGCATCCATCGCGGATATTACCCAGGACGGTAATGCCGATGTAGTTGTTGCAGACCAGGGTAGTGACTTGTTCTACTACCTCGAGAACAGTAACGCACTTGATCCCGAAGCAAAACCAAATCCCTTCCGTCTGCGTTTGCCAATGAATTTTGCCACTGTTGGCAATACCGGTACTGCAGACCTCTCCTGGGATGTATCCATTGATCCGAACGGTTCACCGGTTGAGTACACGGTTCAGTGGACAGCAGATCCCAATTTCGTTGGTGGTGTCATGTCCCAATCCGTTGGCGGCGTAACACAATACCAGGCATCCAATCTGGTGAGTGAAACGACTTATTACTGGCGTGTTCTCGCAGAAGACCAGGATGGAGATGTACGCAGCAGTACTATCCGCAAGTTTTATGTGCCTCTTGTCATCCAGGATATCGTGATCATGGACCCGGTCGGCGGGGAAACCTGGGGACCGGAGGAATCGCACAGCCTGCTCTGGGTTGGCGGCGATGACAGCCAGCCGGTGAACATCTATCTCGCCTGGCCCAGCGAAGAACAGGAATGGCTGATTGCGGGAGAACAGACTTATGGAACCGGTACCTACAACTGGATAATTCCATGGAGTCTTGACGGCCAGGCAATCCTGGACGCAAATGAATACGTGATCATCGTTGAACAGTTTATAGGCGGTTCGGAATACCGTGGCGAGAGTCCGGCATTCGAGTTGTCAGGGTTTGACTACGTATTCAGTGAACCGGTTGACGCTTCTATCTGGCATGGCGGTGAGACAGTCACCATCGAATGGCAGCATGGAGATCCTGTACAGGTAATGGATCTGTGGCTTGATTTGTGGTTTGAGCCTGTAGGTGGAGGACAACTCGCACTTCCGGGCAGTGCGCCATGGCAAATCGCCGACGATATTATCAACGATGGTTCCTATGAATGGGAAGTGCCGTTCTGGTTGGGCGCCTTCCCGCTCAATGATGCCGATAACTACCAGATTCTCGCACAAAGTGCGGAAGGTGGACGAGGCGAAAGCGAACTCTTTGACATTATTGATTTAACGATCAATATTACTTCAGCCATTGACGGCGAAACATGGGAGTACGGTTCCACGCAGACTATCACCTGGGTGGGCGCAGATCCCGATTCCACTATAGAAATCGTTTTGTACAAAAACGGTATTATGGTTGGTGTTATTGCCACCTTGCCGAACAATCCCGGGATATATGACTGGACAATTCCTTACCAGGTAAACGGTGTGTATCTCCATGATGATTCAGATTACAGTATTCTGGTCCGTGAGGTTTCCGGTTCATGGGGAGAAGACCAGTCCGCAGACTTCAGCCTGACCGAACTTGATTTCCAGGTTGTCGCACCCATTGGAGGAGAAATACTGGTTGTCGGCGAACCTTATACGATTGAATGGTCCGGCGCGGGTCATCAGGCAACGTTGTACCTGAGGTTGTACCAGGATGGTTCATTGCTTGGGCCTATTGAAATACCTGCAAATAGTGGATCGTTTGAATGGACACCCCCGGATGAATTTCATGGACAACGTTTACTGGACAATGCAACCTACACTATCCAGTTGGATGGAAATAACGATCCGGGCGAATACACTGCGGAAAGCGCACAGTTCACCATACGCCCACCGGTACGGTTTGCCAGGCAGATCATCGATAGTGAGATATGGCTTCCTGACTTTGTAAACGCTTTTGATATTGACGATGACGGAGATATCGACCTGTTTGCAGAAGAAATAGCGACCGAGGTCACTTGCTGGTATGAAAACACTGGTGGAGGGATCGTTGAACATACGATAGAGTTTGGTGTTTCAATCTTCCCCGGAGATATGGATGGGGATGGTGATCTTGATATCGTAGTAGCACATGAAAATGCTGCTTACTGGTTAAATAATGACGGTAGCGAAAACTTTACCCTGTATCCCGTCGTTGCAGTGACAGGGGACATGATCAGCGCTTATCCCGCCGACATGGACGACGATGGCGATCTTGACATCATGGCGATCAGTGGCGATACCCATTACTGCATCCCGTTGATCAATGACGGAGCGGGATTCTTTACGCAGGGGACAATCATGACTCCACCGTTCCGCCCGACCTGGATTGAAACGGCGGATATCGACGGGGATAATGATCTTGATTTTGTCCTGTCAACCGAAAATTCACTTCACTGGTATGAACAGACGACAGCGTTCGAGTTTATTGAGCATACCATTATTGCCAGTTTCCCGATACCGCATTTCAGGTTGTATGATTTTACCGGGGATGGCGCTGTCGATATTCTTACGGCGAATTCCGCAACCAACAATATTAACATCTGGCACAATGACGGCGCAGGTAACTTCTCATCCGATACTTACGTTGGATACAGGCAGAATCCAGATGCGGTAGATTTCGGGGACATGGATGGCGATGGCGATATCGATGTTATTGCCACAGAACAGAATGGCGGCAGAGGGGAACTCAACTGGTACCGCAATGACGGAAGCCTGAATTTCGAGGAATTCGCAATCGATCTGGCGCTTGACAATCCCGGTCATGCTGTAATTACGGATGCCGACCAGGATGGCGATATGGATGTTCTTGTCTCTTCGAAAACGGCTAACGAACTTCTCTATATGGAGAATCTTGAGGGACCATTCCCGAATGCCCAACCAACACCGTTCCGGCTTATGCTTCCTGCAGACATGGCTCGCAGTGCAGATGGAAGCGCAGATCTATTCTGGACAGAATCCGTAGATCCGAATATGGAAGGTCCAATCATCTATACGGTGGAAATAGATACTGATCCGGACTTTGCCGCACCGACTTCATATCCCATTCCGGTTCCCAACTTGATGATATCTGGTCTGGAGCCGGAAACAATGTATTACTGGCGAGTTATCGCTACTGATATGGGTTCACCGGCGGATACACGGATCTCGACGGATACTCGTAGAATCCTTGGACCGGAACTACCTTTAACAATCACCAATCCTGAGGCAGGTGACAACTGGGTAAACGGAACCCAGTACTACATCCAGTGGGAGAACAGCGATCCGGCGACAAATGTGGGCATCTACCTGTATAAGGGTGGTGTCTATGAAGGTGTAATCGAGTGGAATACTTCGAACGCCTTGCAGGAATATGCCTGGACTGTTCCGCCAACAGCGACGGATGGGGAAGGAAGCTGGCCGCTCCATGATGCTACGGACTATTCCATTGTTATCGAACAGGTTGATGAAAGCAAGTCGGGAGAATCAGTCCAGTTTGAACTTTCCGGTTTTGACTTCATCGTGACAAACACTGCTGAAGCCGGTTCTTTTTATGAGGGTGACATTCTTGGAATCGACTGGACAGGCGGAAATCATCTCTCTACAGTAGATATTGCGATAGTGACCAGCCCACTAAAAGGGACACCGCATTACGAACAGATTTATGATAACCTCCCGAATGTCGGACACATCGATTACAACAATATGGCAGTACTTGTCGAAGCCTACGGTATCGATGAGACCTTCCATGTGATCATCGGTGATGAGTTTACGGTCGGTGGTGATAAAACCTACCTGGAAGTCGAACCATCCTGGTCCGGTCAAAGTGGCGAATTCAGTGTAATTCCCAGGGCGACATTTACTCTGAATGCTGTGACCGCCTCTTTCGGTGGAGCCTCCCACGCCACACCGATCGACTTTGATGATGACGGCGATGTGGACATCCTCGGATCCGCTGCCGATGACATGACATTAAAATGGTGGGAAAATGTTGGCGGCGGATATACAGAGCATTCAATTGCCTCCTATTATACTCCCCCAAGGACCATTTTTCCGGCGGACATTGATGGTGATGGCGACCTCGATGTAATCACCACTTGCGACGCGACAGGTCAGGTGTCCTGGTTTGAAAACGGCGAGATAGATGGAGCCCCTGCTTTTATCAAACACAATCTGTCCGAATCAGAAGTCGGCGCACGGTGTGCACGAGCGGCAGATATGGATAATGATGGTGACCTCGATGTGATTGTCGCTGCGTACGACAACTCTCGTGTTGTCCTGTTTGAAAATAACCAGACACTGGAAAGCTTCAATTTCCATGCACTGGATACAGGGTACAATGGCGCGTACTGGGTAGAGCCTGCAGATTTAAATGGTGATGGCCTGATGGATGTTGTCAGTACGGCTTCCATTGATGGCGTTGTTTCCTGGTACGAGAACCAGGGCGGTCTGGTATTCACCTATCATATCCTGGACGGCGCTTATCCAGGTGCGAAACATGCCCATGCAGCAGACATGAACAACGATGGCGCCATAGATGTCCTGTGTACTTCTCAGACTGCCAGTGTTCGTCTCTATACAAATGATGGAACGGGTGCTTTCACCCCGACCAGTGTGGCGTCATATACGGCGGAATATGTGTCTGCCGATGACCTGGACCGAGATGGTTACATGGATTTCTTCACAGCCCAATATGGAACCACACAGGCGGCATGGTGGCGCAATGATGGAGCCGGTAACTTCAACATTGCCAAACTGTTTAATGTTGCGGCGCGTCCCACATCAATACTGCCGTACGATATGGACCTTGACGGCGATCTCGATCTCCTGAACGCGATTGGATCGACAGACGAAATCTTCTGGCATGAAACGGATGGCGGCCCATATCCCGATGAACCGCCGTCTATTTTCCGCCTGACGTGGCCGACGGATATGACCCAGGCGGAGACAAACGACATTCAGCTAAACTGGTCATATTCCGTAGACCCGAATGGAGATATCGTTACTTATGTCGTTGAAGTGGATACAGATCCATCCATGTCGGAACCGACATTATATCCGGCTTCGGCAGGATCTACGCATGTCCAGCTTACCGGCCTGGTCGAAGAGCAGATGTATTACTGGCGTGTTATTGCGACGGAAAGCGGAACGGGATTAACACGTACTTCACCGATAAATCGATTGATAGGACCGGAACTCAATATAGAGGTTACCGGTCCTGCCCTGAATGCAGAATGGCTGGTAGGCGATACCTACATGATCGAGTGGATCAATTACGACACGGATAATGCATCCGATGTTGAAATATCGATCAGTGGCGGCGAAACCTATGGTATGATCGACGAAGCAGCTCCGAATACAGGTTCATACGAATGGTATGTCCCCTGGGAAATCAATGGCTACTGGCTTGGCGGCCAGGAACTGCAGATCACTGTAACTGAATACGGTGAGCGGGAACGGAGTGGATCAAGTGAGTTATTCACTATTATCGAACCGGAGTTGTTTGTCGATAATCCGATCACGGGTAATGTATGGGTTTATGACAACACCTACACAATCGAGTGGTCCGGTCTTGGCGCCAGCCCATATGTCAATATTTATCTGTACAAGGCGGATGAGCAGTTCAGTACCGGAGAACTGGCCATTAACGCGATCAACAATGGCTACTTCGATTGGACAGTTCCGCTGAACTTCAACGGCGAACAGGTGGTGTCGGGGACCGATTACCAGATCATGGTGTTTGATGAAGCATCAGAACGCATGGCATTGTCCGAGTACTTTGAACTGGATATGCCAACTGAACCGGGTCCGTTCAACCTCCTGCTTCCTGCTCAAGACGGCCTTGTGCGTGGAAATTCCATCCACTTTGAATGGGAAGAATCAATTGATCCCGATCCGGATGACCAGGTTATATACCAGGTATATCTCGCAGAAACTCCTCAAGGTGATGAGAGTAATTTAATCGCTGAAGTAACTGAGACTTACTTCGATTATCCATTTGGTATTAACGGGTTGTATTACTGGGGTGTCCAGGCAGTGGATAGTTATGGTTTAACAACTCTCTGTAACGAAGTCCGCAGCTTCACCTTCCAGTACAACACCGATCCCGATCCGTTCAGCCTGCTCAGTCCGGCGGATGAGTACGAAACATACGACGGGGATTGGATCCTCCTCGAATGGCAGGCTTCATGGGATACAGAAGAGGATGAAGTCCTTTATGACGTTTACCTGTCCGCAGAGGCAGGCAATCCCGAGAACATGGAAGTTGTTGCGACGGGATTGAGTGAAACTTCGCATCCGATCAGTATGACAGCTCTCGGTCGTGCTTACGGTACCTACTACTGGACCATCCGTGCATACACCCCCGATGGCGCAGGCGGTGTCCTGAATTACCGGGATGCATCGGAAACATGGTCAATCGACTACCTGGAGTCACCTCTTAGTTTCACCAACTCTTCGGTTGATGCTCATGGAAGCATTCTGCTCTATGTGAACGATTACGATCTCGATGGAAACGGTGATGTGGATGTCATCATCGGTGCGAACAGTCCTGAAGAATCCTTCTGGTACTGGAATATTGAGGATGGTTCCTCGTTCACATTAAACGCATCCGGTTCGCACACTGTGAACAACCGTGTTGTACCCGCAGATGTGAATAGCGATGGCGTTACGGAAATTCTCGGTGGCACTGGATACCGTAACTGGTCCATGCCGGAATCAGGCGGATTAACTTCGATTGGTTTTGGATTTGAAAATGTGATAGATCCATCCGCTGTAGATATGGACAAAGACGGCGACATGGATGTGCTGGGAGCATCCAGCGGTCTGCAGGCAATAGCGTGGTGGGAAAATGGAGGCGATGGCAGCTACACCATGCACCAGATCGGTGATGGTACCATGATCGCAACCAGGCTTCTCCCGGTAGACCTTAATCATGACGGCACTATGGATGTTGTCACCATTGCCGGATTTGACGGAAGTATCTATGTCTACGAAAATGACGGGTTCAACAACTTCACTCAGCATCCCGTATTTTTAGGGTATGAAGATGTCTGGGATGTTGCAGTTACTGACTTTGACAACAACGGTTGGGATGACATTATTGTAACATCAACCAGTGCTGTTGATGGCAATAGCCCGGCGATAATTTTCCTTACCCAGGATTTCGGCACTTATATACAAAATGACTTTGTGCTACCTGGTACAGGAAGGATGGGAATAGATGTTGCCGATATAAATGACGATGGTTTTGAAGAAATCCTTGTTGCGAATCCCGAATTGCAGCGTATCGAAGTATGGTATGATCTTACTACTATGGTGCCAGTACCCGTAGGGGCCGCGATAGCGGATGTTGCAGGTGCGGATATTGACAATGACGGGTTGGGTGATATCTACTATGTGACCCTGGAAGGACTCTTCGGATACCTTGAGAATCTTGAAATTGATCCGCCCAGCGCGCCGCCGACCCATTTCCGGTTGGTATCTCCAGTCGCATACACTACCATTGAAGAACCAGGTGCGGAATTCTACTGGACCGAAGCAGTGGATCCATTGGGCTCCGGTATCCTTTATACTGTCCGTTGGTCGCTTGATCCCGACTTTGCCGAATTTGAAAGCATGGCGACACCGACAACAATGATACCGGTTTCAGGCCTCACGGATCAGCAGACATACTACTGGAATGTCATTGCAGAAAATTTACAGGGCACACGTATCTCTGATCAAACATGGGAATTCTCCGTTGATTTGCAGAATGCTCCCAACGACTTCCACCTTCTGAATCCGAACGGATTGACTGTCGATGGCACAGAAGTGCTGCTGGAATGGGAGGTTGCGACCGATCCCGATCCTGAAGATGTTCCGGTATACGATGTGTATGTCCATACGGATGAAGCGCTTCTGCTGACGGAAGGTCTTGTGCTGGAAGGTACTGTAGAAGAGGAGTACCTGTTCAGCGGATCGGACGATCAGACCTATTATTGGACGGTAATCGCGGACGATCAAACTGGAAATCGTACACAGGCGCTCGAAACTTGGTCGTTTACTTTTAATCATCGTGAACCGCCACTGGACTTCGCCCTGTTGCTGCCCAATGATGAGGATGAAATTGTAACACCAACAGTCGAGCTGAGCTGGGAAGCGGCGACCGATCCAGACCCGGGCGATGTATTGAATTACGGTGTACATATTTTCCCGACACCCGGCGAAGGGGAGTATGTCGAAGTTGGCGATCCATCCATATGGACAACCGAAACCACCTACCTCTTCGAAAGTGGTGTGGACAATACGGATTACACATGGATGATCATTGTTGAAGATTCGGACGGCAATCGTGCAAGTTCTACAGAATCACGCAACTTCCATTTCAATATTCCTGATGCGCCCGATCCGTTTGCACTGTTGACCCCGATTAGTGAAGAGGTATACGCCCAGACGGAAGTCAGCCTGGAATGGGAAGAAACCACCGATCCCGATCCAAACCAGGCGTTCTGGTTTGATCTGTATGTTTCAACCGAAATGACGACATTGTTCGATGGTACCCCGATTAATGTGGGTACAAGCACACAGTATACCTTTACCGGTACGGACAATCAGTCCTATGTGTGGGCGGTGAAAGCTGTCGATGCCGGAGGGCTTGAGACAACATCAAACAACACAGGTTCATTCTCCATTTATATACCCGAACCGCCAGCAACCTTTGGCTTGATAACCCCGGATGACCGTCATGTGGAAGGTACTTCGGAACTGTTGTTGGAATGGGAAGCTGCTGTCGATCCCGATCCGGGTGACGTTGTGCTGTATGATGTCTTCATTTCGGATGATCCGTTGAATATGGGCGATCCGCTGTTTATTGACTTGGCTGTTACTCAAACGACATTCTCTGGCACGGATAATGTTACGTACTACTGGACAGTACGGGCCCATGATACCAATACCGGCGGTTCGGTCAGCGCGAACGAGACGAGACGCTTCACGTTCAACGTTCCGGAAGCGCCCGCTGATTTCCACCTGCTTGCTCCCGAAGACCTGGCGACCATGACTACACTTGAAGTGCCGCTGTCATGGGAAGAGGCGACCGATCCCGATCCGGACGATGCAATTGTGTATGACATTTTCGTGTCGACCAATGCCGCTGATCTGGGTGATCCGCTGGAAATTGGATGGGAAGATACAGAATACCTGTTCACCGGAATTGACGATCAAACCTACTACTGGACAATCATTGCCCACGATACAAATACAGAAGGCACACCCGCGCTGGAAACGTGGAGCTTCTCGATTGCGGTGCCGGAAGTTCCATCGGCATTCAGCCTGATTGCTCCAGAAGACGGCGATGTTCTTACGACCAACCTGGTTAATCTGTCATGGGGTGCGGCGGAAGACCCCGATCCGGACGATGTGATAACTTATGATCTGTACATTTCCACTGAACCGTTCGAAGGCGGTAGCCCATTCGATTATGGTGATCCGTATGAAACCGGGTTGACAGAAACGAGTTACGCATTCGAAGGAATGGATGATACAGAATACTTCTGGACGGTTCATGCCTCTGATACAAACACAGGCGGCAGGAACGCGACAGGTTACAGCAGTTTCTCTATCAATATTCCAGATCCGCCGCTTGCATTCCATCTGCTCAGCCCGGAAGACCAGGCGGTATCCACCACACTGGATGTGGAATTGACCTGGGAACCGTCTTCCGATGCTGATCCGGGTTCGACTCTGCGGTATAATGTTGAAATGTCCATGGACGGTGAAAACTGGACCACAGTTGCTACCAACCTTGCCGATCCGAGCTTCATGTATACCGGTGAGGACAATACAACCCTGTTCTGGAAGGTATTCGCCACCGATGACAATACAGCAGGCGCCTATTCTGTTGAAACATGGCAGCTATCGTTTAACGCGCCGGATATCCCGAATCCATTCAGCCTGCAGACTCCTTACGATGGCGTGACTTTAACGGAACTGAGCCAGGTGTTCACATGGGATGAGGTCACGGACGATGACCCGGACGGTGTGATTACCTATGATTTCTATCTGTCCTTTGACCCGCAGGAATTGGGTGATCCCATTGCAACAGGGCTTACGGGAACGAGCTTTACATACGATGCTTTGAGCGATAATGAAGAATACTATTGGACTGTATTTGCCAATGATAGCAATTCGGAAGGTCGTTGGGCGGAAGAAGTGTTCAACTTCTATACCGATGAACCCAGCGCGCCTTATGCATTCAGCCTGAAGGGACCGCGTGATGTCAGTGTTCAGACATCCACAACCGTACTGCTTGACTGGAACGCCAGTTTTGATGAGGATCCGTACGACGATGTCACCTACAGCGTGTTTATCGGTACCGATCCACTTGAATTTTATGAACCGGACGTTTCCGGTATTACCGGAACCAGTGTTGAAGTTATGGTAGAAGATGACTTGACCTGGTACTGGACAGTCCTTGCGGAAGATAGCAATACTGAAGGAACATGGGCGAATGAAACCTGGAGCTTCACGGTGAACGCTCCGGAACCGCCCGCCGAATTTGCACTACTGGTCCCGGAAGAAGATGGACAGGTATTCGCAACAACATCCGTATATCTCGAATGGGAAGCAGCAGTTGATCCCGATCCGGATGATGTGGTTACCTATGATCTGTACATTTCGACTGAACCGTATGAATATGGCGAACCATTTGATTATGGTACAGCGTACCTGACCGGATTAACGACAACCAGCTACACCTTTGAAGGTGTTGATGATACCGAGTATTTCTGGACGGTGCATGCAGTGGATACCAACACTGAAGGCACCATGGCCAGTGAATACAGCAATTTCGTTATTGACATTCCGGATGCACCCACAGCATTCCACCTGTTGACCCCGGAGGATGGCATCACTTCGACAGATCCCGAGATTGAACTGACATGGGAACAGTCGTCCGATGTCGATCCCGGCGCCCAGGTAAGTTATGATGTGTACGCATCAACGGATGGTGTTGATTTCACCCTGATCCAGGCGAACCTGCTGGAAAGATGGTACAACTTCACCGGAACAGACGACCAGACCTTCTACTGGAAGATCTTTGCTAACGACGATAACACCGACGGAACCTGGTCCACGGAAACTTGGACAATCGCCTTTGATATTCCGGAAGCGCCCGCAGGATTCAATCTGTTGACCCTGGAAGATGGTGTTACCATTCAAGTCCCTGCTGCCAGCTTCACTTGGGAAGCGGCGGTGGATCCCGATCCGGAAGATGTGGTCACTTATGACTTCTTCCTGTCCACCAATGCGCTTGATCTCGGTGATCCATTAGCAACCGGTTTGACAGAACCGGCGTATTCGGTGCCATTGCTGCAGGATGATACTGAATACTTCTGGACTGTCTACGCGAATGACGGCAACACTGGCGGCACAGAAGCGAACAATATGTTCAGCTTCTATGTCGATGTTCCCGAAGCACCGACTGCTTTCACTCTTTCAGGACCGGAGGATACGTGGACTTCGCCGTCCTCGATTGTTGAATTAAGTTGGGGTGAAAGTGTCGATCCCGATCCGTATGATGATGTCACTTACAACGTATTCGTTTCTACTGAGGCAGGAAATCTCGGAGATCCGGTTGTTTACGGACTGAATGCTACGACCTACGATTTCGAAGGCGCGGATGACCAGACCTATTTCTGGACAGTGTTTGCCAATGACAGCAACACACCGGGCACACCTGCTTCCGCGGTCTGGAGTTTCAGCATCAATGTTGCAAATGCGCCCAGTCCATTTGCATTGCTGATGCCTGAAGATGTACAGACCTTCGCTACAACTACAGTAGAACTGAGTTGGGAAGCCTCAGTTGATCCCGATCCGGGCGCAACGGTGCTGTATGATCTTTATGTATCGACAGTACCCTTCGAATCGGGTGCGCCATTCAATAACAGTGATCCGTTTCTGTCCGGTTTGACCGGCACCAGCTATACCTTCACCGGTGAGGACAATACAGAGTACTTCTGGACTGTTCACGCGACCGATACCAACACCGAAGGTACAATGGCAGATGAATACCGGAGCTTCTCGATTGAAATTCCTGAAGCGCCCGGTGCATTCAGCCTGCTGTCGGTCACAGATGGACATATTGATTACTTCGGTGATGTAACCCTTGACTGGGAAGATGCAGTCGATCCCGATCCGGAAAGCGATGTCAGCTATGATGTATACCTGTCCACGGACGGTGGAGAAACCTTCGAACTGGAAATCTCAGGAATATACGAATCCCGGTATGATTTCTCCGGCGATGACGATGTGACCTATTTCTGGAAAGTCTTCGCAAACGATGACAATACTGAAGGTACATGGTCCACGGAAACCTGGTGGTTCACTGTAAATATCATGGAACCGCCGCTGGCATTTGACCTGCTGAGCCCGGAAGACGGCGCAACCCAGTCAATACTCACATTCTATCTTGAATGGGAAGCGACCACAGATCCCGATCCGGATGGCACTGTCATCTACGATGTTTATTTGTCAACCGATCCCTACGATCTCGGTGTGCCGTTCGCCACAAGCTATGCAGGAACATCTGTCCCGATCAGTGTGAATGATGACACCGAGTACTTCTGGACGGTTCATGCGAACGATAACAATACAAGCGGGATGGATGCGACTTCGGTCTTCAGCTTCGAAACGGATGTCCCCGAAGCTCCGTCCGCATTCACCCTTACAGGACCGGTGAATACATGGGAATCACCTTCCATACTCGTGGAATTGAGTTGGGAAGAAAGCGTCGATCCAGATCCCTATGATGATGTAACCTACCAGATCTTCATATCCACCAATTCCGGATATCTTGGCGAACCGATTGAGTCGGAATGGCCGGGAACGAGCTACGATTTTGAAGGTATGGACGATCAGACCTACTACTGGACAGTGATCGCCAATGACAGCAACACACCGGGTACTTCTGCAACCGATCTCTGGAGCTTCAGCATTAATGAAGCAAATGCTCCTGCACCATTTGCACTGTTGATGCCGGATGATATGCAGACCTTTGCAACGACAACAGTCGAGTTGGGTTGGGAAGCATCCTCTGATGCCGATCCATACGATGTGGTCACGTACGATCTGTATGTATCAACGGAACCGTTCGCAGAAGGGAATCCGTTCAATTACGGTGATCCGTTCCAGACTGGCCTGACTACGAACAGCTACACCTTTACCGGGGAAGACAACACAGAATACTTCTGGACAGTTCATGCAACCGATAGCAATACTGACGGCACATGGGCGGATGAATACCGGAGCTTTAATATCGAAATTCCGGAAGCACCGTCCGCATTCAGCCTGTTGACAGTTGCCAACGAGTTTGTATCCACAAACGGTTTGGCGGAGCTGTCCTGGGAAGAAGCAATCGATCCCGATCCAGGCAGCCAGGTGAGGTATGACCTGTATATGTCCACAGACGGTGTCGACTTCACTATCGAAGATTCCGGATTACTGGAAACATGGTACGATTTCTACGGTGATGATGATGTCACCTATTACTGGAAGGTGTACGCAACTGACAACAATACTGAAGGTACGTGGTCCACGGAATCCTGGTGGTTCGAAATCGACATTGCCGATGCGCCATTGGCCTTTGATCTGATCGCACCGGAAGACGGCATTACGCTTGACTACCTGACAGTAGAATTGAGCTGGAATGCCACAACCGATCCTGATCCGGGAGATGCGATCACTTACGAAGTCTACCTGTCGGAAGATCCTATCGATCTTGGTGATCCTGTGGCGTTCGGACTGACGGGAACAACATGGTCCACAACAGTCCTGGATGACAGCGAGTATTTCTGGACAGTCCGTGCGAAGGATACCAATACGGAAGGAACGCAAGCGTCCAGCGTATTCAGTTTCTGTACGGATATTCCGGAAGCACCGTCCGCATTCAGCCTGTTGACAGTTGAAAACGAGTTTGTATCCACAAACGGTTTGGCGGAGCTGTCCTGGGAAGAAGCAATCGATCCCGATCCAGGCAGCCAGGTGAGGTATGACCTGTATATGTCCACAGACGGTGTCGACTTCACTATCGAAGATTCCGGATTACTGGAAACATGGTACGACTTCTACGGTGATGATGATGTCACCTATTACTGGAAAGTTTACGCCACCGATAACAATACCGAAGGTACGTGGTCCACGGAAACCTGGTGGTTCGAAATCGACATTGCCGATGCGCCATTGACCTTTGATCTGATCGCACCGGAAGACGGCATTACGCTTGACTACCTGACAGTAGAACTGAGCTGGAATGCCACGACCGATCCTGATCCGGGAGATGCGATCACTTACGAAGTCTACCTGTCGGAAGATCCTATCGATCTTGGTGATCCTGTGGCGTTCGGACTGACGGGAACAACATGGTCCACAACAGTCCTGGATGACAGCGAGTATTTCTGGACAGTTCGTGCAAAGGATACGAATACGAGTGGAACGGAAGCATCCAGTGTGTTCAGCTTCAGCACAGATGTTCCGGAAAGCCCGTCTGTCTTCCACCTCGCTTCACCTGCGGATGAATGGGTATCTCCGAGTAGCCAGATAGTGCTGGAATGGGATGCTGCGGTTGATCCCGATCCATACGACGATGTCACCTATAATGTATACGTGACGACGGAACAGGGCGTCCTTGGCGATCCGGTTGCCACGGGAGTTACAGGAACTTCCTGGACATTTGAAGGCGTCGATGAAACCACCTATTACTGGACCGTGTTCGCTAATGATAGCAACACGGAAGGCACATGGGCGGTGGAAACATGGCAATTCAACACCTACTTTGCTGATCCGCCGAACTCTTTCAGTCTGACCGGACCTGTGGATGAAAGTCTGTTCGATGTAAATACAACCACCCTTGAGTGGGAAGCGGCAACCGATCCGGATAATGGTGATGTGATTACATACGATGTGTATGTGTCAACAGATCCAATTGAATTCGGAACGCCGACCTTTACCGATTTGACAGGCACTTCGCAGGCGTTTACCGGTGATGACAACACGACCTATTACTGGAAGGTATTGGCGAAGGATACGAACACAGAAGGTACATGGTCTCAGCAGACCTGGAGCTTCGGCTTCGAGGTCCCCGAACCTCCATCAGCATTTGCTCTGCTTGGTCCTGAATCAGGTACCACACAGGAAGCGCTTGCCGTGGAATTAAGCTGGGAAGCGGCCGTCGATCCCGATCCGAACGGACTTGGAACCTACGATGTGTTTGTCTCCCTCGATGAAGGCGATCTTGGCGATCCTGTCGCGGTAGGAATTACTGAAACGAGTTACGATTTCTGTGGTTTAGACGACCAGACTTATTACTGGACAGTCCGAGCCAATGATAACAATACTGAAGGTTACACACCGGCTACATGGAACTTCAGCATCAACGTTGCTCAGACTCCGGATCACTTCGGATTGCTGACGCCGACAGACGGTTCCATATCTGAAACAGTAGATGTTGTCCTGACCTGGGAAGCAGCGAACGATCCCGATCCGGACGATGTGATCACCTATGATGTGTATGTATCCACGGATGAAGGCGATCTTGGCGATCCGCAGGTAACAGGACTCACTGAAACCACCTGGACCTTTACCGGTGAAGATGATGTCATTTACTACTGGACAGTCCATGCGAATGACACCAACACCAGCGGACGGGATGCGGATGACGTATTGAGCTTCTCCGTCTTCGTACCAGGAGCACCGGCTGCATTCAGCCTGTTGATGCCGGAAGATGAAGATGTAACCAATACAGATACAGCCATACTGAGCTGGCAGGCATCCAGTGATCCCGACCCGGGTGATGCGATTTACTATGAAATCTGGTGGTCAACAGACGAAACATTTACTCTTAACGTCCATACGGGAACTACCCAGAACACAACGTTCGTCATTGAAGACCTGCGTGACGATGTATCCTACTTCTGGAAGGTTCGTGCGCAGGATACCAATACCGAGGGTACATGGTCGAACGAAACCTTTGAACTCGAAGTTTACATTCCCGAAGCGCCGGGTGACTTCTCGCTGGCCGGACCTGGAAACGGATACGATGTGTTCGTGGATGAGGTCCTCGTAAGCTGGACAGCATGTACTGATCCCGATCCGGGTGATGTGCTGACCTACCAGGTGGAATGGTCGATCTTCGAAGACTTCTCCGAGTTCTTCAGCGGAACCACAACCGAGACTTCTTTCCTGATCACTGATCTCGAAAATGTATTATTGAGCGGTGGGCTTGATGAGCTTCCGGATGACGGAACCGTCTACTGGCGTGTGAAAGCGATGGATACCTTCACTTTGGAAACATATGCCACCCCGGTAGCTGGATGGTCGTTCCATGTGAATGTTGCTGAACCGCCGACCGCCTTCAGTCTGCTTGATCCGGTAAGCGGGTCCGCAGTAGCAACAGGCGACACCACGCTTTCATGGGAAGCCAGTTCCGATCCCGATCCGGATGATGTCATTACCTACGTCATCTGGTGGGCGACCGATGAAGCATTCACCACCGACCTGGATTCTGCATCGACCATGAATACTCAATATGTCTGGGGTACTGGTGATGATGATACCCAGTACTGGTGGAAAGTGCGCGCGCAGGATCGAAATTCTCAAGGTACATGGTCCACGGAAACCTTCAACTTCACGGTCACTATCCCGGAAGCGCCGGAAGCATTTGCACTGGCGTTGCCGGTGAACGGCGCCATCGTGCATAACAATGAAGTAGAAGTGAACTGGTTCCGCTCTTCGGATGTCGATCCGGGTGACCAGATCACGTACCGTGTCGAGTATTCACTGGATGAGGACTTTGAAACCTTCTATACACGTACAACTATAGACACATTCTATCTTATCACCGATCTTTCCGACCTGTTGCTCGCTAATCCGGGCAGAGGTCCGGTGCAGGTGGGTGGTGGATTTGACGCCGTAAACAGCCTGGCATTCAACGGTGGCTTCAATGGCCTGCCGGATGATAGCGGTCTGGATGAACTTCCGGATGACGTGACAGTCTACTGGCGTGTCGTTGCTTATGATAACTACGGTCTCGAAAGATCGGGCATGCCTGCAAGTGGATGGTCCTTCACCGTAGATATGTTCGATCCGCCAAACGCTTTCAGCCTGCTTGAACCGGCTGATGATTCCGTCTGCCGCTTAGGCGATACAACCCTTGTCTGGGAAGCTGCCACCGATCCGGATGCAGATGATGTTATTGAATACGTGGTCTGGTGGGCGAATGACGAAGCATTCACTGTTGGCCTTGACTCGGCGGTAACATCCGAAACGTCCTATGATTTGGAAGAGCTGGCGGATGGTCAGGATTTCTGGTGGAAGGTACGTGCGCAGGATACCAATACGGACGGTACCTGGTCCACCGAGACCTGGATGTTCAGCGTAGCGCTTGCGCAGGCTCCGAACGCATTTGAGCTTGTCGGACCCGCCAATGGCTCCATCCTTGATGAGACCGAAGTTACTGTCAACTGGAGGCACAGCAGCGATGACGATCCGGGTGATGTGATCACCTATCATATCGACTGGACCGCTGATGCGACCTTTGAAGAATTCCTGACATCAACGACAACGGATTCATTCTATACGATAACCGATATTGAAGCATTACTGACAACCATTCCGAATGGCGGAAGCGGTGGAACTTCCCGTGGTAGGGCCTCGGGAAGTGATGGAATTCAGTCGATCAACCTGCCCATGGGCGGTGTGGCGAATCCTTCCGGTGGATTGGATGAACTTCCGGATGACATCACTATTTACTGGCGTGTGAAAGCGGTTGATATGTTCGAGCTCGAAACACGCGCAAATCCGCAGCGCGGATGGTCTTTCGATGTGTACCTGAGCGATCCGCCGGATCCGTTCCACCTCGTTGGTCCGGTATCAGGAACCGTTGCAGAAAATGACAACCTTGTTGTGGAATGGGAAGAAGCGACCGATCCTGATCCGGGCGACATGATGTCCTACCTCGTGAAATGGTCTACCGATCCAAACTTCGAGATGGATGCCGACTCGGCATGGGTGATTGAAACTTCCTATATCATCCGCGACCTGCAGGATGATACCGGATACTTCTGGACAGTACGCGCGCAGGACTCCAATACAGACGGAACCTGGGCCAGCGACACGCTCGACTTCACTGTATCCATACCAGAAGCTCCAGGTAGCTTCCAGTTGGTCGGACCGCCGAATAGTTCCGTGAGATATACGGAGACCGTGCAGGTATACTGGATGGAATCCACCGATCCCGATCCGGGTGATGAGATCCTGTACCATGTCCAGTGGTCTACGCATGCTGACTTCACAGATGCATTTGAAGCGACTACTTCTGAAACCAGTTACCTGATCGAAGATCTGAGTAACCCGACTCTTGCCGGTGGACGTCCCGCAAGGCCGGATCGTGGTAACGTGGGCGCTGACGATGGAATTGTCCAGTTTGCTTCGGGTGAAATTGCCACGGGTGACAATGCGGTGGATGAGCTTCCGGACGCCACTACCATCTACTGGCGTGTATGGGCCGAAGACCTGACTGACAGAACAACCATGGCGCTTCCGAATACAGGATGGTCCTTCTTTGTGGAATTGCCATCGGTTCCGAATGCATTCTCACTGCGGACACCGGAAAATGGTTTTGATGTTGAAACGGGTCGTTATACAGTAACATGGAATCCGACAACCGATCCGGACCGGAACGACCAACTTCACTACGTGATCTACTGGTGTAAGGATGAAAACTTCGTTGAAGATATAGATTCAGCAGCGACGCTTGAAACATCCTATGAAATTGATAACCTGCTTGATGCACGTTCATACTATTGGAAAGTCCGTGCGCAGGATACCAACACAGAAGGTACATGGTCGAATGAAGTCTGGTCGATTGATGTGATGATTCCGGAATTGACAGGTGCTGTTTATGATGAAGAAACCAGTGAGCCAATTCCAGGTGTGTCCGTCTATCTTGAGCTGGACGCAAATCATCAGTACAGCATGACCACAGAATTGGGTGGTGTGTTCAAATTTGAGCAATTACCCACTGGATTCTACACATTGTTTGTGACTGATCCTGATTATTCCACCTATGTCCATGAAGACCTGGAGATCACAGCAGGAATTACCGACTCGCTGGATATCTTCCTTGATCATAACGGTTCCCTGGATGTTATCGTGCATGGTCACAGGATGGACCTGGTATCCTTCAATGTCACACCTGAACATCTTGGTGTGGATACACTGTTTGAAAATGTGGAAGGATTGATTGCCGTAGTTGAGGGTGACAGCGGAATGTTGCTGCCGCCGGTGTTGAATACCATTGGTAGTGTCACACTCACCCAGGCATACTACGTGGTTTCTACGGATCTGGATACCGTCCATGTGAGTGGTCCGGTGCTTGGTTCTTCAACAGTGTACCATTTGTCTCCCAATGTCAGCAACCTGATCGGGTATCCATTGGAATATGAAGTTCCGGTGGACGCAGCGTTTGATCATGTTTCCGACTGGATTGTCGCAGTGTACAACGATGAAGGCGGTGTGTGGATTCCGGGTGTGGAAAACACACTTGGAAACCTGAAGCCGGGTGAAGGATATATCGTCGAATCGTCGGTCCATCTTGACTTCAGCTATGGTGAAGATCCCTGGATGCTTGCTTCACTTGGCGGAATGACGGCATTTGAGGAGCAGGCGGTTCGTACGGACATCATGCCGAACGGTCCGGCGCCGACAGGTCTGCCGTACGCGGTATTGCTGGACTTCGATTATGAAATGTCCACATTAAGTCCCGCGACTGTGGAAATCTATGACGGTTCCACACTGGTCGGTATGGGTCAGGTGATCGATCCTGATTCGCATACTCTCATCACCACATGGCAGGGAATGCCGCAGTTCGATCTTGATGGCTTCACGCCGGGCAATGTGATGAGCGTGGTAGTAAAGGATGAAAGCGGAACAGAACTTCGTACGAGGATCACTGACGGCTCCATCCGTCTTGGTGAAGGCGCCTACGGTGAAATCACCATTGCAAAAGCGCTTCCTTTGCCCACGGACTTCCGTGTTGGCGATGTCTACCCGAACCCGTTCAACCACACGGTGAATATCCAGGTGGAGCTGCCGGAAGCGTCCGATGTGAACCTCGTGGTGTATGATCTTCTGGGCCGTGTGGTTCACAGAACGACGTCGCATTACGAAGCAGGCTTCCGTCGGGTTGCGTACATCGCGTCGCACGAGATGAGCAGTGGCGTGTACTTCCTGCATGTCCAGGCTGGAAGCGAACGTGTAACACGTAAGATCGTGCTGTTGAAGTAATAAACGCTTCAACGGCAGTACGGATAGATGGTTTTTGACAGTTGAGTAATATCCTGAAACGTTCCCAAAATAAATTGGGAAAGGATGGGTGTATCATGCATATACGCACGACAATTTTCCTGATTGGGCTGATGGTAGTCCTGGCGTTGTTTGCAGTAAGCTGTAATACCGACGAGGACCTGGCGATACGGCCATTGGTGTTGAATGATCCGGTGAATCCGACGAAAACATCGCTGGATCTCTCATGGTCCCTTTCACCGGCAACCGATTATGCCTATTACCGGTTGTATTACAGTACCCAGGCGGAATTTGACACAACGGAGACGCCATTCCTTGTGGATTCCACCTGGACAAACACCAGCATGACTGTCAGCGGACTCGAATCGGGTGAACTGTACTTCTTCCGCGTTTACGCGGGAATGTTCGGAGGGTATCTTTCCGATCCATCTAATGAAGTGTCCGCACGAACACTGGTCTGGGAGGTCGTTGATACTATTGATGTCGGGGATGGTCCCGTTGGAATATCCATCCGGCCGGAGTTTCCATTCTTCCAGCAATATCAGCGTGTATATGTCGCCAATCAACTGTCGAACAACCTGTCGGTATTATCGGTGACTGAAAACAACCTGATCGGCACCATTGAAAACCTGATGAGTCCATGGGCGGTAGCGGTATCACCAAACCGGGAAGATGTGTTTGTCAGTTGTATTGATGAGCAACTGGTGAAAGAGTTCCCATCGGAAGACCTGATCGTCAGCGGTCAATTTGATGTTGGCAACCATCCTCTTGATATCGCCTGTACTCTGGATTCAAGCCTCGTTGTGGTGACTGATGCAGTATCGAACAACCTGACGCTATTCTACCCGAAAGAAAATCGAACAGAAACAGCGGATATAGGTGCATACAGTTATGGCGTTGCCGTTGATCCGGATGGGATGTACGCCTATGTATCGAATGTCCTCGACGGTGAAGTGACTGTGTACGGCCTGACAGACAATATTGTTCATGCGAGAATCCCGGTTGGCGAAGCCCCTCAGGGAATCGCTATTTCCATTGACGGATTGCATGTGTATGTGGCGAATAGCGGAAGCAACACTGTATCAGTCCTTTCGACGGTGACATGGAACGAGCTGACAAGGATCAATGTTGGGGAATGTCCAGTGGATATTGCCGTTTCGCCGGACAACATGTATGCCTATGTGGCGAACCATGATTCGGACAATGTAACCGCAATCCATATTCCGACGAACACAGTATCGATCACAATTGATGTTGGGGATGGTCCCATGGGAATCGCCGTCACACCGGATGGCGCCTATGCGTATGTGTCCAACTACAACGAGGATACCGTCTCCAAGATTGGATTGCAGCCGTAAGATAAATGCATTTGATATCGCATTATTCTTAGTAAACTGGAATAGATGGGTGGCCGCGTTTGCTTGCAAACGCGGTTTTTCATTTCATGAGGGATGTGATCAAATGGTGCGATAGTAATGCTTTTGATGTAGGTCGAATAAATAAATTCTCATCAAATGTTACCATGTAAAATGCTCTGCAAGATAAAGGAGAGCCTGGTGCTGAGTTTTCCTATACAAAGGTAGTTTGACGTGTTATCCTGTAAAATCCGAAGATATACTGGTTCTTGAAAAGAATGTCTTATAAAATATCTTCTAACTAATTATTATTTCAGGATTCTCGCCTGCGCGGGAATGACAAATTTGATACATTCTTTTCGAGAAACACTATATATATCATGCAGGTTCTCGCTGATTTCCGTTTTGACTCTGCTGTTACCATAAGCAAACGCAAAAAATCCGCACTAACAAGAGGTGATATTCTTCTCAAGCGACAGAATCGTGGAATTTTCCTACAGTCGGGCATATATGGAATATTGTATAGATTTATAGATATAGGATATTAGTATTACGTTTATTTCTTGTTCAGAGAAAACAGAAAACCGGCTGCACAGGCAGTCGGCTGTAAAAAAGTGAACTCGTACTGGAATATCTATGGTGAAGAGTTCTTCAAATCAAAGTATAGAACCGATTATTCGACCGGTGAAATCGGCATCGGATTGTTCGGTCCGTAAATGCTCTCATCCGGAACAGCACCTTCGGGTTCCAAAGCATCCACTCCTACGACCAGGTCTTTCCCGTCAAGGTTGACAATTTCGAAGGACTGATTTGGCTGCAGGATGAGTGTATCGCCATCTTCGGCCATCAAGACTGCGTCTTCAAGAGTCGGGGCATCTACGCCGATCTGAATGATTTCACCAAAAAGCAGGGTCGGGATGGCAATCAGGATAGCGATGACAATCAAATGCTTCTTCATGTTGGATCTCCTCACTTTTACAGCAATTCCTAGGCTTCAATGAAAACGTTTGTTTACACCCACAGGTCGTTATTGACATTATCGGCTTCAATTGTCAATTATTCAGTGCGTTTCTCATCTAATTTGCAAAATATTTCGCTTCCATTTGGTATTTCACAACTTATAGCGGCTCTCTTTGTAAGTAAGAAGTCTCTCATTGTGTTTTCTGTCACATTTTGATCCCTTAATCGCAACCGATGTGCCATTACAACTACGAGTTCTCTCGGAGAGGGGTGAAAAACGGAACAATCAGACAGGAAATTGCGAAGTGCAAGTATAAGTAATTACTATACAAGATATTAGGAGTTCTCTTTGTGCCTTGTTTCTTATGGATACAGCGGATATTTTCAGAAATGTTTCACAAAACAACGAATATTGATCCTGCATTTCCTTGGGCAGAAATTTCCTGCTTGGAAAGAAAAACTTACCGTATTTCTTCTCATCCAAAAAATCCCAAAAGGTTTCAATGAGGGAAGAAAAAATAGTGGATCAACTCAAATGGATTGAAAGGTAGTGTTCTGCAAGATCCTGCCGACAAGAATCAATTATTATATCTCGAGTCTACTTGGCGCGAGATCTTGTAAAATCATTGTACAGGTAATGTGCAGGTTCTCGCTTCCTCTTTTTGCATTTACTTACCTTTGTACTGGATAACCGCCAGGAACCAGCAAAACACCAGAAGTAAAATTTGTTTCTCAGTACCCGTCTATCAATGTGAATAGACCATTAGCAAACTGGAGGAATCATCATTTCTATCTTGCCAAGTAAAATGTAGAGAAGCATATTCTACAACCCGGTACGAAATACAAATAATGGACACAACAACCATGGGTACAAAAAGAAAAGTTTCACTTTTTATTCCCTGTTTCGTGGATCAGTTTTTTCCGCAAACGGGAATGGCTACGGTGAAATTGTTGGAAATAGCGGATTGTGAAGTCCATTTTCCGGTGGAACAAACCTGTTGCGGACAGCCTGCGTTCAATTCGGGCTACAGAAAGGAAGCGGCTTCACTGGCAAAGAGGTTTATTCGTGTATTCGGCGATGCAGACAACGTAGTAGCGCCATCCGGTTCCTGTGTCGCCATGGTGCGCAAGCATTATGAAGAGTTGGATCTTCAGGGTGAAGAACGTAAGACTTATGAAGCGCTGAAAACCAGGATATATGAGGTAAGTGAGTTCCTTGTTGACGTTCTCAAGATTACCGATTTCGGAGCATCCTTTCCGCACAAGGTTGCCTATCACAGTTCATGCCATGGTTACCGGGAACTGGGAATTCACGATCAACCCGTTGAGTTGCTACACAAGGTGGAGGGGATCACCCTTGTTGAGCCGGATGACCGTCGGAACTGCTGCGGTTTTGGCGGAACCTTTGCCGTAAAATTTCCCGGTATTTCCTCCGCAATGGGGGAAGACAAACTTGCAGCCATCCAGGCGACAGGTGCGGAAGTGGTGACAGCGACAGACGATTCCTGCCTGATGCATTTGCAGGGGATGATCAGTCGGAAAAAATTGCCATTACGCACTCTTCACTACACCCGTATCCTGGCGGGTGGGGAGGCGCTGCTATGAGCAGGCCAAAGCTGCCGTCCGACCTGAAACAATCTTTCAGGGAAAGTTTGCGAAATCGTAGCGATGTTCCTCTTCCCTACAAGGTGAATACAGAAAAATCCACTCGTCGACGTGATGAACTGGTTTCTGACTGGCCAGAGTTTGACCGGGTACGGGACCGGGTGACAACCCGCCGACGGGAAGCATTGGAAAACCTGGATGCATTGCATACACAGCTCAAGGCAAACTGGGAAAAGAACGGCGTTCAGCTTCACGAAGCGAAGGATGCTGAAGCCGCCTGTGAAATCATCCTGTCCATTCTGCAGAAGGAAAACGCCGACCGTCTGCTGAAATCGAAGACCATGGTTTCCGAAGAAATCGGGTTAAACGAATACCTGGAAAACCATGGCATACAGCCCATTGAAACCGACCTGGGTGAATACATCGTTCAACTTCGGAAAGAAGCACCCAGCCATATCACCATGCCCGCCATGCACCTGACCCGTGACGATGTGGGGCATCTGTTCGAAGAAAAACTGGGGATTCCCTTTACCAACGATCCTCCGGAATTGACAAAGGTGGCACGGAAGACGTTACGCAAGGAATTCCTCGCCGCAAAAGTGGGTTTGTGTGGGGTAAACTTCGCTGTGGCGGAAACGGGTCACATTGTCACGGTTACCAACGAAGGCAATGGCCGCATGGTAACCACGATGCCTCGAGTGGTGATTGCACTGATGGGAATGGAACGGGTCACCCAATCGCTCGAGGATGTAGCGCAATTATGGCAATTATTAGCGTTAAGCGCTACCGGACAAAAGGCGACAGTATACTTGAACCTGCAGCATTCGCCTTCCACAGGGCCCGCAGGTCCGGAAGAGATTCATGTGGTGCTCCTGGACAATGGTCGCAGCAGGATCTATGCAGATCCGGAGCTTAATGAAGTGCTTCGCTGCATCCGTTGCGGTGCTTGCCTGAATGTCTGCCCTGTATACCGCCAGGTGGGGGGGCATCCCTATGGCGGTACCTACCCGGGACCGATCGGGGAGGTTTTTACGCCTGCACTATTGGGAATAGAACAGGCTCCGGACCATCCTTTCGCCAGCAGCCTTTGCGGTGCCTGTGAACAGATCTGCCCGGTTTCCATTCCGATTCCCGAGCTTCTTCTGCGATTGCGGGATCGGAAAGTACAGTCGGGGAAAACGGGAAAGGGTGAGGATCTTCTCTGGAAACAATTTGAAACCGTAATGATGAAAGAAACGAGATACAGGAAAGCCTCGAATCTTGCACGAGGTGTGCAACGGATCCTTCCAGCTTCAATGCTGCCAGTTCCAGGATGGACAAATCACCGGGATACACCCCGTTTCGCAGGAAAATCTTTTCGTACACTATGGGAGCAGAAGAAACGGGAGACGGACGATGAATGAACAATTGAAAACCCTGGAGAATGCTCTCACATCCCTTGATGCTGAACTTGTCGTATGCCATCGGGATGAAGCGATAGAACAGTTACTGGAAAAGCTTCAGGAATTCGACCATCCGCAGGTTGCGATCACCGATGAGGAATTGCTTCAAACCCTGTGTATTGAAAAAGGATTGACAGAGGCCGGAGCAGAGATTCTCTTATTTCCTGCCTCGAAAACTGAAGTCGAAGAATGGCGGAAAAAACTGTCGATGGCGGATGCGGGGATAACATCGGCCTTTGGGATCGCTGCGGAAACGGGATCGGCACTCTTACTCTCAGGGTCACCGGACAGGAGAATGGTCAGCCTGCTGCCACCATTACATTGCATCATTGTTGAAGAATCTTCTGTAACGAATACAATTGACGAAATGTTTCAACGATGGCTGAAATCCGGGCTTACAGAAGGCAACGCAGTTGTTGTGTCGGGACCATCCCGTACTGCAGATATCGAAAAAGAGCTGGTTTTAGGGGTGCATGGTCCGGTGCGAGTGATTATGTTTGTAATTCACGAGTAGAAATGTGTTTATAACGCAAGGTGCAGGCAGATCAACGCCCTGCGGTTGCTCAAGATAATGGAATCAGGATGCCGGAACCAGGTTCACTGACTATTGCCATACTCTATGTTATTGCCGGATTGGTCCTTCTTGTTGGCGGTGGAGAAGGCACAGTTCGTGGAGCTTCATCCGTTGCCGCCAAGCTGAAGATCAGCCCTTATGTCATTGGCGCCACAGTGGTGGCGTTTGGAACTTCGGCTCCGGAACTCGTTGTAACCCTTACCGCAAGCATGCGTGGTTCTGAAGAACTCGCGCTGGGGAATGTGGTCGGAAGCAATATCGCAAACCTGGGTCTGATACTTGGGTTGGCAGGCATCTTTGGAGTGCTCTTTATAAAACGTGTAACGTTACTCCATGAAACGCCGTCCTATATTGCGGTGCTGGTGTTGTTGATTCTTTTTACCTGGAACAGAACAGTCGGCAGGATCGAAGCCTTTCTGCTCATGATCGGTGGACTTGTTTTTATTTACCTGGTTCTGAAACATCGAAATGATGGTGCAGAATCGGATGAGACGACATCGGAATACGGTTTGGTTCTTTCAATCGTTCTATCGGTTACAGGCATTGCTCTATTGATAGGTGGCGCTCAAGTCCTGGTAGCGGGGTCTGTTGTAATTGCAAGAGTGATGTCTGTTCCCGAATGGGTGATCGGGGTAGGTATTGTCGCTATTGGTACTTCCCTGCCGGAAGTGGCTGCGTCTACAGTGGCGGCCGCGAAAGGAAAAGGTGATCTGGCGGTAGGGAATGTTATCGGAAGCAACGCCTTTAATGTTTTCTGGGTCCTGGGAATCGGAGGATCTATTCATCCGATAACTGTGGAACAACCGATTTATTTTGACCTGTTGGTATTTGGCGCATTCAGTATCTTTGTTCTCCTGATGTTGTATGCCATTGGAAAATTGCCGAAATGGAGCAGTATCTTACTACTACTTGGGTATATCACCTATATTATTGCTCGTTTTGGTGGAGCCGGAGGATTGTAGAGCACGCTGAAAGAAGGGTTACCATGACATTTACAATTGGAAAAACGCAGTTAATACTTGTTTTCCTGATAAGCCAGTTTTTCATGATGGGGATGATCGGGTGCAGTGATGATGATGACAATAACGGGACGACAGATGACCTGGGTGTCGCCCTGGAAAGTCGTTCCTATCAATATGCAAACCAACTTCATATCCAGATTGAACAGGTTCGTACGGAACTGATCGACCGCAGAACCAACATATCCGAACTGGATTTTGAATCGGTCGCCGCGCGCAACGAATTGCAGCGTAGCCTGGACAATATTCAAGCATATCTTGCCCTTTGCGGATTAATGGATGTAGGTGGTCGAGTCGCCCAATCGGTTCCGGAAAACCTCGCAGGAGAACAAAGAGGAGATCGTCCGGAAGTGATCGGATGCCGTACCACGGAAAATCCCACCATATCTGCGGTGTGGGAGGAAGCGCCGGATGACCGTCATTTCGATTACCTGGTTCCTATCCATACCGGTTATCCCGAAGGTGTATATTCCGGGGCGTTGTGGGGGGAATGCACCCTCGATACCATGCTCAACCGTTCCATCGTATATACACTGAACAATGATACGCTGGGGCGTGATGTGTTCATCCTCGAATCGGATGGTCGCATTATCTTTTCCAACAATCCGGATCTGTTCGGCGAAAACCTCACCGATGCCGCTCGTTTCGGAACCGAAGTCGCCGCACTTGGCGCGAAAATGGTCGCCGATTCCGCTGGTCATGACCTGTACGACGCCACAGATGCACCCGGCGCAGGTAATGAAGGCGGCGAGAGGCACGTGGGATGGTCCCGCATGAGCCTGGTCACGCGTGGTGCATACTGGATTATTGGACTTACGCAGTCACAATAGTAAAACTGGATTATCTCAGGAAAGTACATAACAAGCTGCTCAAGCATCATGAGCAGCATTTTTTGTGGCCGTAACTACAGTTGAAGAGATCCCTGAATACCAGTTACAGATGATTTCCTGTTGTCCTTCCAGGTTGTCTGCAAGAGTTCATGCAACGGTGTTTCCCAGGGTTTTGCGGGAAATGCAATAGCACCTTTATCGATTAAAGCAATGTTGCCATCGGGAACCTGGACGTCATTTCGAACAAAAACCGGGTGTGGGTCAGGGCGTTTCAACTCTTCTGTCGCTCCCGCCCATGTTCCCCCTTTCCCTGTTTCAGCGGCAATCACAAGGGCATAGGTCGCCAGGGAGTAGACGTACTTATTGCGCGCCATGGCGTTCCCAGCAGAAAAACCGGCTTCCGGGTTGAAGGGTGACATCAGCAGCAACCTCTGGTCGAGAATCGCTTCCCGGTACCGTTTGGACAGCGCGGCACGCAACAGGCTGTCCGCCATAACACCGATCACGGAACCGTGATTTTCCAGCGCTGTTTCCATGGATATCCTGTCTACTCCACGTGCGCCGCCCGAAACGATGATCATATTATCGGCAACACAATGTTCCGCCACCTCCCGTGTGAAGATTTCCCCGTAACCATCCACATTTCTCGATCCTACGATTGCAAGACTTTCATTGTTCAGGATACTGAGATCACCGACGACATAGAGGATCGGTGGGCGCATGACGCCATGACGTTCTTTCAACCGGGACGGATACAACTCATCCGCTCGTGTAAGAATGCCGATTCCTTTGTTCTGCCATTTCTCTGTAAGCAACCCAAGAAGTCCGGCACGCTCGAACAACAGGGTTAACCGGGTGGAATCAATCTTCAGATGCGCATCATTGATGAGTCCTTCACGTATGGACCCGTCAAGAAGGTCGGATGGTTGCAGATCATGATCGTTTAACCATGCGGCAATACGGTTGTATTCCGGGATCGTAAACGGTTTTATTCCTTCCCTGCTGATCTTGTCGCCGAAGATTCCGCAGAGTAAAAGAATGGCCTTGCTGTTTTCAGAAAGACTTGTGGGAAGCATACCATTACCTTTGTAACGAATTTAATGCCAATGCAAGCGGGAATACCGTTCCGCTGCCATTCTCACGAAGCAACGCGGCCACAACTGTAATTGTCCAACGTGAGTCAATCATATCGTCGATCAACAATACAGGTTCTTTGTTCAATTGCGAATTGATCCCGAAAGCGCCATCCAGGTTCATTACCTGTTGATGGCTGTTCTGCATGGATTTTTGCTGTTGATTCTGCTTCAGTTTAACGATACAGGGGGCAAAAGGCAATCCGAGACGGTCCGCGAGTCGAGATGCAAAATTAGGAACCAGGTCTGGATGCTTCAGAGACGGTACACATGTCACCCACTGGGGAGATGGTGAAGGTGACCATGAATTCAACAATTCAACACAACCTTCCACAAGTCTATCGTCAAAATGATTGTATTTGTATTTCCCCGCCTGCACGAGCTTGCCCCATCCAGCGTCACCGTACAGGCACAACGCGCGTCCCTCTTCATGTTTTAATTCCGTGGCAATTCTTCCCTTCCATCCGGTGCTCTGGAACTCATACCCGGGCGGCCACATTCTGCGGGGTTCGATAACCTGGTGGCTGCGTCGCAAGAAGATGGATGCTTTATTGACGTGTTCCGGGGAAACATGTTCGGGAAGGATTGGACGTCCGAGGCAAGGCGCGCACTTTCCACATGCAGCAGCATGAGGATCGTCCAATGAATTTGAGATAAACTGCATCAAACATTGCGAAGACTGCATGTATTGACGCATGACAGCTTGTTCTTCCCGTCGCAATCGGCAAAGCGCTTTGATCCGTTCAGTATCCATATGGTAGGGGATAGGCGTACGATACCATCGGCTCTTTTCTTTTATGACTGGTGACGGATGTTCGACGGACAGGAGATGCAACACCTTCTGAATCGCGCCAAATTTCAGGTTCAACTCTCTTTGCATCATGGGAACAGATAACCCATCATCCGCTTGTTCAAGAGCAGACAATACCTCTGTAACATGTGCATGTGGTGGAAAAGCGGATTCTATGAAGTGACTTGTAATGTCTTCATCTTCCGCTCCGTTCATCAGGATACCATATGCATTGGCAATGGCTCGTCCGGCACGCCCGACCTGCTGGTAATAATGCACAATTGATCCTGGACGTTGGTAATGGATAACAAATCCGAGGTCGGGTTTATCGAAACCCATGCCAAGCGCAACCGTGGCGACAAGGGCTTTCACTTCATTGTTCAGAAGTTTTGACTCAAGTTCAGAACGGTTCTCGCTGTTGGAATGGTATGCCAAAGCGTTGATATTGTTTGTCTGGAGATAGTTTGCTACTCGTTCGGCATCGCGGATGGTTAGTGTGTAAATAATACCGGAACCGGGCATCCTGGGAAGATTTTCCACCAACCATGCAAGCCTTTCGGAATGGGTAGGCAAAAAGATGTTTTGCAAACGAAGACTTTCACGAATGAGTGGCCCCCGAATGATCTCAAAATTCTGCAATTGGTTGGCAATGTCATCTACGACACGATTGTTTGCAGTTGCGGTAGTTGCTAGGACGGGTATGTTGGATGGAAGACTTCGCAGAACATACGCGATCCGTTTGTAATCGGGGCGGAAGTCATGTCCCCAATCGCTGATACAGTGTGCTTCATCAACCACAAATAGTCCAATGCGCGCCGCCATGGGGATAAGAACCGATGTGCGGAAATCTTCATTCGCCAATCGTTCCGGTGAGATCAGCAGAATATCCGTACGCCCGGAAAGAATATTTTCTCGAACCTCTTGCCATAGTTCAGTATTGTCGGAATTGATTGTGTCTGCCTGGAGATGAAGACCTTCAGCAGCCATAATCTGGTTTCGCATTAAGGCGAGAAGTGGCGAGATTAAAAGTGTGGGACCGCTGCCCTCGTTACGCAAGAGACGGGTTGTAAGGAAATACAGCATGCTTTTTCCCCACCCGGTACGCTGAACAACAAGCAGCTTTTTCCGTCGTTTCCATAACTTTTCGACGCACTCCCACTGCCCGGGACGAAATTTGGCGGAACGGTTAGAAAGAGCTGTGCGCAATAAACTGAGAGCATGTTCAAAATCGTTAGTAATGTGGCTCATTGTATTCTCTGTGATTGTAATAATATAGTATAAAAAATAGTAAGCAAAACAAAACAACGCTTGCAAGGAACAAGCGTCGTTTTATAGAATATCAAAAGAAATCAATAGAAAAAACTATTCTTCCACACCATGTTTATCCCGTTTTTTTCCAATCAGGAACTGGGTGATAAATTCATGGATATCGCCGTCCATAACGTTGTCGATGTTGGATGTTTCCACGCCGGTACGCAAGTCTTTGACCATTTTATACGGATGGAAGACATAACTCCGGATCTGGCTTCCCCAGGCGATTTCCGTTTTTGTTTCTTCCAGCTCTTCCTTCTTTTTCATCTGTTCGTCGAGTTGTTTCTGGTAGAGTTTTGCCTTCAGGAATTTCATCGCCGAGTCTTTGTTACGATGCTGGCTGCGTTCATTCTGGCAGGAAGCGACAGTGTTCGTCGGAAGGTGAGTGATACGCACCGCAGAATCGGTTTTGTTCACATGCTGGCCCCCGGCTCCTGAAGCACGATAGGTATCAATCCGGAGATCATTCGGATTGATCTCAATCTCCACATCTTCATCCACCTGGGGATAGACAAAGACACTGGAGAAAGATGTATGTCGTCGGGAGTTGGCGTCAAACGGGCTGATCCGTACGAGACGGTGTACCCCGATTTCCGCTTTCAGGTATCCGAAGGGATGATCGCCCTCCACCTCAATAACAGCTTCTTTGATTCCTGCTTCTTCGCCGGGTTGAAGGTTGATGACATTAAAATTATAATTCTGACGTTCAAGGTAGCGGACATACATACGGTAGAGCATCTGCGCCCAGTCCTGGGATTCCGTACCTCCTGCGCCGGGTTTGATGGTGAGGATGCACCCACGTTTGTCATCCGGTCCAGAGAGCATGGTCTTCAGTTCGAGCTCATCCACTCGCTTTACAAGGTCTTGCAGCGTTTCGGTGGCTTCCTCTTCGGTGTCGGGATCTTCGGCCATCAATTCCAGGTATACTTCAAAATCATCGAGATCCTGCTTCAGGGTGTCATAATCTTCGACAATGCGTTTATGGAAAGCAGCCTGTTTCAGGGTTTTCTGCGCCTGTTCCTGGTCATCCCAGAAGCCTTCGCCGACGGACAACTTCTCGAGGGTTTCCGCTTTTGTGCGATGTTCCTCTACCTTAAAGATACCCCCGGAGGGCAGTCACTTTACGCAGAAGTTCATTCCAGGTATCACGTGCTTCAACTTCGCTTGACATAACAATTTCTCCAATCCACAACATTTATTGAACACGGCGTAATATACGATTATCACCGTAAAAAACAATGTACTGATCGAGGGAATTACACCTGCAAGAGGTGGTATTCGGTTTAATCAGAATACAGAACAACTGTGAATCCAGAGGATCAAAAGCAGTGAGGTCAGGGAAAGTATTGAAAAGTGGAACAGTACTTCATAGTTACTCCATATGGTAAAAACGATCAGGACACATCAGAATTGATCGGGATCCTCAGGTAGAAAGTAGTGCCTTTACCCGGTTCAGAAGTAAAATCTATAGTACCTTGCAGCTTGTCTACAATAACATTTCGCGCGATAGCGAGACCCTGTCCGGTTCCTTTTCCGAATTCTTTCGTAGTGAAGAAGGGATCGAATACATTTATACGGATTTCCTCAGGGATACCCATTCCCGAATCAGAAAGAGTCACCAACACATTTGTCTCTTCTTTTTCAGTTGTAATCGTAATTGTCCCTTTGTCACACTTTTGACCTTCGATTTTTTCGCCGATGGAATGTGCCGAATTGGTTACCAGATTCAGAATTACCTGGTTGAATTCACCGGGAAGGCAGGGGACAACCGGGAGTTGTGGGTCCAGTTCAAGTTGAACATCCGAAACGTATTTCCATTCATTTTTTGTAATAAGGACAGTGTTCTCAATACACCTATTCAAGTTTGTAAGCTCTTTTCCAGTGGTGCCAGGGTGTGAGAATTCTTTCATGGCATTGACTATTGCCGATACACGCATGACACCTTCCCGGGCCTGGCTGATCGACTTCGGAATCTCCTCGAGCAGGAACGAAAGATCGGTATCTTCCGCCTCTTCCTGAATTTCCTGCACGACGGTTTTTAATTGATCAGGGATGTCCAGTAAATCTTTTAAGGATGATAATTTTTCCAGTAGAACCAGCAAATCGGAATAGCTGTCACTCATAAATTGCAGGTTGTCACCGACAAATTGCGTAGGGGTATTGATTTCGTGGGCGATTCCGGCAGCGAGGCGACCAATCGATTCCAGTTTTTGTGATTGCTGCAACTGGTTTTGCAATTCGATCTCATTGGTGACATCACGGCCAATCACCACAACATGAGTAACTTTGTCCGATTCATATCGCAATGGGAAAAACCTCGATTCGAAAACCAGCTTGCTGCCATCTATTCGAGTAAAACTGCTTCGTAATAATGGTGTTTCCGCTTTCAATACAGTAGAACGTAATGCATTGTTCAACGCCATTTTTGTGTTATCGTCAACGTTGAAATCTTCGATTGTATGATCGAGCACATCGTCAGCCTGTACAGCAAAAAGATCAAGAAAACTTTGATTCACATACAGATACTTTCCCTGGAGGTCGGTAATCATGATTGACGCCTTAGACTGACGAATGGTTTCCGCGAGAAGTGTTTCACTGACCGAAAACAGGTTTTTCTGTTTCTCACTTGCCATGAGTTCTCCAAAGACTTGTATACTGTTGGTAATGATACATACGTGTATGTATTATTTTCTCAACCTTGCCTTTAATTCTTCCCTGATTTTTTCCTGGTCCGCTTCCGGGATATAGATGTGAAAGGTGGTGCCTGTTCCGATCTCACTTTCAACATGGATATATCCCTCTATTTTCTCAACAATCCATTTTACCACGGTTAATCCAAGACCTGTACCGCCCTTCTTCTTTTTCGTTGAATAATAGGGATCGAAAATATTTTCCAGAGTATCTTTTTTCATCCCAACACCTTGGTCGTTTACCTGTAAAGCCACATATTTGCCTGCAGGTACGGAACCACCTATGATTGGATGTTCTTCCTCGAATATCAGACGATCAAGGGAAACAGTTACTGTTCCTTTATTTTTCGTCGCCTGCCCGGCATTCAGGACAAGATTCATCAGCATCTGGGTGAATTGCGTAGAACTGGCCTTGATATACATTTTGTCAATTGGAAGATTCATCTGGAATTGAACATGTTTTGGCAGAAAGGCGCGGTAAAACCCCATACTGTCATTGACAGTACTGGAAACCTCAATGATCTCGGTCTGCCGTGAAGATTTGCTGAATCCGAGGATTTGCATCATGATCCTGCTGGCGCGACCTGCGGCTTCACGGATTTTATCCATGGAGCTCTTCAAACGGTTATCTTCGGACAGGCTCATTGCGATAATTTCGCTGTATCCACTGATCACAGCCATGATGTTTTTCAAGTCATGAACAACACCCGCAGACAGAATTCCCACGAGCTCCATTTTCTGGGAGAGGATTAACTGATTTTGAAGTTCCTGGTTTTTCTTTTCCAGTTCATCCTGGTAATCTTTGATACGGAGAGCGTTTGAAATTCGTGCGATCAGGTCATCCTTCATCACGGGTTTATTCAAGAGATCCGTCGCACCAAGGTCCAGGGCGTGGGATTTTAGCCGCGTGTCCATCATACCAGTAAGAATGATTACCTGGATAGACTGGGTTGATGGTGTTTTCTTAAAGAATTCAAGAAGTTCCAGGCCGGTCATCCTGGGCATGTTCACATCAAGGATGGCGACATCGAAGGGTGTTGTCTGGGCCAGCTCTTTTGCTTCAAGGGGGTTACTGATGCTGGTGAAATCCCATACATCCCGATATTTCCATAACATCCTTTTGAGAGAATCGAGAATATGGGGCTCATCGTCAACGAACAAAAGACGCTTCTTCTCAGTATCGCTCACAATGATACCTTTCATTGTGTAAAACAAGTTTACAGTTGAGCAAAAGCGTGTCAGCAGTTTCTACTGAATATATATTGGAAAGCTACTCGAACATGAACGATAACACAAGTTTTTCAATGCACATAGATAGATTCCCCGCACCAGATGACAATAAAACGGAGATAACTACTTACTGCTTTATGGTTTTCCTTTCTGGATGGAATCGCTTCCTGATGACAAAAGATTGCACATACAGACGGATTTTGCTACAATGGCTGAAGACAATCTGCTTTGATTCGAACAGAGGGAGAAACTTGTGGCTGTGCTGAAATGGTCTATTGATAAACTTGAAGCGAAGGCGCAAGATATACGTTGTGATATCCTGACCCTTCTGGCGACATCGGGCTCAGGGCATTCCGGCGGTTCCTTGTCCTGTACGGATTTCGGGACGGCGTTATATTTCCATGAGCTGAATCTGAACCCGGAGAATCCCTCGGACCCGACACGGGATATCTGCCATTTTTCCATCGGGCATGTTACGCCGGTTATTTACAGCCTTCTGGCAGAGCGTGGGTATTTTCCGTTGAAAGATCTTTTGCAGTTCAGAACCTTTGCAGGGCATTTGCAGGGGCATCCGTCAGCGCATGACACTCCCGGTCTGGAAGTATCTGCAGGATCACTGGGGCAGGGATTAAGTTTTACCGTCGGAGTTGCGCTCGCTTCGAAAATGGACAATCATTCACGCCGAGTCTGGTGCATCATGGGAGATGGCGAACAGCAGGAAGGACAGGTATGGGAAGCGGCGATGAGTGCATCCCACTTTAGACTGGACAACCTCACAGCCATCATTGATCTGAACCGGAAGCAGATTGACGGTGACACAGCGGATGTGATGAATATCGAACCCTTGGCGGATAAATACAGTTCCTTCGGTTGGGAAGTGTTTGAAGTGAACGGTCACGATATACCTGCCATTCTCGAAACCTTTGCTCAAGTAAAAAGGATCGCATGGAAACCATCGGTGATCCTGGCTCATACCCGCATGGGGAAAGGGGTGAGTTTTATGGAGAATGATCACCGTTGGCATGGCAGGCCGCCCACAGTGGAGGAAGCGGAAGAAGCCCTGCAAAAGTATGGCACTACCTACGAAGAGTGGAAACAACGGTTGCAGCGTGGCTCAGAACCAATCGTAGCCTTGTAACGGATCAAGAAAAAATCGAGATAGATTATGCATAATCGTGACTTTCAATGGTCCCTTCCGCGAGAAGCATGGGGACGCGCACTGGTAGAACTGGGCGAGAAGGACGAGAATGTTGTCGTGCTGGTCGGCGACAATACGATTTCACTTCATGTACACCTGTTTGAAGAACAATTCCCGGACCGTCTGATCGAGATGGGGATTGCCGAGCAGAACATGGTGAATGTGGCGGCGGGAATGAGCCGTGCAGGAAAGATCCCCTATTATGTTACCTACAGTGCTTTTGGCGTAGGGCGTGTGTTTGACCAGTTACGGGTGACAGTCGGATATACACCGTGCAATGTAAAAATCGGGGGAGGTCACAGCGGAATCAGCGTCGGTCCGGATGGCGCCACTCACCAGATGATGGAAGATCTTGCCCTGATGTGTTCACTGCCGAATTTTACCGTATTTGCTCCGGCCGATTATCATCAGACCCGACTGGCGACATTGGCGGCGTATGACATTGACGGACCGGTTTATATACGTTTTGGACGGGAAAAAGTACCCGAAGTGACATCAGCGGATGATCCTTTCGAACCGGGAAAAGCGCAGGTAATGGCGGATGGTACGGATGCGACCTGCATCGCAATCGGGCATATGGTTGCTGAAGCGTTGATCGCCCATGACGAACTGAAAAAAGAGGGGATCGGGCTTCGTGTACTGAACATGCACACAGTTAAACCAATTGATGCGGAAGCGATCTACAAGGCTGCCGAGGAAACCGGCGCGATTGTGACTGCGGAGGAACACCAGGTCTATGGTGGACTTGGTTCACTGGTGGCGCAGGTGATGGCTACAGGAACACCGGTTCCCATGGAATATGTCGCGGTCATGGACCGTTACGGTCAATCGGGAAAACCGGAGGAATTGCTGGACGCTTTCGGGTTGCGGGCGAAAAACATTTGCGAAAAAGTCCATCGTTTGTTACAACGCAAGCAGTCGATCCGTGTCATCTGACATGACTAAAAATAATCCCCTGTTGGGGATCGGGAAGAACATTCTCCTGTTCGGTGCCAGCCTGTTGTTCTGTTTTCTCGTCCTGGAACTTGTCCTGCGACTGGCATTCCCCCAGGGGACAACACGGTTGCCAGCCGGAATATATGCTGAGTCATCCGTTGCTGGTTGTTATGCGCTGACACCTGGTTTCGAAACAACCCTGTATGATTCCGACAGGGGAAGAAATGTTGACGTCCTGATAAATGAATTGGGATTTCGTGGAATACGGTCGAATGTATTTGATACACAAACAATCAAGTTTTTGGGTGATTCCTTTACTGCCGGTTTTTTCTGTGAATGGGAAGAATTGTATTTCAATCGTTTCGTCGAACTGGCGATTGAATCCGGGACCTGTGTGCAAAGTATTGCAGTTGGGGTTCCCGGGTATTGCCAAAGGGAACAGAATCAGTGGCTTTCTTATGATGGCGCGTACAGTACAATTGCTATCGTTGTACAGTTGTATCCTGGTAATGACTTCGCAGAAGCGATCCGGTATCATGATTATGCTGTGGAAGACGGCATCCTGATTGACCGGAACCGTCCTGCACCAGTACGCGGTTTGCTGCGTACGATCCTGATCAGAGTAGCCGACAAATCGCATGCAGCCCGTTTGATCCTGAGGCGTGTTTCCCGGTGGCGGCAGGAAATGCAAGCTCGAAGAGAAGCAGAAGGGAACAGGGAATTCGTGTCAACAGCCGAGCAACCCTTTTATGTTCGTTTGTTTACCGATGGATTGGCAGATAGAGAAGTTGCAGAAGGGTACCGGGCGTGTGGTGAATACTTGTCAGAGATGCGTCAATGGACCGAGGAACAGGGTCTGCCGTTGTTTATCATGATTGTTCCGGACCGAATCCAGTTCGACCGGCGTGACTGGGAGCTGTTCGCGGAATCATACGGAATTGAAAGTGATGGATCCCTTGTTGATCGCCCCTACAACCTTGCCCTGCAATTGGCGGACTCATTGGGAATTTCAACGATTGATCTACTCTCAGGATTTCGGGAAGATGAAAACCCTGAACGGTATTACGGACGGTGTGACAAGCACTTTTCTCCCGAAGGGCATGCGCGAGTTGGAGAAATTCTGCTGGAAGAACTGGCCGACCCGCTTGAATTACAGACCATTTCGAATAGACGGTAGAAATATGAGCAATAATCCAGCAAAAATCATCCTGTTCAATTGCGGAGGCATCGGGGATGCTGTTCTGGGTACGAGACTTCTTGTTGCATTGCATGGCAGATACCCTGGATCACAACTGGACTGTGTCGTAAGTGGCAGTCTGCAGCAGGAACTGGTACAAGCGACCGGACTATGCAAAGATGTGTTTGTTGTACCTACGGGGAAAGTCCGGAGTGAAGATAATCAGGATGAATCCCTGTATGCTTTTGTTCGAAGGTTGCGAAAAACGGGTTATAACATCGGAATCATCACCTATCAATCCCGTGGATTCTGGAACAGTTTTCTTTGCCGGGCGGGTGGATGCAAAACACGATGCGGGGCGCTTGACAAAAAGTCCACATGGTTCCTGAACCGTACAATCCCCATCCATCGTTCCATGCATGTCAATGATTTTAACGAAAACATCGTGAAACTGGCGGGAGTGACAGACGGATTTCGATACCCGGAAATCCGAATTCCCGAATCGGTAAAACAAAGTGTGGACTTATTCCTTGAAAAGAATAACCTCACCGGAAAAAAGATTGTGTTTCTCCATGGTGGTTCCGGCGGATACGGCATTGCCAAACGTGTCCCGGATGTAATCCTGTGCAAAATAGCAGAAGAGCTTACAACCCACAATCCGGAAGTGAGTTTTGTTTTTCTTGCCACTGATGAATATGAGTCCGGTTCGAGTTTGTACGATGCTGCTGTGCCTTATAAAGACTTATCCAGTGTGCTGACTGTGTTTGCGCTCCTGCAACGATGCGAGCTGTGTATCAGTTCGGATTCCGGGCCGATACACATGGCTGCAATGGCAGGAACACCGGTTATCGGATTATTCGGCCCTACCGATCCGGAGCATACAGGGCCAATAGGGGACAATGTTTCAACGGTGTCATCGCAAAGAAAGTGTTCTCCATGCCTGGGGTACCGTGATACGGGCAGAAATATGCAACATCTTGCGGAATGCAGTTGCCTGATGGATATTGATCAAACGGAAGTTATAAATAAAGCGATGGAAATACTACAGCAAATGACTGTGTGAGGAAATGTATCCAGTCGTTATGTGAGGAGCTATGTCCGTACAAAAACACCGTATTGCAATACTCACATCCGGTCCGGAATTCGGGGGTGCGGAAGTCTATGCCCTGGAATGGATGAAGGCATTACACGCGGACGGTCATGAAATATGGTATTTTCATCCCTACAAAGCGTCATATGATGTGCAGACAATTATTCCCTGGTGTTACCCTGTTTCTTATACGATATCGGATCGTTTGATGAACTTCAGCCGGTTTGACAGCCTGGGTAGTACGATCAGAAACTCGCTCCTTCCTCTGGATATATGCCGCACAATGTTCGAATTGAATACGCTCCTTCGAACGCACGAAATTGATGTTCTTGTTTCGTTCGGAATGAAATCCAACCTGCTGAGTTTTTATCTCAGAGCAATACCGCAGCACAGGAAAATAATTGTCCTGAATGATCTTGTGAATGTGCGCTGGCTGCGGTCCATTCTAGCAGGCCATTTTACCTTGTTTTCGAAGGCGTGGTATGTGTCTCCCAGCCGGGCGGCGTTTCAGTTGTATGGCCTTCGTAAAGGCAAAGTCAGGCGTAGAATTCTTCCTCCTCCCGTAAACAGTAACCATCTGACATTGCAGAATTCGAAGGCTGACGAAGCAGAACGGAATATTCGTAAAGAATTCTGGGTACGTTCGGATGCAATGGTCCTGACCACAATCGGCTATATCACTTCACACAAAGGGCAACGTGAGTTCTGTGAACTTATTGAAAGGTTGTGGGATGAAGGGATCGTTGTTCATGGTTTCATTGTCGGCAAGAGTTATCCTCATAGCAGGGAATTCGAAAAATCATTGAGGAAATACTGCGAGCGACAAGGACTGATGAGGAAAATCAGTTTTACCGGGTTCAGAAATGATATTCCGGAAATACTTGCAGAGTCGGATGTGGTTGTACAGTTTTCCCATTTTGAGGTGTTCGGGATAGCGGTCGCCGAAGCGATGGCGGCAGGGAAACCAGTGATCGCCTGGGAACTGGCTGGATACAAGGATCTCATCCGTTCCTGGAAAGAAGGGTTCCTTATCCCGCGCGACAGGTATTCCATTGTGATAAACCTGCTGAAAAAAATGCAGACGAATCATGAATTGATCCAGGAAACAGGTAAGGCAGCGCAAATAAGAGTTTCCCAATTGTGCAATCCGGAAGTCTTTTCCCATCGAGTGCAATCATTACTGCGGAGAGTGGCAGCCTCATGAATACTCTGAAATTCAAACGATGGCTGGATACCTTTGGAGGTTCGCTACCCCTTCTTTTGTTACCTAACAGAAAGAAAGCGCAATCAGTCGAAACTCCCCGACGTATTATAATTGACAACTGGGTAGGCATTGGCGATTCAGTGTATTTATACAGCGTTGCGGCAACAATTAAAGCAATATGGCCTGACGTGGAACTGTGGGGAATTGTCACTGAACGTTCAGATGGAGTGTGGCGTGAAGGTGACTGTTTTGACAAGATTTTGAGAATAGACTCATCCTTTTCGAAACTCTTTCCCGATTTTTTACGGGTATTGAAGGAAGTACGTGCCTTTCAACCCGATGTATACCTGGAGTTTGAACACAAGCTCATGTTCCCTGCCCTGTTTGCCCGATGGAGCGGAGCTGCCGTGACTGCTGGTTTCGGTTTCAGGGTCGGATTCCGGAAACATGCTTTCTCGAACAGCATTATCCCTGATGAAAATGCTCACATGCTGGTGAATTACTCTCGCCTGGCAGGAAGCGCTCTGTCAGAATTTCCCCAGACTATGTCATTAAAACCTTTGCAATTAGACGATGATGAAATATTTACTACAAAACAAAAGCTTAATGAAACAGTTGAAAGCGGTTCAGATTACGTCGTACTTCATCCCGGTTGTGGACCATCCGCCCGGCAACGACAATGGCCTCCGGAACGGTTTGCCGCAATTGCCGACTGGATTGTAGAACGTTATGGCTGGACTGTTCTTGTCTCCGGCGCAACTTCGGAAAAAGAAGAAGCGGAGGCATTGGCTGGTTTGATAAAAAACAAAGTTGAGGTAATTGCCGGAAAGTTTACTATCAGAGAAATGGCCGCGGTTCTCCGTGGTGCGAAATGCATGGTAAGCGTGGATACTGGAATCCTTCACCTGGGTGTTGCGATGCAGGTTCCTGCAGTTGGACTCTTTGGTCCCGAGTCTCCAGACAGGTACGGGCATGCAGGAAAACATGTTCGGTCTCTTTTTTCCGGTGAGGAATGCTCGCCCTGTATCCATCCATTCCGGAATCGAGGTCAACAGTGCAGGGATGGAGCCTGTATGAAAAAATTGTCCATCGAAACGGTCCAAAATGCGATAACTTCTATAATTGCTACATAATTATTTAACTCTAATCTTCTGAAAGTGATCCTGTAGTGAGCATCCCGTTGCATTCCTCAGTATATTTGTGCTTCGCAATTTTATCGAAGAAATTGATACACGGTCAGGAACGTGATTAAAGACGCAAAAAACAATTCAAGTGACAATGAAGTAGTGAGTGGTTTTTTCCTCACCCAGGCGGCGAAAATCATAGGACGCCGCAGGTGGATATTCGGGATTACCCTGATAGTTTCAATGCTTCTGTCCGGGTTTACCATTTTCCAGGTGAGAGATGTATACCATGCTACGGCGATGGTGGCGATCAACCAGCAATCAATGGGGCAATTTGCCAATATTATCGGTAACCTGGCGCCATCCAATTCACGTTCACCTCTGAATGGCGAAACTTATACTTTGCTTGTCAACAGTCCCAATTTCCGGGAACGGCTTTACAATCACGTATCCACCCTGGATACAATTTCGCTGGAAGCTTCTGAGGTCAGCCAGGGAGTGCGCGCCGAATATCGAGCGCCGGAAGTGATCATGGTTCACGGGAATCATGGTTCCCCTGAAGTAGCCATGAACCTGTCGAATATCGCTGCGCAGTTCCTGTTGAATGAAGACAGGGAAATGATACGGAGTGAACTCAGGAATTCACGCGATTTCCTTCGTACAGAATCAGAAGCGGCGCTGCAGGAAGTTGTCGACCTGATGAGTGAAAAACAGGATTTTGTCAATACAAATGGTTTAATCACTGTCGAACTGGAGAATGCATTCTACCTGATGACAGAATTGCAGCTTCATCACATTTCTCGACTCAGTCTGCTTCACGCTGCACAAGAGCAATGGGATAACCTCGAAGTCACCATGCAATCGGATACATTGATTCAACGTCGTGTACGTTTCCTTGATCCCATGATCACCACCCTTGAGGATATCCATCGAGAGAAAATGCATGATTACATGCTTCTTTCCATCGAAGGGAATGATACCACCGGCAGGCTCGATTCTCTGTCGAATGAATTGCAACATATCCAGGCGGAATTACAGGTTCGTTACCAGGATGCCTACCAGAGCGACGGGTATGACATTTCTCTCCTCGATTCCCTGCTATTCGAAGACTATCTCGATATTTCCAGGAACCTGATCTCCATGCAGTCGGAAGTGGAAAGCCTGGAAGAGGAAATCGATCACCTGGATCACAGGATTAAATTATTAACACCGCAGACTTTCCGTCTCGAACAGCTTGATATTCAGTTATCCCTTGCTACACAACGGTATACGCAACTGGAAGAATATTATCAGCAGGCACGCATGGAAGTGGAACGTGTACGAGGAAACCTGACACTCTTGACCAATGCCACTTTACCTCGAACCCCCCGATGGAGTCGCAGCCTGTTCTGGGTATTCGGCGGATTTGCTTCACTGGTTCTTGCGTTTGGTTTGTGTGTCATTGTGGATAGCCTGGATGACAGTATACGGACCATTGACGATATTTTCGAAAAAAGCCCGTTCTATTTGTTTGGCACAATCAACCATGTGCGATCCAGAGACAATAAACTTGTCGATCCGAATGATATCAGCAGCAGTGTTACCAAAAACTTCGAAAGTGTTTATACAGCCCTTGAATACAGTAGAAAGATGTATAAATTCAACCGTCTGCTTATCACATCATCCATCACGAAAGAGGGCAAAACATTTTTTGCAGGCAATCTCGCGCTGAAGAGCGCTCAAATGGGATTGCGTACTGCGTTAGTGGAGCTGGATGTTCTTCATCCATCCATGGCGGATCTCTTCGGGATTCAACCGGAGAAAACGATCAACGATGTTTTCCTCGAAAAATGTGATTTGAAAGAAGCGTTGGATTTCAGCAGGCACGAGAACCTTGGAGTGCTTTATTCAACTGTGTATTCCTACAATTATATAGAATTGTTCCGAAATGGTCGAGTAAGCGAGATGTTGAGCGACCTGGATAAAGACTTTGATCTCGTGATCCTGGACAGTATGCCAATTCTTCAGCTATCGGAGTTGTCAACCATTCTGAACCTTGCCGACGCCGCTCTTGTTGTCGCCAGGGCAAACTATTCCAAGCTGGGTATGTTGACTCAATTGTCCAATATTGTGGAGAAATCTTCTGCACGATTGCTTGGATTGGTATTGAATGACGCCAGGAGTAAGACGGATAAATATTATTACAATAACGAAGCATAATTTCATATATTTAACAAATATAGCCTTAAGAGATAATGATTTCATATCTCGTGTGATTATTGTTTTTCTAATCGTGTAAAGTAAAGAGCCGCAATAATCATTTATCTGCATATCCTTAATTGCCGTAAAAGAACCGCTTGTTTCTTTCCCGGTTCTTTTCAGTTTGCTGGTTCGGATGGTACATGGACATAGTTACTTCGCACATCTTCCTGCTGATTCTTGATGTAGTGCTTTTTGTGCTCTTGAGAGTACTCCGTCCGGTTGAGCTGAAAGACAAGGGTATCGCCAGTGTAATTGGCGGTGTAGTTGTTTTTATCAATTTGACATTCAGTGCATTAATGTTTGAAGACAACCATGCACTCCTGGTGTTTGCCTTCCTGATGATTTTTTTCCTTGGATTGTACGATGACAACTATGGTGCGAATGCGCCACTGAAATTATTTCTGCAGATAGTCGCCGCATACCTCGTAGCATTACAATTACATCTTCCGACAGCCTATGCTCTCGTAGCTGCCTGCATGATCGCTTTAACCTCCAACATGTACAACATTACCGATGGAATTGATGGAGTGTGCGCCATCATGAGCGCAACCGCTCTGGCAGGTTTGACTCTACTTGATACAGACGCTGTTCATTACAGCAAAGTAAATACATATGTAATACTCAGCCTGCTTGTATTCCTGGTGTTCAATTTTCAACCGACAAGACGGATTATTTTAGGTGATACCGGAAGCCTGTTGCTCGGTTTTCTGATAGGTTACAAAGTAGTAGCAGTATTGTTTGTCGATCAAAATTATGACCATTTGCTTTACTTGTCCGTTTTATTCGCCTATCCTGTTGCTGATACTGTTTTTGCGATTGTGCGCAGAGCGATCCGGAAACGTCACCTGTTAAAAGGTGATTATTGCCATTTTCACCATTTGTTGTCTTTTCTTCTGAAATCCGATCACAAGGCTGCGATCCTTTTAGGGATTGCCCAACTACTGTTCCTTGCCAGTGTGTTTTTATTAATGCAGTCAAAAATGATCTGGATTCCCATTACAATTTTCGGTCTCGTGGTAATATTCGTTTCCGCCTACGGGATGATCGTTTACAGGCAATTTCGACTGGTGCATGGGGAAGGTGTGCGAGTTTAACATCAGAATAAATCAAGAATATGTTGAATTTATGCATCATTCTTCGGGTTTTATACGTGAAGAGCAAGCCGTCTATTGAGTAATCCCTTGCAAATGGAAGTTAGCCTGCGTATCCTCTATTTCGTGTAATTGTACTGGATTGAACAGAAAGTGACAAACCGATGAACACGGTGCTTCTAAACCCACCGTTATACTACTACAAAACTTCCAAGCCGCCACAGATCACAACTCCGAATGGTTTGTTGTATGTGGCGGGGGGAATGAAATCACACGGTCTCCCGTTTGAAATCGTTGACGCCATCGGAATGACCACAGCAGAAAACGTTGTCACCCATGAAAACGGACGGATGCGGCTGGGAATCGAAGTGGATCAACTGATAAAAGGGATCGCTGCAAAAAAACCGGATATTGTTGGCATTACCCACTATTTTTCCGCGCAACTGGAATCATTAAAAGACGTAGTTGAAACAATCAAACGCGAAAGTCCGTCCACAAAAGTCGTATGCGGTGGTCCCGGGATTTCTTCCGCACCCGATTTTGTTAATAAATTTATTCCCTCCATTGATTATCTCGTGGTTGGTGAAGGGGAAGAAGCGTTCCCGGCTCTGGTAAAAGCGTTGGAGGATGGGAAAGACCCGGACGGTATTCCGGGCGTGTATTCCCGAAAGGATGATGGCAATGTTACCGGGGAGAAGCCGGTTTTTATCGAGAATCTGGATGACATTCCTTTTCTTGATTTTAACCTGCTCGACCTGGACCGTTATTTGGGCGATGTGGATAACAAACGCTATCTGCGTCACCTTGTGACGGACCGTGTGGAAACGATCCTGCCGATTGTTACCACCCGTGGATGCCCCAACCGCTGTTTTTACTGTGCGGTACGTTACGCCATCGGCCCGAAATGGCGGGCGCACTCCCCTGATTATGTACTTGATTTTGTCCGTCATATCCAGGAAACCACAGGGGTGAGCACATTCCGCATCGAGGACGATCACTTTACCGTCGACTGGGACCGTTCGGAAGAGATCCTTCACCGAATTATCTCCGAGACAGACGGTATCCGTTTCCAGGTGGGAAATGTTTATCCGCGTGAATGGAGCTACGAACGCCTCAAGCTCTTCCGCGATGCCGGATGTACTTATATCAATTTTGCCATTGAATCGTTGAACGAACATTCGCAGAGAAAACTTCTGCACCGGAATGCTCCACTGGATGAAATCATCACCAACCTCAAGATCTGTCGTGATCTTGAAATTGAGACATCCGGCCTGTTTATGATCGGCACACCCGGGGAAACCCTTGCACAAATGCGTGACAGCCTGCGAAAAGGCCGACGCTTGTACTGGGATTATAATATGGTGCCGGGTGTAAGCGTGCTGACCCCTCTTCCGGGGACGCCGCTCTCGACGATGCTCACAAAGAGAAACCTCTGGGACCGTGAACCGACTGGATACGAGTACGCTGTCGCTACCCAGACACGTGGCCTGATCAAGACGAAAGACTTTTTACCGGAGCAGGTGCAGCAGGTGTATGAAGAGCATTACTTCCTGCTCGCCATGACACGAGCCCTGCGTGGTGGAAACCTGCGCTACAAGTTGGGCGCGTTAAAGGATGCCGCCCTGCGTGTCCGTAACTGGCTGAAAAATGGTCTGATCGTAGTCAAACGCAAGCTGACGAAATCCTGATACGGAGGACTTCGTGAAGCGTATTGTACTTGCCACACCGCCATCCGGTTTTAACAACAAAGGGCATCTCCCGCCGCTTGGGCTGGGGTATATCGCAGCGGTGTTGCGAGACCATGGTTTCGAAGTTGCCATCATCGATTCCCTTGTGTCGGGATATGATCAGCAGCAGGCGCAGGATGCTATCGAAGCGTTTTCCCCCGATGCTGTCGGCTTCACTTCGGTCACCTCCGACCGGTTTCAAACGTTAGAATTGGCTCAACGTTTGAAGCAGAAAAAGCAGGATTTGTTCCTGTTTGTCGGCGGTCCTCATTTTTCGTTCACCCCGAAAGATTCATTTCAGAATACCGGTGCCATTGACGCCATCATCGAAGGCGAGGGAGAAATTAGTACCCTTGAAATGTTGCAGGCGCTTCGCGATGGCAAAAATCTGCAGGACGTGCAGGGATTATGGCTTCGAAAAAACGGTGAAGTCATTTTTACCGGGATACGCGACTTCATTACGGATTTGAACGAGTTGCCGTTCCCGGCGTGGGACTTGTACGAGTTGGACAAGTACCGTGAATACGGCGATTTTCCGCCGGTTGCCCGGAAAGTGGGTGTGATCAGCTCACGTGGGTGCCCTTACCGCTGCAGTTTCTGCTCCTGCCCGGCGTTCTGGAAGGGGGGATACCGCTACCGTTCCGCTGAAAACTTTATTGATGAAGTGGAATTTCTCTACCGGGAGTTCGGGTACCGTTCGTTTGTCTTCTGGGATGACACATTCACCGTCACTGACAAACATGTCAACGAGGTCTGCGCCGAGATCGAACGTCGTAACCTCGAGATCACCTGGTCGGCTGCGGGCAGGATCAACCGTACCACGAAACCGTTGCTGGAAACCATGCGGCATGCCGGGTGCGTGGCGATGACCTTCGGTGTGGAATCTGTAAGCCCGCGTATCCTGAAAACCATGCATAAAAGCATCAAGGCCGACCGTATCGAAACAGTCCTGCGTGAAGCACTCGATATGGGACTGTTTGTACGTTCGTTCTTCATTTTCGGGTTCCCGGATGAGACCATGGAGGATGCTCTCCTGACTGCCCGGTTCATCAACAAACTCCGTACCTGGGGGCCGAACATGTCTGTCGAATATGGCTACCTCGCCATTTTTCCCGGCACCGAAATTGACCAGGTCGCTCACGCCGACGGCCAACTTTCCCCCGATTTCTCCTGGTATGATCCCACCACCCGCTCCTCCGACCCCGAGGTTCCTCATGTGCCTTTTTATAGAAATGATCTTCTTGACCATGACGCCATCCGTGCCGAGTTGTACAAAGGCGAGCTGCACACCTCCGGCGCCGCGAAAAAGATGCTCGCACGCGCCAAACGGATCCGTTCCCTGAAAGATGTAGGACGTGGGATGAAGATTCTGAAGAGGATGGTGAAGAAGTGATAGTTGTTAAGATAATCGTCTTTTTTTTGTGCAAGCTCAGACTTTTTTTTTTATACTTAACATTATACCAGTAGGGTTCGATTTTCTATTTGTAATTAAATTGAAATCATAATCTTTGTAATAGCTTCATAGAATTGATAGTCAGGGTTTTAGATTTGTGAGGGATTTGTGAGTTCACAGAATCGAATTAGAATAAAGATTGATAGAGATGGAGAAAAGGGAATCTCTATGAGTCAATTAATAGAGATATCTGATAGGCTTTTATCCTTCATTAGAAGTCTATGTGATTATTGCAATATTGAATTCCGAAAAGAGGATTGGATTGCACTAAGATTTCAAAATAGATCATTAGATTACAATACTATAAATAGTAACATTGATGTCAACAGTTCATTCTGGATGCAAGCGAGAAATGTAATTAATCTTATAGATGATTCATCTAATATGGCTATAAAAAACATAAATAAACCATATAAAAGCCTATTGGATATTGCAGATCCAATTTCCTTCAATCAAAAAATAAGAATAGGAATATTTGGAAACAGTTCAAATAAATGGAGTGATTCAGTAAATGTAAAATTGGATAAAAACACTCAAATACGGAAAATAAAGGAGATGAAGAATTTCTTACCAACAAAAGATTTTGAAGAAGAATGCTACATAGGTACTATTAAAGGTACTTTGTATTCTTGGCAAAAAGAAATTGATGAACCTTTTATTAAAGTTCGCGAATTGGTTACTGGTAAACTGATAAGTTGTTATTATGATGAGCAGGAATATGAGAGTATATTTAAACTTTTTAAAAATAAAGAATCTATTGCATTGATTTCTGGCTTCATGCAGATAGATGTGGAAGACAAGAAAATAGTTTCCATCAAAATAAGAAGAGTTGATATTGCACCAGAGTTTGAAGCAAGTGACTGGGATAAGTTTTTTGGTTGTGCGCCTCAATTAACTAAGGGTTTATCATCTGGCCAATATATTGAAGGACTATATGATGAGTAAGGAATTAATTAAGGTTTACTTTGATTCATGTTGCTTCATTGATATTGTTAGTGCAAAGGCAGGTGGATTGATAGAAGATGATCGATCAAGGACAATAAATATATATAATTCATATGTGAAAGCGGCGTTAGCAAAAGACATTCAAATAGTTACATCAGGTTTAACCATTAATGAGTGTTTATGGATTAAGGATCCCGATACACGTAAAAAAATTTGTAATAGTGATGTTAAAGAATTGTTTAGATCAATATTGGAATCAGGTAAAAGTGGTGTGCTTTCAGTGGAAGTAGATTATTGGATCAGAGCTACTGCTAGAAATCTTATCTGGGAACATGATATAAATTTAAAGCCAATAGATTCAATTCATATAGCAACAGCAATAGAGACACAATGCGAAGAATTTATAACGAGCGATGAAAAAACTGTCCTTAAATATTCGGATGAGATAGGAAAACTTGGACTACGTGTATCCACAGCAATAAAATCAAAATCTCTTCCCGAGCAGTATAATCAAATAGAGTTACCTACATCTCTTCCTATCACATCAACAGCGAAAAAAGAATTATAATATCATATTAAATATATTTAATAATGATGAAATATAAGATCACTGAGGTGATTATCGAGTTATTAGTTCACTCCGCTTCCTCCACCATCAGTTCCATTGCCCGTTGAATGGGAATACGGTATAAGCCTTCGTCGGCATCCAGTTCGGCGTAGGAATTCAGGGTTTCGTACTCCTGTTGACGGAGTTCTATGAGTTCCATGGACGGTTGTTCGACATGCTGGTACTCCACCCAGAAACGGTCCATGTAGCGTGCTTCGAGGTAGCCTGCGACACTCACCGCCAGCAGGATCACAACAATCCCGAGCGGAATGATCACACGAAGTAGTTTGATGACTTTTTGCATGCATGTACCGCTTGTTTTACGTCTGATTATAGCCTGAGTGCTGGTCACTCAGGTTTCTCTCCATGATACCGGACGTCGATTTATCTGTTTGACACCCGACCTTGAACTGCAGGTCGGACCACCTGTCACTATGCAGGTAGCCCGGACGTCCCACCGTCCGGGAAAAACGTGGAACGCAATACTGTTCCCGAGGGATGGAACCCCCGCGCTACTTGGCTTCGTCACTAAGCAAATCGGGCCAGCCGCCTATGAAACCCGAGTGACCAGCACTCGGGCCAAACAGATTATTGCCGGAACGTGATGGACTCCTGCAACCGTGGATCGTGTACCGGCACTGCTGGATGCTGCGTGAAATTCTTCCAGAAGAAGAACAGGAAAAATCCCCCGATTCCCATCATCGTGGCCAGGTCCATCCATGACGGCATTGCTGAAGTCGCATGAAACACCGGCATCACATTCCAGTACAGGTCCACCCAGTGCATCACCAGCAACCAGATCGCCCAGAACCGCAACAGCTTCGGATTTCGTTTGATATGACGGCTCATGACCAGGATAAACGGGATCACAAAATGGGCGATCGGAATCAGGACTGATACGATTTTCCAGCTTCCTACCCAACGGTCCCGGTAATAAATCGTCTCTTCCGGGATGTTGGCATACCAGATCAACAGGTACTGGCTGAACGCGAAGTATGCCCACACAATCATAAAGGCGAACAGGAGCTTGCCGATATCATGGTAATGCTCCTTGCTGATCACAGTATCCAGCACCTTGTTCCGGTTCAGGGTGACAGTGACAACGGCCGTAAACGCCATAATCGACATCAACCCACCGGCGAAATAATACAACCCGTAAATCGTCGAGTACCATGCCGGCATCAGACTCATCAACCAGTCAAATCCGGCAAAGGTAACAGTCAATGCGTAAACAATAATACCAGGTGCGCTGATTTTGCGAAATGAAGTCTGCTGCGCAGGGTCATACCCGTTAAAATCCTGCCCGATTGAAGTACGCCATAGCAGCAGTGCCAACAAGGTCCAGACGGCGAAATACACGATGGTTCGAATAATGAAGAACGGAGTATTCAAGTATCCCTGTTTACTGCGGATCAGGTCCACATGCGCCTGGTGAGCATGATGGTTCTCCCCATGTATCCCGGATTCATCATGCTCCATTTCGCTATGATGTTCTTCGGTTACCGCTTCTCCGTGATGGTCTTCCTCATGCAGGACTGTTTCTGCGTGAGGCTCTGTTTCTCCATGCTCTTCTGTATGAGCTACTACCTGTGTGTGTTCGTCGCCATGACTGTCCAGGTTCGCCCATTCGTACAGGCTGGGGATACCGATGAGCACCGGGATAGCAAAGATGATCATGTACGGCAGCGCCATCATCACCGCTTCCATCAAACGTCGGATCACAATGCTCCAGACCGCGCCGACCATATGGTGAAGCATGACAAACAATAACGCGCCAAAACCGATGGACACCCAGTAGGTAAACGATGTCAGCCAGGATTGGAAAAACTGATCACGGTCCAGGAACATACCGATGACGCTCGCGATAAGCCCGATCATACCAATTATCAGTACGATCTGTCCAAATCGTCCACGGTCGGAAAACGTATAGGTTTTGCTGTTAAATTGCATGGGGACTTGTGTCCTGAATGGTTATTCTTCCAATTGCGCCCGGATGTCCTCGGGCAGATCTTCAATTCCCGTCGCCTGGCTTCGCTGCAAGGCACGAAGGTAGTTTACAATCATCCAACGGTCTTCCGGTGGAATCTGGTCCGCATACGCAGGCATATTCCGGATCCCTTCCGTGATAATCCGGAAAATGGTCCCATCCCGGTACTCCCGGATCTGGTCCGTATGGAAACTCGGCGGCACAATGTATCCCCGCCTCACCACCAATCCGCTGCCGTCACCTGCCTGTCCATGGCAGACCGCACAATAGATGTTGAATCGTTCCCGTCCATACTCGAGATTCTCCATGGTCACCGGAACAGGCGAATGTCGTAACGTGTCACCAGTTTGAGGATCAACGCCGGTGTAAATGGGATCATCATCATGGAGTTCGCCGTATGCGATAGTCCCTTCCACCGGGCTGCGCATTGCTGCGCCATCCGCAAAAAACGGGCTGGAAGACTGGGGACGGTATTTGGGTTGATGGTCCATGTTCGGGTTCAGGTGAATTGGTGGATTGTCCGATGGTCGTCCCTGGCAACCCAACAGTAATATTGCCGCTGTCAGGAAAACGAATATCGTTGAAAAACGATGAATACCCCTTTTATGTGAGTTCCAGTTTGTCATCGGTCCTCCAGCAACTCCACATTGCTGCCACCTATGGAAGCAAGGAACTGTGAAGTTTTTTCGGCGTCAAACTGCGGATCCTGCGATAGTATGCTGATAAAGAAACCGTCATCGGTCACTTTTTTGAACCGGTTGGAAAAAAATACCGGGTGATAAAACTTGACAATAATGAGACCAAGCATTCCAAAAACAGCGGTGAGGGCGCTGAACAGAACCCCCAACGCAAACGTGATCGGGAAAAACGCTTGGTAACTGAAGAATGGTTTCCCGGCGATCACCAGCCGGTAGTCCACTGCGCTCATCCATCCCTGCATCAGAATCGCAATAGTCACTCCGGTAAGAGCCGCCCCAGCCACGATCCACCCAAGGATACTCGGTTTTTCGCCCATGGCGTCATCCATGCCATGAATGGGGAAGGGACTGTGGACATCCCATTTTTTATACCCGGCGTCACGGACCTTTTCGGCCGCGTGCATAAGCGATCCGGGATTGCTGAATTCTGCGAGGACGCCGTGTGTTTTCTGAGTCTGGCTCATGGTGTCGCCTCCCCGGTTTCAGGTGAGGACGATTCCCCATGATAGGCATGTGGATCTGCCTGGGGCAGAACTCCTTTCACCTCAGCCATGGCGACCATGGGCAGGAACCGCAGGAACAGGAAGAACAGCATAAAGAACAACCCGAATGACCCGATGAAGGTCAGAATGTCCACAAAGGTGGGCCTGTAATAATCCCAACTGGACGGCAAAAAGTCGGCATGCAGTGACATTACAATCACAAACCGTTCGAACCACATCCCGATATTGGTGAAAATCGAAGCGACAAACAGAACCGGGATCGAACGTCTCAACTTTCTCGACCAGAAAAGCTGCGGCACAATCACGTTGCAACTGATCATGATCCAATACGCCCAGGAGTAGGGACCGAAGGCGCGGTTAATAAATGCAAACCGCTCGTACTCATTACCGCTGTACCATGCGACGAAGAACTCGATGCTGTAGGCATAACCGACCATCATGCCCGTCACCATCATAATCTTCGCCATTTTCTCGAGTGTATTTTTGGTGATGTAGTTTTTGATCTGGGGGAACACAATCCGGGCGAGGATGGACAAGGTGACCACCATGGCGAACCCGGAGAAGATGGCGCCCGCTACGAAATACGGCGGGAAAATGGTCGTGTGCCATCCGGGAATCACACTGGTCGCAAAGTCGGTGGATACGACACTATGCACCGAAAGCACTAACGGCGTAGAAATCCCGGCGAGAAGCAGGTACGCCAGTTCGTAATGTTTCCATTGACGGTTCCCGCCGCGCCAGCCCATGGACAACAGGCCGAAAATTGTTTTTTTAATTTTGTTGGTGGCACGGTCACGGTAGGTCGCGAGATCGGGAATTAAACCCGTATACCAGAACAACGCCGATGCAGTGAAATAGGTACCAACCGCGAACACATCCCACAAGAGTGGACTGCGGAAATTCGGCCATAATGCCATTTGGTTCGGCAGGGGGAACATGAAGTAGACCACCCAGATCCGTCCCACGTGAATGCCCGGAAAAATCCCCGCACAGACCACGGCGAATATGGTCATCGCTTCGGCAAAACGGTTGATCGAGGTACGCCATTTCTGTCGGAACAGGAACAGGATCGCGGAGATCAGGGTTCCTGCATGCCCGATGCCAACCCAGAAGACAAAGTTGACAATCGCCCATCCCCATCCGACCGGGATGTTAATTCCCCAAACGCCAGTACCTTCCCAGAGGAGATAGCCGATCATCACCAGCAGGTTGAGCGCCAGGGTGGCGCTGAGGAAAAACCCGATCCACCACCATTTGGGTGTTTTTCTGATCGGTCCCTCGGTAATCCCGCTGATGTCTTCAGTGACCGAGTTGAAGGTCGGTTTTCCCAATACCAACGGTTCATTCATGGTCGAGGCTGTTGCTTCGTTTATGGTACTCAATGGTAACTGTATTCCTGTTTATTCGTTATGAATGTTCTTGATCGTTGATTGACGGATTCGGATTGCGCAGTTTCGCCTGGTACGATGTCCGTGGACGAAAGTTGAATTCTGCCAGGATTTCATAACTGCGTTCCGATTGTTTTTCGTGTACAATTTCGCTGTTACGGTCCAGCAGATTGCCAAACTTGATCGCGTTGGTCGGGCATGCCTGCTGGCAGGCGGTCATGACCTCGCCATCCTGCAGCTCCCGGTTTTCCAGCTTGGCCTGACGTTTTACACGGTTGATCCTTTGGACACAATAGGAACATTTTTCCATCACCCCTCGGGTTCGTACCGTCACATCCGGGTTTTGCACCATCTGCACCAGTTCGGGGAGGCTGTTGGTATAGTTGAAGAAATTGAACCGCCGCACCTTGTAGGGGCAATTGTTCGAACAGTAGCGGGTGCCGATGCAACGATTGTAGGTCATCATGTTGAGACCTTCCTGATCATGCACCGTCGCCGCCACCGGGCAAACCTGTTCACAGGGCGCCATTTCACAGTGATGGCACGCTACCGGCTGGAATCCGACCTGCGGATCATCATCATCTCCGGCATAGTACCTGTCCACACGCAACCAGTGCATTTCACGGCCATAATCGGCCTGCCGCTTGCCCACAATCGGTATGTTGTTTTCCGCCTGGCAGGCGAGAACGCACGCCGAACACCCGATGCAGGCATTCAGGTCAATCGACATTCCCCACTGGTAGCCTTCATCATATTGATGTTCGTTCCACAGGCTTTGCAGGTCGGGAACGTGTACCATGTGTTGCGCGAAATGCGGATCGTCATGGTACTCTTGCATCGTGGCTTCACGGATTAACGGACGTCCTTCCATGCTGCCATGATTCTGGGTTGAGGCAAGAATTCTTTCGCCCTCAGCACGGGTAATACTTGCCCCGGTAACAAAGTCCATGTGTTCGGTTCGACGCAGGATATAGGTATCATATCCAACGCCATCCGCTACCCGGCCGATGTTGCGCCGACCATACCCCAGGGGAAGGGTGATAGAATTATCCGCATGGCCCGGCGCTACCCAGACAGGAATGAGCATGGTACAGCAGTCAAAGGATATCCGGACCATGTCGCCTGTTTGGACATGTCGTTCTTCAGCGCTTCGTGGGCTGATCAACGCGGCATTATCCCAAACCATTTTTGTGACAGGATCGGGAAGCTCCTGCATCCAGCCATTGTTGGAAAACAGACCGCCATAACTGCTGTAGTCAGCGGAGAACACAACCTCAAAACCACGTCCTTCAACAAGTAACACATTCAGGTCAACAGATTCCTGGATCTGACGGGTGATTGGTTGTGCAGGCAATGGATCCCTGGAATCATTTGGATGGATGCCGTCATGCAGCATTTGTCGCCAGGTACTTTCGGAGCTGTCCCTGCGACGTTCCCACGTGTCGCGCACTACTCCATAGGACGACCGGTCTTGGCCTGTGATCAAAGTGTACAGAACTTCCAGTTCACTCTTAGCGAGATAAAGCGGGTTGATTACCGGCTGAACAATGCTGGTGGATCCGTCAATGTTTGTCACATCACCCCACGCCTCAAGGAAATGGGCCTGGTGAATATGCCAGCTCGCAATCCGGGCGGTCTCATCGACATGGGTACCCAAATGGATACGGTGTTCCACATTTCCCAGAGCCAATGCAAAATTCAAGTCGGATGGCGCATTATAAACGGGATTGGTTCCCAGGCAAACGACAGTAGATATCTCGCCTGCCGCCATTTGAAGGATCAGGGATTTTAATTCGTCAAAGTCGGAAAAATCCGTTGTCTCCGCAGGATAATACTCAATGGTATTTCCAATGGTACCAAGGGCTGCATTAATCGTATGGACCAGCAGGTGAACTGTTTTCGGTTGATTCCGTCCGGCAACCACAATCGATTCACCGCGATGATGCAGCAGATCGGAAACAAGGGCTTGGATCCATTCGTTCCATTCAGGTTCTGATTGCATCACCGGAAGATCAAATTGTATCTGCACACCTTCATCAGCCAAAACATGCGCAACAGCAAGCAGGAATGCCCCCATCTTGTGGGATGGCAGCCTGAGTCGATGGTCGGCAGCAGCGCCGGTGACCGACATACCGCTTTCAACAGCATACAGACGGTTTATTTCGTCGTTGATGTTTTCAGCATGGCGTCCCTGTGCAAATCCATGAGCATTGGAGACGTTATCGCTATCCAGAAGGAATGGATCGGCATCCAGGCTCAGGATAGCTTTCGCACGATCAAAGTGATATTTCGGACGGACGGGCTGTCCGACAGCGCTTTCCAGAGCAGAAAGTATATTTCTGTCGCTGATTGGGCTGTAGGTGACCCATTTTGCATGTGGATAGGTACGATGGAACTGATCTTGCAAACGCGCCATACTGGACGAAGAGAACTCCTCGGCGATGATGGCGAATCCTGCACCACGGGTCTCGTCTAAGGTTGTTTTGTGTTCCGCCCAGAATTCGATGAAGTTTTCCCAACTGGCCGGGACGCCATTTTGGCTGATATTCTTGGAACGGTCCGGATCATACAGGTTTAGGATGCTTGCCTGCATGAATGCATTGGTTTTTCCCAGGCTGGATGGATGATGAGGATTGCCTTCGATTTTCGTCGGACGTCCTTCATTGGTAGTAACCATCACCGGGTACGAAGATGTTCCGAACGGCATGACGCTGGCGTAATGCTGGGGTACTCCAAGGACCAGACTCTCCGGTTGATTGACATACGGAACTATGGTCTGCACCGGTTTGCGGCACCCGACGGATCCGGCGAGCGCCATGGAAGCGCCCATGATCCCAAGGAAAGTCCGACGTTTGATCTCTGTTTCCGGTGACGGTTCTTCGCCCGGAAATTCCGCCTCAACGAATTTCTGGTATTCGCTGTTGTTTTCCAACTGGTCATAACTGCGCCAGAATTTATCCGGCTTCTGTGTTTTATCGTCATTTACCTGTGGCATGCGCTACAGTCCTCAGGTGGATTAATCTGCATTTCATCAATGAACTGATGGACCCACTCTTCGTGATCGGATGGTGGCATCCAATACATATTGGTTACCTGGGAGGGAGGTCGAATATGATCTTCCGGGTTACGGTGACAATCAAGGCACCATCCCATGCTCAATGTTTGAACCTGCAGAACCTCTTCCATCATCGCAACATTACCATGACAACTGATACATCCGACTCCCGCCCGTAGATGGATTGCATGCTCGAAGTAGGCATATTCGGGGAGCATATGAACGCGGACCCATTCAATCGGGGTATTGTTGGCATAGCTTTCCCGCACCAGGTCCAACGTTTCCCGGTCTGTCCCGATAATCGAATGGCAGTTCATACACACCTTGGTGGCGGGCACATTCGCATGACGGGAATACTCGACCTGGTAATGGCAGTAACGGCAGTCAATTCCAAGGTCACCCGCATGAAGCTTGTGACTGTACGGAACAGGTTGTACAGGACGATAGCCGACATCTGTAAACTTTGGGGAACCCCAGTAGAAAAAGAAAAAAACTGCGAAGACGACAAACAGGATACCCGCTCCGGTTATTATGGGGGGTAGTTGGTTGGTCCATTTTGGGAAGAATTGAGCCAAGATACCATTCCTGTCGTGTTTATCCTAATGGTCCAGTCAAATAGGTATGAGTTGTAGAGCTGTGTAAAAGAATCTGTCATTCCTGCGAAGGCAGGAATCCAGTCAGTTGTTAATGCTAAAGCTCTATCTTCTACCATACCATTAGTATAAGCGCAACTTCGTTCCGCTATTTCTGGATTCCTGCCTTCGCAGGAATGACATCTAACAGAATTTCAGTGCGCATCATACTTGGTCGAATAGACCATTTTTAATTATCTATTCTTCAATTGCAAGCAAATGCGTGGCGGTGATCCACAACTAAAACTTGAAAATCTTCGATTGATGCCGGACAGGTTCGAATACAAAATATCCATTACTGTTTCATTGTCATAAAGTTACATAAATTCGATAGTGTATTAAAGCGATTCAGGCTACCATTCCAAATTAATTGCTGTGGCAAATTCTCTCTCGATTTTCGGGAGCATATAAAGGAAAATAATTCACGTCAAAAATCGCTTGACTCGGCTGAAATATTTGTTTATTTAATTTATGATCTTTTTTTCCAGAATCAAGTGGGGGAACATGATTTTTTCAAAAAGCTCAGGCTACGCGCTCCGTGCCTTGATATATCTTGCAACACGGGATCGTAATAAGCCGGTTCTTGCATCGGAAATTGCAGAACAGGAAAGAATTCCTGGACCAACCCTGGCCAAAATCCTTGGCCGGTTATCCCTTGCGGGTGTGGTTGATTCACAAAGTGGGCCAAAAGGAGGATACTGGCTGTCGCAGGAAGCAGGCGATATAACGATGAAGATGATTATGGAGCTTTTCGAAACTCAGACCACCTCTCGTGAATGTCTTCTCGGATATCAAACCTGCCCTGGTCCTAAATATTGCAAACTTCACGCGTTATGGTTGAAGCCACAGAAACATATCAATACTTTTCTGGAAAAGACGACATTAAGGGATATTTCTCCGAATACAACAGGGTTGCTTGTAGAACAGGAATGAACGACGGATTGAATTAGTGGAAAATATATCGGACCTGTAAATATACATAACAACAGTATAAAGAAATAATACAGATTTGATCGATGTGACAACCGTGAAGTAGGGATAGCGTAAAGGTTTTCTATTACCAGGAATAATGTGTTGAAATCCGGCATTACGGATACGCCACCTGAAATCCAGGACAAACACGAGCAAAAAACCAGGCTGGTTTGCGCTCACTGTGGATTGGATTGTCCCAATGACTCCGTCCATTTGGGTGATCTCTATTTCTGTTGCCAGGGGTGCAAGAAGGTGTATGAGCTTCTGCATGCCAATGAAATGTGCGCCTACTATGATCTCAATGAAAAGCCCGGCATCACACCACAGCAGGATACTTCCAACCTGAAGTACGGTTTCCTTGATGAGGAGGAAATTCAGCAGAAACTCAAGGAATTTTCTGACGGAACCACTGCCCGTGTGACCTTTCACATTCCTGCCATGCACTGTGCCTCCTGTATCTATTTACTGGAACGTTTGAACCAGCTCGACAGCGCAATTACCAATTCCCGAGTCAATTTTGTACGCAAAGAGCTTACCCTGACCTACCGGGAAGAAGAACGTAGCCTGCGTGAAGTGGTGGAGCTGATTGCTTCCCTGGGGTATGAACCACGGATCCGCCTGGAAGATGTGGAGAAAAAGGGACGAAAGGACGACCGGAAAAAACTCTACATGCAGATCGGTGTGGCAGGATTTGCCTTTGGCAATATCATGCTGCTCAGTTTCCCGGAATACCTGGCTCATGGCACAGAATCGGTGGAAACCTTTCTACGAAATCTGTTTGTCTGGGTAAGTGCAATATTGTCCATTCCTGTGGTTGTTTTCAGCGGTCAGGACTATCTCACAAGCGCCTGGAAGGGACTTCGGCACAAGGTTGTAAATCTTGATGTCCCGATTTCTCTGGGTATCCTGGCCCTGATGGGGCGAAGCTGGTTTGAGATCATTTCAGGAGTCGGAGTGGGCTACTTTGACTCGCTATCGGGATTGATCTTTCTCCTACTGCTGGGAAAACTGTTCCAGGCGAAAACCTATGAAACCCTCTCCTTCGAACGTGATTATACCGCCTATTTCCCTGTTGCCGTATTGAAAAAGGAGATTGATTGCGAACGTAGTGTGCCGGTGATGTCGCTGGAGCCGGGCGACCGTATCGTTATACGGAACCAGGAGCTGATCCCGGCGGATTCCATCCTGATTGCCGGGGACGGCGCCATCGATTACAGTTTTGTTACCGGTGAATCACAGCCTGTCCCCAAGGAGAATGGTGACATTATTTACGCAGGCGGTCGTCAGATCGGCGAAGCAATAGAGCTTGATGTCATTGAAAAGGTCTCCCAGTCCTACCTGACCCGTTTGTGGAATCACGACAGCTTTACTGATCAGGAGACACGGGGTACAGCATCCCTGGCAAACCGGATCAGCAAACATTTTGTTGCAGCGGTTCTCCTGATCGCCCTTGGCGCTTTCCTGTTGCATTTGCCATCGGATGCCGGGCTGGCATTCCAGGTGCTCACGGCGGTTCTGATTGTCGCCTGTCCCTGTGCATTGGCGTTGGCGACGCCGTTTACGTTGGGCACAACCATGCGCATCTTCGGCAGGAATGATCTTTACCTGAAAAACGCCGATGTTGTCGAACGGATGGCACATGTGACATCTCTTATCTTTGATAAAACCGGGACATTAACACAATCAGGCACCGGAGAAATACAACGGATAGGCGAAGAACTGGGCGAAGACCAGTTATCGCTTGTCAAGTCGCTGATCCGTCATTCCACCCATCCACTCAGCATGCGTTTGTATGCCGGATTGCAAGCTCCGGTTCACCCCGTGGTGGAAAACTTTCGTGAATATCCCGGTCGAGGAATCGAAGGGATTGTGCAGGGGCAAAAAATTCGTGTAGGATCGCGGACATTTACCGGTGCAGGCGACATTACGGATAATATAGGTTTGGAAAACCTGGTTGGGGAAACGCACTTCAGTATCAATGACGTTTATTCCGGCGGATTTCGAATTCAGACCCAGTTACGCCCAGGGTTGCAGGGACTAATTGACCGGCTCAAGCAACGGTTTAACCTCGCTTTGCTATCCGGAGACACAGAGAGGGAAAAGGAGCTGCTCCAACCGATATTTCCGAATGATACTCCGATGCAATTCAACCAGTCGCCCCATGACAAGCTGCAGTACATCAAATCCCAGCAAAAAGAGGGGAAAAAGGTGTTGATGGTTGGCGATGGTCTGAATGATGCGGGTGCGCTCCAGGCAAGTCATGTGGGAATCGCCTTAACAGAAGATGTAACCGCGTTTTCTCCAGCCAGTGATGCTTTGCTGGATGCCAACACATTAGGTGAGCTGGACCGTTTTTTATGTTTTTCACGCATAGCGGTTCGGATTATCATCGCAGGGTTTGTACTTTCTTTCTTATACAATATCATAGGGTTATCCTTTGCGGTAGCTGGCAAACTGTCACCACTGGTAAGTGCGATCCTGATGCCTGCCAGTTCGATCAGCGTGGTAGCGTTTGCCACCTTCTACACCCGATGGCGGGCGAAAATGTATGGATTACGCATATGAATGTCATTGTAATTCTATTGGGGGTGAGCCTGACCATAGCGATTGGATTTCTGATTGCATTCCTGTGGTCAGTGCGTAGTGGGCAGTATGAGGATACGTACACACCGTCTGTACGAATCCTGCTGGATGATGTCGATAACAAATCACAAAACAATACGGCCGAAGAGAAGGTCAGGGAGAAGGATGATGGCCAACAATCTTGAAACGTTCCGGTACGATAACCAGATTGTAAAGCTGTTTGCATGGGCGACCATGATATTCGGTGTAATCGGTATGGCAGTGGGGGTGCTTGTCGCCTTTCAACTGGTGTTCCCATCGCTGAATTTTGGAATCCCGTATACAACTTTGAGCAGGATTCGCCCTGTACACACGAATGCGGTCATTTTCGCCTTTGTGGGGAATGCGATCTTCATGGGGGTGTACCATTCCATGCCGCGCCTGCTGAAAACCCCGATGTGGAGCAAAGCGCTGAGTTATTTTCATTTCTGGGGATGGCAGGCGATCATTGTCAGTGCTGCGGTAACTATTCCGTTAGGTTTCACCACCTCCAAAGAATATGCAGAGCTGGAATGGCCGTTTGATGTTGCCATTGTTGTCGTATGGGGCCTGTTTATCCTGAATGTCGTCATGACCATGCTGAAACGGCGGGAACGGCACCTGTATGTGGCGATCTGGTTCTACATCGCCACGGCGGTGACAGTATGGGTTCTCCACATTTTCAACTCCTTTGAAATTCCGTATAACTGGCTGCGAAGTTATTCGTTGTATGCCGGGGTGCAGGATGCATTGGTGCAATGGTGGTATGGTCACAATGCGGTAGCCTTTGTCTTAACAACACCGTTTCTGGGCCTGATGTATTATTATTTGCCCAAAGCGGCCAATCGTCCCGTGTACAGCTACCGTTTGTCAATCATCCATTTCTGGTCCCTGATCTTCATCTATATCTGGGCAGGTCCGCACCACCTTCTCTATTCCGCCCTGCCGGGTTGGGCGCAATCCTTGGGCACAGCCTTTTCAATCATGCTCATCGCACCATCCTGGGGTGGAATGTTCAACGGGCTTCTGACCATGCGCGGAGCATGGTACAAGTTCCGTGAAGATCCAATCATTAAGTTCATGGTTGTTGCGGTTGTCTGTTATGGTTGGGCGACACTCGAAGGACCGTTACTCGCCCTGAAATCAGTCAACTCGATCAGCCATTTCACCGACTGGACTATTTCCCATGTGCATGTCGGTACCCTCGGTTGGAATGGCATGCTGACCATGGGGATCATGTACTGGCTGATCCCGAGGCTGTGGAAAACCAAGCTGAAGTGGAAGTGGATGGCTTCGACTCACTTCTACCTTGCGTTTGTCGGGATGATTATCTATGTAGTGCCCTTGTGGCTGGCGGCAGTGACCCAGGGGCTCATGTGGAAAGCGTTTAATGCGGACGGTTTCCTGATGTATCCGAACTTCATTGAGATCACCCAACGTATCCTTCCGTTGCTCCTGATGCGCGGACTTGGCGGTGCGCTATACCTCTTCGGGTTTGTTCTGATGATTGTGAACCTTGTGGCGACGATGAAAGAGGGTTCCTTCGAGAAAGAGACGGAGGCCCAGGCAGCGCCACTGGAAAAAGAGGTAAAGGGCGAAAAGGTTTTCTGGCACCGTTGGCTGGAAAAACGCCCGGTGCAGTTCTCCATTCTGGCGACCATTGTCATCGCCATCGGTGGATTTGTGGAAATTGTGCCGCTCTATGTTATCCGTTCAAATGTACCGACCATATCCTCAGTTACACCGTATACACCGCTGGAGCTGGAGGGGCGTGATATCTACATCCGTGAAGGGTGCCTCGCCTGTCATTCGCAGCAGGTACGGCCTTTCCGGGATGAAACAGAACGGTATGGTCCTTATTCCATGGCGGGAGAGTATGTGTACGATCATCCTTTCCTTTGGGGTTCGAAACGTACCGGACCCGACCTGCACCGTGTGGGTGGGAAATACCCGGATGGCTGGCATTACAGCCATATGGAAGATCCGGTTTCCATGACACCGGGTTCGATCATGCCTGTTTACCCCTGGCTGATCACCAACCAGTTGAACACAAATGCCACCGCTGCGAAAATCCGTGCCATGCAAACACTGGGAGTGCCATACCCGGAAGGCTATGACGAGATGGCCTTGGCGGATCTGCAGACCCAGGCGGATTCCATTGCGGCGAACCTGCAGGAGAGTGGGTACGAGGTAGAATCGGATCGTGAGATTATTGCGCTGATCGCCTACCTGCAACGGTTGGGGCAGGATATCAAGGTAACGGGACCATAGGAGGCGAACATGCTGAGTGAATTATTGCAATCGGTTACCGGCCTTGGAGGATATCCTGCAATCGCAATCCTGTTCCTGTTTGCGGGATTCGGATTGGTTACCTGGTTTGCAGTCGGATTGTCGAAGGAGCACTTGGACTACATGAGTACGCTACCGTTGGATGAGGATGATGCGGGTTCCATCGGGGAGGAAGATGAATGACTGAACATACAGAGCCGAAACAGGATGTAATCATCGAACACGATTATGACGGCATCCAGGAATATGACAACAAGATGCCGGTCTGGTGGGTCTATGCCTTCCTTGTGTCAGTTATTATCGCGGCTGGATACATGCTGTACTATCACGGTTTCGGGATTGGCGATTCACAGACCGTCCGTTATCTGAAACAGATGGATCCGGACTACCGTCCCCTTCCCGGTGAAAATGACAATTTCCTGGGAGGTGTGTTCCCAAGCTACCGTTCCCCGTTCTTCACTCCCGATCATGATGTCATGCAGCTCGATCTGCGAGGAACCGGTGCGGTGCAGTTGGGATTGTTACGCGGTATGGAAGCGGCGGAGATCAACTGGGATGTTGTTGCCTTCACCGATGCGGCGGCCTTGCAGGCGGGGCGCGAGGTGTTCGAACAATTCTGTTTCACCTGCCATGCGATTGACGGCGGAGGGGGCATCGGCCCGAACCTCACCGATGATTACTGGCTGCATGGCGACAGCTACCCCGAAATCTATCATACAGTAACCTACGGTGTCCCGGTTAAGGGCATGATCGCATGGAACACACAGTTGAGCGAAGAGCAGATCGGGCAGGTGTCATCCTATGTGCAGACCCTTCACGGCACCACGCCAGAGAGCCCGAAACCTCCCCAGGGAGAATTGCTGGTGATGGAAGAATAGCAAGAAATTGCGAAGTATCAATAAACGAATTACTTACAAGTTAGTACGTTGTGCAGATGAAATATCCCGGTCCATTGGCAACCGGGATTTTCTTTTGGCTGGATGGAGTTTCATACTGTCTATTCTTCTAGTTCTTCAATATCTTTACACCATTCACGAGTGAACAGCGAGGGGCATCATGCGTTTTTCATCCAGGGTGGTTATCAGTGGATTGTTTCTAATTACCCTTTTTGTCTATGCGAGTACGGCACATGTGTACCTCGGGCCGGAAAGTGTAAAATACCTGGTTCATTCTCACAAGGGTGAACACAATCCCCATCCGGGATGGTTTCAGGGGGAACTGGATGAACTGGGCGGACCGGATGCCGCGGGATACATCTTCCGGGACAGCCAGGAAGAGGATGGCCCAGACTACGCATGGGTGGAGATGTCCGGTACCGGCACAGAGCTGACCACACTCGAGGATGATGATTTCGCGGGTCCGTTTGAGTTGCCGTGGAGTTTTGAATTTTATGGTACTGAGTATGATGAAATCTACATTTGCTCCAACGGATACCTTGCTTTCGGTATGGGTAGCGACTCGTACGACAATACGACTATTCCCCATGCTGAATTTCCAAACAATATCATTGCCTTTTTCTGGGATGACCTGAATCCCGAGTCCGGAGGGACGGTTTATTATGGAACCGATGGAGAAGGACGATGGATCTGCCAGTTCGATGAAATTAGAGAATATGGAGATAGTGGCACAATTACAGCGGAAGTGATCCTCGACCAATCAGGCACAATACTGCTCCAGTACCAGTCTCTGGCAAGCGGGATCGGAATTACCGGTGAAACGATAGGAATTGAAAATGGCTCGGGAACAATTGGGCTCATGACTTCCCTCGATTCCTCGCCACAGAACTATCCGTTTAATTCGCTGGCCATCGAGTTTTCCCAGATGCAGCCGGATGCATCTGTAAGCGGTACAATCACAGATTCGGATACCAATACTCCCATCGAGGGAGCTGTGGTCGAATTTGGTTCGCTTTCCGCGGTTACTGACCAGGATGGCGTTTATTCGATTGATGAAATCTTCGCAGGGGACTACCCGGTGCATATCTACGCCAACGGTTACTTCGATTTCCGGGCGGGATCTGTGGTGATCGAAGAAGGGGAAAACACGTATAACCGGGCGCTCGAACCATCGGGAATGCCATCCGGTTTTGTCGGCTACTGGACTTTTGACGATCCCGGAGATTTAACCAATGCATCGGTAGGAAATGATCTTGTCTTGTCAGGATCGCACGAAGCGATTGAAGGCCCGGGAATTGGAAACGGCGCAATCACCATCGGCCCGGGCAGTTTTTACCGTTGTAACCATGATATCGAAGCGAACGGGGCGTACGGGAACGCAGAATGGGTGAACCAGTTTACGATTGTCATGGATATCCGTATCCCCGAACTGGACCAGTGGTATTGCTTCTACCAGACCAACTGGGAAAACTCCAATGACGGCGACTGGTTTGTTGATCCGGATGGACAAGTTGGGGTGGGCGATACCGGCTATTCCGAATATGTCCTGATCCCCGGGGACTGGTATCGTGTGGCGATCTCGGTGAACCTGGGGGTTCACTATAACTATTACCTGGATGGTCAACTGCTGCAGATCGGTGGTGAGCAGGCATATGATGGACGTTTTGCTTTGTATCCGGCGGATGACGCCAACCAGGTGCTGTTTTTCGCGGACAACAACAGTGAAGACAATGCCATTGATGTTGCCGAGATTATGCTGTTTGACCGTAGCCTGACATCGGCTGAACTGGCGTCGCTGGACGGTTACGGACATGAATTCGATGGGCCGGAAATCAGCTACATGGATCCCTTCCTGCAAACCCCGACCCCCAACTCCCTGTATGTTTGCTGGCATTCCAGCGCGTCCACGGAATCCCTGGTCGAGTACGGCACCACAGAAGAATTGGGAATGGAAGAGACGGGTGAATGCATCCAGTTAAGCCAGGAAAAAATCTGGCATTGGGTACAACTGACCGGTCTTGATCCGGAAACAACCTACTATTACCGTGTCGTCAGCGACACAGCGCAGTCCACGATCCGGGCATTTACAACTCAGCAACCGGATGGCGACGACCATTCTCATGTCCGTTTCACCCTTCACAGTGATACTCAAACCAGCGATGGACACAGGGCGGTCATGGAGGCCATGGAAAGTACCCTGATCGAACAGTACGGTGAGGACTTCCATGAGGATCTGCAGCTCGCCATGCTCACCGGAGATATCGTCAACACAGGGAGCAACCTGGGGCAGTACACATCGCTGTTCTTTAATCATATCGCAGCAATCAGCGATAACCTTCCGGCAATGAATTCCATTGGAAATCACGAAGCGGAAGCGGAACTGTATTACCAGTACATGAAATACGAAGACTTTGGTGGACCGGAGGGGGAGAGGTATTATTCCTTCTGGATCGGCAATGTGTTATTCATAGCGCTCAACAGCAATACCCAGGGGCAAACCCAGCTCAACTGGCTGGAAAACTTGCTCGAAACCGCGCAGAATGATGACGACATTGACTGGATATTCGTTTTTCAGCATCACCCGGGACACAGTGAAACATGGCCGGATGGAAACACGTCATGGACCCAGAACGATGTCATTCCACTTCTGTCTCAGTACAGCAAAGTGGAGCAGCTCTGTTATGGTCACACCCATGCCTACGAACGTGGGGCGACCTGCGACAGCAACCTGCGTCTGCTCTGTTTCGGCGGTGGCGGAGGCCATCTGGACCGTTGGGGCATGTATGACAACCAGACCGATTACCCCGAAATTTTCCGTTCCCATGATTACTACGGTTATACCATTTTTGATATCGATTCCGAAAATGATTGTTATACCGCCACGGTGTATACGCTCGGCAATGAAGATCATCCCCTTGACAATGTGGTGCTCGAGACATGGTTCCGTGACCATAACTCTCAGCCGCCATCCACGCCGACAGGTTTGTCGCCTGTCGGAACCGGGGATAGCGCCCCAGAGCTGACTGCGTCGCCGTTTACCGCGGAACATGACATCATGAGTTCGGAGTTCCAGGTGAGCCTTTCGCCGGAAGACTGGACCACCCTGTTGGTGGATGACCATCGTGACTGGATTAATATCTACGACGACACCGGCGCACCGGATTATCGGCCGATTGACCGTAACGAAGGAATTGATCTCACACGCCTGGTCCTGGAGGAAGGAACCCTCGAACAGGGATTAACCTGTTACTGGCGCATGCGCTACCGGGACCAGAACCTTCTCTGGAGTGAATGGAGTACGCCGGTGGAGTTCGAAGTCGACCAACTCGACCCGGTAGCAGAATTTACAGCGGACACAACGACACAGGAAGTCGGTCAACCGGTCCGTTTCACCGATCTATCCATAGGATCGCCGACTGCATGGGAATGGGACCTGGACGGCGACGGCAGCACCGATTCGGACGAACGTGACCCGGTCTTTACCTACACGGCAGAAGGCGACTATACGGTCACCCTGACAGCGTCCATCAACGGAACCGAGTACACCGAGGTGAAGGAGAACTACATAACGATTGTGGAAACGTCTGTCGGCGAAAGGGAGCCGATTCCGACCGATTTTGAAGTGGGGGAATGTTACCCCAACCCTTTTAACCCGGAAACCGCACTCGCGATCCATCTGCCGCGTTCCACCCATGTGACCGTGGACGTGTACAACCTCGTCGGGCAATGTGTCGCCACCCTCGCCGATGCACGCATGCAGGAAGGCCGTCACCAGGTAACCTTCGACGGTTCACACTTCTCCAGCGGTACCTATTTTATCCATGTGAACGCACGCGATTATTCCTCTGTCACACGACGGGTAGTGCTTTTGAAGTAAGGGAATAGGTGGGACTGTTTGTCGCTAAATGTGTCGTTTTCAGAAATAAAAACTACCAGTTAAGACCCGACTTTAACAGTTGTCACACATTATTTCAAAAGTGCTGCTTGTAAACATTGTATTTAGGAGTGTTGTATTTGGTGCTGTGTTGTGTATGCAGTGCTCTTGGTATCTCTTGATTATCTGTGTATTATGTTGTATATTGTGTGTATGTATATACGCAGAAGCAGCTCGACCCGTAACGGGAAAACCTATACCACCGCCCAGATCGTGGAAGGGTACCGTGATGAAAACGGTAACACCAGGCAACGTATCCTTTTTAATCTCGGTTCCGTGGAAAAACTGCTCGACAAGGATGTTGACAACCTGATCAATGGATTTCTGCGTCTCAAAGGACAAAGTGTCCCGGATTCGAACAGTGTCATTCACAGCTCAAAAAGCTTTGGCCATCTCTGGGCGGCGATGATGTTGTGGAAAGAGCTGCGTATCACCAAGACCCTTCAACGCGCTGCGTACCAAAGCAAAACAGAATTCGATCTGGTTTCCCATATCAAGGTCATGGTCCTGAACCGTCTGGATGATCCGGGCAGCAAGCTTTCCTTGCTCAGTTGGCTGGAAGAAGTGTACCTGCCCACCATTGACCGTAACAGTATTACGTATCCAAACCTGCTTCGCGCCATGGATTTTCTGATTGCGCATAAATCGGTTATCGAGCAGGAAATCGCCGACCGCTTTCTTTCCATTTTCGACAGCGAGTTGACGCTCTGTTTCTATGATCTCACGTCCAGCTACTTCGAAGGTATGACTGTACAGGAGAATGATCTTCGCAAGTTTGGCTACAGCCGTGATCACCGCCGTGACCGCCGTCAGGTGGTGATCGGGGTTGTGATGAACAGCGATGGCATTCCCCTGGCGCATTATACCTTCGATGGCAACACTGCGGATCGCAGCACCGTGATTGAAGTCGTCCGGGAGATCCGTACCCGTTTCCGCGTACAGGAGGTTGTTCTCGTTGCGGATAAAGGGATGACCAGTTCGTTGAACTTTGGTTGGCTCCATGAAGCGGGCGTTGCGTTTATCGTAGGGGAATCCAAACGGATACGCCGCGATACCTGTGAGGGGGTGATGGCAGCGGAAGCCTTTCGCCTGTCACGCAACGAAGCGGAACGTGATACGGAATGTGTGTATGAGACCACAGGCGAAGTCACCATGACCACAACGGTGGGGGAACGGAAGCCGCTGGCTGTACGCCGTATCTACAGTTACAATCCGGCGACAGCGGTGAAACAGTGCGAACGGCGTCAACGTTCCCTGGACAAATTGTTCGAGTTGTCGGAGGCAATACGGACAAGCAACAAGACGTCAAAGGAGGCCTACCACCTGCTGCGTGATCTCTGCAAACGCCATGGGTTGAGCCGTCTGGTCACTCTCCCGGATGATCCCCTCCAGGAAGAGATCCGTATCAACGAAGAAACGCTTTCCTTCGAACAACAGGCGGATGGCTGGTTTGTGGTCTCGGCAACCGTCCCGGAGAAAACGCTTTCTACGGAAGAGGTGATCAAGCAGTACAAACAGCTGCAAATGGTGGAAAATGGCTTCCGGACACTGAAGAGCAACCTGGACATTCGTCCGATGTTCCACTGGAATCCGGAACGAATACGGGCCCATGTTTTCATATGTTTTCTGGCGCTGCAATTAACCGTGTTGTTCGAACTGCGGTTGAAGAGCATGAAGATGACATTCGAACGCGCCAAACAGAAACTGCGTCAACTCCACGTGATTGACTGGAAAAGCTCGAAAAACAGGCACAAAGCACTCACCCAAACAACACCCGAACAACTGGAAATCTTCAAACAATTACACGTCCCAAAACCCACAACCAAAAGCCTTGTTGTGTCAGATTTCTAACCCAATCTCGCTACAAATACCACTATAACACATACTTATGACTATTCAACTGGTAAACTCGGGTTTACAGTAGCTCACTTTCGGAGGAGTTTCCTTTCGCCGAAAGTGAGTTGCAGTTTTTTGGAGGGAGTACGTCGTTGCGAAGGATTTTGCAAAGTAGTTGCAGTAGTGCAAAATCCTGAAGCAATCTTCTTCCATCTGTAGATATGCCCTCGTCAGGTTCGTTAAAATGTTTTTCGTGGACGAACGAGGAACTTCGCTTGAATATGTATTCATCACTGGATATGAGACATCGTAAGGTTATTAACCTTCGTAAAAAACACTTCGGTGAGTAAACCTAACGAGGGCATATTTCAACCTGAAATGAGGTCGCCGTGTTTTCAGCCGGAAATTGAAACAATCCCTGCATATTTTAATAACGATGTCTTTTGCCCGTCCGTTCATATCTGTGAAACCCTACCTTGGACTGCAGGTAGGGCCACCCTTCATATTTCCAGGCAAATTCTTGATACTCATTTCTCACAACATGATATATGGGATTTTTGTCCGAAAGTGAGTGGTTACTTGTCTAATATTTTCCGCACTTCTTCCACCAGGGTGATCGGACGGAATGGTTTCCCGATATAATGGGTGATATCGTTTTCTTCGAGTGCGCCGCTACGCGCGACACGATCCTGGTCATAGCCAGACATGAAGAGCACTTTTACGTCTTTCCATATGGAACGGACATTTCCGATAAACTCTGTTCCACTCATATTGGGCATGACCACATCGGAGAGGATCAGGTCGACAGGAGTCTCCATCTCTTTGCACATCTGGAGCGCTTCCGCGCCCGAGGATGCCTCCTGTACATCATATCCAAAACGACTCAACGCTCGGACAGCAAGCCTTCGTACAGCATTGTCATCTTCTGCAATGAGGATGGATTCTCTACCCTTCAGATGGGGATGCGTATTTTCCTCCACAGTTTCTTCTTTCACATCACCGGTGAGGACAGGAAACAGAATCGTAAACGTTGTACCATGCGCCAGTTTACTTGTGCAATAGACGCTTCCCCTGTTCTGTTTTACGATCCCGTACACGGTGGAAAGCCCCAGTCCGGTGCCTTTTTCCTTGGGTTTGGTGGTAAAAAATGGTTCGAAAATGTGTTGCAGGACAGATTCATCCATACCGATTCCGGTATCCGTAATTTTCAGAACCACGTAGTCGCCGGATTTTGTATCAGGGAAAGATTCTGCTTCATCATCTATAGACACCGTTCCTGTGGAAATGGTCAATTCTCCACCCTCAGGCATTGCATCACGGGCATTTACGGCGAGATTTACAACGACCTGTTCCATTTGTCCGGGATCAACAAAGATGGGTTTACTATCTTCCTCTTCGACGAACCTGAGATTAATATCTTCACCGATCAGACGTCGGAGCATGCGTTTCATAGCTTGCAGACTTTGGTTGAGAATGATTTTCTGAGGTTTGATCATCTGGCGACGACTGAAGATGAGGAGTTGACGTGTAAGATTGGCGGCTCGTTCCGTTGTTTCAGCGATCTCATTTATCTCTTTACGGATGGGATCATTTTCCGTGAGCGAAAGCAGGAGCAGGTCGGCATATCCTGCGATGGCAGTAAGAAGGTTATTGAAATCGTGCGCAATCCCCCCGGCGAGTCTGCCGATGGACTCCATTTTCTGCGACTGGAAAAGCTGCTCTTCCAACTGGCGCTGCTCGGTTACATCCCTTACCACACCCTGGATAGCAGGCTTTCCCTTATATAAAATGCTACTGCCCAGTGTTTCTACTTCAAACAGAGTTCCATCCAGTTTTTGTGCAGTAAAATGATAGTGCGAAAACTCCTTTTCACCGGATAGTCGTTGCTGAATTTCGTTTCTAACCTTTCCTATACTCCCATCGCTGACAAAGGAATAAACTTCATTTCCCAGGACCTCATCGCAGTCATTAGCTCCAAACATTTCAGCGAAACGTTCATTACAAAAAACAAAAATTCCATTTTGGGCGATATAAATACCTTCCAGGGAATTTTCTACAATCACCCTGTATTTCTCCTCACTTTCAGCAAGCGCTTCATCTGCTTTACGGAGATCGGAAATATCCAGGGCATAGGCAAATTCGATTTCCTGTCCTTCGTACTCAAGAAAATAATTCGTAACCTCAACTGGAATAATTTTCCCTTTTTTTGTCAAATGGCTTGTTTGGAACCGTTTGCCACCCATTGCTTTATATTCTTCCCACCGTTCCTTTCGACTTTCCATTGGATGGTCGGGATCAATGTCGGCGACATTACGCTCGAGCAGTTCTTCGCGTGTATATCCCAATTTCCTGCAAGCCGTATTGTTCACATCAATGAAGTTACCGCCGGAATCCACCCAGAAAATGGAAGCCTGGGCATTGTCCATTGCAAAACGTGTTAAACAGAGTGAATCCTGTACTTGCTTCCATCCTGTCATATCCGAAACAACACCTTCAATAGCAACGGGTAATCCTTCTTCGTTCTTTATCAAGATATTTCGCTGGTGAATCCAGCGTGAATTTCCCTGCGGGTCAATGATCTTGTATTCATAACAGGAGGGTATTGTGCCGGAAAGCAGATCGTTCCACTGGTTATGGAAACAGTCTTTCCATAATGGATGGAGGACTTTCTGGATTAAAAGGGGATTGTTGTAAAATGCATCGGGTTCATAGCCGAATACATTTTTACATCCCGGACTAATATAATCGTATACACCATCCGGAAGCGACATCCTGTAGATCATATCTGGGGTATTTTCAATTAAATTGCGGTACTGCAATTCGTTTTTTCGGGTTGATTCCTCTATTAATTTTGTATGGGTTATATCTCTGGCAATGCCGCAGACTCCCTCGATTCCATTGTTTTCATTTTTCAGAGGCACCTTGATCACATGAAATGTGTGCATAATGCCGTCAACAGGTTTTGAATGTTCTTCCTCCACCGTTTCACCTGCCAGAACTCTCATGTCAACATCAGTGATATGCTTGCCTGCTTCTTCGCCAAACAGATCAATGTCCGTTTTTCCGAGTAGCTCAGATGCGGGTAGTCCGAATAATTTCTCCATTGCCGGGTTTACGAATATATATTTCAATAATTTGTTTTTAGAGAATATGGAGTCGATAGCGGAATCGAAAATTGCCTGGCAGGAAGAGGGAAAAGAAACAGGGCGAACTTCAGACGATAGAAGTTTCTCTTTTTCGAGTTTCATATCGTCAAGCTGTCTGGTGAGCTCGTCAATTTTTTGTTTCGCTGTTTTTAAATCTTTCCGTAATGCAGCTTCGGAAGAATCGTTTTCTTTCATTACAGGCTCCAGTGATATTCATGGAGGATATGCCGGAAAGTAGTGCAATTACTTGATTTTTTGATCATAAATAACATTTAACATGATAAATATAAATACTCTACTGCACAAGAATCTATAAATTAATTTCGGATTTTCAGATTTCTAATTCGTAGATTACGCCCTCCAGCCGATTAGTTATCAATTCATACGATGACCCGGATTGAAATATGATGAAAAAACGCGAAGAAATACGCAATCTTGCGATTATCGCCCATGTAGATCATGGAAAAACAACCCTGGTAGATGCCATGCTGCATCAATCGGGATTATTCCGCGACAACGAAACCGTTGCGGAGCGCATGATGGACCGTTTGGACCTGGAACGGGAAAAAGGGATTACCATCATGTCCAAGAACACATCCATCCAGTACAAGGGGATTACGATCAACATCCTTGATACGCCGGGTCATGCCGACTTTGGCGGCGAGGTGCAGCGTGTCCTGAAAATGGTGGATGGATGCCTTCTATTGGTGGATGCTTCCGAGGGACCGTTACCGCAAACACGATATGTTCTTTCCAACGCACTGGCGCATGGTCTTTCGCCGGTAGTGGTGATCAATAAAATTGACCGTCCCGATGCGCGAATCGAAGAGGTTCAGGATGAAATCCTTGAGCTGTTCCTGGATCTGGACGCAAGCGAAGAACAGTGCAACTTTCCGATAATCTATACAATCGCCAAGGACGGAATGGCAACCCTGAACCATGAGCAACCGGGTACAGACCTGCGACCGCTTTTTGAGATGATCCTTGAGCATGTGCCGTCACCCGAATACGAGGAAGATCATCCGCTCCAGGTACAGATCACGACTCTGGATTACAGCGATTACCTCGGCAGGATCGGGATTGGGCGAATTTCCAATGGGATTATCCAGGTAGGGCAACGAGTACTAATGACTGATGGACGAAAAGGAAGTGTGCCTCGTCAGGCGAAAATATCGCAGCTATTCGGTTTTTCAGGATTAAAACGCAATCCCATCGAAACAGCCGGACCTGGTGAAATTATTGCCATCGCCGGAATCGACGGTATCGCATTGGGAGACACACTTACCGATACGGAAGAGCCTCGGCCGTTGCCCCCGCTAAAAATTGATGAACCTTCCCTTGAAATGATCTTCTCAGTGAACACTTCACCCATGGCGGGTCTTGAAGGCAAGTTAGTCACCAGTCGTCAGATCCGTGAACGCCTGTTCAAGGAGATCCAGGGAAATCCGTCCCTGCAGGTGGAAGAAACGGATTCAAAGGATTCGTTCAAGGTAATCGGTCGCGGCGAACTCCAGTTTGCAATCCTGCTGGAGACCATGCGGCGGGAAGGATTTGAGGTCAGTGTAAGCAAACCGCGTGTCCGTACAATCCGTGAGGATGGCAAACTGCTGGAACCGTACGAAATCGTAATGATCGATTGTCCCGAAGAATATATCGGTGTGATTACCCAGACCATGGGAATGCGTCGTGCGAAGATGAAACGTATGGTGAACAACGATTCCGGATGGGTTCGTCTTGAATTTGAGATTCCCATGCGCGGTCTGCTTGGATTACGTTCTCTCCTGATCGTGGAAACCCGCGGGACAGCCATCCTGAACCACATCTTCCTGGGGTGGTTCGAGTACTCAGGGGATATCCCACGTCGTGTCAATGGAGTACTCATCGCGGACAGGCCGGGAAAAGCCACCGGTTATGCGCTCGAAAACCTCCAGGAACGTGGGAAAATGTTCATTGCGCCGGGTGATGTGATGTATTCGGGACGAGTGGTTGGCGCCAATTCCCGTTCGGATGACATGTGGGTCAACCCGACCAAGGAAAAAAAACTTACGAACATGCGGGCCGCCGGATCGGATGATGCCTACCATCTCCATCCGCCGAAAATCATTACCCTTGAGTCGGCACTGGAATTCATCGAGGAAGACGAGTTGGTGGAGGTGACACCGCAATCCATCCGTTTACGGAAACGTCACCTTACACAGGAAGACACACGGAAGGCGTATCGGCAGGCGATGACTTCCCAATAAAACCCTTACGCTGGACAACAATCAGATTCGCAGGAATCACCGGGTAAACATTCGGGCAGTCTCCGCCATGTTTGCCCGTCTGACCGGAAATTCTGCAGGCGGATGCTGTATATTACATCTCCAAATTCGGGATGTAATGAATTGCCGTGATGATGGAAAAGGAGATTTTACCATGTACCGGTATTCGCTGGCTCACTATCCGGGAAAATCAGAATTGCATGCCCGGGTGGAAGCCGCCTGTGAACGATTCCACAAGAAGATAGCAGATCTTCCCTTAGAAGAGCTGGAGATATCCGAGTACATAAAAACGTACCTGAAATCCAACCATAGCCGCAGCAAAGGACATACTACAAAGCTGGGGTATATTCTTATTTCCGTACTGTCACAATTGAAGACACCTATAGAAGAAGCAGTCGTCCTGGAGTATGGTGGAGGGGCGGGACTCGGAAGTTTGCTCGCCCGTGAACTTGGTGTGGGGACAGTATTATATGAGGACTTCTTTGATGGTTCCTGCCGGGATGCAAAAACCATTGGAAAGTACATGTCCCTCGAGGCGGATGCCTATATTCACGGCGAAATCGAAGAAGTGAAAACATATCTCAGGGAACATAACCAGCCTTGTCATGCGGTATTTTCCAATAATGTAATCGAACATATCTATGACATGAACGCTTATCTTCGTGCGATCGGTACGATAACTTCTTCTGAGTTGAGCTTTTTCTTTTCGACCTGTGCGAATCTGTATCATCCTGTGCTGAATCGTCAAATGCGCAAAACGCAAATCCAGAGGGAAAATTTTGACAATCCAACCGGGGATGATGAAAAAGCAAATGATGAACGCAGAGCTTTCCTGACTGTTCGCAAGGAGATTATTGCAGGCGCAGATCCGTCTTTATCCGATGAAGAGGTTGCAACGCTTGCAAAAGTTACCCGCGGGAGACGGAAGGACGATATTGAAAAAAGTATTCGTTTGTATAAAAAAACCGGTAAAATGCCAAAAGGTTTGAAGCATCCAACCAACACTTGCGATCCTTATACCGGGAACTGGATCGAACACCTGATGAACCCGGGCGCCCTGGCTGAAATCCTTCGAAAGGAAGGGTTCGATGCGAGAGTTTTACCAGGGTATTATGGTGGATTAAAGATGGGAAAAATGATCTCGAGTACATTAAATATGATGCTCCGGGTCGGAGGATCAAGAGCACTGTTTCTCGCGCCATTTTTCAGTATCCATGCATACAGGGATGGTACTCAGAACTAGACAAGGCACGCATCCGATGGTCTCATTGTGGTTGCAAAATGGTCGTTGTCTGCCTGTACATCCATCCGCAAGATTGTATATTCCATCCTGTTCAGAGCAAGAGTTTCACTCTACAGGCAGTGGATAATTCCGTAAATAATATCAATAGGTGATAACGTGACATCCGCAGAAATACGACAGGCCTTTATAGAGTTTTTCGCGAGCAAAGATCACACATTTGTTCCGTCCGCGCCTGTTTTCCCTCAAGACGATCCGACATTGTTGTTCAACAATGCAGGGATGAATCAATTCAAGGATGTATTTCTTGGTACTGGATACCGCCGGTACAGTCGGGCTGTAAACAGCCAGAAGTGTATCCGTGTTTCAGGAAAACACAATGACCTTGAAGAGGTCGGTCCTAGTCCGATCCATCATACATTTTTCGAAATGCTGGGCAACTGGTCGTTTGGCGATTACTACAAACCGGATGCGATCCAGTGGGCCTGGGAGTTGTTCACCGATGTGTTCAAACTCGACAAATCGCGTTTGTATGTAACGGTGTACAAATCCGATGATTCCGCTCATCGTTTATGGGAAAAAGAAACAGATATCGATCCATCCCATATTAGCCGTCATGGTGAAAAAGACAATTTCTGGGAAATGGGCGAAGTTGGCCCCTGCGGCCCCTGCTCTGAAATCCACTATGACCTTGGAAAACCGTTAGCAGGACGTGTAAGCCCGCCGGACGACGGCCCCAACACCGATTCCGGACGTTTTATTGAACTGTGGAACCTGGTGTTTATCCAATACTATCGCAACAAGGATGGTGAACTGAAGCCATTGCCCGCCCGCCATGTCGATACTGGGGCCGGGTTGGAACGTATTGCCCGGGTTATGCAGGATGTACCGTCGAATTATGATACGGACTTGTTCCAACCGATCATCAGGGCAATCGAGGAGATCAGCGGTATTCCCTACAACGCCGAAGAAGGGACCATCGCCCATCGTGTGATCGCCGACCATCTGCGTTCCCTGAGTTTCGCCATTGCAGATGGCGCCGTACCTGGCAATGAGGGCCGTGGATATGTGCTCCGCCGGATCCTTCGCCGTGCTGCACGGTTCAGCCGTGAACTTGATGTACGGGAACCGATCCTTCATGAACTGGTGCCTGTGCTTGCAGATGTTATGGGCGACCATTTTGTGGAGTTGAAAGATCGCAGCCAGCATATCCAGCATGTATTAAAATCGGAAGAAGAGAGCTTCAACCGTACCCTGGACCGTGGAATCGAACATTTTGAAATTATCCGGAAAAAACTTGTCGGCTCAGGCACAGAGAAACAACACAAGGCGGAAAATACTGTCATCAGTGGCGAAAATGCATTCCGTTTGTACGACACCTACGGTTTTCCACTTGACCTTACAGAACTGATGGCCCGTGAATCCGATCTCACGGTAGATGTAGACGGTTTCAACGAAGCGATGGAAGCCGCTCGCGCCAAGAGCCGTGAAGCTTCCGCATTTGTGGCGACAGAGAAAGAGTTCGAGACCATTACAAAAGGCGATCATTCCGAGTTTACCGGGTATACGAAGCTGAAGAACCGCACCATGATCCGCAAAGCACGGTTGGTTAAAGGCCAGTGGGAAGATGCCAATAACATGGAAGCAGAGGAGAAACCGGTATTTGAACTGGTTTTTGCTAAAACTCCATTTTATGCGGAATCGGGTGGCCAGGTGGCCGATATCGGTATTGTGAAAGGGAAATCTCTTCACCTGGAAGTGGTGGATGTGTACGATGAAGGCGATATGCGAATCCATATCTGCCGTGCGAAACGTTTGCCGGAAGACAAGGAATGGCCGGGTGAAATTGAAGTAGCGGTGGATGAACATAGAAGAACGCGTATTCTGCCGCACCACACGACGACACACTTGCTCCAGGCGGCGTTACGGAAGCTCCTGGGGAAACATGTTACCCAGGCCGGATCACGGGTTATGCCGGATTACATGACCTTTGACTTCACCCATTTCGAAAAGCTGACCGACGAGCAGATGAGTACAGCGGAAGAGATGGTGAACCGCTGGATTCGTGAAGATCATCCCGTTTCCGCTGAGTTGACTAGTGTGGAAGACGCAAAAAACAAGGGCGCGATGGCGTTGTTCGGCGAGAAATACGGCGAAGTGGTGCGCCTGGTGAGTGTGGGGGAAAAAACGGAGCATGGTGGACATTGGGTGTCCCGCGAATTATGCGGGGGAACCCATGTCAGTCGTACCGGAGAAATCGGTTTATTCCGGATTGAATCGGAAACAGCAGTCAGCGCTGGAATCCGCAGGGTGATCTGCACAGCCGGTGAAGCTGCCTACGAAAAGGTGACAGGCGAACGTAACGTCCTGGAGAAAATAACCGACTTGTTGGGAAGTTACGGTTCCGATCCCTCCGAAAAGCTGGAGAAGTTACTGGAACGCCAGAAGGCGATGGAGAAAGAAATCGACCGTCTCAAAAAAGCCGCGCTGGAAGGTGCTGTACGGTTTGTGGAGGACTGGGGCGAGGAAATTGATTTTGGCGATTCAAAGATTACCGTGGTAAGTGGCATCTATGGCGCAGCAACAGATCGTGACGGCCTCCAATCTGCAGGCGACAAGATTATTGAAGACCTCAACAAGGCAGGCAAAGAAGGAATCGGACTGATTGGCGCGCAGGTGGATGAAACCTTTCTATTTGTTGGAGTTGCCACACAGGCCCTGGTGAAACAAAAAGTCCATGTCGGCAGGATTGTCGGTGCATTTGCGAAAAAAACCGGTGGTGGAGGTGGTGGAAAACCGAATTTCGCCACGGCAGGAAGCAAGGATATTGAACGGTCAAGTGCATTGCTGAACAACAAGTCGGAAGTGATAAAATTTATCTCTTCTCAGTTGAATGCCTTGAAAGGGTAATATTCAGGGAATATTTTAACCAGATGTATCTTAAAGATGTACAACACAGTGCTGATGTGACCTTGTTCACGTCATCGCCATCGAATTTATGTCATACTGCAGGAAATATCATCATCGATAAGGGAGACTCATGAAAGCCTTTCAAGTCGATCAGTTTGTGGAAGGATTACATACAAACGATTCCGGGAAGAAATTCTGGGTTCTGCTTGATCCGGATCGTGAAGAACCAGAGCAACTGAAATATGCCGCAGAAGTGTCTGTGGATGAAGGCGCGGATACACTCCTGGTTGGCAGTAGCTATTACGAACGCAATGATTTTGATGAATCGGTAAAAGCTGTTCAGGAAGGCGCTGGCGGTAAAGTGCCGGTATTGCTTTTCCCGGGGAACCATCAACAGTTGTCCGAGTTCGCCGATGCTCTCCTGTTCCTGTCGTTGTTGTCGGGACGTAACCCGCAGTATCTGATTGGGGAGCATATCCTGGCGGCGCCGAAGCTCCGGCGAATGGACCTTCCGGCGATTCCTACCGGGTACTACCTGGTGGATGGCGGCAGGGTGACCAGTGTGCAGAGTGTAACTGGCACAACGCCGTTGCCGCGTAAAAAAATCGAGCTGATTGCGAGTCATGCTCTCGCAGGTCAATATCTCGGGATGAAGCTGGTATACCTCGAAGCGGGCAGCGGGGCAAAGTTGACTGTTCCTCTTGATGCGATTGCTTTGACGCAGAAGACGATAGATGTTCCTCTGATTGTAGGGGGGGGGATCCGTACCCCGGAAGCGGCCCATGCCGCCGCAAAAGCTGGGGCAGATATTGTGGTGATCGGGAATCATCTCGAGAAATCGCGTGATCCCGGAAGGGTTCGTGAAATGGCGGTGGCAGTACACAGCGCCGCAAGGGAACCCGTTGCAAAACTTGTGTAGTTGGTATTCAAAGAGATAGAGAAATTCAATGCGTTGATGTGGATGGATAGCCCTGTTCCTTTTACAAGATCGGTATTTAGTAGTTGTAAAGTGGCAGGCACCGAATCGCGGTCTCTTCTGCGAGACGAAACAAGCGCAATGCCTTTGACTGTACGCGATTTACACTTTATCTTCTGTCTTCCATGTGAAAAACTGTGTTTGGAGAGAATAATGGCACGCCGTTGTGTAGTTACGGGTAAAGGACCGGTCACCGGTAACCATGTAAGTCATGCCCATAATTTGAACAAAAGACGTTGGTTACCCAACCTTCAGAAAAAGCGTTTTTATGTTCCCGAGGAAAATCGTTGGGTCACCCTGCGCGTGTCTGCCAAGGCGATCAAGACGATTGACAAGAAGGGCATTGGTGTGGTGCTGAAAGACCTTCGCAAAAAAGGCGTTAAGGTCTGATCCCACTCAAACCGATTCTTGCTGTATTGTCCCGCGTTTCGCGGGTTTTTTGTTTTAAACCGTACACACCTCAGTGCATTCTATTCCCATATGGATTATTTGCGAACAAGTATTAATCAGCATTACTCAAATGGTATATTGATTGCAGTACCCAAGTTTTACGGATTTTCCGGCGGCCTGCCATTTTCGGCTTTGCAAACAGGAACTCATCACGAGGAAAAATTGATGCGATATTGGGGAATCGTTCTATTAGGGCTTCTTATATCAACCTCCAGCTTCGCCCAGGACAGCCTCAATATTTTTCGAGAACAGGAAATGGATATGGGATGGGACAGGGCGAACCATGTGCAGTTCCACAATGGTCTCGCCTATGTTTCCACCATGACCACCGGGTTCCGGATCGTCGCAGTTCTTTCCAACGGCGAAGTATTCGAAACCGGTTCATTTGATACACCCGGCATTTGTTATGAAACACTAATAGGCGAAGATGACATTCTGTATGTCGCGGATGGACATGCCGGACTTCATGTGTTTTCCGTACAGGATTACCACTGGCCCCAATTGCTTGCGACTCTTCCATTACCCGGGAGCTCACAAAGTCTTACCCTTATAAATGACGTGTTGTATGTATCCTGCCTGGAAGGCGGAGTACAGGTTGTGGATGTCTCCGATCCCACTGAACCGAACCTGATCGGTGAAATTTCCACAGTAGATCAATCGTATACCACCGCCTGGCATGAACCGTACTTGTTTATCGCAAATGGAGAAGCCAGGCTGCAGATTTTCGAAGTTCATGATCCGGACAACATTGAGTATATATACACGTTCTGGTCGTCCTATCCTGTTGTTGATGTTGATTTTTACCAGGACATCATGTACGTGGCGCTTGCCGGTCGCCAGTATATGATTGTGAACATGGAAGATGTTCTGAACCCGGAAGTACGAGGATCTGTTAATGTGGCTGGCTTGCACTCGATCCATCGGAAGGGCGCCACAATGGAAATCCTGATCTCACAGGGATCGGAGGACAGCGGCTTTATTCTGCATGACCTCTCCGATCCGTCGGCGCCAGTCGAAACATTTCAATTTCACATTGATGAATGGCCGTTAACCTGTGGAACAGTCATCCCGGGCAATCGCCTGTGCGCAGTGTTCGACTCGAACTTCGAGGAAACTCACGGGAATTTCGAGGTCTATGATGTCAGCAATCCGCAAGCGCCCGAGTTGTTCGGGGCCGCAAGGTACAATACGACACCTCGCCAGATAAATATGTATGACAATAAACTGTATATAATCACTGGTGGAGAGCCGAATTTCCGCCATTGGAATACGATGAATCCTTATTTCCAATCAGAGTATCCATCGATTTCGTTCGAACATATCATTGGTTTTACGAATCTCTGGAACCTGTTGTTCTTCCTGACGGACAATTACCTGCTTCGCTTATACTCGGCCCAATACAGTGAGGGATTGGAATACACAACGAATGACAGCGTGGAGATTGAGATCGGTGACGCTTCTCAGGTGGCGAAAGGTTTCCTGGCGACGGAAGGATTCAATCTTATTTCCACAACGGTGTATTACGAGGATGAAGTACCATTCACGCAGGTAAACAGATACCACTGCGATTATTATCCAAATTTATGGCTTGACAGCGAAATAAGACTTCCCGGTTTTCCCAAAGGATTGGCCGCGTCGGAGGAGGTTGTGTGTGTCGCTCACGACTTAACCGTTTCTATTCTCGATATGGACCTCGAGGAAGGAGAGAGTATCCTTTCCGAGATTGAATTCTCTGCAGAACTGATCAATAATGAAATCTGCGAGCTGATGGTCCATGATAACATTCTGAATATTTCCACCATGGAACATGGTTTGTATCGTTATGACATCACAAGACCGGATGAACCGGGATTGATGTTCCATCACCCGGAACTGACGGGACTTCACTCGATGCGCCTGGTGAATGACTTGTTGTATGCTGTCACTGCGGACGGTGGAATTGTGATCCTGGAACCGTTTGATGGCGAGGAGATGGTGGAAGTCGCGTATCACTGGGGACAGAATGCTGTGCGGGATATCCATGTTTTTGATGATGGATCGTCGGAAAATGCATGGATCTATGCTGCGGAAGGTGGGCAACTTGTCATCTATGGCGGTCCGGGAATGACAGGAATTACGGGGCCATCCGCTGTGGAACTGCCGCAGGAACTTTCCCTGTCCAATTATCCGAATCCATTTAATAATTCAACGGTCATCCAATTTGTTCTACCGTCCGGTGGAAACCTGCGGTTGACTGTGTTTGATGTGCTGGGGCGTGAAGTGGGACGGTTGTACAATAGCTGTTTGAATGCAGGAAAGCATCAACTGCAATGGAACGGAATGGATACCGATGGTCGTGCGCTGCCGTCAGGAATGTACTTCCTGCAGATGGAAACACCTCAGGAAACAACGGTGCGGCGTATGATATTGCTGCATTAATGAGAATAGGTAACCTGGACCGCCTATGGTCCAAGATGGATGGGTAGCCCGACCAGCTTTTCAAGGTCGGGTGTCATCCACAAACAGCATTCAGCCCGGTTCAAGCCAACGGGGGCATATAGCGCTGTTGAACTGTTACGTGCAGCTTCTCCACTACGTTCAGGAACCTGCACAACACCTGTTCATGGATGCTTAATGAATTGTACGAACGTAAAAACCGTCATATTATGAAGGACTTCGGAAACGGGGGGAAACATGGACTGGTTGAATCGACTGGTTTGCATCGCATTTTTGACAGTACTCATCTCATCACTCGCATTTTCAACGCCGGTCATCGAATGGACATACACCTGGAATGGTGCAGACGATGATTGCGGACGTGCTGTACTGGTTTCCGAGGACGGTGGATTTCTTGTCGCCGGGCATACTCTGTCCAATGGTTCGTATTATGACCTGATCCTGCTGAAAATCGATGCGAATGGTAACCAGGAATGGGAACGTTTTTTCAATCTCGATATTTCCGATGCAGCGTATGACATCCAACAGACGAGCGATGGAGGATACATCGTATGTGGAGGTACTTCCGATCAAATCGATAATTTCCAGGCATTACTGCTGAAACTGGATTCCGATGGGAATGAAGAGTGGCATGAGACGTATGGCGGTTACTGGAACGAGTATGCGAATGGTGTAAAACAGACTCCCGACGGTGGATATATTCTCACAGGAATATCTACTGCTGGCGGAAGTTGGGGTGTCTATATCGTGAAAGCGGATTCCCACGGTCTCCAGGAATGGGATGCTTTGTATACAGATGGAAACTCGTGTTCCGGTGAAGATGTGATTGTGGCCGAGGATGGTGGCTATATCATCGCCGGATACCAGTATACAACCACGGGTACCTCCGCTGACGGATGGCTGATCAAACTGGATTCAGACGGTGAAGAGGTGTGGCAATACTTGTACGGCAATAGTTTGATCAACACATTCAGCAGAATTGACTACGCGGATGGTGGCGGGTATATCCTGACCGGATACACTGATATGGGTGGCAGTGATGCTTACGACGCATGGGTTGTAAAAATCAATACTGAAGGAAGTATGGAATGGCAATACCTGTATGGCACCGGATCGAATGATTTCGGTAATGATATTCAAACGACAGATGATTCCGGGGCTGTCGTCGCCGGAAGTTTTGATGACCATGCCAATCTCTTGAAAACAGATTTCGATGGAACCGAGTTATGGTCAATCGATTTGTTCACGGATGGACACAGTTCCGGCCTGGGTGTGGATCAAATCAACGAATCAGAATATGTTGTGACAGGATGCATTCATTATGGCAATGAAGATGATAATTTGTTCCTGGTCAAGATTCTGGATGAAAACGGAATTGTCTCACCGGAAGAAAACCTGCTGCCGCACGATCTGCAGGTTGCTATATCACCGAATCCTTTTAATGGCATGACCCGGATCGAGTATACCTTGACATCAGCGGAACATGTTCTTCTTCGAGTGTATAATGTGTTGGGCCAGGAAATCCTCCTGTTGCTGGATGAAAACATGCAACCCGGAATCCATTCTGTAGCCTGGAGAGGGATGGACCGGAATGGAAACCATGTGCCGTCCGGAATGTATTTCCTGCGTATGGAAACAGGTTCCCAAAGCCTTGTCCAGCGGATGATTCTGCTGCAGTAAGAGTTGGTAAGTAGCCCGGACGCAAAAAAACGGTTCAGGGACGAATGTATCACGAAACCCGGCGTATCATCCAAACATCATGGATGATTCACCGGGTTTCGTTCTGTAAGATGACTGTTCAACGATGGCCGGGAATCTCTTCAGGGATTATTGTCGAAAATGATCCTTCTTGCGATTTGCTGTGCCGGGTGTTATCGTTAAGCAGGATAAGTTACCTTGAGAATTGAAACAAATTCATTCGAATGAGTGAGTAATGGCGAACAACAAAAGTGCCCGTAAAGCAACGGATCAGCCGATATTTGATGCAAAAATCGCTTACATCTATTCCGATGTTCCATCGTATGTGCGTGTACGGCGTACTCTTCCGGTATTACGGCGTCTATTTCGAGAAGTACATTTTATTGGCGCCACTCGCGGAACAACCTGGGATGACAGCCGGACAAAGGGGATCCACTACCATATTACCGATCTGCGCATGGGGCATGGACTGCAAACCATCCCAAAAGTAGCCATGTTCTTCCGGACCATCAGGTACCAGCTCAAAAAGATCAAGCCGGATGTGGTCGTTGCCGTCAATGATGAGTATGCTCTCCCGTTTGTCCTCGGTTATTTCCCCCGTCCACAATTCCTCGCCGTGGATCTTTTTGACAGCATCGCCATGCGTATCCTGGGAAAGGGCCGATACCTCAATCCTTTCTGGCGGCGAGTTTCCGAATTCGGGCTGAAACATATTGACGGCCTGGTGGAAGTTATCGAGGAGCGGTTGGAATGGCATCGTCACACACCGCCTGTCACCCAAATTATTTATAATACACCGGAAATTACAGACGATATCACTCCGAAAACCGGGCTGCCTGACCATTTTGTTTATGTGAACGGTACGTTGAGTGATAACATCCACGGTATCGAAAGTATTGTCGGGGCGATTGACAAGGTCCCGGAGATGCATATCGTCACCACGGGAAAATTCCTCGGTGATTTTGTGCAGAATGTGTTTCTCAAACATCCGAAAGTAGTCAGCCTTGGGAAAGTGCATCCATCCGAAATCCTGGAGATCCTTGCCGCAGCAGATGCAGTATACTGCCATTACAATCCGTCACAGCTCAACTACCAGTATGGCGCCCCGAACAAGTTGTATGAAGGGATGATGCTCGGCAAACCGGTGCTTATCAACTCGGAAAATCACGCAAGCTCAATTATCCGTGAGCATGGATTCGGTTTGATCAGCCCCTACAATGATGTTGACGCCCTCGCAAATGATCTGCGTACACTGATCAAAGGCACACCTGAACTGAAAGCTGGATGCGAGAAAGCAAAAACACTGTTCCGTGAAACCTATGCATGGGACTTGATGGAAGACCGTTGGAAAGACTTCTTCCGGCGTATGGGTGTGCCTGAGAACGCTTGAAAGCAGCTCACCTTTCCTTGAGAAATCGCAAACCTGTAACTCTGTTCCAGGAGGGAAAGTATTCGGTTGTCATCCAGGTGGTTAACCATTGTCACATGCAATCGATCTACGTAGTCCTTTCCAAAATCCTTTTTGAGGAATAACTCACCCACACGATCGATCCACTCCTTACATGAATCTGCACACAATACCACCGATCCGATTTCTCCGGGTAAACCTGCGATTGCTGCAGATGAAGAAATAACGGGGAGCCTGTACGAATAGACGGCGTCGACAATCTTGTTTGAAAATCCAGAGCAAACTTGTACTGGTGAAATCACTATATCGCATTTGCAGGCGATCTCACCGGGATCGGCAACATTCGGGTACAAATGAATACCCTGTTCTTGTGAAACGAGACATTTTAAGCTCCGACCCGGACGGCTCCCGATAATATGCAGGGAAACGGATGGAAATTTTTCGCGGAGTGAGAGCCACACATTATGATAAAAATTGAGTAGTCCAAGTTCATTTGGGGCATATCTCAGGTTTCCGACAAAACACAGGTGTGGACCTTTTCCGGGAAATCGTCCACTTTCTGAAAATCCGGAAAGCCGCGGAAGTGGATTGGGTACGACCTCCAAATATCCATGAGCGGCATTCTTCATCAGTTTCGAAACGCCAAATTCGGACGCAAGAACACAAGGTGTTTTCTGACGAATAATCTGGTTCTCCAACCTCTGTACATTCAGACCATTATACCGTTCCCAGAATCCTCTGAACGTATGAGTTTCCCGATGAATTGTCCTTATCCGCCATCCGAGCGGATCGACAAGATCCACGATCATGGGAATATCGACAAATGATGCCAGGAAATAAGCATAGATCCGGTCAATATGTACAACATCCGGTTGAATCGTTTGCACGAGATGTTGCACTTGTCGTTTCTGGTATTTTCCCGTGAACAGGGCGACACGGCAGGGAATTCCGGAGGCAACAGCGGGTACCGTCCATCTTGCCGCCTGCAGCCAGTTGGTTTTGATCTTGTACAAATCAATACCATGGGAATGAAACATCTGCCGTGAAGACTTCACTACAGTTGGAGCTACATATCTGCCTGGTAATTCACTGATATAAGCGAAAGTCACTTCATGTTTCCCGGCGAGCAAGAGTGCAAAACGAAAAGCTCTCGGCAATAAGGGAGATGGAGGTTCCGGGCTCACAATGAGGATTTTCATTGGATTTCCGTATAACTTTAGAGCTGCAAATGAAGGAGGGAGATCATTATTGATAAAATACGCACAAATCCTTACCAGGTGCAAATGAATGAACTGTCATGACCTATTTCTTCTACTGAATGCAGATGATCTCGGGCTTGATAAACATGTGAACCGTGAAACATTTGCCTTTATGGACAAAGGGAAAATCACATCGGCGTCCTTGTTGATGAATGGCGATTCCGTTGAAGAAGCGGTTCACACACTTTTTCAATATCCTCAGTGTTCTTTCGGCATTCATCTCAATTGTTCAAGCGGAAAACCGTTATCCGGGCATGTCGGATTGAGCCCGCTGTTGGATGATGAGGGCGCCATGCAACACCGCTTGAATAATCAACTGGTGAACCGGGAGCTATGCACGGCGATCTACCACGAATGGAAAACCCAGGTCCGGAAAGCCAGACAAATGGGAGTACCGATCAGCCATGTCGATTCCCATTACCATATTCACACTATTCCTCGATTGTTTCGAGTGCTGCTTATGGTATTGAAAGAAGAAAACATCCACAGGGTGCGATTAACCAAAAACCTGTATGCAGAACGGGACTATCCGGGAGTTTTGATATTTTACAGCAAACACATCTGGAATCATTGCCTGAAACTTGCCGGGCGCATAAAATCCACGGACTGTTTTACAGAATTTTCTACTTTGTTCCAAATAGCAGATGATCAAAAGTTGATTGGAAAACGTATTGAACTCATGCTCCATCCGGGCAGTCAACTCCAGGAATTCCAGGAAGAAATCAAACGGTTGAAGACGGAATGGCAGGAATCTATTCCATGGAATATCCGTTTCATCAGTTACAACGATGTTTGAGTTCCATTATTGAGCGATAACACTATTACAGAGTCGGACAAGTTTTTCCGCATCATACTCCCAGAACGCTTCCCTGCGGTACACCTCACGGTTCGCACGTTCCCCGGCTTGTCGCAGTTCCATCAACCCACGCGCCCATAAAGCCCGAATCGCACGCGCCATATTTTCCGGATTGCCCGGTTCATATGTTTCCCCTGAATCGGCGGCATCAATCAGTTTTCGCCACGCGGGGATATCCCCTGTCACAATAGGAAGTCCATGCAAGCAATACTCAAAGAGTTTGGTCGCTTCCGAGCAGGTGAAGTTGGGTTCATTCCACAACGGAAACATACCGATTTGAGCATCACGGAAATAGTCTGATAATTCATTAAAAGGAACTCGCCCATGAAACCGTACACGTTCTGGGGTCTTTAATCTCAAACGGAGGGTATCCAGTTTTGCCTGGTCATTGGGAAACGGGATCCGTCCAACCACATCGAACTGGATATCGGGTAATTCTTCCTCAAGTATAGTGACTGCTTTTATAACATCAGCGACGCCGTGATGGCGAGTGATTTTTCCTACATACAGCAACCTCGGACCTTTGTGTGCCCAACGACGGTCTGCATGACTTCCCGTGCTGAATCCCAGGTCCGTTGATTTCCATGGATAATTATGGATCGCCTCTGTTCGTTTCGCACTGGAAAAACGAGGTTTGTATGAGTCTTCGGCGTAGGTGATCGCATCAAAATACCGGCAACCCAATTTTTCGAACCGTTGATAGGCTTTTGACAGGAACGGACGAAAACGCGGTGGAATCCAATCGCTGGTCAGGATGGATTGAGAGTAATGCTCCTCCACATCCCAAATGACCTTTTTCCCTGCCAATTTTGCCAGCAAACCTGCGAATATGGTTTCCGGGGGTACGATAAGCACCAAGTGGTCATTGCCGAAAAGCATTCGCTTGGTTTCCGCATACAAATAGGTCATTCGCTTCAGTTTTCCAGGCAGTCCGATTAACCGTACACGTATTTCTTTGGGGAGAAATGACGGACGTTCCAAGCCTTGTGACCATGATTCCACCTGGAAACCGGCTTCATGAAGTGAAACAGCCAGCTTGCCATGGTACCTTGCCTGTCCGGGGTGGTGAACTGTGGACAGCATCAGAACTCGTTTACCTGTACGCATCAACCTTCCATTTTTGCAAACAGAATTATTATGCGATGTCATGTCTCTTTTCAATGTACACACTTCCTGATGGAAGATTGAGACGATTTCAGTTCGTACAGAAAGAATAATCCACCAGTAACAGGTAACAGGAGTATTCCAGCGAAGAATTCAAAGAATTATAATGGAAGTGTAAACATTTGCATTTAAGTGTTATATCTTTCTCAGGAACTGCAGGGGACAATCACTGCTATATCAAAGAGGAATAGAATGGAACTCTGGACCGGGTTTGTGGTTGGGTTTGTGGGGAGTCTGCACTGTATCGGCATGTGCGGACCGATTGCCATTGCGCTCAGTGGACGGCGCGGCTCGCACCTGGGATTTCTCATCAAACGGTTGCTGTACAACATCGGGCGTACCATCACCTATTCCCTGATGGGCATTGTGGCAGGACTGATCGGCGCCAGTGTGCGTGTGGCCGGATATCAGAACACACTTTCCATCGCCCTCGGGGTGTTGGTCCTGCTGGCGGTATTGATTCCTTCCAGGCTGACCTCGCGCCTGTTTCCCCTGCAGACATGGACGAAGATGGGCGACAAGATCAAGGCGCTCTGGGCGAAGTTGTTCGGGCAACGTTCCTATGGTTCCTTTTTCCTGATCGGCATCCTGAACGGTTTCCTGCCGTGCGGGCTGGTGTATATGGCTCTCGCCGGAGCGGCGGCGACCGGGGCAGTGACCTCCAGCATACTCTACATGTTCCTGTTTGGTGTGGGGACGATCCCGGTCATGCTCGCCACTACCTATCTCGGCAGTTTTATCGGGCTCGGCATTCGGAACTTCGTGAACAAACTGCTCCCGGTAGGTGCGATTGTGCTGGCGGTGCTGCTGATCGTGCGTGGGTTGTCGCTTGGGATTCCATACCTTAGCCCTCGTGCTATGATGACCGAAGTGGACGGCGATTCGACGGTAGTGATGGAGTGTTGTCATTGATAGTACCTGTCGTTGCGAGGTTTTCCGCGTGCTGTAGCTGTTTACGCAGAAAATCGAAGATTAGAGTGCGTCCGGGCTACGAACATATTCAGTAGATCCTGCATATGAAACCCTACTGCACGCAGTAGGGCCAAACTCTATCGCAAAATAACAGCTACGGAAGACAAGCTGCAGTAGGGGCAAACTGAATTCATGCAAATCCTGCATTTTCATCCGATTTTTGCGCGGTTCTTGCGTCAATTTTTCGCATTGGCAATGGTAATTTCTGCCGTCTACTCCCGTTGGATTGTCTTAAAAGAGAGTAAAAGTAATGAGGTAAATACTTATAATTACAAGATTCCCGCCTGCGCGGGAATGACTTCAGGGGAAAATCCGAAAAAGACGAAGCAAAGAATATATATAATCCTCACCATGGTACATTTTTTGCTCTTCTCACAGCGATTAACCTTTTGGAGGAAACCGTGTCTTTTGACAAAAATCTGGCATTTATCGCGTACGGGTTAGCATTAGCAGGTGATGACGTAGATACTATCATGGTCAAACTTCGCGAATACCTCGACAAACTCCATTCAGTAGAAGAATAGATTTGTCTGTATTGCTATACAAGTACTATACGTCGCTCGGAGCGACGTTTTTTTTACTCTATTCTCTCCGTTTTATTTGTGCCCCGTGATCTCCCGATACCATTTTACAATATTGATCATTATTGCAGTCTTTGAAGATTAACGGTCTATCAGTTATAAACGCGTACGACAAACATATGGGGGCTCACAATGAAGCGCGGATTTCTTCTTCTATTCCTGTTCCTGCCGGTTCTTGTATTCGGTCAGGAGATGGGATCGCAAACCTTCCATCGGATCAATGTACAGGGAACCTGGTGGGAAACCATCTACGAGGATGGCATCGGCGGTTCACCCGGCAGCGGTGAACTGGATGAAGCCGAAATGCTCTGGCAGTACCACTACACTGGCCCAACCTGCAATTCCACGGCCATTGGCGCGGAGGGATGGGTAGCGGTCGGTACCCAGATGAACAATCCTACTGCAGACTTTTTCGATGCCTGGGGGGATGGTACCCCGGAATTCAGCCTGTCCTATCATGATAACATCCGGGTAGCGGGTTGTCCAAACTCCACATTTTTTGCAGTGATCCACCAGGAAAATATCGAAGAGGTGACCCACCAGTTTATTGCCGTACACGATGCCGCTTCCGAATCTCCGGAAGAACCGGTCTGGCAGGAAGAATTCACCAACTGGGCGAGTTCTGCGGATCCATCGGTGATCATGTCCCTGGATGGTTCCACCATGGCGGTCGGCATGGCGAATATTGCCGCACAGTTGTATTACATCAAGGTATATTCGGTTTCCAGCGGTGATTTGATCTGCACACTCCCGGAAAATGGCAGCGGAACCTTCTTCCGGGAAATCCGGATCACCGATGACGGCTCCCTCATTGCAGCGGTAAATGGTGCGGAAGTGGTAGTGTATGAAACAGATACCGGGAATGAACGGTCTCGTATCAACATGGGCGCCAGCAACGATGCTTTTGATATCAGCGGGGATGGGTCCATATGGGCGTACGGCTGGACAGACGTCGATGTTTACCAGTGGAACGAATCGACCCAGAGCTATACCTATTTGACAGAGATCTCAGGCCAGGGGTATTGCGGTGAAGTCGGGATCAGCGGTGATGGCAGCACAATAGCCACAGGATGGTATACCACTTCGTACAACCAGAATGTCATCCGGATTTATGACACCAACCTGGAAACGGAACTCTGGAATTATACCTACCCGGTTACAAGCGGTCCCTACCAGGATATACCATCCGCGATGGCGCTTTCCACCGATGGCCGTTGGATCGCCATGGCTTCGTGGGGTGATACCGACAGCGATCGTGAAGTGTGCATCTTTGACCGTGAAGTTCCCGGGGAACCCTATTTTACGGTAAATACCCCCGGATCGGTGTTCGCATTGACCCTTAGTGCGGATGGAAACCTTGCGCTTTCCTGTGGGAAAGGTGTTCATGCAAATGAGATGGGACGTGACGGGGATGCGTTCATGGTCTATCTCGATGTCCCCGATTTTCCGGGTGAAGGACGCTGGGTTTACATGGCAGGTGGCGATTTCTCCGTTGCTGCCCGTGCCAACCTGGACCGTGAAATAGTCGATACCCTCGATATCATGCAGTTTCCCAACAGTGTGGCTCTTTCCTCAACCGGGCGAGAAGCCTTTTTCTGCGGGATAGATGATACGTACCCGGAAGCGATGTACGAATTCGAAACCATGACAGGGGAATCAGGTTTCCTCACCGATTATGGCTACTTTGATGTTGCCGTATCCCCAGGCGACAGCCTGATCTATGCGGTAGGATTGGACGGAATCACTATTTACAACCGTAACATGCAAACGGTAATCAACTCGTACAGCATGAACAACGAAGTCGGACGCAGTGTGGCTGTTGGCCCAGACGGAAGTGTGGTAGCCGCGAACGATGACGGTGCATTGTATTATGCCCCTGAAGGCGACTTTGAGCAATGGTCGGAAATCTATAATGGGGCTGCATTGTTACCGGAAATATCGCTCAGTTTCCACCCATCGGGACGTACCATCTATGCAGCACATGATATCACCCTGATCGAGTATCGTGATGGCGAGATTATTGAGTCCATGTGGCCGGAATCCATAGGGATTGTAACCATCCTGCCAACCTGGGACGGTAATGGATTGATCATGGAAGAGTTCATGTACGTAGCCTATGGCTCGCGACTTCGTTATCTCGTAACCGAATTGGACGGATTCATCACAGACGCCACATGGGATATTGCCGAACTGGGAACATCGGAACCCGGAGCAACTTTCAAACGGCTGGGTCTCTCGCAGGATTGTGAATTCCTCGTATCGCTTGCAGGAGCAGACAATGACATTCTGTACAGCATTGATCTTGTAGATAATGAAATTACCGATACATTGATGCTGGAGGGCAATACATCGTCCATCGTACTTGACACAAGGGGTAACGCTACCCCCGAGTACACCATCCTTCCCAGCAACCGTGTCATGTTTCTGAATATCCCCATTAATGAGGAAGCTCTTGCAGCGGTAACCGTTTCCAATACCGGCGGAGGGTATCTCTGGCTGGACAGGTTTATTGAAAATGAACTGATGGATGAATTCAGCATAGACAACGGTGATTTGTTGCCAATGGTTCTGCAAAACGGCTGGGAACAGGATTTTGTATTCCGGTTTGTGGCCGAACAAGCAGGAGCGTATATCGATACCGTCTACTTGAGGACCTCGGACGGCGAACATCACATGATCCAGCTCGTGGGCCAGGCGGTGGATGTGTCTACCCCTGAAAATGATCCCACATTACCGGATGAGTTTGCAGTCACGGGACCGTTCCCGAATCCGTTCAATCCAAGCGGACTGCTCCAGATTGCACTACCCGAAGCTGCGGATGTCCGTTGGGCAGTCTACGACGTGTTGGGACGTGAAGTGGTTTCCGGAATACTTCCACAAATGATCGCCGGATACCATACTCTTTCACTGGATGCGACGACCTGGGCGAGTGGAATTTACCTGTGGCGTGTACAGGATAACCATGGAAATCTTTCAACAGGTAAAGCGGTTGTGGTGAAGTAAAAACGTAGAAAAGGGCTGTTCAATTTAATTCAGGTTGATCCGATGAGGGTTGACCTGTTTTTATTTATGTGACGTACTGTTTGAACCTTCCCCTGTAGAATGGTATTTTTAAATATGTCGAATGTTACAAATTGCCTGAAGAGATGTTACTTGTGGCAATTTAACAGGCATTTTTCCTGTTATTCTGCACTGAGAATCTGCTTCCATGGTTTTTCTTTTCACTATCCAGGGTGTCAATATCTAATTCTTGTGTGTACACCCACAGTAAACGGTTGAGGTGAAACATGGAAAAGTCATTAAGTGATCTTCGCAAAATAGTGGTTCCGGAATTTGTCTATGGTAACGGTGCAAGGTATTTGTTAGGTAATTACGTAAACAATTTTAATCTGAAGAAAGTAATGGTAGTCTCCGATCATGGTGTGCAGAATGCAGGATGGACAGGTGAGCTCCTTGATATCCTGGAAACCGCAGGGATCGCCTACTCGTTGTTCCTTGATGTAACCGCCAATCCGAAAGACTTCGAAATTATGAAAGGAGTGGAACAGTACCTTGACGAATGCTGCGAAGCGCTTGTAGCGATTGGAGGCGGAAGTCCCATGGACTGTGCAAAAGGGATTGGGATTGTTGCTACAAACGGAGGTTCGATAACGGATTATGAAGGTGTGGATGAGGTCCCTGAACCCTGTCCACCCTACCTGTTCATTCCGACAACTGCCGGTACATCGGCAGATGTATCCCAGTTTGCGATTGTGACAGATTGTTCTGACCTGAGAAAATTCGCAATCATAAGTAAAACGGTTGTCCCGGATATCTCATTGATAGATCCGGAAGTTACAATGACCATGAATCGTGAATTGACACTTCATACGGGACTGGATGCATTGACACATGCAATTGAAGCATTTGTCTCCAACGCCAGTTCCTCTGTGTCGGATTTACACGCCATGGAGGCTATCCGGTTAATCTTCAAACATCTGCTTTCAGTACTGGAACATCCGGACAGCTCTCAACACCGAACTGGTATGATGGAGGCCAGTCTGCACGCCGGCATAGCATTTTCCAACGCCAGCCTTGGGTTGGTACATGCCATGTCACACAGTCTGGGTGGATATAAAGATTTTCCCCATGGCGAAAGTAACGCGATTTTGTTGCCGTTTGTGCTCGAGTTTAACAAACCATTTATTGAAACAAGATGTGAATCCATCCTCCATATGTTACATAAGCAGGGAATATCTTCAGGATCGAACGCAGATAGTTTTATTTACCTGATCAACGATTTGAATGAAAAAGCAGGTTTGCGAAACACGCTGCGGCGATCGGGAATTGGAAGTGAAGATATTCCAAACCTTGCAAAAAAGGCGTTTCATGATCCATGCATGGTTACCAATCCCAGGGAAGTATCCGTGGAAGAGATAGAGGTGATCTATGAAAAAGCACTCCGAGACTCCGAATGATTATAATAACCTCAGGGCAAAAGTATTGGGTCTCGGGGAAAAATCTCACCGCAAAAGTTATTACCCTGAGTTGCAGAAACAACTGAAGCATCTGAAGCGGTTCCATTCTCTTCTCGATCGGACTTCTGACGGAATTCTTGTTTTTGAAATGTCCACAGGGAATTGTGTTGATAGTAACCTCGCTGCGTCCGAGATCACAGGTTTTCCTTCTCAACTACTGCGATCTATGACGATCAAGGACTTGCTTCTGAATGAAACTCAAAGCCTGCTGCAGAAATTGTATCGGCAACAACCTGTATTTACTCGTGGGAGCAGGCGGATCAGTACTGAAATACGGACTCGGTTTGATAAAAACTGCCCAGTCGAGATTACACTGGGATTAGATTCATTCGACGAATTGAACTATGCTGTTATCGTGTTTCGTGATATCAGCGATCAACTTCAAACCGAATCAGCACTGGAACGAAGTAGGAAACAATTGGGACAACTGATTGAAAGCGCAGGACAGGCAATATTGATTATCCAACACGAGCACATCGTGTTTTGTAACACCATGGCAGAAATAGTGCTGGGATATACCGAGGATGAATTGGCGGAAATACCGATCACTGACTTTATCCACCTGGATTACCGCGAACAAGTCATGGCGTCATACAACCATTGCCTGAAAGACCAACTCTCCGTAAACAACTACGCTTTCCAACTGATTGACAGGTTTCACAACCTGAAATGGGTTGAGATCAACGCTGTCTATTTCTTATGGAATAATATTCCGTCTGTATTAATCTTTCTCAGTGATATTACTGACAGAAAACGGTCTAACGAAGAAATGAAGGCAAGCGAATCCAGGTTTCGTGAAATTGTAGAGAAATCCACCGATGCTATTTTTGTGTTCCAGGATAATCATATGGTAAATGTGAATCCGCGTTTTACCGAGTTGTTTGAATGTACCAATGAAGAAGTGACCTCACCTGAATTTTCGTTCATGACATTGATTGCAGAGGAAAGCAGGGAAGAGCTGAAAGTGGTTTTTGAGTATTGGAAACAGAATTATACCGTTAAAGAGAGAGTGCCACTGGCTTTTATCGGTGTCACAATGAATGGAGAAAAAAAGGACCTGGAAATCAACTCTTCCCTGATTGAATGGGATAGCCGACCAGCCGTATTGGGTATTGTCCGCGATATTTCCATGATACGTAAACTGGAAGCACAACTGAATCAGGCACAGAAAATGGAAGCCGTTGGTAGACTCGCCGGAGGTATCGCACACGATTTTAATAACATGCTTACTGGAATTATTGGGCATGCAGAACTTGCCTCCATGCAATTGCGAGAGGATGATCCGATTTACCAGGATTTGAAAGAAATCATGGAAACATCTGAAAGATCCGCGAACCTTGTACGTCAACTCCTTGTCTTCAGCAGAAAACACATAATAAAACCGATCCTGATAAATTTGAACCAGACATTGGAAAATCTTAACCGGATGCTGGTCAGAATCATCGGGGAGGATATACAACTTCAGATTCTTGCAGATGATAACCTTCATTCGATCAAAGCTGATAATTCACAGGTTGAACAGATCATTGTGAATATGGCTGTAAATGCTCGGGATGCCATGCCGCAAGGGGGAACCTTGAGCTTCAAGACTGCAAATGTATATGTGAACCAGGCAACGTTAAGACCTTATGGCAACTTGAAGGAAGGTGATTATGTCGGGCTCTCGATCATGGATACAGGGATAGGAATGCCAACGGAAGTAATATCACACATCTTTGAACCGTTTTATACAACAAAACCGGAAGGAAAAGGAACCGGGTTGGGATTAGCAACCGTCTATGGTATCATTCAGCAGAACAATGGTTTTATTTCAGTAGACAGCGAGGTGGGAAAAGGAACCTCATTCCACATCTATTTACCGGCAAGCATGGAAGCCGTTGAAGTTAAAGAACCATCAGCCGGTGAGAAGTTCTCCAAATTTGGCAATGAACGAGTCCTTGTTGTGGAGGATGATCCGTCAGTGCGCAAAACGGCCGTCCGTTCGCTCGAGCGATTCGGATATAATGTAATTGCAACAAAAAGTGGTAACGATGCTTATATGATGTGTAAAACGATGGATGAAAAAGTTGACCTGGTTCTTACGGATATTGTCATGCCGATAATGAGCGGGATTGAACTGGCAGGATTGCTTCGCGGACTCTGGCCGGATATTGTTGTTCTATTCATGTCCGGCTATACGGAAGATGCAAGACTGGAAGAAGAAATAATGAGTGATAAATCCAATTTCCTTCCCAAACCGTTCCGACCGCTGGAATTGGTCCATAAAGTGCGTGAGTTGCTGGAAACGAAAGAATAAAACGTGCTGTAAACAGTATTCCGTAATTTGTAAATATGTGGACACAAACGCCTACGGGTCAAAGTCCTCCGGGGTGATCAATTTGCGCTCAAGCAGTTCTTCCAGGAACACCTGGGTAAGGTTGCTCTGGAATGCAAATTCATTACGTATATCATGTACATAAGCCTTCAGCCGTACCTTCAGCATGGAGCGTCCTTCATAAATCTCATTTTTTACGACAACTGCAACCGGTTTATTCAGGTAAACATAGGGTGAGATCAGGGCCGTTTTGTACGCAAGCGATCGCACTTCTTTAACATCAATCCCGACAGGCAGGTAAAACTCGGCCGCTACCTGGCAATTCGGTTCCCCGGCGTTACTGTTGGATATCGCCTGGTTGGCGACTTCGCCGTTAGGAATGGACACCAGGGAGTCGTCAGGAGTAACGATCCGTACAGTACGCAGTCCGATATGCACCACTTCACCGTAATGATCTCCCACCTGGATTTTGTCACCGACCTGGAAGGGACGGTCGAAAAGGATCATGATCCCGCCGAAGATGTTTTTCAGAACATCCTGTGAGGCGAATCCGATAGCGATCCCGGCGGAAGCGGTGAAGGCCACCAGTGTTTCCAGCGGCGGTGCAAATATCCGCGTGATGATAAATACGAGAATGGAAGTCCAACCAAAAATCCGTATCACGGGAATAATGGCTTTGATTGTAAGACGCGCCCGTGAACGACGTTCCGCCAGGGCTTCCAGGAATCCGGTGATCCAACGGATAGTAATATATCCCAGAAAAAACACCACAATTGCCCAGAATACTTTTCCTATCGAGATGGACCACTCCGGGCGCGATTGTTGGAATGTGTCGAGGATGTCCAGGCTCAGGGGAGTGGCTGATGAATCGGAGGTCAGGGCTGAATCATCCACAACCTCAAGCAGGGGCGCTTCAGCGGTTGTGTCCTGAAGACCCGGTGTGGTAGTGTCCGGAAGATCATCTGTGGATCCGGTTTGCAGTGTTTCATCCGGAACAGCCATATCATCATGTATTGTCACGGTCGACGGTGTGTCCGCCGCCAATACACATGACGCCCCTGAAAGGTAAACTAGGCAAATGAATGCCGTGATTTGCACTATTCTACTCATGAGTAGCTCAGCAGATTGTTTTCTTTCAACTCACGAATGGCTTGATGGTAAATAAACGGATGCAGGTAAAACGAATCTCTTTCGTTTCGCAGGATAATCCCTTTTGCTTGCAGATGGGACAGGATTGTACGACTTTTCGTTACAGTTGAGCGGAATACAGCAGCATGCTGTTCTTCCGTCAATCCACCATGCTGCACAATCGCTGTGATGGTAAACAGGTCTTCATTGTCCAACCCTTGAAGGAATGTTTCATCGAAAGTGATCGTGCAAATTAACAGCGTGTTGTTTTCGTCGACACGGATTGACCGAAGGTAAAAGAGGAGGGCGGTACGTATGTTCCCGGACGACAACTCGTTCAGCCGTCGGAAATAATGGTCGCGTACAGCTTCTTCCTGTTTTTCACTTGTACGGAGTCGTCTGTACTTCCGTGATTTTTGCAATTCTTCCGGAACTTCAAAAGCGCTACGATACCCGCTCGCCTGATGACGTTTGCGGATCAGCTCACGCATTTCGTTGCTTTTAAACGGGTTCATGGGAATAACTCGCTGGATCGATTTGCTGATCCCGACAGCTTTATCCAGGTAGGCCCACGCAAACTGGTTGCAACTGATGATCCACAGGATCCGGTCACCGGTACGGTTGATAAGCAACATCAGCTTTTCAAGAAGAGTAAATCCATCAATGGTTCTCATGTAGATCCGGTGCAGATCTTCAAGAATACAGATGCATCTGTCCTGTTTTATGGTAGACAGGTTTCGTTCAAATTCTTCCAATGTCTTCACCGGATCTATGCTGAAAACCGAGCAAAGCGCCTCTGTAAAACGATCTTCCTGAAAATGCCCGGTGTCAATTCGCAAATGACGCCTGAGTATTGATGCATCAACCCGGTTTTCGGCAATAGATAGAAGAGAAGTTTTCCCGCTTCCTAATTCCCCGACGATGGCAAACGAGGCAAGATGGCCATCTTGCCACAGCCTGACCTGTTCTTCAAATTGTTGTAATTCTTCGGATCGTGACGTAAAAAAACGATCCTCTTCCAGGGGAACCGCTTTAAAAAGCTGTTTATACACGAACGGAAGTTCATTAATGATCCTGTCGGTTTCCCGAAGAAATGCAGCAAGACGATATTCACTGTCACTGGTGATTTCTGTAAGCCCGGTAAGCTTGCGGAATCCTGTATAACGCCGACGAAGCCACTCAAGTAATTCCGGTACCGATGTCAGGACGCGCAGTACCATTTTTCGTGAGGATTGCAGGATATTCCGCCGTGTTTCGAGGATACGTTTTTGTGCGATTCCTTTTGCATAACGGAGCTTCAGTTCGAGGAATTCCTGCGACTGGGTGAGTTTCTGCAGGCTGGTTTCAAAATCGATCGTACTGTCAACTAAAATGCGATCACAGTTCTGCACCAGATCAGTGAGTTTGTCTTCAATATCTTTGATTCGTTCCTGGAGACGTGTGAATCCTTCCCTGAAAATTGTCGCCGCTTGTGAATAACAAACAGATTCATCCATTATCAGCGAGGTAGTGCTATCCTCTATGCCTTCCTCCTGATCGTTCTTCGTGCGCAGTCGCTCCTGCAGCAGGTTATATCCCGCGGTGACATTAACATCGAGCACATGATCCAGGTCGGACAATAATTGCAGGATCCTTCCCTGTCGGATGTTTACGTCAGAAGATAACAGGTTGAGATTGTTTTCCAGTGGATGATACAGCTCGTTTCGAATGATAGCGCGAAGTTCAACTTCTATTAATTGGGTGCTTAAATACTGTGATGTCCGTTCCTGGAAAATTGGTTGTTTTTCGGGAAGTTTTTCAATACTGTTAGATACTTTTTGACTGAACAACAATGGAATTCTGTCAAAGGTCGCCTGGAGAATCTGTTCAGTCAGGTCAGGCATGTGCTTTCGGCGGATTTCGATGATAAGATTTCGGCTTAATCGCTGGATATCATCCAGGTTCTCCTTGAATCCTGCTTCAATCAGGTTTGTGACTTCCTGCAGAGTGTTATTTACGCTCTGTGACAGCTTCTTGTGAACCGGAAGCACATCATCCAGAAGGGTCTGGTGAAGCATTTTTCGATGGCGGTAGAGATCGAGGGAAGTGGAAACACCTGCATGCATTAGCTCGAGGTCTTTTTTCCATTCGGAGCGCTCACCGTGGATTCGTTTTTCCCAACGTTTTTGCATCAGATACTGACTTGTCATGACAGTATGCAGTCTCTTCCGGCGAGTGGATTCCTGCCAGCGACGACCAGGCAAAAGCGATGTCCCCGCATAGGGGAGAAACTCAATACCTCTGGCGGTAAGGGCCGATAGTTGTTCCGCCATTGCATTTGTTTCCACTTCTGCGTGGTTCTGAAAATCCTGTTTAAGAGCGTTCAGTAACTCAGCAAAAGATTTCAGAGAATTTTCGAATGTTTCAAAGGGTGAAACGGCGCTTGTCTCATCCTTGAGCAGGATTCCTTCGGTAAGATGCAGGGAAGCGTCATGGATTTTCTGTACAGTTTCATTAACTTCGGATAACAATGAAAACCAGCAGTGGCTCCTGATTTGATACAAATCGAGCTCAATAAGCGCCAGCAAAACGCTTCTGACAGGTACGGTTCGCGAGAAGGGGGAATCATCTTTGCCAAGATTGTCTTTGACCCTTTGAAAGATCTTCCAAAATCCGGTCACTGCCGTACCAGGCGCCTTGTCTATCCAGGCAGCACGATCATTTTCAAACTCGTGCTGCTCAGGGACAAGAGAGCTATACTCATCAAGTGAAGTCTGGAAAGAAGTAATGACAGGATCGACATCGGGAAACGGCAGGAAAAAGGTAGATGTCAACTTGATATGATCCTGCAAGATGGAACGTAACCATCCACGCAAATGGACAATTTCAACTGTGCTGATCGTCGAATCATGTCCGATACGTGCAAGAACCTGTTCAGTGGGACGGAGGATTGTATTTATATCAGTAAAAAGTTTATCCTGAACCCGGAGTACAAGCTCGCCATTCGCATTGTTGATGGCAGAAAAGAGAGCATCTAAATCCTGGTTCAATTTTGATGCAGTATCTTGCATGAAAGATCCTGAAATAAGCTACTGTCCTCTGTACAATTCGATAGTTCCGGAAATATAACAACTTTTTAAGCCATCGCGATTCCTGATTATAGCATTGGGATGAATATTTTACCTCATCGATACAAAAAAAACAGTGAAGAAACCATTCTCCACTGTTCTGATGATAACTGTTTCGCTAAAAATCAACCAGCCGCCGCCGGTGCACGATCCTGGCGAACGGGTTCTTCGTGAACAGTCTCTACCGGGGCGTACACATAGGTGATCCACTGGGTGGTGTCTGCCACTTCGGTCGGATCAGTGATGTAGACTTCGATGTGGCAAACTTCTGTGTTCATGTTACCTTCTTCCATGTGTGCCATTAACGCCATGTGCGCATCGCCCAAACCGGCGTAGCATCCATGATGAACGGTCTTCACCATCTGGCCTGCTGGCATGGTTCCGGCGGTAATGGTTTCATTTCCAGCAACCGCTTCCGCGAAAGGCATGCCGACATCCATTTCCACACCTGTGGAATCATACTTGCTGTAAATGGTGAACGGCGGACCGGCTGGAGTCAGCCCCGCTGACTCAACATATGCCATGAGCTGGCCGAAGGCTGCTTCCATGGCAGCGCCTTCGCCTTCCATATCGCAGGTAGTGTGAATGGCAAGCATCGGCTGTGCTTCCATCTCAACAACCTCAAACTCATAAGCAACTGCGGCCGTTTGCGTTTGCTGATTCTGTCCGCATCCGGCAAAAAATAAACCGGCTGTGAGTAATACTATAAAGGCCACAAGGACTCTTTTGTCCATAGATTCCTCCCTGATCGTTGTTGACGCAAGATGTGCTTTATGCAGTTTTCTTAACGAAAAAATTACATATTCAGCTATTAGATGTGAGTATAATTGGTGTAAGCGAAGGTCGTGCATAAGAGAGAGCGTCCAACAGGCAAACTACTAATTCATAGAATTCCAAGTTGATACGTTCAGTGTTGTTTTGTCAAATGATATACGTCATCTTGTCAGATTCTTTTCGCCCTCAGAGCCAAAAAAACGAATATTTTAGGACGAATACTACATTGCTAACGGGGTGGTCCATTTGGAGTGAATCTTTAGCAGAAAGAATGTGATGGTTACATGTTCCGCAGATAGGGAATGAGTTCTTCCCGGATCAGGTCGCGGATTTCCCTGAATTTCAGAAGGGCGATATCATCTGGACCGTCGCAATATGGGGCGGGATCTTCAAATCCGATATGAACCTGTTGCACCGGTTTCAGGAATATCGGGCAGGTTTCACGTGCATGGTCACAGACTGTGATCACCAGGTCAAGATCATCACGGTGGAGAAATTCTTCGACAGATTTACTGCGGGCATCATCCGCGGAAATGTTCAACTCCTGCAAAACACGAAGAGCATGGGGTTTGGGGCTGGATGGTTCGACTCCTGCCGAAAAGGCTTGCCATTGATCGGAAAGTTCATTGTTTACCAGGTATTCCGCCATGATGCTGCGTGCGGAATTACCGGTGCAAAGAATTAATACGTTTCTCTTTTCTGTTGTCACCATTTCAGGTTTCCTCCATAAAAATCATTTTTATTGTACATGTAAAAATGCATACAAATATTTGAAAATGATGAAGAGCATGCTGGCAGAAAGAATGATTTTGATCCAGAATGGTTGAATGAATTTCTGCAACCGTGCCCCGGTGTAAATCCCGATAGCGCCACCCATCCCCAGGAGTAGTCCCAATCCCCAGTCCGGCGTAACACTCGCCTGGGATGTGTTGATCATGGGCCCCAGCCAGGTGTAAAATCCAACTCCGCCGAGGCTGGCGACAAATGTGCCCACCAGAGCCGCACCGGCAATGACATGCACAGGTACCCGGTACATGGTGACCAGCAATGGTGCGATCATCGCCCCGCCACCGATTCCATACATGCCTCCGGCAACACCCACAAACGCACTGATGATCCCCAGCGATACCAGGGAAACATGGTACTGTTCGCCCTGGAATACAAACAGAGTGGCTGCGCCCGATACAGTTTCATTCTCCACCCGGCAGGTTTTCGCACAATGCACTTTTGAATTAGACCGTTTATTGCGCAAATCAAGAACGAGACGAAAGACCATATAGGCAAGTACAAGCGCCACGAAAAGTTTGAAGTGGCGCGGGTCGGGAAGGTAACGGATGCGTAAAAAACCCCCCAGGAAAATCCCCGGGAGTGTGCCAAGTGCATTCGCTGCGGCAAGGGACCAGACCAGTCGTTTCTCACGGTACAAACGCCAGACACCCAACGGGATCGCTACCACATTAAACAGCAGGTTGGTGGCGGAAACACCGGGATCGGTATAACCAAGCACACTCATCTGGAATGGGAGCAGGATAAACGCGCCGGATATGCCGCCGATGGAGGTGATGGATGAAATACCCAACGCCGTAAGAAACGGTAACCACCACCAGGTTTCCACACCGCTGACAGGGAATGTGATCATTTTTCAGGGACCATTGCCTGTCAGGAAAACCACTCATTAATAGTATTGGTCGACGGAACCTTTCCCTGGGAAATGACTTGATTGTCAATGACAACTCCCGGTGTGGAAAACACCCCGCGTGCCGAGATTTCATTAATGTCGGTGACCTTCACCAGGGTGAACTCGTTTCCCTCCGTCCAACCTTTTCCTTCCAGTGTTTTCCGTATCAGCTTTTCCGTCTTTTTGCAGTTCGGGCAACCGATACCCAGCACTTCAATGCGTTTCATGAAAATTCCCTTATGGTTAGGGTCGAATAGCCCCGAAGGTCATTCCAACTGTTACTGATAAAATGATCACCAGGGTGATGTACACAGCGGTACGTTTTGCGCCCAATACCCGGCCGATGACAATCATGTTAGGCAGTGAAAGTGAAGGCCCCGCGAGAATGAAGGTCAGCGCCGGACCGCGTCCCATGCCGAGGTCCATTAAGGCACGGACGATGGGTACCTCGGTGAGGGTGCAGAAATACATGACCGCCCCGGTCAGTGCCGCAACCACATTGCTTGTTAAGGAGTTTCCACCGACAAACCGCTGGATCAACTCCTCGGTTAACAGTGCACGGATTACTCCAGCGAGGAAAATTCCCAACAGGAGATAAGGCACGATCTTTTTCAGGAGTTTCCACGTTTCCCGGAACCATGAGGCGATGTCTTTCCCGGTAAACCATATCGCGGACAACACTACCACAACCGTCAATGCAATTCCAGCAAGGATGCTGTATACGGTGTCGCTTTCCGCCTGTATGCTCCAACGTCCATCTTCAACGCTCACAATCGAAACCACGAGTTCCATGGAAGAAGCGAGGACGAGAAAAACAAACATCATGGCGAACACAGTCACAATCTTTTGCCAGGGAAAAGTTCTATCTTCATCACCCAGTTGAATGGGACCATTGGCCTTGTGAAACTCCGCTTCCTCTTTACGAAAGAGAAAGGACATGATCAGACCGATCACAATGGAAAACGAGATCGCTCCAATTGCCCTCGCCAGTCCCATATCGAAACCAAGGAGTCGTGCGGAATAGATAATGGCGACAATGTTGATCGCCGGACCAGAGAAGAGGAACGCTACCGCGGGTCCAAGCCCGGCGCCACGTTGACGGATCCCGGCGAATAACGGCAGGATTGTACAGGAACATACCGCCAGGGCAGCTCCTGAAATGGAAGCAATTGTATAACTGAGATATTTGTTGGCATCCGCGCCCAAATACTTCACCACAGCATTTTTACTGATGAATACTGCCACTGCTCCAGCGATGAAAAACGCAGGGATCAACCCTGTAAGAATATGCGCGGACAGGTAGTCCGTAAGTGTCTCCCATCCGCTTTGAAGGATAAACATAAAACTCTCAATTTTTATGCATTCTGGTGCATGAATAGTGACGATAAAGTGTCTACAAAGCGCCGACTACCTCACGAGCTTTGTCCTGGGCTGTCTGGCGCAGGATGTCATCCACAATTTCAAGAAGCGTAAACACCCGCGGTTCCTGTATGGAGTAAAACACCGATACACCCTGCTTGCGATATTTCAGGATTCCCGTTTCCCGAAGTTTGATCAGGTGACGGCTGATGACCGACTGATCCTCGCGCATACTGGGAATAATTTCGCACACGCATTTTTCTCCGCCACGCAACAAATACAAGAGTTTCAGGCGTGTCGGTTGCGCCAATAGCGACAAAAACTGCGCTTCCAGTTCCATCTTTTTCGGGTCCATGATACTACTCCATGCAAATATGCACCGTGATGCATAAAGATAGTGATGCTGATAGTAAATAGCAATAGGCGAGAAAACATCAGTTTTCGTAATAGTGAGGAGAGAAAAAAGGGGCTGTGTGTGATAAGACAAGCCCCTTCACTATTCTCTAAATGGTGTTGTAAATCTTTGTTACGACTGAAAACCGAAGGATTTGTCACCTTCCTGTTTGCCATGCATTTTAATCTCACCGAAGGTCTCTTCGTACTTCTTCACATTGGTCTGCAATGCATTCAACAGGTTTTTTGCATGTTGCGGGGCGAGCAGCACACGTGTCTGCACACGGGCTTTCGGGCTGCCGGGCACAATCCGTGCAAAATCAAGCACAAATTCCGCCGGGGAATGGTTCAGCAGCACGAGGTTCGCGTAATGGCCGTCTGCGATGTCATCATCGAGTTTAATCTGAATACGCTGAGGGACAGGTTGTTGTTGCTGGTTCGGATCCATGAGTTTCTCCATCAGTTATGGTTTCAATTTGAGTTGTCTTCAATATTGGAAATGGAATCGTCAATGTCAAAAAGAGATTTTTGGCTCAGTGCTCGAAGAACCTTGGTAGCCATCAATGTGTCGTTGCGAGATTTTCTGCGTGTTGTTGTCGTTTACGCGGAAAATCGAAGCAATCTGCTGATATTTTATCGCAGTTTCATACAACAGATCTCTATATTTACGCTTCCATAACCGAAAGGAGATTGCTTCACTTTCACGCACAAGTACAACTACCGTGCGTGAAAACTCGCAACGACGTGTGCAGGTATGCCCTCGTCAAGTTCGTCAACACGTTATTTCGTTGCCAATCTAACGAGGAAACACATCGACAAGACCTATTATGACACCCTACCTTGGACTGCAGGTAGGGCCACCCGTATCCAATGCAGATTATAAATCCTGCACGGCAACTTCGTTAGATAATCCACCTTTGAAACGATATTACGGTGGATAAACCTAATGAGGGCATGTTGCAAGTAACTCACTTTCGAGTAGCTCACTTTCGCCGAAAGTGAGTTGTCTTGGTATAGCGCGCAGGAAAGAGTTGCTCCATCCAAAAGAACACGATTTCCTATCTTGCACCTTCGTGCTTTTAACACACCTTCGGCGAAGCTGTGCTACTTGTTGTAATCACTCACCGAAAGGGAGTTGTCTTGGTATAGCGCGCAGGAAAGAGTTGCTCCATCCAAAAGAACACGATTTCCTATCTTGTACCTTCGTGCTTTTAACACACCTTCGGCGAAGCTGTGCTACTTGCTGTAATCACTCGCCGAAAGTGAGTTGTCTTGGTATAGCGCGCAGGAAAGAGTTGCTCCATCCAAAAGAACACGATTTCTTATCTTGTACCTTCGTGCTTTTAACACACCTTCGGCGAAGCTGTGCTACTTGCTGTAATCACTCGCCGAAAGGGAGTCGCAGTTTCGTGAGGGGTACGTCGTTGCGAGCGATTTTGCGTTGTCGTTGTAGATTAGCAAAATCGTGAAGCAATCCTCCTCCAATATCGCTCACGTTTCCATGTAGATTTTTATTATTCATTTCTCACAATCGGAGTAAGATTGTTTTGTCGTAAAAATTTGTTGAAACCGGAGTTTGACAAGATTTTGCCATTTTAGTCATTCCTAATTTTGCTTAGGTGTTGATTATTAGATAGATAGGATTGCGAAAGTGGGGAAATGTCACCGAAAACGTGGTGACAACTATTTTCCTTTAGCTCTTGACAGTGTCATCGCTTATGTCTTATTGTTAACTATCGTATAGGATGTTGGCAACAGAACGGATGGTGGTGACATTCATGTTTACACGTATTGTCAAAGTAAAAAAGGGTGACAAGATCCGTCGTTACCTGCGCCTGGTGGAAAATTACCGGATCGATGGAAAAACCAGGCAACGGGTAGTCGCCAACTTTGGCAATGTCGATACCCTCGATGTCGCAAAAATTGATTCCGCTATCGCTTCCCTGTTGCGATATTCTTCAGGACACTTCCTTGATGCTCGTTCGTTGAAAACAAAAACCGTACAGCATTTTGGCGAGTTGCTGGCCGGTGAAAGTATTTGGCAGGAACTCGGGTTGGACAGAATTCTGTCGCGGTATCTCACCGGTGAACGTCTGTCCGGAAATGCTGTTCTGCTGGTCAAGACGCTTATACTTTCCCGCTTGGTGGAACCGACCAGCAAACTCGCTTTAGCGGATCATTATCCGTCTCTGGCGCTGCCTGAACTGGATGGCAAATCCTTCCAGCCACATCACTTCTACCGTGCCATGGACGAGCTGATCGGCAGTAAAGAAACCATCGAGATCGCCCTGCATGAACGTGAAAAAGACCTGTTCAATCTGAACCTGAACCTCGTCTTTTATGACATCACTTCCAGCTATTTCGAAGGCGATGGCTGTCCGTTGGCTACACATGGCTATTCACGTGACCACCGCCGTGACCGTAAACAGATTGTGATCGGTCTGCTGGTTACCGATGAGGGGATGCCCATCGCCCACCAGGTCTACTCGGGCAACACCGCCGATTCGACTACGTTGACCGATCAGGTTGAAAGACTGACCAAAAACTTCGGGATCAAACAATGCGTGCTGGTGGTGGATCGTGGCATGGTTACCGAAGACAACCTGACGTCGCTGGTCAACGATGGTTACCAGTACATTGTGGCCTTGCGGAAACGGAAGAAATCGCTGTTTGAACCGTTGCTGGAAGCAAACCGGGGGCATCTGATTCCTGTGGAAGGGCAAGGGACGCTGACCGGTTTTGAAACCACGGTGGAAGAGTTTGGCAATGATCGTGTGTTGTTCTTCTTCAACCCGGAAAAGGCAGAAATCGAAGACAGGCACAGAAACAAACGGCTGGACAAAGCAATGGTGGAGTTGGAACGTATCCAACAATTGTACACGGATGGGAAACGAAAAGACAGCGAGAAACTGCTGCAACAGGCGGCGCGTTACCTTCAGCGACAGGGACTGGTTCGCTTTTTCACCCTGCGGACGGACAAGGCAACCGGGATTGCTTTTACGCTGAAACAGGAGATCGTTGCTTTTGAGACGAAGCTGGACGGGTTTTTTGTCCTGCGCACCAACCGTACCGATCTCTCCCTTCCGGAGGTAGTGGCGGCGTACAAGACGCTGGCTCGTGTTGAAAGCGCTTTCAAAGAGTTGAAGAACTTCATTGATCTTCGTCCGATGTTCCATTGGACGCAACCGCGTGTGGAAGCGCATGTATTTATCTGCGTTCTGGCGTACCTGATCGAAATCTGCATCGAACTGAAAGTGAAGCGGGCACATCTCACAATGACCGCTCGCAAAGCGCTGGATCTGCTCAGCGAAATCAAACTTGTGAAGCAAACCATAGGGGAAACCGAGATCTCCACCTACAGCCAACCCTCATCGGAAACACGTAACATCATCCATGCCTTGAACCTCATTCTCCCCAAAGAAAAGCTGTTCGCTAAATAGCTACATATCTATAGTCATAACAATATGTTACACCACCTTGTGGTGACAACTATGTTTTGTATCCACTTGTATTACAATATCTTGCAAAGTCCTTTGTCAAACTCCGGTTGAAACATGGGAGTCGAAAAGCATGATTCACCATGCCACCCACAAACCGGAAATTGATGAATACAATTTAAATGGAGATTGCTTCAATCTTTTGCATTAACGACTACAACATGCAAAAGATCTCGCAACGACGTGTAACAAGATGCTACGGATTCTGTTGACACCACCACGCAGAATCCTCAGAAACGTGAAAAACTATTCCGTTTTCTTGAACAGGTACGGTATCCCCGCCACAACCAACAATCCCACAGGCAGTGAAATCCAGAAGGGGACTCCAAACCCGGTGGGAACATACCCGACAATGATCGCCAGAATTCCACTCATCATGGCATAGGGGATCTGGGTACGAACGTGGGCAATATGGTTACATCCGGAAGCCATGGAGGAAAGAATTGTTGTATCGCTGATCGGACTGCAATGATCCCCGAAGGTTGCGCCTGCCAGTACCGCCCCTACACTTCCCAACAGGATCGAATGAATAGCGCCTTCGCTCAACCCGGAAGCGATAGGGATCTGGTGCGCAAGTGGAAGCGCGATCGGGAGCAGGATTGCCATGGTTCCCCATGAGGTCCCGGTGGAGAAAGCGGTTACGGCTGCAATGAAAAACACCGCAGCGGGAATCAGCCACGGAGGAAGCGAACCTGTAACAGAATGAATGACCACTTCCGCGGTGCCCACCCGGTCGCAGACTTCGCCCAGCGACCATGCCAGCAACAGGATCACCATGGCGGGGATCATGGAACGGAGTCCGTCAAGCAGTCCCTCCGAGATTTTCGCGATTTTCAGTTTTCCAAGCAGTCCAGCCATGATCCCGGCGGAAAGAAGTCCAAGGAAGGAAGCGGACATTAGCGCTACGGAAGAATCGGATGCGCCGATGATTTCGAACAGGGGTGCATTTTCTCCGGCGGCGTTTACTCCCGAGACATACAAGGCGACAAAGGTTGTGCAAATCACGGTTGCAATGGGAATGATTGCTATCCAGACAGATTTTGGTCCTGCTTCCGTATCTGGTCGTTTAATCTCCGGCCCGGTCGATTGGGTACGGTCATTATCAGCGAGCGCATCCAGTTCCGCGTATCTCATTGGTCCGAAATCACGGTTCCAGAGGGCGATGGACAGGACGAGGAACAGGGTAAAAATGCTGTAAAAGTGATACGGGAGAGCTTGCAGGAAGAGGGCGTAGGCATCGGTCATACCCGGCGTCGAGGTGGTAAAATCACGCAGGAGTCCTACCTCAAACCCTACCCAGGTGCTGATCACCGCCAGAGATGCCACCGGAGCGGCTGTGGAGTCCACGATATACGCCAGTTTCGCCCGACTGATTTTCAGTTTATCGGTGAAAGGACGCATGGTGTGACCGACCAGCAGGGTATTGGCGTAATCGTCAAAGAAGATGACAACACCCAACAGCCAGGTCATCACCAATCCGCCTCGTCTTCCTTTGGCAAGCCTGCGGAAGAGAAAAACAATGCCATCCATTCCGCCCGCCCTGGAGAGGATGCCAACCATACCTCCTAACATGAGGGTAAAAAGGACAATGGCGGCATGACCACGGTCGGCGAGTGCATCCAGGAAAAAGATGTTGGCGACACGCAGGAGCGAACCCAATGGATCCGCGGGTGAAAGCAGCCAGCTACCGATAAAAATGCCCAGGAGCAGAGCGGACACCACTTCCCGGAAAACGAGGGCGAGAGCAATCGCTACCAGTGGCGGCAGGATAGCAAGCCAACCTATATTGCTGGCGTCTTCCCCACTGGAAGCCTGCGAAAATGCCTCACCCGCTACGAGGGGAAGCAGAAGCAGAACACAGATTAGCAGTATGCGGAGATATATCTTCGATTGATTCATTATTCCCGTGCATGTAAACCTTCTGTGAACGTACATTCAGAAAGAATTGTGAATCAAGAGATACAGGAAAACGTTGCAAGAATTTTGATAGAGCAGTATATTCAACGCTAATCATTTCAAGCGCACGAACCATGCACATCTATTTACACACCTTGACGATTTTACTTACGGTATTTGCACTTCTCGTCCCAGGCGGGAGCAATGCATTTACCTATTACCAGGGCGATGCGGAGAGTCCCTATATCCCATCGCAGGGGCTCTATGCGCCCACGTCTGCACAGGTCTACCAACCCCTGTCGGGAACATGGACCCTCGAGCGGGGCAACAACGACCAGACTTCGGTGACGGTACCGGGGTGCTGGCCCATGGGAGACGGACACGCAACCCTTCGGACCACCTTCCGTGTAGCGGATAGCCTTGCAGAAAGCCATTTCCAACTTGTATTCTGGGGATTGCGTCAACAGGCGGAAATCCGACTGAACGGCCAGTTGCTCGAAGCATGGGATGGCGATATACCGACAGTGCAGGTGGATATCCCACGTGGCCTGTTGCACTATTCCCGCCCGAATGAGTTGGAAATCGATATCAAAGACAGGTTATCCACTCGGGCTTCCATTCCTTTGAAACCGCGATTGACCGATCCTGTCTATTTCGCCGGGGTTTACGGTGATGTCGCCCTGATTGCACGACCATCGGCTACAGTCGAAGAACTATCCTGGCATGCAGAGGTTGAAGAGGATGGCAACAGGGCGAATTGGGAGATTCGCCTGGTTATGCGTAACCATGCGAGTGCAACTGCCGATTCACTTATGAACCGGGAATTAGCCATCCACGCAGAATGGACCGGTCCGGACGGTGATACCGGTGACAACAGGAGCGCGAACCTGGTGCTGGGGCCTGTAGATGCGGAGGAAATCACTATCTCCGGTTCCATCAGGAATCCCGCCTTGTGGTCACCGGACGATCCAAACCTGTATCGATTCAATGTGATTGTAGAAGAGGGAGATCTTTCCTGGAACGTTCCGGTGGATGTTGGCTTCTCCACGGTGGAATGGACGGAGCAGGGTGTGAGCATCAACGGACGTTCCCTGCGTGTGCGGGGAATTGATGTTCGCATGACCAACCGTGTTCGCGGCGCTGCGATGTCGGTGGATGAAATCCGCGAGGATCTTGTACGGATCAAGGATGCGGGGTTTAACCTGGTACGGTATGTCTATGATATGCCGCATCCTGTTGTCGCAGAAATCTGCGATGAATTGGGGCTGTTCCTTGTTCCGCAGACAGGTCTTCACGGTGTTCCAACGTCCGTGTTTATCGCAGATGATCTCCAGGGACGTATCGGTAGCCTTCTGCAGGAGATGTATGCATGCTTCGGCACCCATCCGAGTGTCGCAGCATTTGGAATCGCAGGGTCTCTGGCGCCCGAAGAAGCAATTCTTGGAACAATTACTGCTTTGCAAAATTCCAATTCCGAGATGAATATTCCTTTCATGGTTGGTTTTGCGACCAGGGAACCCATAAATCTTCCTGACAATATTGTTGGAGTATTCGAACGTCAACCGTACGCCATTTTTGAACCACTGAATTTTGATGGCATGTATGAGAATCCATGGCTTGTTGGCGGATTAGGCGGGTATGCCACCCGATGGTCGCCGGATGATGATTCTACTTCTGGTCACATCCGCCAGGCGGATGCTTTATTGCATCAGCTTCGGAGTGTACGTGATACGTATTCGGCGGGATTCCTGATCGGGTATTATGCGGACTTTCGCAGTGCATGGCCGCTTTCCATCGCCGGGCTCAGTGATGATGAAATGATTGTCGAGCGCGGATTGCTCACCCTGGACCGTGAAGAACGGATCGGATGGCAGAAAGCTGGCGAAGCGATAGGGCAGGCACGTATTGATGTACCCGCACTTCGCAGCCGTGGTCAATCAGCGACCATCATATTCCCCATTGCCGCCCTGATCGTGGGGACATTCCTGCTGCTCAGCCGCAGGCAGAACAACGTATTTCGTCAAAACCTGGGCCGTGTATTTGCCCATACATACGGATTCTTTACCGACATCAGGAACCGTCGATATTTCCAGACAGGACAGACCTTAGTAATTGCTATCCTTGTGTGCGCCAGCAATTCTATCTTTTTTGCCGGATGGCTGCATAATGCGAGAACAGATTTTGCTTTCGATTACCTGATGACATTGATATTTCCTTCAGATGTAATTAAATCGGTTCTCATCTCCTGGGCCTGGAATCCTCAACTGGCGATACTGGGCTTCAGTGGTCTTCTGCTGGGATTGTTGATCATCAATTCGATTGCCTTACAGATGTTCTCGATATTTTTCAAAGGCAGTTTAGGTTTTCGCCAGGCCTTCAGTCTTTCCAGTTGGGGAGCGTCACATTTTCTCCTGTTGGTACCCTTTGGTGTAGTTCACTACCGGTTGCTGGCGTTTGGCTGGTTCCAGACCATGTTTACCATCCTGTTTGCCTTGTTCGTTCTCTGGTATCTGATGAGGATTGTTGGAATGATACGGATCGGGTATAAAACGACAACCCGGGGTGCGTGGATCTTTTTCCTCCTCGTAGGAATCCTTGCAAGTACAATTTCGCTGTCCATTTACCAGGGATCACTTGCTTTCTTTGATTATCTGGAATATTTCAACCATGTAATCCTGCCATGGACAGGTGCTTGAATATCATAATACGGAGATAAAAACGATGGCGAATATCCTTTCGGAAAGCGCATTGACATTTGATGATGTTCTGATATTACCGGCTCGTTCCGAAATTCTACCCCGGGATGTATCTGTGCGCTCACGGCTGACCCAATCGATAGAATTGAGGATCCCGCTGCTCAGCGCCGCCATGGACACTGTGACTGAATCAGAACTGGCGATGGCCATTGCACGTGAAGGCGGGATCGGAATTATTCATAAAAACCTGTCTCCCGAAGAGCAGGCGCGCGAAGTCGATAAAGTGAAACGTTCCGAAAGCGCCGTAATCGATAACCCGATCACCCTGGAGTCGAACCGTCCCCTCGGTGAAGCCGTGATTACCATGCGCAGGTATGGGATTTCCGGAATCCCTATTGTCGATCATGATAAACTGGTCGGTATTCTTACCAACCGTGACATCCGTTTTGAGAACAATCTGCAACAACCGATCTCGAATGTGATGACGAAAAACGTGGTGACCACCCCTGAAGGAACATCACCGGACGACGCCCTGAAAATCCTGCAGAAACACCGCATTGAAAAATTACCGGTTGTCGACGATAAAGGTGATCTTGTCGGGTTGATTACCGTCAAGGATATTAAAAAACGGATGCAATTCCCCCATGCGAGCAAAGACGATAAAGGTCGATTGCTGGTCGGCGCCGCTATCGGTGGTGGTGGCGACTGGGAACAACGCGCCGAATACCTTGTGGATGCGAAAGCCGATGTGATTGTCGTTGACAGCGCCCATGGTCACAGTATCGGTGTGTTGGAAACAGTGAAGAAACTGCGGAACAAGTACCCGGACCTGCAGATTATTGCCGGCAATATCGTTACCGCCCAGGGAACCCGAGATCTGATCGATGCGGGGGCTAACGCTGTCAAGGTTGGAATAGGACCGGGTAGTATCTGTACCACACGTGTTGTCGCCGGTGTGGGTGTTCCCCAGGTGTCCGCCATTCAGTGGTGCGCGGAAGAAGCGGATAAAAGCGGAGTTCCGATCATCGCTGATGGCGGTATCAAGTATTCGGGCGATATTGCCAAAGCCATTGCCGCAGGCGCCAGCACCGTCATGATCGGATCGCTATTTGCCGGAACAGTTGAAAGCCCCGGTGAGACAGTGCTCTACGAAGGCCGGACATTCAAAGTATTCCGTGGTATGGGTAGTCTGGGCGCGATGAAAGAAGGCTCCAAGGATCGTTACTTCCAGGCGGACGAGCATGATCCCGGCAAACTGGTCCCCGAAGGGATTGAAGGACGTGTTCCATTCCGTGGAAAATTAGCGGACAACGTGTTCCAGATGATCGGTGGATTACGCGCCGCCATGGGATACAGCGGCGCGAAAGACATTGAATCCCTGCGGAAGAACACCACCCTGGTAAAGATTACGGGCGCCGGTTTGCGTGAATCGCATCCGCACGATGTTGTCATTACCAAGGAAGCGCCAAACTACGGGTTGAAACGATAACAAAATCTTGAAACTGTGGTAATACACCCCTGTCGAGAAAAGCTGTCGGCAGGGGATTTTTTTGTTAAAACAGTATGCATAATTGAACAGACAGATGCTTTTTATTCAGCAGTATCCGAAATCGCAACTCAGTGAGATGTTGAATCTATTCGAAATTAACAGATTAGAATAGTATTTTTTTATTATTTAATATAAATTAAACAGTATAACACTATGATATAGTACAAGGATATGAAAGGGAGTACTATGCGAATGCCGAATGTATCACGTGTATGTTTTATTATGATCCTCGCTTTTGTTTCCTGTTCATTTGCCCAGGAACCCGAGGTTCTCTGGGAACGCAGCTACGGCGCCGAATATGCCGATGGCGCCAGGGATATCCAACAAACCTCCGATGGCGGCTTTATCCTGGCAGGGTATTCCCAGGTAGGAAACGGCAATGTTGATGACAATGTGTATGTCGTAAAAACGGATGCTTATGGCGATACGCTATGGACACTATGTAACGGAGTTGGTTGGGACGATTGGGCAACAAGTGTGAAGGAAGTTCCGGGAGATGGCTATATTATAACCGGATCGACAGATTCATATTGGCAACATGTTGCCAGTATTATTTTGCTTCGACTTGATATCAGTGGTGATACGCTTTGGACCAGAACCTATGGGTATCAAGGATCTAATTCTGGATCCAGCATCTTGTTGGCTGATGATGATGGCTTTATGTTGGCTGCGTACTACAATATCGATGGAAATTACAGGTTTGTATTGTGGCGTTTGAATTCGGAAGGTGACTCATTATGGTTACAAGATTATGATTGGGGTATTAAGGGACCGGAGGGTATTCAACGAACCTCAGACAATGGATTTATTCTCACTGGCAAAGTGCGTCCAACATACGGAGTTGAAAACATATGGATAGCAAAAACTGACAGTCTAGGTAATCTATTATGGACAAATAACTTCGGAACCGATGAATGGCCCGAAGAGGGACGAAGTATCAAACAAACCCCGGACGGCGGGTATGTGATTGCCGGGCAACAAGTCTACAACAATTCTCAATGTCAGAACTGGTACCTTGTGAAAACGGACGAGTATGGTGAACTCTTGTGGGAACGGGTCTATGGTGGACCAGAGCTTGATTTTTGTTATGATGTGCAGATTGGTCCGGATGGCGGTTATATCTTTACCGGCTCCACTTGCAACTTTGGCGCACAGAGTATGGATGTGTGGGTTCTGAAAACCGATTCCGAAGGCGATTCGCTCTGGTCGGTAATCTGTGGCGGGCATGGCGAGGATATTGGCTATCGCCTTGAAGTCAACGATGATAATCAGTTTATTGTCGCTGGAACCTCTTCTTCCTATTGTGAAAATTACCAGGATCTGTATCTACTCCGGTTGGGCAACGAAGCCGACACACCTGAAATAAACGGCTTTCTGCCCGGTTCATTTGCCCTTCGATCCGTGTATCCCAACCCGTTCAATGCATCCACCCTGATTTCACTCTTCCTGCCCTGCCCTGCAGAATTGTCTGTCAACGTGTTCAACATCCAGGGTAACGAGGTGCAGGTTCTGGCGGATGGATTGTATGGCGTTGGGGATCACACGTTCCGTTTCGATGGCGATCAACTTTCCAGTGGAACTTATTTTGTCCGGGCTTGCGCTCCGGGATTGTGTTCGGATGTGCGAAGGGTAGTGCTTGTGAAATAATATTGTGAGGATAAATCAAATGATCCAACGAATACTCCTTTGCATACTGCTGATTGCTCCCTGCATCAGGGCGCAGGATAGCCTGCACATCGAACGCCGTCAGGAAGTTGCCTATTCCTGGGGACGTGGCAATGAACTGATGCTCGACAATAATTTCGCCTATGTTTCCACCAATACGACAGGTCTCCGGATTGTGGATGTGTATGACCGCGAACATCCGGTCGAGGCGGGATTTTGCGACACGCCCGGACTCTGCCAGATGGCAGCGAAAGAAGGGGATATTCTTTATCTCGCGGATGGTCCAACTGGAATTATTGCAATGTCCGTATCCGACCCATATGCACCGGGATTCCTGTATTCGTATGACACAGACGGATTTGCAAACGAAGTTGCTGTTGAATCCGGGATTCTGTTTGTTGCGGACAAACAGGGAGGGATTTCGATCCTGGATGGAACTTCCGGTGAACAGGCGATCCTGTTGTCGCAGATCGACACTCCAGCGAATGCAAACGCTCTCGCATGGGAAGAACCGTATCTCTATGTGGCATGCGATTCTGCAGGAATTGTTGTATATAGCCTGGATTCTACTTTTACTGGCTCGACTCTGGAATGCACAATACCTCTTCTTCGTTCTGCAAATGATGTCGTTTTGTGGGGTGATATCGCCTATGTCGTGGAATGTGATACATTGCTCACTGTCATCGATATCACAAACCCTGTTGAAGCGCATGTAGTCGAACGTATTCCAGTAGAGAATGCAAAAACAATGAAGATTACGCAAGGTGATTTGTACATATACCAAAGAGATGATGCTCAAAAATTCGGGAACGATTTACTTCTTCGACTATCCCTGGAGAATCCACAAGAACCTGAAGAAGTAACGAGGTATTACTGTTCACCGCAAACATCAGGAACAAGTATTAGCTGCGCGGAAATGTTGAACGACACACTCTATGTAGTTGCATGTGACTTACGAACTGAGTCTTATGGTGATTTTGGAATTTATCAGTTTTACAATGGACAATCGGGATTATACTTTCGTATTAGTGTTCTCTATCGAAACACTTCACCGGTTAAGGTTTGTTTTGAGAATCATTCCCTGTTTGTAATGGCTTGTGAAAACAGGGATCTTGAAATGTGGAATGTTGAGGATGGATTTCTGGAAGAAATTGTACATTCCTCAGACAGGGCTTACCGTCCAAGGGACATTGTCACGTTCTCAACTAGTCAGGACACCAACTATGTGTTCATAATTACAGAAGGAAGAAACAATTATTTTATATTTTGCTATGAGTTTATTCCTGAAATGGAAATGGATCCCTTTTTCAATGTTGAAATAGGGCACTACTATCCAATGTCTGACAGGCATAGATATGTGGGATTCCTCACAGTCGGGAACAACACACTCTGGGCACTTACAGAAAATGGTCGCGAATCCAATGAAGAATGGGCGCATTTGGAAGATTTCGCTTTTGCAGATATACCTGATTGGGAAGATGTCTATCCAATGGATGATTGTCTTTTTGCTGGTCCTCCGCGAAGTATTACATACCACCGTCAATCAGTCATTATAGGCTGTAATGGTGGCGTCTTATCCATAGGATTAAGCAATTTTAGAATACAATTGCCCGGATGTCATATCAATGATATAGCTTGTTACGATGATTACCTTTTTATTCCCACGCAATCGGAAGGTCTGCTTATTTACAGTATCGCCAATCCACTTGAACCATATTATCTAAACACACAGGAAGAGTATTCCGGCTTACACTCCATGCAAGTCCACAATGGTTACCTGTTTGGTGTAACCGCGGACGATGAAATCATTGTGCTGGATGTGCATGATCCGTTCAACTTTGAAGTAGAAGCATGTCATTGGGGATACAACAGCGTGCGGAACATCGATGTTGTGGGCAACTGGATCTATGCCGCTGAGGATGCCCATGTCGCTGTCTATGAATTAGTAGACTGGAGTGATGTGCCGGATGAAACTGCCAGTATCCCTTCAGAAATGTCAATCAGCGTGTACCCGAATCCGTTCAATTCTTCCACGAGGGTGCAGTTTACTGCGCAACCGTCCGAATGGATCAATATCAGCGTATACAACATCCTTGGCAGGATGGTATGTACCCTGTTTGACGGCGTGGAAACCGCTGGAGTGCATCATTTGTTATGGAACGGTACAAGCGCTTCCGGAATGGAGCTTCCTTCCGGGGTATATCTCTTAAGAATAAATGGTGAAAGTGAAACCGAAACGGAACAGGTACTGCTGCTGAGGTAATACTTCCTGATAGTTGTCCAGCCCTCTGGCAAGTGATGAGTCCACTCATCTTGCCCCTTGCCGAACATAGTGTTAAACTCCTACCTTGTTTTTTCCGGAGGGGGAAATGTCCTGGAACAGGGCCCCCTTGTTTTGTGTTAACAGTGTCATTGAATGATTTTTTCCCGGGGGATGGAACCCCCGGGCTACATACTTCTGGATTCCCGCGTTGATGACTTAAAGCATATCGTTGTTCTTCGAAGCGCGGGAAAGATTTATTTTTCATTCCCGGGGGATGGAACCCCTAGGCTACATACTTTGGTACGAACCATGCGATTGTCAAAAGCGTTTATTCCCACATTAAAAGAGATTCCGGCGGACGCCACAGTCATTAGTCATAAACTCATGCTCCGCGCCGGATTGGTGCGTTCCCTCATGGCGGGCGTGTACAGTTACCTGCCGATGGGACAACGAGCGGTCCTCAAGGCGATCCAGATTATCCGTGAAGAAATGGACAGGATTGGCGGACAGGAGTTTCAGCTTCCTGCACTGAATCCATTGGAGACATGGCAGGAAACGGGTCGTGCGGAAGGGTTCGGACCGGAGATGTTCCACCTGAAGGACAGAAAAGACCGTGAACTGGTACTCGCGCCAACCCATGAAGAGATCATCTGTTCCATCGCTCGCAATGAAGTACGAAGCTATAAAGAACTGCCCCAGATCTGGTACCAGTTCCAGACGAAATTCCGGGATGAACCACGTCCTCGTTCAGGTGAACTGCGTACACGCCAGTTCATTATGAAAGACGCTTATTCATTGAACTGGAACCAGGAAGGTCTGGATGAAGCGTACAACCTGCATGATGAAGCATACCGCCGCATCTTCCGCAGGGTAGGGCTGAAATTCTTTGTTGTTGGCGCATCCAGTGGATTGATGGGCGGCACCGGCAGCGAAGAGTTCATGATCGAATCGGATGCAGGAGAAGATACCTGCGCTCTTTGCGACAAATGCGGCTATGCTGCTAATGTGGAAATCGCGCACTCGAAGATCGTCGATCCGGAAGAGGATGGCCCTGAAGTCACGTTCGAAAAAGTTCATACCCCCGAAAAACGTACTGTGGAGGAAGTTGCCGAGTTCCTCAAGCTCACCCCGGACCGCTTTATCAAGTCGTTGGTATATGTGGGCGATGAAGGGCACGCGATGTTCCTTGTTCGCGGTGATGATGAGCTGAACGAGGAAGCATTGCTGAAACATATCGGTGGCAATGTGCGTCCGGCATTGCCGGAAGAGGTGAAGGAATGGATCGGTGCTGAAATCGGATTCCTTGGACCGGTCGGTTTGCAGGGCAAGATCAGGATTGTTGCCGATAACCGTTTGAAAGGCGCGAAAAACCGTGCTACAGGGGCTAATGAAAACCAGTACCACGTAGTCGGGGTCCAGGTCGGGGAAACCTTCGAGCCGGATGACTGGGCAGATGTCCGACTGGTAAAGGAAGGCGATCCATGCCCGAAATGCGGAACTCCTTTGAAGATTGTCAAGGCAATTGAATTGGGACATATTTTCAAACTGGGCACCAAGTACAGCGCTGCCATGGGCGCTACTGTTCTCGACCAGGATGGCAAAGAAGTACCGATTATCATGGGGTCATACGGAATCGGTATTGGACGTTTGGTCGCGGCGGTAATCGAAACGGGATCGGATGAAAGCGGCATTGTCTGGCCGGTAGCGTTGGCGCCCTATGAAGTCGCTATTCTGCCATTGCAGTGGAAAGACGAACAGAATCGTAAGGTGGCCGAGAAGCTCTACAATGACATCCTGAATCTTGGATGGGATGTGGCACTTGATGACCGCGAGATCCGTCCTGGAGTAAAATTCAAGGATGCAGACCTGATGGGATTCCCATTCCAGGTTGTAGTGAGTGAACGGAACCTGAAAGAAGGAAACCTGGAAGTAAAACGGAGGCGGGATGGTGTACGGGAGATGGTAGCTATTGATGATGTCCTTTCCCTGTTGAAACAATGGCGAAAGGAAGATCTCGAACGTACGTCTCCGGAGGCATGATCATCATACCAACGATTACCGTGATTATTATTCAAAACATGGATAATAAACAGTTTATACAGTAAGAAGAGCGATAGAGGCTTCTGAGTGGATTCTGTATCACAGGGATATTGTGAATGCTATGCTTTATTTTTTAATAATTTGAAAAAGTTGTGTTCCTGGAGAATTTATGACATTCTAATGAAAAACATGAAAACACATAAAATAACAACAAGTTACTGAAACTGGAAAAATCAGAATTCTACAGATTCGTTTTGCATTTGAGTTTTTTTTTTTGCAGATTAGCGGCAGGTTAGAGACAACATTGACATACGATAGATGGAACTCATATGAAATCCATTCGTGAACGGATCCGTGAATTCACCATTGCACGGGATATCATGGCTCAGGGAGTATATCCGTATTTTCGTGCGATCGAAAGTGAACAGGGTGCAACCGTCACAATGAATAATAAGCCTGTCGTGATGATGGGCTCTAACAATTACCTCGGTCTGACCAATCATCCCGAAGTAAAAAAAGCTGCACAGGAAGCAATTGATCGATATGGAACCGGTTGCGCAGGGAGTCGTTTCCTCAATGGCACCTTAGCCATCCATATTGAATGCGAAGAATGTCTTGCCGACTACATGAAGACAGAGTCCGCACTGGTTTTCTCCACGGGTTTCATGTCCAACCAGGGCACTATTTCTCATCTTGTCCCTCGTGAAGGATATCTCCTGATCGACAAGATGAACCATGCGTCCATCATTGATTCCGCCCGTTTGTCCTTAGGCCGTACGCTGAAATACAAGCACAATGACATGGAAGACCTGGAACAAAAGTTGAAAGGTTTGACAGGGCATCCGGTGCTGATCGCCATGGACGGTGTCTTTTCCATGGAAGGTGACATTGCAAACCTTCCCGCGATTACTGCACTGGCGGAAAAATATGGCGCCGAAGTACTGGTTGACGATGCTCATTCAATCGGTGTTCTGGGTGACGGAGGCCGTGGTACCGCATCGCATTTCGGTGTGTCGGATAAAGTCCTTGGGACAATAGGCACCTTCAGCAAGTCCCTGGCTTCCATCGGCGGATTCCTGACCGCGAGTGAAGATGTTATTCATTACCTGAAACATCACAGCCGGGCCCTTATTTTCTCGGCCAGCCCGCCCCCGGCCAGTGTCGCGTCTGTAATCAAGGCGGTAGAGATTATAAAGCGTGAACCGGAACGGATTGAACGGCTGTGGAACCTGACCACTTATTTGAAAGCAGCGCTTCTTGCCGAAGGATTTGAAATAGGTCCGACAGATACACCCATCCTCCCGGTGTTCGCCGGCGAAGACATGAATGTGTTCACTGCCTGTATGATGCTGCAGGATGAAGGTGTGTTTGTCAATCCGGTCGTATCTCCGGCTGTGCCTCCAGGGCATGCGTTGCTAAGGTTGTCACTTATGTCAACACTGGAAGAGAAGCACCTCGACTATGCACTGGAAAAACTGGTGATGGTTGGAAAAAAACTCGGTTTCCTTGGGAAATCAAAAGAGGAATTGATCGCTGAGGGAGCCAGTAAACATATTCCGAGATAAAAAGAATAATGTAATAGTACATTTATAAAAATTCCATGACAGCACAGATTGCATAATAATCAAGCATATAAGGTCCTCAATGATCAGGTTGAGGATTTTTTATATGGCAGTGAATACCCTGGGAATAGACCCAATAGATGTTGGTAGAGTTGCTATTAATGCAGGATCATTTTTTTACGATACGCAAACAGTGACAAACGATATTATATCAGAGAGCGTGGGAAGAACATGGCGGGTTCAGTGAATGTAACGGAAGTGCATGACCGTAAAGCGCAACGCGATTTTGCAAATGTTCCCTTTATTGTCCAGGGATCGAATCCTGTCTGGGTGCCACCACTGCGAGTTCAGGAAAAGGACCTGCTGGATCCAAAAAAAAATCCGTTTTTCAAACATGCAAAAATGAAGAAATTTGTCGCGTATTCCAATGGCAAACCCGTTGGACGTATCGCGGCGATTCAAGATGACGCTCACAACAGCAAGCATGAAGAAAAAACCTGCAAATTCGGTTTTTTTGAAACCATTGATGACAGTGAAATCGCCACCGCGCTCTTTAAAACTGTTTCCGATGTGGCAAAGGCGTGGAATCTGGATAAAATCCTTGGACCGTTCAATCCAAGTATTAATGATACAGTCGGTGTCTTAATGAACGCCTATGACCGTCCACCGGTCATCATGATGCCCTACAATCCTCCTTATTATCCGAAACTTCTGGAGGATCTCGGGTTCGCCAAGGCAATTGACATGGTCTGCTATCGCCTGACAAGTGAAAATATGACTGATAAAGTACGGCGTGGTGCGGAGATAATCCGCAAACGTTCCAAGCTGAAATTCCGCCATTTCGAAAAGAAGCACTTCTGGCGTGATGCGATGAAACTCTGGGATGTGTACAACAAAGCCTGGGAGAGCAACTGGGGCGCTGTGCAGATGACAGAGGAAGAGTTCCATCATCTCGCGAAAGAATTGAAGCAGGTTGTGGACTATGATTTTGTGAATTTTGCTGAGAAAGAAGACGGTGAACTGGTCGGGTTTTCGCTGGCGTTGCCAAATATTAACGAAGCTGTAATCAAAATCCGGGATGGCCGTTTGTTCCCCTTCGGGCTTCCCAAGCTCATGTGGCACACACGAAAAGGCGCGATTCACAGTGTTCGTGTTGTGCTTATGGGTGTACTTGATGAATACCGTGGGCGCGGTCTCGATACCTTGTTCCATTATGATAATATTGTTACGGGGCAGAGCAAGGGAATCTATTGGGGTGAATTAAGCTGGGTGCTGGAAACCAATAAAATGATGAACCGTGTCGCGGACATGGTAGGAGCTGAAAAGTATAAAACTTACAGGATGTATGAAAAAGCATTGGTGAAAAAAGACGAAAAATGGGATACAATCATATAGTATTGTGCAAATGTTGGCATGTTCAGTATATACTGTAGATTTTCCGCATATTTGTTAAGGTCTGTTATTGCTCAGGCCCAGATACTCATGTCCTGTTCGGGAACTGTTCACGGGCTGTCAGCAGTATACCTGGAAAGAGTAGTCCGACAATTTTGTGATCCACTGATCAGGAATTTCAGAATAAAAAGCGTGAACCTTTAATTATGTTTCAATACCGATTTCTGCTACCGGCAGGATATATACTGACCTTTTTCTTTTTATACGTATTACCCGCCATAGCGGCTGATGTCCCGGCTGATTCCATAGCTGCGGACAGCTCAGCGGTGTCAGCCGATTCCATTGAATATATCGAGACGGATTCAACCCTGGTCCAACGTAGTGAAACACTCGTACGTACTACCTTCGAGCAGGGAAAACACCTCATTATCACCGGGCTTCGCGCTTCAACAGAATACACGGCGAGTATTATTGAAGATCCGGAACAGATTGTGCGGATCAGGGATCTTGTCCGTATTGAAATCGGGCGTTGGGGATGGTATCCGACGACTGTTTTTTGTTTCGGGGATGCGATTTCAACCGGGGGCAAAATTCTACTACAGTACCCCCGATTATGGATTTTCATTCTCCGGTGCCTTTGCTACGCATTCCAAATGGTATGGAAGATATCGTGTGTGGTACCAGCAGCAAAGAGGCGACAGACTGTTCAAGCTGATACTCACTGCCGAAATCCGGTTGGATGACGATCTTCGGTTTTATGGAATAGGAAGCGACCCGGAGAATGATTCCCGAAGTCATTTCCGCCCCGGTACAGATCAGGAGTATGGCGTCTTCACCCTGCGTCGTCAAAAAATCCAGATCGTCGCAGCGATGCGTCCATCCCCGAATTTAGAACATTTTTTTTACGATCATGTGGAGCCAGCGGGAGGTGCACAATTCAGGGCAGGGGGATAACAAATTCCGGACGGTTGTAGATGAATCCTTGCCCGGAGCATATGAGGATCAAACGAACATCTACTTTGAGTTTGATATCCGGTATGATACACGGCATGAACGAGGCGCTCTGTCGCCAGGTATAATGGGCGAGGGATATTTCGGTTTTATGCCCGGTTTTGATCTGAATCAGAATTCGTATATCCAGGTTGGAACTATTGCGGCGCTTTATTTTCCGGTTGTTCCGGAAAAATGGGTCATCTCCCCAAGTCTGCATATCAATGCCATACGTCCATTCGAGAGTAATGAGTCCCAGTTGTCCTTCCTGGACTATCCCCGCCATCCGGCTTTCCGGGGGGTCACTTCACGATGGTTGTACCGGCTGGATGAAATCTCACATGTAACATCACTTGATTCACGCCATGCGATCTCACGTCGATTTGCCGCCACATTCTTTTACGATCAGATCAATGTCGCTATGAACGTTCGCGACATGAGCTGGAGAAATGCACCCTGGGCGGTAGGGGCACGACTGGATTACCATAACCGTGACAATATCCTCGCATTCGGTATTGTCGCCTGGGGAACTGCAGGATGGCGTTTCCAGGCCGGGATCGGGATCAAGGAGAATGTGCATTTCCGCACGGAATGGTATTAATGGCTAACCTTTTACTATAGTGGACCGATTCACATGGTTTGATTTAATGGTAGTTCACTTTTGGCGAAAGTAAGCCGAAATGTATTCAGGTTACGCTCGATAAATATCCCTTCGCGAGACTATCTTGAACCCGACTCGCCAGATACAATTCAGAAACTGGCTTGAATGGCTTGCATTTATTGTAAGTGAAGTTCCAACCAACTCTTCAGATATATCCTGTTGTAACTTTTCTTGTCATTCGCGTGTTTCGTGGTTCGCATATTTTTTCCACCCTGCTCTCCGTGTTTCCACCCGAATTCAATCTCCATCCTTCTTCAAATTATTATAACGCATGTGCTCTGCAACAACAAATTCTTATGAAAAGCGTATTTTATTAATTCTATGCTACATAAGTTGTAGCGAATTCTCCGATCCATGTATAAATCCAAAGATATATTATTGTAACCTATTTGATTGTTTTGTAACTTTTTACATAATGAACAGCATGCTCTGATGTTTTAACGAACAGACGCCATTTCGCTTTGCATCGCACTCAATTCTACCCGGTTGTATGAGAAGGAAGGATCTGCAACCGAACCACTTTTTCCTCTGTTGGGAGACGAAGAGGGGAAATTGTCAACCAAAGTCTTATCACAGAAGTTATGAAAAGATCAGGAATTGCGATCGCGGAGGCAGATAATGCTGTCATGCATAACAATGATTATGGCCGGCGGACGTGGGCAACGGTTGCATCCGTTGTCCAGGGATCGCGCTAAACCTGCGATCCGTTTTGGCGGTATGTATCGGATTATTGATTTTACCATGTCAAATTGTCTCAACTCCGGCATCCGTCAGATTTACATCCTGACCCAATATGCTTCCAGCTCACTGGAACGCTACCTGAGAAATGGATGGCTGTACCTTTTTCGGACAGGGCTTGATGAGTTCATCGAAACACGTCCGCCCCAGCAATATGGAGGACGTGAATGGTATGAAGGCACAGCGGATTGCATTTATAAGAACTTGAATATTATTGAAAAAAGCGGCAGTAAATACACGCTGATCCTCTCCGGGGATCATGTATACAAAATGGATTACAGGAAACTGTTGGAAGAGCACTGGAGCAACAAGGCGGATGTAAGTATCGCCTGTATCAAAGTCCCTGTTGAACTTGCAAGTCAGTTTGGTGTGATTCATGTTTTTCCCGGTGGGAAAATAAAGAGTTTCATTGAGAAACCTGAAAATCCACCTGCATTACCGGATGATCCTGCCAGCGCTTTATGTAACATGGGTGTATATTGTTTTACAACGGATTTTCTGGTACAGACCCTGAAAGAATACTATCAGAACCATGAAAGCGGCTACGATTTCGGAAAAGATATTATCCCGCATCTCATAGAGAATAATTCAAGTGTATATGCTCACACCTTTGTGGATGAGAATAAAAAGGATGAGCCATACTGGCGTGATATCGGAACACTGGACGCCTATTACGATGCAAATATGGATCTGGTTGCTGTTGACCCTCTCTTCAATCTGTATGACATGGAATGGCCGGTACGGAACTTCAACCGTCAACTTCCACCGGCGAAAACCGTGTTCAACAATCATGAGGAAAACCGGATAGGATCTGCCTATGATTCCCTGATCAGCCCGGGGGTCATTCTCTCCGGCGCGTATGTGGAGCGTTCGATCCTGTCGCCCGAAGTTGTGGTTCATTCCTTTGCCTCTGTCACAAATTCAATCCTGTTTGACAAGGTGGAGGTAAAACGGGGAGCAGTGGTTCGAAATGCAATTATTGATCGCCAGATCACCGTTGAAGAAGGGGACAGTATTGGAGTCGATCTGGAAAAAGATGCTCAACGGTTTACTGTGACAAACCATGGGAGAGTAATTGTCGCCTGATAATTATAATACTTATATATTATCCGTATTTCTTTACTGTAAATAGAGCCATAAAGTAAAATATTCTATTTTCAAATTTTAGTATTGACTATATTGCGTTTATTGATGTACTACTATGATAGATAGATGATGCCGTTAGATATTTTTCATATGTGATAACTTACAAGTCGAGATACCCATGAGTAACCTTGTGTTAATCATAGATGATGAAATCGAAATCTGTGAGATGCTTTCGGCTATGTTGAACGTGGAAGGCATCGAGTCGGAAGTATGCATACACGGTGAAAATGCAATCAATAAACTGGAGAAGGAACCAGACAGGTACAGTTTGATTATTCTTGACTTGTATATGCCGGTTATGGATGGTTTAACGACTTTCAAACATATTCGGAAATTGAATCAGACAACACCGATTTATATCGCCAGCGGTTACGGAGAAGGGGCTAAAACGGATGCTCTTCTTTTACAGGGTGCAACAGGAGTTTTACCAAAACCGATACGTTTGAAGACAGTAAAAGAACTTGTGGCGAAACATTTAAAAAAATAGACCGGAAGAACCCGGCATTCCCACAGAACAATCACCATTTTTTCATCGTACCAGCCAAACTCCGGGACACTAACCATTGATAGCCGTCACCCGGTTCGCTTTTTACATTCCTTATTTTCTACAGATATTGAAATACTATCTATATGACAGGCTGGTGAAATCACACAGAGACAACAAGATGGAATTGTGATATTTGTTGTTTTATGGTTTTGGTTTGTGCTTCAAATATAAGTATCATACATTTTTAGATTGTCGATGGATACTTTTTGTCGGTGAAAGTGGTTGACAGAAATGGGGGGATAGTGTTAGCGGCAGATGCTATCGCCAAACAAAGAAAACTGGCGGCGCGTGTCCGTATTGAAAAATCGCCTCCCCTCGAATCTGTACAATGGATTGCCGGAACCGATGCATCGATAACTCGTGACAATCAGTTCCTGATCGGCGTGATCACATTATTCTCATGGCCGGATTTACGCCATCATGATTCTTATATTGCAAAAGTCGCTGTTGAATTTCCCTATATCCCCGGATTACTTTCATTCCGGGAGCTGCCAGTCCTGCTGGAAGCAGCAAAACAACTTGTTCATGAACCGGATATTGTGATTGTCGATGGTCATGGGATAGCTCATCCCAGGCGGTTTGGACTGGCCAGTCATCTTGGTGTTGAAACGGGATGGAGAACCATCGGCTGCGCCAAAGGACGACTGGTAGGGAAGTGTGGAGATCCGGGTGATGAAAAAGGGAAAGCAGCCGATTGTTCCCATAATGGTGAGCGGATAGGGATTGTGTTACGTTCACGTAAAGGCGTCAAACCAGTGTGGGTTTCGCCGGGGCACAGGATGGACTTTGAAGGGGCAGCTTGGTGGGTAAATCGCACCGCAACACGTTACCGGCTGCCTGAACCCGTGCATGTCGCTCATCATGAAGCATCCAGAATTCGAAAAGCATTTGTGGAGAACCATCTCAAATGAGCCAAAATACGTTAGATCGTTTGGCGGAAGAGCCCGATGTTTATAATATCCTTGTGGTTGACGACAACGGTGCATCCCGGCAGTTGATGGCTGAAATCCTGCAAAGTGACGGAAAATATCACGTCGACGAAGCGGTGGACGGACAAGCTGCATTGGAAGCGCTGAAAGGGAGCTCATACCACATGGTGATTTCCGATGTAAAGATGCCACGAATGGATGGTCTTGAGTTGCTGGAGGTTATCAGGGAACGCCATCCGGATCTTCCCGTTATAATCGCATCCGGTTTTGGGGATGAAATCTCGGCGCATGCATTTGAAAAAGGTGCCGATGACTGCATTTATATGCCTTTTCGAATTGAAGAATTCAAATTTCGGGTTGCACGCACATTACGATATTACCAGCTCATGATGGTACGGGACAACCTGGTCAAGCAGAACCATGAATTGTGGGGACGCGCGATTACCGACAGGTTGACAGGACTCTACAACAGACAATATTTCGAAGAAATCGTCACTACGGAATTTGAACGGGCTAAACGTTACAGAACTCAGTTAGGTTGTATCCTGTTCGACATCGATCATTTCAAATTGGTAAACGATGATTACGGCCACCTGGTTGGCGATACTGTCCTCAAGGAGATCGGTGGACTGGTGATGGAAACCCTTCGTCGGGCTGATATCGCCGCGCGGTATGGCGGAGAGGAATTTGTGATCATTCTCCCCGAAACGACTCGTGAAGGTGTTTTCCTTGTGGCGGAACGTTTAAGAAGCGCGGTGGAGGAGCATCAGTTCTGCGAGGAAAATCCACCGGAAAACAAGGAAATGAGGCAGGTTACCATTTCCCTGGGCGCCAGCCATTTCCCGGATGAACGACTGTATTCCAGCATGCAATTGGTTAAGATCACAGATGAGAAGCTGTACCAGGCGAAGAAAGAAGGCCGCAACAAGGTAATTGTCGCCTGGGAGGACTAGACAAAAGACAAACCGGATCTGAATAATACACTGTTACAATAATCCAATTTATATAACAACTTTCAATTGTACAGCGAAGGAAATAGACGTGGCCGACATTGACGAAAGAAGAGCCGATATTTGCCCACCCAGCTTTGCAAAAGTATTGAACAACCCTATCCGCAGACTGTTTCAAAATCCCGATAAACTACTTCAACCGTATGTGAAAGAGGATTTTCTTGCGCTGGATATCGGTTGTGGAGGTGGATATTTTACCGCGTCGTTATCAAAATTTGTTGGCGCAAAAGGCAAAGTAATTGCTGTCGATATGCAGGAAGAAATGTTCTCGATATCGCGTGATTTTGTCCGCAGGAAAGGTGTGCCGGAGCGAGTCGAGTATCATTTGTGTTCCGCGATCGATTTGAAGTTGGATGGCATTCAGGCGGATTTCGCGCTGGCATTTTATATGGTGCATGAGGGTGGTGACGCTGAACGACTATTACATCAGATCTTTGAAGCTCTTGCTCCAGGTGGGATATTCTTTGTCATGGAACCCAAGGCGCATGTTCCTTTGAAAGATTTTGAATGGACAATTCAGACCATGGAAAACCTGGGAATGAAAACAGTTACAACCTTTGATCGTCTGATGAGCCGAGGCGCGGTGATGGAAAAAAGTTCGAAAAAATGATCTTTCCTTAATAACAATCATGTCGGATTGGCCTGATATCCAAGCCTGTCAATGACATAATAGCATTATGAGAATGTCATGTTGTTTGAAGAATACTGTATGTACTCTGGCGACAAACTTGCAGTCAGGTCATTCACCACTCACCCGTCAAAGCTACTGTTTACTTCAAGAACCGAACCAGTCCACCCCAACGCTCATCTTGTTCAAATCCTGTTTTTGTTCCAAGGTTTTTCAACAGAAAATGCAGTTTTATCGTCGTAACCTTTCGTTCTTTCATCCTCATACAGAACTCTTCAATCATTGCGGTTCCGATTCCGCTTCTCTGCCGAGGCCTGCTGACAACAATGCCATCAATAAAAGCAATATCACGACGCTGCATATGGTAGCAGATAGCGCCGATCATGCGTTCATGTTTATCCGTTACGATGTAATACCGGTCTTGCTCCGATATCTCTTTGGCATATTTTTCCTTGTAAAACAAGCGGTAGAACCGGCCAATTTCGGATGGATCCATTGGTTCGCGGAACGTGAATTCATTTTCCTGACGGTCTCGAATAATGGAACGCACAACCATGGTAGGTTTATTCTCTTCGCCAATCAGCATTACTTCCATTTCCGAAGATTCCTTCAGCCCGGGAAATACTACCTGGCTGAATACATCACGATCCGTTGCAGAAGTAAACGTGGATTGCAGCAGGGAGAGTTCGGCAAATTGTGTCGCAGGTACATCCGGATGTTCGAACATGACATTCAGCAATTCATCGAACGCATCACGTACTTTTTTCGGTTTCATTGCAAAAAAGGTATGCCGGAAGAGATAGAACCTCGCAGGTTGACCATACTTGTCGATCCTGTAGGCTCGGTACAATTCCTCCACAATCTCCATACTCGCTTTCCGCGACGGTCTCGAATGATAGTGTTTCCATTCGATGTATCTGTCTATGGCGTTATACACTGCGGCCGGGATATAATATTCGTTCAGGCGTACTTCCCGGTAATCAAAGATCGCCTGTTCCAGTCGAGGTAGTTCCGTCTCTATCTTCATTGCGGACAGGGTTTCCTCGAGATCATCGAGCAGTTCCATTGTTCTTTCCTGGCCCAGGGCTTCCATGCAACTGTCGAATAGCCAGGAGTACTCCAATTCCTGTTTAATCCAGGGATAATAAGCGGCTGTGCGCAAATAGAAGTTGTTGATCATTGGTTCGATAAGATCATTAATGGAAGTAAATGGTTTCCAACTGGTGAGGGAAACGACCCTGGTTGCCTCACGGTAATCCATTTCAGGTACAATTACATTCACCGGGGTAACTTCTCCGGGTACGATCCGGTTGTTACTGTACGACCATGCGGTGAAAAACGCAGTGAACGCCTGGATAAAGAGTTTTTTCAGGTAATTGCGTGCTTTCAGCGTGCCAGGTGTTGAGCTCGAAACTGCATATTCACGGATTTTGTCCCACAAGGTCAGCTCGCTGTTGTACACGAGTGAGAGTGCGCCAAGTTCTTCACGGCAGCATCCAAAACGGGGGAGAACAGGCGGCGTAAATGGGAAACCGGATAATACCAGTGTCCAGAGATTGGTTGTGTGGAGATGTTCGCTGGAAACATCGCCCGTAAGAACGAATTGAAGATCATAGTGTTTGCCGCTGATCGTGTTGATTGCGGCACGGTATCGCATATACCTGTGATGAGATGGAATTCGTGAAATCCAGATGCCCTGCGGTTTCACCTTGCTGATGCTAAACGTGTCATCCGCGAAGGCAAGGATAATCGATTCCTTCAGGAAAAGTGTTCCGACAAAAAGACGATAAAACTCAGCCTTTTCTTTCCTTGAAATATCATGATCGAAGACAATTACCTGCTCCCAGTTTTCCTGGCTGTACGCAGCTTGGTCTTTTTCGAGGGTGCCTTCATACCATTCAACAAGCTGGTTGAATTTTTCGGATGCTTTCTCAGAGAGTACCTTATCCTTGTCATGAAGTATCCAGGATGCAAGTTCGGAGCGGACAGATGGATAATACTCCCTGTGAAGCTTGGCGAAGCTGACCAGCAGGTCAAAAATATTGGTAAACTGGTTTCTTGTTACATCATCACCAGGCCACATCATGGAGGTACGGTAGCTGTACAAACGTTTCCTCAAAGCGTCCAACCGTCGTGACTGCAGGTCGCTCCGGGCGATGGCACGGATAGAGCCCTCATTCAGGAACGATTTCCCGGATTTGACAAATGTGGGAAATACCACGCCGTAATCTGCCATGGGTTCATCCAGCAGCAGGATGCGGTAAGAGGCTGTCCTGATATCCTCGTTGGGGTGATCGGCAAGAGCTTCCAACCGTCTGCGAATGAGTGCGGCTTTCCGGATTCCTTCATGGGCCAGTCTTTCGCCAAGATGCAGAACCGCGTCATATGCCTGGTTCGGGTCTCCGAAAAATGCGATTTGTATGTGCTGGTTCAATGACTTTAGCACTTCATCGCGCAATTGTACAGGAGTATCCGACAACATTACTGAACCATCGTGCATGGCTTCATGAGGGAGGATAACCTGCTCCTCTACATTTCCCAGAGGAACATCCCAGCCATCCTTGCATGGGCAGAAGTCAATAAGCATGGGATTGCCCACCCAGAGTTTGGGTTGACGGGCGAACAACCCGAGATCAATTTCATTGTCGTGAAGAATATATTCCAGCAAACCGATCCGGACCCTCTTTTCCGGGCCGACTATCACCGGCAGGAAAACACCAAGACGTTTGTTGAATAAACCATCCGGTAAAACAACAATATCGGTTTCGAGAACTGTCAGATCCCTGAAAAACCAACGTGGCAGGATGATTGTATACTTTCCAAACGAAAGTCGGATTGTTTTATACTTGTACTGTTCGTCAATAAGAGGTTTGAAATTGTTCTCAATTGTTTTTCGTTTGAAGGAACCTTTCGCCGTCAATTCATCCTTGTCGATGGAGAAATCCCTGTCAAGAATGGCAATGTTGACCACACGTTCATACGGCGCCAGCTCCCGGTTTGCAAAGGCAACAAGTTGTTGATAGTAGCCAAGTAGAGCCCCTTTTGCTTCGAGGTCACGGATCAGTCCGTCTGATTTGTCGGGAACAATAAGCAGGATATTGTAATCGCGGCCATCTCCGACGAGGAAGGTTTGTCTGATTCCCTGGACAGAACGAAAGATGTTCTCCACTCGACGAGGGGCAATGGTTTGACCTTTTGAATTCTTGTAAATATCCTTGATCCGATCTACAATCCTGTAATGATTTTCACCGGTTTCTTTAAAAAGGTCGCCGGTGCAGAGCCAGTAATCATCATCAAGGGGAATGGTATCGCCCGGTTCCGCATCCTCCAGGTAACGTGTTATATAGGGCCCTTTCACCTGCAACTCACCATCCCCGCTTAATCGTGCTATTACGCCGGGTAATGGTTTCCCCACAGTATTGTCGCGGTAGTCGCCGGGAGGGCTCATGGTAATTCCGCCCGTGGCTTCGGTCATTCCAAATCCGCTGCAGAGTTCTATATTCAGGGACTGGAAAAACCGGAATATTTTGGGATTAAGATATCCCGCTGCAGACAATCCCCAACGAAGCCTGGTACCGGTAATGGATTGGATAATATGTTTCGGGATCTTTACTCCTGCTGTGTCAATTGCTTCTGACAGACGTTCGTAGAGTTGGATCCAGCGAAGCGGAATGCTGATCATCCCGGTGGGATTGATAACAGGCAGTTGTGCGAAGAGAGTCTCCGGCGAGGGATTTCCAGCAAAAGTATAGGTTCCACCCCAGAACAACATGCCTGTCAACTCAAAGTAACGACCGAATGTGTGGTACAAAGGCAAATAAGCGAGAAGAACTTCATTGTCTCCAACAAATGGAAGGGCAGCAGCCCGAGCGAAACGTTTGCTGATCAACTGGTATTGGGTAAAACTTACTCCTTTCGGTTTACCTGTACTTCCGGAAGTAAACAGCACTGTTGATACTTCGAACAGGGACATCCGACTTCGATTCTTTAAAACCTTGTCAATCTCATCAATACCAAGCCGTGAAACCTGTTTTCCCAGCAATTGCGCGTTGTCTGCTATTGGATTCGCAGCTTCCTGCAAACTGAAAACTGTCACGGGGAAAGTCAGTTTCCCGGTTACCGACAGAAGTACTTTTCTGCGTTCCTCCGTATCGGTGATAACCGTATTGATATGAAGTCGTTCGAACATCCACTTGAGGGTTTCAGGATCGGTGTGGATATTGATCGGAGTGACGAATATGTCATAAAGCAGGCAGGCAAGATCGCACATGGCGCCTTCCGCGCAATTTGCTGTAAACAAAGCGACTTTTGGCCGTACTTTCGAACTCAGCAGGACACAGGCAATAGCACGGATACGGTCCCTGGCGCGACTGTAACTCCAGTGTGTCACCAGACCATACCCGCTTTCCTGCAAAAAAGTGTTATTGGGAGTTTTCTCCGCCCAAAAATCCAGGGAGGTACGTAGACGAAAATCCACCAGCGGAATTGCTTTAAATGTTGTTTCTGCCCATCGGTGTCGGTCCTGATCTGATGACAATGAGAGCAAATACCGGGGACGACTTGTGAGATGAAGGTATTTTTTCCATAAATCCCCGGTGCTCACCCCAACATTTCCCACTGAGGCGATTGAAAGGAGCAATTGATCAGCCAACTGAAGAATATGGGAGGCTAACTGACGGTCCGGTTCAGAGGAAAACGACCATTCCTCAAGTGCCTTTGACAGGTGTTCTTCTGAATTGTTCACATTTCAACCTTGCTTGAGTGGATATATAAAAATATGCTAGTATGAAGATCAAAATGGGATAGAATAACCAGATTTTTCCATCAGTAAGAGTGTAGAGATCATCATGTAAAATTGAGTACATTAAGTATATGTATTATGGAATTTTAGGATTTAGCTTTCGCCAAAATTATTTGTTATTCGTTATATGCCCGGGGAGCAGGGGAATGCTCTCTCGAATCGCCTCTGGAAAGCCATTTGTCGATGCTGAATAATAACAGGAATTTAGGGGATACTATCGTTGAATCGTGTTAAGATTTTTTAGGTGCAGATCACACAATAACGCATTTATCCTTATTATATTCTACAAAAGCATTGGAGATATGCGTGCGCAAAATATCCCTCGATAGTGTACAACCCGGAATGATCCTTGGTCGATCGATTTTTTCCGACGCCAACCAATTGGTGCTTTCGACAGGACAAGAACTTGATGAACACTACATTCAACGGTTTCGTGAACTGGGATATGAATCGATTTTCATCGAGGAAGAGGGATTTGAACAAGTCAATCCCATGGAAGCCATCTCGGAAAAAACACGTTTGATTACTGAACGTGCCGTGCTCGACAGCATGGAAAAGATGGTACATGCATTCAAGATGAAAACAGACGCGGATGAAATCACCCGTGAAATGCTTTTACAGGAAGCAAAGGTTTTTGCTGTTCCCAACCTGCCCGATTTATCACGAGCGGTGGCAACGATTGTCCGTGATGTAATCGAAAGTAATGTCACGCTTGTAGATGTCTTCGCAGAACTTACGAAATCAACCTATCTTTACCGACATGCAGTTAATGTTTCCGTGCTGTCTGTCCTCGTTGGCAGGAAATTCGGCTTTACCAGCAAACAGCTTCGTGAATTAAGCCTTGCCAGCTTGCTTCACGATTTCGGGAAGGTCTGTCTGCCCAAACTTCTCGGGAAACCGAAACGGGAACTCAACGGGGATGATGTGGAACGTTTTAAGGAACATCCCGTCCTGGGGGCTCTGCTTGTCAAGAACACAAATCCGTCATTATTCACTGAATATTACACGATTCTTCACCATCATGAATGGCAGAATGGCGAGGGGTATCCCCAGGGATTAAAAGGGGATAATCAACCTCCGACACGCACCGGGCAACGTCCCACTGACAAAATTTTCCGGTACGCAGAGATCCTTACCGTCGCCGAGTGTTATGACAACCTCGTGCATGGCTATGGAGAATTGCCGCGACCATTGACGCCCGCCGATGCACTGGGTACGATTATTTCACTGTCGCACAAGCGGTTTAACCAGAACGTCTGCCATGCCTTCACACAGATTGTCTGCCTGTATCCCACCGGCAGCCTGGTCCAGATCCTCGATACGGAACAGGTGAGTTTCATCGGGTATTTTGCTGTAGTGAAGGAACAAAACCTCGACGCCACCCAACCGATGATCATTCTTTATGCCGACCCGGACGGCAACCGTGTCAAACCGATCACCCTGGACTTTTTCAATGACAAGCGGGTGAAGCTGAGGTTGATGGGGTAGATATCACCGCAAATAAAGTACTTAAACTCTATACCGACCTGTCAGTAGCCTCTGTCTCTTGGTGACCTCCACATGATATCTTCAAACGCATCAATAATTTGTTGATTGCCATTTTATTACTTATTAAAATATCTTATGCTAAATACATTGCATTGAGGTTTATATCTGATACAGTACAGTTACGAGTAAAAAAATGCAAAGAAGACCTGACAATAACAAATTAGGTACATTTGAGTCCTTCAAGAAGTATTACTTTCATGTTCGTGATTCAAGGCAAGCAACGGCCACGCTAATCGCTGCATTTATCGGTGGTTTTTTTCTCCTGCTTTCCACTTATATTGTAATACACAATGTTACAAGGGTTATTGTTGATAATCCCGTACAGGTGATTTTACAAAACCCCGGTTCTGATACAACAAACGAAGTTCCACTGGTTCCTTCTGATGAAATAGTTATTGACCCACAGATATTACAAACCGGCCTGCTGGATTCAGCAGAATATTGCGTTCTCTATGGAGTTCTTCACGCGATGCATCAAATGGCAATATCCGATAAGGATTCGGATATCTTGGGCGAGGTTCGCCTGGAACCATCCGACGCCAGCGAAACTCAAATGAATACGTTTGTTACTCTTCCTCTGGGAAATCAGATCAGGTACAGCTATCGGTCAATATTTCGTTCGAATTACGAATATCAGAATTATATGCTTACTCTTATTGATCACTCTTCGCAAAATGACACAATAAAGATCATTTTACAAGAATCGGAAAATGAAAAAAATCTTCGAGTTGAGGGAAATTACAGTCGGCAGCGATTTAGTCAGCTTCTGGCATCGGGCAGGACAGATCTCAGAGTAACTCCCTTCACCGCAACCAGGCACGCGGCGTTGGTAAGCAGAACGGAACAAGTATCCGAAGAGGCTCTCTCCACATTTACGGATGATCTGAAAGTTGTCGTACGAATTGAGTATAGAGATAATTTGAACCGTCTATGGGATGGTGAAGCGCTTGGCATTCCCATGTTTACCATTTCGCACCTGTAATAGCATTACATTTCCTGTATGCTTTGCATTTGTACTTTTCATATTCTCTTCTCAATTTGTCCCCGGAACCTGAATCAAAGAGTGCTCTCCTGTTGGCATTGTTGTTGCCGCATGCAACCACAAGGAACCGGATAATCGCCGAAGATCACGGTCACTCTTACCGACATGTCATTTCTGTTGCATTACCAGGATGAATGCAATACACAGAACATGGAATATGATGCACAACACTTTACAGATGTGAAAACAGACAGATGCGCCAAACTTACTCAACTGCAGAATTGCTATCATTGATGGTTTTACAACCGGAGTTTGACAAAGGACTTTGCAAGATATTGTAATACAAGTGGATACAAAACATAGTTGTCACCACAAGGTGGTGTAACATATTGTTATGACTATAGATATGTAGCTATTTAGCGAACAGCTTTTCTTTGGGGAGAATGAGGTTCAAGGCATGGATGATGTTACGTGTTTCCGATGAGGGTTGGCTGTAGGTGGAGATCTCGGTTTCCCCTATGGTTTGCTTCACAAGTTTGATTTCGCTGAGCAGATCCAGCGCTTTGCGAGCGGTCATTGTGAGATGTGCCCGCTTCACTTTCAGTTCGATGCAGATTTCGATCAGGTACGCCAGAACGCAGATAAATACATGCGCTTCCACACGCGGTTGCGTCCAATGGAACATCGGACGAAGATCAATGAAGTTCTTCAACTCTTTGAAAGCGCTTTCAACACGAGCCAGCGTCTTGTACGCCGCCACTACCTCCGGAAGGGAGAGATCGGTACGGTTGGTGCGCAGGACAAAAAACCCGTCCAGCTTCGTCTCAAAAGCAACGATCTCCTGTTTCAGCGTAAAAGCAATCCCGGTTGCCTTGTCCGTCCGCAGGGTGAAAAAGCGAACCAGTCCCTGTCGCTGAAGGTAACGCGCCGCCTGTTGCAGCAGTTTCTCGCTGTCTTTTCGTTTCCCATCCGTGTACAATTGTTGGATACGTTCCAACTCCACCATTGCTTTGTCCAGCCGTTTGTTTCTGTGCCTGTCTTCGATTTCTGCCTTTTCCGGGTTGAAGAAGAACAACACACGATCATTGCCAAACTCTTCCACCGTGGTTTCAAAACCGGTCAGCGTCCCTTGCCCTTCCACAGGAATCAGATGCCCCCGGTTTGCTTCCAGCAACGGTTCAAACAGCGATTTCTTCCGTTTCCGCAAGGCCACAATGTACTGGTAACCATCGTTGACCAGCGACGTCAGGTTGTCTTCGGTAACCATGCCACGATCCACCACCAGCACGCATTGTTTGATCCCGAAGTTTTTGGTCAGTCTTTCAACCTGATCGGTCAACGTAGTCGAATCGGCGGTGTTGCCCGAGTAGACCTGGTGGGCGATGGGCATCCCCTCATCGGTAACCAGCAGACCGATCACAATCTGTTTACGGTCACGGCGGTGGTCACGTGAATAGCCATGTGTAGCCAACGGACAGCCATCGCCTTCGAAATAGCTGGAAGTGATGTCATAAAAGACGAGGTTCAGGTTCAGATTGAACAGGTCTTTTTCACGTTCATGCAGGGCGATCTCGATGGTTTCTTTACTGCCGATCAGCTCGTCCATGGCACGGTAGAAGTGATGTGGCTGGAAGGATTTGCCATCCAGTTCAGGCAGCGCCAGAGACGGATAATGATCCGCTAAAGCGAGTTTGCTGGTCGGTTCCACCAAGCGGGAAAGTATAAGCGTCTTGACCAGCAGAACAGCATTTCCGGACAGACGTTCACCGGTGAGATACCGCGACAGAATTCTGTCCAACCCGAGTTCCTGCCAAATACTTTCACCGGCCAGCAACTCGCCAAAATGCTGTACGGTTTTTGTTTTCAACGAACGAGCATCAAGGAATTGTCCTGAAGAATATCGCAACAGGGAAGCGATAGCGGAATCAATTTTTGCGACATCGAGGGTATCGACATTGCCAAAGTTGGCGACTACCCGTTGCCTGGTTTTTCCATCGATCCGGTAATTTTCCACCAGGCGCAGGTAACGACGGATCTTGTCACCCTTTTTGACTTTGACAATACGTGTAAACATGAATGTCACCACCATCCGTTCTGTTGCCAACATCCTATACGATAGTTAACAATAAGACATAAGCGATGACACTGTCAAGAGCTAAAGGAAAATAGTTGTCACCACGTTTTCGGTGACATTTCCCCACTTTCGCAATCCTATCTATCTAATAATCAACACCTAAGCAAAATTAGGAATGACTAAAATGGCAAAATCTTGTCAAACTCCGGTTACAAAGGAGTGCGTAAATGAAAAGGTCTTCTACATCCTGTCAATGGAATAGAATCGTGATACTTTTTGTCTTGTCTACGATTCTTGCTATTTCTTCTACCTCAAACGCCCAGGAAACATGGAATCTTACGTTTGAAGAAACGATGTTCGAGCATTGGGGAGAAATCACCAATCTTGTAAGATCGGAACATATCGCGGTTGCTGACATTGAGGATGCCGGTTTTGTGTTCCTTGACTATTCTACTCCTTCAGCTCCGGAACAGCTTGGTGTTGTGAGGAATAATGGTTATTTGTGGGATGTGCATGGACGGTACATACTCATAGAGGGTAGCCATGAACTGTTTCTCGCGAATTACCATGACGATATGTCCTTGACCGTTCAGGAGGATTACGGCGCCTATTCCTTTGATGATGTCTATTTCTCCGGTGATCATTTTATTATCGAAGCTCACGGCTACGACGAAGAGAGCAGACGGATATCCACACTTGGGATCTACAACCCGGAATCTCCGCATTATCCCGCGGGAGTTTTGGCTGAATATGGTATTATGGTATGTCATACAGTACTTGTCGATGATACTACATCATTTATCCCTGTAACGGATGAGCTTTGGATCTATCGCGGTTTCCCCCTGGAGGATGACACCCGGATTATCATTAACTCCCCGGCCTACGACCTGGAAAAGATCGGTGATTACTTGTTTGCTGCATCTGTCACCGAAGAGGGTGAACCGGCGCTTCGTGTATGGTACCTGGCCAACATCGAAAACCCGGAACTTGCGGCTGAACTGCCGATAGAGTGTGATTCATTTGAAATGGACATGGATGGCTCCAACCTGTACCTCACCGCGACTACAGGCGATGATCTGCAGATTATCCAGGTGTCTGTGGCGAGTCGCAGAAATCCGGAAATTCTCGGTACGATTGATGATCGGGATAACCAGTTTGATTTTTTCACTGTCGCCGATGATGTAATTGTCAGTGGCGGGTACAATGATGACGGTGAGCAGGGACTGTTTTCCTTTGAATCCGATCCTGAAAACGATTATCCGATGGTGTCGGAGATGTACAACAGCACTCCGGGTATCATCTCAATTACCAATGGTCAAACCTATAGTTTTGCATCGCACCGGAACGACGGCTTTTATGCTCTTGAATACCAGGATGTTTCTGCACCGGTGATCCATTCCGAAATAGAAATTGAGGAAGATCTGCTGGATATGCAGAGTGCCGGTAGCTATCTGGCAGGTGTAAGTGAGACTTCGATCTATCTGTATGAACTGGATGACAATGAGATTCCGCAACTCCTTGACATTTTTGAGTTGGATTTTCCGGCAGAATGCCTGGTACATGATCTGATTGTTCAAGAAAATGGATGGTTACTTGTAAACTATATGGATCTTGATCTTCGATACAGGGCATATGTGCAATTGTTTCGTATCCATGAGAACCGAACAATTGTGCAGTTACCTGACAGGGTAGGTGTCCAGCAGGCTTATGATGTAGTCGGTAATTACGCACTCATGTTTCATTTTGATCAGGCAAATACTGAGTATATTGCCGCTTTTTACAATCTTACTGATCCAGAGGAAGAACGGATTGAATTGTTCACCTATCCTTCTGTTCCCTACTGGACGAGTGACATCGTTGCTGAGTACGGGTACTGCTACGAATTCGGCACGTCCATTGATCCCGGGACCGATCCACCGCACGATTATCAAGGCAGCATCTCTGTTTATGATATACGGGATATACACAATCCTGTCTGGATACAAAATGTTGAGACTGATCTTCACAGTCCACGTGTGAAAATCTATGGCGACTACCTGATCGCATACAGCAATACACCGTACTACGAAGATGAAAGCCACGCCCAAGTATGGTCAATTGAAGATCGTGAAAATCCGGTTATGATCGGCTCGGTGACCATGGAGTACACAGACGGTAATGGATTCACAGATGTCGCCATGCTTGGCAATGACCAGTTCCTAATTCTGACCGACCAGTACATGATGTCCTACCGGGTGAACAATCCATTGGTGGTGGATGATACGGGGAGTAGATCTACCGGAATGCCCACTTCGTTTGAGATCACCGGCGTTTACCCGAATCCATTCAACAGTTCAACTATGATCCTGTTCGAATGCAACTCACCTGCACCGTATACCATCCGGTTGTATGATATCCTCGGCAGGCAAGTGAGTACGCTCGTGAACGAAGCGCTGCAAACAGGAACTCATCGTGTTCACTTTGACGGACATGGTTTGTCCAGTGGAACCTACTTCCTGCGGCTCAATGCTGGTAATCAGTCACAGGTGCAGAGGATTATGCTAGTGAAATAGAATATTCCGGTTATCCCGTTAGTTCAGCTATGGAATTTCTGTCGCAATTGTAGAGATTTTAAAGGGGAGGGCGGGCGTCCCTGCCCGCCGTAGCGGTTTCGAAGAACCGCTTCAAGGTGCTTCGATATTGTTTTGAATGTCGCTAACGCGCCATTGGCGGGCAGGGACGCCCGCCCTCCCCTCCGAATGTAGTGTTGTTCTTGACGGGTGGCCGTGTTTGCATGCAAACGCGGATTTAGATCGCATCGCATACTAATACCCCGTTAGAACATCCACGAAACTACCGTTGATGACCTGACGGGGCATTTACATTTTCTGGATTGGCGTAAACTACGACGCCGAGCTTCGCTACGGTTCCAGATCAAGTCTGGAATGACATATTTTTTACCTCACAAGAAACATCCGTTGCACACTTTCCTGTCCATTTCCTGATATCCGCAGAAAATATGTCCCGGACGCTCCATTCGCATGCCAGTGCAGAGGCAGATATCCCGGAGATGCAGGTCCGTCATGAAGAACCGCAACTTCCCGCCCCAACAGGTCATACACAGACACGTTTAACAATGTTGCTGACGGTATGGAAATGACAGCCCGGGTTGTGGTGTTAAAGGGATTGGGGTACAAAGACACAATCTCGAATCCTTTGGGAATATCGCGCCTTGCATCAGGATTCACCCATCCCATGCCGTCATTGATACGTTGGGCATAGATATTGGTGATATAGTCATAAATAGAGCTTCGATAATCTTCCCACACGGCAACGACACCGTTGTCACCGTCATTAATCGTTACCACTCCATTCTGACGATGGTAGGCATTGCAAAGAACAGCGCCATCCATTGGAAAATCCTCATGAATACGGGACCCATCGGGAGATAAATGCATATAGACAATATCCTGCTCCGGGTGTTCTGTGGCAGCAATTACATAGGGGCAATTCGATGGCGGGACATGCAGGTTCAGCAGTCCCCTGTTTTCGTCACTTTCGAAAACCTGCACTCCTTCAGCAGGTTGCAACTGCGGGGTTCCACTCAGGGAATATTTCTGCACGAAAGTACGTATTAGATACTGATCGTCGTTATTCGACCAGCCTACCCAGAAATCAGTGGCATTGCTGTTCACAGATTCCGCGAAAAAGATGTGATTATACGTTGTTTCTATGTTCTGCAACAATAAACCATTTGTTTCCCATTGAGTATTGCCTGTCCAGGTGATGTACTGCCCGTATAGATCGACAATCTCTTCTCCACGTCGACGATCATCCCAGGCAAGAACAACACCATTATCTACAGGTACAATCCTGGTATCATGACGATAGGCTTCTTCGTTGCAGATGAGAAGTGGTTCTTCCCACAACAGTTCACCATCCCAATCGATTCCGATACAATAAATGTGTTCCGAGTCTGCCTGGTAATTGAGATGATAACAAACCAGTATTCCATTTTCCGGATCGGAATGCACATCGTGAATAATGTCATCCTGTTCACTAAATGTCATCTGCAGGCCTTCCTCACCCCACAGTCGTGTCCCTGTGGGCGAAAAACGTTGTGCGTATAAATTGAATGTATAGTTTTCCATTAATTGCTGGTACACAACAATAAGATCGCCGTTGGGTGCGGTGATGGCGATGGGATTATTCTGCTCGATTCCCGGATCAGAGGTAATTGTCATTCCCCGTTCATTCCATAAGGGCACACCATCCTGGGAAAGACGTTGCATGTAAACTGCAGGATAGTTCGAATCCCAGGTATTGGCCCAGGCGCAGTACACTCCTCCTGCGCTGTCGGGGGCAATGGAAAGCGAATCAGTATGATAATACAGTGTATCCTCTTCACCGAAGGGTATACTCGGTGTGGCGGAAATTCCACCAGTTTCCCATAATACCTGCCCGTTATTATCAATCTTTTGCAGGAAGGGGATTGAAGAAAACATGCAACGGCCATCGATCCAGCCAATGATATAATCCGGGCCGGATCGGATGAGCTGCGGTCTTCGTGCGTTGTAGTCAATACCCTCCATGAGTAATTCACCGTTATCCTCAAGCGTAACATCACCATCCGGGGTAATCATCTGCCGGTACAGGGACGGGCTGCCACTGCGGAAATCCAGCCATGCGACAAATGTGTTTCCATTCGTCAAACCTGCAACAGCATGGTTTCGCCGGTAACTGATATCATTACAAATTTCAACAGGATTCCCGTCATTCCACACTGGATTCCCATCTTCATTTATCCATTGGGTGTAAATGATATCATTTTCCGGGGGTTGATGGTCCATGTTCCAATTCACCACCAGCCCGCCATTGGCATGGGAATCTATGCGGATATTTTCCAGATCCAGGGACGGTTCTGTTAAGGCGATTCCTCCACTTGATTCACCCCAATGATACAAAAGGGAATCTGTACCAGAACATTTTTGCACATGGATCCTGTATTCATACAATTCATTTTGATCTTTCCAGACAACATAAAACTCGCCCGTTCCGGCGATTGCGATCTGATGCGACTGAACAAAAAAGCCTTCTGTATAAAGGGGTATGCCATTCTCGGTAAAAAAACAATTACCATCAGCGTCCAGCCGTTGGCAATACAAATCGGTATAATAATCAGGTTCATTCCGTCGATCTTTCCAGACGATAAAGGCGCCTCCGGAACCATCAGGAACAATCATAGGTGTGTTTTGTTCTTGCTCGGTTACACAGAGCGGTTGCCCTTGCGGATCACCCGTCCAGAGTAGTTGACCATTTCCGGAAATCCGCTGGCAGTAAAGATTCCGGTTTGCTGCATCGCGATTATCTACCCAGGCGAGAATGAAACCGTCTTCATAGTCAGAAGCAGCGTAGAATCCACCACCTTCAATGTGTCCCTGGTCGCCAATACCGCCAGCAGCCATAATCCCGTTGATGTTCCAGAGGCAGGTTCCATCGGAAGAGATTCGTTGAGCATAGATGTCGGAACTTCCATTTCTGCAATCCGCCCAATAAGCAATTACTCCATCACTGCCGTCGAAAATCAGGTTCACTCTACTCCGATCATATAATTCTTCACATATGAGTAATCCTTCCTCTTCGTCCCATAATGGTTCACCGTCAGAGTTGATTTTCTGGAGATACAGACTATAAACAAAAGGGCAGCTCCCAAGAATTTGTGCAGTGGAATTTCAGAAAATGTGATGTAATAAGTTGAAAGTGCATGGTTTATCTCCCCAAGTTTGGGTTAGAAAGCTCAAACAAGGTTCGGAGGTTCACCATGCACCTCGAGAAGTTGGTACGAAAGACACTTGTAGTCAAGGATCATCGCGTTGTTTGTGTAAAAGAATCTGCCGGTTCTATGCATGTAGAGCTGGATCGCATTCGACGTCGCCGGTTGCCTTGCAGCGGTTGTGGGGAACGTTGTACGGTCCGTGATCGTTTACCGTTACGGCAATGGAAGCATGTTTCCTTGTGGGGGATTGCGGTGACGCTTTCCTACCGTCCCTGCCGTGTCCAGTGCCCGGTGTGCGGTACGGTGGTTGAAGCGATTCCCTGGAGCCGCGGCAAGAGTCCGTTGACCGTTCCCTTGATCATACTGCTTGCGACATGGACCCGTTTGCTGGCGGTGGATGTCGTAGCGCGTTTGTTTGGTGTCCATTGGAACACGGTGTATGCAGCGATGAAAGCGGCGGTGGACTATGGTCTGGAGCATCGTGACAAGGGCCATGTGCTTCATATCGGGATCGACGAGATCAGCCGAAGGAAAGGGCACACCTACCAGACGCAGGTGTACGATCTGGACCGGAAAGTTCTGTTGTGGAGCGGTGAAGGGCGGACGCAGGCTACCCTGCAACGCTTCTTTGACGAGTACGGTGAGGATTATCTGAAACAGGTGACCGCTGTGTGTTGTGATATGTGGGATCCCTACACGAAGGTGATCGCGGAACGGTTGCCAGATGCGTTGCTGGTCTTCGACAAGTTCCACTTGATTCGTCACCTGCACAAAGCGGTTGATGAAGTACGGAGACAAGAAGCTGCCGTCCACCGGAAACAGGGAATCACACTGCTGAAAGGGGAACGTTACCTGTTCTTGAAAAACCCGGAGAACCTGACGGATAAACAGCAATGGACATTATCCTTCTTGACGCGGTTCAACCTGGATATTACGAAAGCGTGGCATACTGATAAGAAGAGTTCCGGTTGTTGTGGAACTGTGAAAACGCTGTACAAGCGCAACGCTTTCTGAAAACCTGGTTCCGAAAGGTGGGCTACAGCAGACTGAAACCGATGAAACAGTTCGTGAAGCTGGTGAAAAACCATATGGATGGTATTCTGGCGTGGTTCGATACGAAAATCAGTAACGGTGTTGCGGAGGCGTTAAACAACACAGCGAAAGCCATCAGTCGAAGAAGTAGAGGATTCCGTACACCAGGAACGTTCGAAACGGTCCTCATGCACTGCATGGGAGGGCTACAATTACCTCAAACTATGCACAAATTCTTGTGAGGAACCAACAAAAGGATCATACACATATGCTGTCATTTCGCCCCATCCGATATACCAATTCCTGTTTCCGTCGGGGATCACGTCAGGATAGCGGCAATGATTATCTGTGATATTAGCCGCAACGGGTGCGTCCCATAAGGGTTCGCCATCGACATCCATCAACATGGCATATACAAGGAATGGCCCCTGTTCGGCACTGATCCAGACTATGCATGTCTGCCCCTGATCGTTGGTTGCCATACAGTTGCTGTACCAGTTGATATGGTTTCCCTGCCGGATAGGGACTCCATTTTCAGGTTCCCACTGGGTGAATTGGGCACTGGATACGGAGACAAATAAAAGGACACAAATGAGGCAAAAGGTTGTAATATCGGATCTCATGGCAAACCTCGCAATCTGGTGCGTATTGCTGTTACGTTTCAGTACTAACAACATATGAATTACGCGATTAAAAAAAATAACCATAAATAGATGTAATCGAAAACGTTGTGACGATGCAAATTAAATCAGATACAAAGTAGAGTCTGAATCTTATGCCTAACATCTGAGATTTATTTAGTTTACTGAATGCAATACCATTTTCTGATTTTTACATAACGACTGGTATTTACTATTATTCTTTTTCTATCTTGCGCAATGCGGTTGAAACACTCCGTTTTTAGTGGTTAGTCGGCAAGTATTGGATTAATACCTTGTGACAAAATGCACAGATACGACTCAGATAGATTTACAGTCACAGGTATTGAACAACAGGCTGATGTGATCATGTATTTAATATTTCATCATGATTTTGAAAGATTCTGACTCTTCAGGGGGGAACAATGAGTTGGTTACGAATGGTTTTAGTACTGGTTCTGCTCGCAGGATCGTTGTGTTTCCTGTCCTGCAGCCAGGAAGAAATGGAGCAGGAGGAAGTGATTCGTCCTGTACGTTACGCACAGGTGTATGTCACCGGCGGAAGTCGTGTACGGACATTTTCCGGTACGACACAGGCCGGCATTGAATCAAACCTGAGTTTTCGGGTGGCAGGTACTGTACAATCTGTAAATGTGCAAGTGGGTGATGCAGTCCGGCGTGGGCAACTTCTCGCAAAACTGGATGACAGCGATTACTGTCTCCAGGTGCAGGAAGCGGAAGCATCCTTTGAGCAGGCGCAGGCGCAGGAACGTAGTGCGAGAGCTACCTACGAACGTGTGCAGGGGCTGTATGTAAACCGCAATGCTTCCCGCCAGGATCTGGACAATGCACGGGCGGCATTCGAATCGGCGAGCGCAATGGTGCAGGCGATTCAGCAACGGCTGGAGATGGCACGGCTGCAGGTGAATTATACCAGTTTGAACGCCCCGCAGGATGGCAATATCTCGATTGTGCATGCAGAACGAAATGAAAATATAGCTGCTGGTACTCCCATCGTAACCCTCACAGCCGGGCAACGTCCGGAGGTTCGGGTTTCTGTGCCGGAACGTTTGATTTCCCAGATCCGGAATGGAAGTCGTGCAACGGTTACCTTTGGTGCAATCCCTGGACAGGAATTTTCTGCGACAGTAACTGAAGTGGGTGTCTCAGCGACCAGTTTCGCTACAGCATTTCCGGTCATTGTGCAGTTGAATCGTGATGTCGCGGACTTGCGCCCCGGCATGGCGGCGGAGGTCTCGTTCCGTTTTGAAACTGCCGGAACAGAAGAACGTTTGATTGTTCCCCCGGTAGCGGTGGGTGAAGATCGAAATGGACGGTTTGTGTTTGTTCTCGAACCGTCGGAAGAAGGAATCAGCATCACCCGGAGACGTGAAGTTCGAGTGGGTGAAATCACCGCAGAAGGAATGGAAATCCTTGGCGGTCTCGAAGAGGGTGAGCTGGTGGTGACGGCGGGCGTGAGCCGTATCGTGGATGGACAACGAGTCCGGTTGCAATAACGGAGGAATCAGAAATGTCCATCACAAAAATGTCCATAGAGAAAAACAGGATCACGTTTGTAGTACTGATCATCCTGTTATTTGCCGGAATCAAGGCTTATCAGAACCTTCCCCAATCGGAAGACCCAGGATTCATTATCAGGATTGCCACGGTAATCACTATTCTTCCGGGTGCAAGTCCGGAACGGGTGGAGAATCTTATCACCGATCCCATTGAGTCGGTGGTCCAACAAATTCCGGAACTACGATATGTTACGAGTGAGTCTCAAACAGGGATCTCCATTGTTTACGTGGAGATCCAGGAACAATACTTTGACATGCGCAGGATTTGGGATAATCTGCGCAGGAAAGTAGAGACCACGCGAGCGGATTTACCCGAAGATGTCATCGGACCAATCGTAAACGACGAATTTGGCGATGTGTTCGGTACGGTGATCACTTTAACCGGCGAGGGATACAACTACGCAGAACTCAAGGAAGTTGCTGACCAGGTACGTGATGAGTTGTTACGTGTAGATGATGTTGCCAAGGTAGAGATTTGGGGGGAACAGGAAGAGCAGATATTCATTGAATATGACAATACTCGCCTGGCCCAGTTGGGACTTTCTCCTCAAATATTACAGCAGATCCTGGCTACGCGTAACATCATTTTCCCGGGAGGCAACATCAGTACCGGGGTAGAACGAATTGCCCTGGAACCTTCCGGTAATTTTGAAACTCTTGAAGATGTCCGAAAAACAGTGATCGCGCTTCCCGGCAGAAGCGATGTTTTTTACCTCGAAGACATAGCCGATATTCGCAGGGGATATGTCGATCCGCCGAATGCCATCCTGCATGCATCGGGAATTCCTGCACTCGGAATTGCGATCTCCATGCGTGAGAATGGCAATATTGTCACCATGGGTCATGAGATTCAGCAGGTGATTAGTGGGCTACAGAACGTCTATCCCATTGGGATCGAATTCGATTATGCCTATTTCCAACCGCGGATTGTGGAAGAGTCAGTCGATAATTTTGTGGTTAATCTTCTCCAGGCGGTCGCCATTGTAATGATTGTCATGCTCATTTTCCTTGGGATCAGGACAGGATTGGTTGTGGCGACGCTGATCCCCATGACAATCCTGCTGACCTTTGTAATGATGGGTATGTTCGACATTACGATGAACACCATTTCCCTGGCGGCGTTAATTATCGCTCTGGGAATGCTGGTTGATAACGCTATCGTGATGTCCGAATCAATTCTTGTACTGATGCGTTCCGGGCAAAATGCGATAGATGCAGCCGTTGAGTCGGCGAAAGAATTACGGGTTCCGTTGCTGACATCATCCCTCACCACCGCAGCGGCATTTCTGCCTATCGCATTAGCGGAAAATGCCACCGGAGAATATTGTATTGACTTGTTCAAGGTTGTTACCATCGCCCTGATGTGTTCCTGGGTTTTATCGCTGACTATGGTTCCGTTGTTCTGTGTAATGTTTGTGAAAATCAAAAAAATCCAGGAAAAACAAGATTTTAACACAGCGTTTTACAAAGTGTATCGCGCACTACTGTTGTTCGGGCTGAAACGCCGTTGGATTACATTAGGAATTGTTTTCCTTATCTTCATGGCGGTTATGCAGTTGGGGAATTTCATCCCGAATATCTTTTTTCCGGCAACGACAAAGCCTTTCCTGCGCGCCCAGTTGAATTTCCCGGTGGGATCGCCGATTGAACGGACCGAGGCGATGGTGGAAGATCTGGAAGTTTTCCTCCATGACAGCCTCCAGGTGAATAGTGAGCGCGAAGCTGGTTTGATAAATTGGGCGGCATTTATTGGTACGGGGCCACCACGGTATACCTTGAGCGCAACAACTGAACCGGAAAAGGAAGAGCATGCTTACCTGATGATGAATTATACATCACGTGCGGATGCTGACCTGGCGTTGCCACGAATCGAATCTTTCTTGTGGGAACGTTATCCGGATCTTGATGCGATTATCATGCCCCTCGATTATGGTCCTCCGGTGAGTACTCCGGTACAAGTCCGTATTTCGGGAGATGATCTCGATCAGTTGTTTACCTTGGCGGATCGGGTCAAGGAGATGATGGCGGAAATCCCGGGAACTCGGAATATCCAGGATAACTGGGGACGGTGGACGAAAAAACTTGTTGTCGATATTGATCAACCGCTCGCCAGGCGGGCCGGTGTGAGTAATATGGATATCGCAATCAGTCTTCAGACCATCCTTTCCGGAATCGAGATTACTGAATTCCGTGAAGATGAGGATGTTATTCCGGTGATGATGCGAGCGGAAGAAGCGGATCGTCTCGATTTGGGACGACTGGAAACCCTGGATGTGTTTGCTCAGGCGACAGGTGCTACTGTCCCGCTCAACCAGGTGGCCGACCTTCGAGTAGAATGGGAACCGAGTAAAATCCTTCGTCGGGACCGTTTGAAAACAGTAACCGTCGGATGTTACAACGCTCGCGATGTAACCGCGATGCAGATTTACGAACAGCTCATGCCGATCCTGGATGAAGAAAGCCAGACATGGCCGGTAGGATATTTCCATGAGTATGGCGGTGAACTGGAATCATCCCAGCAATCGCAAGCAGCCATCATGGTGAAAATGCCTATCGCATTGGGAATTATTATCCTGTTGCTCGTTAGTCAGTTTAACAGTATCAGGAGACCATTGATTATCTGTATCACCATTCCGCTCGCGTTGATCGGGGTTTTTATCGGATTGTTCCTGTTGCGTGGTGAACTAGGATTCATGACCTTCCTTGGGATTATCTCCCTCGTGGGTATTGTAATTAACAATGCAATTGTACTTCTTGACCGTATCCGTATCGAACAGGAGGAGCATGGCTTTGCACCGCAACAGGCGATTGTGAATGCGGCCCATATGCGGATGCGTCCCATATTATTAACGACGGCAACGACCATCGGTGGATTGCTTCCGTTGTATTTTGGCGGCGGTCCCATGTGGGAATCGCTGTCGATTGCGATCATGTTCGGTCTTGCATTCTCGACTGTTTTGACGCTGGTAGTTGTTCCCGTGTTGTATTCCCTGTTCTTCAGGGTGGGATTCAAGCAATACAAGTACCAGGGATAGAGTATTATTTTCAGACAGAGCAGCTATAGTAGACCAGAAATGATGAGCAGCCCTTGAGTTACGCTGGTTCTCTTTATTGCATATTCACGGGAGACAGGATGAAAAAACTGCCGATTGTATTGCTCGTTTTACTCGTAGCGAGCTTGATATACGGTTGTAGTCAACAGGAAAGAGCAACACAGTTCGCAATCCCGGATAATTACGTTCCATTTCCAGGAACTCCGTCACCGGCGATCACCGAGGAAAACACCCGTACCCACGCAGGCGACATTTTTGAGCAGATCCGGCAGCAGGTGGCAGCAGTCCGGGAACAGGGAGAAACTCCGGTTGTGGTATACGACCTGGATGCCACCCTGTTCGACAATCGTCCAAGAACCCTCATCCTTATCCAGGACGGCGCACGTGAGATTGCCGAACAATTATCGGAACAGGAACGAGCGATCCTCGACAGCATGAACACCTCTATTGTGCAATACAGTGTACGCAAGACATTGCAGGATGCAGGTATTCACAACGAAGAAGTGGAAAACTCAATCTTTGAATACTGGTGGGAACGGTTTTTCACGGACGAGTATGTGCTGCTGGACGATCCAGTTCTTGGAGCGGTTGAGTTTGTCAACCGTGTTGCGGATTTGGGTGTTACGACAGTCTACTTGACCGGGCGCGATACTCCCAAAATGAGGGCAGGCTCCCTGCAGGATCTCGAAGATCATGGATTCCCTGTACCCAATGATTCAACGGTGTATCTCATAACAAAACCGCAACCGGAAATTCGGGATATTGATTACAAACGTGATGCGGTGGAGCAGATAAGTGGGTATGGCACAGTCATCGCCTGTTTTGAGAATGAGCCGAGGAACAGTAATCTACTTGCAAGCTCATTCCCGGATGCGATCCATGTTTTCCTGGATACCGCACATAATCCGAATCGAGTGGAACCGTTGGAACCGTGCCTGCAGGTGATCAGCCATTACCTGTTCCCGGTGGAGTGACACTTGACCGTATAGTTTTTATGATATAGTTGTTTCTGCTTGCATTTAGAACGCAAGACAATTACACTGGTAAATCTTTCCACTTTGCCGGGGTGATTCTCTTGCGTTTTCTTATACTTGCCAATCCTGTCGCAGGACGGGGACGTACTCGCAAAATGCTGCCAAAAGTGAAACAATGGCTGCCACAAAATCATCACGAATTCACGCTCCAGGTCGCAAAATCCAGGCAGGAACTGATGCAGGCTGCGAAGGAAGCGAGTGCGAACGGTTACGACGCTGTTCTTGCGATGGGTGGTGACGGAACCATCCATGATGTCGCCACAGCCGTCATGAATCAGGATATCGCCGTTGGGCACTTGCCCGGTGGACGGGGGAATGACTTCCCGAGGAACATGGGATATTCGCTCGACCTGAAAACGGTCTGCGAGGGACTGAGGAATCCCATCATCGAAACCATTGATCTGCCGGTTGTAAATGGTCATGCCTGTTTGTCCATCGCCGGTGTTGGGTTCGATTCGCTGGTCGCCGAACGTGTACGGGATGGCAACTGCAAACTCGGCGGAACAATCTGCTATTTCTGGACAGTGTTCCAGGTCCTGGCTGGTTTTCAACCGTTGGATTTTACGGTAACCATAGACGATGACACTGTTTTAAAAGGCAAGTACACGCTGGTTGCCGTAGCCAATTCCATGCATTTTGGTGGCGGGATGAAAATTGCGCCTCATGCCGATAACAAGGATGGAGTACTGGATGTAGTCTATGCTGATGGAATGACCAAGCTACGGTTGATCCAGCTCTTCCTCAAGATTTACCAGGGGAAACATATCAAGGAACCGGAAGTTCATTGTCTCCAGGCAAAAAAGGTAATGATCGAATCCTCCCGGAACCTGAAACTCTTCGCAGAAGGGGAATACATCTCCGATATGCCGGTGACTATTGAACTCAGTGACCGCAAGATGAAGGTTGTTGTACCGGGAAATTGAAATATTGCTGTAAAAAAGAAACATCCTCACTATTCCCAGTCGAACCTGCCGACAAGTTTCCAGATTGCGATGGAACTTGCGATGCATACCACTAAAAGGATACCACCGATCCAGGCGGGTCCGAGTAAAAGTTTCCCCACACCGAAGAGTCCGCTGTATACTGCAATGACAGCAAGAAGGTAGGCTCGTAATGCCCCCTTTGATTTCTGTTCCGGTTTATACCCGGGAATCTTGCTGGTAACAGGTTTCCACAGTGCGCCACCCGGTTTGACTTTCTGAAAGAACCGGATAAGCGTTTCTTCATCGACAGGACGAGTCAGGAATGTCACGATCAGCGAAACGGCCACGGTAATCGGTACGATGTAATACAAGACCTGAGGATAGGGGATACCAAAATAGTACCGGAATACTACTGTTCCCGCCAGAGCTGTCGCCATGGCGGATATTTCGGACCAGGCATTGATCCGCCACCAGTACCAGCGAAGGATATAGATGATCGATACCCCCCCGCTGATCGCCGTAATCACATACCACCCTTCCCGGATCGACTGCATGATGGTGGTAATCAGCATTCCAACAATGGCGAGAAGAATGACAAAGCCCATGGACGCAACGATATAATGACGTTGGGAAGCCTCCTTTTTGATAAACCGTTTGTAGATGTCATTCACCAGGTAGGAAGCCCCCCAGTTGAGGTGCGTGTCGATGGTGGACATGTAAGCGGCGAAAAACGATGCGATGGCAAGTCCCAACAGACCTTTGGGCAGGAGGTCCTTCATCAGCAGGATATATCCGATCTCCGGATCTTCCAGCGCCGGATAAAGGACAGCAGCGCACAAACCGGCGAGGATCCATGGCCATGAACGCAGGCAATACTGGGCGATGTTGTACCACAGGGCGCCCATGAAGGCATGTTTTTCATTTTTGGCGCTGAGCATCCGTTGTACCAGATACCCGCCTCCGCCCACATTGGATGCCGACCACCATTGGAAAAAGATGAATGTGAGAACGGGAAGAAAGAGTTCACTGCCAGCACTTGGGAAAAATGATGTAATTTCCGCCGCTCGCTCCGGTGTATAGGTTTCTGCGAGCCTGACCTTGAGTTCTCCTAGTCCACCGACATTTTGCACAGCGACAATCGCCAGGTAAATACTTGCCGCCATGGAAATGATGAACTGGACTACATCTGTCGCCATCACACCTTTGAGACCTGCCATGATCGTATACACCAACCCGAACCCGAAACAGAAATAAAGGGCGAGGGTTTCATCAATCCCGATGGTGTTGGAGAGGACTTTCACCATCGCGAGGTTCACCCATCCGATTACGATGCAGTTACTCAAGACTCCCGAATGGATGGAAAGGTACCCGCGAAGAAAGCTGGCCGGTTTTCCGCTGTAGCGCATTTCTATGATTTCCACATCAGTAGTGACCATGCTCCTGCGCCACAGGCGTGTGAAGAAAAAAACAACCAGTAAGCCGGACATTGCAGCCGACCACCACACCCAGTTCCAGGAGATCCCGCTTTTGATCACAAAACCGCTTACCGCCAACGGCGTATCAGCAGCAAACGATGTTGCGACCATACTGGTTCCAAGCACCCACCAGGTCGCTTTCCGGCCGGACACAAAATATTCGTCAATCCCCGAAGTTGCTTTGCGCATATGGTAAATGCCCATGAGCAGTGTCATGAGGAGAAAGACCGCAACAATCACCCAGTCAATTGTACTCACTTATTCCTCCATGCTTGCGGTCTCAGGGGTGTGTCCGGGTTCATGGGGAACATGGGGCGAAGGATATGTTGATAGGGCAGGTTTAGAATGTCCTGGTTGACTGCTCCGGGACTTAACGCCAGCAGGGATTCTGCGGCGAGATCTTTTAATTCCGGAACAAGGTAGCCGATTTTCACAACAATGATTTTGTACTTGTGTGGATCAATCCCGAGAACGGTAAAATCTTTCAGGTAATGGAATGGAGTCCGTCGTTCCGTAACAATCACATGAATTCCCGAAACATCGAGGACAGCGATCCGGTTTGGCTGACCGTGCGTGAATCCTACGCTCAGCGTTGATTCATGAAGCGAGAGGATCTTCACCTTTACGGTTAATGGACTTCCATGCACAGGATCGAGTTTGCCACCGAGTGCTATGATAAGAGTATTGCCGACGCCTGCATTTTCGCATGCTTGTACCGCTTCATGATCAGCGATGGACGCATAGAGAACACTTTTAGAGTTCGCTGCGATCAAACGTTCGAGGACAAAGGGAATATCACCGGCGCCGCCCGCGGTGGGATTGTCGCCGGAATCGCTGATGATGACAGGTTGAGCATCCGACTGTTCCGCTCGATGTAAACATTCTTCCACAGGTAATGCCGGTACGCCGAACGTAAAATCATGGCGAACATCCCAGAAGTATTGGGCCAGTTCTCGAGTGGCGTCTCGGGCATTGTCCGGATTGTTGGCGTAAGCGATCACTGTAGCATGGGAACGTTGTTCATCTGCCCAGGCATACCCGATCAGGATCGATGCATCCAGGAGGTTATATTTTTTAATTACAGGTGGGATCTGTGCATAAAGGGATGAAGCAGGCTCCCAGTCAGTGCCAGTCTGTTCCCCGGGCAGAAGGATGGGTACCGGAAAGCAGGACATGGCAATTTCTTTGTCACTCTTGAGCACCTTTATAAGAAGCCGGAAGGCCCGTTGAACGGTATCATACCAATCGACATGAGGTGCGGTACGGTACGCGGAGAGGATGTCCAGGTAGAAAACATCCATGTGGGACAGGTTGCCATGAAGATCATAACTGGCAGAGATTTTACAATGCTCGCCAACAACTTCACGAATGGCGCTGTAAAAATCACGCTCCACATCCATCATTCCATCCACATACGCAGCGCCGTGCATGTGTAAAAATAAACCGTCCAGGGGCAGGCTGTTTTCGAGCAATTGCAGGAAATCGTTTTTAAAGCAGTCATAAAACTCACGATCAATAGGTCCGCCGGGTAAAGCTCGTGCACGCAGGATAGGAACAGGTTCAATGTCCGGGTATTCACTAAGGAATGGATAGTTCTCGAGAAGGGAGTCGCCCTGCTGGATTTCAAAATCGGTTTCATGGGTGAGCAACGGGGAATAGGTACAGCATTCACAACTCAATCCGCCAATTGCGATACGCATTTTTCGTTTGGCCATACCTGTTTTCCTGTGTTCATCAGGCGAAATGCTGGTTGAAGGAACCTACAAAGGAAACGGTAACAGGACAACACAAAGGAAATCCGGAAAGGAAAATTATGGGAAGTACTTCCATCAAGAGAAGAGCGGGTGTCTCTGCCCGCCATTTGGGTGGCCCGAGTGCTTGCCACTCGGGTATCCCTATAATCAAATCCAGTCAATTCCCGGTTTTGTGTTATTCCATCGACTCTGTAAAATAGAGATACCCGAGTGGCGAGCACTCGGGCCAAAGTACCTTGAATCAAACCGTAAGGATAGATCAATAGATTCTTTGTTAATCAAAATAGCTATTCGTTCCGAATCGCATCCACCGGATTCGACAGCGCGACTTTCAAAGATTGCAGAAGCATTGTAACTACCGATACGAGAAGTAGCAGGACAAATGCAACAATGAACGGTGTGACATTCAATTCAATATGATATTCGTAGGCATTTTCCAAGAGCAGGTTTGTCACGAACCATGCAGGCGCCATGGCGAGCAGGGATGCAATCAGGATAACCCGTGTAGTCGGAGTTGAGATCAGTGTCAGTACTTGAGTTACAGTCGCTCCTAATACTTTACGGATTCCGATTTCTTTTTCCCGGTTGTGAATAGTGGCTGAAACCAGTCCGAACAATCCCATGATCGCTATCAGTAAAGCAGAACCGCCCGAAAAAACAAATACGCTGAGAACCGCCCTGTTCATTCGGAAAAACCAGTCAAATGTTTCATCCTGAAAAAAACCGTCATACGGAACCTCTGGTAAAATTGTCCGGAAGATTTCCCTGATCTGTTCTGCGTGTTGTGTCAACTCCCCTTGAGGCAGACGTATGGAAAGATACCGCATGTTTTGGAGATCGTCGATACGCAAGACCATGGGGGCGATACGGATTTCAAAATCCTGAGCGTGAAAATCTTCCACTACCCCGATGATGGAATAGACATCATCCTCTATGTTCAAAGTTCTTCCGACACCGTACTCCCATCCATGTTCCCGCAGGAATGCACGGTTCACAATGACTTCTTCAGCCTGGCTCGCTGTGTATTCCTCGCCAAACGTGCGTCCATCCTGCAGACGGATTCCCAGCGTTTCCAAGTATCCTGGGCCAATTTGCATGGAATGTGTTTCGAAACTGATTCCATCCACCTCTACTGAAGCGATGTTGACAAACCGGGCGAGATGGTCTCGTGAACCTGCAATGGAAAGGATACCGGGATAACTTTCGAGACGGTTGGAAAGGCGCTCGAATTGTGTTCCATTGTTGACCGGGATGACCAGGACACCTTCCTGGTTGTATCCCCAGTCGAGATTCATCTGGTATCGCGCATTGAGGTAGAGAACCATCGGTACAACAATCGCCAGGAAGGTCAGGAAGAATTGCAAGCCGATCATGCTTTTCAGGAAAATATTGTGCCCGGAGCGATTTGAGGCGCCCCGGAACACATCCGCCGGAGAGTAACGGCTGGCGACAAACGCAGGATAGGCGCCAGCACCAATACTCGTGACAAGTAAGAGGGAAACAAGGAACACAACGGTTCGCGGAGAGAATTGCAGGGCCAGGTGAGACCATTCGCCCTGGAACAATGTACCAAGTACCGGTATCAGCACGTATTGTGCAAGCAGTATCCCTGCAACGAGTGCAAAAGCGAGAAACAGCATATTCTCGCCGATAAACTGGACAATCAGCATGAATTTGCTACTGCCCACCACCTTACGAATTCCGATTTCACGGTACCGTTTCGCCAGGGACACCACCCGGTTATTGGCGTAGTTAAATCCGGCAATCAGGGTCAGGATCATGGCGATTGCCGAAAGCATGATGATGGAGCCACGATCATTGGCGTAGATGAGAGTATTTCGAATGAAGATATTGTCTCGGGTAATGTCCAGGATATTCAGGAAACGCAGGCGTGCAACACCCCAGTCGCCATTTACTTCGCGTTGCATTTGCAGGAATGGTTCCAGGGCGGTATGGAGCTGCTCCGGATTTTCATTCTCGCGCATCTGGATGAAGGTGGCTGTTGTCCAGTGCTCCCAGTCATCTAATGGCAATAGCTCCCAACGGGCGAGGTTCTCGTAGGGAAGCAGAGCGGAAAACTGGAGGCTGGAGTTGGGAGGTGGGTCTCGAAGAACACCGCCAACCGTCATTACCTGATGTCTGGATGTGCTGGTGATAAGTTCCAGTTGCTGGCCAACGGGATTCTCATCCCCGAAATACTTCTGCGCCATGGATTCGGTAAAAAATATCGTGTTGTTGTCGGAAAATGACTCCATGCTTCCCGTTACAAGAGGAAAAGTGAACATATCCAGGAAATCACGTTCGACGAAATGCACACGTTCGCTGAAAGCATTCTCACCGGAGATCAGGGTGACACCCTTCACCGAAATCCGTGTGACTTTTTCGACCGAAGGGCAGGTAGTGCGTATGGCATTTCCCAGGGGAACCGGCGTGCTGCCCCAGGTAACAGCGTTGGTATTATGTTCGATCACATTGCCGAGCATGTATATACGATCTGCATTGGTGTGAAAGATGTCTTTGCTGAGGCCAAAATCCACCTGGAGAAAAGTTACTACACATGCGGAAATGGCGATGGCCATTCCTGAAAGATTGATGAGCGCTGTAATACGGTCACGGAACATGCTTCTGAATGCCGCTTTTATAAACATGCCAAACATGGGTCACCCGAGAATGAAATTGTTACAGTATGATCCTTTCTTTGTAGACAATCGAACAACTATCCCAGTTACAGACTTTTAATGATCCTTGTCTCATTATCAAGTTAATCCTGCGGTATTGAGAGAATTTTGGCGGATTTGCAGCGACCAGAAAAACAGCAGTAAACGATGAGCAGCACGTGTTTCTATCTGCTGTGTAACAATGAACTATTGGAAAACTCCTGTGTTAGCATTGTAATGGGTTGACCTGCGTCCTCACTCCCTGTACATTATACAAGTAAGCAGTGTTTGCAAGAACGTTATACTGTTGCACATCGCAGAATCACAGAAAATATTAACGATACCGGCATATCCTTCAATCTTTCGGAAGAATAAGGATATGTCAGGGCTGTATGTAGAATTTGGACAGGAGAACCGACCATATAACGGACTAATTCTCAATTTGAAACACATATCTCATGGGGAAAAAAATGCGGTATTTATCCTTGTGTTTGATTTTGCTTCTTTCGATTTTGGTTCCCTCGGGATTTTGCCAGCCCCTGACAGATTACCTTTATATGACCGATCATGAGACAACCATATATAATCAGATCATATGGTTTTGGGGACGTGATATCCTTGAAGGCGATGTGCATTCCAATGATTATATCGGAATGAAAGGTATTGAGGGGCAACCGCACTTTTATGGCGGAGTTGTATCCACTTCACAGCCGGAGTTTATTTGTATATGCGGCGCCGATCCTTACTTCGAGTATGAACCACAATTTAGTGTTGAACCACTCGAATTACCTGAAAACCTGCTCCCACTGCGAGATCTGTCTATCCAGCAGGGAAACTATTATCCCAATAACCCACAGGATCGACAACAGGGACGACTTGTCGGTTCCGAAAATGGCTGGATTCTGGAGTTATGGGAGATGGGAATCCCCTACGACAGCACGATTATCACTTTGCTGGATACGATAACCTACAACCCGAACAATAACTGGTTATGCCTGTTTTTTGAAGGTGACCTTGAATTATACGGTGACGCCATCCAGGGAAAAAACATCATTGGCGCCGCAGGAAACATGCGGTTGCTGGATAATCTCATGGTGGAAGGTGCGACCATTGACAGCTCAGGTGTTGAAGATATTGACAATGACAATATGCTGTATATCGCCAGCGAAGGCGATGTTGTCATTGCCGACACCTACGCGAATGGTCGCGGTAATGGCGATTCCTGTCCCGAAGGTCATGAACGGAAACATATCGTTATTACATCCGGCGTTTTTGCCGTTGGCGAATCATTCACCTTTGAACATCAGAATGATTCCTGGGATCCATATCGATGGTGTGATCCTGAAGGTCCGCATGCCGGTGAAATGGATGAACGCGGAGATATCTACCTGTACGGTTCCCTTGTCCAACACAGAAGAGGTTTTGTTCACCGAAGTAATTGTGGCGGAACCGGGTATTCAAAACGGTATACGTATGACCCAAGATGGGAGGAAAACCCTGTACCGTTGCTCTCGTTCAACAATCCGGATGCGGGATCTCTGTTGCAGGTGGAAAATGACACAATTGTGGTGGATGATACGCAACGATTCGCTTATGGCGACACGGTTCGTCTTGGTCCAGGGGCGCACCTTATTTTTGCCAATAATGGCAGATATGAATTCCAGGGAAATGCGAGGATCGTTGTACAGGGAACGGAAGAAAATCCCGCTGTAATTATAGATAATTCATCTGATTCCGAAAGCCCGATTGCACCGTTCTTTTATCAATATGATACAGAATCTTCGAATATCTGGTCTCATTTTATCCTGGAAACAAACGGATCATTTACATTTCTTGACGGACAACTCGAAAATGGTTCCATTATCTCCCAGTCAGACAGCAGCATATTGAATTTCTCCAATGAGACCACTATTGATATTAACGATATGTACCTTGAAGGGCATTTCAAGATCAATACAGAAGGCCATCCCTCCAGTTTCCATCATTCACTGATCATAGGCAGACTCATTATTGAATCTCCGATGACAATCGATCATGCAACAGTTGTCCATGCAGGTGCTAATAATGCTTTTCCTGGAATTTTAACACGCGATGCCGTTTCAATCCTGAATACTACGATCTTTGGTTATTATAGCAGACCGGTCAAGTGCAGTCATCAAGAATATCATACTACGATTTCTTACAGTTCCTATTACAGGACAAATTCGGATGTAATGAGAAATGTTGATGTTGGACCGGGAGTTTTTGAAGCAAATCCTCGATTTATCGACTTTTATTCGGATTACCATCTCCGGCCGGATAGTCCTTTAATCGACGCCGGTGATCCGAATTCGGCACTGGATGAGGACGGCACCCGCACCGACATCGGTTGTTATCCGTTCCTCTATGGCGATCATCAGTTGGACACCGAAGAGAATTCCGAAGAATCTCTGCCGCAATCATTCACAGTGCATGGTCCCTGGCCGAATCCGTGTAACAACGAAACGGTGGTGCAGCTTCAACTCCTCGAGGTAAGTCCTGTGAAGATAGATATCTATGATGTACTGGGGAGGAAAGTCCGCTCGTTGGCTCAACAGCAGCTTCCATCCGGGTTACACACACTCCCGGTCCGCTTTGAACGAGAACCCGCAGGGATCTATTTCCTGAGCATAGAGGTGGGGCAACACAGGGAAATGGCGAAAGTGGTTCTGATTCATTGATTTGGACACCCGAACCCAATACATTATATCTCTGAGCAAGCATTATTGCATCAATTCGTATTGCGCACCGCAGTACTTAAAGGGAGGGTAGACCCGGCAACCGTTCAAACAGATTTTCGGTGAATAGCTGCAATTCGTACATCGCAAGATGTTGCAGGGAGCCAATCCGCCTTCTCTGATGATCCTCTCCCTTGTATTAGAGTGAACGTGCCTGAATGGAGTACATTATGCGTTACCTTCCTGTCTGCTTGTTCCTGATTGCCCTGTTTATTGTTCCTACCGGGTCTTGCCAGCCATTATCCGATTATCTCTACATGACGAACCTTGAAATGTCGCTCTTTGACGATGTTATCTGGTTCTGGGGGCATGATATACTTACTGGTGATGTGCATTCCAATGATTATTTCGGAATGAAAGGCGTTGGAGGACAACCGCAGTTTTATGGCGGGTTGGTAACTACTTCACAGGATGAATTTCATTATGCCTCCGGCGCAGACCCATATTTTGAACTTCCGCCATTATTTAATATAGAACCATTGGAACTCCCCGAAAATCTGCTTCCACTTCGTGCGTTGGCGATACAGCAGGGGCATTATTATCCGAATGATACCGGGAATCTCCAGCAAGGTCGCCTCCAAGGATCGGAAGATGGCTGGGTACTGCACTTATGGAACCTGGGCGTTCCTTATGACAGCACAAACCTTACCCTCATTGATACTATAGAGTACAACAACGGCCTGGACTGGATGTGTGTTTTCTTCGAAGGCGACCTGGATATGTTCGGAGACAGTGTCCAGGGAAAAACGGTTATCGGAAACTGCGGGAACATACGATTGCTGGACAATCTTATCGTGGAAGGCGCAGATATTGACAGCCTGGGTGCGGTAAATTTCGATAATGAAAACATGCTGTACCTCGCAAGTGAAGGGGCTGTAATCGTCGCAGATACCTGGGTGAATGGACGAGGAAACGGTGTTTCATATAATGACGGGCATCAACGCCAGGATATTGTCATTTCCGCAGGAATATTTGCAGTGGGCGAATCTTTTACTTTCGAACATCAGAACGATTCATGGAATACCTATTACTGGTGTGATCCATCCGGTCCGCATCCCGGGGAACATGATGAACGCGGAAGTATTTACCTGTATGGTTCCCTGGTCCAGTACCGCAGAGGGTATGTCCACCGTTCCAATTGCGGCGGGACTGGCTATTCGAAAAGGTATACCTATGATTCGCGGTGGGGGCAGAACCCGGTTCCATTGCTTGAGTTTACCAATTCAATCGATGACCTTACAATTCGGCTGGAAAATGACACACTGATTGTGGATCAACAACACATATTTGTAACAGGAGACAGTGTGATTCTTGGTCCGGGAGCCTATCTCCGGTTTGAAGGAGATGGACGCTATATCTTCCGGCACGATGCTGAACTGATTGTCCAGGGGACAGAGGAAAACCCGGTGCGGATTGTTGACGCTACGGATAGCGACATCTCACCAATTGTTCCATTAAACCATCATGGGAAGATTTCTACAGGTACATGGTCACATTTTATCCTGGAAACAAACGGCACATTCTCCCTGCCTGCTCTCGCCCTGGACCATGGGCTGATACACTCGATTCCCCAAACAACCGATCTTACACTGACCTATGCAGGTGAAGTGGAAATAAACGATGTTTGCTTTGAAGGGTATTTTGAGATCTTCTCGGGTGAACGGCATGCTTATCTGCATCACTCCATCGTGGAGGGACGGCTGATTATCCGTGACCCGATGACCATCGATCATGTTACCGTGATCCAGAATGTACCGGGTCATCAATTTCCTGGAATCAGAACGCTGGATGATGTTGAAATCCTGAACACAGTCATTTACGGCGGTTTCAGTGTGCCGGTCCAATGCAGCCGACCTCAGTTCCATACCACAATCGCCTACAGTTGCTTCTATGGAACCAATTCGGATTATATGACAAACGTGCAAGTCGGGCCTGGTGTTTTTGAAGCGAATCCCTGTTTCATTAATCCGGGAAGCGGCGATTATCACCTGAACGATAATAGTCCGTTGATTGACGCAGGCGATCCACAATCGCCAATGGATGATGATTGTACACGGGCCGACATCGGATGTTATTTCTACCGGCAGGGAGACCAGCAACTTGACGCGGAAGAAAACGAGGATGGTACACTTCCCGATGGTTTCGAGGTTCAGGGACCATGGCCGAATCCGTTCAACGGAACTATGACAATGCAGGTGGAGCTCCCGCAACCGGAACTCCTGCAACTGGATGTATATGATGTCCTTGGACGTCGTATCCGAACAGCCGAACAGCACTGCACTTCCGGTACGCACAGTCTATCCATCAATCTCGAGGCGGAACCTGCGGGAGTGTATTTTGTGCGAATCAACACTTCTTCCGAGAGCAGAGTTGCAAAAGCCCTGCTGGTTCGTTAATTTAGCCATGTGATCCCATCCGGATACATGCCAACATAGCTGTTGTCTTACCCGTTTTTCAGCATCCCCCGGAAAACAGGCAGGAATGGTTTGTCCTGCCAATTCGCATGAGTAGTAATAATTTTCAGCTCATATCCCCGCGTCTGAAAAAAATCCTGTTTGTATTAAATGGGAAGATCCGGGAGGATTGGAATGAAACGCACACTGTTTGCATTGATCCTGTTCGTTTTCTGCTGGACGGGGATACTTCAGGGGCAACCATTACGGTATTTCACGGACTACATGTACTTGACCGATAGCGAAAGGCCGCAGCCCGATGAGATTGTATGGTTCTGGTCGAACGATTCCCTTACGGGTTATGTTCACTCTAATGATACGATAGCAATTAAAAATCGTCCGAAGTTTATGGGACAGGTGAGCAGTTCACAGGATACAATTATTCATAATCCAAGATACTATAATCCGTATTTTCTGTATCCGCCCATTTTTAATCTCCCGGAAGTTGAGATCCCCGAACGTATTGATACACTTCAGCAGATCGCCGTTCAACAGGGGCATTATTACCCCAATGACCCAGTAATACCAAGGTTTGCCAGGTTAATGGGATATCCGGACTGTTGGGTTCTTCATCAATGGGATGTGGGTACGGCATATGACAGTACAATCGTCTCGGAAATTGATACAATTCCTTATCCTGTCGGGGATAACTGGTTGGCACTATATTTTGACGGCGAGATGTACCTCTCCGGAAGGAGCATCACCGGAAAAAATATGATAGGGGCTGAAAACAACATCTGGTTGCAAAGCGATCTTCTTGTGGAAGGAACATCTGTATGGACTCGTGGGGTTGTGGATGAAGACAACGAGAACATGATTTTTGTATTAAGCCACAATAATGTCATTGTGTCGGACACATATGAAAATGGAAGAGCGAACGGATACCCTCGTTGTCCCGATTCCACCAGGCGACATATAACCATCTCTGCAGCGATCATGGCGCTTGGTAATTCGTTCACAATCGAACATCAAAATGACGAAGGAGACGATTATATCTATTGTGAAATCGAAGAAGGAAGTCGTGATCTGCGCGGATACATTTTTTTATACGGTTCTCTGGTCCAGCGGAAAAGAGGATATGTCCACCGCAGCAATTGCAGGGAGACAGGATATTACAAACAATACCTGTATGATACGCGTTGGTTTGAAAATCCTCCGCCCTGCATCACAACACCATATACGGAAATAAACACCATTCTGGAAAATGACACCCTGTATGTGAATAGACCTTTACGAATGCTCGCCTCGGATACCCTTATTGTTGGTCAGGGCGGTGTTCTTGTACTCCGGAATGGAGCCTGGATCGACAATCAATGGGGCGGATATATTTCCATTGGAGGTGTCGAAGGTAATCCCGCTGAAATCATTCAGGATAGTGATTTCAGTAATGATCCATTTGCAAAGCTGAATTATTCCGAGGATGCAGAATGGGATAGTGTATGGTCACATTTGATCCTGGACCTTTCCTGTGACACCGTTTCATTACCACCGTACGTGACAAATACCACCATACGCAGTCATTCGGAAAACACACGGATCAAGGTGTTTCGTTCGGATTCTACCGGGATTACCTATGACAATCTTGCCTTGCATGGACATTTTGAAGTTCAAGAACTGTCAGCACCTTTCAATCTGAACAACTCATTCATTCATGGCAGGTTTCGTATTGAATCGGAAACCGGTTTCGATCATTGCACATTTGCTGCGAGGCAACAGGATGAGGGACAACCGGCGGTCTATTCCCTGAGAAGAACATCCATCCGGAATTCTTTCATGTATGGTTCCTACTCATTTCCTGCACAGGCATTCCCGCAGACAGAATGCAGCGTATCCTTCAGCGGATGTTTTGGTATGGACCATGAAGTCTATATGAACTATGACACAGGAGATGGATTGATTTTCAGCGATCCATATTTCGTCTGCCCGGAAGATGATGATTATACGCTTCTTTCCACGAGTCCGCTTATTGATAACGGGTCGCCCGATTCGCCGTACGATGAAGATGGAACCCGTTGCGATATCGGTGCATTTTCATTCGATTGGCGTGAATACAGCGATACACCGGAAGAACAGGAAGAATTCCTCCCCGAAGATTTTTGTGTTGATGGTCCATGGCCGAACCCATTTAACGGCGTCACTTCGTTGAGGGTAACACACACGGGTGAGCAGACTTTACGTATTCGGGTGTTTGATGTACTTGGACGCGAAATCGGTACTGTGAACCAGAAACACTTGACTACAGGAACTTGTACCGTTCCGGTAGATTTGTCTCAGCATCCGGCCGGGATTTACTTCCTGCATATTCAGGCAGGTTTACAATCGAAAATTGTAAAGGCTGTCCTTGTAAAATAAGAAATACCATTTGGATAAAGTGTAAGTCGTGGGTTATTGGTTACATTAGAAAAATACAAATGCCATGGCAACAGTACATTTGCATGGTAACAGTGAAGGGGGTCATATGAAACGCCTGCGTGTATTTTCCTGTTTTCTTATCCTGTTCCTTTTCGTTGGGACGAGTTCAGCTCAATTCTACCGTCATTATGCCAGTTATCAGCATTTAACTGAAAATGAGACGACCAGGTTTGATGAAATCATCTGGTTCTGGGGCGTTGATGTTCTGGAAGGAGATGTTCACTCCAATGATTTTATTGGAATGAAAGGAGTGAACGGACAACCTACTTTTCTTGGAAGAGTCAGTACGTCCCAATCACATTTCGGCTATGCAAGCGGCGCCGATCCTTATTTTGCCTATCCGCCCGTTTTTAATGCCCCGGAGATATTTCTGCCAACCCATCTCGATACCCTGCGGCTGGTTGCCCTGGAGCAGGGAAACTACTTCCCTTCCAATTCGGAAGATCCTCAACAGGGAAGGTTGACCGGTGTTGATGTCGGATGGGTTCTTGAGGAGTGGCCCGTCGGAGTTCCCTATGACAGTGCAACGGTAACTGTCCATGATACGATCGGGTACATGGAAACGGAATGGTTGTTTGTATTCTGCAATTACGATCTTGAAATTCGGAGCAATCACGCCCAGGGAAAAAACCTGGTTGGTTCTGCCGGGACCATGCGGATTATTGACAATGTTTTTGTGGAAGGGGCAACCATTGAGAATGGAGGTACTGTCGAAGAGGATAACGGTAACCTCATCTTCCTCACCAGCGAACAGAGTATTCTTGTGGGTGACACCTATGAAAATGGCCAGGGCAACGGTGGGGGAAGCGGCGCCGGGCATGACCATGCTCACTGTATCATCACCGCAGCAATGATGTCCCTCGGTGAGTCCTTTGCGATTGAACACCAGAATGATATTGATGATTCCTACTTCTGGTGTGATCCTCAGGGTGAGCACCCGGGACAAATGGATGAACGTGGTGATCTGATTGTAAACGGTTCCATTATCCAACGACGTCGTGGATATGTACATCGTAGTTGTTGCGGGGGAACCGGGGTACAGCAAGGAATACCATTATGACACTCGCTGGATCGATAATCCGCCCCCCATTTTCGAAACATTTGATGTGTACTACCGGGGACGGCTGGAATACGACACCCTGTATGTGGATCAATTGATTAATGTCATGTCGTATGACAGCCTGATCCTGGGGCCGGGTGGAGTACTGGTGATTGAGGAAGGCGGAGTCCTCAATTTCGACACCTTGTGCTATTTCGGAGTCGAAGCCACAGAAGAGAACCCGGCATGGATTATCCAGAATGGCAATTTGCACCAGGATCCTTTTGCCGTATTGGAACAAACCCATCGACGCTGGGATGATGAATGGGAACACCTGAACCTGGATTTGAACTGCAGTGATCTCAGTTTGCCGGAACATGTAACGGATATTGAAATTACATCAAGGGTCTATCAGCTCACACTCCATTTTGCCTGTCACAACGATCCGGTTGAAGCAAGTCAATTGACCCTGGAGGGATATTTCCGGTTCGCACCGTGTGAAGAATGGATCAATTTGGGGTATTCGATGGTTCATGGCAGAGTTACCACAGAAACTGATATTACAATTGATCATTGCACGTTTGCAGCCCGGTTGAATGACTGGAATGCCTCGGCGGTGAATGCCAATGCAGATTGCGAAATCACCAATTCCTTTTTCTTTGGATCGTATGTTTCGCCGGCCATCATCGGGCTCAATGATGATGGTGTAGTACGGTACAGCGGCAGCTATGCAGCAGATGACAACCAGTTCCTTGGATTTGTAGTGGGTGAGGGGATGATCTACGAAGATCCATTATTTGTTGATCCGGAAGATGGAGATTACCATCTGACCCCGGAAAGTCCCCTGATCGATGCGGGTGATCCGGATTCTCCCATCGATCCTGACGGCACACGAACCGATATCGGAGCGTTCTTCTACGACTGGCGTCAGCACAACGATGTTGATGATGAAGATATTGCCGAACTCCCTCAAGCCTTTGAAGTGGATGGACCCTGGCCGAATCCGTTTAATGGTGTGACGACGGTACAGGTTGCCGTTCCACAGGATGAAACAGTGGAAATGGTTGCCTTTGATGTGCTGGGGCGTGAACTCGGACAAGTGTACCGGAATCATGTGACAGCGGGTTCGATCTCGATTCCGGTGGATTTATCCGACTATCCGGCAGGTGTGTATTTCCTGCAAATACGGATGGGAAATGAGTCAAGGGTAGTGAAAGCATTGTTGTTGAAATAGAAAGATAATGTACGTCATTGCGAGGATGGTCGTCGGAGTTGTTTCTGTTCCGACGACCGACGAAGCAATCCGGTAAAACAAAGGGTGGCCTGACCTGTCCGTCAGCCAACGGATCAGGTGTCACATGAAGTTTGTGAAACCCTACCTTGGACTGCAGGTAGGGCCACCCCGTGATTGAAAACGATATTTCGGGAGTACAAAATGAATACAAAACGAATTGTGTTTTGTCTGCTGCTTGGTACGGTGATTGTCTCTCCCGCATCTGCTCAATACCTGCTGAACTATGCGGATTACATGTACATAACCAAATATGAATTGACCATGTTCAATGAAATTCTCTGGTTCACAGGAAACGACACTATTTATGGTGATGTGTATTCATATGATTATATCGGAATGTCCGGCGCGAAAGGACAACCGCATTTTTTTGGTCAGGTCAGTACATATCAAAATAATTTTATCTACATACACGGAGCTGATCCCTATTTTGAAGAACCACCTGTTTTTAATTCTGAACCGTTCTATTTCCCGGATCATCTTGATTCTGTACGCTATGGCGCACTCCTGCAGGGGAATTATTTCCCGAATGATTCCGAAATCCGCATGTCCGGACGTTTGACCGGATCCGAAGATGGATGGGTGTTCCAGCAATGGCAATTTGGTATTCCCTTCGATTCGACACAGGTTTCCGCTACCGATACGATTCAATACCAGGAAAACAATTGGCTCACCTTTTTCTTCGAAGGAGATATTGATCTGGAATGTGAACATGTACTCGGGAAAAATCTCATTGCGGCAGCGGGCAATATCAGGTTGATCGATAATGTGCTTGTGGAAGGAGCAACCACCGAAAACCTTGGTATTGTGGAAAGTGATAATGAAAACTTGATCTATCTCGCTTCTGAACAGAATGTTCGAGTAGCGGATACCTATGCAAATGGTCGCGGCAACGGTATGAATGAAAACAACAGCCATGACCGTTCACACATTGTCATTTCAGCAGGAATCATGACCCTGGGTGAATCTTTTTCGATTGAACATCATAATGATGCATGGAATACATACAGATGGTGCGATCCGGAAGGTGAACACGCCGGTGAAACAGATGAGCGGGGAGCAATCTATTTTTATGGAGCCCTGGCTCAGTACAGGCGCGGGTATGTACACCGTTCCAATTGTGGAGGAACCGGTTACAGAAAACAATACCGTTATGATGAACGTTGGCATTTGAACGCACCTCCAATCTTCATTCCCAATCGAATAGATTATAATGGCATTTTGGAAAATGATACACTTATCGTGGATTCGTATCTGTACATCATGCCGGGTGACAGCCTGGTCCTCGGACCGGGTGCGGTGTTGATCCTGAGAGGAAATTTCAATCCCTATTTCTATGAAGATTCTTATTTCGGTGTGGAAGCCACAGCGGATAATCCAGCATGGATACTGCAGGAGAATAACTTCAGCGACGATATTTTCGCTTCGCTTGAAAATGTGGGTGAATGGGATCAGGAATGGGCGAACCTGAATATGGTGATTTCCTGTGAACAACTTACCGTAACAGGAAATCTGAATAACTGCTCAATTGTTTCGACCAATAATGAAACTCGAATTGTCTGTCCAGAAAACAACTATCTGACGATAGAGAATTCTCACCTGGATGGAAAATTCCTGATTGACAATCATCTTGAGGAAGCTCACCTGGTATATTCAGTTATTGAAGGCCGTGTGCAGAATGAAACTGTCCTTACTGTCGATCATTGTACATTCGTGGCCCGGGGTGCAGATCAATCTGAGCCCGGCCTGTATTCCCTGCGACCATGTTCGATTACCAACTCGTTTTTCTTTGGAGACTACTTTATCCCTGCGCGTATATTCCCGTCAATAGAAGGTGAAATTTCCTATAGCGGGTGTTTTGGTGCTGAAACCGAAACGTTTGACCAGTTCGACATCGGCGAAGGAATGGTATACGCTGATCCTCTGTTCGTCGATCCGTTGGACGGAGATTATCACCTGACATCCGAAAGCCCCCTCGTTGATGCAGGCGATCCGGATTCACCTCTCGACCCTGACGGTACACGAACCGATATCGGAGCATTTTTCTACGACTGGAGCCAGCACAACGATGTTGGTGATGAAGGTATCACCGAACTCCCTCAAGCCTTTGAAGTGGAAGGACCCTGGCCGAATCCGTTTAACGGTATGACTACGGTACAGGTTGCCATTCCTCAAAATGAAACCGTGGAAGTGATTGCATTTGACGTCCTGGGCCGTGAACTCAACACGGTGTATCAGAACCATGTGATGGCGGGTTCGTACTCCATCCCTGTGGATTTGTCCGGATTTTCGGCAGGTGTGTATTTCCTGCAAATACGGATGGGACAGGAGTCGAGGGTAGTGAAGGCATTGTTGTTGAAGTAAAAACAATACAAAAGTGTCGTTGCGAGGTATATGTCGTTGCGAAGGATAATGTACGTCGTTGCGAGGATGGTCGTCTGAGTTGTTTCTGTTCCGACGACCGACGAAGCAATCCAGTTCCAATTCCTCATTCTGTTGGTGTATATATGCTTCGTTGGCTGCACAGACAACAATTTCGTGCAGCCATCCATCCTGAGGCTGGTAAACCTAGCAACGACATCCATTTTCCATGAATCCACTCCATCCCTTGCAGTCTCTCTTTCCCGGTAGTACTATTTTGGGGTAACGGAACAATCAAACAGAAACAATCGTATGGCTACTCCGAAAACCCAGTATGTCTGCCAATCCTGTGGGGCGACTTTTCCGCGGTGGCTGGGGAAATGCCCTTCCTGCGGCGGATGGGACACTTTCCAGGAAGAGAGTGTTGCGCCAAAGGCAAAAGCATCCGCCTCCGCACATCGAAGAGGGACTCTCGAACCGCAATCCCTGCGTGATATTCCCATCGAATCCATCGAACGTACTCCTGCCGGAATAGAAGAACTGGACAGGGTGTTAGGGGGTGGATTTGTGCCGGGATCATCCGTATTGTTCGGTGGCGATCCGGGTGTGGGGAAATCCACTCTCCTGCTGCAGGTGGCCGGGAGTCTTGCTGCGCGAGGTCTGCCGGTCCTGTATATTTCTGCGGAAGAGGCGCCGCAACAGATCCGTATGCGCGCCCATCGTCTGGAACTTCCCAACAGCGATCTCCTGGTGTTTGGCGAAGGAGATGCGGACATGGGGGTCTCCTGGGCGGAGAAGGTAAAACCAAAGGTTGTCGTTGTCGATTCCATCCAGACCTGTCGCCGGTTGACACTGGAATCGGCGCCGGGGACGGTCACACAGGTACGGGAGGTTGCCCAGATTTGGACGGATTGGGCGAAACAGACCGGTGGCGCGGTGGCGTTGGTGGGGCATGTCACCAAGGAGGGAGCGATTGCCGGCCCGAGGACGGTTGAACACCTGGTGGATGCTGTGCTTATGTTCGAAGGGGATCATGTTGGAGGAGTACGGATTCTGCGTTCCCTGAAAAACCGTTTCGGTTCGGCCGGAGAATTGGGGGTGTTCGAAATGTCCGGCAAGGGGCTTTCCGGGGTAAAAGACACCTCCCGGTTATTCCTTTCCGAACGTGGCAGCCCGGTGAGCGGTGTGGCAGTGAGTGCGATTATTCGCGGGTCACGACCATTGCTGATTGAAGTGCAGGCCCTGGTGACCAAATCCTATTTTGCGGCGCCCCAGAGGAATGTGACAGGTGTAGACCAGCGTCGGCTCGCATTGTGGATCGCCGTGCTGGAAAAACGTGTGGGCCTTGGTCTGTTCGGCCAGGACATTTTCCTGAATGTCGCCGGAGGAATACGCCTGGAGGATGCCGGTGCGGACCTCGCGGCTGCAGCGGCGATCTTCAGCAGTCTGCGTGATATTCCGCTTGACAGGGACATGCTGCTGATCGGGGAAGTAGGATTGACCGGGGAAGTACGTGCTGTGCATGGCCTGGACCGTCGTGTTGCGGAAGCTGCGCATTTGGCGTTTAAACGTGTCATTGTTCCTGCTGTCGGATGGAAAGGTCCGGCGCCGAAAGGAATCAAGGTGATCCCGGTCCATACTCTTGAAGAAGTGGTAGATTTATTGGGTGGATGAATGTAGCTCGGACGTTCCATCGTCCGGGAAAAGAGGTAGCCCGGAGGTGTCACCCTCCGGGAAGGAATTTGTAGTCGGAGGTTCCACCCTCCGGAAAAACATGATAATGCAGGTTCTCGCTTCCTGTGAAACGTAAAATTGCGATAGTAAAGAACAACCGATAGGAACCTGCATAACAGCAGAAAAACCTGGATTCCCGATCAGGGTCGGGAATGACACTTAGAAAGCGATCCAGTGCCGAAAAAAGCAGCTCCTTTAACGTTACCGGTAACCTACCTGAGAGGTATTGGACCTCAGAAGGGTGAGGCATTCAGAAAAGCGGGGGTGAACACCCTTGGCGACCTCCTTTACTATGTTCCGCGTAAATACCTGGATCGTACCAGAACCACAAAGATCAATTCCATTCTCGGTCCTACGGAAGAGGTGGTAACCATCATCGGGAAAATCACCGAAGCCCGTGAGGTGAAAAAACCCAGGGGACGTACTCGTTATGAAGCCTATCTCGATGACGGCACCGGTGGAATTGCACTAGTCTGGTTCCGGAAAACCCACCAGATTAAAAAATGGATTACACCGGGATATGCTGCGGCATTTTCCGGCAAGGTGAACCAGTTTGGCTACAGTTTGCAGATCGCGCATCCAGAAGTAACCAAGCTGGCGAAAGGGGAGATTGACGATCTTGAAAGCGGAATAGGGCGATGGGTGGCATTGTACCATGGCAACGATGATTTCGACAAAGTCGGTTTAGATACGAATGGGCTTCGACGATTGATGGACCGCCTGGTTGGGGAATACGCGCCCGGCGTTCCCGATCCATGGCCGCGAGAATGGCTGGATCGTCTCGGACTTATCTCCCTGGACGAAGCATTGCTGAAAGTACATCGTCCCAGGAACCTGCAAGAGCATGATGAAGGATGGATGCGCCTGAAATTTGATGAGCTGTTCATGATGCAGCTTCTTTGGGCGTGGACACGAAAAAAACGCAGGGAAAAGGCGAAGGGGATAGCGTATCCAAAGGTCGGGGAAACCACTCGCGCATTAATTGAAAAGCTGCCGTTTACGCTTACCGACGCTCAACGGAAAGTCCTGCGTGAGATCTGGGGCGATATGGCGCAACCGCATGCCATGAGCCGTTTACTACAGGGAGATGTGGGATCAGGAAAAACGGTGGTCGCTTTAATTGCAATGACCATCGCCGTAGAGAATGGTTACCAGGCGGCGCTGATGGTCCCCACAGAAATCCTTGCGGAGCAGCATTACCTCACATCACGGAAATTTCTCGAGGGGTTGGGGGTTCATGTGGACTTGCTCACCGGAAGCACAAAAACACAGGAGCGCAGGGAAAAACTTGCATCTCTCGAAAGTGGCGAACCGCAAATCATTATCGGAACCCATGCCCTCATCCAGGATACCATTTCGATCCCGAATCTCGGGCTTGCGGTGATCGACGAACAGCACCGGTTTGGGGTGGCGCAACGGCTGAAACTGATGGACGGCAATGGAGAAAAGCGTCCCGATGTGCTTGTCATGACTGCAACTCCGATCCCTCGGTCATTGGCGCTTTCCCTGTATGGTGACCTGGAGGTGTGCCTGCTCGATCAAATGCCGCCGGGGCGTGGAAAGATTACCACCATCGCAATTAACGGTGAACGGGACCGTGACAAAATGTACATGGACCTGCGGAAACGGGTGGACAAAGGCGGAAGAGTGTATGTCGTATTTCCTCTGATCGAGGAATCTGCCAAAATGGACCTGCAGGCGGCGGTGGAAAGCAGGGAAGTGTTATTGAAGGGACCATTCAAGGGAATCAATGTCGGGTTACTGCATGGACGTTTGAAAATTGCCGAAAAAGAAGAAGCGATGGCCAAGTTCAAGTCGGGGGAAACACCGGTCCTTGTCAGTACGACAGTGATCGAAGTCGGTGTGGATGTTCCGGAAGCGACCGAAATGGTAATCGAGCACATGGAACGGTTCGGTTTGGCGCAGTTGCACCAGTTGCGGGGTCGTGTGGGACGAGGCGGGCGTGATTCTCGCTGTTACCTGGTCGGGTATCCTCCGGTTTCCGAGACGGCTCGTTCGAGAGCGCGGATCATGGTGAAAACGATCAACGGTTTTAAGGTAGCGGAAGAGGATTTACGCATACGGGGCGCAGGCGACTTTTTCGGGATACGTCAACATGGTATCCCTGAACTGCGGTTCGCGGATGTTGTTGCCGACCAGGATCTGCTGAAAAAAGCGAGACACACGGCGGAAGAGATCCTGCGCAAAGATCCCAATATGGATTCGCTCCCCGCCTTGCGCTCTGCATTCATGGTAAAAGTTGCTCGGAAAGCGGAATGGCTGGAAGCTGGATGATTGGCAGGCACTTAGTTGATATACTCACTTGCTGCAAATCTTCGGATGAACCGCATTGTAAAATCAGGCTCAGGTAAACTCTTAATCTTACAGTTGATAAACTGCAGAAGTACTGTTGTCTGCACAGGGAATGGAAATTAATCTGTGTTAGCTGCGAAGTTGGATTCTCCGTCGTATATTAATAGATTGTGCGCACATTGATATTAGCAATTTCATTACGTGTGCTGCAGCTTGATAGTACAACCATTCTGGGAATGCGGAAGAGTACATGTCACGGATCATCTCCATTGCGAATCAAAAAGGTGGTGTCGGAAAGACAACCACAGCAGTGAACCTTTCAGCCGGTCTGGCGGTTGCGGAAAAGAGGGTGCTTCTGGTTGATCTGGATCCGCAGGGAAACGCCACCAGCGGGATCGGCCTGGAACTCGAGGATCATCATAAAACGATCTATGACCTGATCATTGGTGAATGTTCCCCGGAAGAGGTTGTTCAACCGACCCAGGTCCCCTACCTGGACCTGATTCCGGCATCAATCAAGCTCGTGGGCGCCGAGATTGAGTTAGTGAGTGTTGTTGGCAGGGAAACGGCCTTGCGGTCTTCGTTGGAAGATTTCGCCGGGAAGTACGATTATGTGTTTATTGACAGTCCGCCATCGCTTGGATTACTTACCCTGAACGGTTTAACAGCGGCAAACAGTGTTCTGATACCGATCCAATGCGAATACTATGCTTTGGAAGGATTGAGCCAGTTACTCAACACAATCCGCCTTGTGCAACGGAGACTGAATCCCGCATTGCGTATTGAAGGCGCACTGTTGACGATGTACGATCAACGTTTGAACCTTTCGAGGCAGGTTGCGGACGAGATCCGCTCCTATTTCGAGGGAAGAGTGTTCGAATCGGTGATCACCCGTAATGTACGCCTGAGTGAAGCGCCCAGTTACGGAATGCCTGTAATGATGTATGATGTCGCCAGCCGGGGAGCGGAGAACTACCTCGCGTTGGCTGAGGAGATACTCGCAAATGACAGCTCGTCCTAAACGTGCTTTAGGAAAAGGTTTAAGTGCCCTGATCGCGGATGCGTCCGTGAATGGGAAGCCCGGTCCTTCAGAAGAGATAGAAGTCGCGTTAATACAACCGCGTCCCGATCAACCGCGCAGCAGATTTGATCCGGAACCACTGGAAGAACTGGTTAAATCCATCAAATCACAGGGAGTTCTACAGCCTCTGCTTGTTACTCCCCGTGAAGATAAGTACCTGCTGGTTGCCGGGGAACGTCGGCTTCGCGCCTCGAAAATCGCAGGGTTGGTGAAAGTTCCCTGCCGGGTAATTGATGGCCTTGATGATCGCCAGATCCTGGAAATTTCCCTCGTTGAAAATCTGCAGCGCGAGGATTTAAATCCTATCGAATTGGCGGAAGGATATCGTCGTCTCGTGGACGATCTCCATTTATCACACCAGGAAGTGGCGGATCGAGTCGGGAAAGACAGAGTTACCGTCGTCAACACGCTTCGGTTGCTAAAACTGCCGGAACCGATTATCGGTATGGTTGTCGAGGGCGAATTAAGCGCAGGGCATGCCCGGTCCCTGTTGGCAATAGAAAATGATGGTGAAAGGGTTGCTTTAGCTCATAAAATCCTTAAACACGGGTTATCAGTTCGCGATATCGAACAGATTGTACAGGATACGAAGGCGAAGAAAAAATCAGGCAATCCCAAACCAAAAACAGAAATTGATCTTCACTCCCTGGAAGTTGCCCGGCGTCTTGAGGAACAGATTGGTTTACCGGTACGCCTTGGGCATAAAGGTCCGGGGGGCAGGATTACCATACGGTACAGGAATCTTGACGAACTGGATCGTCTTATCGCAATGTTGAACCATGACACCTGATTATGATACCACTGACATCAGAAGGTGATGGTATCCGTGGAGCGCTGCAACGAACTGCCGATGCCGATCGATGTTTGCGCAAGCTGATCCGTACCCATCGCCCCCACTGTCGGGGGCTTGCCATTTTAGGGGTGGGTGGATATGGACGTGGCGACAACTCCCTCCGAAGTGACCTGGATCTGATCTTTCTGCATCGTGGCGATTCCAAACCGCATGAAATTGTTCTGAAAAACCTCGTACAGCGTCTCTGGGATCTGAAATGGTCTCCGGGACAAACCCTTCTCCAACTGGAAGATATCGACAAGGATTTCCTTTCCGTACCCGACAGAGCCTCGGCATTGTTGGAAGCGCGATTTATCTGGGGTGATCCTTCCGTGGCATACGGTCTGGATTTACGCCTCGGCGCCCTGTTCGATGAAGAAGTATGGGATGAGTTCATTATCGCCAAACGTGATGAATTCATTCAACGGCGCAGAAAATACGGAGAAGTTCCAAGGGTTGTTGAACCGTATGTGAAAGGTCAGGCAGGTGGATTACGTGATCTTCACCATGTATTCTGGATCGAACGCGCCCGTCTTGCACTTGCGGCAAGATGGACAGTCAAACGTCGCCGAACGAGCGCTATCCTCGGATTTTTCCGGAGGCTCAGACGAGCTGGACTGATCGAAGAAAGAGAAGAGGGCGATCTTGTTCGGGCATTCGACTTTCTTCTCAGGTTGCGGGAAGCATTACGCCAGAGCAGTAATAAAAATACAGACAAATTGATCGTGACTTTGCAGCCGACGGTCGCAAGAATGCTGGGGATTGAAGGTGGCGATCTGGATGTTGTCGTGTCGGTGATGCGGGAAACATCCCTTGCGATGGAGAAAATCGCACGGTTTGCTGACGAGTTTTCAACGATCCTGAAAGAATACGGGATGAGGAAGATCCCCAAAGGATCGAACATCCCCTCTATACAAGGTGCGAAACATTCCGGCGGCAGAATTTTCCTGAACAATGACGCACTGCAAAACCTGGCCAGCGATCCGACGGAATTGGTGAAACTGGTTGAACACTGTCATAGTTATGAACGCAGTTTGTCCGGACGAGCTCGTCATGACCTTCGCCGTGAAATCCGGAAGGTGTGGCCGGATAATCATCAACCGGAGAAATGGTCGGAAGGAATTCGCCGCTGGTTTTCCGAACGGCGAAACGTAGGATCTCGTCTTCGCAGCCTGTCCGAGCTGGATGCTATAGCTCCCTGGTTGCCCGAATGGCAGGAGATTTCCGGACTTACAACGGGCAGTTATTACCATAGCTATACTGTAGATGAACACACCCTTCGTGCGTTGGAAGAGCTGGACAACCTGCCATCGAATGGACCAGACCATCTTCCAGCTTCGTTGTGGAAGGATTTTACGCACCGTGAGTGGGTATACTGTGCTATTCTTATGCATGATATTGCAAAGGGAAGACCTTTCGATCACAGCGAAGAGGGTGCTCACATGGCGGTGATTGCGCTCCAGCGATTCGGCATGTTTGAGATTGCCGCTCCCGTCGCCAGGTTGGTCCTGCTGCATCTCAGCATGGAACAGTTTGCTTTTCGCAGAGACCCAAATGACCGTATCGAGTTGGAACGATTTGCGAAAAAAGTGGGAAATATACACCTGTTGCAAGCACTCTACCTGCTGACAGTATGTGATTTACGAGCTGTAAGTCCGGGGGTCTGGACTGCGTGGAAGGGGCATTTGCTCGCGGAATCGTACCTCGCCGCTTATGACAGGCTGGAGCGAGGCAGTTTCGCCAAGGCGCCAACAGTGGATGATGAGGTTCAGCGTGTAGTACCTCTGCTCACAGGCGATCGTGCAAGAATCAGGGCGCACAAGTTTATCGAATCAATGCAGGAAGAGTACCGCAGGGTTGTACCTGCCGGTGAAATCGCGCAACATCTTGAAGCGGTTGAACTTTTACAATCCGGACAGCAATGGAAATGGTTAATCGACCGCAAAAATGGTTACATTGTTCTAACATTGATCGAACGTGACCGCGTCGGATTGCTTGCACAAGCTGCAGGATTGATGGTCTCCCAGGGGATCGGGGTCAGGGAAGCGAGAATTTTCACCAGGGAAGATGGAATCGTAATTGACCGTTTCCGCTGTGAAGATATTGAACCGGCCGGTGTGCCTTTAAATAATCGTCTGCACCGTTTGCCGGAGCTGTGGAACGGCTTAAACAATGAAAACATTTCATTAGCAAAACTTCTGGAGGGTTACAGAAGGCGATATCACAGACGGAAAAAACCAACTGCCTACGTGGAAACGGAAATTGTTGTCACATCGAGCTCGGAAGGTTACCTGATCGACGTAAGCGGACAAGATACGGTAGGAGTGTTATATCGGTTATGCTCTATCCTGGCGAGTGAGGGATTGGATGTGCGCGCGGCAAGGGTGTCCTTCCGTGTCGATGGAATAATGAATTCTTTCCTGGTCCGTGACCCTCGTGACATTCTTTCTTCTGAAGAAAATCGAAGCGATGTAGTTCAGCAACTGCGGAGGGTAATCAGTGAAGAGTCGGAATGAGGCTGTTTTTCGGACTGGTATACGGCTACTCGTTGCAGGAATACTGTTTGGAACCGTCGCATGTACACCGAATCCTGCCTACAGAAAAGGAAAACCTGATGATCGTATGCCACCGCACAGGGAACGCAGCTCTACCGATGATACAAAGGAAACAGGACGCCCACCTGCGGATACCCGAAGAGGTGATTCACTTGATGAAGTGATTGACGGGTGGTTGGGAACCCCATATCAATATGGCGGTACCAGCCATGGTGGAGTGGATTGCAGTGGTTATGTAAGAGCTGTGGTCCGTGAAGTGTATAACATAGAGCTTCCGCGAACCTCCATTCAGCAGTATGGTGAAGGAATATCGGTCGGCAGGAGAAACCTCAGAAGGGGTGATTTGCTGTTTTTCAATTTTGACCGGGAGACAGTTCATCATGTAGGAATCTACCTCGGGTCGGGTTTGTTCACTCACTCAACACCGGGGAGAGGTGTGGTGATCGAAGATTTTAATCAACGTGTCTACCAGCGTGCTTTTGTAGGAGCCAAGCGGATTGTAACAGGCGGCACTCGCTAGCTGGACGATCCATGTGAAACGGACCATTAGCCTCTTGCTACTGCTGGAGCTTAGTTTTACATTGATAATCTTCGGTTCTCGGCATTTGTTATTGAGAGTGATATGGAAGACGTATTACGGCTTAAATATAAAGATCTTATCCGTCAAATCGATTATCACGACTGGCGTTACTATGTCCTCGCCGATCCGGAGATCACAGACGAAGACTATGATGTCCTGTACCGTGAACTTCTTGATATCGAGAAAAAACACCCTGGATGGATACAGGGATCAAACAGTCCCTCTCAACGTATTGGCGGACGTCCCAGTGGTGAATTTGTCACAAGGATTCATCGACGTCCTATGATGTCGCTTGCGAACACCTATTCCAAGTATGAAGTTGAAGAGTTTGACGAAAGAATCCGTCTCGCCATTGGAAAAAATCCCGTAGAATACAATATTGAACCCAAGTTGGATGGCGTCGCGATTTCCCTCCATTACGAAAACGGAAAATTTGTTCGTGCGGTAACCCGTGGCGATGGTATGCGCGGAGATGACATTACCGCAAATATGCGTACAGTCCGCGGATTACCTCTCCAGATCTTCGATGGTCCTGGAAAAAACGCGGATTTTGAAGTCCGTGGCGAAGTGGTCATGTATCGCAGTGATTTTCTGAAATTGAGTGAACAACGGGAAGAACTGGGATTATCGCCATTCGCCAATCCGAGGAATGCCACTGCAGGTTCTTTGAAACTGCTGGATCCGCGAGAAGTTCGTAAACGCAAATTGCGTGTTTGGGTCTATGAATTGTATGGTGATGCGTCGTGGGCGGGGACATCTCATACTGGCAGACTTGATATTCTGGAAGAGATGAAGTTCCCTGTCGCACAACCCCGGAAAGTTGTGAAATCCGTAGATGAAATCCAGGCATTCTGGGAAGATATCGAACAGCGCAGGAATGAATTTTCGTATGACATGGATGGTGTTGTAATAAAGGTGTCAGATCTCAAAGACCGTGAACTGCTTGGAACTACCGCAAAAACCCCGCGTTGGGCGATCGCTTACAAATTCAAAGCGCAACGTGCAACGACAAAGTTGCTTTCGATTACGCACCAGGTCGGTCGTACCGGGGCGGTAACCCCGGTGGCTGAGCTGGAACCTGTGCTGCTGGCCGGTTCGACGATCAAACGCGCTACTCTTCACAATGAAGAAGAAATACAACGACTTCAGATCGGACCGGGCCTCGAGGTTATTCTTGAAAAAGCCGGTGATGTAATTCCAAAGATAGTTGGCCGCGCTCCTGGTGAGAAAAGAGGCGAATACACTCCACCTTCAAAATGTCCGGCCTGCGGCGAACCAATTGTAAAACCCGAAGGCGAAGTCATCCGTCGATGTGTAAATATTTCCTGTCCCGCCATGTTGAAAGGACGATTGATCCATTTCGCGTCACGAGGGGCGATGGATATTGAAAGTATGGGTGCACAGACCGTGGAACTTCTGATCCAGCATCAATTGCTTATGGATCCCGGTGATATTTATTTGCTTCGTTATGATCAACTTGCCAATCTTCCCGGATTTGGTGACATTTCCGCACGAAAACTCCTGAATGGGATTGAGGAATCCAAGAAACAACCGTTGGAACGTCTGATCTTCGGGTTGGGAATACGGTTGGTGGGAGCCGGGGTTGCACGTGTACTCGCCAGAAAATTCGGACATCTTGATGAACTGGCCGATGCGATCATCAAACCGAAATTGCTTGAAGGAATTAATGAAGTAGGACCAAAAATCGCAGCCAGCATGATCGATTTTTTCAGCAGGGCAAGGAACCTGCAGGTGATCGAAAAATTGAGAAATTCGGGAGTGAATCTTGGTAAACGGTATGGAGCGGAGGAAGAGGTCGCCCCTGCACCGTTGATCGGACAGAAATTTGTTTTGACAGGTTCACTGGAAACAATGACTCGCCTGGAAGCATCCGAAATACTTGAAAAATATGGCGCAAAAATCACATCTTCGGTTTCCTCAAAAACAAACTATGTCGTTGCTGGAGAAGCTGCAGGCAGCAAGCTGGAAAAAGCGAGGAAATTAGGTGTAACAATCTTGAATGAAAAAGATTTGATTGCACTATTGAGAGAATTTGAGAGTGGAAAGCAAAATTAGTGTTTACTCGCAGCTTCTTTGATTATACTTTCGAAATTCATGCAAAAAAGACTCTTTACTCGAAACGCTTTTCTAGTATATTCTGGCGGCGTAATATCCTTGAAATCGAGCCGGAACAGATAGCAGATAAACATAAAAGGTTGAAGTATGGCCAGCACCGCAGATTTTCGTAATGGTTTGGTGATCGAGTACAATGGGGAACTGTATTCTATCGTGGAATTCCAGCATGTGAAACCCGGTAAGGGCGGAGCATTTGTTCGTACAAAGCTGAAAAATGTAATCTCGGGACGTGTTATTGACAACACTTTCCGGGCTGGTGAAAAAGTAGATGAAGTACGCCTGGAAGCACACCAGATGCAATATCTTTACCGCGAAGGTGACGCGTTCGTGTTTATGGATAATGACACGTATGAACAATTCAACCTTGGTGAAGCCCTGATCAGTGAAGAGATTGGACAATTTCTGAAAGAAGGCGAAACGTATAAGGTGATGTTCCGTGGAAATGATCCACTCCTGGTAGAAGTACCATTCTTTATGGAACTGGAAATTGTAGAGACAGAACCGGGTGTAAAGGGAGATACCGTTTCCTCTACGACCAAACCGGCCAAACTCGAAACCGGTGCAGTAGTTCAAGTGCCCCTGTTCGTTGATCAGGGTGAAGTGATTAAAGTAGATACACGTACTTGCGAATACCTTGAACGTGTGAAACGATAATTCTGTCCCCTCTTTAAATGGTATTGGGGGCTCATTGGGAGCCATTATGAATTTTGCAGAAGTAAAAAAACTGGTGAAACTCGTGGAATCGAGTGAGATCCAGGAACTGGAAATAGAGCAGGATGGCGCAAAAATCCGAATTACAAAACCTGAAGCGCATATACAACAGGTGGTAGCAACTCAAATCGCTGCACCAGCATCTGTGGTGACTCCGGTTTCCGCTCCTGCTGCGGAACTCGCACCGGCAAATGTCGCTCCGGCTGTGGAAACCAAATCGAATTATCATGAAGTGAAATCGCCGATGGTGGGTACGTTTTACGCTGCCCCGGCCCCGGATGCTGATCCGTATATTCAGGTTGGTGACAAGGTGAAGAACAACCAGGTGCTGTGTATTGTCGAAGCGATGAAACTGATGAATGAGATTGAGGCGGATGTACCGGGCCGCATCGTAGAAATTCTCGTAGAGAACGCCCAGCCGGTGGAATTTGGGCAGGTATTATTCCTGATAGATCCGAATGGCTAAACTCTTTTCGAAAATACTGATAGCGAACCGTGGCGAAATAGCCCTGCGGATCATCCGCGCCTGCCGTGAATTGGGTATTCCTTCCGTGGCTGTGTACAGCCAGGCGGACAATGAATCCCTTCATGTAAAATTCGCCGATGAGGCGATCTGTATTGGGGCGGGACCATCGGCGAGCAGTTATCTGGATTATCGCAGGATTCTTTCCGCAGCCGAAGTAACAGGCGCTGATGCAATTCATCCCGGTTATGGATTCCTTGCGGAAAACGCTGAATTTGCCGAAATGTGCATTGATAGCGGACTGACATTTATCGGCCCAAGCCCGGACGCCATTATTCGTATGGGCAACAAAGCCCTTGCCCGGGATACAATGCAGAAGGCTGGAGTACCGATCACACCCGGTTCGGATGGAGCAATCCATAATCTGGATCATGCACGCAAAGTCGCAGGGGAGATCGGGTATCCGGTTATTCTGAAAGCCAGCGCTGGTGGTGGCGGACGAGGGATGCGCATTGTGCGCAATCCTGAAGGGATCGAAGCCAGTTTTGAGCTTGCACGGGCGGAAGCGGAAGCGGGATTCTCTAACCCTGAACTCTATCTTGAACGTTATATCGAGAATCCCCGTCACGTGGAAGCACAAATTGTAGCAGATAAATTTGGTAATGTGCTGTTCTTCGGCGAACGTGATTGTTCCATCCAGAGACGGCACCAGAAACTGATCGAGGAAAGCCCGTCTCCAGCCGTAGATGATAAACTGCGGAAAAGAATTGGCGATGCTGCAATCCTCGCTGCAAAATCTGTGGATTATGTAGGCGCAGGCACCGTCGAATTCCTGCTTACCCCTGATAATGAGTTCTATTTCATGGAGATGAACACCCGGATCCAGGTGGAACACCCGATTTCCGAAGAAGTAACCGGTGTTGATCTTCTGAAGCTTATGATTCGTGCGGTTGCAGGGGAAGAACTTGGCATTCAGCAGGAATCGATAAAGATTCGCGGACACGCTATCGAATGCCGTATCAACGCCGAAGATCCAAACCGAAATTTCCTGCCGGCACCCGGAACGCTTGAAACGTTCCACATGCCCGGTGGTTTTGGGGTCCGAGTAGACAGCCATGCCTACAACGGATATAAAATACCGCCCTTCTACGATTCGTTAATTGCGAAGCTGATTGTGTGGGGTGAAACCAGGGAAGAGGCTATCGACCGTGCACTCAGAGCCCTGGAGGAATTTGTGGTCGAAGGAATTCCCACAACAATTCCACTCCATAAAGAGGTTTTACAGCTCGAACAGTTCCGTACCGGGGCGATTTCAACAAACTTTCTGGAAGAATGGATGGCTTCCAAACGGGCCAAGTAACTGAAGGAGTTCATCATGGCCAATGTTCCTGCAGACCTGAAGTACACTGAAGATCATGAATGGGTTCGTGTTGAGGATGGCAATGTGGTAATCGGCGTCACCGATTTCGCCCAGGGTGAACTGGGAGATGTCGTGTTCCTCGAATTGCCGACTGTTGGCGATACCGTGGAAAAGGGTGAAGCGTTCGGTTCGATTGAAGCAGTGAAAACCGTTGCTGACATTTATGCACCCCTGAACGGTGAAGTTCTTGAAGTTAATGAAGAACTTGATGGCAGCCCGGAGCTGGTAAACGGTGATCCGTACGGTGAAGGATGGTTTATCAAGGTAAAGCCGGATGACCTGACTGAACTGGATGGCCTGATGGACGCGGAAGCATACGAAAAGCATATCGCGTAACTAGGAGTAACCATAGAATGGCTTATGTGCCCCATACGGATGCGCAATTCGAAGAAATGTTGCGGGAAATTGGGGTAGATTCTTTCGAGGATCTGATACGGGCTATTCCTGAAGATGTACGGCTTCATAATGGATTGGACCTTCCTGAAGGATTATCTGAAGTAGAAGTACTTCGGAAAATCGAAGACCTTGCAGCGAAGAACCGTCCAGCCATCGAAGCCGTTTCATTCCTCGGGGCCGGTAGCTACGATCATTTTATCCCATCCGGTGTTGGCGCCATGCTCTCGCGAGCTGAATGGTATACGGCGTACACACCGTACCAGCCGGAAGTTTCCCAGGGAACTTTGCAGGCGATCTACGAATTCCAGTCCGCTATTTGTGATATTACCGGCATGGATGTCTCCAATGCCAGTATGTATGACGGCGCCACCGCGATGAACGAAGCGACATTGCTGGCGTTGCGCGCGCAGAAAAAACGGGAAGTGATCCTGGTCAGTGAGGGTGTTCACCCCCATTACCTGAAAGTATTACATACCTTTTCCGAACCATCGAAGATTGACCTCCGTACTGTCCCGTTGAAAGACGGACGTACCGATATCGACGCTCTGAAAAAGATGCTGGACGACAAGGTCGCGGCTGTTGTTATTTCTCAACCGAACTTTTTCGGTGTTCTGGAAAAGGCCGCAGAACTTGTGGAAGCGGCCCATAACGTTGGAGCTCTGGCGATTGTGGATGTCTATCCCACCAGTCTTGGCCTGATCGCTCCTCCGGGAGAATACGGCGCCGATATCGTGACCGGTGAAGGTCAATGCCTTGGTAACAGCATGGGCTATGGCGGTCCTTACCTCGGTATCCTCGCAGCCACCCAGAAGCTGGTTCGTCAGCTACCGGGTCGTATCTCGGGACAGACCGTCGACAAGAACGATAAGCGCGGTTTTGTGCTGACCCTGCAGACTCGCGAGCAGCATATCCGTCGCGGGAAAGCAACGTCGAACATTTGTACCAACCAGGGCCTGAACGCGCTTGCAGCATTGATCTACATGTCCCTGATCGGCAAAGAGGGCTTCAAGCAGGTTGCGAGCCTGTGCTACCATAAAGCGCACTACCTGTTCGGGAAAATGGAAGAGCTGGACGGATGGGAGCCGATGTTTAATCAGCCCTTCTTTAACGAGTTCGCGTTCAAAACTCCGATCCCGGCACAGGAAATCGTGGAAAAGATGTCCGAAAAGGGATTTTTCCCCGGTATCCGCCTGGATCGTTTTTACCCGGAACTGGATCATCACCTGTTGATCGCGGTAACGGAAAAACGTACCCGTGAGGAGATGGACAACCTGGTGGAAGCACTGAAGACTCTGTAGATTCTTAAATTGCATTAGTGTTAAAACAAGGGGGCGAAATTTCGCCCCCTTTCTTTCAATACACTATCACTCAGCTTAACACTCTTTATAATCCAGAACCCATCACAATCAGACAGTATTGAAGATTACCATCCCCGTTGTTTCAGGATCTGGTCCAGGTTGTCAAGCATACGTTGTTCGGATAAACCACGTTTGGTGGTTTTTGCTTCCATGATTTTACCGACAAGCTCTTCAATTTTGGGTGGTTTTTCCATGAATTCGAATGCGCCCGATTTCATCGCTTCAACACTTTGCTGTAAGGATCCGCGCCCGGTGAGGAAGATGACCTGGAGATCGGGATTGTGACGAAGCAGGCGTTTCAGAGTCTCGATACCGTCCATCTCCGGCATGGCAAGATCCAGAACAACAGCATCATAACTTTTTTCGTCCGCCATGGTTAATGCTTCAGCTCCGTTGGAAGATATATCGACAATCAATTCCCGGTTTCTCAAACGTTCGGAAAGTATTTCCGTGAAATCTTGTTCGTCATCAACAAGCAATACAGTTACAGGTCTCATGGCAGATTCTCCCAGGTACGGATGGTAGACTCACAACATGTTGAACAGGACACTATCAATAATTTACGGAATTCTACACTCTCATGTGAGGTTTGAGATCGTAAAACAGACGATTTCTTTTTCGCCGGGACTGATATCGGTTTCCATTGAGCAATGAAGTATTTTCGACAACTTTATCGCTTCTTTCATTCGTTCATCTGTAGATGTATCACTATTAGTCGTGGGGATTGTAAACTGGATTTTTGGATCGGATTCAGTTTGAAGAATTTCCACTTGAATCAAGGCGTTTTTATGGGTGATTTCCAACGCATGCTGGACGATAGTAAACAACATCTGCTGAAGTAAAAACGGCGAACTGGTTATTTCAATTCGTTGATGGACGGGGACGAATTCAAGCTGTGTGCGTTTTAACTCGGCGAAACGTTGACATATCGAAACGAAATTTTCGGTTATGTCCGCCAGATCAAAGGTTGTCACGGTATCATCGACGCTGTGGGCAAATTTGTTTAACCTGCGGATGATTTCAACGCCGCGCAGGGTCTGTCGATTGATTTTTTCATGCACCCGCTCCAGCAGTTCTGTACGGACAGGGGAACCATTTTCGATTACGGCGAGATGGTCCTCCAGCAATCCGGAGGATTGATCAATGATAGACATCACATTGTTGAGCTCATGTGAAATACTTGCGGTAATCCGGCCGAAAAACTCCAGATGATCGGATCCATCAAACTCGTGCGGTACTTCTGACAGACTCATTGTTTTTCCTCGCCGGAAATATCGAGCACCCTGGAGATTGCCTCGATAAGGTTGTCAATATGAAATGGTTTCATAAGTATTTCATCTATCTCATTTACAGGGTATTCCTGTTCCGAATGAGCCGTGTTTCCATGGCCTGTAATCAGTACAATTTTTACCTTCGGGTATCTTTTTTTAATGATTTCGATGACTTCCGGTCCACTCAGCCCAGGCATTTTAAGGTCCGCAACGACAACATGATAGTCGACATCACGCATCTTTTCCAGGGCATCATGACCATTGGTCATGGCATCCGCGCATATTCCTCGAATTTCCAGTCTTTCAACAAGAGTAGTGACCAGTTCTTCCTCGTCATCGATCAGTAAGACTCTGCAATTCATCATTGTTTACTCCACGGAAGGCTCATGTTTTAACGGTAAAGTGATTCTGAATGCCGTACCGACATCTAATTCGCTTTCAACGTCAATCGTTCCGCCCAGTTTTTGAACCAGACCATAGGTAATCGATAATCCCAGGCCAGTACCAAATTCACCTTTGGTTGAGAAAAACGGTTCGAAAATATGTGTCAGGTTTTCTTCAGATATACCTGAACCATTATCTCGAATATCAACTGCTACTTTTTGACCGTTTACCGGTTCAATGATAATATTAATTTTACCACCGTTTTCGACTGCCGCCACGGCATTATTTAAAATATTTAAAAAAACCTGCTGAAGTTGGCTTCGATCACTCTCAATTGACGGAATATCTCCTCTTGCATCATGATAAATGTTAATATTACGGTGAAGAGCTTCTCGTCCAAGAAAATTGGATACTTCTTCAAGCAGTTGCGGCAAATAGATGAACTCACTTTTTGTCTGCATCTTCCGGGTAAAACCTAACAGGCGATGAGTCACCTTACTGCATCGATCAACCGAACCGATGATTGTACCCAATGCCTTCAGAGTTTTCTCGCGATTGGGAAATTCATCTGTGATCGATACAATATCAGTAAGCAGGCCGGCCTTTTCATTAATAATCGCTAATGGATTGTTGATCTCGTGCGCCACACTCGCTGAAAGCCGTCCAATGGTTGCCATTTTATTGGTATATTCTATATTCATAAGTACTTGAGTGCGATGACGGTCAGCAGCACGAACATGCTTGACCATTTTGGTGACACTCCAGAAAACAACCAGAATAATCAGCAAGGCACTTGTAATAAGAAACACAAGCAACAACGATTGACGTTCGAACCATTCGACCAGAAGGTTCGTACGTTCTTTTGTGATGATCAGGATAAACGGCGTATTTTCAATGTAGCAATACCCCAGGAAGCAGGTCAGGTTAGTGCCGGACAAGGTTTCGTCAATTTCGATATCGGGTGAAAAAGCGGGGACATCAATAGTTGACGATTCCAGCAGATACCCGTGGGATCGGGATGGAGTCTGCATGATCCCTTCCCTGCTGATGATGAAAATATCATCAGAGTGTCCCATGTTCGGTACGTAAATCAAACGGTTAAGGTAATCCATGTCTACCGTAGCGCGAAGAATGTGGAAATCACCATCGTTCGATTCATATTTCACCGAAATGACAAAATGTGGGAAATGCCTGTGCCCCATAAACACATCGCTTACATACATCCCACGAATAATTACCTCGTCAAACGCGCTCTGATCCGAATAATCCACTCCCTCCAGGTTGTAAGGACCTACGTACACTTCCTGGACACCATCGGAACTGATTACGCCTAAATCGACAAAACCGCCAAATGTGTTCCTGAGATTCTGAAATGTCTCAGATAAACGTTCCTCGTCAAGCAGCTCTTCCCTGGTTGTTTCACGCACCGTATAACGGAGGGCTGACAAACGTTCTTCAATAACGAACTGGAGAGAACGTGATGTGCTGGAAAGATTGCGGGAAAGGTCATACCGGATTTCGGTCAGGATTGCTTCGCGGAACATTAAAAAATTGACACCTGTCATGATCAAAAGCGGAACCAGTGACACGAGCAGTGTCAGAACGACAGAATACCACCAGAGTCTTCTGTACCGTTTTAAATCTTCCGATTTATCGGTATTCTTCAGTAGACGGAAGGGTAGAATCATCTGTTTGAAAAATTCCATCGTCAAGCCTGTAAATCGATCTTTGCCAACAACTATTCGTTACCTATTCCGCCATCGAGGTTCCGTTTTCTTTGCCCATTTTCCGGTACGCGTCTTTCATTGTCTGAGCAAGCACGTTGATATCCACTGGTTTCTGGAGATAAGCAAACGCCCCTAGGTCCATCGCTATCTGTTCTTCTTTGTCCGATCCATGACCTGTCAGGATGATTACTTCGATGTTCGGATAATCTCGTTTCACCCTGCGGAGAACTTCGATACCGTCAATGCCGGGCATCTTCAGGTCAAGAACCATAACTTCCGGTTCGTCGTTTGCAATGAAATCGAGGGCTTCTTCACCATCATAGACGACGGAAGAATTCATGTCTCTCGTCTGTAACCGTTCGGATAAAGTATGGACAAATTCCTTCTCATCGTCAACGAGAAGCACTTTAGAGGGCACGTCAAGCCGGGGAACGGGCACCAGGGATGGTGGAGTAAACCTGTTCCCGGGACCGCTGGATATGTTTTGCACTCCTTCCACTCCCTTCACCAGATCATGAATTTTTGCCTGTTGCTGTTTCAGGCGCGAAGTATACTTGTTAATCGCAACATGCACATCACCTGATTGAGATTGAACCTCAACATCATATCCTTTTTCAGCAAGAATGACATGTATTCTGGACGCCAACTGATAATCCTTCAACGCCTGTTCCGATTCTGTGGTTTGCAACAGGGCGATATTCTGCGTTCCCTGGCAGATTCGGTCAATGGCCTCTTCAACCGAAGAGGACTGCATGGCAAGAAGAATATCGTACATGGTCTCATCATATGGGTCATGCTGACGGACAACATGAGTCCATTCGGCTTTGCTGCTGTCACTCTGCTGTATGCGGCGTTGTGCCTCTTTTCTGGAGATATTGTCAGTTTTCACAGCGACGTCAATCCTGTAATCAAGATTGGCGATAATGCAGACTTTCAGAATATGACCCAGGTTCAATGGGAGTAGATGGACAGGCAACCCCCGCAAGATCAGGTTGTCCTGGGTGATCATTTCTGCGAGACTGGAATTGAAGTATGCGAGCGCGCGTTCCCGTTCATGGGAGATCGATCCGAAAAATGACACGGATCCATTCAAAAACTTCTCAAGTTTTTTCTCACTCAGTTTGAATGTCTGCGCGGTTTTCGTAAGCAATTCCTGGTCAGCAATTTTGTATCCCAGTTTTTTCGCGATCCCTTCGGCGATCTGGTCGCCATAACAGTAAGAACCGCTGAATAGAGTGATAATTGCCATCGTAACCTCTGCGTGAGCGAAACCTTCTTCCTTCAATCTATACTTAGAATGCGATAATCCCAATCATCATTTCTGTTTGGTCAGTCTGAGGAATTTGTTCCTCATTTTCGACCCGTTCTTGATATTGTCAGCTACTTCAAATGCCTGGTATGTTGGATGGATCAAAGGACATTTGCAATCCTTGTCAACAAGGCATTTTCCCTGGTGGATTGTATCGACAGCCTGACCGATACTGTGGAAGAAATGATCCTCGCCTATTTTTTCGTACAGATGTGTACGTTTCATCACATCGATCACATGATCATTCAGTCCGCTGAAGGAAACATCATGTCCGGCTTCGCGGAGACGCGTGACCAACTGTGAGAGAAGCACTTCCCCTGAGGCATCCAGTTCATTCATACCATTGCCGACAATCAACAGGTGCTTCATTTCCGGCATGGCCGAGACCTCTTCAAGAATCTCATCTTCCAGATAGTTCACATTTGCAAAAAACAGGGAGTTGTTAAACCGAAGCACAGACATGTGTTTGCATTTTTTCAGTCCCCAACGGTCCGCATTGTGGAAATGTCCATCCGGTGTTTTTGACAAAACAGCCATTTGCGGTTTCATATTCCGAAGCAGGTACAGCGCCAGGGACAGGATTACACCAATCATGATTCCCCTGTCAAGGTGGGGAGCGAAGTATAATGTGCATACAAATGTCAACACGGAAATGAAGCCATCATACTTCTGCGCTTTCCAGGCATGAATGAAACCGCTCACATTCACCAGCCCGATAACAGCGACCATAATCACGGATGCAAGAACGGATTGTGGGAGATGATATAACAGAGGTGTAAAGAACAATAGTGTAAGCACCACAACCAGGCTGCTGAACGCATTGGACAGACCTGTAACAGCACCTGCCTGCAGGTTTACTGCCGATCGTGAGAACGATCCCGAAACCGGATAACTCTGCCCCAGGCAGCCGATCATATTCCCCAATCCCTGGCCAATCAATTCCTGGTTTGGATCAAGACGTTGCCCGGTACGAGCCGCCATGGCCTTGGCAATGGAAATCGCTTCCATGAATCCCAGGAGCGAGATAATGATAGCCATGGGAATCAGTTCAATCATAATCGAAAGATTAATCCTCGGAAGTGCAATTCTTGGCAGACCGCTCGGAATCACTCCAACAACAGCGCCGCCGCCAACCATGGTGATATTTGCAGTGTCAAGCTGACGGCTGCGGATCTTAATACCCCAGCTTCTACCTTCCACATTCGAGGATTCAGTCACTTCATCAGGAGGTATATAGTGTATTCCGCCATCTTCCATATGGACAAGAGCTAACCTGAATTCACGAAGTTCGGAACGGAATTCACTGGCGCGGTGCCGTAACCGTTCCAGGATCACATCCAGTTCAGCTACATGGGCATGCAGTTCGATTGCTTCCACGGAATGGGAACCATGGAGATGCTCCGCTTCTTTTACTTCTTCTCCAAGCTGAATCCTTCTGACCATCAGGGAATCAACGGTCATCAGGGTTTCATTGTATTCTTCTGTCAACTCATGAATTTCTGTGGAATGGATATATTCAATAGAAGTCGTACGATTGTTTTCAAATCCAAATATCCAGGATATTACGGTGGTAATTAAAACTGCGACGAGAACATTGGGGATTCTTGGATTAACACGTTTTAAAATAATCATGGTGCTGAAAGCCAGCACCGCCAGGCCGAGGGTGGGCCAGTGAGTATGATGAATGGCGGCGACAACCACATTATAGACGGTCTGGTAATGATGCTCCGCCTTATCAACATCCACACCAAACAGCTTGGATAACTGGGAGGTGGCGATGATCAGAGCGCCAGCATTGGTGAAACCATTCACAACAGGGTGTGAAAGAAAATTGACCACCATTCCGAGACGAAGTACACCCAGCAGAAATTGGAAAAGCCCCACAAGCAATGCGAGCAATATGGCATACGCAATGAATGCTTCGCTGCCTGCTGTTGCCAAAGGCGCCAGGGCTGTGGATGTCATCAATGAAACAATTGCCACCGGTCCAGTCGCGAGCTGGTAACTTGAACCAAACATCGCCGCAATTAGGGGCGGAAGGAAAGCGGCGTACAACCCGTAATATGCCGGAAGATCGGCCAACTGTGCATACGCCATGGATTGAGGTACAAGAACCAGGGCGACTGTTAAACCGCTGACAAAATCGGCACGAAGGGATGCCATGTCATAACCCTTGAACCATCCAAGGAATGGCATAAAACGATATAAAAGTGAATTCGACTTCACCGGAACCTCGCATCGTTGGAATTTCAATCTTGCAAGGGGTTTCAAGGTAGAACCCGGTTTTTATAAACCGTGGTAAAATAAGGAGAATAACAGTGTGAACCAAGAGAACAGAGAGTGATTTTGGGCCCGTATTGTAATTATTGCAAACAATATACGAAAAATGACTACCCGGTTATTATCTTCACTGGACTATTTCTGTACGAATTGGAATGATTACGATGGTGTTTTGATAGTAAATGATTTTCCCGCATGTGGGAGTGGTAGTTACTGTTAAAACTATTAAAAGAACGGAATATCAAGTATTAACAACTATTTCGGTTATTGGTCCGGTAATTGCAAAAGATATATGAACAATGACAGCATTAGGGGGGAGAAATGAGACGTTTTACCAGCCTGTTTGTACTCCTGTTGGTTCCTGTTCTTGCATATGCATCCGATAGTCTGAATGTGTACCAGTCGGCATTATTGTACAACAATTGGGAATCCTGTTATGGTGCTGATGTTGATGGGGATTACCTGTATCATTCAGGAGCTGCAGCAGGATTAAACGTTGTTGATATGAGCAATTCAAATGGTTTTACCATTGTAGGCAGTGTCCCGGGATCTGTGGATGCCCGTATGGTGGAAGTTTGTAACGGATTGGCAGTTATTGCCCGATTCTCGGAAGAGGATAATGATCCCGGCGGATTTTATCTTGTGGATGTTGCCAACCCGTGTGAACCCCATTTCCTTGGATTGTTTGAAGAGGAATATGTTCTGTATGCATTCAAGTGGGATGGTGATTACCTGTACACGTTGAGTGAAGTCGATGGCGATGCACAATACCTGAAAACGTATGTAATCACAGGGAATGAACCAGAAGAGATTTCCTCACAATTGGTAACTTCTTCCAGTGCCTATGCGGGATTAAACAAATTTTTACGTACAGAGGACTATTTAATCCTCTGGGTCATCTCAGACATTTACATATACTCACTTGAAGATACTGCCAATCCTTCTATCCTCACTACAAATTCATTTTCAACCGACTTTTTTATAAAAGATGTACTCATTTATAACGATATGTTAATGGTTTCCGGTAAACTACGTTCCAATGATTATTTCTGTCTGCAGGCCTATGATATCTCATCGCCCGAATCACCCGTACTGATTGATGAATTCACCCGTAATCCCGCGTATCATTACATGGAGTTTTATAATAACAGCATGATGGTGAGTGATGGTGAAACACTGTTCGTACAGACAAGTTGTTCACGCTATGGCGAACATGAAACTGAAACCAGTTATTACCTGTACGATTTTGTTTGTACGGATACACTGAACTGCCTCGATGAAACAGGATTATCGAATCCCGGAAACGTTCTGGGTTACTATGACAACAGTATTCTGTTCATTGCCAGCAACGTCATGCAAATTGATCTTGATACAAGGGAATTCGTGATACAATACCTTTGCGACAATTTTCCATCCAACATGACGGTAGTAAACGATTCGACCATTTATATCGAGGGAAGCAGCCGGGTGCGATACCTGGTGAATATCAGTGATCCATCTCATCCGATTGAAATCGGGCATGCGCCACTACAAACCGATTTTTTACCGTATTCCTACTATGGGATATATGGATTCGAGTACCCTTATGCAGCGAAAGCAACCTATGACGGAATCAGCCTGTACGATTTTACTGATCCTCTGCAGGAAATCCTTGTCTCGAACTATGATGATGTGGAACGGTGGGATGTACAACAAGTACAGCTCCATTATCCCTATATAACCTATATTTATTGCGATTATACTTTTTGTATTCTTGATGTAAGCGTTCCATCCAGCCCTGTTCTAATTGGGGTGGCCAATTTGCCGTATGGACAATGGGATTACGAAACTTATTGCATCCATAATGACAAGGTGTACCTTGGAAGAAATCATTTTTACGAATCCCTCGATCCGAATAACGGTATTATTGTTCTGGATATCAGTACGCCTGAATTGCCCTATGTGTCCGGTTTTGTGCCCATTGATTCAATTCACACGAACCAGATGTATATGATGCTTGTCCACAACAGCACACTTTTCTTCTCTTTTGCCTATACAGGTGGAACGGATTATATCGGATCTTTTTCACTTGTCAATCCCGATTATCCTCAACTCCTCGACACCCTTGGCTACCGGATGCAAAGCTGCCGTTGGATCGACGCTGACGGGGATTACCTCTATTTGGGGGATCGTCACATCATTGAAGCATTGAATATTGAAGATCCCACGGCGATGGTGAGCGAAGGATGGTACCAGGCGGATCGTGAGGTGAATGGAGTTCATGCATACAATGGCGGTATCTGGACAAGTGGTGAATACTCAATCCGTTGCTACCAGCTTGGAGAACCAAGTGACGCTGAGAATCAATCCAATCCGGAGGAACTCCCTTCTTTGTTTGTTTTACGTCATCCGTATCCAAATCCTTTCAACGCTTGCACCCGGGTGAGTTATTTCCTGCCATCGCAGTCGCAGGTGAATGTGGAGGTGTATAACCTGCAGGGACGGCTTGTGGCGACGCTGTTGAACGGAACGAACAGTGCAGGGAGTCATCAAGTGATGTGGGATGGGCGGAGTTCTGGTGGGGTTTCGGTGGCGTCCGGACCGTATTTTATCCGGGTGAACGTTGGAGATTCTTACAACACACAGCGTGTGATTCTGTTGCGATAATGAATGACAGTTGTCGTTATTCACAGATAAAAAACCGGGAAGCACAAAAGGCGCCTCCCGGTTTTTTACGCTCTATCCATAATACTGCTCATTCATACCGGATCGATTTTACCGGGTTCATTCCCGCGGCACGGATTGCATGCCAACTGACCGTGATCAGGGCGACCAGCAATGCAAGCCCTCCGGCACCAACGAACAACCACGGCGATAAATGCATGGCGTAGGGGAAATTGGTCAGCCATTCGCGCATGAAATAATATCCAAACCCTGACGCCAGCACAGTTGAAATCAGCACCAGGACTGCAAACTCACTCGACATCAGGGCAGCAATGCCAAGTTGAGTTGCGCCAAGAACCTTTCGTATCCCGATCTCTTTTGTACGGCGTTGGGTAGTATACGCCGCCATACCGAACAGTCCCAGGCAGGCGATGCAGATCGCAAGCACAGCGAATGTGGCAAACAGGTTCTGGTTCCTGCGCGTTTCAGAGTACCATTGCTCGAAGTTTTCATCCACAAAACGGTAGATGAACGGATTGTTCGGGTTGATTTCATTCCAGATCTCTTCGATCCGTTCGACAGTTTGTGATACATTGTCCGGGTGAATTCTCGCCGCCAGGCATCGGTAGTTTTCCTGTCCACGGAAAAGAATCAGGGGTTCTATCAAACGGTTTACGCCGTAAAAATGGTAGTCTCGTAGGACACCAATGACAGGGAATTCAGTTTCGCCATCCCCGGTACGAATCACTTTCCCGATCGGATCCTCCCATCCAAGATCACGCACCGCCGCTTCATTGATGATGATCGCTGATGAGTCCGCTGGTCGTGCCGGATCGAAATTCCGTCCTGCGACAAGTTCAAGTCCGATAGTAGGAATAAAATTCGGATCAACAGAATTGTGCGGAACCATCCAGTGATCTCCTTCCGGCATCCCTTCCGGAGAGAAATAGGATTGCGAACGACCCGTTCCAGGGACTGATCGTGACAAGGATACACTCAACACGGAGGATTCATTCATCAGGCGGTCACGAAACAGGGGACCATTTTCTCGAGTGGTTTCATCGGTGAAATACGTGAACAGGATGTGGTCATCGTTGAACCCCAACGGTTTGTGCACCATGTACTGGATCTGGTTGAAAACCACACCGGTGACGATAATCAGCAGGATGGAAATGGTGAATTGCAGGATTACCAGAAGCCGTCTCAGCTTCACCCCGCCACGGTTGTGTTCCAATCGTCCTTTCAGCACTTCCACCGGACGGAACCTCGCCAGGACAAATGCCGGATAGGTTCCCGACAGGATTCCTACGAGTAATGTCAGCAGCGCCAATCCCCCCAACAATAATGGAGACTGGTACAGGTGTGTGGACAATGGACGTCCCGCCAGGGTCTCGAACAATGGAAAGGCCATTTCCACCAACAGCATGGCCGGTAAAAGAGCAATCATGGCGATGATCACCGCTTCGCCCAGGAATTGCCCCACCAATTGGCTTCGCAGCGCACCCACTGTTTTACGCAATCCCACCTCACGCGCCCGTTGCATTGAACGTGCAGTCGCCAGGTTCATGAAGTTGATGCATGCCAGCGAAAGCACTGCAAGAGCGATCAGGAGAAACAGGTACACATAACGGATATCGCCCTTTTTCGGGTTGATGTCATAATCGATATGCGCAGAATGGAGATGCATGTCGAGCATGGGCTGGATATAAAACTGCATCATATCTTCTTCCGGATTCTCATGCCCGCGATACTTGGTATTAATAACGGTCAACTTGCTGCTCAATTCCTCGGGATCGGCGTTTTCATTCAGCAGAAGATAGGTTGCCAGCGTATTATTCCCCCATGATTCCTGCACCCAGCCCATATCAAGGATCGTCTGAAAAGAGATCAGCATATTATAGCTGATATGTGATTGTTCCGGGGGATCTTCCGTCACTCCGGCAACGACAAACTCGTGACGGTTGTCCATGACGATGGTTTCACCGATAGGATTCGCATCACCGAATATCTTGTGGGCGAAGGATTCGGACAGAACGGCATTGTTGCTTTCCCGGAAACTTTCCACCGGGTTGCCGGAGAGGACGGGAAACGAAAAAACTTCGAAGAATTCAGGATCGACAACATGAATATCGCTTTCATTAAAGTGAACATCACCATAGGATATAACACTTCGTCCCACCCTGAAAATACGAACCGCTTTGTCCACTTCCTGGAACTCATCCACCATGGCAGGCCCGAGAGGGACCATGGTCCAGGCGACATGGTTTACGGCATGTCCCCAATTCTGAATTTCTACTACCCGGTAGATACGGTCGGCGTTGGCGTGAAATCGGTCAAAACTGAGTTCATCGCGGATATACATCAGGATAATGGCGCAGACTGCAATCCCAAGCGCCAGGCCAATAATATTTATGGCTGTATAGAGCTTCTGCCGCCATAAACTCCGTAACGCGATCTTCAGGTAATTGGAAAACATGCTTCCCTCTGGTTTCAAAGAATACAGAATTGTACTGAAGTCTATATGAATGATGGGTGGCCGTGCTTTTTCGTGTGGCTGTGTTTACTTGCAAACGCAGATTATATAACAGTTAAACCTTCCCTGTTTACGAACAAACACTGCCACCTCAGTACTGTCAAACGCGACCACGAATAGAACAATCGATCAATGTTGAAACGAGGAAGGGACAGTTCATCGCTGTCCCTTCCATCTATCATCAGGCACAGAGTTGTGCCATGTATATTCATTCTTACGGAACACTTTCCCGCAGATCTGTTACACTATACTGTGTACCGCTCCCTCATCTGCGAGCAAAAAACCTTAGACGACAGGCTTTTCCATCACATTTTCAGTAACAACATGACCGTCAAACAGATGTACGATCCGATGGCTGTATTCCGCATAGGTCGGAGAGTGAGTCACCATCACGATAGTTGTGCCGTTGCCGTTCAGCTCTGTCAGAAGGCTCATAACTTCATCACCATGTGCCGAGTCGAGGTTACCGGTCGGTTCGTCCGCGAGGATGATTTTCGGGTTGGCGATAACCGCACGGGCGACTGCTACACGCTGTTGCTGACCACCGGACAACTGCTGCGGGAAGTGGCTCTTCCGGTGCATGATCTGCATCTGCTCGAGTGATTCGTTGACACGTTTCTTCCGTTCGCTGGACGGATACCCCAGGTACAGGAGCGGAAGTTCGACATTTTCAAATACAGTCAATTCATCAATCAGGTTGAAGCTCTGGAACACAAAGCCGATGTTCTGCTTCCGCAGGTTCGCACGTTGACGTTCCGTGAACTTCGAGACTTCATGCTCGAGGAAATGATACTCACCACTGGATGGATTGTCCAGCAGTCCCAACACATTCAGAAGTGTGGATTTACCACATCCGGAAGGACCCATAATCGCGACGAATTCGCCTTCACGGATGTCAACATTCACATTGTTCAGTGCTGTTGTTTCCACCTCTTCGGTGCGGTACACCTTGTTCAGGTTTTTGGTCTGGATAAGCGGCATGATCAACTCTCCGTTACACCTGGCCGTTTTCAAACGGCGTCAGGGATTTTATGTACATTTATTGTATTATCGTATGCCTGTATGACACCACTTCCTGCAAATTTGTTACACATCAGTCACGCAGGATCAGCCGTTCTGCATTCCCAAAGGTCTCATAACTGGAAGTCACCACTTGCATTCCCGGCTCAAGTCCTTCCAGCACTTCGTACATCTGTGGATTTTGCCGTCCAAGCCTGATGTCATGCCGGTAAGCAAATCCACCGCTCGGATCGACCAGGAACACCCAGTGGCCACCCGTGGAATTGTAAAATCCTCCGCGAGCCAGCAGGATCGCTTCTTCGGGATCGCTTAATTCGAGACGCAACCGTACGGTCTGACCACGACGTATTCCTTCCGGCACATCACCGACAAACTCGAGATCCACATCAAAACGTCCGTCTCTGACTTCCGGGTAGATCTTGGTGATCTCCATGCGGTACTCATCCCCCGCAAAGGTGAACTCTGCGCGTTTTCCTTCTTCAACACGTGAGATGTAGTATTCATCAATCGCGGCTTGTACGCGGAACGTATCGAGAACATCGATTTGCCCGAGACGCTGCCCCGGAGTTTTGGTCTGGCCGATCTCTGCATTCAAAGCAGAAAGTTGACCGCTGATGGGTGCGCGTACCGTCAGGTTTTCCTGGTTCTCACGGACGATATCAAGGTTGGATTGCATACGGTCGACAGAAGCTTCGAGACGTTCGATCTGAACTGCACGGAAAATGGAATCCTGGCGTGCATTCTGGAAGGTGATGTTTCTCAGGTTGACCAGGTATTCATACCTGTCCATGATATTTCCATATTCCTGGGTTGAGATCAGGGAATTCACATGCAGGGCTTCGGCACGGTCTTTTTCCCGTTCCTGCTGGGAGATCTGCAGGTTAAGCTCAAGAAGCTGCCTGCGAAGGTCGAGGGACCGTTGCTCCATGCTGATTCGCGTGTTCCGCAGGTTATTCGACTGCTCATAAAGTTGCGCTTCACGGAACATAATGTCGAGAACCAGATCGGTGTTGGCGAGTCGAAGGATACTGTCGCCTTCTGCGATATGGTGACCATCCTCAACGAAAATTGCTTCAACTCGTCCGCCTTCAACGGCGTCGAGATAAATGGTTCGAATGGGTTGAACGGTTCCCGTCGCAGGAATGAATTCGAGAAATTCGCCTCGGGAAACTTCCGAAATGGTGATCCGTTCCACATTGACGTTCAGTTTAGATGTTGTATCGCCTAATACCAGTACGTATGCAAGGATCAGAACGACAATCCCTCCGGCTGTAATCCAGGTTGATTTTCGCTGGTACCACTTTTTCTTGGCAATGATGCGGTCCATCCGCGTGTTCCCTCCTATGCTCCTGCAGCGTGTTGGAGCGAATCCTGTGCCACAAGTTATCTCATTGAAAAATGGCGGATAATCATCAGGTCCATAGAGAAAATGTAGCGATATTGTACGTTGTCGTACTCGCCATGTTCGAATCCGGGCATTTTTTTTGTGCGCTAAAATACAACCGATAAGCTAAAGAATTCCAAGCTGTTTTCCATATGGTTTGTGAAGATTAATTCATAATTGCACCAGGTGCATAACATGGAGATTTCACGAGAAAAGCTTTCGATATACAGCTTCATGTGGGTACATTTGTGGCAGAGCTGGAATGGTAACATGACAAACGCCGAGGAACACATGAAAAAACAATGGATCATCTTGATGATACTGGCCTTTGCGCTGGTTCTGACAAGCCAGTTGTATGCAGAGGAACTTGGACGAAGGGGGGAGACAGGGCAGCTTACGATCACCTATCCCGGCAACCAGATCCGAGCGGAGGTTGATGGTCGTCGTCTCAATCCAAGGAGTGGGAATGACGTAACAGGGAACTTCCCGCATGGTCCTCATGTTTTGAGCGTGTACCGTGTACAGGGAGGCAACTCCGAACTGTTGCTTGAAACAGTCCTCTTTATCCCCGGCGGATGGGAAATGGATGTTACTATCGCCGCACAAGGTGTCATGATTTCCCGTTGCGAGGATTCCTTCAATCGTCAACATCCCGGGCACGGTAATGCGGGAAACAGTACCCAGGTGGGCGGAACCGGAGGAATTGCCACCCCGGAAGACCGTGAAACCGAACCCATGCCGCAACCGGGACAACGCAGGCCGCCACGGGACCGTGACAATCCCAATCCCCCACGGAATCCCAATGCCATCGTGACCTTTATGAGCCCGATTGGCGACTGCGAAGTGTTCATTGACGGCGAAAGCCAGGGAACCATGGGAAAACCGGCGCGTAACGAGATGGAGCGTATTGAAATCAATCCCATACTGGCTGGAACCTACACGGTACGCGTGGTGAGTTTCGGAGATGTGTGGTATCATGGCGAATTGACCATCGGCGCCAGTGAACATGTAACAGTGCGGATTACAAACAGAGAATTCACTGTTGTTTCAAGGGATCCATTGGAATAAATACTGTGTTCTTTCTCCCGGCTATGTGGTGTAATAACAAAGTGGTAAAACGCAGCTTAATGAGATTTACGCAGGACAGCTTCGCATGATCTGTTATCCCGGATCGGAAGGGTTTTTACTGTTCCTTGCGGGATAGGGGCAAACGGAGATGCCTGCCGCATGAATACATTGACATGCAAACGCTATCTCAATATATTGCGCTAGTGGACCGGGATAGTGATGATTCGGTCCACAAATGTTCGGGGCGTAGCGCAGCCCGGTAGCGCACCTGCTTCGGGAGTAGGGGGTCGCTGGTTCAAATCCAGTCGCCCCGACATTTTTCAAAGGGACTTCGATTTTCGAGGTCCCTTTTTTGTGTAGGTCGCTTTCGCCGAAAACGAATTGTAGTGTAAAATGTAGCCCGGACCGCCCCTGGTCCGGGGAGTATTGTAGCTAGGACGTTCCACCGTCCGGGGAGATGTGTAGTCCGGGGATTCCATCCTGCGGGAAATAGATGTGTAGCCCGGACGCAAAAAAACCGGTCCGGGAAGAGTATAAAGTAGCCCGGACCACCCTTGGTCCGGAGAAGAAAAAACTGTCACGTCACCCGAATAGGCTAATCCATCTGATATGGCATTCATAAACCCGACAATGAAAACCATTTTAATAACGAAGAGCGTTATTAAAGAAAGTGAACATTTTCTTTAACAAGAAGTAAGAAAATAGTCTGAATCGCGCCAGATCCGGGAATGATCCGTTACCCAACATATTCTCCAGGAAGAGCACCTAATTCTCAGTATTACATCAATGATGTTGTGCTTTCTGCATCATTATGCTAATATGAAATTATTCTATTGTTTTGAAATCAAACAGGTTGAATATTCATAAACAAATGAAATGTTGGGGGGTAGAATGAATCATTATGCGAAACAAATCGTTACTCCAATGTTTGTCCTGCTTGTTTTTCTGTTCTCGGTTTTCTCAGGTTGTGAGCAAACAACTTCCGACAACCAGTACGACAACCCTTACGATCCCGAAAATCCCGACACACATGGCGATCCATACCAACTTACCGCAGAAATTGCAGATGGCGGGATTCACCTCAACTGGGTCATGGTTCCAGTCCCTGGTATCCAGGGATTCAATGTATACAGGCGAAGCAACAGCGAAGATTTCGTGCAGTATCAAACCCTGGGGCAAGCAGTCGAATATACCGACACTGCGATTGAAAATGGGAAACAGTATGAATACTACGTTGTCGCAAGAAGCCCGGAGGGTGAAGCTTATTCTTCCAACATTGCAACAGTAACCATCAATACAGAACCTGTCCTTATTGTCGGGAGTGAATCGTCCACTCAAACTCCAACGCGGGAAGTCACACTGACAGTCCTTGCCTTTGGCGCAACGCAGATGTGTCTCTCGAATACGGAAGACTTCACCGGCACGGAATGGGAAGATTATGCAACAACTAAATCCTGGCAACTGGAAACGGGACCCGGTACGAAAACCGTGTACCTGAAAGTCGTGTATGCTGCGGGTGATACATCAACAGTTATCTCGGACGATATCCTTCCCGCACCGCTCGCAGCGACTGTCGCGATCAACAATGACGATGACCGGACCAGTACCCGGCATGTAACACTGCAATTGGCAGCCACCGGTGCTACGGACATCCAGGTGTCCAATGAACCTGGGACGGCTCAACCCAGTCTTCCGCCTTCCTCTTCTTTGCAAGCCGTTTCGCTGGATGAATGTACACGAGTTGCCATTAACGCTGACAGTACAGTTCAAGAGAATGACCTGATTGTTGAGAACTGGATTCCCTTTGCGGATTCACTGGACTGGGAATTGCTGACAGGGGATGGAACCAAGACGGTCTATGTGACATTCCGTAATGATTTCCTGATTGAGGAAACTGTCTTTGACCAGATTGATCCGGCGCCACTCGCGCCACATGTTACAATAAATCATGGCGATGAGGAAACCGCAAGCAGGACGGTCCTCCTGTTCCTGGCAGCAAACGGTGCAACACATGTGCAGATCACCAATGAACAATCGACGAGACAAACGTTCGAAACCCGCAGGGAAGCAGCATCTCTGTTGTTTGGCAACAGGCAGGCAACCGTGTCTACCCGGACTATCTTTGAAACGCAATTGGTAGTCGATTCGGAGGACGAATGGATACCCTTTACCGATTCCCTTGAATGGGAACTGCTGCCCGGTGCTGGCGCCAAGACGGTTCTGGTGGAATTCCGTAACGACTTTCTGATAGAGGATACTGCATCTGATGATATTACTCCGGCATCACTTGCTCCTTCGCTGATCATCCTCCCTGATGATAGGGAATTCATCAATACAAATGAGGTTTTCCTGTCTATGCCGGAGGTGGGGGCTTCGGAGATGAAGCTTTCCAACACGCCCGATTCGTCAATCACGGAGTGGATCGCCTACGAAGATGAAGTGGATTGGACATTGACAGATGATGATGGTCCGAAACGGGTATTTGCATGGTTCCGTAATGACTTTTTTGTGGCGGATTCTCCTGCTGTTGATAGTATAAATGTTGATACCAGGGTGAATGTCCTGTCATTTGAATGGTCGACAACCGGGGGTGATGTTCTTGCCCCGGGCGATACAATAGATTTTGTACTGGAAATGGAAGAGGATGCGTTCGGAGCAGAGGAGGATGGGATTGGTTTTGTGACGGTGGAAGGCTGGGAACAGATCCCTTTGCAGGACCGGGAAGACAGCAGCTATCAAGCAATACTGCTTGTTACACCTTCGCATCCGAGAATAACCGATGCTGTTGTGACGGCGCATTTCACCGATCGTGCGGAAAACAGTATTCAACCGATAGACGCAGATGAAACTATAACCAGCGGATTTGCTGCAGGTGAAGAACAGGACTTTCCTTTAGGCGATTCAGGCGAAATGATCACGATGGTGTGGATCCCACCCGGGGATTTTTGGATGGGAGCACAGGAAAACGAAAGCGATGCTGGTTCTGATGAATACCCTCGTCACCAGGTTACCATCAGTGAAGGATTCTGGATAGGGAAATACGAGGTTACGCAGTCTCAATGGTTGGCAATTGCAAATTATAGTAATTTTGAATGGCCGGGTAATCCAAATAGACCAGCAGAAATGATTTCTTGGGAAGATGCAGTAAACGACTTCCTTCCTGAAGTTAATTCAGGTTCCGATGAGAATAATTGGAGATTGCCTACTGAGGCAGAATGGGAATATGCTTGCCGGGCAGGATTCAATGATACTTGGTACTGGTGGGGAAATAATTACGATAACTTGTATCAATATGCTTGGTATGAGGATAATAGTAGCAATGAAACGCATGATGTTGGAGGTTTACTTCCAAATCCATGGGGACTGTATGATATTCTTGGTAATGTATGGGAATGGTGTAGTGACTGGTGTGACAATTTCTATTATGAGCATAGTCCAGATGTTGATCCCGAAGGACCACAAGATGGCACAATTAGAATCAATAGAGGGAGTGCATGGAATCATCCAACAATCTATGTTAGAATTGCAAAACGTGGCTCAATTCCACCATCATTTCGTAGTGCTACTATTGGTTTTCGCCTTGTATTTGATGAAACCCCAAATCAATCACCTTTTGAACCAACAAATCCGAATCCAGAAGATGAAGAAGACAATGAGTCAATTTTGCCAACCCTGACCTGGTCATGCTCTGATCCAGAAGGAGAAAACCTATCCTATGATGTCTATTTCGGTTCTACCTATCCGCTGAATCTGTTAAGCGAACGTCAAACTGAAACTTCTTTTGAGCCAGGCGAACTGGAAGCTGGAACAACCTACTATTGGCAAATCATTGCTTATGACAACCATTTCAATTCAACTGAAGGATCGGAATGGTCTTTCACTACAACTGACGGTCAACCTGATGATCCTCCTATCAACCCAGAACATGGTGATGAATGGACAGCATTTATTGGTGTCGATGATATCCCACTAGAAATGATATACATAGAAGGTGGGACATTTTGGATGGGGGCGCAAGAAGGTGAAGATAATGCTGAACCAGGAGAATATCCGCGTCATCAAGTGACTATCAGTGAAGGATTCTGGATAGGAAAATATGAAGTGACTCAAGCGCAATGGTTAGCTGTTGCTGATTATGAAAACTTCAATTGGCCAGGGTGGCCAAATAGACCTGCAGAGACAGTGTCGTGGAATGATATAACAAATGATTTTATCCCTGAATTAGGTGAAGGTTGGAGATTACCATATGAGGCAGAATGGGAATATATATGTCGTGCAGGATTCGATGAAACATGGTTTTGGTGGGGTAATAACTATGATGATCTTGGATTATATGCTTGGTTCCTTGATAATGGTTCTCAAACCCATGAGGTTGGTAATAAACTCCCAAATCCGTGGGGTTTATATGATATACTCGGTAATGTCTATGAGTGGTGCATTGATTGGCATGACGGTAATTATTACGAAGAAAGCCCGAATACCGATCCAAGTGGTCCTGGAACAGGATCTAATCGAGTTGTACGTGGGGGTGCGTGGACCCATGATTCATGGCATTGTCGAATGGCTTTCCGTGGAAGAAATAGTCCAACTGCCAGAAATAATGATTATGGTTTCCGCCTTGTGCGAGAGGCTACTCCGTTAAATAATGAACGATAATGTGTAGCCCGGATGTCCCTGCATCCGGGTGAATTCTTCACCCGACCCGGACCGAGGGCGGTCCGGGCTACATTTTACATCCTTACAGCTCTGTAAGGAAAACGTAAGTTGCATGTTCTTTATGGGTTGCGTATTCTTCTTGTGAGCCGACAAGGAGAATGTTATGCAAGACTTTGTAAAAAAACATGCGATGTCTTCGCGCTTGATGTGGGTACTTCTACTGTCCATAGCTCTTTTTCCCTGTACGGGAACCGCACAAATCATGATCCCCTATACCGAAACTATCACTGTGGACGGCGATTCCTCCGATTGGTTTTCCCAAATTGAGGCAAGAGAAGATCCTTCTGGATTCGGCTACCGGATCGAAGTAATGACCGACGAAAATGGCAGTGTACGTCCGGTCGAGGATTTTGATGTCCGATGCCGTCTCGCGTGGAACACGGACGGAATGCTGTTGCTTGTGATTGTCAGCGATGACGTAAATGTCGAGCACAATGATCTTATGCGGATCTGGTGCGAAGACAGTTTCCAGATCCTGATGTCGGAGGGTGTTGGAGTCTACCATTGGTACCGTATTGTAATTGCTCCCGGTTTATCGACAGCGTTTCCCGAACCACGGAACTTTGTAGATGACCGGAGACGATCTGATGAAGAAAACCGCGTGCTGGGCATGGATCTGGAACGTACCGCTCTGGAGGGAGGGTACCTGCTGGAAGTCATGCTGCCATGGTCCAACCTCGGGATCACACCGGAGCGAGGAACCTCGTTTGCCCTGCAACTGATCGCCGGCGATTCGGATGACTACACCAACAGTGATGATGACATCCGGGTCGGATGGTACCCGGCAATCGCACCCAATGATCCAAGGTCCATGTATATGGTCGTATTGGGGGATGAACCGAGTTACCATCGGCTATGGCGAGTGAACCGTCGTGGAACTCGTGATGGTTTTGAAGTAGAGGTTGTTGCGGCGCGTGAACTGACAGGAAGAAGCGTCGAAGTGACTGCGAATGGACAGGCAATCTCACAAGGTGTCTTGCAGGCTGTACAAGGTCGAGCTGGCGTGGTTCTAAATCTGCCATCCCCGGAAGAGGATAACTGGCCGGCAATGACTGTAGTTGTGGATGGTCACCGTTCTACACAGTATTCAGCCTCCCCTGGCCTGGGGCAAGTATTCCAACGGTATCATGAAGCATTGGGTGGAGTGGATGCACTGGCAGCACTGCGAACGGTTTCCCTGAGGGGACGATGGGTGGACAGCTTGAGCTGGACCGACCCACCGATGGCAGAAAACACCATCGAGTTACAGGCGGAACACAGGGACCGGTACCGGTTGCGCGAATCGGATGAAGACAATGTCCACTTGTCGGGTTGTATGGGCAATTCCGCATGGAAACAGGATGAACAGGGACTTCGTGCCATTACTCCCGACGAAATGATCGGTGTGTACTGGATTTTTAATCCTGTTGCTGTTCGAAACATTGAGAATATTTTTTCCGACTTTCAATACGTGGGACAGATTACGGATCGCGGACAGCAGGTGATCGCAGTAGATGCGATTACCCATGATGGCGAAACGAGACGGATGCACTTCGATCCGGAAACGGGGCTGCTTACCCGGTACTGGTATTTCAACATTGCTGAGTACGACGAACGGAATGGGATCCAATACCCTGTGCAACTCTACTGCAACCGTAAAGGGGGATGGACCCGGATGTTTGTAGATTCCGTGGAATTTGGTGGGGAAATGGATGATGAGTTGTTTCGGGAACCGTAATGCATTGTCATTCCCGACTCTGATCGGGAACCGAAGCGCAGCGTAGCTCGGCGTCGTAGTTTACGCCAATCCAGGCAGTTGTTCCTGGGAGCGGTATAATCATTTATTATACAGAACATTAAGTGTGACTGCGTCCCACTATTTCTGGATTCCCGCCTGCGCGGGAATGACATCTTCATACATTTCTGAATTATTTTATGCCTCTTGCACGGGAATGACATCTTCATACATTTCTGAATTATTTTATGCCTCTTGCGCGGGAATGACATCTTCATACATTTCTGAATTATTTTATGCCTCTTGCGCGGGAATGACATCGTAGATAGTAACCGTTAAAAAGATGAGACATATTCCCTGGATCACTCTTCAGGTTGCAGGTCCGATGTGTGTTTGTGAACGACGGGGAGTGTAATAGTGAAGGTAGTTCCTTTACCGATCTCGCTTTCAGCGGTGATGGTCCCGTGATGATCCTGGATGATTCGGTAACAAATTGAGAGTCCGAGCCCGGTTCCGACTCCTACACCCTTGGTTGTAAATCCCGGGTCAAAGATCTTTTCAAGGTGTTCGGCCGGGATTCCCACTCCCGTATCAGAAATTTTCATAACAATATTGTTGTTCACGAGCCTTGTTTGAATACTCAACTCTCCTTTACCGTTCATGGCCTGTTTTGCATTAATGATCAGGTTCAGAAACACTTGGTTCAATTGACCGGGATAGCAAGCGATCATCGGAAGTTCGCCGTAATCGCGGTTCACCTGGATACCATGTTTGAGTTCATGGTGTACCAGTAGCAGGGTATCTTCAAGACCGTCATGGATATTCGCTTCGGTGAGTTCCGAACGGTCCATACGAGCGAAACTCTTGAGTCGGCGGACGATGGTCGCGACACGTTCCGTTCCGGATTCCATCACACGGTTGGCGTCATCAATCACTCGAACAGCGCTTTGTACTTGTTTATTGTCCGTAAATTCTTCCGGGTATTTTGATTCAAAGTGATCCTTGAGTTTTCGGACAGCGCTGAACAGGGTGGCGCGCATGCTGTGGACTGCGCCGATGGGTGTATTGATCTCATGCGCAATACCGGCCACCAGTAAACCGAGGCTGGCCATCTTTTCCGATTGGACAAGCTGACTCTGGGCATCGCGAAGGGATTTATTCGTTTCTTCCAGTTCCTTCAGGACTTTCCGCAGTTTTCGTTCTTCATTAAGCTCGATCTTTTTCCGTTCAATTTCCGCTTCGAGCATTTTCTGAGAGATTTCCTGCTTCCGGGCTTTTCGTTCCTGTTGAATGGTCCTGTCGGATAATGCCTGAATCTGCTTGATCTGTTCACGAAGCCTGAGGTTCATAATTCCCACACTGCGCGCGAGGTAGATGAACATGGACAACAACAGGGCGAGCATACCATAGAGGTATGTAAATGTAGTAGGATGCAGGTTCAGGATATCAACAACTATTTCATAGCCACTGGTGAAGGCGAAAACAAGGACACCGAGAAAAACAATCCAGGAACCTTCCATACGGTTCCGCACTGCTCGTACCATGGATAGTACCAGTTCAAGCATAACAGCAAATACAAATGCATACAGAATGGTTACATGGATAAAGGCGTTCAACAAGGCAAACAATATCGCAGTGGTAAGAAAGAACCAATACTGTACCGGAAGCCGTTCGTAGGATATGGAATAAATAAACCGTAATCCTGAAACCAGTACTGCCAGCAGCGCGATTCGGAATATATGGAGACGCAACACGTACAGGGGAACATTTATATAATAAAGGTCGCCGAAAATGGTCAATGTGAGGAAAGATGTACAGATAATGAAGATAGAATAGTGCAGGTTACCTTTGGTCCGAGGATTAAAAATAAACAGCAGCAAATGCAAAAGCGCCATGGCGAGTAAAGCGCCAACGGCAAACATCTGGATCGAATTGATCCGAACCGTTTCACCACGGCTGATCTGGAAAGCTTCCTGCGGATCAGAAAAGAACAACAGGAAACCGGCACGGTTGCCTGCTCGGTGGAATTGACGCCAGTGCGGATTTTCATACCGGACTGCCAGCACGAAAGGTGATTTTTCCGGGAGAGTAATATTCATTGGGTAATTCAGGTACGTGCAGGTCACTCGATGCAAAGAGTCCTGTCGCGTCATGTCAAACACCGATTCACCATCGATATAGACATGAAGCAATCCCATCTGGCTGTGCATAATACTGATCCGTTGACCAAACAGGCTTGAGTCCAGATCAATGGTTGTCCGGAACCATCCAATTCCGTCCCAACCGGATTGCGGCATGTTTTCTTCACGCAGTAGCGTAGTATTCATTTGCTCCCAGTCTTGATCATTATAATCGGGAAAAGACCATTCAGGATTATCCCCGGAATGATAACGCCAGTCATCCAGGTAAGGATAAGGTTCCTTGAAATGTCCCAGTTGATCTTCGGACAATAGGAAAGAGGCGATACCGGGGGGAGTGCAACATAACAGGAATATAAATCCAAAGAGAAAAATGCGGAATAATTTTATTTCGCCATTATGCAAAAGCATGCATTATCCATTGCGTCATGGTTTTGACAAAATTTTCGATAGACGGGAACAGATACAATCACCCTGGCTGCTGAAAGATACGAAATAATTCCTGATAATGTGATACTCTTCCGGTTACATATAACCAATGTTCGATTCTTTGAAACAGTACACAGATCTGATCTACCTTTATGAAACAGGTATCAAAATTTCACTGTTCATTATTCCATAGTAAAAAACGGGATTGCCAGTTGAAGACAATCCCGCCTGTACGATCATACTGTACAAAATGAATAACGATTCGGAAATTAGAAACCGCCAAAATTATCATCATCCAGGTTGATCTCATCTTCCGGTCGGATCACCTGGTTTTTGCCCTTTTCACCTCTTGGAAACCCGAAATCATCCCCGGATTCCAAAGATTTCCTTTTCCGACTGGTTTTTCCCGGCAATGCTGTGCCATGTTCGGAATTTCGGATGTTACTCCGAAGTCTGAATTTTGCGAGCATGCTGTTGAGACCTTCCGCTTGCCCGGAAAGCTCTTCGGATGCTGCTGCGCCTTCCTCGGCATTTGCACTGTTGGATTGTGTAACAGTGTCGATCTGCTGCAGTGCTTCATTGACCTGATCAATGGCCAGGCTTTGTTCCTGGGAGGCACTGTTGATTTCTTCAATCAGGTCGGATACTTTCGTGACTCCGGAAACGATGCTGGTAAGTGCATCGGCTGTCTGGTTCGCGATTTGAGTACCGTTGGCAACCTTTTGAATGGATCCTTCGATCAGGTCTGTTGTCTCTTTTGCGGCTTTTGCGCTTCGTTGAGCCAGGTTCCGTACTTCTTCCGCCACAACAGCAAATCCTTTTCCATGGACACCGGCACGCGCGGCTTCTACAGCGGCGTTCAACGCAAGCAGGTTTGTCTGGAAAGCAATCTCATCAATCACTTTGATAATACGGGAAATCTCGCCGGATGAACGGTTGATCTCCGTCATGGCGTTGAGCATGTTATTCATCTGCGTATTGCCTTCATCGGCGCCATTGCGCACTTCCGTTGAAAGCTGGTTGGCCTGTTGGGCGTTTTCCGCGTTCTGTTTTGTTTGAGATCCCACCTCCGTCAAACTGGAAGAAACCTCTTCAAGGGAACTTGCCTGCTCCGTAGCTCCCTGGGAAAGTGACTGACTGGAATCAGATACCTGTTTGGCGCCGGAACGTACCTGGTTTACTGCCATGGCGACCTGTGAGAGCAGCTCATTCAAGCTGTCCAGGGTAGAGTTCATCGCAGTTTTCATGATGGCATGGTCGCCTTTATAATCGCCGGTGACCAATGTGCTTAAATCGCCTTCCGCCATTTGGCTCAGGCAACCGACAGTTTCATTGATCGGTTCCATGATGTTGACGATGATCTGGTTCATACCCTCAATAATCTGCTTGTAACCACCCTTGAACTTGGAAGCGTCTCCACGGTCAGACAAACGACCATCCCTGGCGGATTCGGAAAGCCGTACACCTTCAGCAATCAGCTTTTTAAGGTTTTCACGGATGTTGTTCAGACTTTCCGTGAGAATGATCTGTTTACCCGGAAGTTGGCGCATCTGGTGAGTCATGTCACCGTCGGAGTATTCGGACAGAATAGTACTGACTTCGCGAAGTGGATCAATGACCGACAGAAGAGCTTCGTTTACTCCGTTCAGCAGATCCGCATATGCTCCCTGAAGTTTTCCGGGAGAACACATGGCGTCCAGGTCACCCGCCTTCTGCTTGACAATGGTCTGTTCCAGGTCGGAAAGCATTGTTGTCAAGTTCTCTTTCATGGATGTCATAGCGTTGCCAAGCATGTCGTCACGTGACGCAACGGTGATGGCTACATTCATGTTCCCCCGGGCAATCTGATCGGCGGCTTCCGCTTTTTCACGCAAGGATTCCGTCATATCCCGGAAGGCGTTCGCCAGGAGCCCTACTTCATCCTGGGCGACAATATCCACCTCTTGACGTAAATCTCCCTTGGCGATTTCACCGGCAATGTCAGTGATACGTGCAATCGGATCTGCAATCTTCTTTGCAACAACAAAGGCAAAAGTACCGGCGACAGCGAGGATAATAATACCGAACAGAATTGCCATCATGACCATGGAGTTAATTGCGTTGGCGACACTTTCACGAGCGGTATAAAAATCGTCCATGTAAGTACCGGCGCCAATTACCCAGTCCCAGGGTTCATAATAGGCAACAGCCACTATCTTCATTCGAGGTACACGATCTCCTTCATTCTGCCAGGGATAATAGGCAAAAGTAATATCATCGCCATTTAATGCGAGCGCATTGTTGATCAAATCCTGAATGAACAGATTCCCATCAGCGTCACGCGCCTCCCAGATATTTTCGCCATCTCGAGTTCCGTTATCCGAGATGATATATTGACCTTGTTGACTTCCAGATCCACCCAACACAAACACGTACCCGGTGGCGCCCACAGGAATATCCATGATCATCTCACGCAATTCTTCGATGGATTCCTGTTTTACACCAACATACAGGACACCCACAACATTGCCGCGTCGATCTATAATGGGTTTATAACTTGTACTGTACCAGGCATTAACAACATAGGCGCGGCCGACATACGTTTCCCCACTTAATACAGTTCGGATAACTACGTTTTGTGATCCGTCCGGATTACGGGCAGGTATGTAAGTTCCGATTGCACGGGTTCCGTCAAGTTTCTCCACATTCGTAGCGACCCGCAGCATGTCACCAGCATCATTCATCCGTTGGAAAACTGTGACAGTTCCGCCCACCTGTTCGACAACATCATCCACAAAATGTGTGGTTGTGTTCATCTCCCTGTTTTGCCCCAACCAGCGATTGCCGACCAACATCCGGGGAAGAGTTATGGTTTGAGATTGATGTGTGAATTGATTGATAGCTGTCCATTGTGCTGTGGAATTACCGAATGATGCGCCTCCATAGTTCTCAAGCATCATATCGGCAACATTCATATTACGAGTGACATTGTCATGTACCATCAAGTCGATGCCATGAACCATATTGTAAACATCTTGTGCAATCGACTGTAAATTGGCTCTACCCAATTCGTCAACTTCTTCTCCAACCTGACGATCCACAATGCCCTTTTGAACCAGGATTGTGATCATTACAACAAGAATGGAAACAACCACAGAGAGAATGGCTAATCCACCAATCTTCTGTTTTAACATGAGTCTCATAGGTCAATCCTCCCGAAAATCTAACACGTCATCCTTGCGGATGATTCAATAGCTGGTGCACTTCTGTAGGCGTATGCAAGCAGATCGGGTGAGCGATTGTTTACACCTTTTCATGTAAATCAGTTGTCAGGAATGATATTAATGTGAGGATGGTCGGATGATAATATCATTGCGACACAACAATTAACTAATAATTATTGAATAAAAAAGAAAGTAAAAATAAAACGAATAATGTTGATTGACTCCGGGTGCAAAGGAATTTTATATATAAAGTATAATTATTCTTGTTTTTTTGTGATTTGTAATGATGGTGGGGAAAATAAAATTATCAAATACTACAAATAATAAGTACTGATAAATTATTTCATGTGCATCTCAAGATCATGGTTTTTGTAAAAGTAACTGTATATTATTGCTAATATAAGAAATATTGGAAAGACGGAAGTGAAAAAAAAAGTCTATCTTCTAAAAGGAGTTTATGGTAAATAATTATATTTATAGGAATTGCAGGGATAGCATGTACATCCTTCGCAGAGGTTGAAAAACTTTCTGCGAAAGCATTCATGATATTTTTACATTCCCTATGTACATTGTAGAAGAAATACATGGGAAAATGATGGCAAAAAAAGCGCGCTCTGACGGGCTTGTATACAGTACGGGTCCAATAAAGACTCACACTGAGTCTTCAAATGAAGCGGACAGTAGTCCTGACGCCGGGAAATCGAAAATTGCAGTTTTGCGTATGGAACGCAAAGGGCGAGGAGGAAAAACGGTTACAATCGTCGAATTGCGAGATGTAGTTCCGAAAATGGCGAAAGAAACCGGTAAAATGCTTAAGACTAAATGTGGTTCCGGAGGGACAGTGAAAGAGAACCTGGTTGAGATTCAAGGTGAACACCGTGATACGATCAGGAATATACTGCAGCAAAATGACTGGCAAGTTAAAGGATAACAAGAGAATCGAGCATTATTCGGATACGGTAATAAATTGGAACAAGTATCTGTACAGACAGTGACATAGATAACAAAACATCGTACTTTATCATATTCGAATTCCGTCGGGAATAACCCAACAAGAGATAAACATGCGCAAATATCATTTTTCTCTCTGGATACGCGCTGTACGTGCCTTTTCATTTACCGCTTCGATCATCCCGGTGCTCCTGGGAACAGCGATTGTATTCTACAAGTTGGGACCCGCCGGTGTGAACTGGAAGATGATGTTCGCGGCAGTGATGGGGGGGCTGTTTTTACACGCAGGAACCAACCTGATCAATGACTATTACGATTATCGAAAAGGTGTCGACAGGGATGAGACCCTTGGTGGCAGCAGAGTCCTTGTAGACAGATTGATGAATCCCAAGGATATATTTGTCGCAGGAATAGTGGCTTTTTTACTGGCGTTTGGCACCGGTATTTATATGATCTCCCAGCTGGAAATGAAATGGCCTATCGTCATGTTCGGCTTGATCGGCATCGCTGGTGGATATTTTTACACTGCCAATCCAATCGGGTATAAATACAAGGCGATTGGTGAATTCCTTGTTTTTGCATTAATGGGACCGCTAATGGTATGGGGCGGTCATTTTGTCCAGGTGGATCGTCTCGACTGGAAACCGCTCCTGGTTTCAATCCCTGTCGGTATTCTTGTTGCTGCAATTCTCTTTGCAAACAATCTTCGGGATATTGATGACGATAACCTGTCCGGATTCAAAACACAGGCTAATGTGGTTGGGCGCAAACGGGCAAGGATTGTGTATGGAAGCATGCTGTTCGGCGCATACTTTACAGCAGCGGGATTGATTGTCGCCGGGCTGGCGCCTGTCGCCGCTCTCTTAGTACTCATCTCTATTCCCGCTGCATTCAAAGTGAACAAACTGATCCGTGAGTCACTCCATGCCGACCGTGGGTATATTGCCATGGTGGATGTACTAACAGCCCAATTGCATTTTCAGTTTGGCCTTCTTTTGGTGATAGGGTATATAGTGGGACATTTTTTTCCGGTGGAGATTCCGTCTATTCTGAACTGAGGTTCTTGAAATACAGTAAACAACAAAAGGCGCCATTATGGACGCCTTTTATTATAGTGTGCCCAGCATGTGATATGCTCTTCAAATGCGCCCGTTCTGGGGGAAGCAACTCCGATTGGCAAGGGCGTTGTTGGTAACGGCAATGTCTGAAGGAAGCCATAGGCAGTGTATGGTGCATAACGTTTGTGAACCTGATCCGGCTGTAAGGGTGGGTGAGTGTGCTAAATAGTGCGAAGCCCGATACCAGTTCAGACCCTTCCAGTGATTGAGGATGTAGTCATACACAGGACATATCACTTACCTGGGGATCCCCTGTAGTGTTCCGTATTGCTGGATATGAAAGGTCAAGAGGCGACTCAAGTCTTTCAGATGCACTGCAGGGAGTCAGATGATTCCATAGTAGTGTTGAAGTTCCGGCCTGTGAAAGCGGGTAACCGTGTGGAGGAGAAAACCGGAACGACCTGCGGCTTGTTGTCCATAGTCTTGGCTTGCCATCGTTGGCGCAACATTTGTTCGCAGGGGCTGCGGAAGATGCCAAAAGCGTTCGCAGTTGCGAAGGGATGAGGTTTCCTTGAAGGTTTTATCGCTGTCTTGTCAGTACATGAATGGACACGAGTCATTTCAGAGGAAATGAGGCATTTTCTGACGGCAAACTGTGACGGGGGCGCTGTTGGTAGAAGCTGTCCAGTGGAGTAGGTCATGTAGTTCAATGCATATTGTCCCGCCTAAGGGAATAGAAGACATTTGGCCCTGATCGAAGCCCCGCAGTTTATGTATTTACATTTCAACCGATACGACGCAGAAGATCATTTCTGTTTCAGTCGAATGAAGGAAAGGAAACAGGAGCCGTATACGAGATCCGTACGTACGGTTCTGTGAGAGGGATGAGGCGAAACTGATCGTTTCGCCTCACCCTACTCGATTACTTCAATGTTTCTTTTTGCAGATCGAGTTTGGCAGATTTGATAGTACAAGGCAAAACGGCGCTTTCCTCGATTCCTACGAAATCGCTCCCCAGTGAACGACGATACTGACACGGTGGGTGTTGCCCAGGTCGTCATGTCCAACAAACGCATAATCGAGGTTCACCGGTCCGATCAGGATACCTGCGCCGTAGGTCAGTCGCTTATCATCCACACCGACCCTTGCAGCCACCAATCCGCTGAATACCGCTTCCAGACCGGCATGCATGGCGACAAAATCGGGATCATCAATGGATTCACCGCGCATTTGCATTTCGACAACCGGCATGAGCCCCGTGTGTTGACGTTCAAAATACATCTGGTACGCCGCACCGATACGTGCCGTGGGAACAATCCCTTCCTGCCGTCCGGTATCCCACACCAGGATTGTGCTGAGAGCGTCACGCAACTGGGCGCCGACGGTCAGGTTGCCGAAAGATCTGGAATAACCGATGTCAATCCCCAACCCAAACGCATTGTTCTCATACAGGTGACGGTAAATCAGTTTTGCAGTGGCGCCCACTTGACCATAGGGACGCATGGTGGCGTACGAAAGCTGAAAGGCATAGTCAGAGGCGCTTGCATGATCGATAATTCGAGGACGGTTGTCCGCACCCGGTGGCAGGGCGGGGTTTTGAAGTTCTGTTACAGGGATGTCGTCTATCCCCTGGCGAATAATACCAAAGCCAATCGCCTGCTCTGCACCCCACAGTTCGACCATGGATGCATGATCGACTTTCACCACACCGGAAAAACGGTCCGCATGCATCAGTGAAACAGACCTGGTACGAGAGGGAAAGATCCTGGCGGGATTGGCGAATACGGCGGATGGTCCATTGGCCGCAGCAACACCGACTCCGCCCATTCCTAACAGGCGGGCATTGGATTGGCCTGTGAGGAAATCTCCGGCGTACTTGGCCTGCCAGTCAAACTCTGCCTGTGCTGACGCAGACAACGCAAGAAGTAACAATGTGAGGGCAATTCTCAGGTACATGTTTTGTCTCATTTAACCCCTCCATGCGTGAGTGTAGGGATCCGCCCCGCCGCAAAAAAAATACGACCATCGTTACAAGAAGCTACCCACGGGGGACCGGACCTCTTCAAAATTTCTTTTCAGATGTCCAACTCTTGCTCAATGTCCCGAGGGTTGAATCCTCTCCTTACGATGGCCGTATTGGGTCTACATTTCTAAAATACTCTAACTACAGGTACGAGTCAAGCATTTCAAAATGGGGAAATTGTAATGGGCTCACACGGGGAAAACTCATGATCCAGAAGAAAAGTTCCAGAAGAATGAATGTTTGGCCGAAAATCTGTCTATTTCAATGGAAAAGAATATAAGATGTTGACAACGTTTGTTTTATTCTCTTTCCAGCCGGGTATATATTCTACAGATTGATCTTGTTGTTTATTCTTACGTAAATCGAGTAAAGTAATGGAAGGGAAGATCAGCAGATGATACGTGGAATTTTTCGCAATAAGACTGCTTTGCCTATTCTTTTAATCTCAATTGTATCTGAAACAACAGCTCAGACAACCGTTCAAGATCCAGATGCAGTCACCATTCAAACTGGTATTGACAGCATATTTGATATTCTTGGCAGGGTGTGGCGTTTTGTTGTTTTTGAGATTCAAGGAAATCCGGTACAGGTTAGCCAAATAATAACTGCTGCAATAATGATGAGCCTGGGAGTGATTTTCAGTAAGTGGATTGGTCAAAAAACGAGAGCTTTTCTTATTAGCAGGTCCAATGTTGAAGAGAATACTGCTGCATTTATACAGCGAATACTCTTTTATATTTTAGTGACGGTTATTGTACTTTCAACACTTCAGATGATCGAGATTCCGATCACTATATTCGCGTTCTTAGGTGGTGCAATAGCGATTGGAATTGGTTTTGGAGCGCAGAATATTTTTAATAATTTCATCAGTGGTCTGTTATTGATGATAGAGCGTCCAGTGAGAATTGGGGATCTTATCGAAGTGAGTGAGCACTTGGGGATGGTTACTGAGATTGGCGCACGTTGTACAACAATACGACGAGTGGATGGTATTGAAATACTTGCTCCAAACAGCACGCTCCTGGAGAGTAATCTAATTAACTATACGTTGTCAGATAAAAAAATTCGTATTGGTATAAAAGTAGGTGTAGCCTATGGTTCCCCTGTAAAAAAGGTAGAGAGCGTTCTATATAATGTTGCTCAAAACCACCCACGCGTGCTGAAGAATCCCAAACCAGAAGTGTTTTTCGACGAGTTTGGTGACAGCGCACTGAATTTTCTGGTATACATGTGGGCAGAAACCGATAGAAGTATGGAACTTAGAAGAATTCGGAGTGATATACGGTTTGCCATTGATGAACAATTTCGGAATGAAGGTATTACTATCGCATTTCCACAACTAGATGTTCATATGCAACAAGTAAGACCTCTGGAAGAACATGTAGCAACGGAGGAAAATGGACAACCACGGAGCTGAACGTTGAAATACCTGGTCAGAATGTCACATTGTACTGTGGTAAAGGAAATTTAGGGTCCATATAACCTGTTCAGCAAGTGGATTCCAGATAGCTGCATGTGAGCCATTGTATCACACCTGGAGCTCCGGTTGCCAATATCCCTGAATGTCAGTTTCTGTTTTGCTGACAGAACCTCCACTCCAATGGTCACAAGCCAACAATGTTGAAATTCCATTAGGTCTTCCGCTAACCGTATCAAGCCCGAAAAGATACATCCTTCGCGGTTTCCAACGATTGTTCTTGAATATACGGAGAGTAACTTTTTCGACTCGTGATGGCAGCAAGGGTTCACTTAGTTGGGTACAGGAAAAATGAATCTTATTCGCCCTGGTGGAACCTTCTATCACCAGAAGATTATGTCGGATGGTTTGGTTTTTAGTTTGCAAAGAAAGTTGTAGAGATGTCCTCTTTGATTCAAAACAGGTTTCCGCTGTTTCGCAGATTAATAATAGACGTCTGATTTTTATTGAAGGATCATCCGTACAATCGTTAATCCATCGTATGGGAAATTTGTATCCATCACTAAATGAATCCATTCGATGGATAGTTCTACCTGCTTCATAACAAAGAACACGAAAGACTCCCCTCGCATTCTTCCCCCAAATTAATAAATGATATGGATTCCAGCCTTCACTTGATTCGACAATGCATCGCATCGCCGAACGGAAGTACCGATTTTCATCGAATCTGGAACCGTTCAAGTGAACATGATCCAATACATCATTGGAATTGCCCTGCGACATTCCCGATGTGTGCATCGGTTGATCCGATTGCAAAGGATCTGTAAAAAAAGAAACTTGTAAGGGACCGGGGTTTTTCTGGGTCCAGCCAAAATATAAATCAACAAGGTCCGACATAAGCCGCTCGCTGCTCAAAGTAAACCATACAACAACAATAACCGTGAAACCATGTCGTAGCGGGTATTGCGAAATCCTGAATGACATGATGTGGACGATACACAGGATTCAAAGGACAATAGGTTGTGTCGTACAGTCCTGGAGAATTTCGATCCACTATCAGAGAAATTGGTTGAAAACCGTAATCGTACTGAATTCAATGTTTAGGGTGAGACACTGGAAACCGTTTAAGTACTTTAATGTAACGTGAGAAGGGGTTCAAAACAAGCCGATGATAAAGGGTATCTTCAAATATTGCGTAGTGGAATAATACACCTGGGTCAAATGGTCCAGTGGAACTAATTTCAGGGTTGATACACATTATGAGTAAAAAGGATTATTAGATAGTGGAAATCAAAAATAAACATTCTTGTATGTATACAACAGCATTTTATCTGGTTGCTGATGAATCAAATTGACATGATTCGCAGAATAGACTGATAAAATTGGGTTGTACCATTGTAGATTGGTTCAACAGTAAAACGACTGTTACTACTGGAGTAGCGCCCCTATCCGGTTCCATTGTGGACGTGAGAACAAGGAAACTCCAGGAGTGGAATCCCAGGAAAAATATACAAGCCTTGCACGTCCTATCACCTGGTTCTCAGGTACCGGACCAAAATAACGGCTGTCGAAGGAAGCATCACGGTTGTCGCCCATGAGAAACAGGTGCTCATCCGGAACCGTATAGGGGCCCCAATTGTCACGGTTTCCGATAGCGGGTGGAAATCCGGCCATGCGAACATTTCGCGGGTAGATCCTGTTGTCCTGGTGAACAACACCTTCATACTCCGGAACAGGTTCGCCATTTACATAAACAACCTTGTCACGAATTTCAACGGTTTGTCCTCCCGTAGCGATGACCCGTTTGACATAGGGGACATGAGCATCCATGGGAGTACGGACCACAACGATGTCACCCTGTTCCACGGAACGAATCCCCGGCAGTTTCAAGGCAGGGACTGGAAATCCGATCCCGGTGAAAGGAATTCCGATCCAGTCCGGGGTGCGTGGGCCGAGTGTAACCTTGTCTGCGAAAATGACATCTCCGGTCATCACCGTAGTTTCCATGGAACCTGTCGGTACATGGTATCCCTGCACCAGGCCAACCTGGATAAACAGAACAATGATCAGCACGCTGGCGATTTCTTTAACAAATGCGACTGTCGATGTTGCTATCGGATTTTTTTGCTTTCCGTGAGATCGCTTCATTTCATGACTCCTGAATTACGTGGCTCATATGCAATACGTTTGTGTGATTTGGCAGTTCCCATTATCTCTATCTCATATTGCTCGGTAGCAAGTGAATGGTTTCCTGTTTTATTTCAAGACTATCTGAAAACAATACAATGATTGAAACCTGACCTTGAAAAGCAGGTCAAGCCACCCCCTCTCAGACATCCGGGAAAAACATTCCTTCGCCACTACCTTCTTTTCGGCCAACCTGCCTTTTACAACAATACGGTGATTGAAACCTGACCTTGCAAAGCAGATCAGGTCACCCTCTTTGATACCCGAAAAAAAACTCCTGCGAACCGGCAGGAGTTGGATATAAAAAGATCAATATCTGTTGCTACTGAATTACAAAGACAGAGGCCAACAGGGTGGAAAGATATCCCGCTTCTTCGCCATCCCCGCGTCCAGGGAGTGCAACCGGAATTGCACCACCAAGGAGCACCACACCGGATTTTCCTTTGCACATGGTCGACATGGCCTGGTAGACGGATTTGGAAACAGTCAGGTTCGGCCCGACGAGTACATTCGCTTTACCGGGAACCTCTCCCTCTGCCTTTTTCTTCTCGGCGGCATAGGGACTGACAGCGACATCCATGGACAGTGGTCCCTGCACAAAACCGTTTTCCAGGTTGGCCTTGGCAGCGATTTCTTCCGCTTCGACTGTAACCGGCATACCCGGATTTACAACCTCTACCGCCGAAAGCATGGCGATTTTTGGATCGATACCGATTCCGGACAGTGCTTTCGCAACAGTTTCCACGATCCCAACTCGTTCATCGACACTCGGATCCGCAGCAAAAAACACGTCCGCCAGAAAAAATTGGCGTTCCTGTTCGGTGAGATACACTGCGGCAAGCCCCACGGGGGCACTATCGGCATTGATCACACCGGAGGCTGCTGACAATACATCTCGATAGTCAGAAGCCGCATCGGGGAAAACTATCAGGAAATCCAATGCCTTGCTGTCAAGTTGGGCTTTGATGGAAGCAACAGCGTCGGAAGCATTTGCAACAGCAATGTGGTTCATTGCGGATGATCCCAGCGCCGCATTTACATCATTCAGGATTCCATCATCACAAAAGACGGTGCAATCCAACAGTCCATTCTGAACCATTCCGGAAATGGATTGTAGATGACGGATGTCATGTTTGCCGATTAACAGTCCGGCCTTCAGGGCGCCATTCTGCTTCACATGTTCAGCGATCTGTTTTTCGCAGGAATCGAACCATTCTCCGTAGTTCATTGTACGCCCCCGTTCAAATCGATTTTCGGCAGGGAAGCAAAGCCATACCGTTGACTGTCCGCCAGGCACACCGCGAGGGCTACAGACGCTTTTTTGTTCAACATTGTATCGCTACGGGAGACAAGGCTGATCGGAACTTTTGCCCCGGCAATGACACCCATGAAAATGGCGCCACCGAACTGGATTAATGTTTTTGCGGTAATGTTACATTCTTCGATTGTGTGCGTGATCAAAACATCCGCATCGCCAGCGACGGTTCCGGTGTAGGGAATGCCCAGGATAGTAGGGTCGGTAACCGTCATATCGAATGGGAAGGGACCATCGATTTCAAGGAACTCACCCCAATGCTCGCGGACAATGGAAAGCAGCTTTTCCGTATCCCGGTTTTCTATCGCGTCCTCACGGGCTTCATCGGGTCCAATCACAGCGATGCGCGGTTTCATGTTTCCGGTGGCGCGCATGACAGTAAACGCGTTTGCAATAACGGTAAGCTTCTGCTCGATGGTCGGTCGGATCAATGTGCCGCCATCGGTGATGTTCAACAATTTGCCGTATTCGGGGACAAACAGTACGGCGCTGTGGCTGACCAGTTCACGGTCCCTGAGACCATAATCGTGTTTCAAGAGGGTTTTCAGGAGGGTAGAAGTTTTCAAATACCCTTTCATCACCACATCCGCCTGGCCGCTTCCGGCAATTTCTGCGGATTTTTGTGCGGATTCTTCATCGGATTCCGTGGCGACAAGTTCAAATGTGTCTTCGGGAACATTGGCAATGGCAAGCGCTTCTTTCACCAGCTCAGGTTCGCCGACAAGGATCGCATCCGCGATGCCTTCCTGTTTGCAGGCGTACAACGCTGCGAGAACATCATCTTCTTTTGCAGCGGCCACTACGACTTTTGCGAGGCCGTAGGTTGTGCCGATCTCTCGAGCGCGGGCGATCACCTCTTCATGGTTTCGAAGGGGATGATCGAGGAACGGTAACTCCGGCATTGTCCTGTATCCTTCTTCAATGAATGGGAACAAAACGAATTTTCGAATGGGTAAGATGCAAACCTGAGGTGGGGAGTGCAAGGGGGTGTCTCCTTGGTAGTTCGAGGGATACCCTCCTTCCCCTATGGGATAAGACTTATGGGAGTAAATCAAATTACGACTTTACTTTTTCAGTAGACCCTGAATAAATATCTCAACAAGTGTTGGGATATAGATGCATTTTGCAGGATTCTATTCCTTCAGGGATGGTAGGAAATCATGCAGAATCAGCAGGTAAACAACAAGCAGGTTCACTCAGCTTTTTGAACAACTCATCTGTTTGTAAGAGTTGATAACAAGGATTCGCACAACACCAAATGTGACATTTCCTTCAAGCATTCCTAAGCATACCTGTCCAACCATATGACTTCTTTGTTTTAATCGGCAAGATTGTTCAGTTCTTCTTCTGCGTCGGCGTGCCCCATCTCGAGCGCCTGCTCAAAATCACGGCGGGCGAGGTCGATTTCCTGCATGTCACGGTAGACGATTCCACGGTTGTAGTAATAGTAGGCGACATCCGGTTCAAGTTCGATTGCGTGAGTATAATCGGCAATCGCCTGGTCATACTGGCCGAGACCTGCGTAGGTAAATCCACGGCTGTCATAACCATTGGCATAGTCCGGCTCAAGTGTAAGGCAATGGTTCAGGTCTTCGAGCGCTCCCTGGAAATAGCCGAGTTGCGCTAACGCATAACCACGGTTGTTGTAAGCAAGCGCATAGGTGCTGTCCAGCCCGATTGCCAGGGTGTAGTCTTCCACGGAATTTACCTGTTCACCCATTAGATCGTAAGTAAAACCACGTCGCAAGTAGAGTACGGGATTATCAGGATTTGACTGGATGAGCCTGTCAAGCTCTTTGATAGCGTCGTCAAACAGTTCTGCATCCTGGTAAATATCTATCCGGAGCGACTGGTACCGCATATTGTTCGGGTCGAGCGAAATGGCACGACTGCAGTCTTCGAGAGCGTTGGAATAATCGTTGTATGCGCGATAAACACGTGAACGATCATAATACCAGGAGGCTTTGTCGGGCATGAGCGCCAATGCGGATGTGTAGTCTGTTATTGATGCTTCAAACATGTTCATTTCGAAATAACAAAAGGCACGGCTGGCAAATACATGCGGATTGGAATTGTTCAAACCGAGTGAGATTGTGTAATCAAGTATTGCTTCATCGAGGTTCTCTTGTTCCTGGTACGCTACACCACGCAGGAAATGGGCTCGGTGGTTTTCCGGGTTTGATTCCAGAACCAGATTGAGGTCCCGAATGCCTTCATCAAAACGTGACAGCATGATGTACAACGTACTTCTGGTAAGGTAGTACTCATTGTTGTCACTTGCGAGATCAATCGCTTCATTGAGAACAACCAGCGCAGAGTCGTATTGGCCTTCGCTGCTCAAGTGATTACATCTTTCGTATAAAAAATCGGCTATCTTGGTCTCATTGCCACGAAGCGATGAGATACCAAGCTTTTCCATTGCGGCCTGTTGATGCATGGATTGAGTGCCACATGAGTGAACCAGCAATCCCAAAAACAGGATGGACGTGAATAATGGTAGAAATTTTCGCATTTATTTGGCGCCTTGAAAATGATCCCTATAATTCAAAATAGACGGATCTTTGTCTATTTCAAAGATGAAACGGAAAGGAAAAATGCAATTCTCTCTATTCATACTATACAGTACAGTGAAATTCAAATACACCTCGAATAATCTACTCTTTTCTAACAACACGCTTCTGCGCCAGACTTGTTTCATTCCGAAATATCTATCGCCTCTCACACAGTCATTCATTATTGCAGATAATTAATGGATCGAATCGACAGGTTCAGTTCAAAAGTTAACCAGTGCCTAAGAATCAAATGCTCATAGTACCCATCAGGGACACCATGGATATGCTGGTGGTACGACAAGCTGTGTAAGCATATAGAAGTTGGCGATTTACCAAATCCATGTGGTTGAAATACCTATAGATAATACAGTTGAATGTAATTAATTGCACTTTTGAATTTTTTTTCATTCAAGAGTTATTAAAAGGAATTTTATCATAAAACACTATTATTTTATTGCAATGCCCTTATACGGGGTTTACATTGGCTCGATTTTGTGTGAACAGCATCTTCGTTCAGGCTAACTTTTCAGATCCGCTCGCATCATGTATTGATTTCGTATGATGAATGACAAGGAAGTGTTGCCATGCTGATTAGATACCACTTTCGGATTTCATTGACCGTATTGTGCATTTTTTCTCTGATTGTCGTCCTCGCTCCTTCAGTGTTTGCAGGAACGACAGGGAAAATCAGCGGTACGATCACTGACGCTGTTTCCGGTGAACCAATTCCCGGAGTTAATGTGGTGGTCCAGGGAACACGTATGGGTTCTGCTACGGACCTCGATGGATATTATAACATTATCGGTATTCCTCCCGGTTCTCATGTTGTAATATTCTCTTATGTAGGTTATGCGACGCAACAGTTGACGAATGTACGTGTGACCGTTGATCAGACCACTCACTTGAACATTGAATTACAACCGGAAGTTGTGTCGGGTGAGGTGGTTGAGTTTGTCGCTGAACGTCCGATTATTCAAGCGGATCGTACTTTTTCAACCGCTTCGATCAGCAATGAAGATATCGAAGTGATGCCGATTACCAGCACGCAGGAAGTTATCGACCTGCAGGCAGGTGTTGTTGACGGTCACTTCCGCGGCGGTCGTGCCGGTGAGGTTGTCTACATGCTGGACGGTATCCCGATCCAGGATGTCTATGACAATAGCCGGGGATCGCAGGTGAATGACACTGTCGTTGAAGAACTGCAGGTTATCACCGGCGCCTTCAATGCTGAATATGGACAGGCAATGTCCGGTGTGGTCAATATGGTGTCGCGGGAAGGTGGCGATACATACTCCGGTAGTATGGGAATTCATTATGGTGACTACCTGACCCCGCACGATGATGTCTTCTACAACATTGATGATGTTTCTCCGACTGCGATACAGGATTATGAACTTTCCCTCTCAGGTCCTGTTCCCTATTTTGAGAATGCCAGCTTTTTCTTCAATGGTCGTATGGAAGACAATGAAGGATATATCTACGGCGAAAACCGTTGGGCATTAAAGCACCAATTAGTAGAAACAGATACAGGTATTGTTGCATTGCTGGAACATGGCGACGGTTCAGCGGAGCCGATGAATGACAACTTCCAGCTCTATGCATTCGGCAAAGTTACCTACTATCTGAGCGACAAAATCAAACTTCATTACTCTTCACTTTGGGATGATCGTGATTACAGCGAATATGATCATGATTACAAATTTACTCCCACCGGCGACTATCAGAGGTTCCGCAACAGCCGTACTAACCTTGCGAAACTGACCTATGCCGTCAATTCGAACATGTTCACAGAATTTGGTTATGCGAATACTTTCACCCAGTATGAGCACTATACGTTTGAAGATTTTGACGATGACCGGTATGTCCACGATTTGTACCTGGATCTCGAACCAGCCTATTCTCCCAACATTGGTGGAACAAGATTGGAGCACTTCCGCAGGTTCACCAACACCCATGCGTTCCAGGGCAAACTGGCGTGGCAGGTTACTCCGATCCATTATCTCCAGTCCGGGTTCAACTTCAGTATGAATGAGCTGTATTACCGCAGCATAACACCTGTTCACAATGAGTTAATCGATACTCTGGGATATGATTTCACATCGCCGTCGTACATTCGTTGGTTCCCATTGATCCAGGATGTATCCTCGATCTACCATGACCACTATGTACATAACCCGGTTGAAGCATCATTCTATTTGCAGGATAAGATCGAATTACAGACGCTCGTCGTGAATGTGGGCTTGCGAATGGACTATTTCGATCCGGATGCACAGGTACTGTCCGATCCTCGTGATCCCAACATCTATTTCCCGCTTCTGCAGGAACGTCGGAATGATACCATGGAAGAACGTCGCAGATACTGGTATCGTGATGTGGATCCCAAATTCCAGCTTTCACCAAGAATCGGTATCGGCTACCCGATTTCCTCAACAGGCGTATTGCACTTCTCTTACGGACATTTCTTTCAGCGTCCCCGATATGAGTACCTTTATACAAATCCTGAATTCGAACTCGAACCGGGTACGGGGTTGAATACCGTCATGGGCAATGCCGATCTCGAGGCGGAGCGTACAATTTCGTACGAATTCGGATTGCAGCAGGGACTTACGGAAGACCTGTCTTTCGGTCTTACCATCTTCCAGCGTGATATTCGTTCCCTGGTTTCTTCGGATGAGATCATCGCGACCTATGATGCCGGCACCAAGTACGCGTTGTACACAAACCGTGATTTTGGGGATATACGCGGTATCATCCTGACCCTGGATAAACGCTATTCGAACAACATCAGCGCATCAATCAACTACACATTCCAGATCGCAGAAGGCAACGCTTCCGATCCCCAGGACGCCTACAATGCAAGCAAAGGCGACAAGGAACCGATCAAACAGCTTCTGCCGTTGGATTGGGACAGACGCCACACCTTGAATGCGACCGTGAATTATTACGTTCCGGACAACTGGGGCGGTTCGCTGATCGGATACCTTGGTTCGGGATTACCTTATACAACGGAAGAGCAGGGATTAGCGACCGGTTTTGAGAATGATGGTCGCAAACCCTTATACCTGAATCTGGACTTGAACCTGTTCAAGATTATCAACATTCCAAGCATGCCGAATGTTGATTTCAGGATAGAATTGATGGTTCGCAATGTGTTTGATCGTCTGAACGAAAACGATGTTTTCCGCGATACGGGTCGCGCGACCTATACCGAGTTGCCGGAACGATATCTCGAAAGCCCGACCATCAGCACATTCGAAGAATTCTTTACACATCCGAACTACTACTCACGTCCGCGTGAAGTTCGTTTGGGTGTTTCGATCAGGTTTTAACGGCATATAGAGTATGTCCCTATTGATAGATAATACTGAGAAGTTGCTTCAAGTGAACCACAACAGGTGGGTACGTTCGATGAAAAGAATGCACCAGGCGTTCGTAAGCGTAGTCCTGATCCTTGGTGTTACTGCGCTTGCATTCGGACAATTGGAAGATTACCATGGAGATCCCCTGTTCCGCTACCAGAATATCCATAGCGGCAACAAGGTCCGTACCATTTTCTACAACTATGGTCTTGTGGGAAATGTGGGGGAAATTTCCGGTGAATGGCCATTAGGCACAGGGAATGAATATGTGGGGGATGTAACCCCGCTGGTCGCGATTGAATTTGTACATCCCAGTGGCGATACACTCCAATCGGTGATAACCTGTCTTTCGCCACGGCAAAGTCCGGAATATGGTGAAACAGGATCCTTCTGGGGTTTTGAACCATTGCCGGGATTTGCCGCGCCGCCCGTTCCGGGTGAAATCGGCCTGGTGGCGATGAGTAATCAACGGAATACATGGCCTGATTTCTGGCCCGATAAAATGTATACCGATATTAATGATCTTCTCTGGCAACGAGATGACAACGACCCCGGATGGCCTTTAAGCTGGAATGGCTACTTCGGAAAGAACGTCTTTAACGCCGATCAGGAATCCTATTTCCAGATGGATGACAACCAGGACATGGAGTGGCGTTACAGATTTAATGATGAAGGTGAGCTGGTTTATTATTATCCTGATGTGTCCGACACCACCCGTGGCGGATTGGGGATTCGTATTGCGGTCCGTGGTTTTCAATGGTCGCACTTCCTTGCGGAAGACGCACTGATCTGCCACTATGAGATCACAAACATCAGTGACTACAACTACGATAAAGTTGCCTTCGGAATGGTTGTCGGTACGTTGGCTGGTGGACGCCAGGACAGCGAGGATGACCTGGCCTTCTTCGATCCGTTGAATGACATCACCTATTCATTCGATTCGGATAATCAAGGCAGCCCGGGATGGACCCCGGTAAATCCCGCCCGTGGCATTGAAGTTGGCTGGTGTGGATATGCCTTCCTTGAATCGCCGGGTAATCCCTATGATGGTATTGATAACGACAATGACGCCAATCCCGCGAGCCCGACGCTCACCGAGGCAATTCTCACCCAAATGCTCCAGCCGCACTCTTTCGATGTCGGGGATGAATTGGTGCTCATTGATTATAATACCTATGAGCGCGAAGTGGTTGTAATGCCCGCTTCCGGAGAGCTTACCTATTACTTCCGCGATCAGGAACGCACCCTGACAACTTCCATGACGGTTTATGAAATCGATTATAACGGCATTGACGATAACTTCAACGGCCTGATTGATGAGCGGCTTGGTGAAGAACGTGGTGGCAAACGTCTCGACCATGTCGGGAAAGCATACCGTGACTATATTGGTGGACGTGGTCTCAACGATCATATGATCGATGAAGCTCGTGACGATGGAATCGACAATGACGGCGACTGGGACGCACTTTCCGATGATGTTGGTTTCGACGGTTCTCCCGGTACCGGCGACGAAGGTGAAGGTGACGGCGTTCCCACATATGGCGAACCCAACTTCGACCGTACAGACATCAACGAGTCCGACCAGATCGGTCTTACCTCATTTGAATACTTCTCCCCTCCGGGTGCAATCCGGATGAACGATGATAACGGTATCTGGGCGCGTATGCTTCCGGGTAATGTCGATGTTATCCCAGGTGTCGCAGAAGACGGCGACTTCATTTACGGTTCCGGGTATTTCCCGCTGCCGAGCGGATCGACGGAGCGTTTCTCCATCGCCCTGTTCTTCGGTGAAGACTCGGTTGATATTTTTGATAACAAAGATGCTGTCCAGACGATTTACGACAACAATTACAACTTTGCCCGTCCGCCGGACAAACCGACTGTTACAGCAGTATCCGGTGACGGTTTTGTGACTTTGTACTGGGATGATCTTTCAGAAGCATCCCGGGACCCGTCCAATGTCGGCAATGAATACGACTTCGAAGGATACAAGGTTTACCGGGCGACAGATCCCGGATTCCTTGAAAACTTCACCATCACCGATGGTCTTGGAAGGACGGTTTTCCATAGTCCTATCGCCCAGTTCGACCTTGACAATGGTAATGCAGGATTTTTCCCGCTGTCCATTCGTGGAGTATCATTCTATCTCGGTGAAGATTCCGGGCTGCAGCATGTCTGGACTGATACTACGGTTGAAAACGGACAACAGTATTACTATGCCGTTACCGCGTATGACAATGGTAACGAAGTACTTGGCTTCTTCCCGGCAGAAACATCCAAGTTTATTTTCGTGGATGAAGGTGGCAATGTGACTACGGATATCAATACTGCCGTTGTCACACCGGGAGTTTATGGCGCTGGATACCAACCTCCGGTAATCGGGGCAGCCCAGCATATTGCGGGCGCAAGCAGCGGGTTGGTATATACTGAAGTGATCAATCCCGCGAGTATTGAAGATAACCGTGACTACCGGATCGAATTCGGTGATGTGGACGACAACAACGAAGCCACTACTTTCAGCATCATAGATATTTCCGATCCGGACAACCAGCAATATGTGCTGACAGATGCGGCATTGGGGAACACTTACCGGAACCGTCGGATACTCGACCGGTTCGATGAGTACTTCCAGGAGTTGTATAACGATACCCTGGGGGTTTTTGAAACCTGGCAGTGGTTCACAACGGTTGAAACACCGGTATTTGATGGAATGAGAGCGTACTTCCTCGTTCCGCAACGCCCGGGTGATCAGATCGGACCGCTTTCCGGATGGGAACATGAAGATGAAACCCATGCGGAAACCATATTGAACTACTCCTTCGATATCATTTCCTATCCGTCACAATATTTTGTCGGAACACCGTTCTACGCCGATTACCAGATCGAATTCTTCGATGAAGTGGTTGACACTTCCGAATACTTTAACTGGTATGGTTTGCTGGAATTCCCACGGCAGCCGATTAATTTCCGGGTTCTGAACACTGCTACGAATGAATACCCGACAGTCGTGGTTGCGGAAGGAGACACTTCCTCCGGCAATGGCTACATGGACCATAATGAATCCATTCTGATTTTTGAGACGGTGGAAGGTTCTGCAGGACAGGATTCTTCTATTGCGACGTGGAGCTTCACCTTCACGAAAGATACAAGGACTGGACGGATTAATTCGCCGGTTAGTGGCGACAAGATAGTGGTTCAAATGTACAAACCGTTCAGCGATCTGGATGTTTTCCGGTTTGATACAGAGTCTGCCCGGATTGACGAAGAGGAAGTAGATCTTAGCAGAATTCTCGTGTATCCCAACCCTTACCTGGGTGCAAGTACTCAGGAACCACCGAATCCGTATGTTTCGGGTCGTGGTGAGCGACGCATTACCTTCATTCATCTCCCGAATGAATGTACCATTCGGATCTACAATATTCGTGGTGAGATGGTTGACTATATCGAGCATAATGCACCGATAGATGACGGTTCTGCGACCTGGGATTTGCGTTCCCAGGATGGATTGGATGTTGCATTTGGGGTGTATATCTATCATGTAGATTCACCCTATGGAGAACATATCGGTCGTTTTGCATTGATTAAGTAGGATAATCGAACCTTTGCGTTGGATGATATTATGCGGAAAGTTACTATTCTACTCCTGGTATTCGTTCTGATTGCGCTTCCCCGGATAGGGGCCGCTCAAAACAAAGTCGGAACAACTGCTGCACCGTTCCTGACAATTGGTATCGGTTCGAGAGCCCAGGCGATGGGTGGAGCATTTACCGCCATGGCGGATGATGCATCGTCTCTCTACTGGAATCCGGCGGGTATTGCTCGCCTGGAAAAGTCTGAGGTGACACTCGTACACAGTAATTGGCTGGCAAGCATGGACTTCGACTATGTCGGCGCTGTGTTTAATATTGGACCGTGGGGGGCCATCGGAGCAAGCGCTACCCTGCTGAATGCCGGGAAAATGGAAATTACTACCGAGCAGGAGCAGGATGGAACAGGGATCTTTTTTGACAGCTATGATATGGCTGCCGGATTGTCCTACGGGTACCAGTTCTACGATCATTTCACCATCGGCGGTACGCTGAAATACATTCATCAGCAGATTTGGAATGAGACTGCGTCCGGGATGGGATTTGACATCGGTACCTTGTTGATAACACCCTTGTATGACATCCGGCTTGGCATGAGCATTTCCAATTTCGGAACCAAGATGCAAATGGATGGACGTGACCTGATCCATTATTACGATCCGGATGATACAAAATTCGGGAACAATGAAAATGTGTACGCCCGGATCTCCACCGATGAGTGGAAACTCCCGCTCACCATGCGTCTTGGGCTTGCCGGTGAAGTCCTCAATACGCCTCAGCACCGGTTAACCCTTGCCATGGACTGGGTCGTTCCGAATGATAACACGGAATACTACAACGTGGGCATGGAATATGTCCATTCCGGGTGGTTCGCGTTGCGTTCGGGGTATCGGGGATTACGACCTGCGTTGAACGGTGGAGACATCCGTTTCCGTGAAAAAGACAACGGTGCAGGGTTTACCGTAGGCGGTGGTATAATCTTTGACATGCAGATGTATGGATTTGTTGTGGATTATGCCTATGAAGACTATGAGCGCCTGGGTGGAGTTCACCGTTATTCGATAGGCTTCCGGTTCTAATCCGAAAAACGGCATTTATTGCAGCAAATACGGATACTTCCGGGAAGCATGGGCTTGAAAGATGTGATGAAGGATACAAATTCTTGACGTTTGTGGAATAATTTCCATGAGCTGAACCGAACTTTTGAATGGGCTCTCGCACTGATTTCTAAGGATAGATAACACAATGGTTTGTTTTCAAACTGATTTGTAGTTTCGTATTTTCTAGTGTAATCGTACATGTAGAGTAAGGAGAAAAAGATGAAGCTTGTAAAAGGTCTTGGACTTGTAGCGTTGATGCTGCTCTTGATTGGTCCGGCCTGGGCGTCTAGTGTAACATTTCAGATTGATATGAGCGTCCAGGAGACACTTGGGAACTTTAATGCGGAATCCGATATTGTCGTAGTCCGTGGTTCCTTCAATGGTTGGGCAGGCAATGACCAGCAGGTTACTCTTGACGGTGAAATTTACACAGGAACCTTCGACATCGATGATGGCAACATTGAGTACAAGTATGTAATCGTCCCCGGTGAAGGTGATGATGTGTGGGAATCCATTGGAAACCGTACCGCAACCATCTCTGGCGATACCGTACTTGATCTTGTGTACTTTAACGACAACAATGGGCAGGCAGTTCCAGTAGAGGTTCTGTTCTCTGTTGACATGCAAGTACAGATCCTCAATGGCAACTTTGACCCGGACGCCGACCTTATCGTCGTACGTGGTGGTCATGACAACCTCGGACAATGGGGTGGTGCAGTCGCTCTCGAGCGTCAAACCGGTTCCGATGTTTATGCCCTCTGGATTCAGTTTGATGATGTGAGCGCCGGCCAGGCAGTCGAATACAAATTTGTCATGCTTGACAACGGCGATGAATCCCAGGCGACCTGGGAATCAGTTGACAACCGTTCTTTTGCACCGACCGGTAATGAAGAAGATCAGCTTCCTCCGCCGAACGGCAATGGTTACGGTGAAATCGTTCCGGATACCCCGTACTTCTCCGGTGTGAGCCCCGACGACATCCTCACCCAGGATCTCATGGTTCACTTCATCATTGACGTGCGTCCGGCATATCTGAAGATTGCAGATCCCGACAGCTTTATTGTTGACGTACAGACAGGCGACACCGTCTGGACCATTGACGAAGTCGATGTAGCCGGATTCTTCAACAACTGGCCGTGGGGCAGCTTCGAGATCGATCACCAGGCCAATGATGAAGGTATTGCCCCGGATGAAACGGCTGATGACCAATTCTGGTCTGCCGATATCCAGTTCTACCCCGGCGATCCGAAGGTCCTCATTTACAAGTATGGTATCAATGGCTATGATGTGGAAGCCGGTTTCGCTGAAAATCATGAATCAGAACTTCTTGATGAAGGCGGAACATTCGTGATCAACGATATCTTCGGTTCCAACGGCCATCTGTATGATCCGTACATGTCTGTCCGTGAGATCCCGAACGTTGAAGTACCGACCGAATTCGTCATGGTTGAAAACTATCCGAATCCGTTCAACCCGAGCACCAACATCCGTTTCAGCATTCCGAATCTTGCCAACACAGTCCTGCGTGTCTACAACATTCAGGGCCAGGAAGTATTCGTGCATGATGCTGGTGAGTTGAATACAGGTTCCTATGAAGTCACCTTTGATGCTGGCAACCTCGCGAGCGGCCTCTACTTTGTGAAGGTCGAAGCAGGCGCGATGCATGCGACTCACAGGATGATGCTCGTTAAATAAGTCGGTCAGGACGTGCCACTACTCCAAATCCCGGCAGATTTGGAAGGGGCATGGAATTCCCATAGGAGGGGAAGGGGAGACCACATCTTCCCTTTCCCTTTTGTTTTGTCATTCAGCGATGGGTGGTGAATCATGAAATCAAAAATAAATGTCCTGCTGGTATTATTGTTGAGCGTTCCTTTTATTCTTTCCTGTCAGAGGGCGAGTCAACCTCTTTCCCTGATAGCGGGTGACTGGTATAACGGCTACCCTTTGTATGAGGTGTACATACGATCAATCACTCCGGAAGGTACGTTCGACAGTTTTCGTGAGAACAGGTTGGATGAAATCAAACGCCTGGGAGTACACAATCTCTGGCTGATGCCTATCCATCCTATTGGCGAACTTGGGAAAAAGGGAAGCCTTGGGTGTCCCTATGCTGTACAGGACTATTTTACTGTTAATCCGGAGTATGGATCAGAACGGGATTTTACGCGATTGGTGAATGCAGCCCATGAAAGAGGTATGTTCGTCATTGTCGATGAAGTGTTGAATCATTCAGCCAATGATAACAATATGATGGAAGAACACCCGGAGTGGTTTGCCCGGGATGAAGACGGTAACTTCACACGAGAAGTAGCCGACTGGTCTGATGTAACTGACTGGAACTATAATAACCATGAAGTGCATGAGTACCTCGCTAGCGCCATGCGGTACTGGATCGAAGAGTACGGTATTGACGGGTATCGTTGTGATGTAGCGGGTATGGTCCCCCATGAGTTCTGGCGTGGAACCATTCCGCAACTGGAGGAAGTAAATCCTAACCTGTTCATGCTGGCTGAATGGCAGGGCGCCGAAATGATAGAGGACGGTTTCGATTCTGACTATGACTGGAACCTGTATCATCGGATGAAAGAGCATAAAGAAGGTGAATCGACACTCGAGGATATCTGGTCAGCGGTAATGGATTTCGAGACTAATTATCCGGCGAATGCACTCACCATGCGTTTTATTGAAAACCATGATGAACAACGTGCAGCAACTGTGTTCGGAAATCCGGGGTATCGCCCCTACGCTGCGTTAATCTTCTCCGTGCCGGGAATCCCACTTATTTACTCGGGGCAGGAGTTTGGCGCCACGGAAAAGCCAACCCTGTTTGAACGGGAACCTATCGACATGGCGGCGGACACAACTGTCTGGTGGACATACCGGGAACTGGTGTTGATGCGTTATGGAATGGATATCTTGCGGTTTGGTGATATTGAGAGAGTACCGTGTACGCCATCCGAGACAGTTTTAGCTTTTATCCGCGAACATGAGAACAGTGAAGACATGGCGTTGGTGGTTATTAATTTCTCTGATGAAGAAGTGACTGTCACCCTTGAAGGAGACCGTTGGAGTCCGGAAACATGGAATCCAGCATTCGGTTATAAACGCATCCTCGAAGGGTACATACCGCCCATGTCCGGTCCTGGAGAGATTCAACTTGAACCTCTGGGCTATGCAGTTTTCAGCCCGATGATGTATAATATAGAATAATATGAATAAGTGACGATTTGCCAGGGATCTGGAGGTAACATGAAGAAGTCGAAACTACTACGTACGGTAAGTTTTTTTACTGGCATATTCCTGCTGCCGATGGCCGTATTCGGTCAGGCGGCATGGTGGGAGCCTGCCGCACCCTTGGTCGGCGGTACTGTAACAATCTATTACGATGACCTGGTCGGAACATTGCCGGATGGATCGGCCCAATGCTGGCTGCACTGGGGTGTTGTTGATGATGATGGCAACTGGTCTCAACCTGCAGAAGAACTCTGGCCGGAGGGATCGCAGGGATCAGGCGATGGCGCTGCCTGCCAGTCTCCAATGTCACGGAATGAAGATGACTTCTGGTCCCTGGAACTCAATCCCGATACAACCATTTCTGCAATTGCGTTCGTATTTACGGACCAACAGAACAACTGGGACAATAACAACGGCAACAACTGGCGGATTGATTTTGTCAGCGGAGATATCGTTGCATGGTGGAGCCCTGAGGAACCCGAACCGGGCGATGAAGTGACCATTTATTACAACGCTGCTGCAGGCACAATCCCGACCAGCGCAGATCAGATCAACCTGCATTGGGGGATCAATGAAGCCGGGCACGGCAACTGGAATGAACCACCGGAAGAGATGTGGCCGGAAGATACTGTACCATGGGGCGACGGTATGGCGGTTCAATCGCCTATGAATGAATTGGGTGATAATCTCTGGTCTGTTTCCATTCCGTCGAACGATACCACCTATTCCATTCATTTTGTATTCACTACCGGCAGTGATTGGGACACCAACAGCGGCGCCAACTGGGACATTCTACTCGAAGAACCGCCTCCGGTGATTGAAACCTGGCACACGTTCATTTTTGACAGTCGCAGTTCCTATAGTCCTGTCAATCCGGACAATATCAACCGTGTATTTGTGGCCGGACCATTCAACAACTGGTCCACCAGCGCTGACCAGATGGATGGTCCAGATGATAACGGGGTATATTACAAAGAGCTGCAAATCCCGGCTTCCGCGACACCGTACAAGTTTGTGGTAAACGGCACCAACTGGATCCAGGACCCGGACAATCCCATTACGGATGGCGGTTCCACGATGAACTCACTGGTTGTCCTTGATCCTGATTCGTTACCCTATGTGACCCATATTCTACCCGCAGAAGGTGTGTTGCTTCAACCGGATGTAGAGATCGAACTGAGCGCGTTGGTCCGGACATCCGATTTCGAAGATGAAGTGACAACAACACCAGTGGTTACCTTGAATGGTGAACCGGTTGAAATCACCTGGAACAGTTCCACGTATGAAATTGCAGGTACAATAATTCTTCCGCAGGGCGCCTCGGAATTGGCTTTTACTGTTGAAGACGTGGAAGGAAATACCAATACAGTCACCCACTGGCTGGGAGCGTACGATTCTGAACTTGATGGCTACTACGCCGTGGATCCGGAAGGGGATGATGTTGGAACGGGAGAATTCTCCTATCCTTCAGGGGTTGCAGACGGTGCTGCGGATATTCTCGGCGCGAGGGTACTGCTTTCACCCGGTGGCAACGGACTCCAATTCGAAGTGGACATGGCGGAGATTACCGATGAAACAAGGGTCATGCTCACGCTCGACAGCGAGTTGAATCTGCTTCCCGCAGGATCATTCAATTTCGATACCGAAGTATTTACTCCGGACTGGAACGGTCACGGTATTCAGATCTGCCTCGCTCACCCGGAATCACCCGATTTTAATGTATGGAGAAATAATCGGCTTTATGTCAGCCGTGATCCCGCTGTGCCGGGAATACCGTTAACGCTGATCGCCCCTCGACTCGAGGAAAACACGTTCTCCTTTGTTGTGAATATCAGTCATCTTGAGGCGGTGCTGGGTAGTTTCGCTGCCGACTGGTATATCAGCATCTACTCTTTCCTCGAAGGACCGACAGGAACAGATGGCCACTCCTGGGAAGTGGATGAGACGCATGGCGGGAGCGACCTGGAGTTCGATCCGGATATATTCGACATGGTTTATGTGGACAACCGGTTGCTGCAGACACGTATCCTGGCGAATTATTCCGGGAATCGTACCACAACCCTGGACAACGTCGGGCGTGGATACGGCTCTTTCACCCCGGAAGATATCGGAGAAGGAATTGGATCGAACGGTCCGAATGTACGCATCCTGTCACGTGGCGCTGCTACTGTCCGCCCAAACAAGACTATTGTTGGATTGTCCGGAATGGATACAGAGGTAGAAGTAACCCTGCACCAGCAATACGAGGACGGGGAACACATCCACGAGGTGCAGGCGATGAGTGACACCTTCGAGGTGGATGTTACCCTGGAACCGGGTATAAACACCTTCTGGGCGGTGGTACAGGGTGAGGAACCGGGAATATCCCCGGCGGTTATGTTCGAATTGCAGGTGGACCATTCCCCGCAGCCTGTGCTGGAAGCTAGTGTTGATGGCGGACTGGTGGTTCTTGACGCTTCCCAGAGCACAGACCCCGAAGAACAGCAGATCAGCTACCAGTGGACCGCCGATCCGGACAACCCGGATATGATCCAGATCAACAACGCAAACCAGCCGATTGCCACGTTTGTCCCACCGGATACTCCGGGCGAGTATTATGTGAATCTTCGACTGGAAGATACAGATGGGAACATCTCGCGAGCGCGTACATTTGCGACGGTGTACCCCGATTCGGTTCATCCATTCGACTGGAATGAATCGGCTCAATGGGTAAGGGACGCCATAGTCTACGAAATTTTCCCGCGTTCCTATTCTGATGATCATTCGTTGAACAGCATTGCGAACGATATGCCGCGTATGGCCGAATTAGGGATCAATGCGATCTGGCTTATGCCGATATATCCGGGACCGACCGATCACGGTTATGAAATCGTAGACTATTACGGTATTGAGCAGGATTATGGCACCCCGGACGATTTCCGCAGGTTGGTAACTGTCGCGCACAATTGGGGAATCAGAATTATCCTCGATTGTGTCATCAACCATACTTCCATCCAGCATCCGTTCATGCGCGAAGCGATCCAGTATGGACGGTTTTCCGACCACTGGGATTTCTACGAACGCGATAACCAGGGGAACCATCGCTATTATTACGACTGGTACAGCCTGCCCAATGTGAATTACAGCAACCCGGATGCATGGGAGCATTTCATCCGCATGTGTGAATGGTGGGTGACCGAGTTCGATGTAGATGGATACCGCTGTGATGTCGCCTGGGGACCGATGGAACGGAACAATGCCTTCTGGATTGAATGGCGGAGACGCTTGAAGCTTATCAAACCGGAATTGTTCCTGCTGGCCGAAGCGACAAGCACAGACTTTAACTATTTCGACCACCGGTTCGATCTTGCTTTGGACTGGAACCTGCATCATGAAGGGAGCGCCAGCCTCGCCAACATGTTCCCCGGTCCGCCGAACCTGAATTCCCTGCACAACCTGGTTACGAACTACGGGGTTTCCTATCCGGACTACCATTTCCCGTTCCGGTTCATGGAGAACCATGATGAGACACGATATATTTCGTTTAATACCCCTCAGCAGACGAGACTCGCTTCGTCGCTGCTCCTGACAATTCCGGGCGTACCCATGTTGTATGCCGGGCAGGAAGTAGGAACTACCAGCCAGCGTGGAACCATCCGTTGGGATTACGATCCCGAGAACATGTATCCCCATTACCGCAAGCTGGTACAGGCCAGGCGAAACCTGCCCGCCCTGCGTACGGATAACGTGATGCGCCTGGACAATTCGGCTGCCTCACAGGTGTATTCCTATGCACGATACCTTGACGGCGAAGTGCCCGTGATTACAGCGTTCAACTTCACACTGGGATCTCCTGTGGTGCATGTGACTGTACCCATTGAAGAGTTGGGTTTGCATCCGGATTCCACGTATGTGCTGAGTGAGATTCTGGGCGGTACACATATCGAATTCACCGGTTCGGAGCTGCAGACCATTACAACAAGCCTCAGCGCAAACCAGGGACGGATCTATACGATTTCGGATTCGGCAATTGTGTTTGATGCGCCGGAAACATCACATGAACTTCCGGTCGAATACAGCCTGGAGCAGAATTACCCGAACCCCTTCAATCCGCAAACATGGATCAATTTCTCCCTTCCGGTACAGGGTGAGGTGGAAATTGCTGTCTACAATATCCTTGGACGCAGGGTTCGTACACTGGTACAATCGCACATGCCTGCAGGTATCCATACGGTCCATTGGGATGGCACCAGCCAGGATGGGACAACGGTGGCATCGGGTACGTATTTCTACAGGATTCAGGCGGGTGGTTTTACTGCCAGTCGCAGAATGGTGTTGCTTAAATAACAACGATCAGAATGATACCCGTGGGTTATAATTCCGGACATTTTCATGTGGAACTCTGGCTCACGGGTTTTTCTTTGTGTTCAAAAAACAATGGTATCCAACCATGATCATCGGACAAAAACTCGCTATCCGTACTGCATATCTTTGTATTACCGTAATGGTCAGTATATTCATCTGCCAGGGGGTTGGGATGGCTGATTCTGTTGAAATACCGGCGTATCCGGAATCATACCTCGATTCCATGGGGATAGAAATGCCTGCCGGGAGTGGACGTCCTTATCTCTATTCCGGAACAGGAACTTCCTTCTTTTACGGAACAACCGGATCAATCGTGTCTGATGGTCACATGGGATTTCACTGGGGAAATGTAAAACTCTGGGATGATTTTTTAGTTACGGTAAATGGCGACCTGCTTGACCGTGCAGAAGCCGATGTAACCTTCCGTCCGCATATGATCTCTTTCCGATGGGAAAATGGTATTGTTTTAACCATCAAGTTGCACGGGAAAACACGCAATGATTTGCAGTTTCTGCTTTCCGGAGCGCCCGTTAACAGTCAACTGGGATTCTTTATTGTTTTTCCGGCCGGAGTAGAAATTGACCGGTGGAGAGCGAGGAAACCATCGGGATTTCAAACGTTCCAGGTTCTTGCAAATGATTCCGACACTCTCGGTATTGCCATCGCCAGCCGTGAACGGATTGGTGTTATCGAAATGCGGCAACGGGAGGGAAACAGTTCGCTCAACAATTTTGAGCGGTACCTGGTAGGAAAACAGATCCACGGAGTCCTTACCGAAGGATCACGATTTGATCTGGCTGTTATCTATGGAACTTCCTGGGATAATGTCGCGGACCGTTGGGTAGAAATTGATGAAGGATTTGGCGCTTCCCACCAGGAATGGAAGGACTGGATGCTGGAGGAGATCAACCATTCCTATTTCCGCTGTTCCAATGAAGAACTGAACCTCGCACTCAACTGGGCCAAGGTGTCACTCGCCATGCTGTTTGCCGAGGATGAAACACTTCTGTATGCAGGCCTGCCGTGGTTTAATGAAGGCTGGGGAAGAGACACTTTTATTTCACTTCCCGGCGCTTGCCTGGTTCTGGGGAAGTATGACGCAGCGCGGAGTATTCTGGAACGTTTCGCACAATGGCAGGACACCGATCCTGAATCGCCGGACTACGGGAAAATTCCGAACCGGGCCCGGATCGGAGAGATTATCTACAACACCGCAGACGGTACTCCCTGGTTTATCCGTGAAACCTGTGAATACGGACTGTATTCGAATGACATGGAACTGTGGCGGGAATTCTGGGATAATTCTGTCGTAAACCATGCCATCAATGGGGCGCTCCGTTACCGGACGGATGACAATAACCTGCTCGTTCACGGAGAAGCCGATACCTGGATGGATGCCGTCGGGCCGGATGGACCCTGGTCTCCCCGAGGGAACAGGGCGGTGGATATCCAGGCGTTATGGATAGCGCAATTGCAGGCATCGATTGCCATGGCCGAATTCCTGGGAGAACCGGCAACATGCCTCGATACAGATGAACATCAATGGTTATCAATTCTCGATGCGGTTCAAAACAACCTTGTAAACCGTTATAACAGGGAAGACGGACTTGGATTAATCGACCATATCAACGAGGATGGTTCCATGGACTTGCAACTGCGTCCAAACCAGCTTTTCGCCCTGACAGTTCCATTTGGCAACGTGTTCCCGGAAAACAAGCGCAGGGAAATTGTTGATGTGGTTCGTACTCGTATGATATATCCGTATGGTGTCGCCAGCCTTGCGCAGTCGGACCCGAATTTTCATCCATACCATCATACGCATGAATATGTACAGGATGCCGCTTATCATAATGGGATCGTGTGGACATGGTTGTCCGGTGCCTATAAAACCGCCTCCCGGAATGGTTGGGGAATTGCCCTCAACGAAGTGGACCAGATCCTCAATTGGGGAGCACCAGGAACAATCTCGGAAAACCTGGATGCTGTCCCACGTGAAGGGAACCGTCCGCGTACAACGGGAACCGTAACACAGGCATGGTCATTGGCGGAGTTTATCCGTACCTGGTACCAGGATTACCTCGGCTTCCAACCGCTTGCAATCGACAGCACCCGGCGTACATTCGCGTTCGTTCCATGTATCCCTGAAGACTGGGGAGATTATACTGCCATTGTGGATGCAGGGAGAAGTTCGGATGGTGGACAATCCTTGATCCGAATTGATGGAATCCGGATGGGGAATGAATATCAACATTCTCTCCAGTTACTTGAGGGGACGGGTGATGAAATAGCTGTTGTAAATACTCTGGATGACCGTGAGGAAAACAGTTTTGAGTTATTAGGTGAGAGATTGCTGCAATTTACGAGTACAGAAATTCTTCACGGGAACGATGAAATTTATCTACAGCCGGAAATCCCGGAAGGACTTGCATCATTGCAACCTCCTCCGTACCCGATCTTATCGCCACCCGAAGCAATGTTTTATCCGGGTGGTCTCGAATCCGTGATAGAAGTGGAAGATTCCACAGAAAACGATAGAGGGATCAACGGGCAATACACGTATCCCACAGGGGCTGTATTTGCGTCCGGAATGCTCGATATTACAGGATTTCACCTTGAGCAGGATGACGAACGTTACTATTTCACACTTCAATTCCGAAATCTTGTCGATCCCGGATGGCATTCGGAATACGGTTTCCAGCTCACCTTCGCAACATTGGCAATCCGTACAGGAGAAAGAGGACAAAGAAGACGGGATGTAGGCAGAAACTCAGGATGGCGTCTCGAACGGTCGAGGGCCGCAGATCGCTTTATTCATGTCGGAGGCGGTTTCCAGGTGGAAGATGGGGATGGGGAAATTCTGCTGATGTATATCCCTACAAGTTCCGATTTTCCATTGGGCCGCATTGACACAAAGCAGATCCGGTTCGCCATTCCCAAAGAGTATCTTCCTGGCAATCCTGATAGTTGGAAGATCACAATTCTTTCAGGAGTGCAGGATGATCATGGCGGTGCTGGAATCGGTGAATTCCGCGAAGTCGGGGAAAACCCGGGACCATGGATCGGAGGAGGCGGGGGTGAAGGTTTGCCCAATGTATACGATTGGATAGAAGTTCAATAGACCTTGAAGGATCGGATCTGCATTACAAGGAGTTCCATTTTCCGTTTGATTCCCGCTTGGATTATTTGATAATCAAGGGAAATGAATGGTGCCTGGATTCATTATATCCTGAAACTGCTCCCAGTGGATATGGTCCTCATTCCGTGCTTGCAATGCCAGATGTTGAACCTTTCCAGTTTCATGCTTTATCTGAGAATACTCCGCAGGGTCAGATCGTTGCATTTGATTTCACAAGCAGTGTTCTGAATGGAAATCGTCATGTGCAGGTGTACCTTCCGGCGGATTATAAAGAATCAGAAGAAACGTATCCAGCATTGTATGTTCATGATGGTTCAGATTATTTGAATTATGCCCATATGAAAACCATCCTTGATTCACTTATCGCAGCAGGTGAATGTGATCCAATACTTGTTGTGTTAATTGATCCGGTTGAGAGGGAAATTGAATATGATATTAACCCTTCATATGCAGAATTCCTGGCGACTGAACTGGTGCCCTGCATTGATTCGGAATACCGTACAAAACAGGAGCGAAACTGCCGTGGTATCATGGGCGCCTCCAGGGGAGGTTTGATTTCGTTTTATACCTGTTTGCAATACCCGGAAACATTCGGGATGGTTGCGGGGCAGTCCACCGCATTCTGGAATGAGAGAACGGATATTATTGATCAATATATGGAGTCCAGCAGTCTACCCGAAAAAATCTACATGGATATCGGTCGTTTTGAAGATCGGGGAAGGTTTGTGGATTTTCTACAGGATCACCGGAGATTTCGGCAATGGTTGGAAGAGAACAATAGTGAAATCATGTACCGTGAAATGAACCAGGGGCACGCATGGGGAAATTGGAGAACAAATATACCTGCTGTTTTGATATATTTCTTCTGATATAGCAATGTGAAAAAATGGAAACAGGAAGTATTGGGCTGTGCAAATATCAGGATTGTCCTTTATCTTGTTTACCATTCTCTTTCAATTCCTGCGAATCTTTTTCCATACGAGTTTCAAGTTTTTTTGCAATATCAAGCATCCCATCTTTTTTCCAGACATAATCTGCCGTTTTTATTTCTTCACTGTGAGCCATCTGCTCAAGGCTTTCTACAACCGCATGAATCCGTTTCGTCTGGTAATCGAAATGTTTGAAGAAACGGTGGACCTGATCGCAGTCTCCAATCGTCGTTATGTCACGCCACCCTTGCATTGTGGCTAGTGAATTATTGATGTAGTGAGCTATGGTAACCATTACCTGGGATAACGTTTCATGGCGGGCTTTATCCAGGCCCGCTTTTCGTTGCTGGTAGGATAAAAGGTGCCGTTTGATACGAATGAGAAGCTCTTCCGGGTCAAAGGGTTTGATGATATAGTCGCTCCCGCCAAGTTCAAAACCTGTCTTCTTTCCCTCAACATCAGTGCGTGAGGTCAGGAATATGATTGGGATTGTGTCTCCAGCCAATACTTCACGGATTTTAGCAGATGTCTCAAATCCATCCATGTCGGGCATAACAACATCAAGAAGGATTAAATGAGGACGTATATCTTTAATAAGATCAATTGCCTGGGTTCCGTTTTCTGCAGTGAATACCTCATATTCTTCCGATATAAGCAACCCTTTGAGCATTTCACGAATGAATTTTGAATCATCAACAATAAGGATTTTTTCCTGCATGATCTTCTCCGTGAAGGGATTGAACTAACCATAAAACAAAAAATACAAAATATATTGATAATATAAAATATAAAGAATGGGATTATCTCTTGGTGTTTGTAAGATAGAAACAGCTTTGCTGTTTTCAAAGGAATATCAGTATCAATGGATTAATAAGTGGAGTATTAATAAGTACTTCAATATCATTATTACGTTTTCAATTATAGAAATATCGCCTTCAATGTTCAATGAGAATATTTCGATCCTTGGTATAAGCGACTTTAAAAAGCACACAATAGTCCCTGAAAACACTTTATTATTAAAATCTTAGTAGATTTTATTTCTTCCTCCTTCCTTAAACGATAGCCAATTGTTAATATTGTGTTAGAATTCTATTGTTGATATATTATATATGAGTTAGGATTTGATTAATTACGGGAAGGAGGGTCGAAATGAACTGCAAGAAACTTCTTTCAGCAATTGCGTTGTTGACAACCCTCTGGATGGTCGTTGGGTGTTCGAGTACAATCCCACAAAGCATCACAGACCAACCCGCTCCACTCCGCTATGATATTCAGTACAGCGACGGCACAGCAGTTGGTATCGAGCTGTTGATCCTGTCACGAGAGACATCCTCGATTCAGGAAACCATTGACGCAGCCGTTTTATCCGTTGTCTCCGAGATCCCGAAAACGGAATTACTGGAGCAGCAGGATCGTTTTCGCACAGAACTAAGCATGGCGTTAAGCACGGGAGAAGCAGGGCAGTCAACGCCTGCTGTAATAGTGCTTGACATTTCTCCCACTGAAGTGCTGCCCGCGGGACGTTCCGATCTTTCACTCAGATAGTGTTTACCTCTACAAGTTGTATTGAAATATTCATTGAGCGACAGCTATAAGGTTGTCGCTCATTTGTCTCAGTGAAAATCACTTACAGCTATTCACGTAATCGAATATGCATTTTTGTCTCACTGGTAGAATGCTCGAAGATTATATCCTCCCAGCTTGGCAATGGAAGACGTAAGGGGACATCATTCGAAAAGCCAACTGTCTCTGTGGGCCATCCAATAAATGTCCGGTCAAGTCTTTCATTGTTGTTTTCATCGTGGAACAGGCTGATCGCATAAATGCCGAACGGGATGTTTTCAAAGGATGCGATAGCGGTTCCGTTCACGAGTCTTGCATTCGACCGGGCAATCGACCGGCCCTTCTTTGGAAAATTTTCCTCGTTGTCGAATAAAGAACAGCGTACCATCCCGTTATCATTACCAACTCCACTGACGGTTACGATGATCGTACCGCAGTTTTCGGACAAAAAGTCTTCTGCGTTGATTCTGACAGGATACAGGGACAGCAAGACGGAAAGAAGTACGAGCAGGGAAAGTATTCTGGAAACCATGGTTAGTACCCGTGTTTTCATGCTGCAAGCCGACACTCACATCGAAGAATCAATTCGATTTCAAACGAATATGGAGTGCTCACATTCAGAACATGTTTTCCGGTCATTAACCTCTGTTATTAACGCATTGAATAATCGTCAATTCGAAGCAACTTTCAGTACCTGTACATAAGTTTTCATCCTATAGTTCCTCAATCTCTCAAAACCTTCAGATTGTAGCATTCCAAAGCATCCGATTTTCGTATTAAAGCAAATCTGGTATTTATTGGATATTATTCGTTTGTAAGTAAATTATATACAAAAGTTTACAAAGGACTTTTATGGTGTATTATTTGCATGGAGAGGTGCAATGATGTTTGGTCAATGGCAACGGGTTTCATGAAAACAGATTGAATCATATACATTCACGCGGGGTTTCGGAAGTTGTATAGATAATGGGTGCAGTTCCGGTCAGCATCACCAAGGGAGGGAGTAGAATGCTGAAGCGAATGGGTGTATTGTGTGTACTCTGTTTCCTGTTGTTCCATCCTGTTATTCTCCGAGCAGAAATCATCTTTGAGCGTCACGATCTGATCGAGGACTATAATGCTCCCTGGTCCATCGCCAGTGCAGATTTTGACAATGATGGGGACATGGACCTTGTCAGCTCGCCCCGGGATGCTTATGGTCTCGATTGGTTCGAAAATAACGGCTCCGAAGAATTTACCCGCCATTCCTTCGACACGAGTTCTCGCGGTGCGATCTGTGTGAAAACAGCCGATCTCGATGAAGATGGAAACATGGACATTGTTGGCGCTCTGGATCATCTGGCACGTGTCTGCTGGTGGCAAAATGATGGAGAAGCAAATTTTACCAGGATTACCATTGGTACTATTGTCGGAATCACGCGGGTAAGGGTAGTCGATCTTGATGATGATGGTGATCTGGACATTCTTGCCGCCGCCTGTGAAACGGGACCGGGTATTATCGCCTGGTTCGAAAACGATGGTGAAGAAAACTTCGAATTGCACACTGTCATCAGCGGTTGGTCACGAGCGAATTGTGTGAATGCTGTGGATGTGGATTCGGATGGCGACCTGGATCTGCTCGCAACCGCAAGCGTCGCAGAACAGGCGGCATGGTTTGAAAATGATGGCGAAGAAGAATTTACCATGCACGTGGTCAGTGATGGATGGGGCTATCCAAGCAGCCTGGCGGGTGCAGACCTGGATGAAGATGGTGATACAGACCTGATCATGACCGTTTGCCATATGGATCAGCTCACCTGGTGGGAAAATGATGGCAACCAGGAGTTCGAACGTCACACAATCGCCTATGGTTTCCGTCGTCCGCATGAAGCGAATCCGGTGGATCTGGATGGAGATGGCGATCTGGATATACTGGCTGTGGCGATTAACACTAACCGTGTGGCCTATTTTGAGAACAACGGCCATGCAGAATTTCGTCAGATAGTGATATCCGACAATTTTGTAGGAGCTACCAGCGCATACGCATGTTATCTTGACGATGATGACGATCTGGATGTCATCAGTGCTGCCCAGTTTGGGGATCAACTTGCATGGTGGGAAAATGTCATTTACCTCGGTGTCGAGGAAGAAAGCCCTGAACTACCATCTGCAACGGTTTTGCACCCCTGTTATCCAAATCCGTTTAACCCATCGACAACATTTACCTATTCTATTCAGCAAGCGGGACGTGTCTCCCTGAATGTCTATGATATCACCGGGCGGCATGTTGCAGAGCTGGTAAATGAAAGCTGTTCCGCCGGTACTTTCGAAGTCGAGTTTCATGCCGACGATCTCCCAAGCGGAATCTACTTTATTCGCATGGAAACAGCAGGGTATACACAAACTCGTAGGACAGTGCTGATTCGATGACAAAGTAGAGTTTTGTACAATGTCAAATAAAGATTTCACAGATAAAACGCCCGGGACCATTTGGCCCCGGTCGTTGTGTATGGGGTACTTCCAATGAAGTCAATTGACGATTATTCGTTACCCTTCAAGCTGTAATCCATGGCAGCCATCTGCTTGTAGAAGCTCCATTTCTTGGCAACTTCTTCATCTGCAAGTTTGGCATACTGGGCAGCTAGTTCGGGCTTGAACTTGGTCAGCATCTTGAAGCGTGTTTCGGAATCCATCCATTCGGCTACCGAGATCTTCGGATCCCTGGAATCGAGCTGGAGCGGATTTTTTCCTTCTGCACGGAGACGCGGATCGTAACGATACAGCGGCCATGCGCCACTTTCCACCGCCTGCTTCTGGGCATCAAGACCCTTGGCCATGTTGATGCCGTGAGCGATGCAGTGCGAGTAGGCGATGATGATGGAAGGACCATCGTACGATTCCGCTTCGATGAATGCCTTCAAGGTCTGGTTGTCATTGGCGCCCAGGGCGATCTGCGCGACATAAATGGTGCCGTAGCCCATTGCCAGCAGACCGATGTCTTTACGCATGGACGGTTTACCGCTGGCGGCAAACTTGGCGACCGCTCCAAGCGGGGTGGCTTTGGAACACTGACCGCCTGTGTTCGAATAGACGCCGGTATCCAGAACGAGCAGGTTGATGTCACGACCGGAAGCGAGGACATGGTCCAGACCGCCGTAACCGATATCGTAGGCCCAACCGTCACCACCAAGACCCCAGACACTCTTGCGGACAAGTGCGTCGGAGATGGAAAGCAACAGCTTGGCTTCCTCTTTGCCCATACCTGCAAGTTTCGCTTTGAGGTCGGCGATGCGGGCACGCTGTGCGGCAATGCCTGCTTCATTCGACTGGTCTGCATTCAGGATCTCATCGACAAAGGAATCACCCAATTCGCCAGCCAGACCCTTTAACAGTTCGGCAGCGTGTTCTTTCTGCTTGTCGATGGTCAGACGGAAACCAAGGCTGAATTCGGCAGCATCTTCAAACAGGGAATTGTTCCAGGAAGGTCCACGTCCATCCTTGTTCACTGTCCACGGTGTAGTCGGCAGGTTGCCACCATAAATGGAGGAACAACCGGTGGCGTTACCGATCAGGGCACGGTCGCCGAACAGTGAACTGAGCAGCTTCACGTACGGGGTTTCACCGCAACCGGAGCAAGCGCCTGAATACTCAAACAGTGGCTCGAGGAATTGCGCGCCTTTGACGGTGTTGGTCTTGATGGTCGCACGGTCAACTTCCGGAATCATTTCGAGGAAGAACTTGTAGTTTTCAGCTTCCGGTTGACGAAGCGGAGCCTGCGGGGCCATATTCAGCGCCTTGTGGCTCTTGTCTTCTTTGCTCTTCGCCGGGCAGACCTCAACACACAGTTCACAACCGGTACAATCTTCCGGTGCGATCTGTACGGTGTATTTCCAGCCCTTGTATTCTTTGCCCTTGTAATCAACTGTTTTGAAGGTTTCCGGAGCGCCTTCCAGCACTGCAGGATCGAACGCCTTGGCGCGGATCGCAGCATGCGGGCAGACCATCATGCACTTACCGCACTGGATACAGATTTCTTCATCCCATACGGGAATATCAAGCGCGATGTTCCGCTTTTCCCACTTGGTTGTACCGGTTGGGAAGGTACCATCTTCCGGAAAAGCACTGACCGGGAGGGTGTCGCCGAATCCACCGTAGATTACACCAAGAACGTCTTTCATGTAATCCGGGGCTTCTTCCGGTACGATCGCCGGGCGATCCCAAGTTGCAGTTACTGAATTCGGAACAGTGACTTCGTGCAGGTGTGCAAGTGTCTGATCGACAGCGTTGTAGTTCATCTGCACGATCATGTCACCCTTTTTGCCGTAGGTCTTCTTGATCGCGCCTTTGATCTGAGCAATGGCTTCATCTTTCGGCAGCACACCGGAAATGGCGAAGAAACAGGTCTGCATGATTGTGTTGATACGTGCGCCCATGCCGGTATCCTTGGCGACGGAGTACGCATCAATCACGTAGAATTTCATTTTCTTTTCGATCAACTGTTTCTGCATGGAAGCAGGCAGGCTGTCCCAGGCTTCTTCCGGTCCGTGCGGAGTATTCAGCAGGAATGTGGCGCCTTCCTGGGCAAATGCCAGCATCTCATACCGTTCGGTAAAGACAGTCTGATGACAGGCGATAAAGTTTGCCTTGCTGATCAGGTAAACCGACTTGATCGGGCGCGGTCCGAAGCGCAGGTGGCTTGTGGTAATAGCACCGGCTTTTTTCGAGTCGTATACGAAATAGCCCTGTGCGTAGTTCGGGGTTTCTTCACCGATAATCTTGATCGAGTTTTTATTCGCGCCTACGGTGCCATCAGCGCCAAGTCCGAAGAAGACGGCACGGATGACATCATCCGCTTCCGTCGAGAAGTTCGGATCGTAGGGCAGTGAGGTCTTTGTAACATCGTCGTTGATACCGACCGTGAAGTGATGCTTCGGCTTGTCGAGTGCGAGGTTGTCATAGATGCCTTTGACCATGGCCGGCGTGAATTCCTTGGAGGAAAGACCGTAACGGCCGCCAACGAGCCGCGGACGGCTTGCGAATGGAGCGCGATCTTCGGCATAGGCTTCTTCAATGGCGTTGACACAGTCGAGATACATCGGTTCGCCGGTAGCTCCCGGTTCTTTGGTACGGTCAAGGACAGCAATCTTTTTCACTGTCTTCGGCAGTGTATTGATAAATGCTTCGGAGGCGAAGGGACGATACAAGCGGACCTTGATCGCACCAATCTTTTCGCCCTTGGCGACGAGATAGTCAACAGTTTCTTCCACTGTTTCTGCAGCACTGCCCATAATAACGATTACTTTTTCCGCTTCCGGGTGACCAACATAATCGAAGAGGTTGTAACGGCGTCCTACGATCTCATAAAACTTGTCCATGGCGTCCTGAACATGACCAGGACAAGCATCGTAGTACTTGTTCACGGTTTCACGAGCCTGAAAGAATACATCCGGGTTCTGGGAAGATCCGCGCAGAACCGGGCGATCCGGGTTCATGCCACGGTTGCGGTGAGCGATGACCAGGTCATTGTCGATCATGGCCTTCATGTCATCATCTGTCAACTGCTCAATTTTCTGGACTTCATGGGATGAACGGAATCCATCGAAGAAATGCACAAAGGGAATCCGAGATTTCAGAGTCGCCGCCTGGGCGATCAATGCCATGTCCATCACTTCCTGTACGGAAGCGGAAGAAAGCAGTGCAAATCCTGTGGGACGTACTGCGTTAATGTCGGAATGATCACCAAAAATCGAGAGTGCATGTGTCGCTACGGTACGAGCGGATACATGAAAAACAGTAGATGTTAATTCACCGGCCACCTTGAACATGGTCGGGATCATCAGCAACAGCCCCTGGGAGGCTGTAAATGTGCTGGTCAGCGATCCAGTCTGGAGGGCGCCGTGAACTGCAGCCGAAGCACCACCTTCACTCTGCATTTCTACTACTTGCGGTATGGTGCCCCAAATATTTTTCTGCCCTTTTGCAGACCATTCGTCCGCCCATTCGCCCATATTGGATGAAGGGGTAATAGGATAGATCGCACAAACTTCATTGGTTTTGTGAGCAACGTACGCCGCTGCTTCATTGCCGTCAATCGTGACAAATTTACGTGCCATGATCCTTACCTTCCCTTTTAACGTTCTTTGGTATAAAACATGTACAATACGCCCAAAGACGTTTCTGTGAATTTTATCGCAATATACTCTGTTATCTTCTTGTTACACAAGATGTTAGGAGGGTTTAATACTATGGTGCAATCAGATTGAAATAAACTGATTGTGGACACTGTACTCTCCCAAAATTGCGCACACAAGATACTATCGGAAACACAGGAAAACAAAGTACATATCTATAAAAATGCTCGTACGCAACAGTCATGAATAGTAACGAAACCTTGGGGGGGAAACAAGAACCTCCTCCCTCCTGGAGACAAAATGGAGACAATGTTTGAAATCCATTCACATCCTTTGCCTTTGTTCCTGCTTGTATCTTTCAAGGCAGATGTCATGCAGGATATTAACCACGGAATACACTGAAAACACGGAAAGCTGTCCGACCTGCAGTCCAAGGTCGGGTTTCAAATATTCACTGAAAACGGAAGACAGACATGCGACGCAGAGAATTCCTTGCCCTATCCAGTAAGGCGGCCTTGGCGACGATGCTGAGTCCGTCTGTTCCGGAAGTAGCGGAGGCAACTCCGTCCTGGCTGAAAGCGTGGGATGGTCCTCCGCCTGAAGAAACGGAACCATTACGGCGGGCCCTATGGACAGCTCTACTCGCACCCAGTTCTCACAATTCACAACCTTGGCGGATACGTTTCCGTGATGCGAATTCGGTGGAACTATATGCCGATCCTTCCCGAAAACTGACTGAAGTCGATCCGCACAATATCCAATGGTTCATCAGCCAGGGGACATTCCTGGAACTGTTCTCAATGTCCGCTCTACATCATGGATTGGAACCATCTTTTGTATGGATACAACGTAATGAAGAGGAATACTGGAACCTGTATGTCGATCCGATTCAATCCCCTTACACCACCAGTCCATTGTATGAACAAATCCCGCACCGGGTAACCAACAAGCGTGTGTATCAAGCGAGAGTTTCCATCCCCGTGCAGGAACGTCGTGAAATTGTCGCGCTCTGTGATCCATTCGAGGCTTACCATGACATTCATTTTCACTGGATAGATCACCCAATTCCCAAACTGCGAATCGCTGATTTCTGCCGGGAAGCAATGGTTATCGAATCCTCGAGCCCCGAGCGGAACCGGGAACTGTCCGACTGGTTCCGTTTAAGTGGACGGGAACGAAGGCTACATCGTGATGGTCTGGAGCTATCCCAAAATGGAGTCACGGGCATATCGCGCTGGGTCGCGGAATATCTTTTTATCAGCCATGAAAGAATGATTGACCCGGAAGGACAGTTCCAGCGCAGGGGCATCGAGTTGACATGGGAACAGGCAACATCCGCCTCGGCGTGGGGACTCATCGAGGTTGGCGAAATGACTCCGGAATCACTCGCGCAAGCAGGCCGTCTCTACGTGCGGTTGCAATTAAAAGCGACAGAATACGGAATCAGCATGCACCCCATGACACAAGTACTGGGAACCTATCCTGATATGTTCGACCTGCGGGAAGGCTTTAAATGGAGTATGGACATTTCCGGCCATCGTGAACCTGTATTGCTTTTCCGCATGGGATATGCTGATCCGGTACGCCACACTGCGCGGCGGTCGTTGGATGAGCTTGTGATAGTATAGAAATGCTTTCACCGGGGTCATTGCGAGGAAGTCTGCCGGGTTGTGGTTTTTTCTGGCAGACGACGCGGCAATCTCTTTCAATTACTGGAACACAATATGCCCTCGTCAGGTTCGTCAACATGTTTTTCGTTGACGATCTAAAGAGGATTGACTTTTGTGTCGCAAAAACGAATAATGTATGCCCCTGTTGGCTTGAACACGTCGAAGAGTAGTTTTCAAAGAAGTGTGCCTAACAGGGTCCCTCCAATCATAATACCCAATCAATATACCACGTTGGTCACCAGCCTTCACAACGACGGTCCCGGCAGGTTCAAGCCAACGTGGGCATATCTGCCGTCATTCATTTGACACCCGACCTTGGACAGCAGGTCGGGCCACCCGCCAAGGGTTTCAGGATAGAAAAAATGAAACCCGAGTGACAAGCACTCGGGCCACCCACCAATTCTAAATGATAAAACTTACCCCACCATCAGCATCACCAGCACTGCAATTCCCACTACCGCGCAGTAGGCCGCGAAGATAAAGAGTTTCTGTTTTTTCAGGACGGCCATGAGGATGCCAATCGCCGCATACCCGCTGATCGCCGCCATGATTGCGGCCAAAAACATGTTCACGGGCGAAATGGTGGATGAGGACATCTCCATGAAATCCTTGACATGCAGAACAGCCGCGCCCATGATCGCAGGGATAGAGAGCAGGAAGCTGTAACGTGCGGCGGCGTCACGGCTCATGCCGGTAATGAGTCCGGTAGCGATGGTAGAACCGCTTCGGCTGATGCCGGGGATAATCGCGATGCCTTGTACTGTTCCGATAATCAGGGCGTCCAGCCAACGGATCCCGGTGAGTTGACGATCCCCGACCTTGATCCGTTCCGCTACAATCAGTAATGCAGCGGTGACCAGCAGCGCGAACGCCACCGGTAGAGGCGACTGGAACAGGGCGTCAAACAGGTCTTTGAACGCAAAGCCAATGATAACAGTGGGAACGGTTCCAAGCAGGATCATTAGACCGATCCGCCGTCCTTCGCCGCCCAGAAAAAAGTCATGAAGCACATTCCAGATGTCTTTCCGGAAATAGACGAACACCGAAAGCAATGTTCCAAGGTGAACCGCAACTTCGAAAACCGGTGCCTCGAAGTGGGTTTTGTCGATATGGAGAAAATATTGCCCGAGGACAAGATGCCCCGAGGAGCTGATCGGGAGAAATTCGGTCAATCCCTGCAGCAGTCCAAGCACCAATGCCTGCCATAAATTCATCGGTTATTCCGTGGTGAGATCGGTTGATTGTCCAGGGGCTCTTCCATGTCCAGGCTGTCCAAAGGAACAACCGGAGGAGGCGGAGGAGTGGTTAAAATCCTGCGTCGGCTGATGTTTTCCCGTTCTATGGTCCCTTCATGCACTGTCAGGAACCACATTCCTTCTCCGGCACGCTTATCACGGTTGAAATACTGCCGTCCGGAGGCGAATGCAATATCCCGGAGGTTCAGTATCCCTTCCGCCACACCACTGACGCCGGTTTGTCCCGAAGCCACCTGGTTCAGGAGGATCATGGCGGCATCATACCCGCGCACATTCCACAGGCTTGGAGTTCCGCCGATCACTCGTGCGATGTAGGTCGAGAGCTGCTGCATATGAACATTGGTATCCGCATGGAAGTATGGCGATGTGAAAACCATATCTTCCACATACTGACGGTGCCGGTACAATCCTTCAATGTCATACCAGGCGGAATTGCCAAGGGTTTGAGCGCGGAAATTGTAAAACGCAAATTGCGGGGCGAACAGTTCGATGGTTCCCTCTTCAATGGGGAAATAGAGGGCGTCAATGGAACGGATTTGGATGTCATTGGAGTCGATGGCCCCGATCCGGTATTCATATGAACGCCGGATGCTGTCGAGATGCGCTTCCCACAGGATGTTGAAATTGGTGCTGTCATTCTGGATATGATACCAGCCGAGGCTGTCCGCGAAATCACGACGGAATCCGAGGTTACGGATACGTCGGAACTGACGGTCGAGGCTCAGTCCCTGTTCGGGGAAATACCACTCGACCGACATGATCTCTGTCTGTCCACGGCGGGCTAACACGTCGGTGAACCCTGCGACACTTTCCTGTCCGCGTTCCGTGGCGGGAGCAACTATGACATAAGTGCGGAGATGGAGTGAGTCCGCAGCATACAGAGCAGCCATTTCCCCTTCACGGTACCAGTCCGCTTCCGGCTGGACCGTGGTCGGGCCGATGGAGAAAAGTCCAGGACGACGTTGCCCGGCAAGTACCACCGGGACCGAAGCCGCTTGCGCTTCCACTGTTGCTGCGAGGGAACGTTCAATATTCCCCCCTACAATCATACCCCAGACACCATCCTCCTGCACCAGCCGACGTGTACCAAGTACCAGGTCAGCCGTCCCACCGGAAACCGATTCTTCCATGAGTTCTGCATCGGGATCGTGTTCACGGTTGTACCATTCAACTGCGGCCCGTGCGCCATTTAACATATCCCTGGCGACTGTATCTTCTTCAGTAGATCCCAGGACGATTCCAATTCTCGGGATTGTTGTTTCAGTAAGCGATAAATTTTCAAGCGCATTTTCGGCTGCAGAACTGTATGCCTGATCGCGAAGCAGATCCAGCTTGTAGTACACCGGACCCTGCACCAATTCACGCAGTTTTGCTTCCGCCAGCCGAGCCACCTGCCCACGCGGCGAAAGATTCAGGCAGTAAACCAGTTCGAGAGCGGCTTCATAGGCTTCGCCCCGTGCCTGGTATACAGATGCCATGAGGTAATGCGCCTGGGGTGCCATGCCACGGGATGTACGTGAACGAAGTACATTGTGCGCACGTTGCATGGCATCTTCGTATTTACCCTGCTGCAGTTCGCAACGTCCCGCAAGGATCTGTGCGGCGGCATTGTGCGGGCTGGACGGATAATTCGTCAGGTATGCCTGGATCGTATTTAACGCCGGTTCGATTTGTCCCGCCTCAATCTGCTCCATCGCCTGCTGCAGACTCGCGGGGAGCTGCGCCTGGCTTTGAATAGGAGTAAATAAAACGATGCCAATGAGGAGGACAGCAAAAACTGCTATGGTTCCGGTTCTCATTCCCACTCCACGGTCGCTGGAGGTTTGCTGCTGATGTCGTACACGACTCGATTGATTCCACGAACTTCGTTAATTATACGGGTTGCAACGGTGCCAAGCAACTCGTGAGGCAACGGACTGAAATCCGCGGTCATAAAATCCCAGGTGTCCACGGAGCGTAATGCCACCACCTGCTCATAGGTGCGGTCGTCGCCCATAACCCCCACACTTTTTACCGGGAGCAACACCGCGAGCGCCTGGCTGACCTTTTTATACCATCCGCTGGCGCGCAATTCTTCTATGAAGATGGCGTCCGCTTCCCGTAACAAACGCAACCGTTCTTCCGTTACTTCGCCCAGGATACGTACCCCCAGACCCGGTCCGGGGAAGGGGTGACGTTCAATCAGGTTCTCCGGCAGTCCAAGACGACGTCCCAACACACGAACCTCATCCTTGAACAGTTCGCGTAACGGTTCGACCAGTTTCAGGTTCATATCTTCCGGTAAACCGCCCACGTTATGATGCGATTTGATCACTGCGGACGGTCCCTTGAAACTGACACTTTCGATCACATCCGGGTATAATGTTCCCTGCGCGAGAAAAGATGCATCGGCATGTTTTTTCGCTTCCGCAACGAATACATCGATGAATGTATGGCCAATCGCCTTCCGTTTTTTCTCCGGATCGGTGACACCCTTCAGGCTGTCCAGGAATTGCTGGCTGGCATCCACAACTTCAAGATTGACCCCCACATCCTGCAGAGCACGTGCGACTTTTTCACGTTCGTTTTTCCGAAGGAGACCATTGTCGACAAAAATGCCGAGAAAACGATCCCCGATGGCGCGACCCAGAAGAGCCGCCATAACCGAGCTGTCCACACCTCCGCTGACTCCGCCGATTACATAGCCGTCACCCACCATGTCACGGATGGATTCGATGGCGCGTTGCTCGAAGGCTTCCATGCTCCATCCCGTTTCCGCCTGGCAGATGTCGAACAGGAAGGTCCGGAGCATGTCTATGCCATCCGGGGTGTGCCGTACTTCCGGGTGGAACTGTAAACCATACAGCTTCTGTGTTTCATGGGCGATTGCCGCGATGGGGCAGGTGTCGCTTTCTGCTGTAATCCGAAAACCGGCCGGTAGTTTTTCGATCTGGTCGCCGTGGCTCATCCAGGTAATCCGTTCGCCCTCCATCCCTTGCAGGGGTGAAAGACCGGGATTGGTAACGGAAATGGTTTTGCGGCCGTATTCGCTCTGTGTGGTCGGAACAACCTTTCCGCCCAGAAGGTGAGCCATGAGCTGCATGCCGTAGCAGATGCCCAGTACGGGAACATCAAGCTGGAGGATTTCTTTTTCGATAGTCGGTGAGTTTTCCTGGTGGACACTTCCCGGGCCGCCGGAAAGGATTATGCCCACCGGGTTCATTTTCTTGACCGCTTCCAGCCCGGCATAACAGGATACAATTTCCGCGTAGACTCCAAGCTCACGCGCCCGTCGTGCGATCAACTGTGTATACTGGGAACCAAAATCCACAACAGCGAGGGTGTCGAATCCATTGTGCATGGGATTACCCTTTTTGCCAGTCTTCATTCCAGCCGTTACCGCGCATCCGTTCGAGGGTGCGTTCTGCAGTGATGTCAACATTTAACGGCGTCACCGTCGCCCAGCCGTCCTGGGTGAGGATGTCGTCGCCGTCGTCCTGGGCGCCGAAGTCCATCATTATACCGCCCATCCAGAAGTATTCGCGTTGACGGCTGTCAATTCGTTTGTCAAATACCTCGCGGAATACACTGTGAGAGACTCGGGCGATTTTGATGCCCTTGATCTGTTCGGGACGTAATGGCGGCACATTCACACTGAGCAGTTCATATTTGCCAAGGGTTTCATTCTGCAGTTTTTTCAGCACTTTCCGTGCGACCATTACCGAACCTTCAAAATCGAGGCTGTCGAAAGCGGTAAGTGACATGGCGACTGAAGGAATACCCAGCATAGCTCCCTCGATGGCCCCGGCAACCGTACCGGAATAGATGCAGTTCATTCCCACATTGGAACCGTGATTGATCCCGCTGAAGACAAAATCCGGTTTTGAACCCACGAGTTCGCTGCAGCCGACCTTCACGCAATCCGCAGGGGTGCCGTTAAGCTGTAATCCCTTCATGCCATGCAGCTCAAATTCCTTGAGACGTAGCGGGTCCGTCAACGTGATCTTCATCCCTACCGCGCTCTGTTCACGGTCAGGGGCAACCACTGTTACTTCGGCAATGTCTTTTAATCCATGGTACAGCGCCGCCAGTCCCGGCGCCATGTAGCCGTCATCGTTTGTCAGTAAAATCCGCATCTATCACCTGCTATTGTGTCTGAATGTTCCGCTTTTTTGATACCCGACCTTGAACAGCAGGTAGGGACATTCGTTTGAATTGATGTTCGCTCCAAGAATTACCTTCGGGAGTTCATAATAGTGAGTAAGACTACGTGGAGATGCACTCACCATTTAACACCCGAACTAAAAAATCAAGGTACCCACTGCCTTTATCAGAAACGAATCCAGGTAGGAATCCAGTAGGGAGATCAATGAATTAAATGAGCATATTTTAAAAATCCTTAACGCATCCCAAGATAATCAATTGATAGTGATGAAGAAATGCTGGAAAAGAATATAGTCTCATAGATATACTATTTTTATTTAAAGATAATAGTAAAATATCAGCATTTATTGTAAGTTTTTAACTGCTTTTACAAGAGCTTCCTCGTATTTATAAATATCAGATACAGATTCAATGGGAACTGAATTTTCCATAACGGATTTATCCAGAATTTCTAAATATTTTTGTTTGAAATTAAGCCAAAGTCGGCAAATTTGTTTTTTATTCTTATCAATATGCAACCAAATGCCAAAGTAATTTTTTGTATCCTTGTAATAAATTTGATCAGGATGAATAACTCGCTGTAAAATTGCTCTTATTATGTAATACCCTTGCAATTCCTCATCAGTAGTAATAATTCCATTTGATGCTTCTTCTACAATAGTTTCTTCATCAATCAATTGGTCATCATTTTCTTTCTTCTCTTCATTCTCTAATGCAGAACGAAGTTTTGCATCAAATCTATCGCGTAATAATTGTTGGAAAGCACGTTTTACGAGTGGTTTAAATTGTCTTCTAGCATTTTCAGTAAAAGATGAATTAGGAAGTGCTTTCTTGAAAAAGAATCGGACAAATTCTTCATCAGGCTCTTCAAGTTGCTTATTAATAATTTCTTTAAATTCAAAAGTGTATTTAAGTTCATTTGCAACACTAAGCATTTTGGCAAGATCAAATTCGTCTTTTGCAAGTTTTTTTACTTCATTCAGGATTTCCTGCTTTGGGTTTAAAAGGTTAAGTTTTAAAAAAGGTTTCTCGTCTAATTTATTATTCTCAACAAGATCGGAGTAAAACCAATATTCTATACCATTTGTCAGAATTGCGATTTTAGATGAGGTTACAGCGAAATATCGAAATAACTGATCCCAATTATCTCCTGTTTCCAAATTCTTATGGGCTTCTTTGCACTCAATTAGGATTATAATATCATCATTTTGTTTAATAGCATAATCAACTTTCTCTCCTTTTTTTGTACCACTGTCAGAAGTAAATTCTGGTACAACTTCTAATGGGTTAAAAACGTCATAACCTAAAGCCATTATAAATGGCATAATTAAGGCATTTTTTGTCGCTTCTTCAGTCTGAATATTATTATCAATTTCCTGAATTTTTTGTTGAAGCGCTGAAATTCTTTCTTCGAAACTCATTTCATCCCCCGGTATGAAATCAAATATTCAATTATATAGGACAATATATTACTGAAAAAGAACAGATCACAAACGTATCTTATGTGTATGTAAAAATATAGTTGATGATAATACCCTAACATAATAACATTATAATGCAAGCTGACGATTGTTTATAGAAAGTGAAGTAGCAAGGTTTTACTCTTCATACAATTCCATAAACTGAATAATCCCGTCACAAATCCCTGCTGCAACCTGCTGGCGGAAATTTTCGGTACGGATAATCGCTTCTTCGCTTCGCGTCGTGATAAACCCGGTTTCCACCAATATAGCGGGCATGGAGGCGCCTACCAACACATAAAATCCCGCCTGATCAATGCCACGGTCCCGCAAACCTGTTCGCCTGTTCATGTTGGTCTGCACAAGATTGGCAAACTCTTCGCTCTCCTGTACAAACATCGCCTGTGCCATGGAAAGGAGGATAAAATTCTCCTCAGTCAGGTCCATATATTCCGTTTCCGAATCCTCGTATTCAATCACGGAGTTTTCAAGAAGAGCAGCGCGCATGGCACGTTCCGTACGCGCAGGGGAGAGGAAAAAAGTAATTTGCCCGAGAGCGGTTCCACGAGGTTCTCCGTTGCAATGGATGCTGACGAACAGTTTTCCACCTTCACGGTTGGCGATACTGGTCCGTTCCTGGAGAGGGATAAAGGTATCGTCATCACGGGTCATGATCACTTCCACCCCGGGAATACGTGCATGGATCTGGTCGCGCAACCGTAAGGCCATGTCCAGCGCCATCGTCTTTTCCCAGGTATCCCGGGGACCGACAGCGCCCGGGTCACGGCCGCCATGCCCGGCGTCCACAACAATCTTGTCGATGCCCCATGCCCGACGGTCCGCCTGCAGGGATTCACCAATATCACGGTCGCCGTAAGCCAATGGACTGCTGCCATTCCCCGTAGATCGAATTATTACCAGTGTGAGCAGGCCCTCAGGGGTTGGTCCTTCAAGACGAGCGCGTCCGATACGGAACGGTACATGGATAATCGCCTGGTGGCTGGTGACATTCCATGCGAGCCGTGAAGCCAGCTCGGCCGGGATGTTTGCCGGGATTTGCTGGATACGCAATCCTTCCATGGTTACCGCAACACTGGATGTGTCCAGCACTTCCACCTGGCAGGGAACAATTCGGGCCAGCTGAAATTCAAAACAGAGAGAATCACCACAATCCGCACCGTGTACACTCAACACTTCGCATTGAGGCCGTTCATACAGGAATGTCCGCTCGTCCGGGTTGATGAAAACGGTGCCCGGTAACGCTTCCCGTAACGTTTCTAGGATAAATGTTTCCGAGACATAGAGACGGTACCCTTCACGGTAAGGTGTCTGTGCAAAATGGATGAAGGTATCACCGACCTGTGCAAAGGATCCGTCCGGAACAATCATCACCTGTATTCCCGGCAGGGAAAAGATGTACCGTTCATGATCGTCACGCTGGTACATCACACCGAGAGCATCGCAAAGGGAAAGCGCATCGACAAACTCCTGTTCACCGTTAAGTTGCACAGGCGCAGAGCCGGAGGGTGTGCCGTCCCGAACCACAGTCCATCGTGGAGCGGAATCCGGTTGGGCGGACAGGCTTATGGTCAGTACCACAAGAGCGAACAGTATCAGCAGGCGTTTGATCATCGGCGTATAAAAATTTGTAACTGCTTTCTGTAATCCACTTCTCTATTTATGACATCTTCGAGGAGTAAAAGATACAAAGATTTTTCGTAAGGATCATCCTTTCCACGCAGATGAATTAGATCAAAAAACCTGCCCGAATTTCTCCGGGCAGGTTCTCAATATTCGTTTATTATGATCGCTACCTGGTAAATGTGGCTTTTACGCGTTTGGACAGCAAGAAATACGGAATCCAGATAAATGCAGATATAATTGTACTACTAAGTTGTGAAAATCCAGTCAAATCAAAAAATCCCGAATCGTTGATATAGCGCAAAATTACACTGTAATAGATGAATTGGGAGGTAAAATACTGCCCGACAAGAAAACTGATAAAGAGTATTGGTGTTTTTTTACTCCTCTTATAAAAATGGACTATCATTATTATTAAGAACACAATGGTTACTAACGCCATCCAGAATCCGGTTGAAAGTTTCGACATCCCGAATATGACATCTTGATTATTATAATGATGACTCATCATACCAATACTCTCAGAGTATTTAATCAATATTCCAACAAGGATAATAAGATAGTTGATAATCCATAGTGGTAACAGAATAGCGAGAAGGAGCAGCCATCCGCCAATTCCTTCCAGGTTTTTTTGTGGATAGAACATTTCCGGTTGTTGTGTCACTGCAGGTTCAGGCGTTGTGGATTGTTCCTTGTTTTGTTCCGGTGTGTCCATTGTTTCCCCCTGAGAGTTGATGTGGTTGGTGTTGACTGAAATGAATGCCAAGTCCAGCCTGCCATATAGAATAGTGAAAATAATATAGTCGAAAAGAAGAAGAATTCACAAATCTTCAAGTTGTTTATTGAAAACAGGTTGCAAGTATTTTTTTGCAGTAAAAAACCGTCCAACCAAGTGTCGGACGGTTCGTGATGTGTCATTTATTTTGTATGTTATCCAATCACAAGATTCACCAGTTTTCCCGGTACTACAATCGCCTTACGCAGTTGTTTCCCTTGCATCATTTCCTGGATTTTCTCTGACGCAAGCGCAGTGGTTTTTAACGTTTCCTGGTCGGCGTCCGTTGGAACTTCGATACGGTCACGGACCTTGCCGTTCACCTGCACGATCAGAGTGATGGTTTCTGCGACCATCGCTTTTGGGTCATACTCCGGCCATGACTGGTCAAATACAGAACCTTCCCCGCCGAGACGGTGCCAGATTTCTTCACCAAAATGCGGGGCAAGAGGTGCGATCAACCGGGCTACCACCTTAAGCAGACGACCTAAGGCTTTAAAAGTGGCGGCATCCTCTTTTTCTCCAATCCAGAGATAGGTGGCGTTGATAAGCTCCATGATACGGCTGATTGCGGTGTTAAACGCAAAACCTTCCAAATCGGAGCCCACAGCTTCAATTGTACGGTGAAGTGTTCTGTACAAATCGTCCGTATAGTCGCCCTTCACGGGGAAGGTGTCGTCCACATTCATTCCATCCAGACGTGTCGCAAGCCGCCAGATACGGTTGATGAAACGGTCTACGCCGGTAATGCCTTCATCCGACCAGTCGCCACCTTCGCTGTAATCACCCATGAACATGAGGTACATACGAAACACATCGCTGCCATAATTGGCGACAAAAGTATCGGGATTGACAACATTCCCCTTGGACTTGCTCATTCGTGATCCAGCATGGGTGATGATACCCTGGTGGATTAAACGTTGAGCCGGTTCCGCCACCGGAACAAGGCCGATGTCATGAAGGAACCGCGTGATGAATCGGAAATAGATCAAATGCCCTGTGCTATGCTCCGGTCCGCCAACGTACGTATGGATCGGGAGCCATTTTTTCATACGTTTTGCATGGAACGGTTGTTCATGGTCATCGGCGGCGAGATACCGCAAATGATAGAACGAAGAACAGACATAGGTGTCCATGGTGTCCGGATCACGCCTGGCCTGTCCACCACACTTCGGGCAGGTAGTATCCATCCAGTCACTCAGGGCGCCTAATGGAGAAGATCCCTTAGGGCGATATTCCTTGATCTCATCAGGCAAAAGAACCGGAAGATCACTTTCGGGAACGGGAACAGCACCGCACTTTTCGCAATGAACCAAAGGTATCGGAGCGCCCCAGTATCGTTGACGTGAGATTGACCAGTCACGGATCCGGTAGGTTATCTCCGGACCGCCCAGATTCAACTTTTGAAGTTTCTCCGCAATGACCTTTTTTCCATCCTCGCTGCGGACACCGGAGAATTGCTCGGAGTTCATCATGATCCCCGGACCTTCATAGGCTTCCCGCATCTCTTCCGCTTCGAGGAGACCATCCATGGGGCGAATAACAACCTGGATCGGAAGTTCATACTTCTCTGCGAATTCAAAATCTCGCTGGTCATGGGCCGGAACAGCCATCACTGCACCGGTGCCATAGCTCCCTAATACATAATCCGCTACCCAGATTGGAAGGCGTTTTCCAGTGAGCGGGTGCATGGCATACGCTCCCGTAAACACACCTGTTTTCTCACGGGTGGTAGAGGTGCGCTCCACTTCATTGGTCTGCATGGATCGCTGGATGTAATCCTTGACTTCCTGAAGTTGCTCCGGTGTATCACTATATTTTTCCGCACATTCAATCGCAAGGTCGTTTTCAGGCGCAAGGACCACGTAGGTAACGCCGAAAAGGGTATCGGGACGTGTTGTAAACGTTTCGATATACTTGTCCGGACTTTTTTCGAGGGTGAACTTTATATTGGCGCCTTCACTGCGTCCGATCCAGTTCTGTTGACGTTTTTTTGTGCTTTCCGGCCAATCAATTTCGTCAAGGCCCTCCAGGAGTTTGTCCGCATACTCGGTAACCTTGAAATACCACTGGGTCATCTTCCGCTGGATCACAGTGCTGTGACAACGTTCGCACTCTCCGCCCTCCGCCTGTTCATTGGCAAGAACTGTCTGGCAGGATGGACACCAATTGATGAGTCCCTCTTTCTGGTAGGCAAGACCATGATTGTAGAGTTTGAGAAAGAGCCATTGGGTCCAACGGTAATATTCCGGACGGCTGGTAACAACTTTATACCGCCAGTCATACATGGCGCCGATCTCATCGAGTTGCTGTTCGATGAACTCAATCGATTCTTCCGTAGTCTGCTTGGGATGTGTCCCTACCTTAATCGCGTAGTTTTCTGCCGGGAGACCGAAAGAATCGAATCCCATCGGTTCAAATATTTTGTAACCGTTCATGCGAAGGAAACGTGCATATGAATCCGTGGGCGCATAATTCCACCAGTGACCGATGTGCAGCTTGCTTGAACTGGGGTAGCTGAACATGACCAGGATATAACGGCATTTTTCTTCATCCGTATCGAGATCGACATCATGGATCTCATTTTCGTGCCACCAGTTTCGCCAGCGTTTTTCTACTTCTTGAAAGGGGTAACGGTCGTCGCTCATCGTTCGGTCCTTCACAGAATGGACGGTTTTCGTCCCGGATACTTGTTATACAAAACCATTAGTAAAAATCGTTCGATGTAACCATCACAATCGAAACGGAGAATGGAAGAAACGGAAAGGTAGCAATCCCATGCGCTCGTAGCAAGGGACAGGAATCATACAGACTTTCGCGGGACTACAGGGGATACACCATGGTTATCATGCCCTTATTCTTTGTATCACCTATACGGTAGTGCAGTATTGACTTCATGTCAAGAATAAGGTATTGGTTTTCCATGGAGACGGAGTTTTTTTATTGCAAATGGCTCAACTTTTCGGAATGGATTCTCAGGAATTCCAACTCGCAGGGCTGACCCTTCGGTAATGATCTCCCGGCAACCTTTGAATATAACCTTTCATCTCCAATCCCATCAGCATGGCTCCAAGACGGGAAGCATCAATCTCCAGCCGGTCAGCCAGTTTGTCGGCATGGATCTTTTCCACGTGATCCAGCAGTTTGAAGATTTTACGCTCATTCTCGTCCAGATCGTCCGGGATAGTGTCCAACGGTAATTGAGCCTGTTTCGCCCGGAGTTCAAGCCCCATGGAAGGTGCGAGATCTTCTAACAGGTCACCAGCATGACGAACCGGAGTAGCTCCCTGGCGCAGCAGGTAATTACATCCTTCATGACCGGGAGAAAGAGGATGGCCGGGGACTGCAGATACACTGCGATTGGCCTGGAGAGCATAATAAGAGGTGATGAGTGCCCCGCTTTTGGAGCCCGCTTCAACAACAACAGTGGCGATGCTCAACCATGCGATAATACGGTTCCGCATGGGAAAGTTCTTCGCTTCGGGACCGGCTCCGATGAATAGTTCACTGACGATTGTCCCATCTCTCAGGATCGCGTCCCTGAGTTTGCGGTTCTGGCGGGGGTAGACGGTGTCCACACCGCATCCGAGGACAGCGACAGTAGTCCCTTCCTGGAGAGCTCCACGATGAGCGGCTGCGTCAACTCCAAGCGCCATGCCGGAGATGACATTCACACCACCTTTCGCCAATCCGGCGCCGATCTGGTGGGCGATTTCCAGGCCCGCTTCACTGGCTCGACGACTTCCGACAATCGCCACCGCTTTATTGTCAGTCGGGAGAGGTTTTCCCATGACAAACAGGCATACCGGCGGTGAGGGGGATTCCTTTAATAGTGGGGAATATTCATCGTCGAAGGGCAAGACAATTCGTGCACCCAATTGGTGCGCGCGGTTGTACTGGGTATCTCCAAAACCATTTCCCGATGCTTCACGCAGTCCCCGCACCGATTCCTGCGATAATCCGCCAACCCGTTCCAGGGTGACATCATCCGCATTAACTGTCATGCGTGCGCTGCCGAAGGTGCGAAGCAGACGCCAAACGGTTTTGGATCCGATTTTTCCCGCCCGGAGAAGGTTCAGGAGTGCAATGATTTCGTTGTCAACTTCAGCTTGAGTGGAAGGTTTTTCCCATTGGACAGGTCCATTCATTGAAACAGGTTTCATACTGTACCTATCAGGTTGATTTGAGAATATCCTGTATTTTCAGGAGAAGTTCACGGACTCTCGTGTTGGTTGCGGAGCTGATACGAAGTTCTTCACCTTCCCATGGATCTCCACCCAGATCATCCTTGGAGCGTACGATCAAGCGGGGGCGTTCCAGCAACTCTGGATTAAACGATTCAAGTTCATTCAGCAGAATATTGTATGTTTCTTGCGGTTTCGGGTCGATGGATTCAATAAGAAAGACCAATACTTTTGTCCGTTCCACATGGCGCAGGAATTGATGGCCGAGACCTTTCCCCTCAGACGCGCCTTCGATCAAACCCGGGATGTCCGCCATAACAAAGTCATTATATCCCTCGCCTCGCACCATGCCAAGATGCGGCTTCAGCGTGGTAAATGGATAATTGGCTATCTCAGGCCGTGCCGCACTTACAACAGATAATAATGTGGATTTTCCGGCATTGGGTTTTCCGACAAGACCCACATCTGCGATCAGTTTGAGGTCGAGCCTGAGATTACGTTCTTCACCGGGTTCACCCGGTTGGGTTTTTCGGGGGGCACGGTTGGTTGGCGTGGCAAAACGGGCATTCCCACGTCCGCCTCGCCCACCCTTCGCAATGACAAACTCTTCCTTTTCCTTCACCAGGTCGGCGATCAGTTCATCGGTGTCATCGTCGTAAACAAGGGTTCCACAAGGAATTTTTACATACAGGTCTTTGCCGCTCTTCCCGGTACGGTTGGCGCCCTCGCCGTTCCGCCCCCGTTCGGCTTTCAGCAGGGGACGGTACCGGTAATCGAGCAAGGTACTCATCTGGTTGTCGGTAACGAGGATAATGTCCCCGCCATTGCCGCCATCGCCGCCATCAGGACCGCCACGCGGGACAAATTTTTCCCGGCGGAACGAAAGCGCCCCCGCGCCGCCGTCTCCAGCCTTTACTGTTATTGTTACTCGATCTAAAAACATTGTATTCCTGCCAATAAAGCTGTTTCAATCTATCGGAAAATGGGTGGATGTGCTTGCCTGCAAACACAGCCAACCAGGTACAGCTATCCAATCCAATCCTTCAATACGACTGTTCACAAGCAGTAATAATCCACCAGCCAATATAAGCAAACATTTGTTCACATAAAATAGTGAATCACCCTGATGTAAAATAGGCTGCCGGTGGTTGTTACCTGGGATTTACTTCTCGGACAACACGGAATCCGATATGATTCAAGCGTGCTTCCGGCTCATGACGATACCGGTTCGCGGAACGTTGATATCGCAGCCGTCCACACCAGGACCCACTACGGATGACACGAGCGATTCCTTCCGGGTTCACCCATGCACTTCCATCGGATGGGGCACCTTCATACGTCGAATGATCCCAGTCTTCCACCCATTCGTCAATGTTGCCATGCATGTCGTAGAGCCCCCACGGATTCGGTTCTTTTTCTGCGACCGGGTGCGGTTGACGGTCCGAGTTGTCTTCATTCCAGCCGGCACGCATAAAATCCTCGAGGGTGCTGCCGGTGTAATAGGGAGTGGTTGTCCCTGCACGGCAGGCGTACTCCCATTCCGCCTCGGTGGGGAGACGATAGGTGTAAAGGGAATCATGTTCGTTCAAACGGTCCAGGAAATCATGCACATCAAACCAGCTCACCGTTTCCACGGGACAGGTTTCACCTTTGCTTTGAAAATAGGACGGATTTGATGGCATCAGCTCGTTCCACATACGGTTGGTCACTTCGGTGGACATGATATAAAAAGATGGAACCGTAACCCGGTGCATGGGGGATTCATCAATATCCCGTTCGAATTCATCGTCAGGGGAGCCCATCATGAACTCACCAGCCGGAATCAGCACAAACTCCATTCCCTCCAATGGGCCTGTCCAGTGGGAAAACGGCTCCTGTGCTCCTGCAGTTGCCACTATCAAAAGCAATACAATCAAACCTGCACCCGAAATTGCACCTGTGCGTATCATCCGGTTCATGGAATCTCTCCGTTCATTCCTTTAAATCTGTGCCTGGTGGATCGATTCACAAGGGTTAATACATGGCGTTCTGCAAGATCCTAGCGCCAATAAAATTGTAATCCTATATCAACACTTAATGGCGCGAGATCTTGCAGTGTCAATCGTTTCTCCAATTGTGCAGGTTCTCGCTTGCAGCTTGTTCTACTCCCTGCCGTTGTACGAAATAAACGATAGGAACCTGCACAACACCCTTTTGTTTCACTTGAGAGGAACGGATCAATCCTTGTAAGTCGTTCTACATCGTGTAGATTTCATAGCTAAAAGGATAACGCTTTGATTCCGTGAAAGAAAGGGTGGAAATGCGCTCCCGGAAATTACAGAATCTCTTCGTAATCCATTTTTTCTTAACTCTCAATAACTTACCTTGATGTATAGCGCATGGTTGTTCTGAATTGTGTCTGATATACGGTCATAATTGTGAATCGGTGATAGATTTGGTTGCCGACGGGGCAAGTGTGCGTAATCCGGTTTTACCTGTCAACGCATCCCCTGCGGCAGAAGTGTAAAAAGATTCCGAGTGCGTGAGCATTGAGTATTATTTTTCTCCATTCCCGCGGCCATGTGGAATGCTGGCGGAATATCCCCGCCGGGAATGCGAAGCGCCGGAAGGGAGGTCGAAAATGTGTTTCAGACGGTTTCTGTTCCTTGTTGTATTCCTTGTTGCTGGATTAATGTTTATCGGATGCGGAGATTTTGGTGCATCCACTAACGATGCAGGCGGTCCGGGAGGCGGTGGTTATTACGGCGGTACACCGGGCGGTTCCCAGGATTTCAGCTATATCCGCAGCCTGATTAATGAGGGGTATATCCCCGAGCCGGACCTGTTCCTCGTGGAAGGTCTTTTATCCGAGTATGATCTTCCCATTGATGGTGCCCCTCCGGAACACCTGTTGAACCTGCGATCCGCCTGCGGATATGCCGGTCACCCGGAAATTCCCGATGCCGGGTTGTACGTCCAGATGGGTATGATCAGCAACCTGACTGAAGAGACATTCCACCGCAGTCCACTCAATTTGTCCGTGGTCGTGGACCGTTCCGGGTCCATGGGGCAAAGCAGCGCGAGTAGTGGTTACAGCAAAATGCGCCTTGTACGGGAAACTTTAAATTTCTTAGTGGATCAGTTAAATGAAGGCGATATCTTGTCCGTGGTGTTGTTCAATTCGGAAGCCACAGTGCTGTTCGAACCGACCCCCGTGGATGAACCTGAAGCGTTACGAGCGCAAATTTCCGAGATCTTTGAATCCGGGACAACCAACATGGATGATGGGATGACCCAGGGTTATAACTTCGTCCGTGAAAACATCGAACTGTCCAATTACGCCCATCGTGTCATGCTTTTCACCGATGCCATGCCCAATGTCGGCAACACCAGCCCCAGCAATTTCCAGCAGATTGTTGAGCAGGGGACTGAAGAAAACATTGGACTCACTTCTTTCGGAGTTGGTCTTGATTTCGACCAGGAATTGATGGACTTCTTCGCTACCCAGACCGGCGCCAACTATTATTACCTCGATAACATCGACAGCTCGGAGGTGATGTTTACCGATGGCTTCGAGTTCATGGTTTCCGCGCTCGCCTATAACTTGCGCGTGGAAGTGACTTCCAATTACGGTTTCTCGCTTGCCGATGTGTACGGTTTCCCCGGGTATGACGGAACTTCGGCGGTCATGGAAGTAAGCACTGTTTTCATCTCGCGCGGCAGAGGAGCGGTACTCTTCCGTTTCGAGCAGGATGAAGGGGAAGAGGGCAATGTGGCGACCGGTACTCATGTGGGGAACCTCGCGTTGTCCTACATCATGACCGACGGTGAACTGTACAGCGAAACGGTGGAGGTGGTTTACGACGGTCCCGCCATCAACGATATTGATGACCAGCATTTCGGTCAGGAAGGACTCCATCTGGCGGTGGTGCTTGCACGACAGGTGATCACCATGCAGGAGGCATGCGAGTTGTGGGGAAATGAAGACACGGTACAGGATGGCATCGATCTGCTCAATGATCTCGAAGACTTCCTCTATGCCGAAGGAGAAGCGTTTGAGGCGGACAGGTTGGACGAAGAGATCCAGATGATCGAAAAACTGATCGATAACATGGAAAAAACCGATCCCGAATAAACTTCTTGGATGTGGGGGAGCGTAATTGCCCAAGCTGTACTTTTTAAATATCCCGGTCTGTCAGATGATAGGCCGGGTTTTCTCATTTCGAAGATTGTGAATATGCACCTGAATGCATATATTGTTTCCCGTCATTTCTGAATGCTGTGTGAAAATCCTTGGGGGGAACGGATGGCTACCAAGCAGGGGAAACACTGGCAAATCTATTTCTGGGGAAGTGTGGCAGGTCTGGTTGTAGTTCTTCTTGTTGCATTTATCACAAAACTCTGGGTGTTGACCGCACTACCGGTAGGATTCCTTTTTGGATTTTTCCTGCAAAAAGGGGATCTGTGTGGAGCATCCGCGTTCAGTGAAGTTGTTTTGGCGAAAGATACCCGGAAGATTGTTGGTTTATGGGTTTTGATTGTAGTGTCCATGTTAGGGTTCGCCCTGTTCGAACGTCTGGGCCTGGTGCAACTCAACCCCAAGCCCATGCAGTGGATCAATTATATCATCGGCGGTGTTGTTTTCGGTGTTGGAATGGTGTTAGCGGGTGGATGTGTCAGCGGATGCCTGTTTAAAACCGGCACAGGTAATCTGAATTCCATGGCCGCTCTGGTCGGTATCGGGCTTGGTGCTGCAATTATTATCCACGGACCCCTGTCAGGACTTCACCGCGCCGCCAATGCGGTCAAGATCACCACTGCGGATGGCGGTCCTGTCACGTTTTCATCTGTCACTGGATTTCCCTACTGGGCGCTGGCGTTACTGATCTCCAGTATCACATTCGGATTGATTCTATTCTTCCACAGGAAACGGGAAAAAGGCCGTCCGGCAAGTCCACGTACCTCAGATGAACCATATTTGCAGCGTATCCTGACCCATTCCTGGAAACCGTGGCAAGCCGGGTTGATGATCGGCCTGCTGGCTGCGCCCGCCTACCTGTCATCTGCGGTGAGCGGAAGAAACTATCCGTTGGGAGTCACGCATGGTGTGCTGCATGCCGAACTGCTCCTGACCGATACTCAACACAAGTATGTCTATACCAACCATCCACCTGAAGTGGTGCAGCCGTCCGTCGAAAACGATCAACCAGTACAACAACCGCGACCCGGTTCCGGGAAAAAGGTAGTATGGTGGCTGGTTCTTGTGGTCGGCAGTCTTGTTGTGGGATCATGGGTGTCCGGCAGGATGAGCGACCAGGCGAAATTGTTACCTAAGCCGCCGGAACAAATCGTTACCGCGTTTTTCGGCGGGATCATGGTCGGCGCGGGAGCATCCTTCGCCAACGGCTGCGTTGTAGGCAGCATCATGTCCGGCATCGGCCTGATGAGTGTCGGCGTGCTGATCTTCACCGCATCCACTATCCTCGCCAACTGGGTGACGACCCGGATCTACCTCATGGGGGGATGGAGCAGGAATCGGTAGTGATCGGCTGGCCCTACTTGCTTAGTGACGAAGGAACGGGCAAGTGGGGTTTCATACATCAAGGTGCGGGGTGGCCTGACCTGCTTCTCAAGGTCAGGTGTCAATTCGTAGTAGTTTGGTTTATTGCATTTTGTCCACCGAAGCAGTTGTTTGGCAAAAATTGATGCAGCAGGGTTTCATACTTCATGTCCGATCAGTAATGCAGAATGTATCTCCTCGTGGTTTGCAGTGCGATACTACAAATCGTAGTTTTATGTATGAAACACGGGAGCCCCATGAAACTGATCTATATTGCCGGACCGTATACCGGAGCAACTCCGCATGATGTGGACCGTAACATCATCAACGCCCGCGAAATGGCGCACGAAGCCATGAAAAAGGGATGGTTCCCGATCACGCCGCACATGAACACCGCAGGATTCGAACGTGTCGCGCCCGAAATCACGGAAAAGTTTATCGTGGATGGTTACCTGGAGATCCTGTCCCGTTGCGATGCTGTCCTGATGTGCCCCAACTGGGAAAGATCAGGTGGATCGGTGAAAGAATACCACTATGCTAAAGAGAAGGGGATCAACGTATACGAGTCGGTACAAAATCTGCCTGATATGCGTTAAACACAAATAATAAATGAGTAAAAAGAATAGATATTGATAAACTGTCAATAAGATTTTGTGTGAACTGCATTGCTCTTTTCTCTATCACAGAGAAATCAGAGTTAATCCATCGAAATGAATAAGGGTAACCCTTTGGCCACCCTCAAAGATACCTAAAATCTCACGGCATTACCAAATAATTAACAATCAATCAGCTTCTCTAACCAAGCGGAATCCAGTTGCTGCGGTTCTGTCTCTGTAATTATCATAATCTCGATCAGCCATTCTACAGTATTCAATACCATACCAATAGCTACCACCACGTCTGATTTTGTTTGAGTATGGAGGTCCCACAGGATCAACAGTAGGACTATAATAATAGAAATCGTCATCGTAACCATCACTACACCATTCAGCAACATTTCCTATAATATCATACAATCCCCACGGATTTGGCGATTTTAAGCCAACATCGTTTGTCTGTGAACAATTATTATCACACCAGACATATTCATTATAGGAAGAAACACTATTACCCCACCAATATATAAAATCACTGTTCCCTGCAGTGCAAGCATATTCCCACTCGGCTTCAGTGGGAAGCCGCCACTGATCTCCTAATTCAGGCAAGAAGTAGTTGTCAATATCATTATATGAAACATTTTCTGCAGGTCGATTTGGATATCCATCCCAATAAAAGTTTTCAAATTCAGCGACAGATTCCCACTGTTCTTGCGTAACTTCATATTTACCAATCCAGAAACCTTCACTGATTGTAACCTCATGCTCAGGGAATTCATCATAACTTGCATAATTGTCAGAAGGATCACTGCCCATCATAAACGTACCTGCAGGTATCCACACCATTGTTATAGATGTTGTGTCTGTAAGAGCAAAATCTTGTTCAATAATTTCACGAAATGTAAACTGAATATTTTTGCTTAAATCGTTTCTTGTGTCTTCAATAGTAATTGTCGTAGTACCAACTTCATTACCCTGTATAGCTACTAGTGACCAATCATTTTCTAAGGAAGTAATTGTAAGTAATGCTTCATTGTCTGCTGTCCATTGATAAATTGGAACACTTTCAACCATATAGGATTTTGCCAAGAGGCTAATTGTTGTACCTTCAACTATCGTTAAAGAATCAATCCCAAGTGGATTTGAATCCGTAGGATTGATAAAAACACCTCTTGGCACACCATAAAAATCACTACTATTAAAGTAACCTTCAATTGTTGCATTTGAACCATGATTTTTATTTTCAGGAATCCATAATTCCAACATATGCTCTTCATATCCGCGTTTCGGACTCATATAATTCAGCCAGTAAAAACTATTTGCATAAGTAGCCATTTGTTCTTGAATTATCGCAAATTGAGGCGCTAAATCTTCAACATTGTCCAAATTGAAAAAACCTGCATTTCCTAATTGTGCCAATGCATCGTTATCAATCTCATCTCCTAAACCGATCGTATACACGCGCTTATTCCCTCTTGCGTACAAAGCTTCTGATAGACTGTATCGGTCAGCTTGATCACTTCCATCAGTTAGAGCTACTAGAAAACCTTGCTCAACCGAGTTTGTGCTATAATTATCGTCCCACAGTTGAACACCAGTCATTATTGCACCATACAGATCTGTGGTACCATAACCTTGTGGAATGGATTCAATTGAGGATGTTAACTGTGTGACATCATTCGTAAAATCTTGCAATATTGTTACTTCTTCTGAGAAAACAATAATGGCAAACTGTTGTTGATCAGCAATCCCTTGAACGAGCGATGTGGCAGCTGCTTTTATATCTGCTAGATTCGATGCAACTGATGGACTGTTATCTATTGCAATAACAGTTTTTAATTCATAAGGGATGACATCTCTTTTCCGAATATGCATCGCAGATTCTGTTGGAGATACTGGATTGTCATCTTCAAGAACTTCGAAATCTTCCGTTGTTAGATTATCAACACCGTAACCTTCTCCATCAAGAACTTGGAACATGATACTAATGGAAGATGGTGTCTCAACATGAATCGTATGCGACACTAGTTGATACCACATTGGATCATCATGTCCTGTAGAATCGCCACCAGATGGTCCAGAAGGTCCGCTATTATCATCGGATTCACTGCTACAACTGGACAACATGGCTAATGAAAATGCAAGAACCAAACTGATCACAAGAATCAGAAGAACAGATCGTTTAGTATACATGATGAACCCCCCCAAAGCCTGAACAAGAGTGAAGAATTATTACCAATGCTTGTGATGTTACGAATAAAAAAAATACTATGCAACCCAAGATTTATCTAACCATATAAAACCTTGTAAATAAAAAACCCGAGTGACGAGCACTCGGGCTAATTAACAGTAAGTATGTAACTCAGACATTCCATCATCCGGGAACACAAACGTATATTTTTAGCTCCTGCGGTTTCCGCCGCTGCCGCCACGACGCGGGCCGCCGGATCCGCCGGATCCGCCACGGCGCGGGCCGCTGCTACGTCCGCCACCGGGGGTACGCTTGGGTGGGGCAACATAACCTTCCGGCTTGGGAAGCAGGGCTTTGCGGGACAGGTCAAGTTTGCCTTCGTTGGTGATGTTCATCAGTTTTACCATGACTCTGTCACCCATCTTCAGCACATCTTCCACCTTCTCCACACGACGCCATTCCAGCTCGGAAATGTGAACCAGGCCTTCACGTCCAGGGAGAATCTCGCAGAAGGCGCCGAAATCTGTAATGGATACAACCTTGGCATTATACTCTTTGCCGATTTCCGGTTCTTCGGTCATCGCTTCGATAATACCCTTCACGGTGTTCATTGCTTCCGTGCTGGTGGAAGAGATGATCACGGTGCCGTCATCGTCGATGTCGATGTTCACACCATTTTCCTGCTGGAGAGTACGGATGGTGCGTCCACCGGGGCCGATAATCATGCCGATCTGATCCTGCTCGATGGTCAGGTAGCAGATGCGCGGTGCAGTAGCCGCTACCTCTTTACGAGGTTCGGTCATGCATTCCGCCATCTTGCCAAGAATGTGTTCACGGCCTTCTTTCGCCTGTTCAAGCGCGACCGCCATGATTTCCTTGGAAAGACCCTTGATCTTGATGTCCATCTGGAACGCGGTGATTCCGTCCGAAGTGCCGGTGACCTTGAAGTCCATGTCGCCGAGGTGATCTTCTTCACCGAGGATGTCGGAAAGGACTGCGAAGTCATCGCCTTCCTTGATCAGGCCCATGGCGATTCCCGCCACCGGGCGTTTGATCGGAACACCGGCATCCATCGCAGCCATGGTGCCGCCGCAGACGGAGGCCATGGAGGAGGAACCGTTGGATTCGAGGATCTCACTCACGATACGGATGGTGTAGGGGAATTCTTCCCACTTCGGTAGAAGCGGTTTGATCGCACGTTCTGCCAGGTGACCATGACCCAGCTCACGACGCCCCGGGGCGAGGAAACGGCGGACTTCACCGACACTGAATGGCGGGAAGTTGTAGTGAAGAATGAATGTCTTCCAGTATTCACCTTCGAGATCATCAATCTTCTGCTCGTCTTCACGGGAACCGAGGGTTAAGGTTGCGAGCGACTGGGTCTGCCCACGGGTGAACAGTGCGGAACCGTGCGTACGGGGGAGAAGGCCGACTTCGACGGTGATCGGACGGATGTCTTTTAATCCGCGACCATCCAGACGAACCTTTTCACTCAACACACGACTGCGCATACGTTCTTTGAGAAGATCGCTGAGTGCGCCGGCAATGTTATTGCCCTGTTCAGGGAAACGTTCCGCATACTTTTCAATCAACTCTTCCGCAAGGGCTTTCTGCTTGTTTTTGCGTTCCGCCTTTTCCTGGATCAGCACCATCTCGTCGACCTGGGCGAGTGCATCTTCACGCACTGCTGCGCTGATCTCTTCCGGGCAAAGAACAGGTTCCCATTCACGGGTTTCCTTGCCGATCTCTCTGGCGATTTCATTCTGGAGGCCGAGCACCTGGCGGATGGATTCATGAGCAAAATCGAGGGCGTCGAGGAACACAGATTCATCGACTTCCTTCGCTTCGCCTTCCACCATGGTGATTGCGTCTTGCGTACCGGCGACCATGAGCAACATATCGCTTTTTTCGATCTGAGAGTTCATGGGGTTCAGTACAAATTCGCCGTCAATACGGCCCACATTTACGGCTGCAACCGCTTCTTCGAAAGGTATGTCCGACATGAGCAGTGCAGTGGATGCGCCGAGCGCACCGAGAATGTCACCTTCGTTTTCCAGGTCGTGGCTGATGACACGCAGCAATACCTGGGTTTCATAATAATATCCCTTGGGGAACATTGGACGCAGCGGACGGTCGATCATCCGGGCGAAGAGTGTTTCCTTGTCATGGGGGCGTGATTCACGTTTGAAGAAACCGCCGGGGAATTTTCCCGCGGCATATTTCATTTCACGAAAGTCGACTGTGAGTGGAAAAAAATCTGTGTTTTCCGTACGAGTGCGACTTGAAACTACCGTAGCTAGCACAACTGTTTCGCCATATTGCACCCAGGCCGCGCCGTCTGCCTGTTTGGCTACCTTGCCTACTTCGATGGAGAGAGTTCTACCTCCCCATTCCATTTCTTTGCGTAATACCATTTTTCCTCCATTGGCCGGGGCATGATTTTCTGTAGTGTCTTGACTCACCGGCGAATTCCCAACTCTTTGATCAATGCGCGGTATTTCTGCACATCATTGTCTTTTAGATAATCCAGTAGACGACGACGCTTACCGACCATCATCAACAATCCACGACGGGAGTGATGGTCTTTGGTGTGCTCTTTAAAGTGATCGCGCAGGTCATTAATACGCTCTGTCAAAATTGCGATCTGAACTTCCGTTCGTCCTGAATCATGCTCGTCTTTTCCGAACTGCTTTACGAGTTCCGCCTTACGCTCCTTAGTCAGCGGCATGGTTGTTACTCCTTTTCCCTATGTTGCAAAGTTTATGTTTTAAACCTCAAACCAATTCTGTTCGGGAATGAACCTCGCGGGCCAGTTCTTCATCTTTTTTCATCTGTTGAATCAACGCTTCCGCTGATTCAAATTTCTGTTGAGGACGAAGAAATGCGATCCATTCTACATCAATAATATTTCCATACAGGTCCAAATCCACATCGAATAAATGCGCTTCTATGGTCAATGGATGTACACCAAATGTGGGGATTTTCCCAATTGATCCCACCCCGGAAAACCATTTATGATCCACACGTACACGGATGACATACACCCCTTCGATGGGGATCAACTGGTTCTCATCGACGGGATTGATGTTTGCCGTTGGATAACCGAGGTTGCGCCCACGCTGTCCACCGGGAACCACTTCACCACGGATACGGTACGGCCATCCAAGATAGTTGTTGGCAATGTCAAGCTGTCCTTCGTTCAGAGCATTCCTGATCTTGGTGCTGCTGACCGTGATGCCTTCCATCTCGTGTGCATCAACGATATGCAGGGCAAATCCATATTTATTCTGTCTGCTCTTCAGGAATTCTATATTCCCTTCGCGGTTTTTCCCGAATGCATGGTTAAATCCGACAACAAGCCGATCCATGGAAAGAGAATCAATCAAGATGTCTTTCAGGAATGATTCTGCGTGTATTTCGACAATTTCTTTTGTGAACGGTATGACGACCACCCGTTCAATGCCCAATAATTCCAGCTTGCGCAGTTTTTCTTTTAATGGAGTAAGAATCCGTACAATACCCGGCTTGGTCATCAGGATATGTTGCGGGTGTGAATCAAAGGTAACTACTGTAGGATTCTTTCCCTCGAGTACTCGGTCCAGGATACACCTGTGCCCGGTGTGTACGCCGTCGAATGTGCCCAATGTAATAGAGGAGCCATCCAGTCTCGGAATCGAATCTTTACCCAGTGTGTATACGTTCATAGCCTTCCTCGGGCCATCTTTCCTCAAATGATTTCAGGTCGGTTGCCTCTTCAATCGACCAGGGGCCGACGGAGGTCCGTCGCAATGCCGTCAAAGCGGCAGGTACTCCCAACAGCAATCCAAGATCACGCGCAACCGATCTCACGTACAACCCGCCACCTCCGGCGATCTTAAGCCTCACCCTGTTGAATTCAGGGGCGTATTCAAGTATCTCAAGCTCGTCAATGGTTACCGGTCTTTCATCCAGCTCGAGCCATAATCCCTTCCGAAACAGCTTGTGAAGGGGTTGCCCCTGTTTTTTTAACGCTGCCACCATAGGTGGAACCTGGTAACCTCTCGACTGGATCTGCTGAAGAGCGTTTTCGATTCTTGCCGACTCGAACCGTGGAACAAACGTATCAAACGTCCACTCTGCATCCAGATCGCAGGACGGGCTTGCCAACCCCAGCTTAACATCGGCCTCGTAGGATTTTCCACCCTCAAGGCCGGTATGCAGCAGTTTCGTCGCTTTTCCCAGTCCGAGGACCAGCAGTCCGGTTGCCATGGGATCAAGCGTGCCTGCATGTCCTGCTTTCCGGATTCGCGTTATCCCGCGTACTTTAGCCACGACATCAAACGAAGTCCATCCGGCCGGTTTATCAATCAGCAGCCAGTAACCATTTTCAATAGGGTGGAGACCCTTCATTCCAACTCATCTATCGCTGCATCTACAATCTGCTTGTACACTTCTTCAAATGTGCCGCTAAGACGGCATCCAGCAGCCTTCAAGTGTCCACCGCCATCGAACCGGGCGGCAATATTCGAAACATTCGCTTTTCCCGCGCTTCGCAGGGAAATTTTGTAAAAGTCTTTACGCTGCTGCTGGATCAGCAATGCGATTTCAGCGCTCTTGATACCTGCGAGATAATCGACAAATCCTTCCGTTTCCACATCCAGTTCATCAGCATTCAGATAGGAGACGATTACTCTTTCCTCGCTTTCCAGCTTGATACGCGTGAGCAGATTTCCAAGAACATGCAGGCCTATCGCTTCCGTACTGTAGTACACCTTTTCTGCTGCAAGTCTCGGGTGAGCGCCCCATTCCGTCAAGACTGAAGCCGTAGCAAACGCCCTCGGGAAATTATTCGAATACCGGAATCGGCCCGTATCCGTCATCAGCCCGGTATACAGGGCTTGTGCAGCTTCCATGTCCGGCATAATATGGTCCACACGGAAAATATCTGTAATCATCTCCGCTGTGGCGCTGGACCGGCCATCCACCCATGCTGCATCACCAAATCCGTTGTTGGAAATGTGATGATCAATATTTACTATCTTCATTTCGGGTGTGATTAATGTCTGAACTTTACCGATACGTTCATAGTCACCCGCATCAAGAATCACTGCCGCTTCATATGGACCCGCCTGTGCCGCCTCTTCCACGTTTAAAATATCACGCCAATGCGGAAGAAAACGGTATCGCTCCGGCACAGGATCCTGGCAGACAGCAACTGCTCGCTTATCGAGAGCTCGGAATAAACCCAACATACCTAGAAGCGAACCGATTGCATCGCCATCAGGATTGACATGACAGGTCACAAGGAAGTTGTCGGCAGCACGAAGTTCCCGGATTATTTCAGGAATTGCCACCTTCTACCTCGTTTGGAGGGGATTGGGAGTCGTGAATTTTGTTCAACAACTGCTCAATCCGGTCTGCACGTTCCAATGTGTCATCCCAGACAAAGCGAAAATCGGGCGCCTGGCGCATACGGACCAGGTTCGCCACTCTATGTTTGCATTTCGGTGCTGCTTTTAAAATCAGTTTTTGAGCCTGTTTCTTCTGCTCATCATCGCCATGCAATGAACAAAATACTTCTGCATGACGGTAGTCGTCCGATATCCGAACTTCAGTAACTGTGATCATACAACCATCCACCCGGGATTCAACTTCATCACGCAGGAAGGACCCCACCACTTTCTGCACTTCACTTCCGATTCGCTGGGATCGTATTTTTGATGGTCGTTTCATACCCACTGAAACTCGCTTAACACGACTCGCACCCCCGGGTACGAATCTATTAACGCAGAAATGGTCCGTAATCTTTTTTCTGCATCGCTGCGTTCATTGGAAATTGAGACAATTCCCAGGACACACCGAGCATGCAGATCATGATGTCCCACCTCTGCGATGGAAACATTAAATTTGCTTCTGACTCGATCTTTTATTGAGCGTACAACACTTCGTTTCTGTTTCAAGGAAGTGGAACCGAGTATTATAAAATCTACCTCAAGGATACAAACTGCAGCCACTACTTAGTCCTCTACTTCTATTTCTCGTTCCACTTCCACCTGGGTCAGCGACTCAATCAGGTCTTCCACCTTGATGTCGTTGTACCCGGCGACTTTGATGCCGCATTCAAATCCCTGCTGCACTTCCTTGGCATCGTCTTTGAACCGTTTCAGGGTATCAAGCTCACCCTGGTAAATCTCGGTTCCGTTACGGATAATACGAACCTTGTTGGCTCGTTCAATTTTCCCCTGCACAACCATACAACCGGCAATTACACCAACGCGGGAAATCTTGAAGGTCTGCCGAACTTCAGCGACACCAACGATTTCGTCGGTAAAGACCTTCTCATGCATACCCTTCAGAATGTCTTTCACATCTTCGATCAATTCATAGATGATCCGGTACACCTTGTATGGGACATTATCACGCTGGGCGACTTCACGGGCTTTCAGGTGCGGGTGAACGTTAAATCCAATTATCATGGCGCCGGAAGCGGATGCGAGGAGCACATTCGGCTCGTTGATCGGTCCAACACCGCGATGGATAATTTTGACTTCCACTTCTTCCGAAGACAAACGCATCAGGCTGTCTGCAATCGCTTCCACGGAACCGTCCACATCACCCTTGATAATCAGGCGAAGTTCACGTTTCCTGGTGCCGTCAATGGTATGCAGCAACTCAGTCTTGGAATAGCCTTCACGCAAGCGCATTTCCTGCTCACGGAGCTGGATCTGGCGTGTGCTGGCAACCTGCTTCGCTTCGCGTTCATCAGTATAAACAACCAGGTAATCGCCAACATGTGGATTGGCGTCGAATCCGGTAATTTCGGCAGGTTGACCGGGAATGACCATCTCGCGCTTGTTCCCACGCTCATCATACATCGCACGCACACGACCAAGATATGGTCCCGCGACAAATACATCACCGACTTTAAGAGTGCCTCGTTGAATCAATACAGAACAGACAATGCCGCGTCCTTTATCAAGACGGGATTCAATGATAATACCCTTGGCGTAAGTATCGCGGGGAGCCTGCAATTCCAGCATTTCGGCGGCGATCAGGATCTTGTCCAGCAGGTCATCAATTCCGGCGCCGGATTTTGCTGAAACTTCTGCGCTTTGAATATCTCCACCATATTCTTCAACGATTACATTTTTCTCAGCGAGTTGACGTCTGACCTTTTCTGCGTTGGCGCCAGCTTTATCCATCTTGTTGATAGCCACAACAATCGGCACTTCTGCAGCTTTCGCATGATCAATTGCCTCAAGCGTCTGGGGCATCACCTGGTCATCGGCCGCAACTACCAGAACAACAATGTCTGTTGCCTGGGCGCCTCGGGCACGCATGGCGGTAAATGCTTCATGACCCGGTGTATCAAGGAAAGTGATCCGTTGATCCTGGTGCTCGATTTCATAAGCACCGATATGCTGGGTGATACCACCCGCTTCACCGGATACAACATGTGTATGACGGATATAGTCAAGAAGTGATGTTTTCCCATGATCCACATGTCCCATGACCGTTACAACAGGAGCACGGGGTTCGAGTTTCACATCCTCTTCTACCTGCTCTTCTTCTTCGAGGAGTTCTTCTTCCGTTGCCTGGTCAACAAATTCAACCCGGTAACCGTGTTCTTCCGCCAGGAGTTGAATGGTGTCTTTGTCGAGACGCTGATTGATTGTTACACGCAAGCCAAGCATTAAACAATCACGAATCAGATCACCAGTCGGAACATCAATCAGGCTGGCCAGTTCGGCAGTGGAAACATATTCAGTGATGCGGATGAGGTTTGTGTCCTCATCGACCATTCCGATATTGGCCTTGACCCGGCGTTTCTTCTTTCTCTTATGTCCGGAATCTTCCATGGCGGCCATGGTCTGACGGATAGATGCCTGCACTTCAGCCGCATCCACCTTCTTTTTCCGGTCACGTTTCCGTTTTCTCTTCGGTTGGGCCGGCCTTTCCGTCGTGCTTACCCATCCACTGCTGCTCGGAGTCCCCGTTTCCTTGGTCTCAGCCTGCTTCTTTGTTTTTCTCTTCCTGCGTTTTTTCCGGCGCTGCTTATCTTCAGAATCGTCCTCTTCTTCCATTTCCCGCGTATGTGCTTTTTTCCCGTGGGGCGGCGCCTCTTTCGTATCCCTCTTGGGAGGCTCGTCCTCAACAACCTCAGGTGCAGTCGGCGGAGGAGTGAAAGTCAGAATATCATCATTGGAAACTGCACCACGGACCGACATGGTCGATTTGCGCTTTGGAGCAGTTTTTGAGGTAGCGGTGCTCTCCACTTCCGTCTCTTCCTGCTTTTCAGGGAGATGGGTGACGCTGGGCCGAACAGTAGGCAACGGTTTGGAAGGTCGTTCCTTTTTCTTTGCCTCTTTCGGCTCAGGTAAGGCTTGTTCCGTCTTTTTAGCCGGCTCTTCTTTTTTAATTTTTTTGTGTTTTCCGCTGTCTTCGGATTTGATTTCCGGAGTTTTTTTCCTGGAGGAAGAATCTCCCATGGACTGTCCGTGAGCATCCTTAACAGGGGTTTCTTTTGAAACAAGGGCTTTCGCAGCATTGGCAGCATTCTGAGAAAGAATTTCATGCTGTGCATTAATATCCAGCTGACGAACGGATGGAGCTGGTTTGGGAGGAGCTTTCTCCTCTTTTGCCGGCGCGCTGTCCAGGATCTTCTGCAGATCCGCCTTACGTACCTCTTCCGCGATCTTTTCTTTTTCTTCCGCTTCCCTGCGAAACATCTCTTCTTTCATACGGGACCAACGGTCCGGCGCATGCTTCTTGAGAAGGTTCTCGTAAATGTCGTCGGGGATGACGGTCATCTGTTTTTTCGTCACCTCGAACTCCAATGCCTGGAGTTCGTCGATAACGGTTGTTGTCGCAAGATTCAGCTCTTTGGCTACCTGGTACAGCTTTCTACTCTTTCTTGCCACGAAATATCGCTCCTGCCTTCTGTACAGATGAAGAGGTACTGAACTTTCTGCATTACTGCAGTTTATTCAAAGTAAGTGCTCAGAATATCAAGCACCATTTTACTTGTTTCTTCGTCCAGTCCGTCAATTTTTGCCAGCCCTTCCAGGCCTGCATCCAATACTTCGTCCGCAGTGGAAAATCCAGCGGAATATAATAAATCTTTTAGCTCTTGTGTAAGCTCTTCTACATCATTTAAGGCTAATTCATCCGAATAAAACTCAGATTCCTTGACCGGCTCAATTTTATAACCGGTAATTTCACTGGCCAGACGTATGTTCTGACCTCTTCGACCAATGGCCATGGACATCTGGTCATCGGGGATAACTACTGTTGCTTTCTTTTCTGCCGGATCAAAATGCAACTCAATGGGGATTACCGGTTGCAATGCATGTCGAACCAGGAGATCCCGATCGTCTGTCCAGTGAATAATGTCGATCTTTTCATTGTTCAATTCACGGACAATCGCCTGGATTCTCACACCTTTCATTCCCACGCAAGCGCCAACCGGGTCCACACGCCGGTCATTTGAAATGACGGCAATCTTTGTGCGGTCGCCAGCTTCACGGGCAATGGTTTTGATCTCTACGATGTTGTCATAAATCTCGGGGACTTCCAGCTCGAACAGACGTTTTACAAAATTCGGGCTTTTCCGGGATACAATGATCTCAGGGTCACGGTTGGTTTCGCGTACATCCGTAATAATCGCTTTTACCGATTGACCACGACGATACTTTTCATTGTACACCTGCTCGGATTGAGGCATCACTACCTCCGTCTTGTCAATGTTCAGACGGATTTCATGCTTGTTCTGTTGATGCACATCCCCGATTACAATTTCTCCGATACGTTCGGAGAACTCTTCATACAGATTGCGTTTTTCAAATTCTTTGATTTTCTGAATTAGATTTTGTTTGGCGGAGAGAACCAGACGACGGCCGAAGGATTTGTGATCAACCACCTCCACAAACTCATCGCCAACCTCAATATCCGGGTCGGTTTCCTGAGCTTTCGAGACTTCGATCTCCGTCGATTCATCTTCCAGTTCACCATCCTCCACTACCATCTTCTCGGCGTAAATTTCAATATCGCCTTTGTCGATGTTGAAGATAACGGTGAAGTTGTCGCATTGACCATACCGCTTTTCAATCGCCTTCAGGAAAACAGACTCGATGATCTCCTGGAAGGTATCACGGTCAATGTTTTTCCCCTTGATGATCTCGGTAATAGCTTGCACTACTTCCTGGTTCATTTCACTCTCTCCTGTAAAGATCATCCCTACCAGGGAAGGGCGATCTTTGCATGCGCAATGGAGGCTCTCGGAATAATCCGGTCACCATCCAGTTGAACACTCGTTTCATCCACAGCCTGCAATGTTCCACGAATTTTCTGAAGCTTTTTCGTGTCATTGCTATCGTCGTCATGGACTTTCAAGATGATTTCCCTGCCGACATTTTTCTGGTATTGCCAGTCAAATTCAAGCTCGATTCCCGTACCCGGTGAAGTAACATCCAGTGAATAAGTACGCGGAAAATCAGGGTCTGAATCCAACGCATCTTCAAATCGTCGCGACCATTGTACACAATCTGTAATCGTCAATCCACGTGATTTATGATCCAGGGTAATCCTCACTTGAGGTCTGCCGGAACCGCCATGCACACGCGCATCAATCAGAACGAAATCATCATCATCCAACGCTGCGGTGATAATCTCTCTTACTCGTTCGACGATGGTCACATATACCCCTGTTAAAACAAAGAGTGGGTATCTACCCACTCTTGTAACATAGGAAAATACAGAATAAAAGATTCTAAATCAAGAGATTTACAATCAGGATTACCCCGCGAGATCAAGCAGTGCAATTTCTCGTTCTGCATCACGGTTGACAATCGAGCCGTCATATTCGTCGAGAATACGTTCAAACCGTTGCCTGGCCATGCCCGCATTGCCCGCCAGCGAATAACAACGTCCCGCTTTGTACAGGGCGAGGGGGATCGCGAAACCATTCCGGTCGTACCGTACGATTTCATCATAAATCGCTGCGGCTTCATCAAACCGTTCCAGATCTTCCAGAGAGGCCGCCATGCCGTCCATAGCCGTAATTTTCAGGAGACGGTCTCTCCCTGCACGATTGCGTAATTGCAGGAAACTCTCATAGGCGAGTTCGGCGTCACCATTCCTCAGATGCAATTCCGCGAGTTCAAGGAGAGCGTTGTGGCCGCCGGTCTGACCCCGGTACGATTGAGCGACACTGTCCAGGCTGGCAATTGCCACCTCTTCCTGGTTGGATGCCAACAAAGCGGCCGCCTCAAAATACGCCATTGCTGCATCGCCCTCATTGGAGGCCTGCATGTTCCTGAACAGGTTTATCCCGAAAAAGATAACAACACCGGCAAACACTCCGATCAGGAGAGCTTTGCCGTTTTTCTCCAGCCAAAGCTGGGTTTCTGTCATTGTCTTTACCAGTGGATCCTGGCGTAATTCTTTTTTCGTAAGTCTCTTCTGTTTCCGTGCCATGCATTACATCACGTGTTTTAAGTGGATGGATACTGTTCTCAACAAACGATGTAATCTAAGGAATCCGCCTCTTGTGAGCAAGCTCAGGAGGGGGGAAGGCTCCAATTCTGGTAAGGACTGCATTCAATATAATTTTATACAACCTGTACATAGTATCATTCATTCGTACATCACAATTTTTTTATTGTTAACAATATACTGTCAATATGGCGGTTATATGTCTGCCAATATGACATTACATATAGAGGATCTTTGTACACAGAGTAAATTGTGAAGTCGAACTCGATTTATAAAAGTATATAGAACAACAGGATACAACGTGATAATAAAATTGGCACACCCGTTGCAATACAAATAAACGAGCACGGAAACGTGCAGAACATCAGGTGTAAACGTAATAGCAGCACCAATCACATAAGGAGGATTCAAAATGAGTTTAGTACGTTGGTCACCGGCACACAGCATGATGCGTTCACGCAACCCGTGGGGCAGTTTCATGGATGATTTTTTCCGTTCCTGGGACGATGATGAAGTGGTCAACCAGGTGTGGTCTCCACGAGTGGACATCACCGAAGATGAAAATGACTACCGGTTGGTCGCCGATCTCCCGGGAATGAGCCACAAGGATGTGGAAATCACCGTCGAGGATGGCGTCCTGACCCTCAAGGGTGAACGGGAGATGAAGAACGAAAAGAAAAACGAGAGTGTGCATGTATCCGAACGCGCCTATGGCAAGTTTGTCCGCAGCTTCAATCTGCGCGGCGCGGTCGATGCCGAAAAGATCGAAGCGAACTTCAAGAATGGCGAACTGACTGTACGCCTCCCGAAACGGGAAGCCGCCAAACCACGCAAAATCGAGATCAAGGCGTCCTGATTTTTACTACATACCAGTTTATAAAACAGCGCTTTGCCCAAAAAAGGCAAAGCGCTAGTATTTATTGGATACAATGAGATAAAGTAGTGAGATATTTACTGTTTTAGCGTGAATCTCGTACAAGACGAAAACCAATACTGCTGTGTACATTTGATGGGCTATAACCTCGAAAATGCGCTGCACGACACCCCCATGCAACACTTAGATAACCTCCTGGCTGACAAACATGAGTAGTGCCATCTTCTGGTCCCTGAGGATCTATGACTGAAGGATAACATTCTTCATAATAATCCTCATCATACCAATCACTACACCATTCCCATACATTTCCATTCATGTCATACAATCCCCATGGATTTGGAAGTTTTTGTCCTACTTCATGGGTTTCGTTGCCACTGTTGTCAACAAACCATTCGTATTGATCTAACTGGTCGTAGTCACTACCCCACCAGAACCATTCATCATTAACTCCTGCACGACATGCGTACTCCCATTCTGCAGCTGTGGGTAAACGCCACTCATCGTCAAGCAGGGGGAGAAATCCGTCTACGATATCATTCCAGGCGATCATATCAGCCGGACGATTAGGACAATCGTCAAAGTGGAAATCCCAGTCACCCATGATTGCTTCCCATTGTTCTTGCGTAACCTCATACTTTCCCATCCAGAAGCCTTCAGAAAGAGTGACTTCGTGTTGAGGGTGTTCACAGTCCCATGTATCTGGTTCATCTTCAGTTGCACCCATCATGAATGTCCCCGCCGGAATCCAAACCATTTCCACGTAAACACCAGAATTACCTAATTCAAAACTGTGATTTGCACTGAATGAAATCCCGTGTACTTCTGCTAGATCGAAAGAATGGGTTTCAGAACCGGTGTTTATAATCATCTCTTGTGCAAACAGCGCAATTGGAAGCAAAATGAAGACTATAAAAGAAAACAGAGCTCTAGTACGCATCCTAATATCTCCTTTGATGTATAGGAATTCTCTTAAGTATCGAATAATGAACTACTTCAGGAGGAGTGCTTTCCTTGCAAATGTCTGCGAACCGGCAAAAGAAGCACGAACGAAATAAACCCCCGATGCAAGACCGGAAGCATCAAATAAAAATTCGTGATAACCAGTTGATAATACTTCTTCCGCAAGTTGCAGAACCTCACGACCGTTGATGTCGTACACACATAGAGAAATGCTTCCAGAGTGAGGTAATGACAGTCTTATGGTTGTTGAAGGGTTGAAAGGGTTGGGAAACGGTGACTCAAGAACAAAATCCGTTGGCATAATTTCAGACTGTTCACCAGATTCCCTTACAGGTGTGTTGTTAAAACCTATTGTTGTTTCATTGCTAAGAGGAATTGTGGAATTTCCATCAACGCTGGATACGGTTAAATAACTATTAGTCTCAATATCATCGAAAGAAATAAGGAAATTGTCATTTAATTGAAAGCTCTCAATTCCTTCATTTGTGTTTACGGAAAGAATCCAGTCTGCGTGTGCGTTCCCTTCGATACACAGGAACAGGATCAGCATTGATCCAATCAATCGTAGCTTTTTCTTCATCTTTTCTCCTTTGTTCTGGTAAAAAAAGGATTGAAACAGGTTTGACATCCTGATGTACTTATTTTGACTGAATCTAGAAATGAAGCAGGAGTGGGGATATAGGAAAAGAGAAAATGGTGCGTAGGAATTATCCTATGCCAAATCGCATTGGAATTTTAAAAGGATATTACTTATTCATGATTTGATTATCGATAGAGAAGCGGATTATCTCAGCACGGTTGGATAAAGATAGTTTTCCCAGTATGTGGATGATGTGGGTATGAACGGTTTTATCGCTGATCTGGAGCAGCTCTGCGATATCGCTGTTGCTTTTGCCGTCGGCGACAAGAAGCAGGATGTTCAATTGACGGTTCGTGAGAGTTGAAACCGGGTTTTCCAAGCGCCCGGTTTTTTTGAATACCTTGTAGCCTCGGTACACCATGCGGATGGCGTCGATGATTTCCGCCGGATTGGCGTCCTTATGCAGATACCCTGATGCTCCCGCCTGGAGGACACGGCTTTCGTACATCTCTTCCGGTTGGACGGAAAGGACAAGGATTTTCGTGAGAGTTGTGATCTTTTGCGCTTCTTCCAGGACGAACAACCCCCCGCCGCCAGGCAGCCCGAGGTCGAGCAGTAAAACATCGCATTCCTTCTGACGGAGGATCTCTATTGCCCGTTCTGTGGAGTCACCTTCCGCGATAATTCGCATGTCCTCTTTTTTCTCGATCATCATGCGGAGTCCTTCCCTGACCACGGGATGGTCATCTACGATTGCGATACGGATGCGGTTGGTGTGCATGTTGTTGTCTCACGATTTTTTCTGCTTTTTCTTACAGGTTACTTTACAATCTTGAAGAGGTGTCATTCCCGTGAAAACGGGAATCCATTGATGCTGTAAAAAGTCGCTATGGCACTCATGTACCTGCAAAGTATCCACAGGAACAACTGTATGGATTGACGTATAACGCAACGTCGAGCTGCACTTCGTTCCGATTCCGGGTCAAGCCCGGAATGACAGCGAATTACCAGTTCTCCATTGGTACAATCAACTGTAGCTTCGCTCCACCTTCCATACGGTTTTCCAGCGTCACTTCACCATCAAACTGGCTCATCCGTTCCTTCATTCCGACCAGTCCCAGTTTTCTGCGGCCACGATCCTTTTCAGTTTGAATGCCGATGCCATTGTCAGTAATGGTGACCAGGTAATTCCCGGAATCATTCTGGACACGGACTTCCACTTCGGAAGCCTGCGCATGCTTCAACACATTGGACAATCCTTCCTGGACAAAACGATAGACAGCAATTTTCAGATCAGGATCAGCGGGTTCCGGCTCGGCGGAAATCGTCAATTTGACAGGCAATGCGGATTTCTGCCTGATTTGCTCAACAAGCCAGGAGATGGCCGCATGAACACCGGCATCGTCAATGATTCCGGGTCGTAATTCCGAGGAAATCCGCCGTACATCGTGGATCAGCTCATCAATGGAAGCAACCAGGGGAGACTGCGCCTCCTCCGAATCTTCCTCTTCCGCTAGATTTGCAGCGGACCATTTCAGTACTGTGAGCTTCTGTCCTATATCATCGTGGATATCCTTGGCGATTTTCGAGCGTTCCTCTTCCTGCACACGGTTCAACCTGAGGTTCAAACTGCGGAGACTCCGGATCATCTCGTTTTTTGTCAGGATATAACGGATTAGAAGCAACACAGCAATGATGGCTAGAGTTGGAAGAAGCAGTGTTACGAACAGCCATTTTTTTCGCCAGAGCCACCATGCATGGTTCTCTTGAGCTCGAATATGATAGAGTATTAATGAATTGTTCGTTTCAACGGGTAATACTTCCAATGCAGTATCAGCTATTAATCCGCGGATTGGACGACGGATTGGATGTCGTAATAAAACCGTCTCCTCATTGAAATCCGATTCACAAAATGCAAGGATTTCTCCTTTTGCATCAATCAATACAATATCGCCATCTTCAATTGAACATATATATCCGGAGATCCCAGACAAGAGGGAAATGTGCGTAAAATACAGTGAGTTGAGAGGTTTGAATTTAAAGGACTCACCTTGAGTACCGTTGGAATATACTGGTGTGTAATTATTTACGTCAGAACAGATAAAACCTATTGGATCATCAATATTTGTTGTATTCCGGAAAACCTGTGCAAAAGCCCCAATTGTATTGGAAATGGGGACAACTACTCTATTGAGGTAATCATATTGTACTACATATATTTCTTGACCTGTATTTGGTTGCGCTAATCGGTTTCTTTCGGCTACTAGTAGAAGAATTGAATCAGAAGGTGTTTGGAAAACATATGAGTGTCCTGCACCATCTAAGACGTGCACAAAATCCAGGTATTCACCTTCGAGATTCCGTATTGTTATCCCGACTTGGCAATCATTCAAAGTATCAACTACAGTTGAGTCCAATAATTGAATTTGCTCCACATTTAATTCAAGTCCATTGCAAGAAGTAACAGTATTAAATACAAGGATGCTGTCTTGATCAGAAAATAATATTTCGCTAATGCATCCATCATCTGCCAAGTCAACCACATTAACTATAGAATTGTTCGTTCGTGATAGTACATACAGTTTTTTGGAACGGTAATTTGCCAATCCACCCCTTGCCCTTATGTACCAGTAATCCTCTGTTACAAATGGTTCGCCAGTAGCTGTTTTGGGTAAATACAGATCCATTGACCAGAGCGAGTCTTCCTGGTTCCAGTTGTCAGGCCGTCTTATTGTAAGGATGTGTTCGATCTCACTATGGATTATATCAGGGTTGTAGGAATAAAGTGCAATACTATCTAGTGGATGTAATCCAGTTTTTGTTCTAATCTCTGTTTGGGGCCACACTTTAGTCAATATCACTTCTGTAGTTCCATCATTATCAATGTCTATATGAGAATAAGAAGTTGCGATCAGATTGAGCCCAATGTTCGTTTCGTAAAACAGTGCTCTTCCTCGAAGATCTCGTATTGCATAATCAACTTGACCACCAACCTGTTTCAGATCAGCTAACCCAAAGATTGTATCATTAACAGCACCTGATCGATAAAAGAACCACCGATTCTGAGTACTGAATCTACTTACTTCTACAAACTCATAGGGGAAATTGCGAGAGTCCTGCATCAGCAGATCCTGGTCCAGGTCGACGAAAACGATGACCAGTAGTTCAACCAGGACTAAGGAGATTACGAAGTATGTGAGACGCCAGTGTTTCATGTATTTGTTGAAGTAATCCGGAAGATGAAAATCCAGTATGCTGTAAAGTTGTTCTATAATAATAAGACACCTGGATTGACATTCACTACAACGTAGAGCTGCACTTCGTTCCAGTTCCATGATAAGAACAACATGGATTCCCAATCAAGTTGGGAATGACACCTATATATACCCCCAATCAAGTTGGGAATGACAACGCCAAAACTTGTGTTCCTGAAAATTTACTTCCCGTTATCCACCCGGTCGAACATCTGCACCGCCATTTCGTTGGTGTGCGCAATGACTTCTTCTTCGCCCTCGATGTAACGGTGTTTCATCAGGATTTTGCCGTCCACGACGACACTGTCGACAACAGTTCCGTTTGCGGCATAGACCAGGTGGCTGATGAAATCATGGGACGGATTCATTTCGACATGACTGGTATCCACGAGGATAAAGTCCGCTTCACGACCCACCTTGATCTCTGCGCCGCTTAACCCGAAAAACTTCGCCGGGTTATCATTGGCCATCGCCAGCACTTCCGGTGCGGACAGGGCGGTGGGATCATTGGTATGGAATTTCTGCAGCAGGGCGGCAATCTTCATCTCTTCAAAGAGGTCGAGGTTGTTGTTCGAACCGGCGCCGTCGGTCGCAAGAGCAGTGATCGCCCCGGCTTCCTGCAGTTTTTTATAGGGATACACTCCACCCACGGCCAACTTCATATTACTGACCGGGTTATGGGCGCAAACAGCTTTGTGTTCCCCCAACAGGGCTATGTCACGGTCCGAAAGCCACACCGTATGCGCTGCCACGAGACGTTCACTGACCGCTCCGAGACGGTCCAGATATTCCACCGGGCTGCAGCCATGCTCGGCCATGCAATCCTTCACTTCCTGCTCGGTTTCGGACAGGTGGATATGGAATTTCAGGTTGTTTTCACGGGTGAAATCCGCCGCCCAGCGTAACATCTCTTCGCCGACAGTGTAGATGGCATGAGGTGCGACAGCAAACTGTACGCGGTCCGAATATTGGGACGCTTCCTTGTACAGACGCTCGTTGAGGTCGCGTTGACGTCTGGCCTGGTCCTTATCCCCGAAGTCGATGAACACGGCGGAGATCAGGGAACGTATTCCTGTTTCCTCCACAGCCCTCGCGCAAACATGGAAGTCCCAGTACATGTCATTAAAAAAGGTGCATCCGCTGCGCAACATCTCGATGATCGCCAGGCGTGTGCCCCAGTAGATCTCATCCTTGGTGATGTCCTGCTCGTACGGCCAGACTCGGGTTTGCAGCCATTCCATGAGGGGGAGGTCATCGCCGTTGCCACGGAACAGGGTCATCGCGGCATGGGTATGGCTGTTGAGCATGGGGGGCATAACGACACAACCACGGCCGTCCAGAGTTTCATCCGCTTCGTGGATTTCACCAATCGCCGCAATGGTCCCGTTTTCACAATACAGCGATGATTTTTCGCCGTTCAGGATAATGTTGTCAACGTAAAGGGTATTCATGTTTGTATCGTATGTTTGTTGTTCATGGCTAAAAATGTACAAGAAGAATATAGTAGTATACGGATAATCTTTGTGAAATTCTGATGATTCATTTTATCGTGTGACTCCAGAATAAGGTGCTCGGAAGATATGTCACATTTGGTGTTGCGCGGGTTCCTATCGTTTGCTCTTACTAACATCAAGGTTAAGATAAAAGCAGCGAGAACCTGCGCATTATTAATCTATGGATCCTGCAGGATCTCGTCCCCAAAAGGCGGGCTGTGATCCAGCAAAACACCAATTGACTCCTTCATGATTATTGCGCTTGATGAAACATTTATTATTTGACTCCAGTTAGAATCACTGGCAGGTAGCAATCTGTTTTGTTATTTGCAGGAATTTCATCTACTTTAGATAAAGAGCCGGATGACTATCAGGAGACGAGACATGTTCTTCACCTCGTTCAGGCTGATTTTTCGCTCTCTGCGTTCCAACCTGTCGACGACACTTCTTAATACGCTTGGGTTAACGTTAGGACTCACCGCCGTTATCATTATCGGGCTTTTCATACGACACGATCTTTCAGCGGACAGGAATTTACCTGACCAGGACCGGATCTACCGTTTGATCTGCAACATGTGCATTGGGGAAAATGAGAACCACCAGGCCGGATGCTCGCGACGTATGGCGCCCGATCTCCATCGTGAAGTGCAGAATATTGAAGCGTTCACAAGGATGCTGTTCGATTCTGATGATACACCGGTACGAATTCAGGATGAGTCGTACATGGAGAGCAATACAGTATGGGTGGATTCCGCGTTTTTCCAGGTGTTCGGTTTACCCCTTGCGGTCGGAAATCTTGAACTCGCCCTGACAAGAGCGAATACAGCAGTTCTTACTTCCTCCACGGCACGACGCTATTTTGGCGACGAAGATCCCATTGGCAAAGAGATTATTCTATACGGTGATCAGTCATATGAGATCACCGGGGTGATGGATGATATTGCATTTTCCACTCATCTTCCCGAGTTGCATATCCTCTGTTCCTGGAATTCGCAAGGTCTTGATGACAACACCGCGACCTGGCTGTCCGGCATGCGTTACATGACCTATTTCCTGCTTCGTGATGGCGCCTCAGCGGAACTCACACAGCAGACCATGGAGGAAACGACTGCGCGGTATGCCGGGCGTGACCTGGAGAATATCGGCGGATGGATGCGTTTGAAGCTGCAACCGGTGACCGATATCTACCTGAATCCCTATGGTACAGCGTTAATCAATTCCGGATCAAAAGAAACACTTCTGCAATTTACCATCGTAGGACTATTCATCCTGGTGATTGCATCGTTGAATTTCATCAACCTGATGACAGCCCGCAGTACCAGTCGCAGCCGTCAGATTGTCATCAACAAGGTACTTGGATCTACTCGCTCTTCCCTGATTCGTACTGTACTACTGGAATCAACACTGCACTCTCTGCTGGCGCTGCTTCTGGCATCCATCCTGACCTTCATGTCGCTTCCCTATGTCTCAAATATCCTTGGAATGCAGTTGACGTTTAATCCGTTCCTGGACATATGGCTTGGATTGACAATGATAGGCGGGGCAGTGGGACTGGGAGTACTGGTCGGATTGTATCCCGGATTTGTCGTTACCGGTTTCAGGCCGGTGGATGCGATCCGTGGCCAGTTAAAATCCGGTCAAAAGGGCAAACGGATCCGTTCCGTACTTGTTACCCTGCAATTTACATTGTCCGTCATTCTGATTGTCTGTACTCTCGGCCTGATTCACCTGATCCATTTTATCCGTGACAAAGAACTTGGTTTCGATTCCGAGCAGGTGATGGTGTTATCCCTTGGAAATGATGAAACCATGGGGCGGCATGAAATTATTCGAACGCGGATGGAAGCAATCCCGGGAGTGGTGGATGGCTGTTCCGGCGACATCCTTCCCAATGAAATGTTTATTCACTATGTGTGGCACATTCCCGGAACGGCAGAAACGGAGTTTGTTCCGTTTGTTACGGCCGGTATCGGTTATGATTACCTTGACCTGTTCCGGATTCCCGTGCTGCAGGGAAGGAACTTCAATCGTGATATATCGCTGGATGCCGAGGGTACGATCATTGTCAACGAAACCATGGCGGAGTATCTCGGGTGGGAAAACCCTCTCGGTCAGCATCTTGAACAGATTGTTTCCAACGATCCCGTTCGGTTCCAGGCATTGCAAGTGGTTGGTGTTGTAGAAGATTTTCATTGTCTTCCGCTCAATTATGAAATCCCGCCATTAATTTTATCCATATACAATGGAAATCCCTATTACCTGTTCTTCCGGCTTCAAACGGAAAACCTGTCGAATACGCTCGCTGAAATGCGGGATGTTTGGGACGAACTTGCACCGGCTCTGCCCATGGATTTTCGCTTCGTTGACAGCCAGTTTGATATCCATTACCAACAGGAATTAAGGATGGGCAGACTGTTAAACGGATTCACTGTTTTGTCCATTGTGATCGCATGCCTGGGATTGTTCTCCATGGTCGTCTTCACTGTGGAAAACCGCATCAGGGAAATCGGAGTGCGCAAGGTGTTGGGCGCAGGTGTGTTCAGCCTTATTCTGTTGATCACTCGTGAATTCTTTATCCTGATCGCGGTTGCCAATGTTTTCGCCTGGCCTGTCGCTGCCTATGTACTCCTCAAGTTCCAGGAGAATTATGCGTATCATCCGCCTTTGCAACTGTGGTTGTTCCCTGTAGCGGGTGTATGTGTTTTGTTGATCGCATTATTGACTATCGGTGGTAAGGCATATCACGCGGCAAACAAAAACCCGATTGATGTTCTGCGAATAGAATAATGATTGGTTCTCTCTTTACTTCTGGATACTGAAAACAGTACATGCACAAAGGAATTTGTCCTCTTTTCCTACAAGAAGAATGCTTTCAATATAAAAAACACAAGGGAATAGGAATAGTCTGTCCATGGCATAGTCATTGCAATTAATGCTAATTCGGAGGTTGCGATTACCTGATGCAGAATTACACAACCATTCAAAAAGCCAACCATGGAGAGGACTATGTTATCCTTAATGATACGTCTGGCGATGCGGAGATATCTTTCTAACAAATTGTTCTCCAGCATTATCGTTGCAGGGTTGGCAATTGGAATGGCTGCGACATTTGTCATTGCCCTTCACGTTCGTGATGAATTCAGCTATGGACGTCAGTACCCCAATGCAGAATCGATCAGTCGGCTGACTCTCACAGTCAGTTCCGGGGACGAAACACTTATCATTGGCCGATCTGCGCCACCAATGGGACCTGCTTATACAGAACAACATGCAGAAATCCTTGAGTTCATGAGAATGCAGGAGACAGACAATTCCTGGACACTTCAGTACCAGGGACACTCGTGGCTGGTGGATAATATTGCAATTGTAGATTCTAATTATTTCAGTTTTTTCGGGTATTCCCTGCAGAGAGGGGATATCGCTACCGCCTTGAACCGACCCAACACAATTGTCATGCATGAATCCGTAGTGCCAACCTATTTTGGTGATGAGGATCCGATTGGAAAAACGGTCACTTTAATTAACTCCGAATATGAAGTTACCGGTGTGATGAGTGACCCACCTTTCCCGGAAGATTATATGCGTGATATACTGGTTTCCTACAGCACTGTTCCCGCAGCAACAACACCGGATCCTTACTGGTTCAGCATTACCGATTTTACTTATCTCCGTCTGGCAGAAGGAACGGATGCTGTCAGCTTCGGCCAACGGCTCGATTCATTGTACCAGGATGTGTATGGAGCGGGATTGGCGAACGCAGGGTATGCGTTTCACTGGAGCCTTGTGCCTATGCTGGACATGCATTTCCAGGATCCGGCACTCGATCACCAGGGACCGTCCGGCAACCTGAACAATGTCTACCTTTTCAGTGCCATCGGTTTTGTGATCCTGTTTCTTGCCTGTATCAATTTTATCAATCTTACGACTGCACGAGCTGCGTCACGGGCAAAAGAGATTGGGATCGGGAAGGTTCTTGGAGCTACGAGGAACCGCCTGATACTCCAATCACTATTTGAATCCATACTGACAGCACTGTTAGCACTTATGATTGCAACAGGGTTGATCTATCTTGCTCAAGCCACATTTGCCGATATAGCCAACAATATCTTTTTCACGGAGCGATCATTTACTCTTCATGATCTGGGAGCAGGAGTAGCTGCTGCGGTCCTGATAGGACTTCTGGCAGGTGTTTATCCTGCGTTTATAATGACATCGTTTAAGCCGATCCTGGTGTTGAAAGGAAAAGTACGGTCCGGGATGCAGGGAGTTGGTTTTCGAAGGGTGCTGGTCACCGCACAATTCATGATCACATTTGGTCTGCTTGCCAGCACATTTATTGTACAGCAGCAGATGAACCTGATCCATGAAAAAAGTTTGCACTCGGAAGATGAGCAGGTGGTGATTGTCCCGGTGACCGATGGAAATGTGCATGGTTTACTGAACGCGATCAAGCAGGATTTTGCCGCCTGTCCGGGTGTAATGCACGTATCGGCAACCCGACACGTAACAGGAGTCGGGGCGGAAGTCCACAATATTTACTCGGATCATAGCGCAGAGAACCAGTATCTCTCGACATGGTTGATGTTCACTGACCATGAATACCTGAGGACCATGGGACTGAATGTGGTCGATGGACGCGATTTTACGACAGAACCGGAAAACCAGGAACATCTGGTCATCCTGAATGAAACGGCCGCAGAACAGTTGGGAATCTCGGGAACCATGGATGAACATGTTTATATTGATCCTTCCGATGATGGTTCCAACCGAATTCCCTATACAGTTGTAGGTATTGTCAGCGATTTTCATTACCTCAGCCTGCGCGAAGATATGAAACCAACCGGTATTGTCTACCTCAACGATCCGGAATCTCAATATTACTTGAACCTGAGAATACGTGTGTCCGCACTTGACGAGACACTTGCGCAAATGCAGACTATCTGGGAAAATCACACCTCGGTTGTTCCATTTGACTATACCTTCCAGGATGAAGTATTTGAGCAGCATTATTCCCGTGAAACAAGCACTCAATCCCTGTTCAAAGCTTTCTCGTCTATCGCGATTTTCCTTACATTCATGGGACTGTTCGGACTGATCTCTTTTGTGGCGGAAGTTCGTACGCGCGAAATTGGCATTCGGAAAGTACTGGGGGCCTCACTGGAATCGATTGTAGTTCTGTTAAGCAAGGAGTTTTTCCTGTGGCTTGGGATCGCAAGTGTGGTTGCTGTTCCGCTGGTATGGTACGCCATGCGTATATGGCTGAATGATTTCTCGTACCATGTAAATATAAATCCGTTGCCATTTATTGTTGCGCTTGTGGTATCAATTGTTATAATAGGTATTACTGTAGGATCTCAAGCTCTGCGGGCGGGAATGCAGAATCCGGCGGAGAGCATACGGCATGAATAGGTTTTGATCCCCGTACCATAAACATAAACGCTTTTTTGACGGTTCACCGATACTGGAGGGAACGATGAAGATGAAAGCGGTTTTATGGGCGGCATTTTTGCTGCTTACGGCAACCTCCGCGCTGTTTGCCCAGACCGTATTTTACGAAGAGGATTTTGAAGCAGATCCGACTGACTGGGAGTATGGTCAAAACTGGGAATGGATCGAGGATCACCTTGAGTTGTACTGGAATCCCATTATCCCCGACTATGACATGTCTGCATATTCCCCGGACCTGCAACTGCCTGAGAATGTAGGTGAACTGGTGGTTAGCCAGTGGCTTTCCATTTATGAGCCATTTGATGAGGTGATTGTGATCTCTGTGGTGCATAATATGGGCGAGGATGTGCTTTGGAGTTATCAAATGGCTGCCGGTGACTGGGGAGAAGAAGGAGGCGAAGACCTTACGTTGGAGCTGTCCCCGTATGCCGGGCAGGAGGTGCAACTACGTTTCCGGAGCTATGGACGGACCACTTTCAGTTTTAATAACTGGAATATTTACAATGTCACTGTTTACCAGGCATTTGATACCGACCTTGCGGCAGTAGAAGTCACCGGTCCGACCATTGTTGAGCAAAACTCGGAACAGACATGGGAAGTGACGGTCCGCAATGATGGTTTCGATACCATTTCCAATTTTGATGTCCGTCTGCTCAAAGAAGGAAGTATAACCATAGGCGAGATTCACAGCACGGATGTGCTCGAATTCCAGGATACTCAAACCTATGCTTTCAACTGGACCCCCAATGGCGCTGAGGATACCTACCTTTACGGTGTTGTGGAGTTGGAAGGCGATGAATGGCCCGGAAATGACCAGACACCTGTATACGAGATCATGATCTATCCGCAAGGCGCTCCCATGGTGCTGGTGTGGGACAATGACCGTTATTCACATTATATCGACCCGGATTATGGAAATATTACAGACTGTGAAGATGGGATTATCGAGGTGCTGGATGACAACCAGGTACCTTGTGTTGTCTTAAATCGTCTTCCGGATGACCTGACAATCTTCGATGTGATAGCCGTTGAACTCGGTCTGTACTGTGTGTCCTGAGGGGAAACACCTCCCGGGACCGTGAGTCCCGCAGACCAGGAACGGTTGATCGAGTTTATGGATAATGGCGGCAGCATCTATATCGAAGGGGCTGATGTCGCTGAAAGCCATGTCGGCACCACATTCCTTGACTACCTCGGATGTAGTCTGGAATCCAGTGGAAATGAAGAAGAGAATATCTTCGATTTGTATGGAATCCCCTTCACCTTCCTCAATGGAATGGAGTTCGAATACCAGGATAATACCGACGCTGATTACAAAAATGACCGTCTCAATACGGTTGATGGTGAATACTTGATGGATTGCACTAATTCACATACGAGGGTTATTGCATATGATGCAGGCTCCTACCGGGTAATTTCATCATCAATTATTATAGGTGCATGTCACAATGGTCCGGATGGCACGCGCGCCGAACTGATGGCGCGGTACCTCGCTTATCTGAATGGATATGAAGGGCCTGAAATCCATCCGATACCATCAAGCATTGATTTCGGTGAAGTTATTCAAAATGAACCTGTGGAAGAGGATCTGCAGATCAGTAATGTCGGCTTGAGTACATTGACTATCACTTCCATCACCATTGATGGCGATGAATTCGGTGTAACCTGTGAAACCCCGATCGTGCTGGATCTTGGCGAGAGTATAACTCTTCCGGTTACATTCCAGGGCATGGAAACCGGGTTGCACGAATCGGAGCTTCTCATCGTGAGCAATGATGAGGATGAATCCAACCTGACTATCCCGTTAAGTGCCACTGTGATCCAACCGGCAGAAATCTCCGTAGATCCGTTGGAACTATTGGTTACGGTTGTTGAAGGAAATGAAATAGAGGATGTGATTACAATCTACAATACAGGTATTGGGGATTTGGTGTATCACATTTCCGTTCTGGATAACAACGATGAACTGGATGCATCCGGCGGTCCGGACAGCTATGGATACATGTGGATTGACAGCGATGATCTTTTCGGGCCGGACTACGAATGGTTCGATATTTCCACGATTGGCGAAAACACCGGGTTGGGCGGGGAGGATGAATCCATCGTGGTACCCTTGCCATTCACATTCCCGTTTTATGAAGAAGAGCAAACCGAGGTACGGCTCAGCACCAACGGTTACCTTACATTCGGTGAGAATGGCGAGGAGCATGTAAACCGCGGTATTCCACGCTCCGGTGAACCGAACAATATAATCGCACCGTTCTGGGATGACCTGTTGGGACGTGAAGGCGTTGTTTACGGTTATCATGATACGGACCAGGGACGGTTTATTCTGCAGTACACAAACTGGCAGTACCAGTACATGCAGGGCAGGGTGAACTTCCAGGTGCAGTTGTACGAGAATGGTGACATCTACTTCTATTATAATGATCTTACCGGGGATCTGACCTCTTCAACGGTAGGAATTGAAGACGCTACCGGTCAAACGGGATTGCAGATCGCCTACAATGAACCATACCTGCATGATTATCTGGCCATACGGATCTACAAGTCGGTGCCGTGGATTGAGTTGGAACCATCCGAAGGAACCATCTCCGCCGGCGAAAGCGAAGAGATTATCTTCTCCTTCCATTCCTCCGAATTACCTGCAGGCACATACCTGGCGACAGCGGTGATCGCGAGCAATGATCCGGGTACATCGGAACTTGCCGTTCCCATTACATTGACGGTGGATGAGAACGCCGTTGAAGAGGAGCCGGAGCTTCCCACATCGACTGCCTTACGGTCCGTCTATCCGAATCCGTTCAACAGCGCTGTTACGATAGAATACGATCTATCGTCACAACAGCACGTACGGTTGATCGTGTACAATATCTTCGGGCAGCAAGTCGCAGTAATCGAAGATCGTGTGATGGATGCCGGAACATACAGGACCGTCTGGGATGCGGCTGCTCAAGGGTCGAGACTGTCCAGTGGTGTGTATTTCTGTTCCTTTGTGGCGGGAAACCAGATGTCGATCCGGAAGATCTTTTTTATGAAATAGCGGGAAGAATGATCCGAATTGTTTAGTGATGAAGGAACGGGCAATCGGGCTTCAACATCTATGAAATGCCCTCGTTAGGTTCATCAACACGCTTTTCGTTGATGATCTAACGAGGTTTTTTTTATCCGTCTTTGCGATTTCTATGACTTTGTCAAGTCTTTTTAGCATCCAATCTCCGGGTGCATTGAAAGATGGTTTGGCATATATGGTTTTTGTGTTCGCATAATCGCACAACAGATTTTCAGGATTTTGTTTGAGACATTGTTCAGGATCAAACTGGGTTCTTTCCCCTCTGCTTCTTTTTGGGCTTTATAATTTTGAAATCGTTTGTTGTGTGTGGTCACTGATCGTGCTGCAAGGTGGAGCAACTTTCGTAACCTGGCTGGACCATAATGCGGGATTTTGGGCTTTTTGTACACTGATGATCCACTCTTGAATTCATAGGGACATATGCCAATATATGCGGCCATTTTGCGGGAATTCGTTGTCAGATCATTTTCAAACCCGTTGGTTATAACCAGGAGGTTTGCCGCTAAAAGCAGTTTTACACCGGGTAATGTTTTCAAAAAACGAACGGTGTTTTTGAAATCAGGGTGTTGGTCAATGTGTTTTTGAATCTCGCTTTCAATGGTTTTTATTTGCGCCTTGAACTGTTTAATATTGTCTTCATAGATTTTGTTCGCCAGCGGGGTTTGTACGATCTTTCTTCGAATCGCTTTGAGCGTATTCACTTGTGCTGTTTTTTGCGTAACCAGTTGTTCACGGGTCATCAGAAGCACATTGATTTGTTCAATGACTTCGTTCTTGGGACGCCATATTCTCAGCTCGTCCACAAAACGATATGCATATTCAGCAATTTGATGGCTGTCAACTTTGTCGTTCTTGTGGCTTTTCGGCTCGAAGGCTCGTTTCACTTTCAACGGATTTTCAACGACAATCGAATATCCTTTGGCAGTGAACCAGTAACTTAGTGTTTCGCCATAAACGCCTGTTGCTTCAAGACAAATGATACTGTTGGCTGCGGTAACGCTATGGGTTTCGAACCAAAGCACCAGTTGTTCAAAACCGGAGATTTCATTCGGAACGTTTTCAATCGACGCGATCGGTGAAGCTGGTGTTGATAAAATAGTACAGGCAAAATCATCTTTGGCAATATCAATGCCGATGTAAAACTGAAATGCGTCCATGAATCACTCCAAGCAAAAAGCAAAAGGAATTACCGACGACGAGGGTGGCAAACTGACTCCATTAGTAACTATGTAAAGTGGTATTTCTATATAGTTTTGACCACTCAAAAAGATTGGGCCTGCATCGCAAAATAGGTTACTTACAACCTTAGAGGAAGAATAGGCTTCTTCAATCTTTTGTCGGTAAAGAGTTGTTCTTTTATCTGCAATAAAAGAAACTGATAAAAAACTGCAACCAATAAAATATCTCTTAAAACTACAAACATAATCTAATGGAGGACGGTTGCACGTAGTTGTCGTTTGTGCAGCCGGACGAAGCAACCCCCTTCCAAAATGTCTGTGTAGCCCGAACCGCTGGCCTGCGGATCGGATTGTTAACAGAATCCCGGTGACTTTGGCCTGAGTGCTTGTCACTCAGGTATCTCTACCAAATATCCGGTCAATTCCAAGTCTGTTAATACTGTCGATTCATCGAAATAGAGACACCCGTGTGGCAAGCACACGGGCCAAAATCTGCCACCCGTCGTAAAATCATGGGGTATCATTCTTCGGAAAATCATGCTGCAATCTGGGAAAATACAAGGTGCTGTCGCTATATTCTGACGGATCATTTCAAGTTCATTGAGCCATACTGCTTTTCAGTTCTACAACTCCAATGGGGGAATCATGGGGATTTTTGACACAGCCATGAAGATGGAGAAGGCGGGCGAGAAGTTCTACCGGACACTGGCGGACAACACGGATAACGAAGAATTAAAGCGTCTCCTGAACCTGATCGCCGATGAAGAGGTACGTCATTTCAAAACCTTCGAAGCATTACAGATCAGCAACAAAGATCTTGGTGCATTTAATACATCGAAAAAGGATCTGGGGCCGTTGAACAAAGCTGTTGGTTCAATCTCTTCGTGTTTATTTACCGGGCAGGAATGCGAACCGTTCACAGAAGCGCAGAAAATGGAACAGGCGACAATTGAATTTTACCGGAATAAACTTGCAGAGATTGACGATCCCCAGGGGCAAAAAATCCTGAAGTACATTATCGAGGAAGAGACGCATCACATGAAAACATTCGCACAGCTTGCCCGTCAGAAAAAATAGTAGTGCCTTTCATGAGTATTCATTTCAACGATTATTAGAAAACCGGACATGTGTTTCCAATGTGGTTTCAACTTCAATTGATAGCGATGATACCTGCGACATAAGAATCCGTGTGCTCTATTGGATCTATCCATGTAAATCGATCCACGAGTGTAAATCATCTTGCTACCATGCGATAATGGTTGTAATACTCGCTGTCCGTCAGTATTTTTACCTAATCCATTTTACTCATTCAGGGAAAGGGTGTAACTACATGCGTCCCGGAACTGTCTCCTATAATGGAGCCGCTCTGCTCATGGCAGCAGGTGATGCAGAACGATACCAGGGGAAGGTGCTGAAATACTTTGCCCATTTGGACCATAAACCGTTGTTCGTCTATGCAGCGGATCAGCTGGCGGCATCCAAGCGTTTTTACGAGATAATCCTGGTCTCACATCCGGATTGGATACGGTTGGCAGCGGAACATGTAAATGACTGGCAGCTTGATATCGTTCGAATTATTCTTCCTGGAAGCACTTCTGTCTGGGATTCATTACGACATGCCGTGGATCATTTGCAGGCGGCCTATGAGGTGATTGCCATTCATGATGTCGCCCGGATCCTCACACCCCCGGATTTGATCGCTCAGGCGATGGATGCGGCGTATGAGTATGGTGTTGCTGTTCCTGTTGTTGAATTGGCGGCAGCAGAACCAAACGAGGAAATAGAGTACCGGTTTGATAATAAAGATGTTCGGATACAGGGGCCATTGTGTATCAGGAAAGAGTTACTGGAAGAGGTCTTGAAAGTCGTTGAGTCAGAAACACGGGAGTTTTCCGATCTTTTTGACGTTCTCCGTTTCATGGACTTGTCCCTGTATTGTATTTTTCATGACTATGATAATCCCCGCGTAGTATTTTTAGATGATATGGACACGTGTATGGAGTTGCTGAGGAAACGGGCGGGGAAGCGTTAGTTGATTTTGATGGCAGGGGCCGGATGTTGCCACCGCATTGGTAACTCTATCAAAGGATAGCTAAAGATATCAGTTGATAAAAATACCTACGGTTTTTTACTCGCGATCCTCAGATTTTCCGTCCCCTCAAAGGAAGAATTCCATTCTTCACTGTAGTGGTATTTATTATTGCAGCCATAGAGATTAATACACAATTTTCGGAACTATATCACCATTATGAGAGTACTGGGCAATAAGGGAAAGCGCATGGAAAGCCACGGTTCGATGAACCGTGCAGGGGAGCATGGATGAAACGGAAACGCCTGTTAACGATTGGTATCGTTCTTATCGGCGCTCTCGTGCTCTCCCAGGTGGTCAGTGCGTCCTCGCTGACCCACCTCACTCTCATCATTTTTGATGTTTTCTTTTTTGCGCTTGCATTTGTTACCCTTGGTAAACGACGTCCGGCGCCTACAATCGGAAGAGAAGTTATCCGACTTGGAATCAGTGTCGTTCTCCTGCTTATCGCAGCTACGTTTGGGTTTGTAACCGAATTTCTGGCAAATGCCGCCTCTGCAAGTCCCCGGGCCTATGTCTTATGGATACTGATCAGCCGTTCTTTCCCTGCCTATGGGTATTCATGGATGCTGTTGATTCTGATACGGTTAGGGGGAGATGAATGGAACCATCGGCGTCGACGGGTGGTTGCGGGTGTATCCATTGCGTTTTTCCTGATACTTATACAGGGTCCTGTCACCCTGATGTCAATCGCTGCAATCTTCCTGGTACTGGCGGTTGCTCCATTCGGATGGTTGCTTGAACTCAAGGGACGGCAACGCTGGTTGGGATTATTGCTTTTGCTTATCGCTGTTCCGGCGGCGCTCATCCTCATGAGTATCAGCACTGAATCGTTCACCGGCCGTGATGAAATGCAGTTTGGGCTTTATGGAGCAGGTGGTCCGCAAAATTCGGTGTTGGGGATGGCGGGATTTACCCTCTCCCTGTATTTCTTCTTCCTTCCCATACGAATTGTTGTCGCTGGATTGCAGGGAGCTTTCGGAATCCGGATACCCATCTGGTTGAAACTGGCGTTCACCTATATTTTCAGCACAATTATCCCCGGGTTTCTGCTGGTGACGTTGCTTACGTTATCTGCCTATCTCGGGATTGGAACCCTGCGCGCGAGGATGGTTCGCAACCTGGTTCATGATGACCTCAATATGATGGAAAAATCTCTCCGACAGGAGGATTTTGGTTCATTTAATTCCGAGGACAGCATTGCGGTCGGTATTTACGAGCGGGAATCGGCAATGATCGGCATGGAACCCGATCAGGCAGCGATCCCGCAATTCCGTCCGGGAATTATGGATCCGGCGATGGAAGCCCCGTTATCCATCGATCCGTCTATTGGCGGGTATCCCGGAGAAAACATAAGTGGTTTGGGTGTACCACCCAGTGCGATCAGTGAGTTTCGCGACATTCACTGGATTCGGGTCGAATCGGTAAATGCGCCATGGCCACTTCCCGACACGCTGATGCCTTTTGCAGGCTATACCACAAGAACACGTTCCATACATGGTATTCAAACCTTTGAGAATAACTCAGCGCTTACCGTTGTTGTCCCGGAGCGATTCGGGAGCAATCGTATCTATGTCGCAATGCGGCCATTGAATGAATCCCTTCTCAACCGGTACAAGGATCTGATCGGTGTGGATATCAGCATTCTCCCATCCACAGAAACCATGATGGGCGATGAGGATGATGAAGAATCCCAGACAACCATCCAGGTGGAAGACCGTCAACTGCATATCGGGAATTTCTCCGACATGTTGAATGTTGGCACAGAATGGGATTCGCTTTATACAGATCTATGGCATTTCCCCATTTATCAGGGTGTAAGTGAGCTGATGAGCTGGCAGGAAGAGGGAGAGGATTCAGAACTGCTCGGTTTTATTATCGTGCGTACTTCTCTGGCTGAACTTGCGCAGTCCCTTTTCAACATGCAGGGATTGAACATTATTGTTGTTGGTATCCTCATTTTCCTCGGTATCCTGCTCCTGCTGGCCGTTCTCTTCTCCAGTATTCTTGGCCTGGGAATCACCACTACAATCACATCTGCGGTGGCGGAGTTACGGGAAGGCACTGAAAACCTCCGAAAAGGAAATCTGAAAACCCGGATCAAGGTAACCAACCGCGACGAATTGGGCGATCTCGCCATAAGCTTTAACAGGATGATCACCGATTTGCAGCGGATGGTTGGCGCTATTGCGGAAAAAGAGCGTCTCGAACGTGATATTCAAATCGCACGTATTATCCAGGTACGTCTGCTGCCGTCCCAGTTACCCATTTCCGATGTGGCTGAAATCGCTGGCACCAGCGAACCGGCCCAGGAAGTTGGCGGCGATTATTACGATGCCTTTGAACTGGATAATGGTGAAATCATGATCGCAGTGGGTGATGTATCGGGCAAAGGTGTCCCTGCGGCGATCCTGATGAGTAACCTGCAGGCGAACTTGCATGTTCTTGCAAGGCAACATCTACCGCTTGAAACAATTGTACAACAGATCAATGAAGAGATCTACCGGAATTCCACCCTGGAAATGTTCATCACGTTTTTCGTTGGAATCCTGAATCCTGATGACTGCACGCTCAGGTATGTCAATGCGGGCCATGATGCGCCTTACCTGCTGAGGAAAAACAAGGTAATCAACTTGACGGAAGGTGGAATGATCCTCGGGATTATGCCGGATCTTGAATACAAACCGGCTTCAGTGGAGCTTGAAGATGGCGATTTGATTGGATTGTATTCTGACGGAATCACCGAAATTATGGATGCTGCTGATGTTGAATTCGGTAGAGAACGACTGATCAGTGTAACACGATCCCTGATCCATGCGCCAGCGAGGAATATCATAGATGGTGTGATTAACATGGTGCATCAGTACGCAGGGAATGACAGTAAACCACAAGATGATATTACCCTCATGGTGTTGAAAATTCACTAAAGAAGGTCAAAATGGCTAGAGTGCTGGTTCTTTGCGGTGGAGAATCACTGGAACGCCGTGTTTCTCTCGCCAGCGGCGATGCTGTAGCAAAGGGGCTTGTGGAAGCCGGACATACGGTACGGAAAATCGATACCGCTTCCCCACGGAATGTCGTTGACGGCCTGGAACCGCTCCTGATAGGAGTTGTCGGTGCTACGCCTCCGGAAGAACTGATAGATGCAACCCTGTCACAGCACGGATGGGCGGCGTTAATCGATACTATTGCGAATGAACCCGTCGATTGTATTTTCCCGATCCTGCATGGCGGATGGGGGGAAGATGGACGTATCCAGGCAATGCTTGAACTGTTGAAGGTCCCCTACCTCGGAAGTGGAGTTCTCGCCAGTCAGCTCTGCATGAACAAGCAGTTAACCAAGGATATCGCACTGAAAGAAAATGCACCGGTAGCGAAGGGGTTTATTGCTGACCGTGACATGCTGGCGGCAGATGCCGTTACTCGTATTGAAACAGAATTTGGATGGCCCGCCGTAATCAAACCCCTGGCGAGCGGTTCGGCGGTAGATGTGTACATCGTAAAAGAACCGGAAGGGGTTGAGAAGGCCATCTGTACCATCCTCGCGCATGGCGATATCCCGTTCGTGGAAGAATATATCCCCGGCAAAGAGCTCACTGTCACCATCCTGGGGGAATCCGCTTACCCTGTGGTCGAAATCCGTCCGAAAACCAGCTTCTACGACTACACGCGGAAATATACCAAGGGCGAAACCGAATACATCTGCCCGGCCCCGATCCCGGAAGAGTTGGCGGAACAGATCTCGCACTGGTCCGAAATGATCTTCGCTTCCGCCGGGTGCCGTCACCTTGCACGTATCGACTGGCGGTGGGATGGCGACGCTAAACTCGCCTTCCTCGAAGTGAACACCATTCCCGGCATGACCGCCCTGTCTCTGGTGCCCATGGCGGCCAAAGAACGTGGAATCGATTTCCCCGCCCTGATGGATATGCTTGTGTCTATGACACTGGATTGATCGATGGTTGGTTTTATGGTTGGTGTGTAGACGAGTTACTTCACAATTTCTGAAACAAAAAACCGCCGAAAACCAAGTGTCAAACACCACCCATCACCCTGTGCTCAACGGAACCGGTCTTCGGCGAATGCGTCAAGTATACGGAATTATCTCCCGGAATAAAAGAAAGAAATTACCCGTTAGTTAATCGGGAAATGACTGCCGCCATGGGAGCAAAACGGGAACCGTCACGGCGGTACGAGCTGAGGTACGGTTTCTCATAGGTGCAGGCGACCATGTCGGTGTTTACGTTCACCCCCAAAGATTCCGCCTGGTTTTGTACCGCCCGTGCAAGATCTATGTGGAATGAGCCGTTTTCCTGCAAGACCGCATTGGCTGTGATGTCGTTCTCAAGAAAACGTTCCGCGACTTCCTTGCCTACCTCGTAATGTTTCGCTGAAATTCCGGGACCGATGGCAATGGCCAGGTCGGTTCTGTCCTCTTTGGGGATGGAGTTGATCATTGCCGGCACAATCCCCGCGACAATGCCACGCCACCCGGCATGGGCGACGCCGATCCATCCGCTGTGCGGTGCGATCATCCACACGGGCAGGCAGTCCGCATGGGTTGTCAGCAACGTGATCCCTGGTTCTTTGGTCACGAGGGCGTCCACCGGCTGGGGAGCGGATTTCAGTTCACGTGCGCCTTTGCGAACGTCATCAGGACCGACCACGTACACATTGGCGGTATGAAGCAAACCGGGTGAAACCGTCGTTTCAATATCCAGGTCCAAAAGCTTCAGGAATTGCATACGGTTATGCGCCACATCCCATTCGGGATGTCCCTTAAATGTCATGGGGCCGAATTCTTTGCGGGAGAGTCCCCATACCACTTCGCTGCCGTCTTCGAGTGTTGTACTACCCTCTATCGCTGCCCGGGGTGTGTTGACATCGTGGGCAGAAAAAAGTGCTGCGTCCATTCTGTTGTATCCTTACAATCGTTGTTTTACATCGTTTGCACGGTTCACCTTCCCGTCCGTAAACGAGCAGCTCGTTTTTGTAATCACCCGGGGTGCCGTCCGGACGGCGGAAGTCAGACAACGTGGTTCCGTTCTCACGGATCGCCTTGCGTAATACCCGGCGCAGTGAACGGTGTAGCCGTGTATACTCCTCTTTACTCAATTCCGTTCCGCGTCTTTCCGGATGGATACCCGCGATGAAACAAGATTCCGAAGCATAAATATTGCCGATTCCCGCCACAAGACGTTGATCCAGGAGTAACGGTTTTACAGCAACTGCTCGATTCCTGAAAAGTTCGGATAACTTACTTGCGGTAAAACCACGGGAAAACGGTTCTATTCCCAAGTCGAGAAACCCGGATGGCGCATGATCATCCGCGAGGAAGATTGTTCCAAAGGTACGAATATCGACAAAATTCAGACAGGTGTCATCGGTAAAACAGAATCGTGCTCTCAGATGTTTCTGGGATTCCAGTTCTTTTGTTGTATACAACAATTGACCACTCATACGCAGGTGGATCGCCAGCGGGACAGATTCATTTTGCATTGTCATGAGAATAAATTTGCCACGACGTTGAATACCGGAGATTGTTTTATCATTGACTGCTCCACGGATCCGTTCAGCGGAATCATGACGGGTTACCCGGGGATGACAGAATTCCAGCGTACGGATTGTTTTGCCAGTCAGTACCGGATGCAAAGCATTGCAGATGGTTTCAACTTCGGGAAGCTCGGGCATATGTACAGGCTCAATTATTCAATATCGTGTGAAGGATGTTCTACGTGTTCCTGTTCTAACTGCCCACCAATTTCCGGGTGGGAGATTTTTCCTCCTTCATACCCGGCCAGTGCAAACAGCAAAACAAGTACAAGAGACAGAATAAGAAAGAGTCCATGCAATCCGCGTGATATGTCCCATCCCTTTTCACGTATATGGAACCATGCAAGCAGAACCACACCTGCCCCGGTGATCAAGGCGACAATCGCTGCTGTACGGGCAATTTCCTCGTGCTTCTCAATCTGCTGTTCCGATAATGGATCGATTGCCGACCGCACTTCCTCCGCACCTTCACCGCTTAACCATGTAGTCAACGCAAAAAGTGCGGTCAGAAACAGGAGGATCAACGCAGTCTTTTTCCATGCGGTCTCGTGAAACTGGAACCATCCAAGAATCAGGAAGAAAAGACTGAAAACACTTCCGGCAATGGGGAAATGAATCAATATGAGATGAAGATGTGCGCCATTCATGATAACCTCATCATTATGTAAAATAAGTATGTTTGATGTAGATGTGAGTGTATTGTAATCCATAATACATGTCTCTTTTCTATTATAAGATGCCTGAGAGGAAAAGAGTATTCAAAAAATCTCTTCGAGCTATTGCAAACTGAACATATGTTCAGTATACTTGTTCATCTTTCAGTCAGATCAACTCCGAATCGATTTGTACTCCTCGATTCGCACATGAAGGCATAAGGTATTTACCAACCAATGGAGAACACTCATGGAAACGAATCCACTTGTACTTCAGCTCAGAATGATGCAATCATTCTTCAACAAAACGATTGAAAACCTCGAGGAAGCCGATTCCGGCTACAAACCCGAAGATGGCGCCATGACAGTTGTGCAGCAGGTGGCGCATACTGCCCAGACTGTTGACTGGTTCACAGATGGAACCTTTGATGACAACGGTTATGCCATGAACTTCGAAGAAGCAATGAACGAAATATTCGCCTGTACTTCTTTGAACGAAGCGAAAGACTGGTTCAACAAGTCCGTGGAAAAAGCGGTCGATATATTTGGCAGCAAAACGGGCGACGAGTTGAACGCTCCCATCAAGGGTGAGATCATGGCAGGAATGCCGCGTATCGCAGCGGTACCATCGTTAGCAGATCATACTGCGCATCACCGTGGCTCACTGGCTGTGTATTCCCGTATGCTCGGAAAACCGGCGCCGATGCCGTATGGTGACATGTAAACGATTTCTTATTATTTACAGTTCAACAGGATGTGATACCAAAGTGTACTCACATCCTGTTTTTATCTGAGTAATTGCACTTTCTGTACAGACGACCATCCACCAGGAACTGTGGCCTGAATGAAATACACGCCACTTGCCAGATCATTTGCATGAAATGGGAAACGATGTTGCCCCGCCGGGAACTCTGTATTCATGACCACGCATATTTCCTGTCCCAACAGGTTATACACCCGGATGGAGAGGAATGATGGAGCGGGTAAGCCGATTGTCACAGAGGTTGACGAATTGAACGGATTCGGATAAATGTCTCCGATTACCACAAATTGGGGAATGGTTGAAATGAATTCATCTGTACGGCTTATATCTGCGCCAAATCGGACCAGCCAGATATCATTGTCGCCCGGGCCGAACGATTCCGTATAACCCGCTGCAATGATGCCGCCGTCAGGTGTAAAATCAAAGCTTTCGGCACGTTCATTTCTGTTGCCCGTAACAATCCGGGACCATACTTCTTCGCCATCCGCATCAATTTTAAGCAGCCAGAGATCCATGTCGGTTTCATTGTTAATGCTGTAACTTCCAGCAATTATATATCCGCCATCGGGTGTTTCACGGATACAGTTTCCAAGGTCGAACAATTCAGCGCCATAGAGGTTGTTCCATCGGATATTTCCGTCGGAATCAGTTTTCATGATAAATACTTCAAAGTTGGACACCCATGTGTCTCCGACAACAATGTACCCTCCGTCAGATGTCTGCTGGATATAATTTCCAATGGCGACATTATCGTCGTCATCATATGCAGTGGTCCATTCACTTTGTCCATCGGTATCCATTTTGAGCAGGAAAACATTCAGGATTCCTGTTTCTTCCGAGCAACTCCATCCAGTGACAATGTATCCGCCATCGACGGTTTGCTGAACATGTTTTGCTTCATCGCGATGTGGTCCGCCGAACACGTTTGTCCATTCCTCTTGGCCCTCGGAATCTGTTTTTATAATCAATATATCTTCCGCTCCAGCAGCAGATGAATTTGTATATCCGACCAGGATATAACCACTGTCCATGGTAGGTATTGCATAGTTGAATATGTCGTCTTCAGTGCCACCATACAGTTGCGACCAATCAAGCGTACCGTCGGGATCGGTTTTCAGCAGCCATGCGTCCTTGTCGCCCGAACCGTAACTTTCTGTCCATCCAGCAAGGATAAATCCACCGTCCACCGTAGGTTCCACTGAATAGATCTCATCCGCACCCTCTCCGCCGAATACTTGCTCCCAGATTAAAACTCCATTCGAATCTGTGCGGATCAGGCAACCATTGGATTCCGGATTAGTGAAGGTGTCATCCAGGAATCCAGCGATGGCAAAACCGCCATCCGGCAAAGCTTGTATACAGAATCCATAATCATGTAACGGACCACCAAAAGTGCGGGACCAGAGAGTATCGGGCGCCTGTGCGAATCCCTGGCTGAAGAGAACTAGCCAGAGTGCGAATACACAGATAATACGGGGCATACCGGCTCCATGAAAAGAGTTCGGGAGGGAGGGATTCATCTATGCAAGGGTCACTATTGAACAGAATTCCATTTTCGATCATCTTACTAAAAATATGTGGTTTCTATGAAGGGAACAAGCTGTTTGTTGCAGGTTTGAAATATCTTGCTCGTACGATTCATTTCAAATAGAAATAAAACAGCCCGGCAACTGCCGGGCTGTTGGTATCTCGAAGATACTGCGAAAGTATTTCTTAGAAGGTGAACTGCAGTCCTGCATTCCAGGTGCGCGGCAGACCAAAGAGAACATTGGCTGCATCTGCTGTGTGATCACCACGGTCGTCAGCTTCAACGATGTAGTGAGTATCAAGCAGGTTGAACACATTCGCGAAAGCATCGATCTGCAGACCGAAGTTGTTCGGTACGCGCCATCCAGCATGGAGGTTGATCATGCTGTAGTTTGGAATCTTCCAGGGCTGGGAGTATTCTTTCATCTCAGCCAGGTCGGCAATGTAATCGGGATCGGTTTCGCCACCAGCATAATCGGCTGGGTCGAGTGAACGGCCGGTCGGATCGAAGTTGGCAAAGTGATCGCCGAAGTACTGCCAGTTCAAGGTGATGTAGGTATTGTTCAGCGGGTAGAGGGTACCGCTCAAACCAAAGGTTGTCTGGGCGGCATCACCAACCTTGAGGCCATCGATGTAAGCAGTGACGTCATGAACGTCGCTGGGATCGTCATCCGGACGGAAGGTCGCGGTGACATCATTGCCCCATTCCCAGTTTCCGATGGAGAACATACCGTTCATGGCAAATTCACGGATCGGCTGAACTGCAAAATCAAGTTCGAAGCCCATGTGAACCGCATCAATTCCTTCGAGGTTGTACAAGTAATCTTCGTCGTTAGCGGAGGTGTAACCTACTGTCCAGTTACGATCCTGCCAGGATGTGTAGTAGAAATTGGCGTTAACCTGAACCGCACGGTCGTAACCGGTGAATCCTGTACCAATTTCAAAGTTGAGGATCTTTTCGTTGACAGGATCTTCATTGATTGTAAACGCACCGTCATCAATAACAGCATCGAAGATTGGCGGTTTGTCGTTGTAACCGGCGTTGAAGTACACGTTTACCATGTCGTTTACGTTGTAGTTGGCGCCAGCCTTGACATAATAACCGGAGATAGCGTCGGGATCGAGTTCATCTTCACCGGCCACTTTGAAGTGGTTTTCGTGACGATACTTCACAGTGTTGAAACCAACGGCCAAAACAGTGGAATACTGATCTGTGCTGTATTCAGCCTGTCCGAAAACTGCAGCCCAGTCAACAAAGTTCTCGAAGTCATAAGCGAATTTATCGCCAAGACGCTTGTGAGTGGATTCTACCGTTACATCGTTATCGTTGGAAGTACTGACGAAATAATCAGCGCCAAGCAGGTTACGAATTTCACGGAAATGGATGCCTTTGAAGTGACGATAGTCAAGGCCAAAGGACAGCTTGACATTATCGTTCATTTCATATTCAGCTTTACCGACCCATCCCCACCAGTTGTGATCGTTGGCAGAGTTACGGAGGATTCCGCGGGCTGCGTATTCACCGTTGGCGTCAATGTCGACACGGTTGGAGTCAATCATCCGATCCCAATCCATGTAACCGTGATCGGTTTTAAAGGTGGAACCATACGTTCCGGAACCGCCACCATGACCGATAGAAAGGTAAAGAACGTTGGTCACACGAAATTGATCGTTGACATCCCAGTACCAGTTCAAGTTCGCCTGGGGCTTGTTGTAGTAGTTTTCACGTTCAGGAAGACGGTTGTCGAAGTACGGGTCGTGGATTGCGCCATTCCAGTATTCACGAATGTAACCGGCTTCCGAGTTTACATAACCCCAGTGAGGGTTGTAGAGGTAACCGAGTTCATCGCTGTCTTCCGCATCAATACCCTCATCACGGGCATAATCAGCATCCCAGACTTCGATTGGCTGGGTGTAGAGACGTTGGCCGTGACGCTGCGGGGCACCTGCAAGGAAGAAGTCAAAACGATGGTCATCATTGGCGAAATAGCTGGCGCCAAGGAAGTAACCCCACATATCTGACCACGTGTTTTCCACAACACCCAGGGCAGTTTTACGGGTAGCAGAAACTGTCAGGGCGAAACGGTTGTCTACCAAACCGGTAGAGGCAATGACACTCTGCTTGCGGAAGCTGCCGGAACCGAATTCATTACGGTAGGTGAGGCCCGGTTCCATGGCGGCTGCATCGGTCAGCACGTTCATCGTACCACCGACGGACGGAACCGCGAGGTTTGCAGCGCTGAGACCACGCTGTACCTGGATAGAAGAGGTTACGTCACTGAGGACTTCCCAGTTGGACCAGTAGACCCAACCGTTTTCCATGTCGTTGACAGGAACACCGTTGATCATCACAGCGACATTACGCTGGTCAAAACCACGGATGTTGATACGAGAGTCACCAGCGCCACCACCCTGTACAGAGGCATAGACACTGGGAGTTTCGTTCAGGATCATCGGAACGTCACGGGAACCGAGACGCTGGGTGATTTCTGTCTTCTCCACGTTCGTGAATGCAACCGGTGTTTCACGTTCGCGTGCACGGCTTGCAAAGTAGGTAAGAGGAGTCTGGGTAATCATGGCTTCTTCAAGTCCGAAGTTGGCCACGACGGTTTCTCCGTCTTCTACTTCAATGTCCATGGTCGCGGTAACGTATCCGATATAGGTACAACGAAGTGTGTACATACCATCGGGAACGCGGTTGATAAGGTAATGACCACTGAGATCCGTGGCGGCGCCAACAGTCGTGCCAACCACCTGGACCTGTGCAGTTGCCAGTGGTATGCCGGTCTCGGCGACTGTGACTGTACCACTGATCGAACCTGCAGCAAGCGCTGCAAACGGCATTGCCAGTGCCAGTAACACGATTAAAACAGATCGCATGTTCACCAAAATCCTCCCTTAGTTAAGCGAACGGCAAATCTTACTATGTTGATACCAGTCGATTGTAGAAACAGCTCAAGAGATAGAACGTCAATTTCCATCCGTCAAACGGGTCATTAAATTCCTGGTCACTTGCTTGAAAACAATTTTCCCATAGTTAGTTTTTGTGAGTGGATACAGGCGGTCTCCAAATAATTCCGTCTGACAAGCATGAATCTTCATTATTACAGTCAAATATACTGATGCCGGAAACTGCAACAATGAATACAAAAAGTACTTGATCCCACAGGCGTAAAAATATCGGATAAGCCTGATGGGTTGGATGAAATCTCGCAGGAATATAATGCACTTACCGAATAGGTAAAAGCAGAAGGTACTGATTCTCATTTTTTTTATTCTGGAATGACAGGAAAGGTTTTCAATAAGAAGTCTTGTATTTGAATCAACTGCTTTTTACTTGTTAATAATAAACAATATAGAAAATATTCTTGAATTGTTCCTTCTTCCTAAAATATTCGTGTTTAACTCCAAGTGATGTTAATTATGGTTACAGCACGACAAGAATAGTAAACGATGTGACACAGAGCAAGCGCAATTATATCTTCCATGCAGGCGTTCGATAAGAAATATTGGCGAATTCTACTCGATATGTAATAATGAGTAGGCACTGTGAAAGCGGGGAATATAACGCGCCTCCAGGAGCGTTGACACGGTAGACAAAAACCTTCTTATTCAATGAGGAGACAAAACGGACTGTCATAATTCATAACAGTCCGTTTTAAAATTCTATTTTCGCTTTATAATCACTTGGAATCAACCATTCCTTTAAGAGCGTGTTCCAGGATTGCATTTCCCCTTTCCACCATATCCCGAGGATCGACAGCCAGTCCTGCAGAGATCCTGGCATTGTCCAGCAGAAGACGACTTGCCTCTTTCGCAAAGTCATCGTTTGGATTCGCCAGACGCAATGAATTCAAGTGAACAAGGATAGGATGGGAGGGATTGATCTCAAGGATCATTTTGCTCATAGGAATGGAATCCTTGGAGACAGCCTGCATCACCCGCTGCATACCGGTTGTGAACATCGTATCCGGATTAACCAGTACAGCAGGGCTCTTTACCAGGCGTTTCGATACCCGGACCTCTTCAATCGCCTCGCCCAAAGCTTCCTTTACCCATCGGGCCAGATCGCCTGCATCTTTCTCTTCCAGTTTCTCTTCGGGTTGATCTTCCTCTTCTTTGGCTTCACCGGGGAGTTCAATATCCGCCTGGTCGGCTGGCACCAGTTTTTTTCCTTCGTATTCCCTCAACGAGGTCATGACAAAATCATCGGCATTATCGAAGAGATACAACACTTCTATATCCCGTGCACGGAAAGCTTCCAGGTAGGGTCCGGCTTCAATGGTGGCACGGTTCCCGCCAAGCACATAATAAATGTCTTTCTGGTCTTCAGGCATACGTTCGATGTACTCGTCAAGGGAGGTGAGTCCGTCACCTTCCGTTTTACTGGACGTGAACCGGAGCAGCTTCGCCAGGTCGGCACGGTATTCCATGTCGCTCCAGACGCCTTCCTTGATCATGATACCGAATTCTGCGAAAAACTTGTTGAATTTCTCCGCATCATCTTTGGCTTCGCTTTCAAGGAATTTAATCAGACGTTTGGTGATTACCCTGCGCAGCTTGGCTATGAGTGCGCTGTCCTGCATGGTTTCCCGAGAAATATTCAGAGGAATATCTTCGGAGTCGACAACTCCACGGAAGAACCGGAAGAACTCCGGCAAAAGATCAGGCGCCTGGGACTGGATCAGGACTTTTCGGCAGTAGAGATGAACGCCCGGGTCCATTTTTCCCAATCCCATTTTTTCGATGTTCGAACCGGGTACAAACAGGACGGCACGAATCGAAAGGGGAGCATCCGCCGCGAAGTGAAGGCGGTAAGTTGGATCATCATGCGCATTACCGACAAACTGGTAGAATCCTTTGTAATCCTCGTCCGAAATCTCGTTTTTCGATTTTGTCCACAAGGCGCCAACTGTATTAACCTGGTCGTCATTCACAAAGATCGGGAAGGGGACAAAATTGGAATATTTATGAATAATGTCTTTAATTCGATCGGCATTGGCGAATTCTTTCGCGTCCTCTTTCAAAGTAAGGAGGATCCGTGCCCCACGGGTGATCCCTTCCGCTTCGCGCAGGTTGAAACTTCCTTTTCCTTCGCTGCTCCAGATAGCTCCGGTCGCCGCGGGTTCCCATGACCGGGTTTGCACCGTTACACGTTCCGACACCATAAAGGCAGAATAAAAGCCCACACCGAATTGACCGATCAGCGACATGTCCATTTCGCCGCCTTCGGATAATTTTTTAATGAACTCTTTCGATCCGGAATGAGCAATAGTGCCAAGGTTTGTACCCGCTTCGTCAAAAGTCATTCCGATACCTGTATCTGTAATCGCAAAGGTGCCGGAATCCTCATCAGATTCAATACGGATTTCAAGCGGGATATCGGAGCCGGTGATCTCTGATTTCGTAAGAGAAAGATGACGCATTTTTTCAAGGGCATCCGATGCGTTGGAAATTAACTCGCGGATAAATATTTCACGGTCTGTGTACAGCGAATTCACTACAATATCAAGTAACTGAGCGACTTCTGCTTTGAATTTCAAGGTTTTCTTTTTGGCTTTTGGTGTTTCCTGGTTATCCATTTTCCTCTCCAGACTGATCTTTCAACTCACAATACAGGTTTATGTTATCCCGAAAACTCGGTTTGAAAACGTATCTATCTATCGTTTTGTTCCCAGGGTCGCGGAGAAGTTTTGCTCTCTCGAATTGTCTTTTCAAGAAAGGTTTTTTGCTCTTTTGTAAGAGTTGCGGGAGGAACAATCTTCACCTGGGCAATAATGTTTCCTCTCGATCCATCCTTCTTGGGAAGACCCTGGTTTGGAATACTCAATTTATGACCTTCAGGAATCCCCGGCCGTATGTTTACAAGGATCGGTTTAGCTAACGTGGGGATCTTGTATTTTCCACCCAATAGCGCTTCCCAGGTAGTTAATGGAAGCGTAAGATGAAGATCATAACCATCGGGTTTAAAATAACGGTGTTGCGAAAACCGGATTTTCAGAAACAGGTCGCCCTTGTTGGTTCCGCCAAGTCCGGGAGCGCCCAGGTTGGCAAGACGGACTTTTGTCCCTTCGCGAACTCCCTTGGGAAGCAGGATATCAATCGTACGGTTTTCGCCGGTATCATGATCTCTTATCGTGATGGTTTTACGTCCGGCGGCTTGTGCTTCCTCGAGGGTGATCAGCAGTACCGTCTCTTTATCGCCCGAACGACGTCCCGATTGACGCCGACCATTTTCCTGTTGCTGACTGTTGAAACCTCCAAACAACGAATTAAAAAAGTCGCTGAAGCTCGCTGATCCGGCTTCCCCGAAATCAAAACCGCGCGCCTGGGTGTTTCGTGATCGGAATCCACGACCGCCATGCTGGCCGAAACCACCTCCGAATCCGCCGAATGTTTCCCATCCGGGAGGAGGGGCAAAATCCTGGCCTTCCTTCCAATTGGGACCCAACATGTCATACTTCTTCCGTTTATCGGGATCATGAAGTACTTCGTAGGCTTCACCAATTTCTTTAAAACGGTCTTCCGCATCCGGGGATTTGTTCACATCAGGATGGAATTCACGCGCCAACTTGCGGTAGGCCTTTTGGATCTCCTCGGAGGTGGCGCTGCGTTTTACTCCGAGGACATCATAATAATCTCTATATCGTACACCCATTGTCTACCCAGAATCTCCTTGCTACTGGTGCAACAGGCCACTAATTTCATGGGTCCGAGCACTCAATGCCGCAATCTTTTCTTCTCATATCATTCCACTGCACAAGATATTTTCAGAATATTTATCGGTCAACATTCATTAGATTCTTTGCTTCCAAAAAGGTTCCAATGCTGTTCTCGCCCAGGAATTCCAGGAGACAATGTTTGTATGGGGTCCATTTCTGTTGGATAATCTCTTTTATTTCATCGGAAGCTTCATCCCATCCCGGGAGATCCGGGCCGGCGCCGTCATAATCGCCAACCGCCTGAGCTACCTGGTAAAGGGCGATCTTGTCCGGATGAACTTTTAAACGGATTCCACCACCTCGTCCACGGATACTCTCGATCAACTCCGCTGCTGACAACTGCTGCAACACTTTGCTGAGAAAGGAAGACGGTAAACCTGTGCTCTCTGCCAATTCGCCGGTTTGCCACAGTTTGTCCGGGTCATCAAAGTGTTCAGCGAGAAAAAGTAATGCCTGGGTTGCATATGCCATGCTTTTGGAAAACATGCGACCTCCTTGCAGCGGTTATCGTTCTGCTGATAAACAATATAATAATATACTGATCCGAAACCATTGATTTACGGAATCAGGGAAACAACAAACAATGATGAGTGGAAAAAAAATGAAAAAGGTATAACAGGAATCAGGATGCAATTTTTCGAGAGGGAATTTCTTCTACCTTACGAACTGCTTCCAGTACTTCTTCCGGGATGATGTTTTTCATACAACGGTGATGCCCCAATGGACAAGTGGTTGCGCCATGGGGGCTGCATGGACGGCACCACAGTTTTTTCTCCAGGGTGATTGTGTTCGGAGCACGGAAGGGAAAAAATCCGAAATCTTCCACTGTCGGTCCGAACATCGCCACCAATGGTTTTTTCCGTGCGATGGCCATGTGCATCGGACCTGTATCGCCGGAAATCACGCAGCGGGCCGTATCCAGTACCTGGACAAGCGTGGTCAGCGACAGTTTTCCTGTCAGATCCTGGATGTTATCGTGAGTGGATAACAGGGGTTGAACTTCATCCGGGAGTTCCCCCAGGATACCGACAAACAGCACCGGGGCAGACTGGCTCAGGATTTCCGCCAGTTGTTTCCAATGCTCTCCCGGCCATTGTTTAGTACCATGCTTGGAGCCGGGGACAAGGATATAGGGGTGTTGGTTCAAAAGGGGAATGTGGTCGTGTGGATCATCCGCGTTGAGTTGAGGCAGCCGTAACGAAAGCCCGAGGCCGTCATCCTCCACACCGATTTCAGACATGGATTGGATATAACGTACCGGTACCGGTTCAAACTTGCCAATACGGGTTCGCACATAGATCCTCAGAAAACGTCTGAGCCGGGGTGGGGAATAGTGAGTGGATAGCTTCCCCTTGAATTGTCTTCGAAGGTGTTCGCTTCGGGATGATCCCTGCAGGTCGATAACAATGTCCCAGCTTTTCAGGGCATAGGGGATAATCGCTTTCTGGAATTCACGGCCACGGCGGGGGGACCGGCACAACCACTGGATCACCGGGCAATAACGACGCAATATCACGGTACGGTGTATTGACGAACAGAGTGATCTCGTCACCGGGAAACCGTTTCCTCAGCCCGCGCAGAGCGGGACCGAGAAGAACAATGTCCCCAAGAGAACTGAACCGTATGACCGCAATTCTGCGCATGTTTTACATTCCCTCGTCAGCTATTCCTCAATAACCACGTTACACAGAATACCCGGGTATTCAAAATCTCAGATTCCTCTTCCTGAGATTGTACATATTCATCGAAAACAGAGGACAGATCTGGATGTTTCTGTTTCAACTCTTCCGCCCTTGATCGAATCAGCTCTGTATTCCGGTCATTTATAGATTTTATTTTGTCGGACGGGAATCGAATCTCATCCACAATCTGAAACCCGGTTTCATTGATCGCCTGTAAATGTTCCTCATAGTTATTATACTCGTCAACACTCTTCTGAAGTTCCGCATCATAACAAGCTGTATCAAAAAAAAGCCAGCCTCCCGGGGCGAGACTCGCCTGCAGTTGTGAAAGGGTTTGGGTAAGATCGCCCAGCACTCCCATGTCGAACCCGAATATGGCGATATCGACAGGATTGTCTTTTTGCAGTGTCTCAAGAATATTTTCGGATCGGAATTCGATCGTTGCATTCAACTTCTGCGCACGTTCAATCGCTTCCTCGATAAATGCTTCCATCAGATCAACCCCGATCAATCGTGGTACAGGTCTGTTCGAAGCCAGATCAAGGTCCTGTGCAAGAGTGATCAACACTGCGCCCTTGCCGCATCCGAGATCGACTATCTTTCGAGGGTGAGTCTGCAATAATTCATGTTTCTGAAACAGTCGTACAACGGTTTCAGGATCGCTTCCCATTTCCCAAATGTCCTGCAACAGGTTGGGAAGAAAAGGGGCAATTGCAGCATCCGATGCGTCCAGCGAACCAAGAAAATCAGATTCAGGAACGGAAGAATCCATATATACATTTTCCTTGTTACATTGCGTCTATCCCTGACAAAGCGAAAGTTCATCAGGACATCTATGGTACAGCTTTCCTGTTATACTCTGCAACAGTTCCACTGTTAAGCAGGTGAATTGAAAATAATTCGGTGATAAAAACATATCATAACCCACCACAGAAATCGGTAAAAACTATTATATTGAGTACGTAGCCCGGACCGCCCCCGGTCCGGGATTAACGTATATCTAATTAATCATTTAAGTGATGTAAAGCTGTTTCAACGAACCATTTTCCCGGACCGGGGGCGGTCCGGGCTACGTGCTGGATGTACCCAAGTAAAAAATGACGAGGTGTGACAATGAAACAACACTATATCCTCCTATTGTTCATTCCCCTGTTTATAGGCTGCAGCCTGGCCGAAATTGACTTCATGCGTGCTGTCAAGAAGGCCGAAAATGGCAATTTTGAAGAAGCTATTTCCCTGTTCAACCGGATCATAGAATCGGACAGAGAAATACCTGACGAACTTGTACTCATGGCGACACAAATGCGAGGGCATACGTACGGACATATGTTTCACGTAACCCATGACTCGACGTGCCTGTATTCCGCCATTGACGACCTGTCGGTGTACCTGAGTGTTCATCCTGACGGCATTGATGCAGTGCGAAAAAGTGGCATGATTTATAAAGACTTGGGCGATTTTGAACGTGCGGCGATTGATTACCGACATCTTGTAGAGCTTGAACCGTCCAACTGGGTTAACGTTTCACGGCTGGCAAGGCTACTACGGTTTAACCTGGATCAGAAAGAGCGAGCTATAGATGTTCTGGATTCGGCGCTACTACGGCAACCGGATGATATCGAACTGTTGCTGTTACGAGCACAATTTAACACGCATGACCGGAATTTTTCAGGAGCGGAAGAAGACATAAATCGAATTTTCGAATTGGATCCAAATTCCTATAGGGCCATTTGCGCCCAAGGTGGTGTTCATGTCTTCTCGCAACATTGGGAAGAGGCGGTGGCTGAATATACACGTGCGATTGAAGTTGACAGTACGCATTGGGTGGCGTATTACCAGAGAGCGAACATTTTACGTTATCTTGGACGTACAGAAGAGGCGGAAGCCGATTCCATTCGCGGACATTATTTGCGGTATGGGGATGAATGACTCCAGAAGTGCGTAAATCCAATTATTATAGTTGTATTCTTTTGGGAAAATGATATCTGGTCTCATAGTAAAAACAGATCGTGGCATATGCTATTTGTTGTATGTGGAACATGTTGTTATATTAACGCTTACAAGTTATGCGGAATTAGAAATCAATACGAAGGACTTGATTTTTCAATAGAGAATGGTTATTATATAATAGAACCCTGCTTAGGTCGAAATCTAACGTTCCACGTCAGATATTTATGTAGGCCTGGTGGGGTACTTTTTTGTTTACAGAATAGGCGATTATTTGCTTATTGATGGTTTGAAACTCCAATGCCGATACGGGTCATTCCAACGATTCATTAGTTCACCTCGTAATCCTGTAGTAATTCCAACATTGAAATTTGGATAAATTTCGACGATTCTTTCATGAATGAATTTGTATAGTGAATCCTTCGCAATCGTTCGTTTACCTCGTCTTGTAGATCCTTGAATTTTAATAGTATGTCGGTTGTTTAACCTGAATGCCATTGCGCCAAGTATTATATCAAGGCTTTGGAGTAATACATGCTCTCTTGAATCAATCTGAACAATACTCTCGGGTTTAATTCGGATGGCAGAATTCTTGTATTCGTTTGTAAATGGTATTTTCGAAATAAAATCTCTAAACTCAAGTATTCTTTGTTTCTTAGCAGAGGGAAGTTTATCAAGATATATTCTGATATTTACTTTACCATTTGCTTTTGAAATGTATTGCATACCAAAAGCATGCTTAATGAATTGATAATAAAGTTTAAAATATGTGCGATCATAATCATGGTTGCTAAATAACTTCGGTATATCATTATTCCTTAAGAACATAATACGTATATGTATATCATTATCAGCTATATACTTAAAAACAGCACTTATGAACTCTTTGTACTTGTCTAAATAATTATTTGTTACTCTTTGCCATTTTAATTCATTGAAAAGATTAAGATCTTTCTTGACGTCATTGAGGTTGTCTGTTATTTTTTGATAGTTTTTTGCACCTACCATTAAGCCGCCATAAAAATTGGAATACTTCTCTCCTTCGCGAATGGATTCATCGCAAAAAATTATATATTCTTTCTGTCCTGTAATAATCCCTTTGTCAGCGTTCATCATTATATTCTATATTGTTTATATATATCGTTATACTGAACTATTTGTTTACCACCCTTTCCAATTCCGCCAGCTCCAGCCGCAAACGTTCATCACGAAGGACCGGACTGTACATCCGTTCGGTGCGGATACGGTTCGGATCGATTTCCGCGTAGAGCATGTCTTCACGGTTGAGTTCAGCTTGCACACATTCCGATCCGCCCGGGCAGACCACTTCGCTGCCGCCCCAGAAATGGATACCGTCCTGGAAGCCCACGAGGTTCGCCTGTACGACATACGAACTCACTGCTTTCGCCGCGGCACGGTTGAAGGTGCGCCAGACTCGGGTGTTTTCGCTGGTTTCGCCCGCACCCACTCCGCGTGTGGGGCTGGCAGTAGGTGCTATGATCGCCTGGGCGCCGTCCCAACCTAAGAGGTACGCCGTCATCGGATGCCACATGTCATTGCAGACCAGTACACCCAACCGTCCCAAACGGCTGTCGAAAGCACGGATCTTGTCACCTTCCGCGAAATAGCGTTTCTCTTCGAACATGCCGTAGGTGGGCAGGTAGATCTTGCGGTGGATGTGGATGATCTGACCGTCCTCGAACACAAACGCCGAGTTGTAGAACTTGTGATCGTCACTTTCCTCCACCAGGCCGATCACGAGAGTGATGTCTTTCGACTGTTGACGGAGCGGATCTAAGAAGGAGTCCTGAGGTCTCAGGGCAACTTCGAATGTGGCGTCTTTCAGCAGGTAGCCGGTCAACGCCAGTTCCCCGGCGACAAAGAGTCCCGCACCCTTGGTGCGAGACTCTTCAATACGTTCTATCAGGGTGTCACGGTTGGCGTGCAGATCGGCAATTTTCGGGTTGATCTGCGCAACCGCAACAGTGAATTTTTTATCCATCATTTCTCCTAAGATCAGGCAAGGAGTACCTGGGTAATCATCAGGAACAGGGCATAGCCTACCAGCATCAGTCCCGCGCCCGCGATCAATCCACTCGCCATGGAGAACCCATACTTGTCTACTGTTTCCTCGTTCCGTTTCATCCAGAAATAGGTGATCATCGCACCGAGCCACATGCCGAAGCTGTACTGTGCATGGACGATGAACGCGATCCCAAACGCTACCGGGCTGGGCATCCATTTACCGATTTTCGGGGCGAATTTGCTGATAAGCGGCAGGATAATACCCAATGCCGCACCAATCGCCGCACCCCACAACGCGCCCGGAGGAAGCGCAGTGAAACCTTCCGCGAGGATTTCCGCCATCTTGTACCAGGCATACACCGCCGGACCGGGGAAACGGTCGCCGGGAATGTCGTAGACAGCGGAAAGCACACGGAACGTTCCCGCTGCGGCGAACACACCGACTATAACGCCGATGAGCTGCGTAAAGACCTGTTGACGGATGGAGACTTTCAGCATGTGCCCCGCTTTCAGGTCGTGCATCAGATCGCCTGCTTGCGAAGAACCTGCCGCGGTAATCGCCGCCGCCATGAGGTTTACCTGGATCTTGCCGGGCGCCAGTGCGCCATAGATCACCTGTGTGATTTTACCCATTGCTCCGACTGGGTTGATATCCGTTTCACCGGTCGCACGTACTGCGATAGCCGCGATCAGCATGGACAGGATCACTGCCAGCAAACCTTCCCAGACCGGGATGTCAAAGTACATTTTTGCCAGGATGACGGTTAGCGCAGTTGCGAGCGCCATCCCCACCACCCAGTATTTCATCGGGTACGGATCAGGAGCATCCTCTTCCTCATCCTCGTCCGCTCCACCGCCACCGGCAGCCGCCGATTTCAGCGAGGTAAAGGTCTTGGCGATCACTTTGTACTGCAACGCCAGGCTGGTGAAGCTCGCCGCGACCATGAGCGCCACACCAGTCCACAACACCCAGTTAAATCCGGCCCGGTAGGGGTTGTCGGTATCGGGAAGGTTGAATGCCAACTCACGGTCCAGCTCTTCGGCCCGGAGCTGCAGCTCCTGCTGTGTTCGCCAGGGTGTTCCAGCGGCAATCGAAGCAGTTGCAGCCGTCATCATGCTGTCGATGGATGCACGGACCGTCGCGAGATGAGTCACTTCCACGCCGCTCGCCTGCAAGACAGGGATGCTTGCCAGATAGGGCCGCATTTCTGTGGTCAGGTCAACCTCACGCCCTTGCGCAGCCGCAAGAGCGGTACGGACAATCGCCGCTTCCGCCTGCCATGCCAGCTCTTCCGCCGGTTCGTAGTGCGACTGCACCGCCGCCCAGACCGCCAGGTTTTCCTGCGCACCTTCATCGACTTCGGCTGCACGGAACAGTTGTGCGCTTGCACCGAGGTAGGATGCCGTTTCTTCGCCAACATGGTGACCGTTGGTGACAAACATCATTTCGGGCATGTCGATGATTCCAACAGTAGCCAGGGCGACGTTCACCACATCACGGGAGAAACCACGCTGGTCCGCGGAGAGATATGCAGCTTCCGCCCCCTCGGTTTCATACAGATCAATGACAGTTCCAATGCCTGTTATGGTGGACTCTGTGTAGTCATCAAGCGCCTGGAGGATGTCAAAATGCAGGAACTCGGTGAGGATTGCGCTCTTGGTTATCGCATCCTCGCCTTCACGGTTGGCGACAAGACGGTTCAGGCGAACCATGGAATCATCCAAACCCCGTTGCAGCTCCGTTTCCGCATGACGGTACGCCCGGGAACCTTCCTCCGCGGAGTGCAAAGAGGACACTGCACTGCGGATTTCATCCACATCCGGCGCGACTTCCACCACACCACGGTCGATCAGGATGGGAGTGATGATCACCCATGCGATGATCGCGCCCGCGAACAGGCTCCATCCGACCTTCGGACCGATCAGCACACCGGCGCCCAACATCATTGGAGAAATGCTGAACCCGATATGCAACTGGTACAGCGGGATCGCCAGCAATGCTACCTGCCACAGACCGAAATCGTTAAAGGAAAGCACTTCCAGCGCGCTGAAGAACGGGACACGCAGGAACAAAAAGGTGATGACCGCTGCGAGGATTCCGCTCCAGATCAGTACCTTGGTCTTTTTCATCGCTTCCACACCGGATGCGTACATCGCCTTGATCGTTTCCGCGGCTGCGGTTCCGGTCGGGTAACGAAGTTTTTCCACCACGACCATCTGCTTGCGAAGCGGCACCGCGAAATGGACACCAAGGAAGGCAATAGAAATCGCCCAGATGACCAGCGATCCAAGCCCTAACGGTTCCAGACCCTTTTGTGCGCGGATCATTTCCAGCGCGGGGATTGCAGCGACAAACCCACCGGCAGATGCCATAGTGCCGGAGGATGAACCCGCTGTTGCCGAAATCAGGTTCTCTTGAGCCGTATAGGGGTTTTTCGCCGATGCAAGTCCGCGGAAAATGGCGAAGCTGATTACCGCCGCGGTGATTGACGCTCCGAAGGTCCATCCGATCATCAGACCGATGGTCACATTGGAGGCACTGATAAGACAGCCTACGATCAGGCCGGAGAAAACTGCCCGAAAGGTAAGAGCAGTGGTCGATTGCCGTTCCATTCCGTCTCCCGGTTAACGTTCCTGCGAAGTCTTCAAGATAACCTCGAAAGACCGTTCTTTCCAATGCCTTTTCAGAAGGGAGACAAAGAACCTGATGGATTAGTGTGATTGTTATTCAAATGTAAAATGCAGTTGAAGAATATAATAGATGATCCTCCATGCAAATGATTCTTGCGCTTGCCATAAAGAATAGGAATACCTAACTTCACGCTCGATAATGAAACCGTATGCGGTGAGGAGAGAAAGATGGTAGACCTTACGAATAAAGTGGCATTGGTGACGGGTGGTTCGCGCGGGATCGGACGTGCGATGGCGTTACGGCTGGCGGAAATGGGCGCCGATGTGGCGATCAACTTCTGGCGCAACCGCAAAGCGGCGGATGCCGTAGTGAAAGAGATCGAAGCGCTTGGCCGCAAAGGAGCCGCCTATCGCGCCAATGTCGCCAGTGAAGAACAACTGCACGACCTGTTTGAGGAGCTGGAGAAAGAGTTTGGCAAACTGGATATCCTCATTTCCAATGCGGCGTCCGGTGTGTTAAAACCTGCAGTGGAACTTACCAGCCGTCACTGGCAATGGACCATGGACATCAATGCAGCCACTCTGTTGCACCTGATCCAGCACGCTTTGCCGTTGATGGGAGATCGTGGCGGGAAAGTTGTGGCGATTTCCTCGTTGGGTTCGGTACGTGCAATTCCGAATTATGCAGCGGTGGGAGCATCCAAGGCGGCGCTGGAATCATTGGTACGTCACCTCGCGGTAGAGTTGGCTCCGAAAAATGTGAATGTGAATATCTTGTCGGCGGGCGTGGTGGATACTGACGCCCTGAAACATTTCCCGAACCGGGATCATCTGCTTGACAACAGTATGGAAAAAACCCCTGCGGGACGGTTGACTACGCCGGAGGATGTCGCGGATGTGATGTCGTTCCTGGTGAGCGACTTTGCGAAGATGATCCACGGCCAGACCATTACCGTGGATGGCGGGTATTCGATTGTGGCGTAGTGCTGTAGCCCGGATGCAGAAGATCGGTCCGGGAAATCTAATTGGACGGGTGCCCCTACCTGCAGTCCAAGGTAGGGTTTCACGGTTCATTGATACATAATCTGGTGAATGGCGGACAAATCAGGTCGATTTTTTGACACCTGACCTTGAAAAGCAGGTAGGCCATCCGTGTTTTGACACTTGGCGGGAGATTGCTTCGATCTATTGCATAAACAACAACGACATGCAAAAGATCTCGCAACGACGTGAAGGGGGATCCTCGTTAGATCGTCAACGAAAAAACGTGTTGACGAACCTAACGAGGGCATATCTACCACACAGAATCCTCGCGGCGGCAGTGCTCTGAACAGAACTGCGACTCACTTTCGGCGAAAGTGAGCTCCTCACAAATCCTGCAACATTGCTGGACACAACCTCGTTCGCAACGTACTTTCTCACTATGAAACTCCCAGAAATCCCAGAAGACGGACAGAACCGTGTCACCCTTGAGATTGAAGAGGGGTATTCTGCGGGGGAACGGCTGGATGTACTCGTCACCAACCGTCTCCCGAAAATCAGCCGTAGCCGCGTAAAACGGCTGGTGTCGGAAGGGCGGATCTGCATTAACGGCAAACCGGGGAAAGCATCCACAGTTGTCAATGGCGGCGATGTGATCGAAGTAACCTTCCCGCACCCGCCACGTCCACCGGCATCCCCTGAAGAGATTCCACTGGACATCGTATTCGAAGACCTTCACCTGCTGATTGTGAACAAACCGGCAGGCATGGTCGTCCATCCCGCGGCCGGGCATCACAGCGGAACATTGGTCAATGCACTTCTGGCGTTGTTTGACAAACTTCCCAATCCCGGAGGGGGACCATCCCATCGCCCCGGCATTGTCCATCGACTCGACAAGGATACCTCCGGCCTGATCGTAATTGCAAAAACCGAAGAGCTGATGACCTCTCTTGGACGTTTGTTTCACGAACACGATATTGACCGTGAGTACCGGGCATTGGTGTGGGGTGATCCGCCGGAAAGGGGTACGATTAACGCTCCGATCAAACGTCACCCGAACAACCGGAAAAAATTCGCCGTGCAGGAGGATGGGAAACACGCGGTCACGCACTGGGAAGTGGAAGAGCGATTTTCCGCGTGGTCGTTACTCAAGGTTACGCTGGAAACCGGACGCACCCACCAGATCCGTGTACACATGAGCAGCCAGGGATGGCCGGTGTTTGGAGATACTACCTATGGTGGGACTCTGCACGGCCTCGACAAACTGAATGCACGCGACCGTGAGCTGGCGAGAGAAGCCCTGAATATCATGCCGCACCAGGCGCTTCACGCGGGAACACTGGGGTTTATTCATCCCATATCGAAAGAACATGTTCTATTCCGCGCTGATGTGCCGCAGGAATATAAAAATGTACTGGAGTTGTTTCGTACAGGATGATACAGATGGGGAAGCGGAAAAATCTTGATCTAATTGCCGATCAAATAGATTCCGTTTTTCGACGAAATCTGAAGACGTTCCAGTTTGGAAGAATAGGAAGAGTGATTTGATCGATTCCGGGATGGTTTACTGCCTGCCTTGCGAAGTTCGATAACTCCTGTGTTACTGTTAAATAGTATCACACGCCCGTATATGCCTCCGGAGTCTTCCTTGATTACTCGTATTCCGGCTTCTGTCAGCATGTCCCGGGCAAGTTGAGAGTTCATCATTCCTACTTTACTGTCCATCGCTTTCATATGGGCTCCGCCGATCAGTGTCGCCCTGATCTCGGAAGGTTTTACCTGCAATCGTTGGAATGCAGCCAGCAAAAGAGTAACAGCAGGTCTTCCGAAATAGGGAGTGGCTTCACGATTCTGCAGCACTTCCGGCATAACATAATGGTTCATACCACCGATTTGACGGTTGGAGGCATAGAGAATGACGCTGACGCATGATCCGACAATCGTCTCAATCAGACATGTTTTCGTGGCAATGGCAATGTTGCCTGGTTTCAGATAGAAGTAATCCATGATTCCTTCATTAATTATAATATAGTGTATAGTTATTATACTTTGATGTCAGATGTCGATCCAAGCAGGAATAGTACAATGTAGACCGAATGTTCTCGAGGAGCTAAGTGGTTGGCAATACCATATTTGGGAAATATAAGATTAAAAAAAACGCCCCGGCAAGAACCGGGGCGCCATATGATGCACAACATGATTCAGGATTAATAATCTTTCCATCCATGGAACCGTAAACCGATCATGAAACCGATGCCGGACATATCTATTTCAGTCCTGGTTGGCAGACCGATCGCACTGTCTTCAGAACGGGATGGACTACCGCCATTGTACATAACCTGTCCGAACAATGCCGAGTTGGTGCCGAACGGATAAATAACACCAGCTCCGATGGTATACCCGAAACCGCTGTAAAAGTTGGTTTCACCTTCTTTCGACTCGTAGTTGTCAAAAGAATGCCAGAGGAAGTTGTAACCGATCGAACCGGTGAGGAAAGGAATTATGGGTGCATCTTCGATCGGAATTTTCAGCATGAGGTTCGCCATAACCGGAATCATCGTAACGGATGATTCAAAGTTTGTGAACACAGAGTCGAACTCTGCGCCGGTGACTGGGTCCTTATAGTGGACGGTTTCTTCATCCGTGGTTGATTTGCGGAACAATCCAAGGGATGCGCCGAATTCAACACGTTCATCGAGTTGCCAGGAGCTTCCGAGACGGAAGTTGACGCCGGATTCTACTGCTTTCGGATTTAAAGCGCCTACCTCAAACGAAAGAACCGTTTCTTTCGCCATAGCGGTACCTGCAAACGAAACTGCCAGAATCAAACCGATAACAAGAAGACGTTTCATCTTTCCCCCTTATACTTGGTTGAACCCCTGCCGGGGAGGTCAGGAGTTTTGTTCTTTTCCCCAGTAATTGGAAAAAATACGATCTCTATGACATCTTTGCAATGATCACTGATTACGGAGATGATAAATGTGAAGTATCACTGAGAAATCATCATCCTTTGCTGTTATGTTGTGGGGAATGGTTGCAAACATGATACCTAACGCGACGAATGGCTTTTCCTCAGCGAGGTACACTCTGTCTCCTCTCATGCAATCGGAGCATCCGCTGAGTATAATGAAAAATAGTGTTCAATCGAATTCCGGCATTTGTCCGGATATATGTGATACTGCCTGAAATCGTTTCGGATAGTATCTTTTACGTACTTGTCTCGTGATTGATTGAGCTGAATTAGAAGAACACCATGGATTAAGCTCTCAGGTGAAAGGATGCGGTTGCAGGTTGACTCACTCCCAAGTGGCATGTATATTCAAAAGTTCTTTCAATTTCGAGTAAAACGTGTCCACTCCAGTGTGTCATTGATGCAACAAGTCAACGCACGGAGTGTGGCGGACACACAACCGCAACCATACTTCAATAGTATGGTAGTAGCAACGGCAGGCTGATGAAACGGTCCCATTGGTTCCGCGCTTTAGTGATTGTTAGTGCTTTGGTGCTGGCGTTGGTTTACCTGTTTCCTACCCTCCGCACGAAACAGCTTGACAATGAGCTGAACCAGAGCCTCATGGAAATCAGTGAGGCGACCGGAATGCCATTCGAGGTACTTCGGGAAGAGATTTTCCGGTTCAGCGTAAATTTGCCCGGGCAAGTTCGTGAAATCGAAGGGTTGGATGAAGAAACACGTCAGCAGGTGATTGATACTATCGATTACCTCCGCAATGAATTCTATGATTCGTACAATGCTGCCCAGGATGGCACCATTCGGTTGGGTCTTGACCTGCAGGGTGGGATTTATTTGGTCCTGGAAGTGAATGTTGTAGAATTAATGGACAACATTGCCCAGAATCGTGATGAACGGTACGAAGAGATTTCTGCGGAAATCCACCGCAGGCTTCGTGCCGAACCGCAAACAGATTACGAAGGTGTAATCTCAAACGTGTTCCAGGAATATGACGTTCAGATGGCTCGTTATCTTGGATCGCCAAATGAACCGAACAGTGTAATCCTGAATCGTTTGCGGGAAGATGCAGATGATGCAGTAGAACTGACCCTGGTAAAACTTCGCAACCGTATTGACGAATTCGGTGTATCCGAACCAGTGATTACCCAGCAGGGCGGTAGGCGAATTCTTGTTGAGTTGCCGGGTGTGCAGGATCCGGATCGTGCTCGTCGCCTTATCGGCCGGACGGCGCTTCTTGAATTCAAGTTTGTCGCCGATCCCAATACCATCGCGAATGTCCTGGATGATATCGACAGTTACCTCGCCGAGGAGTTCCGTGAACGTCGCGCAAGGGGTGAAGATCCTTTAAGCGATCTCATGGAAACTACCGCTGTCGAAGAATCAGCAACTTCCGTTTCAGATGATGTAGCTGCAGAGACTACAGAAGAATCGGACGAAGACGAGGTTGGAACCGGATTCAGCGAAGAAGATTTCATGGCTTCTGCCAATGACTCACTCACCACTGAAGTCGATGAGAACCGTCCTTTCAGCAGCATGTGTTTCCTGGATCAAACAGGACGCTTGAGTGTTGAAGCAGGGAATTATGACCTTGTCAGGCGGTATCTTGAACGTCCGGAAATCCTTGATCTTGTACCGCATGGATATGCATTCCGCTGGAGTCACCGTGCCCAGGAAACGGGTGATGGCAACAGCTACTGGCACCTGTACCTGACGGAAGATCATGCTCAGTTGACAGGCGCCCGCCTCGATGATGCGTATGTAAACATTGGGTCCGGCGGTAATGATCCCACACAGGCCGGTGCGGCGATTGTCCATCTGTTGCTCGACCGTGAGGGTGCGCGCACATTTGCCCGTGTGACCGATGAACCGAATATCGGACGTTTCCTCGCAATCATCCTGGATGACCGTGTACACATGGCGCCCCGGATCAGGGATCGTATCCCGAACGGACAGGCGATCATTGAAGGTAGTGAGTCCGTAGAGGAAGCCCAGGACCTGGCGATTGTACTACGTGCAGGTGCACTGCCTGCACCGGTGGACATTATTCAGGAGCGTTCCGTAGGGCCGACACTCGGTTCCGATTCGATCCGCGCAGGTACACTAAGTGCTATCCTTGGTCTTGTCCTGGTCATGTTATTCATGCTCTTCTACTATCGTGGAGCAGGCATTGTAGCCGATTTTGTTCTGCTTCTGAATATCGTATTCCTCATGGCGGTTTTGGCCGGGTTTGGCTTTACACTTACCCTTCCTGGAATTGCCGGTATCATTCTTACGATCGGTATGGCGGTGGACGCCAATGTGCTGATCTATGAAAGAATCCGTGAGGAAATCAGATCAGGAAAGACGGTTTGGAATGCGATCCAGGCCGGGTATGAAAGAGCGGCAATGACCATTCTGGACGCCAACATTACTACCCTGATTGCGGGTATTGTGTTGTACCAGTTTGGTACCGGACCGATTCGTGGATTTGCATTAACCCTTATGATCGGTATTATCTCTTCCATATTTACGGCGCTGATCGTTTCGCGTGCAATATTTGACTGGATTACATCCAGGTGGACACTGAAAAAGCTGAGCATCTAAGCCATGCTGACTATTTTTAAAAACCCGAACTATGATTTCCAGAGCCGCAGAAAGATTGCATTTATCGTCAGCAGCCTGGTAATCCTCATTGGACTTATATTCACGTTCCTGCGTGGCGGTCCAAATTATTCCATCGATTTTACCGGTGGTACCCAGTTTGATATCCGCTTTGAAACTCCGGTGGATGAGGCGGATCTGCGTTTAACACTGGCAGAGATTGGATATCCTGATGCTGAAGTGAAGGCGGTTGTTGGCGCCGGACAGCAGGATATGATTATCCGGATCGCCGGTGACGCAGAACTGGCGCCTGTACCGGTTATCGAAGCCGACGACTCGACAGCTATGGTTGAGGAAGTGGCGAGTGCCGAAGGGGAACCCGTCGCCGTCGTGGAAAATCCGGCAGATATTGAGGCGGGATCATCCGGAGAAGCCTGGCAGGGCGGCTCCCTTGTGGAATCCGTGCAAAGTGGTCTTCATGGTCATTATTACCCGGAAAATCCATTCGAAGTGCGAAGCGTTGACCAGGTTGGACCAAAAATTGGACATGAACTTCGCAAAGCTGCGTTGTTATCGATTATTTCGTCCATGTTCTTTATCATCATCTACCTGTCATGGCGGTTCCAGTTCCGTTACGGCGTTGCTGCGATTATCGCCCTTGCGCATGACGTGCTTATCGTTTTCGGTCTCTTCAGTATATTTGATCTGCAAATGAGCCTGGCGGTAATTGCTGCGTTCCTTACGATTGTCGGGTATTCGCTGAACGATACTATCGTTGTGTTTGACCGCGTTCGTGAGAATGTGAAAAAACTGCGTACAAAGACGCTGGTGGAACAGATCAACACTTCGATCAATGAAACGTTGAACCGAACAATCCTGACCTCCGGAACAACATTAATCGTTGTTTTGGTGTTATATTTCCTGGGTGGTCCGGTGATTCATGACTTTGCCTTTGCTTTGATGGCAGGTGTGGTCGTTGGTACGTATTCTTCCATTTTTGTCGCCAGTCCGATTCTTGTTGAATGGAATGCCCGCTGGCCGGAAAAACGGAAAAAGAGATAAAGTTGTTATGTTCGCCGAGCGAACCTCCGGGCGACAAGCCCGGTTTTTTTTTGGGGTTGACAGTTCGTGCACAGGATTCCATGGCTATTCATGGAAGTCGTGGATTTCCTGAATTGTGATTTTTTCGAAACTGGCATACAGGGGAGGCTGCCATGTCCGTAACAGCAGTCGTTGGCACCCAATGGGGAGATGAGGGTAAAGGAAAGATCGTCGATCTCCTCAGCGCTGAAGCAGACATTGTCGCAAGGTATCAAGGCGGTCCGAATGCAGGTCACACAGTCGTAGCCAAGGGCGAGCAGACTATTTTGCATCAAATCCCATCCGGGATTCTCCATGACTCGGTGCAATGTTGCCTTGGAAATGGCAGTGTGATTGATCCTCTTGTTCTGTTTCATGAAATTGATATGCTGGAAAATTCAGGCGTATCACTGAAGGATCGATTGTTTATCAGTCCGAAAGCACATTTGATCATGCCCTATCATCGTGCTCTCGATGAAGCGTCCGAAAATCAGAAAGGTAGTGGAAAAATAGGCACTACCGGACGTGGGATCGGTCCTGCATATACGGACAAATACAGTCGAAATGGAATGCGGGTGCTCGATCTATTGAACAAACAGAATTTTGAAGAGAAACTCAGGGCGAATATCGAAGATCGAAACTGTCTCCTGAAAGACTATTACAAAGCAGCTACTCTTAATCCGGATAAAATACTTAAAGAGTATATGGGATTTGCTGAAAAGCTGCGTCCTTATGTAAGAGATGTATCTCTACTTCTGTATAACGCAGCAAAACAGGATAAAAAAATCGTACTGGAAGGCGCCCAGGGGACACTTCTGGATGTTGATCATGGAACGTATCCGTTTGTTACATCTTCCAACCCGACAGCAGGTGGCGCAGCGACTGGAGTAGGAATCGGCCCGCGCATGATCAATAGTGTCCAGGGAGTTATAAAAGCGTATACAACTCGTGTAGGAAATGGACCATTCCCGACAGAACTCAGGGAACCATTGCAATCCCGGTTCAGGGAATGGGGCGGCGAATTCGGAGCTACAACCGGACGAGCGCGTCGTTGCGGATGGCTTGATCTTGTAATCGCAAAATATGCAGTACGGGTGAACAGCCTTGATGCATGGGTGATCACCAAGCTTGATGTTCTCAGCCAACTTGATGAGATCAAGATCTGTACGGGTTACTCCTATATGGGAAACCAGATTAATGATTTTCCCGTGGAACCGTGGATACTGGAAGATGTAAAACCACAATATGAAACACTTCCCGGATGGAAAGAGGATATTTCTTTGGTACGGAAATATGGTCATCTGCCCATGAGATGTCGTCAGTATCTCGAATTTATTTCCGACTTTACAAATATCCCGATTCATCTGGTCAGTGTAGGTCCGGATCGAGAAGCGATTGTTGAATTAATCGTCTCCGGATAGACATTTTTTCTGGTTTTCATGCTTTATTCAGTCGTAAATTTTCGTATCTTTGGCACCGATTTGGTAAATATTTGGCGAGAGTGTAGCTCAGCCGGTAGAGCAGAGGCCTTTTAAGCCTAAGGTCCTGGGTTCGAGTCCCAGCACTCTCACACAAATGGTCACGTGAAAGCGTGACCATTTTTTTGCGCTATTTTCGATCATAGCTCCATAGTTTTGCCAACAACTTGAACAATTGTGCAGATATTTATTACCTCATACATATACTTCAATAATGTAACCATTTGTATATGATTTGTGTCATAGAAATAGTTGACCGATGAACCGTACACTATGAGGATAAGATGAAATTGCTTCGCATGATTTATCGACAGGCAAAACGGAATCGCCTGATAAGCGTCGTTAACCTGTTCGGATTAATTATATCCACATGTGTTTTACTCTTGCTCAGCATTCTGGTCATTAATGAAATCGTTTATGACCGTCCTGTTCCAAATTCAGAACAACTTGTACTGATTGGAAGCCATGGAAGTCGAACCAATGGCCAGCAATACAACTGGCCGATTATTTCAGCGGGAGTACCTGTCGATCTGCAGCAGCAGGTTCCGGGAATCGAATCCTTTGTGAGGACCACTGGCGACTGGGAAACAGAAAGAGCGTTTTCCCGGGCGGACAAACAGATCCTTGCACCGGGAGCGGTTGTTGTTGATTCCACTTTTTTTGATGTCACTGGCATTCCACTTGTCCAGGGAAGCACAAGTGAAGCACTGGCTCACCCGAATTCAGCCGTAATCACACGTTCGTTTGCGAACCTGTTGTTCGGTGATGAAGATCCGATCGGTCAGGAATTTGTGTACAGGGGAAACAGTCTCCTTACTGTCACTGGTGTGATCGAACGGATGCCGAGGCCGAGTATGTTTGCAGACATGCAGGTACTCATCTCCTGGGTGACATCGCCCGATCGTGATGACCGCGACTGGAACAGCCAGATCAATCATTATTGTCTTTTACAATTGGAAGACGGCTTGACTGTTGAAGATATTCGACCGTCTGTTGAAGAGGTAACACAACGCTATTTCAGCGGAGATAGAGCGCGCCCAGGATATACCTTCGAGCTCACTTTAGTTCCATTACGAGATGTACACCTGCATGGTCACTACGATCCCAATTTTATTCAAACGGGACGGCTTCCTTTTGTCCTCCAGTTTGCTGCAATCGGAGTATTCCTGCTTCTGATCACTACCTTGAACTTCGTTAATCTGGTGACAGCCCAGAGTATACGAAGAGGTGTATATGTTGGCATTGTGAAAACGCTGGGCGCAACACGTTCGCAATTAATGCTTCAATTTATCAGCGAAACAGTCATTCTTGTATCGGGATCTGTGTTGGCAGGTTCATTGTTGGCGATTGCACTTCTTCCTGCCTTCAGTTTGCTGGTTGATGTTGATTTGAGTTATGCCAGCAGCAATAAGGCGCTTCTCGTCGTTGTCGCGGTCATCGCCGGGATACTTTACAGCATTCTCATGGGAATACTCCCTGCACTGATACTTTCCGGGATCGGTCCGATTAAAGCGTTACGAAAGGCAGCCATTACAGGGAAAAGGGGTGCTCGATTACGGTCTGTGCTGGTTGTTCTTCAGTTTTCAATTGCTGCCGGCCTGGTAATTTCCAGCATGGTAGTATTGCGTCAAATAAACTATATCCGAACTGCAGATATTGGTTTTGACAGGGAACATGTGCTGGTGATACGATTAGGAAACTGGGATCTTATGACATCCTATGATGTACTCTACGAACAGTTTCGTAACAAACCATTTGTCGTAAGTGCAAGTACCGCTGATCATTTACCCATACAGTCGGGGAATACCAGCAGTTATCATGTACCGGGAACTCCAGAAGATGAACGGGTTTATCTTTCCACACGATGTGTGGATCATGACTATCTGCAAACATTGGGTATGCGACTGGTCGCAGGCCGGAATTTCGATCCTGACCGGGCTACGGATAGTGTCCAGGCGGTAATTATCAACGAGACAGCCGCACGTGAGCTGGGACTTGGCGACAATCCTGTGGGTAGAACGTTCGAATCGATTTATAACTGGAGTACAAGGGAAAATGTTGACGCTGAAATCATCGGTGTCGTGGAAGACTATCAGTCTCAATCCATGAAAGATGGGATTGATCCGATCTTTCTAAGGATCTACACTGGTTTTCCACCATGGTTGATTTTCAGGCTCCAACCCGGAACTGAGAGAGAAGCTATCAATGAACTGGAAGGGTTATGGACTGATTTTGCGCCAGGAATACCTCTGCAATACTCCTTCCTGGATGAACGTTTTGATGCCCTTTATCGAAGTGAACAGAGGCTAAGTGCACTGTTCCGCTTATTTACAGGTGTAGCACTTGTCATAGCAGGACTTGGGCTCTTCGCTTTATCGGCTTTCAGCACGGAAAGACGAACCAAGGAAATCGGGGTGCGGAAGGTTCTTGGTGCACAGGTATCCCAGGTTGTGACTTTACTGGTTGGAGATTTCATCAAGCTGGTGATTGTCGGGAATCTTGTCGCTTGGCCCGTCGCAGGATGGCTGATGCACAAATGGCTGAACGGATATGCATTCCGTACGGATCTGGAATGGTGGCTTTTCGCTGCCACATTTGGTGTATCCGTGCTGTTGGCATTGGTTACAGTAAGTGTGCATGCTATCCGTGCTTCACTTGCCAATCCGGTCAAAGCGCTGCGTGATGAATAATGTACAATGCCATTGTATTTAACAATAGATAGAAGAGTAACAGGAAAATACAGGTGTTCACTGCCAGTTTTATTCGGCACAAAGGTTAATGGACCACTACAGCAGATATGAGTTGTAAAGCTGTGGGAAAGTATCTGTCATTCCTGCGTTGATGATTTAAAGCATGTCGTTGTTCTTCGAATCGCAGGGATGACGTCTGGCAGGATTGTAGTGCGCATCATACCTGATGCAATAGACCTCTATCGGATCTGACCATCAGGGGAAAGAGAGCTTTGTCAGATTCCCCATGTTGGCATTTGCGGGTAAGCTCTTGTATATTACCCGCGTTATCGAGCCGAGGTGGCGGAACTGGTAGACGCAGCGGACTCAAAATCCGCCGGGGCTTAAACCTCGTGGGGGTTCGAATCCCCCCCTCGGTACACATATAAAAAGGACTTGCGACTAAATTCGCAGGTCCTTTTATCAGTTTAGTCCCAATAGTTGTGTATTTGGTTCCTTGTGATTTGGAATGACCACGGAATCGGAGTGGCTCGCTTCTTTTAAAGACACAAAGCGCTTTTTACACAAAAATAGGTAAACGATCATGATCTGATAGTATTTCTTTAAACTACCCTCGATCATTCATTAAATCACTGGGACATTTCTTTAAATAGTGTTCAGAACGTTCTTTTGCAACATACCATCCTATTCCCAGTATTGCTATGAATAAAAGCAGTAACCAGGCAATATGAATCCAGTTCAAATAGGTTAAAATGAAGAGATCTCTTGAAAAACCGAGTATAAAATTGATCGTAACCAGTAGAATTGCTGCTGAAACAATTCCAATTGCTATGTGAATGAGTATGAACTTCCTGATCATTGCAGTATATAAATGACGAAACGTCTTTCCAGAAATTCCAAAGGCAGAATAGATTCCTATATAAACCCGATTGCTCTTGATATGCTGGACAACGATACTGAAAGCAAAGACTGCCACGCCCAGGCAGGATAGAACAAAAACACCTATCGAAAGGTTTAGCGCTACCATTTGAACAATACTGAAGTTTTCCTTACTGATAATACTTGACATGGCAATTATTACATTATACCTGCTCCTCAATGTATCACTCAGTGCGGTAACGTTATCCAATTCAGAAAAGTTTACCGAGAGCCTGTTATATCTCGGTGGTGGCGTTGTTGTAGCCAATGTATCCCTGTAAACCTGAACCAGATTGTAACGAGAAAACTCTGGACTGTTCACGATATATTGACCTATTTCATAGATATTGTCAAAATCAAATCCTTCCTCACGATTTTTAATAATCAATGATATCAAGTAACCGTCTATCCAACTACTATCATATGCATCAACTGACGGATCTTCAAATTCATACCTGTTATAACCGGTTTCATTGTTTGAGCCAAGGTGGGTAACAATTCTGTCAGCAATCTCCTCTGAATGTTCTTCTGTTCCTGCACAGAATAAATAGATATTCCTGGTGATCCTTGGATCAAGCCTTCTCATCCTATATTGTTGGATAAATCTTTGTGTAGACAGGAAAGAAGCCTGGCTTGGTAAACGATCTACAATTGCTCTCACAGGAACTGGAATGATTACAGTTCCTGCTTCTGTCGTCCCACGGAGTGCTTCCATGGTAATCATCACATGCGATGGTTCTTCTGTCCTGCAATACCGTTGAGCAAAATCTCTTGTGATGATAAAACCCATATCCGTATTGCCAGCAAAACCATTCCCGTGATATGAGCCCTGTAAAATCCTGTCATAGATTGGATCGTCGCAATCAATGGTTCTTCCCAAAACACCCCTGGTTCCTGGACAGGATTCTTTTTCGTTCCATATCGTTTTCGGGTATTCAAAATAGGTGGATGTGCTACTGATGCAATACTGATCCATTACAGACGGCCGATTAAGAAACCGATAAAACGGTCGTATTTTCGGGAGAATAGGGTAAATCTATCCACTGGGTAAAAGGATCATTCATTCGTTCATCCAGTAGTTCCCATCCACAGAATCCGAAGCCCAAAGATAAAAGTGCAAAAGTCAATAGTCCCCAGAAAAGTATACTGTTTCGTTTACCAATTCGCATCTCTTTATCATCTGATTTTTCAAATAACTCATTAAATTTCTTATTTATACAGGCTTTCTGTATATCGTTTTTCTTGGTATCAGTTGTTTGAACATCATCTACTGTGACAGGATCAATCAAACTTTTTCCAGGTAACTGTTTTGGATTAATAATCAAAGGAGAATCACTATCTGGTGATTCACTCTGTGATTCAATAATTAGATCATTACTACTCAACTTGATACCTGGTATTTTGTTTTCATCTTTCCCCATCATATGATAGAAATAGTCCTGAATTGACTGATCTTCACGAGTTGTTACATTCCATCCATTTAAATAAGTATTGTTATTATTATATTTAATTATATCCTTTATAAATACATTTTCCTCAGGATTAATAATCCCATTTCTAGGAATAATCACCAGATAATCAGCAAATTTCAGTGCAATCTCCAGCTTATGCGTTACAATAATTGCTGATTTGCGCGAGTTACTTTCCTTGATATAATCTCTAATGTTATTCATCACTTTCTTTTCATCAGAAGAACCGAGGCTGGATGTTGGTTCATCCGCAAAGAGTACCTGGAAATCTTTTACGATTGCACGTGCAAATGCGCACCGTTGACGTTGCCCAACCGATATTTCATTTGGCTTGGACTTTGCGATATCCTTTACAACTTTTTCATCATCAAAAACTTTGCTTAAGGCTTCAAAAGCCTTCTCTGTCGCATAATCCGAATTTACAGCCTGAAGGGTTGCTGATTGTTGTGCAAGGACAGACAACCTGATATTATCCAGGATCGTATAACCAGGCAGGAAATGAGCTTCTTGAAACATAAACGCCATGGAGTTACATCGAAGTTCTGCAAGTTCATCATTATTATTCCACAATTTGCCGTATTCAACGATCTTTTCATTTGTAGAATCATGAAAATATACTTTTGATTGAGATACAAAAGAGTTTGTTACCGGATACATCAATCCAAGAGTTTCCAGTATTGATGTTTTTCCAGACCCGGATTCTCCCAGAATAAAGGTTATCTTTCCCCGTGGAATATCAAGCTTTGAAACATATGTTACCAGTCGGACTGTGCTGTCAGGAAGAATATAACTTCTTGAAAAATCCCGTAATGAGAACACATTATCGTTCATTTTTATCTCCATTCAACAAATATTATTTTTTGCATTAGGGAAGATATTCTTCGTCGATCCAGAAATACGTATTTCCACCCCGCTGGAAATACAAGTCAAAATCAACAAGGCTTTGGATTCTATTCAGCTCATCATAGCTGTTGATCATGGATCTTTCCCAATTTTTCAACTCATTGTAGTCAACTTCACCATCCCATAGATCTCCCAGGCTAGTAGTATTGAGAAAATCACTTTCAGATTCGATGCCTAAAGCGAATCTCTGTACTTCTTCCAGGTTCAGGTCATTCCATGTAGATCTGGGCTGACTTGTGTAACCAGTAAGTAGCTGCTGGAAAATCTCATAAAGTGTTTTGCAGAAATCTTCCATATTTTCTATTGTTAATGGTTCCATGGTCGCAATATTTGACAGCTTGTCTACCAGGATCGTCAATTCATCATCTGAGAATAACAATACATGCTTGTATAATGGGTACCTCCGGTTCTGAACACGTATTGGTGTATACCCCTGTATAAAAAGTTGTGCGCCTTCTTCTTCAAGGATTCTTATCCACCCTTCATGCAAATCTCTATTCTCATTGAGCAGCAACCAGAGAGCTTGATCGAACTGTTGTGTAGGTATAGTATATTCTTCGCCATCAATGGTAATGCTTGCTTCATAAAATGCAGAATCTGTATCTGTATCCTGACCTGCCAATCTGCTTTCATAGTAGTATCGTCCTCTTTGATTTGTTATGTCTATTGTATTAATAAACTCCACAATTAAATCGGATAATGTATTGGCCTGCAAGGTTTCACCCGCATTCAGGCTATAGAACCAGTTTGTCGTCGGATCCAGCAGAAACTCAATACACCTACCATTTGCGAGTTCTCTTTCCTGCCAGTCAGGCACATCATTAGTATTGATATCATTTGTTCCCGAAGCGCTTTCAATCGCGCGCTCACGATTTTGTATGAAAGAATTCATGATCAAATTCTTTGACTGGTCAATAAAATCGGTATATGCGCTATTACTTCTATTTCCAATCTGAAATACAGCAAAATTTGTCTCAAAGTCACTGAACTGGTCGATCATTCCTTGAAGATCAACATTGCCATTATTCCTATCCCCCGCATCACCAATAAGGATTACTACATTCGTATTCGAATCGTTTAATCCACAAGAGTATGCAGCGGAGTGCAATCCGTAATACATTGATTCGTAGTGATCTGAAGTATTAATTGGTTCTATATCCTGTATCCAGCGTTCCAGACTTGCCGGAGAACCGATTGGAAAAGGATCAACCCAATCATTCCGATTTGAGAGGGTCGTATCTCTATAGACTACTGCACCAAATCTGTACTGGTTACCACGTTCGCTGTTGCTGATTGATTGTATACTGCGCTGAAGTGCATTACGGATGGGAATGATGTACGGTTCAATGGACTTTGTGGCATCAATAACAAATATCACTCGTATCTCACGGATATTGTTGATATTATTGGAAATACGTTGTTGATATTCTGCAATGAATTGCGAGCCAATCCCACCGCTATTGTCTGATCTGTCCAATGGCCCCAGCTCACCAATGACACCTACTCGAGCAATATTATTGTCCAATTCATAGTAATCCAACCGTGGAAATCTTGGCCAGTCGGCAATAGGACGTCCTTCAAGCGGATCAGCACTCCAGACAACGTCATCTCTTTCGAAATTCCGATTTGTGTAGTAATTAATCGCCTGTACCTCATCCAGAAACACTCTGGTGATCAAATGACGACTATCTGAACGTTCCCGCCTTGCAGCTTCTTCCCAGTTCGGTTCCAAAGCAATTCGGTGATCCCACGGAGTAATTAACGTTTTATGCACCCAACCGTAAATTGGGTAGGTTACGAGTTCATCTCCTGCTTGTGATGGAAAATTATGTTGCCTTCCCAACAGCACCCAATCGCCGGATTCTTTAAATATGTAGAAGTACTCAAACAATCTTGCCTGATTCCCGGTAACACCCGCATCAAATGCAGGTGAGTTTACGAAGTTGATCCTTTCATTGTGCAGGATTAAATCAGTCCGCTCCATCCTGGTGGCAAATTCTAACAAAGCATCAATATTGTTCAACAACATAGCTTTTCTGTAAACGCGATCAGTGGTCTCAACAGCAATAGTCCACAATAACATATTTTCCTTTTTCACCCAACCATAATCAATATAATTAGTTGGAAGATACAAACCGTCTAATTCATAAGAATCGCGTGGTCTGGCAAGTTGGATCCATTCCCTGTCATGCCCGATAACATAAAACCAGTCAAGGTATTCCAGACGCCTTTTAACTGATCCGTTTTCCGAAGGATTCTCGTAGGTGGGATTGTTCTGCCGGTCCGATCGTACAATCCAGATTCGCTGGCTGTAGACTTCACCAGGATTATCAAAATCTATTTCCTGATTCACATCAATATTATCCTGTGGACGATAAAATATCCTGGGGATTTCATAGACACGAGGTCCATGAACCTGAGCGAGACAGGAAGCACCTTGAATCATACCAGTAAGGAATACTCCTGTGAACAACCATACCCTGAACATACTCCCCCCATTCGCATTAAATAGTGGTAAAAAATGCAGTATGCATACTAACATATAACTGATGCCTTGTACCATCTTTCAAATATCTGTACTTCTCAGGTAAAATATCAGTTTAATTTCCCCGTAATTCTATGTGTTCATCCCGGATTACGTGGAACCCGGCATTCTCAAGTCGAGATACCACTGCATCTACACCTCTTGCAGTATTGCTCGCAGGTATGTAAAAATAGATCTCATCTTTCGGCAGATCGAATGAATCAAGGAATCTCTCCATATTGCTGTTTGTGCCAAGAAAACGAATCGTTGAAGCGGAAGGTATGATATGATACCTGTGAAAATACCTGCTGCTATCCATACTTGTTATATACCTGCTGGATAAATATCTCGATTCAAGCGTCGTCATCATTTCAAAGTAGTTTGTGGATTGGGGGAATCGCTGAAATGCACGCCTCATCTCATTGTATCCTTCGATATCGTCGGCAGACACGTACGAATTACCATCCGTAAATAGAATAAAAACACCGTCAGTATTATTTTGCACAAATGAATCCAGCATGTTCTGCAATTCCAGAGGTAATAACACTGGATCGCTTGAATTATCGAATAAAACTGCATGATGAATTGGCAGCGGGTCGAGTACAAACCGATATTGCTCACCATCCTCCGACACTGTCACGCGCAAGTCATTATTACGGTCTTCCACATGATTATTCCTTGTGAAAGTAATATTATATCCTTTGGGCTTATTGATTGTTACTATTGAATTAAACCTGTTGTTTTCACCACAATCCCCAACAGGAGACCAGAAAGACAAATCAGTAGAAACGGTAGCAGCACCGCGAACTAAGGATACTGTGCTATTCTGTGTATTTCGCCGAATATAGGGAGATCCTTTGAAAAGACGATCAAAATTCAAATCAACGGCTATTGGCCGAGAATGTGAAGGATTATTCACTGAAAATTCCAAATGCACCTGACTATTATCATTTCCTTTTCGACGGACCGGGACTCTGACTGTCGATGCCAATGGAGGTGGACTAACCATTTCCCAGCAATCATTCTCTGATTCTAAAAGTCCATAACTGTATTCTGAAAAATATTTATGGATAATTCGATCATAACTTATGTTGAGATTTCCTGATGCCTGACTTCCCGTTACCTGGCATTGTACTGTCTGAGTATTTGTCCCATTTCCCCTGAGTATACAAAATGACGTTGGCAACGGAATCGTGTTAAATATGTTGTCAAAGTGAACGGGTGTTATCGATACATCATCGTACACATAGTCGAGAATTAGTACCAGTCGCTTATCATCTGAGTTGGCAATATTCTCAACATTCACACGCTGGAATTCAAAATCAGGTGTGGAATTGCAACTGTATTCATATAATCTTAAATCATCCAGGCAGCTCAGGACAGTGAAACCGCTGTCAGATGGTGTTACAGTACGAAATACCGTTGGATTTATTTCTGTGACGGAAGGTCTGTATAATATTGATATGGGAAAATCTTCCAGGCCCAGGTTCTCACCTTCGGGGGCTTCAATGGAAACAAAAAAATTCCTGTAAAATGCCATTGGTAATTGTTCAATTCTTAACTCTAGCTGTCTGGTCGCATCTGTAATTCTACGGGCTCGACAAATATTTTCAAATCTCCCCTGATTATTAGCCATCAATAGTTGTACATAAGCATTTGCCACAATATCGGGCAGGATTATAAGACAATTTCCATTATCTCTGTTATAAGATAGTCTCATTGTTCCATTAAAACGATCTGATTGCACTCGCAATTGGCCGTTTTGAAAAACAGATAATAATGCGATGTTGTACTCAACATTGCTAATTGAACTCTCCTGTTCGTGGATTTCGGAAAAGTCTATATCCACTTCTATTGCTTTCATCTTTACAGATAATTCAACAGTTGTGGGTGTGCTATTTCTTCTTCCAAAGAAAGGTGATGAAGATTCATTGTGACGAATCGTCGTGGGATTTATCGAAAAAAGTTGTGGATTATCATTGTTTGGATATGCTATGGTGAAAAGCAATGGTGCTTGAGTCTCAAAAAGGCTTGAGATCTCAAGAGTATATCGATTTACCTGGTTTTCTGCAATCAGATCAGTTTCATATAGATTTTCGTTAGTGAAATGTAAATGTGCTTCTGAGAACCTGATTAGTGAATGTTGAGGAATACTCTGAATATTGCGAAGGTCAATCCCTTCGACTCTTCTTTCACTTCCTTCTTCCGAGAAAATAAAATTCAGAAAGTATGAATATTTTGTTACTGCATCCTCTCTTAAGATAAAATCAATAGGTTCTGGAGTATTACTCATAACAACGTTAAACTCAATTGGTTCAAATTTGCTACTTCCTTCGAAAGTAATATTATGGTTTACAGAGATATCCTCTCTTTTAAAAACTAAAAACAAACCAGTGGCATGTTCTGTAATGTTTTCCAAGTGTAATCGCAAACCATTTGATAAAAAATTTCCACGCATTTCCCGTAATAGAATAGAATTCTCGACATTTGCGCCCCAATCCAGAATTCGAAATGGAATCTCAATTACCTCTGGATCAGTAGCTCCTTGTCGCCGTTGACTTCCCTGATTTGCACCATCTGATGCAGAAGATGACTCTCTTGAATTACTTGATACTCGTTCAGCACTTCGAGACAGGTTACCGGATTCATTGGAAACAGTGTACAAAATTGATTCTCTGGGGATAGTTTCAAAAATATCATCACTATCCTCTTGATGATAAATAACGTAAACACGATCCAATAGGCAACGACCAGGTCTTTGTAAGAGATTTACAAACTCATTTGTCGAAGTACTACTGATATCAATAACCGTTAAACGTAAATCGTCAAGATCAATGCTATTAATACTTTCTTGTTTATAAACACCTCTTTCTCCTAATTCGATCAATAATTCACCAATTCCAATCGATGCCCTTTCATTGGCTTCTGATGGCCATGCGATTCTGGTATTTTGACCTAATCGCAAGCTGTTTCTGTATGTTATGACAGGTATATCAAGATTTTCACCAGAACCGAATGAAGTTTCAATACTATTATTGTTGTTATTATATTTGAAATGGCATGCTGCATTTCCATTAACAGAATACATAACAGGTAGAATATTCAATTTGTAATCTTCATAACCCTCAATCGGACGAGATCCCCGTCGTAAAAATAGAAGTTCAACATCCGAATTTACAATATAGGTTGGATAAGGAATACGAATCATCTGGTCTGAAATATCTGACGTGATGAAGCTGAACGGAAATGATAAAAGCAACACCATCAGTAACCCAGTATGCATTCTTTTACTCCAAGTATTGCTTTTCTGTTGTGAATCCATTTTTGTTTTTTCTGGTATTATGAATGATAGTTTTGCGAGTTTATCCAGAAATCTTGAAATCTTTTTGTTATTTACAAACTGTAGTTCCAAAAGATATTTAAGCATGGACTTTTTATTGAATGTTTCTCTGCCCTTACCGATATTATAAGGTAACCTCATTATTCTTCATCCATTACAAACCAATCTTGTGCATTATATTCACTCAGTAGGCTGTCTCTTTTTGCCCTCATCCATTCTTCATTGTACTCGTACTCGTAAAATCGTCCGAAGGTATCCATGTACCCATGATACACTTGAAAAGGAAGAGAAATTTCAAGTATTACACCACACTTATCACCATCATAAATCACACAGAGCGTATCTGGATTAAGAACTGAATCGGTGAAAGAAGAAATCGAGTATGAAAAAGAATTCGTTACTGCATTTGTTTCATCTGTAAGCCTCGATACAGATGTAAAATAATGATTTATAAAATAGCTTAAGTTTCTCTTGGCCTTTATAAAGGCAACCTGCCAGGCATTATTAAAACCATGGCTACATCCTGGTCCGAAAGCGATAAACCTGTCTGGGGATTCTGATGGAGAAACTCTCATGAAATAATTGAGTGTATCCTCAAGCCTCGTTTGAAGATCATGTGGGCGAATGAATCCTGTTTGAAATTGATCATTGTCCATTATTTCTGTGAAACTTGTATCCTCCGGTAAATCTGGTCCTGAAACGTCATCGCCGAGACTTTGCGTCGCTACGTCATTATTTCCTTCATCATAATGAAGCATCATTAGTATAAAAAATACTGCTACTCCAATAAATACGAGTATTACAATGTATCGAATCACGTCATTTCCATTTTAATTTTCAATTGGATGTTATCTTATCTCTTTCACCAGCAGAATGTACCCTGCCTCACCAACTGGAAGCAGGATAGCTGTACCTTCATTAAAATCATAATGGAACACACCTTGATTGTTTTCCGCCTCAATTCTTTGCAATGTTGATGTTATATAGAAAAACTCGTCACTTAACGGCCATTCGAGCTGTTCAAAGACTCCATCATCATGAATCAGCCTGTAGTTTTCAATTGCCCTGCTGAATCCCAGTATCTGACTTGTGTCAGGCAATTCCCAGCCTTCACTGCGAAAACGGTTGATATCGCGTTCTCTTCGCCTGTAACTGTGATATCCGTTATCCAATAACCGCCAACACAAGGAATCGGACCATTGAATCACAGTAGAATCAGTACTGTTGATTTCAAGAGCAGGTTGCGGAGTAAAAAGGAGTTTATATCCAACATCAACGGCATAGCTGCTGAATTGACTCGCAGAATCTGAAAGAAATGCGATGTACAATACTTGAAAATCAGTAATATTCGGGAAATAGGATATTTGACGTGAGCGTCTGGAAGGAGCTTCCGTTCCATCCGACATCTGTGAAATCTGCCAGGTTAAATCAGTCCGAATACGATTTACTTTTGTCAATGTTGTCCTGTATGTTCTTTCCGCCAGATCACATAATTGGGATTGCCTTGAGCCCCTTGGCAGTTCAATTTTCAAGTCATGCACCATGCTCTGCTGATCTCTTGGGGATGCCAGCAACGCTCTTCCCTGATCGTCGAACAATCGATCATATTCCGATAAACTGGTCATTATTGTTGACAGCTCTGCACGTTTCCGTCCTATTCTACCATCCAGTTCCAGAATGCGTAGTTCGGCCTGTCGCAATGAGTCGTCTAATGCCAATACCAGAGTTTCATATTCACTATCTTTTTCTTCGAAATTTCGACAAAACCTGGCAATCTGGTCTCTTGTTCTTGCATTAATATATTCTGTGGAAGCTAACAGTCGTTGCATGTATAATAGCGCATCTGAGTGTTCCGCAAACTGATGTCCGGAAAAAGATTCTATTTCATGACCAATGACCGTCTGCAGTCCAGTATCAGTAATCGTATAAACCACCGGCATTGAAGCAGCTTCAAAATCAGTGATTGTGGTATCTCTCTCACCGCCTTCAGGTATCTTCAACCGGAAGGGATATACATCAATTCGTGAGATAAAATATTGATATTCATCATTATCAAAAAACCTTCTGATATCATGGTAATATGTATCTTTGATATCGGCAGTTCCACGGTCTCTTTCTTCAAAGTTGAAGTACAATGTTATTGGACCATGTATTTGAAGCGCAATCCAGTTCTCGTTTTCATTACTACCTAACAAATCGATCGCCGTATTGATAGATTCACTTCTTAAGAGCGCTGTAGCAGTAGTATCATCCATTGTTGAAGGTTTTCTCAGTCTACTCACCAGGGCTATACTGAAAGGCATATTGATTAATCGAGCCTGTAAAGTCTGTATATTCAGCGAATCAAAACGTACAATGTTCAACCGCTCTGCACGCCAGTTAGAGATTCGGTTGTTGGTAGCATCGAATTCCGATTCCAAATCCTGCAACTCTTTCTCAACGGCTGTTCTTTCTCTTTCCAGTTCAAATTTGGTTCTTAAACTGTCAAGAATTCTATCACCACGTACAATCAATTCATCCATCTGGATGCTGTCTTGCACTACTTTGGTTGAGTCCCACCAATGGTTAATATTCCGTATTTCTTCATAGGATCCAAGTGCTTGCAGGTTTCCATTATCTATCGATTCTACCAGATAAATAATTGTGTTTCGTATTGAATCGATTTGCGTCTCTGGATTTAAACCACGAATATTGATCCAATTAGTGAATGGGTTGATAGAATGAAATGTGTTTGTTTCCTCTGAAGAACTTGAAAATGGTGAGTTTACAGTTGATGGTGGATCTGCTTCAGTCTGAACTAATTCTGTTGAATAAGTAACTCCAGAAATTAATGCGAGAATACTAACACAGACCATAGCAACATTACACATTAGAATAAGTTTTAAATTAGATTTCATTGATTTTAACATGCTTATATCTCCTGTTAAAGTCTTTGACAACTGAATAAGTAATTAATGTTACTTTTACAACTACTACTTCTTTGATTACTAAAAACAATATGATAAACAAAGCAATTGATACAAAATGTTCAATGTGATTTGAGATGCCATAGTGATACTTATGCTAACACATATTATGATTGTGTCAGCACAATATGTTATGTCGAATCATTAATATAATAATCATTTTGCAGATATATAATATGCAAGGTAAACTGTGAAGCTGATAGATTCAAGTCACTATTATGATTGCCATTATTTGACTATATATTGTCTCCAAGAGAAACCTTAGTGAAATCTTTCGATAGAATGTTCGATATACAGGGTTTCCCAGTTTTACTGTCCAATACGATATATCGCTGTGTCATCTTGTTCTTTGTCAACCATATCCCGTAATGCTTGGCAGATTCGGTTTTCGAGATCCTTATGGTTATCGGTATACCATTGTGTAGACCATCGATCTTTGACCATACACCATAAAGTGAGGAGTACCAACCAGCACAGAAAACTGCTGTACATCAGATAAGCGGAATCGCAAGACATAATAATACTGCTATTGATAAAGCAGGGGATTGATCTGATAGGATCAATCCCCTGTTTCTATTTTAACTGTCACGAGCTTCTATATTTCAATCACACCGGAAAAACGAACTGAAATTTTCTGTACGCTATCACTGCCAAACAAACGGCTCATCAACGTTCGATATTCCTCAAAATCTTCCTGATGCACATACGCTTGTATAGTTCCGGCGAATCCTCCGCCCTGGATACGGCAAACACCGCGTCCTTTTGTTCGGAAAAAGTCATTGCTGAGGCCGAGTGCCAGTGCGATTCCCTGGTCGGTTCCATCTCTTCCAGGTGGTACAGCATTCTGGAGTACACGTGAAGAAGAATCACCACAGGCATCAACCATTCCCAGGTACGTGGTAATATCATTTTCACGAAGAGCTGCCACCATTTCGTCCACACGCTGGTTCTCACGGAAAAAATGAAGGGTACGGAGGAGTGGACGATCGCCATATTTGCTGCGGATAAAAGAAAGTTGTTCGAAAAATATGTCCTCATCTACTTCCCGCAGAGTTTTTTTACCGAAGAGCGAAGCAACAGCTTTCATTTCAGCGGGAATGGATGCATAAGCGGGGGTAAGATCAGCATGGTTACTCCCACTATCGACGATAACAAGCTGGTACTCCATGGACGTAAAGTCGACATCAACAGTCGTTATCTGCGGATGGTCCGTTGACTCGAAATCAATGGTGATGACTCCACCCACCGCACAGGCGAGTTGATCCATCAACCCACATGGTTTCAGGAAATAGTGGTTTTCGGCAAACTGTCCGGCCTTGGCGAGGACAACAGGATCAATCGAGGACTCGTTGAAGAGTATATTAAAGATATGGCCTACCAAAACCTCAAAACTGGCGGATGATGACAGACCTGATCCAATGAGGACATCGCTCTGAACCACTGCGTCAAAACCACCGATGGAATACCCTTGTTCTTTCAGTCGGGCTGCAATGCCACGAATAAGGGAATAACTGGTTCCGATCTCTTCCGCTGCAGGCTCAAGGTGTGTGAGATTCAGTGTGAATGTATCGGGAAATGCCGTGGAATGGAGACGGATTTTCAAGTCATCCCTAACTTGAATAGCAGCGATTGTATCCAGGTGAACAGCAGCACACAATACCTTGCCATGATTGTGATCGGTATGGTTTCCGCCGAGCTCTGTTCGTCCGGGTGCCGAGATATAACGGATACCGGATGGTTCTCCGAACAGCCGGACAAAGTCGGACACCAGGTTGCGGTATCTCACCGTTTGTATTTCAAGGCGATCCGGTTCGTACAGATCACAGAATCTTGTACTTGATAAAGCCATATCAACTTCCCGGGTATTGTTCCGGCACTTCACGCAAACGTTCAGCCGCCAATTCTGCAGTCAGATCCCGTTGGGCTTCCGCCAGCATTTCGTAACCTACCATGAATTTTTTAACATGGGCCGACCTGAGGAGCGGTGGGTAAAAATGAGCGTGCAAAATCCAATGATCGCACGACGTTTCCTCCAGGAAGGGGGCGCCGTGCCATCCCATGCTGTATGGAAAAGAAACTCCAAACAGGTTATCATATTTAATCAGCAGTCGTTTCAGAATGTCCGCCAGACTCTTTCGTTGAATGGGATCAAGCTCGGGGAAACGTTGAACCGCATGCCGTGGCAGCAGGAGGGTTTCATACGGCCACACCGCCCACCAGGGAACCACCACCATCCAGTGATCGTTAACCAGTACCGCACGTTCACTGCCCTCTTCCTGTTGAGCGTATTCAAGAAGAAGAGGAGTATGTTCACGTATAAAAAACTCACGTTGGCGGGCATCTTCCTTTGCCGGTTCTGTAGGCAAATCATCACTTGCCCAGATCTGGCAATGGGGGTGCGGGTTCGAACACCCCATGATTTCGCCCTTGTTTTCAAACACTTGAACCCATTTATAGGTTTGCCCCAACTCTGCAGTCTGATCCGCCCAGATATCAATGATATCGAGAATCGAAGGCAATGGGAGTTCGGGCAATGTGAGATCATGCCGAGGTGAAAAGCAGATGACCCGTGCGGTTCCCTTGACAGTCGCAGAACGAAAGAATCCTTCGGAAGTAATCCTGTCTTCTGGATGATCATCCGGTAACAATGCCGGAAAATCATTTGTGAACACAAACGGACCTTGGTACTCTGGGTTTATCACTCCTCCGGCGCGTGTGCCGCCCGGACAGAGGTAACAAGATGGATCATGTTCAGGAAGAACGTTTTGTGGCGGCTTTTCCTGCTGACCCAACCAGGGACGTTTGGTACGGTGAGGCGACACGAGCACCCATTCACCGATCAATGGATTAAACCGCCGGTGAGGCCGTTCCACAGTACTATCGCTATGTGGATTTTCCGGTTTCATTACGACTGTTTACCAGAAGACCGCGTAAAGTGCAAGCGTAATAACAATCACCGCGATACCCAGGTACAGAACCGGTTTTTTCAGGGTGATATCCTCGAATCCTTCACGTATCGGCATTACTTTCTGCTCTGGTAATGGTCGAATGATGGTCATAAGGATCATAATGACAAGGATCAATCCAAAAGTAATCGCCATACGGTTCAGGAATGCCATGTCGCTCGCTGCGAAGAAGAGGATTCCATAAATCACCGGGCTTGCAATCAGGGCTGTCACACCCGCCATGGAGGGCGCTCGTTTGAAGATCATGCCAAACACGAATGCCGCTAAGATACCAGGCGAGACAAATCCCTGGAACTCCTGGATATAGTTGAAAATTCCCTGGAAACGTGGGTTGCCAAGCTGTGGAGCGATAAAACACCCGATAACCACTAAAACCAGAGTAACAATTCGTCCCATGGTCACCAGGGACTTCGGTGAAGCATCCTTTTTGAAATGACGTTTATACAAGTCCATGGTAAAGATGGTGGATGCGGAGTTCAACATGGAAGCAAGGGAACTGATCACTGCGCCCGCAATTGCCGCGAAAATAAATCCACGGATACCGATGGGGATGAGGTTACCGATAAGCAGTGGATAGGCCCTGTCGGGTGTTTCAACAAGCTGGTCACGATACAACTGGAAGGCCATGATGCCCGGAAAAATGACAATAAAGGGGATCAACAGCTTGAGAAATGCTGCAAATAAAATTCCGATTTGTCCCTGGAGAAGCGATTTTGCAGCAAGGGTACGTTGTGTGATGTACTGGTTCAATCCCCAGTAATAAAAATTCGGGATCCAAAGCCCTACGATAAGTGCCGTCCATGGTAAAACCGGATGGTCACGCGGCAGGATCATATGCAATTGGTTGCTGTTCGTAGTGACAAAACTTTCCACGCCTCCGACGGCATGAAATCCGATAAACAGGACAACCACACCGCCAATGAGCAATGCGCCACCCTGGAACAGATCCGCCCAGGCGACCGCTTTCAAACCGCCCCATGTCGTATACAGCGCAGCGATCCCGCCGATCAGCCAGACCGCAGTCCAGAGGTTCATGTCAAAGATGGTGTTTAAAGTAAGCGCGCCTGAATAGATCACCGCTGAGATTGTCACACCGACATAGATTACAAGGGTGTAAAAAGCCATAATGCTGCGGGCGGATGAGTGATACCGGTATTCAAGAAATTCCGGCATTGTAAAGATACCGCTGCGCAGAAAACGCGGGAGGAAAAAGAAGGCGACAAAAACAAGTGTAATCGACGCCATCCATTCATAGCTTGCCACAGCCAGCCCGATATTCTGATCAGCGCCCTGGCCAGCCTGCCCCACGATTTGTTCAGTGGAAATGTTTGCGGCGATCAGTGACAGACCAATCATCGGCCAGAGCAATCCACGGCCCGCGAGGAAAAAATCTTCTCCCGATTCTTCTTTCCGGCTTTTGTACATACTCACACCGACAACAATCAGGAAAAACAGGAGAAAGGAAGCGATGTCAAAAAAACTCAGATCCATGATCCGACTCACTTGTTGATATGTGAATACTACTCAATATTTTTATACACCGATTTCGCTAATCATCAACATAAAGTGGCGCGAGATTCTGCAGAATCCTGTCATTAGTAGTGTGCAGGTTCTCGCTTCCTAATACGCAAATCCATGATGTTACAGGGATTAAACGCCAGGAACCTGCACAACCCTTAAGGAACATTTCTCTCAAGCAATACTATATGTCAAACTGGTACCGTACCCTTCGTGTGTATACTTCCCCCGGATTCAGTATTGTCGATGGAAAATCCGGTTGATTCGGGGAATCAGGCCATGATTGCGGTTCAAGACAGAGAGCGCTGTGTGGTCGCAATTCCGTCATGCCGGGAAGAGCATGCAAATGATTCCCGCTGTAAAACTGGATTCCGGGTGCATCTGTAAAAACACGCAGTTTACGACCGCTGGTTTCTTCGTAAACCGTCGCAGCAAGCTGCATCTGGTCATCTATTGAACGTAGAACCCAGCAATGATCAAATCCCCTCGCTACTGCTATTTCAGCGTCCTGAGTCTCCAGACGAGATCCGACACGCTCGGATTCACGGAAATCAAAGACAGTGCCGTCCACATGTTTTTGCATTCCAATCGGAATAAGATCCTCATGAACAGGCAGATACTTGTCAGAAAACAGTTGCAAATAGTGTTCAGAAATATCAGTCCGTTTCCCGGTCAGGTTAAAATAGGGGTGCTGGGTTAAATTGACAACTGTCCGTGAGTCGGAAACTGCTTTCATCAGTATTTCCAGTGTAGTAGCGGAGACAAGTGAGTAGACTACATACACCTGGAGTTGGCCGGGATATCCCTCCTCCTCGTTATCGCTTAGGAGGCTCATCATTACAGCGGGATGATCGCTCTCTTCAAGAACCTTTCCAGTCCAAAGCCGTTTGCCAAAACCGGTAAATCCTCCGTGAAGATGATGTTCCCCGCTATTTCCGCTGAGTGAGACAGTGGTTCCATTCAAACGAAATTGTGCGTGAGCGATCCGGTTTGCATACCTGCCAACCAGAACCCCGAGATAAAAAGGATCGTGAACATACCTATCAAGAGTCGGGTAGTTGAGGATTACATTTTTTTTGTTTCCATGCCTGTCCGGCACTTGAATGGAGGTAAGAGCAGATCCGAATTCGCTGATGGTGACTGATACCCCGGTTATATGTTCTAATGTGAAATTGTGTACGATGGACCCATTTTCCAATTCACCGAATACACTGGTCTGTACAGTTGTACCCGCTCTTAAACCTTTCAGAGCATCACGGACGATGTTTTTATCAATATCTATCAATTACCGAACCTCTCGTTGGGATGACTTGCGAATGATCAAAGTACCGGGAACAATCACCGTTCTTGGTTCGGTTTCCCTGGAAACCTTGTTGATGTTGTCTAAGAGGATTCGTGCGGATTGACGCCCCAGTTCATATCCATGCTGATCCGTTGTTGTGAGCGGAGGATCAATAATTTTTGTTACCGGGTTGTTGGAAAAACCTGCCAGGCCAATTTGGTCCGGTATGCGGTATCCCAACTCCTTCAGTTTCCTGTGGGCACCCACCGCGACAGGATCATTGATCGCGAAGATGGCATCAAATGAGACTTTCCGCCGCAATAATTCTCCAACCCCGTTTTCACCGCCTTCCTCGCTCAATTCGCAGGTAGTGATCAGGTTTTCATCTATATCAACAGCATGTTCCTGCAAAGCTTTTTTATATCCTTCCAGGCGATTACGGGAAATGCTCAATTGAGATGGTCCTGACAGATGTGCGATACGCTTATATCCCGCATCAATCAAATGGTTTACCACATCGTACGATGCCTCGAAATCGTCAATAATGACCTTGTCTCCGGCAAAATCATCCAGCACACGATCAAACAGGACAACAGGAATTCCACGGTCCATCAGTTGCTGGAAGTGTTCGCCATTTTCCGTGTACTGGCTAACCGATGCGATCACCCCGGCGACACGGTTCGAGATGAAGATGCGTGTACTTTCAATCTCGCGCTCGTAGTTTTCATTTGACTTGGCGATGAGTACCGTATATCCCTGCTTGTAGGCGATTTCTTCAATCCCGTCAATCGCGGAGGAAAAGAAGTCATGCCTGATTTCAGGGACAATCACCCCAATGGTCCGTGTGTTCTTGTGCTTCAGACCCTGGGCGACCGCATCGGGCATGTATCCCATCTTTTCGGCGTAATTCCTGATCCGTTCCGTCGTTTTTCTGCTGATGGACGGATGCCCATGCAGGGCGCGCGAAACAGTGGAAACCGAAACACCCAGTTCCCTGGCGATGTTCTTGATTGTGGGAAAGGAATCTTTCATCTCGATTGAGTCCTGTGAATACGTTCCAAATCCTCTTGACCGGTTAAAGGAATAAACGTTAAAGAGAATGATTTCCGTCCGGGGTACACCCTGTACTGGGGTCGTACGGGTACCGGTGTACCGCCCACGCCAGTCAACTCGGAATCAAGTTGAAGAATAACACCGTCAACGGGCTGCAACTGGAAAGGATATACAGCGCGTTCAATGTCGTCATACAGACAAAATCCCGCACTAAACGGTTCATCCGCAGTGATATGCAGACCGATTCCATCCTCATCTGTCAATGACAGCCAACGTATATCTGTCCTTGTAGCGCTGTGCTGTGGATGAAGGTATGGTACCTGTAGTTCTGCAACAGTTGAAGTGTAAACACCCACGGGAGCGCCGGATTGACGGTCGGGGACTGTTTCATATGGACCACGACCATACCACTGTACCTGTTCGAAACCGGAGCGGAAATGCAGATCCATTCCGAATCGGGGAAGCCAGCGCACGAGATAACTCCCGAACGGTTCCCCCTCGTAATCCAATCGAATGGTTCCGGCGTTATCAATGGTATACATGTACTGGTTATAATACCCTGCCATGAAATTCGGGCTTGAGGTACGGGTATAGGCTATTAGAACTGCGGCAGTGTTTTCCGGATGCTCCACGACCACACTATCGACAATTTCATCCATCTGGTCCAAACCGAGATTGTACCAGTCCTCCGCTTCCGCTTCACCCCAGAACATCCGCTCGTTCATATACGGCGCACGCCACAGAGACATGGACGGGCCATCATTCACCAGTTCACGGCCAGCTACTTTCATGGACACGAATGTTCCCGTTTCCCGGCTGAATTGGTATTCGAATTCATCGCCTTCAACGGTGATTACAGCGCCGGATTCATGCATTTCCGGTGATTCCGACGAACTGACTGGCAGTTCATTCCGGACGGATTGCAAAAGAAATTGTTCGATGGCGACTTCATGCCCTGCATCCACCCATTGAGTATCATCCTTCAGATGAAAGGAAACCTCGAGGAACCATTCCCCCGGTTCCGATGGCGATGGAGGATTGCAAGGGAGCGAAATGGTCCTGCTGGCGCCCGGCTCAAGCTGGAAAGGATGCACACTCGTTTCGATTTCATCACCATCCCGCAAAATCCTGTATTGCAACTCCAGTTCATTCAGGTCAGTGAAGGAATACTCGTTGGTGATCCGAATGGTCATTGATCTCGGGTCAACCATTTGTATATGTACAGGCACGAATGTATGTTTTGCCTGCCAGAGTTCGGGTTGGACTTCTCTATCAGGGAAAACCAGACCATTTACGCAAAACGGGCTGATTCCATAGGAATAGTACGTTGGCCCTTCATCAAACCTGTCAAAATCCAGCCAGAGCAGGCAATTCGGGTCGGACGGTTCACATGCCTGCAACTGATCCGGGTCAATCGCCTGGTTGAAGATTTGGACACAATCCACTTCAATATGTGCCAGCCATCCAGGATGGCTGTCGGTCTGGGTTTCCGCGTTACGTCCGATGTTCACCGGGTACATCTGCCTGCGTATCCTGCCGTTCGCATTCGCTTCTCCGACTTTCACGCCGTCGATATACAGTTCAGCGTTTTCACCGTTCCAGATTCCCACAACGTCATGCCATCCCGCATACCAGTCTTGCGGAACTGGACAGACAATACGTGTGGGTCTGCCGGTATTGAGATAGAACATCAGGCTGTCTTCGGTATGCTGCACCAACCCGAATTGATAATTTCCCTTGGTGAGGATCGGATTGGGGTTGTACCAAACCAACGGATGAACACGCACCGTCAGGGTTAGTTCGGTTAGATCATCAAATGCGGGATCGTTATACACTTCCACCCAGTCATCAAGAGCAGACAGGGACAAAGCAGTTCCATCCGTTGTTTGTACAATACCCGGCCGTCCCATTATGGAAACGTGGTTGCGCAGGGGGGAGGCATCTGGAGTGGTGACCAGTGTTTCGACCAAGCCTTGATCCACCCAGTCCCAGATGTATCCGCCCTGTAACTGGTCGTAACTGCGGATCACATCCCACAGTTCATTCCCAAATGCCCCAGGCTGTTGCCCATGGCATGGGAATATTCTCCCATCACCAACGGTCGCGGATCATTTTCCGCCAAACCTCATCAGGGAGGGCCGGTGTCGGATAACGTGGTCCGATCACATCCACGTAAGGCGCCTCTCCGTTCGGCCAATTGGACTGATGGTACATAAGCCGGGTGGGGTCACGCTGTTCGATAAACTCGTTCATCGCATAGTGAGCGTCCCCCAGTCCGCATTCATTGCCGGTGCTCCACATAATTACGCTGGTGGCGTTTTTATCTCGTTCGACCATACGGACAAAACGGTCAAGGAAAGCATCCTGGTAGTCAGGCAGATTGGAAAACCAGGATTCAGAGTAATGGCATTCGGCGTTGACTTCATCCTGCACATAGATTCCGAGTGTGTCACACAGGCCAAACCATTCGGGATCGTTCGGGTAATGCGAGGTCCGCACGGCATTGAGGTTAAACTGCTTCATCAGGGTAATGTCGCGCAACATCGCTTCCCGTGGGATGCTGCGTCCATACACCGGGTGATGTTCGTGACGGTTCACACCTTTGATGTACACAGGCATTCCATTGACCAGCATTTGGCCGTTTTGTATCTCGAGACGCCGGAATCCTACCGGCTGACGCAGGACTTCAAGTACTTCATCGTTTTCGTTTTTCAGTACGAGCAACAGGGTATAGAGGTAGGGTTGTTCGTCAGACCAAAGCTCAGGATCAATCACAGGCTCAGCAAAGTAAATGGTGTCTTCGACGATACCATCTGTGGCAAATTGTTCCGATGCAGTCAGTACTTGTTCATTATTCGCATCCAAAAGTTGAATCTCAATAAAACCGGCTGCATTTATTTCATTATAAGCATGGACAGTAGCATCTACTTCGAGGGAGCCGTCCTCAATATCTTCATCGAGAAGCGCTCGTACCGAAAAAGTCACGCAGGTGCACCTGGGGGGGTGGCGAACAGGTAAACATCACGGTAGATACCGGAAAAACGCCACATGTCCTGGTCTTCCATGTAGGATCCGTCCGACCAGCGGGTAACTGCGACAGTCAACGTGTTTTCGCCCGGATGGAGGAAATGGGTGATATTGTACTCCGCCGGGGTCATTCCGCCCTGGTCATACCCTAAATATTCGCCATTGATGTATACAAACGAGCACGACTTGACCCCTTCGAAATGCAGGAATATTTCGCGTTCTGTCCAACCTCGCGGAATGATAAATGTGCGACGGTACACACCGGTCGGATTCAGGCTGTCAGGGACAAACGGGGGGGCATAGGGTGCGAACTCCATGGAAACGTTACGGTACATGCAATGGTCAAAGCCCTGCCGTTGCCAGACTGACGGCACCTCGATGGTGTTCCACTCCGGCGCGAATGAATCAGTGAAGAACTCCTGCGGAACTTCAAATGGGATTCTGATACAGTTTGAAATTCCATGTGCCGTTCAACGAGTGAAACCAGTTGGATTGTTCTCGAGAACCTTGTAATGCGGTATTGGTGTCGGAGAAAGGCACAAGGGGAACATGGGTCGGCTCCTGGTTCTCGGCGAACATCCGCGGGATTTTCGATGTACCGGTTCCAGTCCGGGTATTGGGTGTAACCCGGCTGAGCGAGTAGTACAAGGGCGACGATGATAATTACAATCGCTGACGTCTGTCGGTTCATAAGTACCACACTGTTTTTACAATTTTGAAATGACACTGTTTTTTTAATGAATCCCGCATTGTCCTCGGATATCACTTTTTTTATTCCCAGATACTTCCCCCATAGGGGTAGAGCGGGCGTCCCTGCCCGCCAATGACGCGTAAGCAGCATTCAATAGAAACATTGTCAACAGTTTGAAGCGCATCTTCGATCCGCTACGGCGGGCAGGGACGCCCGTCCTGCCCTTCAGGGTTTCATCGCAAGAAGTCATGTCTTTTGTGAATCCGAATTATTCCCTTCCCGTAAACACATCCATCGCGGGGAGCGTATTTCCTTCAAAATCGAACAACGCCACATTTTCCCAGTGGGGAACCATGTTCGCCTGCCGTGATCCATGCCGGTTCCCAGTAATACAACCCGACGCCGCGTCCATTGGGGACTTCCGTCACGATACGCCGCAAATCCCTGAAAAAAGCCACCTGCCCATCCACCGTCGCCGGGTAACCGTCATGCAAATCTTCCCTCGCTACCCCAGATATTCCCGGTGTCATCGTTCCATTCCAGTGTCCATGGATAAGCGGTTTCCACGACAATAACATCCTTGTCGTAACGTTCGCTTAAATCCGCAAGATTTACTTCGAGCGAATCGAAGGTGCCATGCCACCGTGGGTAAAACGACAATCCGATCAGATCATACTCCACGTTCCGTTCCGTGAGATTATCAAAAAAGTAACGGCACATCCCGTTGTTGGCGCCGTTGTCGAAGTGGATCATGATCTGTGTGCGGGAAGGATCATTCAGCCCTTCACAGTATCCCACTGCGGGCGGATGCAAGCAGTTCTGCAAGCCTGTCCCATTGTTCCGGAGTGTCGTAGTCACCATCCACACGTCCGTTCCGGCCAGAGCATGCCGGGACGGATTTCATTAC
>CAXXQY010000008.1:0-72739 GCA_963674515.2 bacterium
ACAACCAGAATCGTACCGGAACCATAATATTCGTTACGGTCATCATCAGCGTACGGTCGGCTTTCTCGATCGCTTTCCACTACCGGTAGATACAGCTTTACGCATGTACCATGATCTATTTCGCTATAGACACAAATATGCCCCTTATGCTGCGAAACAATCCCGTGCACTGTCGACAACCCCAATCCGGTTCCTTTCCCGATCTCTTTTGTTGTGAAGAATGGATCGAATATCTTCTGGACGGTCTCTTCATCCATACCCGTCCCCGGTATCACAGACGGACATCATGACATATTCACCGGGTTTAACTCCTGCATGACTGTTTGTGTATTCCTGGTCCAGCTCCACAGCGTCCGTCTCGATGGTTATCGCACCACCATGAGGCATTGCATCTTGTGAATTCACAGCAAGGTTCATAAGGATTTGTTCAATTTGTGAAACATCCACCTTCACCATTCCAATCGACGCATTTAAATTAACCAGGATTTTCACGTCTTCTCGAATTGTCCGACGCAGAATTCGCTGGAAATTCTCTATTAACGTGTTCAGGTTGACAACTTTGACATCAAGCACCTGTTTTCGGCTGAATGCAAGCAACTGTCGAGTTAATTCACTGGCCCGGTTGGCTGTTTCATGAATCTCGCTTAAATCATCATAGAGCGGATTGGTTTCATCCAGGTCCATCATTGCCAATTCGGTATTGCCGATAATAGGGGTAAGCAGATTATTGAAATCGTGTGCGATTCCTCCGGCGAGCTGTCCAATAGATTCAATCTTCTGGACCTGCCGCAGTTGTTCCTCAAGCGCCTTCTGTTCACTGATATCCCTCAGGAAACCAAGAATCGCCTTTCCTTCTCGGTAATCGATCTCCCTGACAGACGCCTGTACTCTTCGGTTATCACCGTTCTTGTTATGTAAGGTAAACTCGTAGACACTTGACGGTTTTTTCACCCCGATCCCATATCTGTTCACCGCTCTTTGATCATTTCCCTGTCTTCCGGAGCGATCAAATCAAGTGAATCACTACTCAACCGCTTTCAGCTCTTCTTCCGTTGCTCCGGTCAACTCTATAAAACCTTGGATTTACAAGATCAAACCTGTTATGATAAATGATGTAAATAGCATCACTCGATTGTTCAATCACAGACCGGAATCGTTTTTCGCTTTCTTTGAGCGCCTGTTCAGCATGGCTTTCGTTCCGAAATATCGTGAAAAATTCACGATACCGGCAGCAACTTTTCCATCAGCATCTCGAATAGGTGCTGCATTTGCGCTCACCCATCGTTTTTTCTCTGCCTGATCAAGAATGATAATTTCTTCTCCCTGGACTGTTTCCCCTTTTGAGGACAGCCCTCGAGAGCGGTAACTCTTCCGGAGGATATGGCGATCCATCAGACCTGAAAGTTTGCCATCTGTCAGCATGTTCCTGTACATCAATACCGGTCAGTACTTTTTTATTACCACCCCTGATACAAAACGCTGCCTCGTTTGCGATGCGGATATTGACATTTGGTGCATCAGCGATCAGAATCCCGGATGGCGATTGCGCCACTGCCGCTTCCAGCATCTCGCGTGCTTTCCGAAGTTCTTCCTCAGCAGCTTTTCTTTCTGTAATGTCTCGAGCGATTCCAAGAATCGCAGTTCCATTTCGACTCTTCAACATTGAAACCTTTATCTCAACAGGATAAACCGAACTGTCTTTTCTTTTATGATATGATTCCAGGGTCAGTGCTTTCTCTTTTGCTAATGCTTCGATTTGTGCCATAACCATATCTTGCCGTACATTCACTGCATCAACTTCCGTAATTTTCATTGAAAGCAATTCTTCTTCAGTATACCCAGTTGATTCACAAGCCTGCCTGTTTACCTGGATTAAAACAACCTTCAGAATCACTGACATAGATTGCATCTGCTGCCTGATCAAAAAGGATATGCAGTCTTTCATTTGTTTCCCGCAACTGTTCTTCTGCCTGTTTTCTAGTCGATATATCCCTGACAACCGCGAGGATCATTAATCTTCCATCCAATTCGATCACTGATGAGTTGATTTCAACAGGAAACTCTTTGCCTGATTTTGTCACATGTGTTGCTTCGAAAATCATTTTCCGTGAGTCTTTTAAACCTTTCCTGTGTGATCGTTTTGCATGTGCATTTGCGTCTTCTTTTTTTCGAAATAACGGGAGCTTTTATTTTCAGAAACTCTTCCCGTGTATACCCATAACGTTCGCATGCAGTCTCATTCACTTCGACAAAGTAATCGAATCCTTCCTCCATTAATGGATGAAGAAATACAGCATCATTGATAGCATTAAATGTCGTTCGTAATCGTTCCTCGCTTTCCAGAAGGACTTCTCTTGCCTTTTTCTGCTCAGTTATATCTTCGAAGGTTGTGTATACTGGGTAAGGAGGATCTTCGTCAGGATGGAATTGCGGAACGGCATTTACATTTATCCAACGGTATTCATTACTCTCGGGAACAAATACGCCCATCACAGCATTATTTATCGTTTCACCTGTCTGTGACGCTATGGTTGAAGGATGTGATTCGCCTGAAAAATCTGAACCATCCTCATGGATCGCCCGCCATCGTGGATCCATGGATGTTCGACCAACCAACTGATCGTGAGTAAGCCCCAGTATCCTTTCTGCGGCTTGATTTGTACTGATTATTCCGCCATTTTTATCATGGTAGACAACCCCCTGGGTCATAGTTTCAAAAAGTGTTCTGTATTTCTCCTCACTTTTCCGGACTGCTTCTTCCGCCCGCTTCTGCTGTATGATTTCCCAGGTTACATCCGCGAGGTATTCAACTACGTTAACATCTCTCTCTGTATAGTCTGTTTTTTTATTCCCCACTCCGAGGATTGCGACAACATCGCCCTCCCTGATCACCGGCACTACCAATTCGCGAACAACCTCCGCATGTCCTTCCGGCATACCTTTTTTATTTTGTAGAGATTCATAATCATTATGGATCACTGCCTTTCGAGTGTGGACACAATCCACCCATACACCTGCTTCGCTGATACTATAATGCAAACCTCTGCCTTCTGCTTTACAGAATTCTTTGAGAGTACGGGTCGACCATTGCTGGAGAGTAAGTGTTTCCTGATCTGCCTCTACGAAATGGTAAAAACTGATCGAACTTTTTACAAATCCTTCCACGTGGTTCAATGATTGGACCAGCAGCTCTTCAAGGGTATGGTCTGAAGCATATTCTATGAGGGACAAGCGCACATTCAGCAGGTTTCTGTTCAGTTGTTCTTCGGTTTGATCACGGAAAACGAGGACAACTCCGATGATCATATCATTCGTATCAAGAATGGGAGCCGCCGAATCTCCAATAAGGTACTCTTTTCCGTCTTTTGCTACAAGAAGAGCATCTTTGGCAAATCCAGCATCCTTTCCTGATTCAAGAATTATCCTGACCGGACTTGTGACTGGTTCTCTTGTTTCCAGATTATAAATCTTTAATACGTTTTCAATTGGCTGACCTGACGCCCTGCTCCAGAGACCATCCGGTGAGTTCTTCCGCCACAAGGTTCATCCTGATGATGTTCCCTCGAATATCCGTTGCAACTACAGCATCTCCGATTGAGTCAAGCGTAATCTTCAGGTTTTCTTCACTTTCCTGTAATTTTATTTCAGATCGCTTCCGTTCCGTAATATCTGCGAACATGGCGACCATTTTATTTTGTTCCGTCTGATATGCAATGACATCATAAGCCCCTCTGATGACACCCTCATCGTACTCAACCTGTTCGGTACGCCATGATTCGCCGGTTTTTGCGACTTTCCTGTATTGATCCGGTATTTCGGTTGCTGCTAATGGTGGGAACGCTTCTTCAATGGTTTTCCCGACAAAAATAGAATTATCGATACCTAAAATGGTATCTGCTACAGGATTAGCGCCTGTGAAAATGAGTTGATCATCATGAGTGAGCTGGTAAAAATGAATACCAAGTGGCGTTGACTCGATAGTTGTTCGGAAGCGTTTTTCACTTTTTTGCAATGCCATTCGTATTGCATAATCGTCGGTAACATCACGAAAGACCAGAACAACTCCCAGGATCACACCTTTTTCATTTTTTATTGGAGACGCAGAATCGGCAACCTGGAATTCAAGTCCATTTTTTGCGATCAGGGTAGTGTGATTTGCCAGACCGATTTTTTCACCCTTTTCAAGCACCTGGTGAACCGGGTTTTCTACTTTTTCCCTTGTGATTGTATTAATGATATGAAATACTGTTTCAAGCGGTTTACTACGGCTTTCTTTCTCAGTCCATCCCGTTAGCTTTTCTGCCACTGGATTCATCCATGTGATATTGCCGGAAGCATCCGTCGCAATGACAGCATCACCGATTGAATCGAGAGTTATTTGGAGGTTCTTCCGGTTTTTTTCGAGGGCTGTAGTGTTCTCGCACGCTATACACGTTTCAGCCAGCTTTTGCAGCAGCGGTTTGAGAGACTGAATGAATGTAGTTTCTACTGGAGTGCCAACTAGCAGAACAAGGGCGCCATATCCTTCCAGATCAAACACATATTCGAAAACATTATCTATTGGAAGACATTCCGGTTCACCCCAATCGGTTCTGCCACGACCTGGAGGATCGTGTGGGATGACAGTATCTGCAATCTTTCGGTAAATGGGATTTCTTCGCAGATTTCGAGGCATCATAAAGATTTCTTCGAGAAACGGGGTCTCATTTCTTTTACGGTCTGCGAAAACCACACAACCAAGACCATTCAGTTTTCGTAAAATCGTCTGGACAGAACGTTTCAGCATTACCTGGATATCTGTACTTCCGCCGATATCCATTGCGATTTCATACAATATCTGTGTCTGTTCCTGAATTGATAGCACGTTTTATTCCTCCAGAACCCCGATCACGCAGGTTCTATTGTAATATTCAAGAAAGTCATAGCCGCTATTCGCAATTTCTCCCATAGTGATAGCGCCCAGGACTTCACAAGCAGTATCTTGAACTGCCTCCAGTTCACCATCAAACTTCTCGCCCAGGAATTTCCACCGTCCGGCACAGTCAAAACAAAAAACACTTTTATATGGTTTTTCGCCCCGATAGGCTTCCTTTGCACGTTTTAATGCTGTCTGTGCAGCCTGAATTGTCGATTGCGCTGACGCTCGCATAACATCGACAAAGTCACCCTCTTTCACTTCCGGATAGAATAGTATGGAACCATCGGGATACGCCTTGATCAATTCACGCACGACTTTTTCATCACCAATACGGTTGACTGCAATGCAGAATTCCTTGCTGACCGGAAAAGTATCCCTGCCTTTCGTTAACGGTTCGATCTCATTTACAATTTCGATAAACCTGTCTTTGGCTGGTTTCCAATCCAGTGTACAGATTGTGTTCTGACGGACACTGGTGATTTTATGTGGACCACTGACAGATTTCATGCCATGGCTCACTCCAATCCCACTCACTACAGGTAACACACCCAACACAGCCACATCACCGAGAAGACCGCGGTTTGTCAAAACACATGGTTTCGCTTCTATTGAGAATGATCCGGCACATCCCCCCAGGTAATTCACACCTAATCCAAACACGTTAAAGAGGGAAGAAAGCAATGTGCTGACCCTGGTCGCCATGGCATCGGCAATCACAAACATCGTTTTCCCAGCATCACCGATCAGGCTTTCATCCAGAGAATCATCAAAATCATCACAATCACTGCTTAATCCATCAATTACCTGAATTCCGGGTTCTGAAGGCAAAGCCACAACCATTGTTCCTTTTTCATGCAACTTTGTACCTTGAAAAATGGCGGGAAATATACCACCAAGGGCAGGAACAGGGATTTTCGTCAGGATCGGATCGATATTGGCAGGGGTAAAACCATTCGCATCGCAGGCAAAAATCAGGACGCCTGTTGCGTTGTAATCACTCAAGCACTGCTTTATACTCGTTTCAAGCCCGTCAGGTGTGCCAGTGTTATCGAATATCATCTCCATTTGGACACCTCCTGCACAATTATTTTGTATATAGTAGATCAAGCTGAATAAATGAACGTTTAATGCTATTGTTTTGTTTTACAATACTTTTACAATACTGTATCCCTGGTAGAAATTCAGTTGAGAGCTGACATATAAATCAATAAGTACAGAAAGTAACCGGTTTTTTCCTTAACGTTATCCGTCGTTGAATCTATCAGGTATATAGTGGCCTCTTATTACAACTTAAGACAAAAAGTTCTGCACATAAAATAAAAACAACAATTTTTGAACGTTTTGAATCCTGTTTTTCACCTGAAATACTATCTGGAGACTCCAGTTACCAGTTTTTTTCACAGCATTTTTGAATAAAAAATCTTCCGCATCATATCTCATTGCTAATATTTAATTTCCATACTATTTTCTCATACAACCTGCATGGAATTATCCGCTTTATCGTTAGTTGTTTTATCTAAACTGTGTATCCGCAGGTATGGTATAGAGTATCTCTCTGGAGTATACAATTCATTTGCAGTATCGATTCTGACCAGTATCGCGAAGGAGGTACAATGGATCAGCAGAATGATCAATCGAAAAGTATAATCTACCAGGAAATGTCTTCCATGTTATCGGAGGAAGAAAATCCGATCAGGATGAATCGTTTTACTTTATCGTTCACAGGGCATTCCGCACACCTGGAACAAAGATTTATCGCCGATTACAACAGTACTTCACTGCCGCTTCTCAGGTTTGGTATCCTGGCTGGAGCCTTTTTCATTGCGATGTTCGCAATTCTTGATCATCTGTTTGTACCTGAAATGAGAAATACTTTATGGGCGATCAGGTTCTTTTTCATGATACCCACAGGCTTGATCGTGCTTGCTCTTTCGTATCTGAAACGTTTTCTCCCCTGGATCCAAATCGGAGTTGCTGCATTTGTTCTTGTCGCCGGTTTAGGGATTATATATATGACTATGGTCGCTCCATCACCGGCAAATTACACATATTATGCCGGCCTGATCCTTGTTACAATGTTCGTCTATGCCATCACAAAACTCAGGTTCATTTATGCATGCATTACAAGCTGGATGATCTTTGTTTTTTATAATTTTGCAGCTCTTTATCTTGTAGATACATCTGTTACCCTCCTGATCAATAATAATTTCTTTCTCTTTACAGCCAATTGTATAGGCATGATCATGGGGTACCTCCTGGAATACTCAACGCGGAAGAACTTTTATCTGCAGATGATGAATGAAGAACGTCATGCGTTGGAGCTCGAAGCGAGTATGCTACGAACGGCCAACAAACTGGCGGCCACTGTCGCGCATGAATTCAATACTCCACTCTGCGTGATCGAAAACATTTATAACCTTACCGAATTGAAGACTGTGTCCGAAGCAGATTGGCGAGAACAACTCCCGAAAATTCCGACTCAAGTAGAAAAGATGAAAAAGCTGGTGGAAAAATTGTTGGCAATCCGTGAAATTAAAGATGTGGATTACGCTGCTGGAATGAAAATCCTGGATATCCATTTGCAGGGAACACCAGAGACCGACCAGGAGCAAAGTATTCCAGAAAAACATTAGATCACTCTGTTCAGAATGCCATTATCAAGTACATTTTGTTTTCTCAATTTCTTATTGATTAGTTCAGAACCTTCCTTGACCGTTGATACAAATGCAACACGATAAATCATTTTACCGTACACTTTGAAATAGTTTCTTTCTCGGAATACATTGTTTGAACATACCTATTTGTAAGATTTATAAACGGATGGGAAATATCATGAAAAAGGCAGCAACTTCATTTCTCCTTATGCTCCTGGTTATTCCAAGCTGTTATTCGTCACAATCGTTTTCCATTTCTGGAGTTGTGCTGGATGCATATACTTCTGTTCCAGTTCCATCGGCGGCAATCTATTTACTGCCAACGAGTGAATTCACTTTCACAGATATTAATGGGCACTTTGAATTATCATTTATCGGTGAAAACCACACATATGAAATAGCGGTTCACAGGATTGACTACTACCCGTTGACTGTGATGGTCGATCAAGATGAATCCATGGAAATCTCACTTGAACGTAAGCCAATTTCCATGGAAACAATCACATTTCATAGTCATCCATCCATTTCAACTTTAATCCAGGGGATATCGGGATTCCGTCTACAGGAAAATCTGCCCACCGATGTAGCGGATGTTTTCGCGGAAACACCGGGGTTCGGCATCATACGCAAGGGTGTTTACGGTTCCGATCCTGTTATTCGCGGCTTCAAAAGAGAACAATTGCTGATCCAGGTGGATGGCGCCGGGTATCTCGAATGTGCTTGCCCCAACCGTATGGACCCGATCACCACTCAAATTCGTCCTGAAGATCTGCACACCATCCAGGTCGTTTCCGGCCCTTATTCATTGCGTTACGGTTCTACTCTTGGAGGTATGCTCAACCTCGATTTGGATCGTCCTCAACCAGGCAGTATTTCCAACGGATTCCATGCATCAAGTACGCTACGATATGAGAGCAATAGCCACGGTCAAAACTATCATCTTTCATTACAGAATGTAACCGATGATTATGGGATCCGTCTTTCCGGTGGATTGAAACATTATGAGAATTACCAGGATGGCGAAGGAAATGAAGTTCCTTCCGAGTTCTCGGTCTATGATTACACCGTCCTCGGTTCCATGCTTCCCGGTTCCGACATTGCCGTTGATGTGATGTTCAGGCAATCGTTTGCTCAAGATATTGATTATGCCGGTCTTCCCATGGATGCCCGTAAAGACAATGCAACCTTTTCACAGGTGACAGTCCGGAAAAATTATCCTCGAAACAATATTCAATATTTTGAACTTACCGGTTACGGCAGTTTTGTTGATCATGAAATGGACAATCATGAACGCCCCAATTACACAATGGTTGATGCCATCGCAGCGACAGCAACCAATACATGGGGGGGACGTTTTGAAACCCTGTGGACCGGGTTGCCATCTGGAGTGCTTTTCCTGGGTGCTGACGCCGACTATATCACTAAAAGAGGATCACGAAACCGGATCGTATATATTAATCCCTGCAACGGACAGGTTCTTGATCCACCTGCACATTTTACCGATGCAGTCTGGCAACATTCCGCTTCCCTGGCAACAGGTATTTTTGCTGAATGGCAAAACAGGATTTTCGGACAATCAATGTTTTCACTCTCAACACGGTTCGACCTGTTCCATGCCGATGTTGACGCCCCCGCTATACAGTTTCTTGATACGTATGGCGATGACCTTGAGAATACCGCTTCTGCGTTTTCGATGTCTGCTTCACTATCTCATCAACTGTCCGAAAGAGCATTCCTGCAGTTATCAGGCGGATATGGTTCACGGTTCCCCAGTTTGACCGAGTTGTACATTAATCATCTCACTGTAGGACAGGACGTGTATGAATACTTCGGCACACCGGACCTTAACCCCGAGCATAACCTGCAAATGGACATCGCTCTCGCCATGGAAAACGACTTTTTCCAGACAAGGATTTCAACGTATGCAGCCTACCTGACAGACTACATTTCTGCACAGGTTGATCCGGATATGCCACGCTTGTACCTCCCCTGCATGGAACCACTTTTCACCAAACGGTTTGTCAACATCGATGAAGCATCAAAATATGGTTTCGAATGGAACATTGTTGTGCAACCATCCAGGAATTGGGAAATTCAAACAAGTCTTGCCTATATCCGGGCACAGGACATCAGCCGTGATGAACCCCTTCCTGAAATTCCGCCATTCGAGGGGCGATGGAGCATCCAATACATGCCTTCATTCCTTGACCACTCATGGGTGACTATCCAGGGACGTCATGTGGCTGAACAACAACGCACATCCACGGTTTTTGGTGAACAGGAAACGGATGGCTACAATGTGTTCTCCCTGATTGCAGGATTTAACCTTACCGACAACGTGGAGATCGTTACCGGTGTGCAAAACCTTTTTGATGAGCAATACCGGGAGCACCTGAACCGTTCATATAAAAATCAGGCCACGATGTCTCCTTTATATGAACCGGGAAGAAATGTTTACATGCAATTGCAGATACAGTTGTAGTTTCACGGAATACTGTATACTTTTGTTTGGACTGGCAAATGTAATGGGGTTCTACGCTTTCGCTGATAATAGTACCGTTTCTTTTCGTAACCCAATTCTATTTTATTGAAAACAATCATTGGTATTCAGTCGAGGAACGACATATGAGATGGCTTTGGCTGACCGCAGCATTATTTAATCTGGGTACTGCACTTATCCATACGATCATGGGGCAACTGGAATTTGTGAATCCCATGCTTGCCATGGAGTACGACGCCCTTCTGAAAGGCATTTTTCATGCATGCTGGCATATGATTACGGTGTTTTTATTCAGTACGACAATTCTCTATTCAGTTCTCATATTTGATCCGAAAAAATCATTCGCCAGATTTTTCGGTCTGTTTTCGGGATCACTTTATACTGCATTCGCGATTATTTTCGGAGTAATGAGTTTGTTCTATGGCGAATTTCTCGCCCAATGGACCATTCTTTTACCGACAGGGATCGTTTCCCTGATCGCTGCAAGAAAATCCAAATCGTCTGCAGCGTAATTCAGGATACCACTACCCGTGGAATTCCTTCGGGCAAACGTACCAGGATCTCATAATTCAAATGGTTTGTCATGTCGCTGAAGGAAGCGACGGTAATCTGCAGTTTCCCCTGTTTCCCGATAATGACAACCTCATCGCCTGATTGAACGGTCTTGATATCGGTGACATTGATCAGCATCATGTTCATGTTCACCACACCGACCACAGCAGCACGTTTGCCATTGACCAGAACACGTCCGAGGTTGCTCAGATTACGCGCGAAACCGTGGTAATAGCCGACCGGCACAGCGGCGATCTGTTGTTTTCTCGTAGTCAGGTAAGCATTTCCATACCCGACAAATTCTCCCGGTCCCACTTCCTTGATATTGATTATCCTGCTTTTCCAGGTGAGAATACGTTTCAGTGGATCGACCATACGCTTGTTGATATCCTTTCCCGTATTCAGGAAATAGTGCATCCTGACCTCTTGAGTGGGCCAGAATCCATACTGCGCGATTCCGATACGGACCATGCCCATCCGTGTTTCCGGATAGGTAAGAGCAGCCGAGGAAGAAGCCGTATGACGAATAAAACCGTGAATCCCCAGGGTTTCAATCCATTCGCATTGATCATTGTAGGATTTAAGCTGGTTCTGTACCCGAAGATAATTACTCACATTTTCCGCCCCGGCATAATGTGAACTTACCCCGACTACTTTTACCCTGGATGGATTTTGTTGAACAATTTGCACCGCTTCCTTCAGCTCAGCGGGTTCCAACCCTATCCGGTTCATACCCGTTTCCAATTCCAGATGGATCAGCGCAGATTGTCTGATTTCCGTGGCAACCTGCAAGGCGGATCGAAGCTGGTCGAGGTTGTATACATAAAAGGATATACCGTTGGTGATCGCCCAGTCGTATTCACCAGGATGCAGATCACCCATGATCATGATATGGCTGTCCTTCGTGCGGCTTCTCAGAACCAGGTGCGCTTCTGCTGCGGAAAACACACTGAAATGGTCCACTCCGCATTTTTCTGCCAGGGGTACGTAAACCGGGATGCCATGTCCGTAAGCATTCCCCTTGATCACGGATGAAATTTTGACATTTTTTCCAAGTGTCCGGTGCAAAAAACGGAGATTATTCTGTAAAGCGGATTCGCTGAGTTCGATACGCGAGGAATGATGTTCCGGAATCATCGTTGCTCCTTTGGGAAGCTTCCGATTATCTGAATTGTCTACTACGATTAGCCGCTATGGCAGAAAAATGCAGGTAACAATGGAACCTGATCGAGGGACTTCACCGGGACTAACCACAACTTTTTCACTCAAACAGTATACGTGATCAGCCCCGGTATCTCAAGTTTTCTTCGTCGGTAAGAAAAATGGCTACGAGTGATTATCGAAATTGATTCTACTTGTGAATCTGAAAATCTTTGCGTTATGGAGTTGCGGTTATCACCATCCATCCGTCTTCAAACGTTCCTTCGCCAGTAGATATTGAAAAACGGTAGGCGCCGGTAGATACATACGATGAATTCTCATCCTTCATGTCCCAGATACCAATCGATGGGAACCCCAATTCGCGTACCAGAATATTGTTAAAATCGTATATCTTGATAGCAGTGTACTCAGCCTGCGGAAGGATCTGTATTTGTCCTTCGGTTGCAAACTCGGCAATCATGGGATTCGGGAATGCACTAAAGGATGTGAGGGATTCATCGACAGTAAAATGTACCCGGAAGGTATCCGCGAGCGAATTGCCGTCAACATCTTCCAGTCCGGGGAGAATTATCAGCCGGTGCGATCCAGGCTCCAGAACGAAACCGTCGCCTGTACCATAAGGTTCTTCCATGGTCGTTTCACCCACAAAGAGGATCGATTTCCGTGAAGGTAAATACCAGAAGCTGATACCTCGTTCATCCAGGAAGATATACCGGGAACTACCTATGAACCAGAATGGTCCCTGTTCTTCGACATTGATTCCGTCAAAACTCTCAACGTCAACCATCTTGTTGAATTCGACGACACATCCCGCATGCGAAGAAACAGTCTCATCTTCCGCAATCGTACAATCAGCAACATCAAACGAATCGGAATCATCGTCCGAACAAGCGGCTATAAAAAGCAAACCGAACAACAAAACCGTTAACAGTAAATACCGTCCCATGCCCTCTCCTTTTCCCCTGTTCTGAGAAGTCGTCACAACGTAACACGCAATATGATAATTGGCAAAATTTTACCGCCAAAGAATAAGACAGGACTCCTGTCGAATCAAGTGAAATGATCCACCAACTTTGAAAATGCCAAGGCTATTTTACTTTTTTTCTCTGATTCCTCTCAAGAATTAGTTCCGGTTTTTAATCTGTCAGATTTCCATGAAATCAATGAGACAGATGGGAAAGTGAACACAGGCGGCCTTCTACAATACCGTAGTCGTTGTAACTTTCGAATGATTCCGATAGATCATACCTGCAAGAGTCACGGATGCGATGATGAGCATGAGCACTGAATACAAGGGAACTGGCGGCAACACCATCAATGGGAACAGAAACAGAACACCGAGAACAAGGTTGACAATATCACAGGATAGTTCGCGGCTCAACAACACCCGGATGAAGATCAATACCGCGGACAGGAATAATCCCAGCATCCAGATGTTGTCGGCGACACTGGACAATGGAACATTCGGACCTGCTTCCGTCCGTTCCTTAATCCCCATCATCATCCGCCGTTCCATGATATAATGCTCCGGCATTCCGGTGATCCTGTCAATCAAACTTCCCAGGGTATTCTCTTCGAAGTCATTCGTACGAATAACCAGGCGTGTTTGCTCCGGGTTCAATTCGCTTAAAAAGACAGTACCCCAGTTATCCACGACAAACGCTTTTCCCGGATCAACATACACTACCTCAAAACAATAATCGATGATCCCTCCCGACGGATTTAAAGTCGCAGGAATCCTCCGTCCCACTTCCATGTCGTGAAATTCGGGGATGATCTCATCTACCTCCCGTTCCACATATCCCAACATGTGTTCCAGCAATGTGTAACTGAAGAAACCGCCACGATCCGCACCTAACTGGATCATCCACAACCAGACCTCTTCTCTGGGGGCATCTATGGTGATCGCACGTGTGGAAATGATTGTTGGAGCGAGGCTGTCGCCGGGTAGAGTAATGGCGACTTCTTCGTCCGTGGCGCCCCATGTGGAGATGTACGGCTTCAGAAAAATCACATGCACCAGAAACTGGACTATTAGGATTGCCACTAAAACCAATGGTATCTTTATGTACTTCGGAAGGTTTTTCATCAGGTATTATCCATTCAGTAATCTGAGGTGCTTTCGATCCCTTTATAACAGTCTGCGATGGCGCATAGTGTGCTGTTGATGTTCAAGTCACAAAGGTATGGACGATCAACATGTCATCCAATAGAATCTTGTACAATTATATGGTAGGACAATTACAGGTCACACAGCCCGTTGAGAAAAATTATACGCGACTATTCAAAAAGTGTATACATAAAATAATAATATCTAACCGCTTACTAATTGCCTTCAGTTACAATACATTTTACCAACGTGCGACTACCATGAACAAAGTACTCTATATCGATCAATGAACGTAAACATTTTATTATTGTTTTCCAGGATGTTATGATTAATTTCAAATCATTGTTTATCTTAAGGTACCTGTTTATAGTATAGAATGGTCTTACAGTTCCATCGATAAAAATTCTATGAATAATTGCGAATCGCATAAGTGAAACTCTCCTGAACCATTTACAGATAAACTTTTTCAAAATGAAATAACGAACTGGAAAGAGGGAGAAATGGTTTTTGCCATAGTCTTGAATTTCATCATGATGATCCTGGTTGTATTAGCTGCTTTTTCTAATGGCGGGCTGTTTTTCGTATTCTCCGGGTTGTCAAGTGTCCTCGTGAACATGATTACCTGCTCATTATTAGCGTATAAACTTGACAGGAGTGAAGAAAAATACCTGCTCCTGGCATTTTTATTCTGGACAATCCCTTTTTTCTATCTGCTTGTAACATTCATTAATCATGAGAAAACCAGCAGAACTGAAGTGGAGACTGTATATCAGCGAACACAAATTTCAGAGAGAGCCGAATTAAAAAAAACAAAACAGGCAATTCCCGCAACAGGAACATTTCAACCAGAACCAGCGCCAGTAACAGCTCAATCTACGAAAGACATAACTGGATTGGGTGAAGATGAGATAGCATATTTGCAGCAAGCTCTCAAGATGCCAGACCCTGAATTACTGCCGTTGTTGGATGAGATCGACGCGTTAATTGATAAATTGAGATTTCCTGAAGCACTCGCCCTTGTTGAACCGGTATTGGAAAAATATCCGGGAGATTTGAATCTGCGTTTTCGAAAAGCAATGACGTTTTTTGGGTTGGAGAGGATTGCAGATGCAAAAAGGGAATATGAAATACTCCGTAAAATACACCCCACCGGAATCAACATCCGGGCATGGTATGCAGATTTTCTCTCCCGCAATGACGAATATGAAAAAGCCGCCGAATTGTTTTCGCAGGTGATTTTTGACAATGAAATTGTCCATTCACCGTTATTCTGGGAATCATTTTATATCTCCCTGGTGCAACTTAAGCGTTTTCATGATATTACCAATTACCTCGAAAAAGGGCTTACGGCCGCTCCCGAATTAGGGCATATCCCTTACTTACTTTCCTTGTATTATTTCTTCCAAGAAAATGATCACTCCAAAGCGGAATCCATGATGCGAATGGCGCTGGACCGTAATGCGAAAAACAAAGCAGAGCTTTACCTCAAGCTCTCAATACACGCAAGTTACAAGGGACGAAATGATGAAGCGGCAAGAATGCTGAGTAATGCCAGGTCGCACAAATTGGAAAATGAACAGGATCATTACCTGATGTCAGTCGCATTATACAATCTACACCAATATGATGAAAGCAGAAGACATGTTCGAATCGCATTACAATTGGCACCGGATTATACTCCCGCAATAAATCAGATGGCACGGCTGAACAGCAGCCAGCGACAGGTGGCATCACAACCGACATCATCAAGTTCATCAACTGTGGAGATACCCAGAACTCCGAGTGCTCACATATCGCCGCAATACCTTCATGCTTCCATTTCCGGAAAACATCCCATGGAGCCTGGTGGCGCTTTTGATTACGATCCATATGTCATCAAATAAAATTTCAAGATCGGATTGAATTTAGTTTGAGTAATAAAGAAGATGATTGAACAGTTAAAGAGCTATTATTGAAGTTTTTGAGCAAATTATAAAGGGTTTTCACAAATTTTAATCAGGGGCATTACTTAAGATTAAATCTTCTATTATTTCACATCCACCTTCCTGAATATAATCTGTATGATCTTCAACAGATTTAAACTCTTTGCCTGTGATATCCCTGCACAGGAAATTGTAATCGGATGCTTTCAGGAAGGCCTCGACGGTTGCTTCCATCTCCGGATTTTGCAGTGTGTTTTTTCCATTGTTACGGCAGTAGGCGAGTGTCTTGATCCACAAGGCAGCGCCAAGAGCGCCGCAGGCGTTGCCACTCAATCCGATCCCTCCGGCAAACCCGGCGACAGTCACAATTTCTTCGTCGCTGGCGCCCATCCGTCTGGCGACTTCGGATGCGCAGCTCATGCAGGGAGTGGCAAACGGTTTCTCCGGCTCCGAATCTTTGTCCGGGAGTGTATCAAGAATCGCCTGGAATGCATCTGGCGGCCATGATTTCACCATGGAAAAACAGTGGAACATTTTCCCGGTCAGCATGAATTTTAGCGAACTGAGTTTGTTGTTCCAGTCGGTGCCGGTGATATCGATACAGTCTACGCTTTCCATACGTGTTATAAAATGGTTTGTGATCTTCTGTGTTGCATGGATGGCATACCCGATCGCCTCGTCTGTGTTGCCATACCTGCGGTAAGATTCCGCGCCAGCGGACATGGCCGATCCCCAGAGCATACCGCATTGGTATCCTTTCCGAAGAATACCGCCCGCCAATGGTTCCACGGCACGCGCGTCCGTATCCCGTTCACGGTCGAACCCACGTTCCAGCAGGAAATACAGCGCACTGGAACAAGCGCCCAATTTCATGAAAACTTTACGTGCATCTTTTATATTGAGTTCGGAGCCACTGTATGCGATCATGAAGTCCTCTTGTTAACGCTAGTGGATGCGCACTTTCGATGAAAGTGCCTCTAAAGTCAGTTTCGGCGAAACTGACCTACTTCTGACACCCGACCTTGAGTAGCAGGTCGGGGCACCCGTCCCCCCATTACTTGCTAGATACTTTTACCACCCGAGATCATTACGATTCAACGAGCACATCCATCAGCTCTTTGCATCCACCTTCATTGATGTAGTCCGTATGATCTCCCAGTGATTTGAAAGTTTTCCCGGTGATTTCTTTGCATAACATTTTATAATCAGATGCTTTCTGGAAGGTCTCATATGTCTTTACAGCGAGTGCATTTTGAAATGCCGATTTGCCATCATGATCTTTTACCCATCCGATGGTTTTCATCCACATGGCGGCGCTTAATGCTCCACAACCATTTCCGCTGAGGCCCATCCCTCCGGCGAATCCAGCGACCATCACCTGTTGTTCCTCCGTAGCGCCCATCTTTTCTGCAACAAGTGAAGCGCAACTGACACACGGTTGCCGTATTTCATCAGTTTTATCGGATAATCCTTCAAGCACAGTCCGTATTGCTTCATTCGCCCAACGATCGATCAGACGGAAACAGGATAAAAACTTCCCGGTAATGAAATATTTCGCCATACTGAGCTTGTTGTTCCAGTCGCAACTGGTGATGTCCATGCAGTCGATGTTATCTGTTTCCTTGACGAATGACTCCATGACATCCTGAGTCGCCCGGATTGCCATACTGGTGGCTTTATTTTTGTCTTCAAACCGTCGAAAGGATTCTGCACCGGCGGCGAGGGAGGAACCCCATAACATTCCGCATTGGTATCCCTGTGCGTAAATCCCCCCGGCCAATGGGTCCAGGGCACGTTCCTCCATTGGCTTTTCATGACCTAACTCACGATTTATCAAGAAAGCCAGAGTATGGGAACATGCTCCCTTTTTCCGGAACATCTTTTTCGCATCTTTGATTTCAATTTCCCTGCCCTGGTAAAAAATCATTCTACCCTCGTATTTTGGAAAGGATCGCCGTGATCACCAACCCTGCTCCGATACCGATCAACAGGCAGGCAACAAACGCAAAAACATTCGTCTGCAGAAAGAAAAATCCGACACCCAAACCAATCAGTGTCGTACCGCCAATCGCCCATGTACTTTTGTCACTGATAATGTCCAGTTCGCTCTTGTCTGTCTTGTCTGTCTTTTCTGTCATTTTTCCCCACTCTCCCTTCGTCCTGGGAAGTCACTTTTTCGGTCTCTGAGATTTTATCCTTCCCGAATCGATTCAGTAAAAAGAGATATTTCCAATTATCTCCCTGAAAACACTTGATGAAAAACTGTGATAAGATACAATCATTTTTCAACAGGATGGTTAATATGAAGATAAACAATAAATACTTACGTTAAAACCAATCAGAGTTAACCTCGCCTTACATCCTACTCCAACCAATGGTTTACCAATGTGTTTACAATAATTACCCGGAATCTTTTTAAATGTGACGTTCTGTTTTCCATCAAATAACACGACCTGCTGTAGCCGATAGTCACAATATTCAACTCACAATGACATCACTTTTCTATAATTCCAGTAATCATTTCTGTTCCAAATAAACCCCTGTACGTTTCAACCGTCCATTACTTGAGATAAGTAACTACTGTTACTTTTACCCAGAAAAATTGAAAGGGAATAAAATGCAAAATAAGCACGTGTTTAGTACAACAATTGCATTATCATTGCTGATTGGTTGCAGTGACAATACGGTTTCATCGAATGGAGATTCCGGAACCCTGCCAGATATCAGCGGATACCCCATTGTCAGCACAAATCAGTCTGTTTTTTACGACAACAGCGATGAAATAGCATCTCCTGCATATGGTGACAGCTTCTATGGACAGGATGCTTGTTATACCGGGAATGAGCCGTCCTACGTGGACAATGGCGATGGCACCGTCACAGATATGGTGACCGGTTTGATGTGGTCGCAGAGTACTGATATGAATGGTGACGGCGCCATCGACGCCTCAGATAAGATGACCTACGATGAAATCATGGCAGCAGCGGAAACATTCGACCTCGCAGGCTACGATGACTGGCGTGTGCCAACCATCAAGGAACTGTATTCCCTGATTCTTTTTAACGGAATTGATCCCAGCGGGTACGAAGGGACGTCCACAGACGCATTTACTCCCTTTATTGCCGATGACTACTTCGATTACGCATACGGCGATACCGACTCAGGGGAACGGATCATCGATTCCCAATATGCAAGCTCGACTCTTTATGTGGATGGCGACCTGTTGTTCGGGGTGAATTTCGCGGATGGTCGAATCAAGGGATACGGACTCACCATGCCCGGAACCAACAGTGAAAAAACATTTTACGCCATTTTTGTCCGTGGAAACGAAAGCTATGGCATCAATGAGTTCATGGATAACGGAGATGGTACCATTATCGATATCGCCACCGGTTTAATGTGGATGCAGGATGACAGCGAGGAAGCGATGAACTGGGAAGAGGCGCTGGACTATGCGGAGAATCTCGAATTTGCCGGGTACTCCGACTGGCGTTTACCGGATGTGAAAGAATTGCAGAGTATTGTTGATTACACCCGGTCGCCGGGTACTTCCAGTTCGGCAGCAATTGATCCAACGTTTCAGTGTACTGAAATCACCAACGAAGGCGGTGAAAGCGATTATGGGTATTACTGGAGTAGTACAACCCACGTGAACTGGTCCAACATTGCCGGGGGAAATGCTTCCTATGTCAGTTTCGGTCGAGCCTTGGGGTATGACTCGAATTTCAGCCGCTGGCAGGATGTCCATGGCGCCGGAGCCCAGCGTAGCGACCCGAAAACAGGAAATCCCGCTGATTACCCGTATGGTCACGGTCCCCAGGGAGATGCGATCCGTATCCAGAATTATATCCGTTGTGTACGAAGCATCAGTAATTAAAACTGTAGCGATCATTTCAATTATATCACTATTCCCATCATGCCGGGAAGCTGGCTGCGAACAGCTTTCTGGCATGATTCTTTTGTGATAACTGGCAATTACCTCCGCTTTCCAATACATTTCGAAATCTGAAAACCAAAAAAGATTCGGATTGGCTGGAACAGTACTTTCTTGTTCAACGTTAGTATATCGTACGGCTCACTCAACGGATACAATGAAATGAAATCACGGAAAAGGCGTTTGATGGAATGGCTGATATCAATTGCAGTTATCCTCGGAGTTGTTGGTGGAATGAACCTGTATTCGGAAGCGGAAGTAGACCGTACTGAAATGGCGTTTCCCGATTCCGGAAGGTATATCGAGGTGTATAATTGTCAACAGCATTATTTTGAAGCCGGGATGTCCAATGATACACCACTTGTCCTGTTACATGGCGTAGGGGCCACCTCTTATGCGTGGATCCAGACCGCGATCATGGATTCACTGGCGACAGAGTACCATGTGTATGCGTTTGACCGGGCGGGCCATGGATACAGCGACCGTCCCGCAGGCATGGGCGGAGATCCCCGTGCGCAAGCTGAATTTCTGCACGCTGCGATCAGCGAGCTTGGTCTGGAAGAATTTGTGATGGTCGGGCATTCCTGGGGTTCCGCTGTTGCGATTTCGTATGTAATCTACTACCCAGGCGAAATAACAGACCTTGTGTTGTTGTCCCCGTATATCTTGCCGCAAAACCGTGCCGTTGACTCTATCTTTCCCATCGCCACTATTCCTGGTTTATCGGATGTGTTATTGAATACTCTTGCTGTCCCGTTTGGGAAAATCGCCCGTGTACCAATTACAAAGCGCACATTCTCACCGGAAGTCATTCCTGATGATTACTGGAGTGAAACAATCCTCCTTTCTCAAAGACCCAAAGCTGTACAGGTTATGGCGGAAGATATAATTGCCATCGATGCAGCTCTCGAAGAATTGTCGCCTCGCTATGGAGAGATTTCTGTTCCGGTCAGTATCATGGTCGGGGAGTTTGATGTCTACTTCGGTGACGATCCTTTAGAGGAGTTGTCGGATTCATTAGGCTGGCAGTTTGAACAATTACCCGGCGCCGGGCATGGGATTCAGTATACATGTACGGAACAGGTTGTACGATTCATAAGAACAACTGTTGACCAGTCATGTGTGTTGTAACAGTCATAAAAAATCCCGGCGTACAACACACCGGGAAATCGTAACTCTGAATAATGGCAACAGTTTGTATTCTAATCTGTTTCAGCCACTTTCTCACTCCTGTTCCTATTCGCAACTCGCATAAGCACGACGTAGCTGCCTGTCATTATTGATAGTGACAATGTTACCATCTTCAAAAAATTCAATATCGACGGGATACTGAAGCCGTGGACGAATTCTCACACGCGGATGATCGGCATACCATTCCCGTAGCGCGATCATCCCTTCTTCACTTTCGACAATGATCTCGCTGCTGTCCGGCATGATGTAGGTGATCGGGTACACGAACTCAAAACAGGCGTCTCCAGGATCACGTCCTGGTCCTTCATCATCGCCGCAGCTTGCATAGGCACGACGTAGCTGCCTGTCATTATTGATAGTGACAATGGCACCATCTTCAATAAACTCGATATCAACCGGATATTGAAGCCGTGGACGAATCCTTACACCCGGATGATCCTGATACCACTCCCGAATCGCAACCATTCCGTCTTCGCTCTCGACAATGATCTCGCTGCTGTCCGGCATGAGATACGTAATCGGGTACACGAACTCAAAACAGGCTTCTTCAGGATTACGTCCACCTCGCCTTTCCCGTTGTGCAAAAAGCCGACGCAGTTCTTCATCACTGTTAATGGTAAGGATTGTTCCGTCGGGCAGGATCACCTGTATGGGATACGCAAACGAGGGCGGTTCATGATAGTCCGGGTTGTCGAGGTACCATTGACGGATCGCAGACAATCCATCTGCACTTTCAACGGTGATTTCTGTGCCGTCCGGCATGATAAATGTGACCGGGAAAACAAGGTGAAAGCACAACCACCTGTCCCGTTCATCGCCACCGCGGCCGCCACCTTCACCATTACGACCCCCGTTATCATTGCCATCACGAACCAGTCGCCTTCCCTGGAGACCGAAGTAGACCTGCTCACCTTCACCCAGGCGCTCCCCAACATCGCCAAGGCTGACCAGGTATCCCAGGTTTAGCGCACGATTCACCGAAATCACTATATGATCATAATAGTTTTCTTCAATGACCGATTGGGATGATGCTGGCAGTTGAGTATAGTTGATTTCTTCCAAATCCGTTGCATTCTCAATCGCTTCGATAAGTTCATCGTCTGACATATCCACGGCGCCGATGGTATTGTTGCTATCATCCTGGCAACCATACAGTGCAAAGAGAAGCAAAGGGATCAGGATTAATAGTAATGATTTACCAGTCAAGTGTTTCATCGTGTATCTCCTTATCATCGTTCAAGCGAGGATGTCTTTCAAGATGTTTTCATTCACTTTTGCAGAATACATGCCAGATTGAGGAAAATCGTTAATTAATAACTGACTCATTTAAACCTTTACAACGGTTTATGGCAAAATCTCACGCACCTTTAATATTAATTATTTGTTTTTTCATATTTTATAGATATATGAATATGACAATTCTCGGATAATATTACTGAGACTCTGTAATTGTATACCATGAATACCAGTAAAAGGAGTGTACTCAAATTGTACTGACAGACAATTTTGTCTATCCCATTTTCGACGATCTGGTCGGATCAGTATTACATCAGTCGTTGTTTTGTATCTGCCAGATAGTAACGTTGAGATATATTTCTGGAAAGTGCATTGCATGGAAACAGGGTCAGATTATTTCCCATCGTTTCAGACGGTCTCGAATGTTTTTCTCCGACATACCCAGAAGCCGGGCTGCTTTTGAACGATTCCCACGTGTTTTTTCAAGTGCACGCAGAACTTCATATTTTTCCAGATTTTCCAATCTTTCCAGCAGTGGTTTTGAAGGATCATCGGTCGGGCTGAGAAGCGTCATTTCATCGGTCTGATATTTTCGAAGGTTTTGCGGAAGATCCCGTGGGGTGATCCGATTTCCACGGCACAGCACCACGGCACTTTCAATCGCATTTTCCAGTTCACGGACATTCCCCGGCCACGAGTATTTCATCAGCATATCCATCGCCGAAGGATCAACTCCGTCCAGGTTTATTCCATTCATTTTCGTATAACGTGCAACAAAATGTTCGACAAGCGGGGGAATATCCGCTTTACGAGCGCGAAGTGGCGGAATATCAATGCGCACTACATTCAACCGGTAAAACAAGTCTTCACGGAATGCTCCTTCTTTTACCAGATCATTCAAGTTTTGATTTGTAGCAGCAATCAGGCGGACATCCACATTGATCGTCGAATTTCCGCCAACACGTTCTATCTGCCCCTCCTGCAAAACACGCAACAGTTTCACCTGTGTGGAAAGCGGAATTTCACTTACTTCATCGATAAACAGGGTACCGCTCGAAGCTCGTTCAAACCGTCCAATATGCCGGGAGGACGCTCCGGTAAACGATCCTTTTTCATGACCAAACAGTTCGCTTGCCAGGAGTGTTTCTGGAATCGCTGCAATGTTCACAGCTACAAATGGTTTTTCCTTCCGGTTACCGGAATCATGGATCGCCCTGGCAACCAATTCTTTTCCTGTACCGGACTCTCCCTGGATCAACACAGACGCCTTACTGCTCGCAACACGAGCGGCTATCCCCAATACTTCCCTCATTTTTCTTGATGTCGCCACCATTTCCGAGACTGGAGATGATTCAATCCTTGCGCGCAGCTCACGGTTTTCCATCGCTAATGTTTTGTGTTCCAGTGCGCGTTCCACGTTTAACGCCAGGGATTCAAGGTTCACCGGTTTTGAGATAAATGTATACGCTCCTTTTTGCATCGCTTTTACTGCTGTTTCCACGGTTCCATACGCGGTTATCATAATCACTTCAATAAGTGGGTTCTCCTGGCGAACTGCTTCCAGCAGCTCCAGTCCTCCCAGACCCGGCATACGCATATCACTAAGCAGCAAATCAATCTGTTCTTCACGGACAAGCTCGAGCGCCGTTTTTCCATTGTCGGCTTCAAAAAGGACATACCCTTTTTTCTTCAGAAAACCAGACAACAATTGTCGCTGGTTCTTTTCATCATCAACGATCAGGATACGGTATTCATTCATGAACTGACTCCCGGCAATCGAATTTCAAACAGAGCGCCACCATCTTCCCCGTTCATTACTTGTACAGTTCCGCCATGATCGGCGACAATCTGTTGAACATGTGGCAATCCCAAACCGCTACCATTTTCCCTGGTGGTGTAATAAAGGTCGAATATCCTGTCCCTCATGTTTTCAGGAATTCCAGAACCATTGTCCGATACACGGATACACACTTCATGGTTCTGATCGAAAACCTCAAGCTGTATCTTTCCATTCGCATCAGGCACCGCTTCAAGCGCGTTACGCAACAAGTTGAGAACCGCCTGGTTCAACTGATCGGCATCATAGAAAAAGGGCGGGATTTCTTGTATGGATGACATAAATTGTACATTTTTCGAATCTGCCTGTGGTGTAAATATGGTAAACAACGGTTCTATTGTATCCTTTATATTCTGCTTCGTCTTGTTGATTTTTGGCGGCCTCGCAAAGCGCAGGAAGTCTTCAATGATACGTTCGATCCTGTTCGTTTCTTCTTTTAATGCTTTTACAAGTGCTGAAAAATCACTCTTGTCTGCAGATGTCTGGAATTCGGAATCCAGCCTCTGAACAGCCATCGACACGGCATTGAGAGGATTGCGTATTTCATGCGCAACCCCGGCGGCCAGTTCACCCATGGCCGTAAGCCGTTCGCTACGCCGTTTTTCCTCTTCCAGGCGATGAACTTCTTCCCTGATCGCATCACGTTCGGCGGCCAGGACCTGATTTCGGAAAATAGCAAGCAACATGGCTGTAGTAACTGCAGTCAACAGGATAAAAAGAATTGAGCGTATCAAGACGGTCTGCAGGCTTTTTCTGCGGATCTCAGCAAGTTCATCTGACCGGATCCCCAATCTCAGGTACACATTGTTATACCCTTGGGCAGGTGTGCATATCTCGAAGATCAAACCTTCAGGAGTAGAAACGAATCCCTGTTCCGTTGTTTCGGAACCTCCCGCCCTGAATCCCGGATCATCAAGCCCTTCAAGCCATTCAGGGGGATCAGCCGTCGCGGCGATCACAACTCCTGAAGCGATCAGCGCTGCATAACGGAAATTCGGTGATTGCCCCAATTCGTCGAGGATTGCCCCCAATCCAATTTCATTTCGTAATGCAAGAATCTCATCTGCATCCAGAGCAACAAGAATCCAGTTACCCTGCCTGTTTTCCACCGCAACGGCATAATATCGCACATGACCGCTGTGATCCTGCAGAAATCCTACGACCTGTTCACCTGTAGTCACATTGTCCTGAAACAGATGAGCTGGAATCGAAATTTCATGTCCAGCAGAACACAGTATCAAGTTTTCCCGCTGGTTGATTACCTGGATACTTGCAATTCCGCTTTCCAATGCAATTGTTGTCAGCCTTTCAGAAGTCAGGCTGGTCTGTTCCTCTTCATTGACAACACGGTAGGCCACTGAAAACAGATGATCATGCACAGCAGACAAAACAGAACGTTCAGACAAATCTGCCTGTTCGAGCGCCAATTCGATCAACTGAAGCAGCCCGAAAGCTTCTCTTTCCGCCAACTGGTATGAGGTATTCCGCACCCGGAAATAATCCTGGAGCGAAGCACCGATCAACAGAACCGCAAGAACAACTGTTATTGCGGCTGCGATCCAGTAACGTTTTGAAGAGTACTTGATCATATGGGTATGAGTTAAAGTTCCATGTAGTAGACAAGCCGATTATGAAACGACATTGCTGTCACCCACTATTCGACATTTTTGTCGAGTTTTTCGTCCATCACCATTCCGCAGTAATCCCGGCGTGGATTTCGTTGAGATCATACTCGTAGTATGCTACCGTCGAAAGGTTCCGTTCAAAGCAGTAATCTGCATACCACCATATTCTGAATGATTCATGATTGGTGTATATCACGCGCCGCAAATCGACATCTACGTTCAATGCCTTGTCGGAACGATTTTTTAATCCCAGACGTCTTTCAAGCAGTACAGGAATCTCCACATAATCGGTATTCCTGTAAGCTATGGTCGATTGCAGTCGCCATTGCCCAAGAAACCTGGTCAACACAAGCCCAGTATCCCATCCATCCCACAACTGTTCATGAGCATTCACACCACGGCTGTAAAAGGTAAAAATTTCATGTTCTCCGGGATCAACCTGGTTATGATACTGGGCGTAAAACGCCAGACCCGTGTTACGGTTCAACTGCCTGGAGATCCTGGTTTTCATGACCAGGAACGAGGTCGATGGGCCATCATCACCGGCATACCTTCTTTCCTGAATTCCTGCTTCCAAGTCTACGGCATATACCGACCAAAGTGAAAAATTAGACCCTAGATTGATGGAATAGTCGTTATAATCGATGGTGACAAATCGTATTCGATTTACTCTCCTGGTATATTCCGGATAGACCGAGTTTGACCATTCAAAATTCAACCGCATCTGCAGACCGCTTGAAAAATCATAGGTAGCGCCTGTTACCACAAATAGACCATCTTGATCATAGATATCATATGGTGAGTTAAAGAGCCGCTTGTTCCCACCCGCTTCCAGCCAGAAGCTGCCAAACTGGCCCCATGTCGAGGTATAACTGATCCCGGCAACATGGTCAAAACTTTCCAGTTCCTTGCTTTCCGAATACCCGGCGTAACTGCTATGGTAAAATGCAGAGAATGAGTTGGTTACTGGTAAATCCAGGTCCAGCAGAACATTCAGCAGGAGATCATTTTCTGCGCTATAATCAAAGTACAGGTTGTCCGTTGCCCCCATATCCACAGAGATCCGGATACCGGGCTTCTCCGTCGCATAGCTGGTGGTGACAAGCAGTACCATCAGTATCAGTATTCGTAAAATAAGTCTCATATTCAATTCGGCTCAGCCGCCTCCTTTATCATCCACCGGGCGAACGACTTCGTGACCGTCGTGGATCATTCCGAAACGGTCGTCGTCGCGGATCAAATCCGTTATAATCCCACCATCTCGGACGTCCGTCCACACCATATTCTTCACGGATTTCGCGCAGGAATTCCCAGACAAGTTCCCATTCGATGGGAAGCCCGTTTTCATCCCACCAGAGCTGAAACTGCACACTATCTGTCTTGATGCTGTCGGGAATGGCACGGTACCATGCCCAACGGAACTGCGGGGATTGTTCGTCCAATGGATCACCTGTTCCCAAGAAGTCGGGATCGAGAGCATCCGGAACACCGTCGCCATCCAGGTCGGGCGCCAGATCATTAAATCCGTCGCCATTGCGGTCAATAAAACGTGGGATTTCCTGCGGCGGGGGAGTTTCCGGTTCACTTTCGTCGCTGTTCTCCTGGGCAAACATGCACGTGAAAGGAAAGAGTAAAACGAAGACTATATGTACGATTTTTCTCTTCAAGTGATAACCTCCATGCGGAGCTATCGCAATCGTTGTGCCGCAATCGTAGGAATCTATCAAATCTTGATCATCGCCTTTTATTAATGATTTTACATATGGATCAGGTTCTAATATTTTATTATTTCAAATGATATACGAAAATAGTATTTACCAGGAATACGTCCGAACCTTGAAAGAAGAACCTGTAATAGACCAACAGACTATAAATTCGACCATTTTGTCGAACATATCAATACTATGCCCTGATCTTTGGAAATCAAACGGAAGGTGAAGTTGATCAAAAAGTTTTCTTCAATACTGTTGTCAGAGTTGATTATCGCAATTAATCAATACATCCTCATTACAGGCTAAATAACTGTTAAATATATTACTTAATCTGCATTTTCATATGAAACAGTACATTTTCTTTTAAGTCTTCTTATTCAAATGGATATTTGAATCCCCACTCCGCCCTCATCTGGTCCATGACGTCCATGATGGCAACTGTTTCATCCCATGAGATAATTTCACTTTCCAGTTTTCCATCATGGATACAGCGTACAGTCTCATCCACCTGGTAAAAGAACCCATTGTCGTGATGCTCTTCCACAATCTCTTTTGTGTCGCGGATTTCATTGATTCCGTTATGACGATGGACTACAAACCAGTCGCCAACCGGGAAATTCGGAAATTCGATGATCCCTTCACTGCCATAAATAATTGCTTCACGGTTCATCAACAGGTTGTAGCTGGTTTTAATTGTCGCAAAACATCCGGAAGGAAACCGGAACAGGTACGAGGCAATTTCATCCACACCGGATTCGCTGAACCGGGCCATCGATTTGATTTCGGATGGCGTCTCGTCTCGTAAATAACAGGCGACCGATATCGGATAGATCCCCATATCCAAGGTAGTCCCTCCCGCAAGATCCGGGGAACTCAAACGATGTTCAAAATCCGGATACACAAATCCACCAAAAGAGATGTCGATCAATTTGTATTCGCCAATCTCGCCATTCAACAGGATCGATCGTAATTTTCTCAAGATGGGAAGAAAACGTACCCATATCGCTTCCATGAGGAACAATTTCTTCGCCTTCGCGATCTCCACCAGTTCTCGGGCCTGTTGAGCATTCACCGTAAAAGGTTTTTCCATCAGTACATGTTTACCATTCTCCAACGCCAGTTTTGCATTTTCATAATGGAAATTGTGTGTTGTAGCCACATAGACAATATCAATTTCTTCGTTTTCTGCCAATTCCTGGTAACTGAGAGCTGCTTTCCCTCCCCATTTGGTTACAAATTTTTCTGCCTTGGTTTGATTCTTAGAAGCAGCGGCGTAGAATTCGCAATCGGGGTGCGCTTGCAGGGCATCTGCCAAACGGTGTGCGATGATCCCCGGCCCCATGATCCCCCAACGAAATATGTTGTGATCAGCCATTTATCACTCCTGCGCCAATTTCCCTGAAACTTTTAACCGAAAACATTTTATTCGGTTTTTCTATTCCGTTTTTGTTCACTCAAACTGTTCCGTTCCCAGAAAACACCATCTTCATACCCCTGGATAGTTTCGTCTGCATCCGCCAGTTCTAACCGTTTCAACGCCCAGCAACAATACTCCTTGTTGACTTCGATCCCGCAATAGTTACGCGCCAGTTTTTTCGCAACCACCGCGGTTGTTCCACTCCCCAGGAACGGATCAAAAACCAGGTCGCCTTCCCGGGAGCTGGCGAGCACTAATTTGGCGATCAATTTCTCCGATTTTTGAGTGGGATGGTCGGTGTTTTCGGGCATGGACCAGAAAGGAATTGTTATATCCGACCAGAAATTGGATGGATGTGTGAACCTGAAATTGCCATCCGCAGATTCTTCCCAGTCTTTCGGTGTACGGTCCTTCCCGCGGTAGGGCGCCACAACCTTCCGTTTGAGTTTCACCGCATCCACGTTGAACACATATTTATTGCCGACGGTGCAGAACCAGACATCCTCTGTCGTATTTTTCCAGTTGGTTTTCGCCCCACGTCCCTTTTCACGTTCCCATGTGATCCGGTTGCGAACATGGAAATTTCGGGCCAGTACAGGATAGACCAGCGTGGATGTCCGCCAGTCGCTACAGACATACACCGACGCATCCCTTTTTAACATCGGCCTCAAAGCGGTAACTACCGATCCAAACCATTGGATATATTCGGATGCTTCCCTCGAACGGAACAGGTTGCCATTATAGCTCTTGGTGAGATTGTAAGGCGGGTCCATGATCAGCAGATCGATGAATTGGTCCGGGACAAATGGCGCCACAGTAAAAAAATCCCCATGGATGATCCGGTTGACAAGGGTATCTGCACTCGCATTCTCTGACAGCTGCAGTATCTTTTTCGAATACTTCTCTACTTCATCACGGCTGCAGGTGAGTGTTCTGTTGCGCGGGGCTCGAGGCATAGGTATTCCCAGTTTGTCGTTACAAAATATGGCTCCTCGCTGTTTCGTGTGGGTATTCCCTGATAATCCATTTGCTCAAAGTATTCACAATGGCAAAATCATGGATATTGCCCTCAAATAACCAATAACTTAAAGCGCATGTTTCATTTGGCGTGGTGATTATTGTAGCACCGTGCTTCAGCGCGGTGGAGTTGAATTCACCTTGCCCGGGAGCGCGCTTCAGCGTGCCTGCAAATGGCTTAAGCTATGGAAAAGTACGCTGAAGCGCACTCTAAATAATTGATTTTCATAACACACCGCGCTGAAGCACGATGCTACAATCTTAATACATATAACGGATGATATTGTTGTCCCTGTTCTACCCACCAATAACAGCGAGGAACTTGTAATATACATGATAAGGATACGCGTAGCACGAAACAGGGGGACAGTAGTGAACTACCCCGCAGCAAGCTACGGGGCATCAAAACCGCAACGTTTACTGATGAAGTACTTGATAGCTCTTTGATACACCTTGGTTCTTGATATAGTTCTTTATCTGTGTTTCATCACCATGATGGCCCACGGTCGAGATGAAGTAACCCTTCTTCCAGAATTCACCACCCCAAAGCCAACGTTTCACAGATGGAACACGTGAAAATACCTCGCGGGCTGTAATACTTTTTATTGTCCGCGCTATTTTCGTCGGACTATAACTTGGAACCGATTGTACTAAAAAATGAATGTGATCTGATTCTGAACCTATCTCTACAAAATGGATTTCATAACGTTCTGACAACTTAAGACATACGTCACGAAGAACACTATCTACATGATGGTTGATCACATCACGACGATATTTAGCCGTACACACGATATGGTACAACAAAACCGAAACATTGTGACTTTTATGGATTGACTCGCTCATACAGATACAGTAGTACACGGCAGCGACCGAAGCAAACTTCGGGGTATTACACCCGGAGTTTGACAAGATTTTGCCATTTTAGTCATTCCTAATTTTGTTTAGGTGTTGATTATTAGATAGATAGGATTGCGAAAGTGGGGAAATGTCACCGAAAACGTGGTGACAACTATTTTCCTTTAGCTCTTGACAGTGTCATCGCTTATGTCTTATTGTTAACTATCGTATAGGATGTTGGCAACAGAACGGATGGTGGTGACATTCATGTTTACACGTATTGTCAAAGTAAAAAAGGGTGACAAGATCCGTCGTTACCTGCGCCTGGTGGAAAATTACCGGATCGATGGAAAAACCAGGCAACGGGTAGTCGCCAACTTTGGCAATGTCGATACCCTCGATGTCGCAAAAATTGATTCCGCTATCGCTTCCCTGTTGCGATATTCTTCAGGACACTTCCTTGATGCTCGTTCGTTGAAAACAAAAACCGTACAGCATTTTGGCGAGTTGCTGGCCGGTGAAAGTATTTGGCAGGAACTCGGGTTGGACAGAATTCTGTCGCGGTATCTCACCGGTGAACGTCTGTCCGGAAATGCTGTTCTGCTGGTCAAGACGCTTATACTTTCCCGCTTGGTGGAACCGACCAGCAAACTCGCTTTAGCGGATCATTATCCGTCTCTGGCGCTGCCTGAACTGGATGGCAAATCCTTCCAGCCACATCACTTCTACCGTGCCATGGACGAGCTGATCGGCAGTAAAGAAACCATCGAGATCGCCCTGCATGAACGTGAAAAAGACCTGTTCAATCTGAACCTGAACCTCGTCTTTTATGACATCACTTCCAGCTATTTCGAAGGCGATGGCTGTCCGTTGGCTACACATGGCTATTCACGTGACCACCGCCGTGACCGTAAACAGATTGTGATCGGTCTGCTGGTTACCGATGAGGGGATGCCCATCGCCCACCAGGTCTACTCGGGCAACACCGCCGATTCGACTACGTTGACCGATCAGGTTGAAAGACTGACCAAAAACTTCGGGATCAAACAATGCGTGCTGGTGGTGGATCGTGGCATGGTTACCGAAGACAACCTGACGTCGCTGGTCAACGATGGTTACCAGTACATTGTGGCCTTGCGGAAACGGAAGAAATCGCTGTTTGAACCGTTGCTGGAAGCAAACCGGGGGCATCTGATTCCTGTGGAAGGGCAAGGGACGCTGACCGGTTTTGAAACCACGGTGGAAGAGTTTGGCAATGATCGTGTGTTGTTCTTCTTCAACCCGGAAAAGGCAGAAATCGAAGACAGGCACAGAAACAAACGGCTGGACAAAGCAATGGTGGAGTTGGAACGTATCCAACAATTGTACACGGATGGGAAACGAAAAGACAGCGAGAAACTGCTGCAACAGGCGGCGCGTTACCTTCAGCGACAGGGACTGGTTCGCTTTTTCACCCTGCGGACGGACAAGGCAACCGGGATTGCTTTTACGCTGAAACAGGAGATCGTTGCTTTTGAGACGAAGCTGGACGGGTTTTTTGTCCTGCGCACCAACCGTACCGATCTCTCCCTTCCGGAGGTAGTGGCGGCGTACAAGACGCTGGCTCGTGTTGAAAGCGCTTTCAAAGAGTTGAAGAACTTCATTGATCTTCGTCCGATGTTCCATTGGACGCAACCGCGTGTGGAAGCGCATGTATTTATCTGCGTTCTGGCGTACCTGATCGAAATCTGCATCGAACTGAAAGTGAAGCGGGCACATCTCACAATGACCGCGCGCAAAGCGCTGGATCTGCTCAGCGAAATCAAATTGGTGAAGCAGACTGTAGGGGAAACGGAGTTATCCACCTACAGCCAACCCTCATCGGAAACACGTAACATCATCCATACCTTGAACCTCATTCTCCCCAAAGAAAAGCTGTTCGCTAAATAGTCACATATCCATAGTTATAACAACATGTTACACCGCCCTGTGGTGACAACTATGTTTTGTATCCACTTGTATTGCAATATCTTGCAAAGTCCTTTGTCAAACTCCGGTTACACCGCAAAAACCATAATAAACTCCCGAAAACTTTAGATAACTTCTGAACAAAAGGTATAGTACAGAGCCCAGCGTATAAACTAGTAGGAGGTTAGTTATTTGTCTCGCTGAAATATTCAGACTGTAAAAGAATCCAATTGAAAACCGGTGATTTTGCTACGTGGGAGCTATTAACAGGTAACTATGAAACACGAATCCTTATCTTACTGTAGATGGCAATCGCCACACCCACAACTGCCCCTCCTGTTACAAACAAGCTGATTGATCCCTGATCAAAGATCCATATCAGGTACTCTAAATCTAACAAGCCAATCAAAGGTTTGATGAAGGAGTAACGATGACCATGATAATCCCAGCGAATGTTACACTAACCAGTTTATTATGAGGTGCGATCCTGACAACGAAAAGTACCATGATATATGAATGGATGGCGACGAAGAGCGGAAATATCAGGCATACAAGGATTTCAGAGTATTCTACCCCGGAGACATCGCCAGGTGCATAGATTCCATAGCCGATGGCGTCCGCTAAATCGGGAAAAAATTACTCACGTTTATCACGATCAGGAGTGTTACGATGTACACTATCCCGGAAACCGGACCGATCATCTCCCATCGCAATCGATCCGGCAATTGCTCAATTATTTTGAGCAAGATGAACCTCGTGCCCGGTGAAATTTTTGTTTAGTGGACCGATTCACAAGTAAGTATTCCGTACACGAAAAAATCTGAACCATTCTACAAGTTAACGATAGGGCTCTTTTATCATTGAGAACCGGTAGATGGCAGCGAATGTTCCAAGTAATGCTGCCCCGACCAGGAACAGGCCCGTGTTGTCGTACCATAAGATTTCTGTAATACCATCCGAGAAGAACAGATTTATAACCGTATGCCCAAGAAAAAGAACCAGGCAAATAAAAATACCTGTACCGATTGAAACGGCCATCTTTCTTCCGGGTGCAATCCTTGCCGTCATTTGGATCATTGCATAGGTATGAAGTGCTACTATCCCCGGGTAAATCAGGGTCGCAACGATCACGAAAGAATCCGCATTTCGTGCGCCTTCCGCATAAAAAGCGTATCCGGCAATGAGTACTATCCCGGTAAAAAAGTAGGCAATTAGCGTCACAAGAAAAAATGAAATGATATACGAGAGTACAAATACCGGTCCCAGGATCTGCCATCTTGTTTTCGTGCGCATGTCATTTATCAGATGTCTCAACCATGACCCCAGGTAATGTGAATTATGATTCACAAATATACTGACGTTTCATGCACCTTGTTGTAAACGGACGCTGTTTTTCCTGAATGTAAAAAGCACAACTCTGAGGTTGTGCCCGATGTATCTAAAAGCATAACGATGGTGTGAATCAACGTGACAGGAAAGCTATAATTCGGTAATGGTTTCCTTGTACACAACTCCCCGCTCTTTCAATCCCTTCAACAGAAACTCTACACATTCCGGTTGTTGGCCGATGTATTCCGGGACGGATAATCCTTTCCGGGTGAAGAGTCCCTCAGCCAGCATACGCACCGCCATGGTCGCGGTGTAGCCGGTGGTGCGTGCCATTGAAAGAGTTTGAGTGTCGGGATTGTAACGGTCCACCAGGTCATAGGAATACCGCAGGTGTTTGCTGTCCTTGATGCCTTCCACCATCACCTGCATGACTGTAACATCCTCATCGGCTTCCTCGTATTTCCATTTGGGGAAAAGAAGACTGGTGGTGAGATCAATGGGACGCACCGTTGTGCCGTTGATGTCGATTTCTTCTTCGGAGAAAAACCCGGTTTCCCGCAGCATACGCATCTTTTCGATATGGCCCGGGTAACGCATGGTTTTTTCTTTCATGTTCGGCGCATCAATGGTATACATCAGGCTACGGAGGCCATCAGTGTTGAACACTTCCAGTGTGCCGATGCCCGGAAAATCGATCAGTTCCGGTTCGGACAGGGCAGGACGGACCACCATTTGACCGTTCTCGACAAACCGTGCGGGTCGTGTGTATTCCTCGATCACATCAATGGGGGAAAACGGCGCTTTGTATTCATACGGCCATTCACGAACCGCAGGCAACCCACCCACATAGATAAGGATTTTTTCTGTTTTATCGAGGAGATGATCAACATACCCGGAAAGAAGATTGCTCATTCCCGGCGCAACCCCACAGTCGACTATCGCCGTGACATCTTTTTCCTTTGCCAGATCATCCAGTGGGAAGGGATCTTCCGGGAAAAAGGCGATATCCACGACATTTTTACCTGCTTCGATAATGCTTTTCAGGGTTTGGAATCCCATAAATCCGGGTACGGCATTGACCACCATGTCGTAGTCGTCCACCAGCGATTTGACTGTTTCCGGATTCGACAGATCTTCCTGGACAGTCGTAATCCCTTGAAATTCTTCCAGTTTCTGCAACGCTTCTTCTGTATAGTCAACCGCTGTGACTTTAAATTCTCTATCTTTTGCCAAATCGACAGCCATCGGACCACCGACCAGACCGGCGCCAAGCACGATTACTTTCATTTTTTCTTGCCCCTGTGAAAAAGGCAGTTTTTAAAAATCTGCCTGTTTGAATCAATACCACTAAGAAAGATTACTCAATTATCAGTGTACTTCAGGAAGATAGGTTTCTGCAACAATAATGAGTTGGTTTTACTACTGAACCGCCCTTGCTGATTATGCAGCGTAAGTCTGATTCCGCGTTATTGAAAGCTGAAGATCAACGGGAACACCGCCACCACGATCCACATCCAGATCATGTATACCGGTATATACGCGGTCTGCCAACGTTCCAGGCGAACAATCGGCGAACGTTTCAGCAGGAACTGTATGTACAGCACCGCCGACCATCCCAGGTTTACCAGTAGAATAATATTCTCACCAAGCGCGGCGATCTTGTTCGGACTGAAACCATACTTGGTGATTCGTGCTGCGATTGCAGTCAACGCCAGCGCATCCACAATAAGGGCGGCGAGAATCAGCAGCAACTGAAGAACATCGAAAAAATTGGCCGGTTTTTGTGGATCGCGCGCGGAAATCGCATACACAAGCAGCCCAAGAACGACAACAAGCAGCAGATCAAAACCGATCAGCAATTCACGGTCGAAATGAATCACGTTCCCGGTGACAAGCATGATCACCAGGAATGACAGCAGCATCAATGTGAACAGTGGCGTAAAAATATGGGTGAGTACCGGCGCCATATTCTCGATAATGCTCTTTTTCGCTTCCACCAGCCATGCGCCAATGATCACAGCTCCAGCAGCTCCACACGGCAGTATCCAAAAACCTATGGTTTCATCCAGATATATACCTATGGCGTTGAAGATAAAAAAGGTAAACATGATCAGGACACCACCGCCAAGTGCGATAAGTGTATAATAAATAAACCATTCGCCGGAAAAGCGTATAAAATTCATCCGTTGTTCATGTGATCGCCATTTTCCTCCGGCATATGCGATTCCGATAATCAACCATAACGCCATGGGAAGATGAAGCATCGATAGAATCAACGTATCCCCCGGCTCGGAAAATGGATACAGATTCATAATCAGGATCGCTGCAACAACAAACCCAGCCAGCACCAGGTTTGAAATTATTGTCAGATTGCGTTTCCACGCAAAATAACCGGCGAGGAATGGCAGTACAAACAGGCTGAGATTACGGAAATAAAAACCGAATTCCGAATCCGAATCTGCAAAATGAATACCGAATATCTCGGGAACCTTGATCGCTATCCCTGCGGCTATGGCAAGTCCAATTGCGACAATAGCATCTCGTTTTGTGGTTGTGGACGAATCGGTTACCTCAGGAGTGTGGACGAGTTGTTTCCACAAACGTTCCGAATGCTCACGTGCGAATTCCAGGGATAGTTGTTCGATTTTTCCAATACGTTTTACCGCTACAAGGAAGGCTTCTTCTTCATCGAGTCCCACGTCGCAAAGGTCGCTGATTTGAGTACGCAGGTGATCTTCCAGTTCTTCAATATCGACGGACTGGATCGTGTTATGCTTCTTGAGATAGGCACGCCATTCGTCGATACGGTCCTCTACTGCCTGGTTCGTTTCCACGGGTTCATCACTTTCCATTTGGTTGTTATTGCAGAGCTACTCTGACATCTCTGTTCCAAATCTCACGCAAGGCTGAATCGACCACCTTCCATTGGTTTTGTTGACGTTCGAGTTCCCGTTTTCCCAGATCAGTGAGGGAATAGTACTTCCGCTTCCGTCCTGTTTCCGATTTTCTCCATATCGCCCGGATGGACCCATTCCGTTCGAGACGATGCAGCAATGGATACAGCATACCGTCTGTCCAAAGGATCGCACCACCCGAGAGTTCCCCTACCCGCTTGATGATTGCGTAGCCATAGCTCTCCCCTTCTTCGAGGATCGCCAACACAAGCGGTGTGGCCGATGCAGCGGTTAAATCTTTACCGATCTCCATAATGTTTCCTCATCCAGACGATATCTTCGGCAGAAACGCTATACATTGAGGTATTATACATTGTAGTACTATGTATTGTCAATTGAGTTCCATTAGAATTCAAATTGGAGAAGAACAGGATGGAAAAATGCTGGGAGTAATATCAACGATTGAATGAAATGGTGTTCTGCAGGCTCCTGATGACAAACAACCGAATCGTCGTTTGTGAAGGTTGTTTTGAAGGAGATCCTGCAGGAATAGATCCTTCCCTTTCTTTGGGACCAGCATACCAAAAAGTCATGATACTGTAGGGTGAGATAGAAAATGTCCATATATTTATCCATTAATATCCAATTACTTGCGTAATTGAAAATAAATGGATATAATTGGATAATATTGTGGATACCATGAGGTTTGTATGCATACACGTATCCTGCGTTTAATCGCCGAGATAGATGAGTTTAAAGGGATGTGGCATAGTTCGAGCGTTTTGCCGGAAGAGTCCCTGAAGTCGTTAAAACGATTCGCCACAATTGAATCCATAGGATCATCCACACGGATTGAGGGCGCAACTCTTAGTGACCAGGAAGTTGAAACCATACTACAGGGATTAACGACAAAATCGTTTCGTAGCAGGGATGAGCAGGAAGTGGCAGGGTATGCTCAAGCCATATGTCTTGTTTATGATGCATGGGAAAATATGCCCCTTACCGAATCGATGATCAAGAGTCTGCATCGTCAGCTCCTTCAGTATTCCACAAAGGATGAATGGCATCAGGGTGAATACAAAAAGCACCCCAACCATGTTGCCGCTATTGATGCCGATGGACGTCAGATCGGTATTGTTTTTGAGACATTGTCACCCTTTGAAACTCCCATGGCAATGACAGAGCTTGTGCATGAAATTCAACAAAAGCTGGATGATCCCGACTTGCATCCGCTCCTTGCCATTGGCGAGTTTATCGTACGATTCCTTGCGATCCATCCATTTCAGGACGGGAATGGACGTTTGGCGCGAATATTGACCAATCTCCTCCTCCTTAGATCCGGGTATACCTATGTTCCCTACAGCTCACTCGAACGCTTGGTGGAAGCGAACAATGAGGAGTATTACCGGTCACTTCGAACATCGCAAAAAGGATTATCAAAGGATCCGTCAACATTTGAGACATGGATGTTGTTTTTCCTGAAAATGCTGAAGAAGCAGAAAGAATTGCTTTTGCATGCTATTGAGCAGGAGAAGATGTTGACGACTTTACCGGAGTTGTCGAAATCGATCATCGCTATTGCCCGTCAAAGGGGACGTGTAACTACAGCGGATGTTCTCCATATAACCAACGCGAACCGGAGCACGATTAAAAAACATTTGAAAAACCTCGTGGAACAACATCGTTTTGTTCTTCATGGAAAAGGACGAGGGTCATATTATACAATTCCATAAATGTTTAGCGTTTTGATACAGAATTATTTGTAGAATTCACAGAACACTTCTTTAGGAAAGGGGATAAAGAAATGGAATCCTTTACTGACTACATCCCGGAATACAAACGGCTGATGGCGGCGGGGACAATCCAGAAAGCCTACCGTGGGATTCTGGACTCGATCAACCATATCCGCTTACACCTGAAGAAAAAGTATCCCGACCATTATGTATCCGGCAGCCTCCAGCATGATTACCTGAACAGCACCTACTTTTATTTCATCCCGGATGCCATGCGAATCAGAGGATTAAAATGTGTGATCTTTTTCGTACATGACACATGCGAATTCCAGGTCTGGCTGGCAGGATACAATAAAGCCATCCAGGCGGAATACTGGGAGTTATTCAAGGGCAACGGTCAAAGCAAATACCGGATGCCATCCACAATAGAAGGAGTGGATTCCATCGCCGAACACACCCTGATCACTGAGCCTGATTTTCGGGATTTGGATGCACTGATTAAAAGAATCGAGGAAAGGACACTTACTTTTATTGAAGATGTGGAGAGTTTTCTGATCAAATCTTGATACCATTACAGTGAAACAAACGGCTTATCAACAAAATCATACTCAACAATAGCACTACTTCTTTGGATACAACCCAATCAATTTCCAAAGGAAGCCGTGGAATTTGTGGATGCCTTCTGCGTTTTCCAGGAACATGAACGGGCAGTAGCCGGCAACCAGGTTCAGGTTATGCTCGAGGCAATAGTTCTGCAGGTCTTCGTCAATGGATTTCGGGCCGGTCACTCCATACAACCACACATTTGTAATTCCAGCGTTTATGCACTGGTCCACGACACCACGAAACCGTTCTTTTTTCAGGGTGACAATCGCAGCATCGGGAAGCGGTTCGATGTCGCCCACACTTGCATAACACTTCATGTCATCAATCATTTCCGCATTCGGGTTTACGGGGAGCACTTCGATTCCTTCATCCGTCAATGATTTCATCAGGGAGCGGCTCAAATGTTCAGGATTTTGCGATACGCCAACTATAGCGATGCGTTTCAGTTCCAGGAACTCCTGGACTTCGGAAAGGGATTGTTTGATCATTTTTTCTAACTCACATTGATATTCGTTTTCTCCTGCATGTTCGATGCAGAGCAGGCGAGCAATCTACGATGAATTTCCATTGAACAGTAGTGTTATATTTTCACAGAAGTGGTTCCCGGAAGCTGATATATCACACATGCTGATCGACGAGGATCGGGTTACCGTCCGGGTCGACAATCACAAAACTGGCAGGGCCGGTAGTCGATTCATCCGTTTCTGAAGAAAACTCGATTCCTTTTTCCTTCAGTTGCTTTTGCAGGTCACGAACATCTGTGAATTCAGTCAGAGGTTGTGCATCCTGATCCCATCCCGGGTTAAAGGTAAGGATGTTTTTTTCAAACATACCCTGGAACAGTCCAATGATTGTATCACCATTTTTCATGATCAACCAGTTTTGCGACTGATCCCCTCCAAAAACAGTAAATCCCAATTTTTCATAAAACTGCCTGGAAAGGTCAATATCCTTGACACTCAAACTGACGGAGAATGCTCCCAAATCCATGTATTTCTCCAATGGTTTTCGTCATCCGTTGACAATTACAGCTATTAATATACGAATGGTTTGTTTTCGTACGAGGAGAGTGTAGCGATGATTTAAAAAATCAAGGCGAGCAAATAGGCTATTTGAAAACTGCGATCAGGGTTGAATCCGAATCACCCAAGCATAATTACATGGCCGATTATTCACTACCGATTCAGGAATTTCAATAAGAATTCCGTTCCCAACACTCTGCCACTGCAAAGTCTCCTCAACACCAAGCATGGTAATCACACTTCCTGCTTCCGGGTTTTGCGTTTCGAGTAAGATATATGTCGGTGGCTGGTCTTCATTCTCCTCGGAAACATAAATCGCGTTGATGGAACCATCACAGCCTTGAGTCAATCGGCATCGTCCATCGGAATAGGGTGCAATCGCACGAGTGCCATGGATCGCTTCGCTGTTCACCGCCATCCAGTCCGCCAGTTCTTCCAGTCGGTTGATCGCATCGTCGGGCATATTACCACGGTCATCGATCCCGATGTTTAACAGGTAATTTCCGCCACGGGAAATGATATCTGTCAGTTGCTGGAGGATTTCGCGGGTTGACTTGTAGTTGTCATCGGGGTAGTAGGACCATGCACCCGCCATGGGCATGCATGTTTCCCACGGTCCATCGAGGGGTTCATCGGGGATCTGCCGTTCCGGGGTCCGGTAGTTTTCATAACGTCCATGGATCCAACGGTCCACGATAATCAGGTCTTCCTGGTAGGAGCGCGCCAACGCCGCCAGGGAATCCATATCCAGATCCTGGTTCTTCAACCGTCCGCCATATTCCGCATTTTCCAACGGTGTCACCGGGGAAACCCAGGCGCCGTCAAACCAGAGAATATCGAGGGGACCATAATCGCGTACCAGTTCTTCGATCTGCCCATAGGTGAAGGTTTTGAATTCATTCCACAGTTCGGGATGCTCTTCGGGATCGTAATTGCAGTGACGGTCCGGAGTGGCCCAGTAGGGTGACCAGTACGCTTCATGATGCCAGTCCGGTTTTGAGAAATAGGCGCCAATCATGAAGTTCCGCGCACGGAAGGCATTAAAGATCTCCATGGTCACATCGGCTCGAGGATTGGTTGAGAACGGACAACTCGGATCGGTGATTTTGTAATCCGTGTACTCTGTATCGAACATGCAGAAACCATCATGATGTTTGGTGGTGAAGACTACATATCGCATCCCCGCAGCGTGAGCGAGTTCCGCCCATTGTTCCGGGTTAAAATCTACGGGATTAAACCGGGTCCTGAGATTTTCATACCAGCGTAAAAATTCCTGTCGATTGTCCATACCACGTGTAATCCATGGTTCCGAACAGATTGGCCATGATTCGCACAATCCTTCCACGCTGTACGATCCCCAGTGCATCATCAACCCGAAACGGGCATCTTGCCACTGTTCCAGTTTTTGCAGCACAAGTGGATTTGTTTCCCGCTCTTCAGTGGGAGGATTGGAGTTGTCTGTAGCATTTGCTTTCATGGTACTCAACCCGATTATCAGAAGAATTAACAGTTGGATTTTACAAGATCGAAATAGCATTTCCGTTCTCACTCGGTTTCGTCTAAAATCCTGAAAGTAGTCCTTACCCGTATATCCGCAGAAGATTCGCCAACCATCAGCTCAAACTCCCCCGGTTCAACAACAAAATGAAAACCTTCATCCACCAATGAAAGGTGTTCCACAGGAATTTCAAAATGGACCGTCCTGCGTTCTCCCGCCTCAAGGGTTACTCGTTCGAAGGCTTTTAATTCCTTCAATGGCGTGGTTACTGAACTGTACAGGTCATTAATGTACACCTGCACAACCGTTGTGCCCTCCCGATCCGAACCGTTTTCAACTTCAACAGAAAACCTTACGGTATCATCCACGGTCCAGGATTCAGCTTCCAGCGTTAGGTTACTGTATTCAAAACATGAATAGGAAAGACCATGCCCGAACGGGTATTGCGGTTGCGCGTCGCCATCGCTGTAACGCATAATCCGGGATGGTTTCCGGTTGTAATAACACGGGATCTGCCCTGTGGTGCGTGGAAATGTTATCGGTAACCTCCCGGATGGATTCACCTCGCCGAACAAGACCTCCGCGATTGCTTTGCCAGCGTATTCCCCACCAAACCACGCGGTAATAACTGCATCCGCATGCAGGGCGTCATTCCCCAATGTAACGGGACGTCCGGTTTGCAGAACAAGAATGACCGGTATTCCCGTTTGTGAAACCTGCCGCAATAATTCCGACTGGTTCCCGCTTAATCCAAGGTCCAGGCGGTCCCGGTTTTCACCAACCAGCAGATCATTTTCACCAGCCGCGACAATCACCACATCCGACCATTCCGCAAGCTGAACAGCTCCGTCAATATCCTCCGAGTCCATGTTCCAGCGTAATCCGGCGGAAGCTCCCCACTGGTTTTCCCGGTATTCCATCCTGATCTTGTACTTGTGATCTGCATGGAAGTGGACTTCATAACGCCGAATCGTAACGCCCGTTTCCCAAGTGTCGATTACGAGTTCATCATCCAGCCATAACCGGGAACCATCATCCGAACTGACGCCGATCCACCCGGTAAAATCAACATCGGAAACCAGCCACCCCTCCCAACGGACAGAAAAACTGTCGGGCGGTAGACCGTGAACGGGAGAGTGTGTGTCCCATGCGAAATTCACCGATGAGTCGATCCGGGTTACTTCCGGATTCCCTTCAAGATTGATGTTTGAGTAATACGAGGCATCCAGACCATTCACACTTTCATCCATTGTCCACAACGCTTCATGTGGGATCGGTACTCCCTCATCAATGAAGGACACACCCTGGATATACCGTATTTCGACGCCATCACCTGCCACTTCCTGCAATCCATCAAGGATAGTCTGAGCGGAAGCTCCGCGTGGTGAATAGCCTCCTGTGTATGTGTTTTCCCCGGACGGTCCCACCACCGCGATCCGTCGAATTCCATCATCCAACGGTAATACACCGTCATTTTGAAGAAGTACGATGGATTCTCTCGCAGCTTCCAACGACAACTCCCGATGCTCACGGCAATGGACAATTTCCTCCGCACACGATGGGTCCACATACGGATTCTCGAACAGGCCCAACTCGAATTTCAGTCTAAGTACATTCCCGGCCGCTCGATCAATGTCAGCAAGGTCCAACTCACCTGATTGTACCAGTCTCAACAATTCACTTCGAAAAAACTCACTGGGGAAATCGTAAAACTGCATATCCACACCAGCGGCAACAGCCCGTTGGAGCGAGGCGGATGGTGAATCGGTAGCGAAATGACAAGTGGAAAGCATACGGATTGCACCCATATCAGCAAGGGTAAATCCGGTAAATCCCCACTGGTCGCGCAACAGGTCGGTCAGAAGCCAACTGTCGCCCGTGCAGGGTACGCTGTTCCATTCCGAATAGGCAGTCATCACCCCGCGAGCTCCCCCCTGAAGGACTGCCGTTTGAAAGGGTGGCAGGAAAAACTGCAGGGCATCACGTTGGCCGATGGACACTGGTGATGAGTTGGTCCCTGACACCGGCATGCTATGCATGGCAAAATGTTTTACACAGGAAGCAATTGCATCCGGTTGATTCAAGTTCTCACCCTGGAACCCTTCCACCATCGCCAGTCCCATTACGGACACCAGGTAAGTATCTTCGCCAAAGGTTTCCTCGACACGCCCCCAGCGTGGATCACGTGCAATTCCAAGCACCGGGCTCAGGCCGACTGTCGTTCCCTGGGCGCGAGCTTCCGATGCAATTGCGTGACCGACATCTTCAATAAGGTCCGGGTTCCACGTAGACGCCAACGCCAGCGGTATAGGAAATGTCGTACTTCCCTGCTGCACATACCCGTGCAATGTTTCCTCAAGGATCAACGCGGGAATTTCGAAACGATTGTTCTCGAGGATGAACAACTGCAATTCATTGACAAGATCCGGGGAAGCCGGGTAAAAGTCGTGGATGGACCCGACTCCGTTAGCGCCAACCATCGTCGCGGCCAGCTCCATGTTCAACCTGTTGATCCCTGTCAGGGGACGGCCGCTGATCATGTCCATCTGAGCGATCTTTTCTTCGATGGTCATACGGGACAGAAGGTCGATAACACGCTGATCGACAGGGAGATTCGGATTACGGAAGGCTTCATTGCCCTGGGCCTCTGTGTGCTGTACAGGCGTGAAAATGATTCCGCAGATCAGCAGAAGGTAGATGAAAATTCTGTGATATGTATTTTCCAGGTTGTAACGTTTGACCATGTGTGATGGTTGAATTGGCATTCCTGTACCCGGTTTACGAAACTTTAAAACGATCATGAAGATTCAGCAAAGCTATGCTCAGGACAGGAAAGAGTCAATTGATGAACAGGTATTACTAGTCGTGGTGTGTTTTTCCCGCGAAAAAAGGAGTTCAATTTTTATGTATCGCAGGAAAAGAATCATTATTTCTGAACGGGTCCGATAGAATTCGCTTTCCCAAGTATCTCTGTTATTATACCTGTTTTTGCAGTAGCATAGTCATCCCCGCAGTCCCAATCCTGCCTGGCCAGTTCACGTTTTACCGTTTCATATCGTTTGCAATCTTCGGGATAATTTCGTAACCAATCACGGAATCTGAGCACACGGTCGATTTCTACACAACCGTCGGTATAAAAATGGACATGGACATCTTTTTTCGACGTGCGGAACATACGGTGTTCATGCCAGTCCGGTTCACGGATACGAAGTTGATATCCTGCCGATTCCATCTGTGGTACATAGGCGGATTCATTGCTCGAATCTTTTACAACAACAAGAATATCAATCACCGGTTTGGCAGCCATTCCTTCCACACTGGTCGACCCGATGTGCACAAGAAGTAATGCCTTAGCTCCCAGCGCTTTCCGGATCTGTTGCGCATGGTGACGGTATTGTGTTTTCCATTCCGGATCATAATCGACGATGATGATATTCCGTTTTTCTTTGCCGCCGATGTAAATATCATCGTTATTGATCTTTGTCATCGGTTTCCCATTTATTGAGGTGTAACGCATGAATGCTGTTTTCGCCAATGATTCAGGATTTATTCTATAGCCATCAAACTTTCAGGTATGAATACATTTCTGAATAGAAACCTTCAATGGTGTTATTAAAACGGGAGTACCAGGAAACTCCACCATAGTCCGAAACCATAAAAGAGATGGTTTATCACACTCGTCCTGAACATTTTCAACTCGCGCGGTCCCTTTGTACCGAACACTCCGAAACCCAGTGCAGGAAATACAAGAAACCATGGAAAAACACAGGTCGCAAGGCCGAAAATGATGGCAACAAGAAAATGTCCTGGTGAAATGCTTAACCATTCTGCTCCGATAACATAGATCACTGCGAGGACTGTTCCAATGGTATAATGCCCGATCATTGCCGCCTGCAATTCGCCAGGTTGTTCGGGAACATCTTCGATGTTTTCATGGACAAGTTTCCCGCGTGCTATACCGAGGTACCATCGACCAACCCATTGTCCTTTTACACCCACTGTAACACCGATTTTGTGCGATACAATTTCCAGCACATCCATAGTAATCGTAGCCGCAATCCCTGCAAATACAGCAAATATGATCGTTACAATCGTATCATTTAGCATTAATGCCACCTGCCAATTTTTACGAATTCGAATTTAGAAATGACCACAGCCACTTGGCTTATCTCTCGGATGATGTTGGTACTCCTATGTGGAATTGTTATTCTGTTGTTCCTGTCGAGAAATCTGCCTCCTTCAAAACCGAGGCAATCTATCTGCATTTCGATAAGAGTTTTATTAGTGAACTATGCCCTTGTCGGTGAGTATGAACTTCTGATGAATACAGTCAATTCAGCCATACTAATACCGATTTTAATGGAAGCTCGTTCAGGTGTCTCCATCCTGACCATTTTCTTCAGAAACCTGAGGCAGCCATGATACTTGAGCGAGTTGGTCGATCAATTCATCGCATCCGCCATTTTCAATAAATTCAGTATGGTCTTCAACAGACGTAAAGTTTCGCTCCGCAATTCTTGAGCACAACATCTCGGAACCGGTTGTATCCTTGAAAGCATTTAATATTTCTTGTGATCCCGGGTTTAGATACCCGGATTCACCCGGATGTTCCCGACACCATGCCAGTGAACTCAGCCATATCGCTGCCCCAAGGGCACCGCAACCATACCCGCTTAATCCAATCCCTCCGGCAAACCCCGCAACGGTTACAACCTCTTCATCGCTGGCGCCCATTCGCCTGGCGACCTCTGATGCACATGATTTCGGGGCTTGCGGTAAAACTGCAGGACGATCAGCTAAACCTTCCCTTGCTGCTGCAACCGCCTCCGGAAACCATTTATCAACGACATTCATACATAACATGTTCTGAAATCCACCGGGAAGAGAAGGAATCATGAATCCAATAACTTCCGAAGAATTGGCGATATCGATACCGATTACGTCCCTGCAGTTGGGGCTACGCGTCCGATGTACAAAAGATTCGACAACATGTCGCGCTCCGATCATGGCCATGGTGGTAGCTTGCTCGCCATTGCTGTATCTGCGGAAGGACTCCGCACCTGTCGCAAGGGTGGCCCCCCATACCATTCCACATTGTTGTTGCGTGTTCATCAATCCACCCGCCAATGGATCTGCGGCAAGTTCTTCGGTACGTTTGGGGCAACCGAATTCACGATTCAATAACGTAAACAACGTGGTTGAACAAGCGCCGCAGGTGGAAAATACATGTTTTGCATCCTGCCGAACGGTTAGCGAGTTGTTTTCCATGGCGTCCGTGATTCCGAACATCCGGTAGGCATTCAGCGCCCATGCTCCTGCGCCTGCTGTAACCACTCCAGCAGCGGATAACTTGAGAAATTTCCGTCGATTCATTGTATTGTTGTCTTTCATGATCTCACCTTTTTGAATACAGTTATGCGGTAATATTGGCAGGTATTTGCTGCCGGAATTTCACAAATGTCAGAACCAGGCCGACAATAAACGGGATTGTCATGAACAACAGGTACAGGAAATCAACACCGAATCCCAAGTCCAACCTGACACGAGCGGTTAAATCCTGAATGAAGATGATTATAACATACAGAAGGGGAAACAAAAACCAGGTGAGAATATTCATAATGGTACTACTAACAACCTTCCGGATTCTGTTCAGATAGATTGTCAGGGACAGCAGACACATCAATAGTGAAAAAAGCAATGCCGGGATCACCGACATGAGAATCGCCTGATAATTCGCAAAGTCATTGCTGTACATATTCGAAATCACTGAATACGCTGCTGAAAACAGCAGGACAAAAATGGTGGGATACAGGACTGCATTTCGGTAGTAGCGAAACAACTTCATTATATCCTCCCCCTTCACGAATTTTGATTTCACATGTTGCATCAATATAAAAGCAACATAATAAGAGTCAAAGTAGTTTCAGTAAGAACAGATAATTACAGTTTCTCACAAAAATAGACGTCGATTGATTTGACCATCAAAATCTCTGATAAACAGCTATTATTGCATTAGTCGTTGATTTAGTCAACGATATGGGCTATATTATTGTATGGACAATGCACAAGAGCTACAGAACAAGCTGGAACACAGGGGCGATGAACCTCATCTCCTGCGTGATATTGTCAGGACCAATCAGGTTCTGATGATGGGATTTTCACGAATTGTAGGAATGCCATCAAGCCGGTTCGGTTTATTACGTCTCCTCGTCATGAAAGAACGGGATCTCGGGATCATGGATATCTCGCGTCAGCTTGGTGTGAATCCGGCAGCCGTCACACGCCAGGTGAAGTCCCTGGAGGATGAGGGTCTTGTCGAACGTATCCCGGACGAAAGAGATGCCCGCCGTAATGTGATCGAGTTGACGACCAGGGGGAAACAGTTCTTCGAAACTTTCCATGTACGCAACCATGATCTCGAAAGAGAGTTTTTGAACAGGGTAACCCAAGATGAAATCTCGACAGCAGTGACTGTTCTCGAAAAGTTGAGGAATTTCATTGAGGATTTATATTAACTGACAAATGGGTTAAAAGTTACATGAGTTTTTCTTTATTCAAAATGCGGCGGGATCATTTTGCACATTCCCGCCATTCACGATCCATTGAATATATCGATCTTGACACTTCCAGGTGTATCGCTTGCTGGGAATGTGTGGAAGCCTGCAAACGTGATGTGTTGGGCAAAGTATCCATCTTCAATCACAAGCACGCCAAGATAAAAAATCCCGGCAAGTGCAAAGGGTGCCTGATGTGTGTGGATGCTTGCAAACAGAATGCACTTCGTTCGAAATATTCTGATGCAACACTAAGATTGAAGACAGCGGACAATTGCTTATAAATATGGATTCTGCCTGTAATTTTTATGCAGGATCAGATCGAAATCTTGCATGAATCCCAAACAGTGATGTGGACATCCCCAATAGTTCGTACAATTTGTTCCATCATTATTATTTTCTATCAGAACATATGTCCTTATTTCAACAGAAAAACTTTTCTCGTTTCGTCCATCTCTCCCGGAACGCTGGCATGAATAAAATACATTCCACCTGCAAGATGACTTGCATTAAACTGGAAAGAATGATACCCGGCGTCGCAATTGCCCCTTGAGATCAAAGCCACTTCCCGACCGAGGATATTAATCACCCGGATTGTCAACTCTGCACCATGGGGTACGCCAATCACCACAACAAGATTCGGATTAAACGGATTCGGATAAGTCGCAACAATAGACCAGTCTGAGGGTACACCGGTATACATTCTATCTTCGATGCCAGTGTCAATCCATTCGACTGTATCGGGATTGGTCGGTTGTGATTCTCCAGCATCAAACAGGGCGGTTACTGTGTAAATGTAGGTTCCATATTCCGGCAGTATGTCTGTAAAGGTTTGTTCCGTGGAACGTCCCACTTCGTTGCTTTGACGATACACGATATACTCAATAAAATCATCCAGTTCGTCCAGTTCGGATGGAACCGAAAGTCGAGTTTCAGTACCATGATCCCATTGTAATTCTACACTACCTGAATCTGAATCCAACTCGTAAACGAGGTTGGACGGCGGGTATAAAATTGTGCTGATCATGGACCAGATTTCATTAGACCAGGTCCCGGCAGTATTTGTATCCTGGGCTCGAACTTTCCAGTACCATGTCTGCTGATCACCCATCCCGGCGAAATAGTAACTGCAGGAATCAAGGAATACGGAATCCAGGTTTTCTGTGAACTCGTTGTTTGTCGCAAGCCACAGCACATAGGTTATGCTGTCATAAAGATCCGGGTCGGTGGTTTCCTCCCAAGTCAGTGTAGTGTCACCCGTGGCAACGGTACAGCCATCTTCCGGGCTCAACAAGTTGAATGGCAACGGTGGATCTGGTGTAGGATCAGCCGAATTTTCATACCACTCGATCACACTTCCTGCGCCGCCACCAGATTCGCCACGTACGGCGCTGACGACATCCAGGTCGCCGTCGCCGTCAATATCGACTGTGATCGCTCCACGGGCGCGTGGCCGCTCCGATGCCAGAAGATGCCGAGAGTATTCGTCATCTCCATTGTTTTCCCACCATTCGATATCCTCCGCGTACCATGCGGCGCCCACCACATCCAGGTCACCATCAAGATCGATATCCCCGGTATTGATACAGGTAGCGCCAATAAACAGATCTTCCACCTCTACAAGTTCAAACTCATTTTCGGAACCATTAATCGTATTTCTCCACCACATCATACGATTGGAGGCATAGGCTGCGGTAAGAATATCTGGAATTCCATCCTCATTCATATCCCTGATGGTAACCCACTTGTATCCTTCATTTATGTCGTCAATGGTATATTCTATAAAGTCAGGACCGGGATCGTTGATGCAGTTCCGCCACCATCGCAGTTCGCCCACATCGTAGTTATCTCCTCCGCCCGCAACGATATCCGGGTCACCGTCTCCATCAAGATCACCGATATCCAAACCACGCGCCCCCAGCAAATCGGAGGTAAGTACGGTTTCAGTGAACTCCCAGTTACCGTTATTTTCAAACCAGGAAACGCGGTTCAGATTTTTCGCGACACCAACAATATCAATGTCACCATCACTGTCAAGATCAGTGGCCACGCAAGCGTTCGCACCATCAAAATCATCGCTGACAACCACCTGCGTAAACACCCAGGAGCCATCACGGAACCACAAGGAGATTTCATCTCCATCTTCCGCCGCAGCAAGTATATCCTGATCACTGTCACCGTCAAGATCAAGACTTCGGACATACCATGCGCCATCAAAGCTGGTTGCGATCAGGTGAGGCGTGAAATTCGGCTCATCACTCCCGTCATTTTCAAAAATGGCCACTTGATCATCTTCATAGGCGGTAGCGACAATATCCATGTCGCCATCATTTTCCCAGTCTACCGCCCATACGCTGCTCGCGCCCATGAAGGTATCGGTGACAGTATGGGTTGTATTCAGCAATGGTACCCCGTAATTCTCCCACCATTTAATATCTGTACTGCTGCTCGAGCAGCTCAGGATATCGGGTCGTCATCGTCATCCATGTCGACCACACGGAGGGTATGAGTGCCACCATAATAATTGGATACCATTGCTTGCGTAAAATTCTCGTTACCATCATTTACATACCACCAGATTTCATCGTCCAATTCCTGGGTGACCACTATGTCAAGATCGCCGTCAACGTCAAAATCACCGGCATTTATCTGCAAGGGCATATCGACACTATCAGCCACTTCATGCTGGGTGAATAATTCCGATCCATCGTTCTCAAACCAGACAATTTCCGAATGGTTGTATTTTGAGCAGACAATATCCATGTCTTCATCAGAATCCAGATCAACGGCAACAGGCCAGAAAGCATCCGCACACTCATCGGTAACAATATGGGTAGTATAGTCGCCATTGATGTATTCAATCCATATGATGGTATTGATATCACGTGCTGTTGCGATAATATCAATATCATTGTCGCCATCCACATCCGCAGATGTAAGACCGTTGGGATTGGTAAACCCATCCTCCAGTACACGATAGGTGAAGGTTTGATTGCCGGAATTTACGAGCAGGAACACACAATTACTGTCCGTAGAAGTGGCAACCACATCCATATCGCCGTCATGGTCAAAATCGCCGGCGTCGATTCGGTTCATACCATCGTAACTTGAAAGGATCTGGTGTTCCGGGAATACACTTGTGCCCTGGTTTTCCCACCAGGTAACATCACCATACCAGCCAAAGGACAGGCCAACAACATCGAGGTCCCCGTCGGAATCCATGTCTTCCACATCGATTTTCCATACTCCCTGGAAATAGGATTCAATTACCTGTTCTGTGTAATTGAACTCGCCGTCATTCAACCAGATACTGATCATGTCATCATATGCGCCGACGATATCCATATCTCCATCATCGTCGAAATCAACACATAGAGCGTCACGTCCGGCGATAAACTCGTCGGCAGCGATATGAGCCACAAATTCAATCCGGGCAAAGGTCAGAACAACTGTTGATAGGAAAACAACTGCAAAGAGTAACCCTGATAAACCAAATCGTAAAAGCCGCATTTTTATCCCCCCGGATATGAGCAATAAAGGACCGATTCACTATCTGGTTTCGGTGAATTGAGATATTCCTGAAACCTTATGGTAATAGTAACTACGGTAAACTGATTTTTGAATAGTAAAAAATGCAGACAGGATGGAATAGTACGCAAGTGTTATTTAACGTATTATTACGAAAGCTAAAGAATTTTGCCAACACATACTTCGATCTTTATCAGGGGATTCCTGCATCAAATGATCAGAACGGGGCAGGATTGGCTATAGATTCTCAGTGATCCGATTCTCACTTACGCAAACAATCCACAGCAAGGCAAGAGTGGACCGGAACCACATGTACCAGGTTGCCAAGGTGAAGAGAATTCAAAATATCCGGTGGTACATGGACAATCCCGTGCTCCTGCGATAGCGCAGTGACAGGAGCATCTCTGCGGATCCCGGCAATGGCATCGCCATTCATCTCGGCAAGGCAGCCATATACACGGTTCCCTTCAAGCTCAATAGTTTCCTTCGAAAGGTGAACCGCTCCGCCGTAAATGACAATTTCTTCACGCTCCGGGTAGATCCCCGCCACCGGACAGGCAACCACCATTGCAACCTGCTCGTCAGTGCAGGATCCGATTTCCGTCTGCATCAGGTCGTAATAGACAAAATTCCCGGGACGGATTTCATCTACACCTGAAAAATCATCCACCACACTGCAGCAGGGAGTGTCACCTGTGGAAAGCTCCACCGTTTCGAAGCCGTGTTCGAGTAATACGTCACGCACAGATTGCAGCCGTTGTGTGGATTCCTTGTAGATGTTACAGATTGCTTCATGACCCCGTACATGGTAGGCATGGCCGTTGTGGGTGATCAATCCTTTGAAACTCAAGTGATCTGACCTGCGTACCTGTTCAGCGAGATGGATGATTTGTTGCACCTGATCCCAATGTACCCCGGACCGACCATACCCTGTGTCAATTTTCAACCATACATACACGTTGGTATCTATGTTCTTCGACAACACTTTCACCGCATTCGGATGATCGACCAGCACGCCAAGATCAACTCGTGACGCCAGGTCTCGTACTGTATCCAGTTCACGAAGGTTGAGGGGAAAAGCGATGGTGATGTCTGTCCAGCCATGAACCGCGAAGTAGTCCGCCATGGAGCACGAGGATACGGTGATCGCAGTAACGCCTTCATCACGGAACCATTCACCAACTTCAGCAGACTGGTGAGTTTTGAAATGTGGACGGAACCGTACTCCGGCCCTTTTCGCTTTGTCCGCCATATACTTGATGTTGGTTCGTGCCCGGTCTTCATCAATAATTGGGGTTGGAATTCGTATGTCTATTGCCATTGCTACTTAATCCTGTTGAATGATCACACATGATTAACCATTTCTGGTATATACAACACTGCAGGCGTAAAAGGGATAGATAAAAATAGGATCACAGAGAAACTCACCTGACTGCTCAAGTGGGTCGAAGATGGCCTGTTTAGTATAGCATGGTCGAAATCTATTCGGATAGAATCCTGTACACTATTGTTTTTTATCAACAAGTAACATAAAAAGTATAAGAAAACTGAGTTCTTTCACGAATTGATCACCAAAGAACTGTCGTGATCCTTCATTTATAAAAAGCCGAATGTTCATCCCGTTTGAATAACTCTTTTCCCTGTAATCACAAGAAGTTCAACCAAAGGTAAAGGGGATAAAATACAGGTAGTTTCACCTGATTCAGTTGATATTTCTCCACCAATGTTACGAAATGCTTCCGTAACCAATGATGGATCTGTTTTAAACTGTTCGTTTATCATCTCGTATTCTTCTTTAAGAGCGTTGTTATCAATAGACTGAATATCATAATAGTGATCTGATTTGATGTGTTTTTCTTTCTTTTTATAAGCAAATAAACAGCGATACAAATACATGATTGGGATAGATTCTGAGTAATGTTCCTGCGTTTCGGGGACTTGAATTCTATCCTTGTGTATTTGATAATAAGATTCGAAGAATTTTAAAAGGAAATATGATTCGTTTTCTTCCTCAACTCGTTCCACCCCGGCAAAGGTAGTGAAATCATTGTAATCGGACAGAATTGCATGAAAAAGCTGCAGATATAATTCTGTATCCAAATCATCAATGCTTATTGTACTGGTTTTACCCTGTTTATATGAATCCTCAACCTCTAAAATCATTCCATTATCACTGGAAAAAGTAGTATTATGAATTTTTTCATATGGGATATTGACTGTTTTACTCGATGAAAGGCGTGCACGAAGTGGATCAAAGACCTTATTAGCGATCCAGAATCCTCCAATGAACGGAACGAGAAAAAACAGTATAGATCCAAATACTATTTTCCCAAGAGCAATCAAATGAATCATACTGATGTCTGATTCTGATCCCAAATACTTCCCGTACTGTTTTATAATGTCACCAAACAGTGGAAAAACAATAAAACGTTCAATTACAAAAAATATCGCAAGCGCCAGTATTACAAATAACAATTTCACCAAAAACCTTACGATTAAAGGCTGGTTTTCCAGTGTCAATCCCTCAATACTCCAACTGTCATCCGAAACGGTGACACTACCGGGTTTGTGCAAAAAACCGTAAGTGTTGTCCTCGATTATTATCATTCTCTTCATCTACCACCTCGGGTATCTGATTTGCAGGTAGGATATCCAGGTTTTTAAATCCTGAAAAATGCTCTTCTTTGTCTTAAGTGGAATATTGTTATTATAGTGTTTTTTCAACTTGAGTCAGTTAACTTGTCATGGATTAATGTACACTATCCAATGTGTAACCAACAACATAGAGCTCCTGGAGCTTTTCAATTACACCCATTTTGTTTCAAAGAGCAATAGACCTGTACTTATCAAATGACTATTAAAAGACAATACTCGAAAAATCTACTGTTTCACTTCCAACCGCACTACCAAACTGAGATGATCAGAAGGATACAGTCCATCATCGGTGGAAATCTCCAGCACAGTTGAGGCTGACATCGGTTGAAGGTTGCCGCCCTGACGCAGGAAGATAAAGTCTACCCGTTTTTCAGGATGGTCGCTGGGAAAGGTGTAGCCGTTCCTGTCAGGGTGCAGGAAGCGATAGCAGTCGATGAAAGAATGGTCCGACTCATCGTTTATCATAGCAATGTAGGGCGCGGAATCGGGCAGGCAGTTAAAATCGCCACAAACCAGTGTCGCATAAGCGGGATGGAACGTTTCTATTCCTTCGATGAACTCGTGGATTTCCTGTACCTGCTGCATACGGATGTGTTCATGGTCGTCACGGTAACTGAGGTGCGTGCAAAAGAGGTTTACCAGGCCCGTCTCGGTTTCTACATGAATCCAGATCACTTTCCGTTCTAATGCACCTGGTGTGAGCACTCGAAACCCGGACTGAAGAATCGGGTAACGGCTGACAATCGCTATCCCCTCCTGGAACTCACCCCATGAGATATCGGTGGGAGCGAAATAGTATTCATAGGAATCGGGTAAACATTGCGAAAGTCCGGCAGCAAGTGTAAGCGCCATGTTGTCGCCGCCATTGCCATCCAACGTTTCACACACTTCCTGCAGCAGCACAAAATCCGGTTTCAGGGCGCTTAGCTGATCAATCTGCAATGCCAGTCTGTTATCCCACTGGGTATTCGGCTTCATCCCCATCATATTACAGGTAACAACTGTCAATTCTGGCTGCGCCAGAACCGTACCGACTACGTAAATCGTACTGAGCAACGGAAGAAGTATTCGCATTCCAACCACCTCGTATCGCTGTATGTCGATCCCGTACCAATGTACAACGGCATCGGTAGTAATTCATCGGATGTTCCAGAATTTGCCAATATTATAGACCGATTCACAGTCATTGCCAGGCAAAAGGATTCATCATTTAGAAACCAGGATTCATCCGGATTTTACTGCAGGAAACTGCGTGAATTAGTTCGGAGAAGATCCAGCAATGGAAAGCGAGTAAACCCGAAGCTATAGACAGCGTCCAATATTTTAAATACGTTCCGAACATGGGGCGTGGAGGAACGTACTCACAGGAGTTTGGCAAGTCCATTGCCAAGTCGACAACCGAACATCGGATTGGCGTCATTGACCATAGCACTACTACTGCTGAAGCGGCAGGTCACACCGGTGGGAACAGCGGCAAAGGCGGTGACATTCTCTACCGGTGGGGGGAATCCATCCAACTATGATACTTCCGGTGATCAGGAATTCGATGTCATTCACTGCGCCATCTGGATCGAAAGCGGCTTGCCCGGCGCCGGCAACATTCTCGTCTTCAACAATGGCGAAGGGCAACGAGCTTCATCTGTGGTCGAATTGATCCCCGATTTTGATTCGTGGTCTTCCGGTACGGGCCTATTCGCCGTCTCAACCATCATGACCGATTATCCGGGATTGGCACAGTTGTTCTGTACGGAATAAAACATGGGGCATCACAAGCATTCGTGCAGACCACGGTTAAGTTTTCGGCTGTCAGGATCACTCGGAGGGTGAAGATTTCTGGGGATGTCATTACAGCTCAAGTATAGCACAAGCACTTGTAAGTGAACGATTTATCTAACGTCACGTTACTTTCAATATTCGATTCTGTTTTATCCTTTACCAAAAGCCCCAGTTTCCACCGAGGCTCAATGGTCAATCCGTGTTCAACAAACCTTCTACATATTCTCACTATTCGTTCGTCAGCACCTGGTGTACCTTAGCTGTCAGGGTTTTCGTTTGGTGAACGGTTTCTGAATAAAATGTACTCCTTTGTCCAATACACCGTGGTGCGCGATGACGTTAGCCGTATAGCCTGACATGAATAAACACTTGATGTCTGGATAGATCGATATAAGGCTATTGGAGAGATCACGGCCATTCATTTCCGGCATGACTACGTCTGTCATGAGAAGATCAATTTGGCCAGAGTGGTCTTTAGCCATGCGGATTGCCTCATCTGGTGTTTTCGATGTAAGTACTGTATACCCGATACTCTCAAGCATCGCTGCAACCATTTGCAGGATAGCGGTTTCATCTTCCACCAGCAGGATAGTCTCACCGCCGGATGTTTCCACAATTGGCGTCTCATCAGACCGGGATTCCGACTCGGCTGTGTGCTGAGGCAGGAATATCCTGAAAGTCGTTCCATGATCTACTTCGCTGTAGACGTTGATAAAGCCTTTGTTTTGTCTGATAACACCATAGACCGTTGCCAACCCGAGACCGGTTCCTTTCCCCAACTCTTTTGTGGTAAAGAAAGGTTCGAATACATGGGCCGAGCGTTTCAGCATCCATGCCGGAGCCATCATCGCTGACCGCTAACTAGGATGTAATCACCGGGGAGATAGCCTGCGTGTCGGACACAATACTCCTCGTTGAAAACAGCATTAGCGGTCTCGATGGTTATCTTCCCCACTCGAAAGGCCGATAGCATCCCTGGCGTTGATACAAAGGTTGGCCAATATCTGGTCTATTTGTGAGGGGTCCATATTGACCAGACCCGAGGTTTTCACCGGGAAGCCATTGCAGGTCAATGTCCTCACCGATGAGCCGACGAAGCATTTTCAGCATGCCAGAGACAGTTTCATTCAGATCGAGAACCATTGGAGCGATGGTCTGTTTGCGGGCAAAGGCCAGGAGTTGTCGGGTTAGATCGGCAGAGTGAAGAGCATACCTCTTGATTTCTCCCACAAATTCCCGGACACCGGTTCTCCGGTTCAAGGTATGCCATCGCCAACTCTGTATTGCCCAGGATCGCCTGGAGCATGTTGTTAAAATCGTGCGCCACTCCTCCTGCCAGCCTTCCGATTGATTCTATCTTCTGCGCCTGGATTAGTTGGTCTGGAGCTTTTCCTTCTCTTCTTCGGCTTGTTTTCGTTCAGTAATATCTATACCGACGCCCATCATAAACGGGCCTTCCGGTGTCAATAGTCTGTTGACGCTGACGAGATAAGGGACATAATCACCCTGCTTGTTCTTCAGGGTAGTTTCAAATGCCCCACCGACACCTGTTTCGAGCACTGCCTGGCAAAAGCGAGGCCTTTTTCCGCTTCCTCCGGTGTTTCATGCCAATCCGAAATGAACCAGTCACGTAGCTCATCCGCAGTGAATCCCATCACAGTTTCGTGTGCTTTGTTCCAACGTTTCAGATGGCAGGTTTGATCATAGAGGAAAAAGATCCCCGGCAGACTTTCCAACAGTTTTTCATTGAATTGCTTCTCTCGTAACAACTCTATCTCGGCTCGCTTTGCGTTCAGTTATATCTTGCAATGTGAACTGGAGTAGATTGCGCTGTTTTGTTTGGAAACTCATCAGATGTACTTCTGCATCCCAGATCTCACCATCAGGGTGCCGGTTACGCCATTCGAAAACGATTTCACCATCTTTTAACGCTTTATTGATAAAATAGCGAGCTTTGTCTTTGAAGGTGTGCCATCATATTGGACAGAGGCTGAAAAATCTGTAGGAGTTTTGCCAAGAATCTCAGATCGTTTTTTATACTGATGGATTTCTACAGCAGCCGGATTACAATCGATAAACTTGTGAGTCGTGGCATCCATAACGATGATAGCAACACGGGATCCATCAAACACTCGTTGACGGAATTCTTTTTCGAGTTGCAAGTCTTCTTCGATTTGTTTCCGTTCAGTAATATCTCTCGCAGCAGCATAGATGAGTTTCCCATTCGGAATGGAACGCCATTCAATCCATCGGAAGGATCCATCTTTTCCAAGATAGCGGTTTGTAAAATTCAGAATTTCTTTTTGAGATTTAAGTTCTTCTATTGCTTCAAGTGTTGCTTCTACATCATCAGGATGGACGAGATCAAGAAAATCGTTTGCCTTCCAGGTCTTCTATCCGGTAACCGAGTACTCTTTCCCACTCTTTATTAAGCTGCAGGAAATATCCATCCGTATCTGCTATACATAACAGATCAATAGCAGATAAAAAGAATTGGTCCAACTCATACTCTTTCTCTCGAAGCAGTGTCTCAACCTGCTTTTGCTCGGTATGCTTATCCAGATGGTTTTCAGATTGGTTGATGAAGAGGTTATCTGACTCCTGCGAATACTCCCTGTTTTTCTCCAATCGGAACGGGAGTTCCTCAACAACAGGCGCTTCGGAAGCGCGCTTTCCGTGTAGATTCTCACTCAATACAATGTTATCCAGCACAATGGCAAGCATCTGTGAAGAGATATACAAACTGGTATTGTCATCCTTCGTCAACTGTACAGCAAGCAGCAGGAATAATAAAACCATGCGTAAAAAGTGTGTGTCGCCACCGGAAAAACCGGCCTGTTGTCTTCCGGATCACAATCTACATGAATGAAGGTAAGTGGTGAAAACAACTTGTTGAGATTATCAATATACGAAATTATAATCTCCTGCTTATCCTTCATTTGTGCGAGATTCGTCAGGAGTTGAAGCAGCTCATTGGAGTTGTTCATCGGCCCTCCTGATTTCCCGCAAAGTCAGGATAATTGCAGAGCCGCACAGATTGATCCCCGGTTGCTGATGGGCTTGTCAAGTCCGAACTTTTCTGTTCCTGTTTCGAGGCATTATCGTGCATAATGAGTTTCCACCGTAATGGCTACTTGAACAACCAGAAAATATCGGGATCATTTCGGTGTAATTCGGCAGAACAGAAATAAATTAAAGAAATTTCCGAACATGTAGACAATCTCACAGCGTGAGAAGAAGATTTGTCCAGAAGTAATTTATCGCGTACAGTTTTCAATACTTCGAGATTCGTTCATTCGAGTGAAAATTTCTCGATATCGCATCCGGGATCACCCTGCAGATAATATCCAATTCTGGCTTTTCCACTGGTAACATTTTTCGTGCTGTAGAAGGTAGTTCCTTTGCTATCGGGATGCAACACAATATGAATGCTTGAATATTCTACACTTAGCTATTAAATGCAATAATCTTTAATAATGCGGTGACAGCGTCATTTATACATCTCGATTGGCATGATTTTTCATCTGGTATTTTTATATCCTTATCCAGTACACGGCGCACATGGCGGAGCAATTCTTTCACTTCAAAAGGTTTAGCCAGTAATGGAAGGGATTTATCAAACGTCTGATATTGCGAAATGGCTTCTTCAGCGTAACCGGACATCATTAAAACCCGGATATTGGGATTGATTTTCCTGATCACTTCTATCATTTCCAGACCGCTCATTTTAGGCATCACAATATCTGGACAGGATTAGATCGTATTTATCTGCATCTTGTTTAAAACGGTCAATGGCATCAAGTGGATTTGAGACGGGAATAACATTGTATTGGTAGCTTACGAGTGTTTTAGCAGTTACATCACGTACGGAGTCTTCATCTTCCACCAAAAGTATCGTCTCCGTTCCTCTTAGATTTTCAATCTCTTTCGGAGCTGAATGCTCCTGCTTCCCTGGTTCATCATATGCAGAAATGACAATCGTAAATGTGCTGCCTTTTCCAACTGTGCTGTCAACAGAAATGAATCCGTTGCTTTGCTGAACAATTGCGTAAACAGTGGCCAGGCCAAGACCCGTCCCCCGGCCTGCACTTTTGGTCGAGTAAAATGGTTCGAAAAGATGGGGTAATAACTCTGGCGAGATACCTGAACCAGTATCAGAGGACTTTCATCTGCACGTACATCTGGTTTTCCACCAGATCCATTGCGGTAGCGAAGTCCCCGCCATGAATCCTGCTGGTTCTCGATTGTAATATGTCCCCCATTCGGCATCGCATCTCGGGCATTAACGACAAGGTTAATGATTACCTGCTGGATTTGTGTCGGATCAGCAAGGATACACGGGATTTCTTTTTCCAGGTCGGATTGAAGGGTAATATGCTCTCCGATAAGACGGACGAGCATTGATTTCATATCATTAATCACAGCGTTGATGTCAACATATTCCTTTTTCAGGATCTTTTTTCTACTGAATGTCAGTAATTGAGAAGTCAGTTCAGCAGCCCGGAGTGAAGTCTTTTGAATCTCATGGAGTAAAACATTCATTTGATCGGGCAGACGAAAGAGTGTGAAAAGCCAGCTCTGTATTGCCCAGGATGACAGTGAGCAGGTTGTTGAAATCATGTGCGATCCCACCGGCGAGACGACCGATTGCTTCCATTTTCTGATTCTGACGTAATTGCTGCTCAAGCTGTTTTCGGGCGCTGACATCTCTTAAAATCCCCTGGTAGGCAACACCATCCTTGTAGGGCAATTCCGCGACCGATGCTTCAACATCCAGTTCTCTGCCATCTTTTGTTTTGGCAGTAAATTCAAATTGAGACGGAATCTCGATACCATGTTTTCTCAAGTCCGCTCTATTTTTCATCAACTTTCTGCCTTTATCCGTAAGCAATTCAAACATTGTGATATGTTTTAAGTCTTCATCTGTGACAGAGAATACCTCTTTGAAACGATTGTTTACAATTTCAAATCTTTGTTTATACAGCAAATAGATTGCGTCGTTAGACTGTTCAATCAAAGACCTGTATTTTTCTTCCGATTTACGGGATATCTCCTTTGCCAGTTCCTTTTCCTGTATTTCGATTTGAAGCTGTTTATTACTTCTTTCCGCTTCCTCTGCAGCTTGACGGGCAATTTCAGCTTTCTCCTCCGCCTGATCCCTGGCTTCAATCAGCTCTCTATCCCGCAATTCAATCTGATCCAGCATATCATTAAACGAAACAACCAGCGCACCGATTTCGTCATCGTGCTCTTTTTTCGCTCGCAAGGAAAAATTCTGTTCAGAAGATATCAATTGAGCCGTATGCGAAAGTTCAAGAATGGGTCCAACAATAAAACGACGCAAACTGGGAGCCGATCAGAACAACAAAAACATAAGTGGCTACCAGAATAAACAGGATAATCATGATGTAACGGGTGAGCTTGTCACGAATCGCACTCAAATCAGATTCGATATAAAGGAATCCGAGCGGTTCCTCATTAAGAAATATTTGATGCGTGAGTGAGCAATAGTTTTTATAAAAACGATGACCTGGTTGTAAATTCACATGGATGAATACTTGAAGCGCGGATCTCCTCATCCCGGTAAAACTCAGCAAAAACCGTCGTGTCCCTGTATATGATTCCCCTGAGAATTGATTCACGATTGCCAAGCGAAGACAACAGTTCTTCCGCGTCTTCATCGTACCCGAACGTGATTGCGGCAGCACTGTTGTCACTGATCACTTCTGCAAGAAGGCTCATTTCATTTACTACATCCTGGCGAATGGAAATACTATCAAAAGTGATAAAGACTGTGGAAGAAATGATAAGCACGGACGCACTGATCAATACAATGACTATTGTCAGTTTCTGTTTCACCGATATGTCACGCGGATTCAACATCATACTTATTCCGATGATGAAATGACTCGATGTGCCAGGTTCAAAAGTCTTGGGCTGATATCAATACCTGCACTGTGAATAGCGTCCAGATTGAATAAAAAACGGACCCTGGTATCAACAATAACAAAAGACACCATCCCACCCGCCTCCACAAACCATTCTGAATCTCCAATGGTCAGAACGTGATTATCCATCAGTACAGGCAAGATAGAATCCAGATAAGAAAAATTGTCTGAAGCGATATACACAATATCAGAACTTGCTAATTCCGTGTAATCATCAGATTGTTCTATCACGATAATTCTGTCGTTATACAAATTGTTGGAAAGTGGCCGGAGCGATTCCATGATCGGATCATCACCCAGGACAGAGATACGGATTGTATCGCTGTCCATTTCTGTGCTTGTATCCGTGGAATCCCATTGGATAAAATAGAGGAAACGGTAAATGTACGCAGCTTTAATGTCATTGTAGGGAAGCAAATCACGAGTGTTGGCAAAAAGATCATTCGAAGATACAAGCAGTCCTACCACAAGCAGGAGCCATTTCATATAGACTCTGCACATTACACACATGTAGCTCTCCAAACAATGCCTGCAGTTATTCTGCTGCGTCTTGTACCACAATCCAGGATGCATGGAACCTCTGATTAAAAATGGTAACCCATTGTAAGCATATAACGACGTCCGTTTCCGAGGGTTCCCCGGTCCGCCCAGGCATTATTAATCGATAACGTGGGATAATAGTATTCCGTGTCCAGCAAGTTTGTGACATGCAGATTCAGGAACGTGCCATCCGTCACGATATTAGAAACCGAAATGTTTGCGTCGATGTTCAGGTACGGATCTACTGTCTCTGACGTACGCCCTGTATAGTCACCTGTAAACTCGCCATCATCACTGTAGATCGGGGTGGGATCATAATATGGTTCCATCGCCCCAATGTACCTGCCGGATACGGAAAAGGTGAAATTACGAGACGGGTGATACACTGCTTTAAAATACGCTAACATACCAGGTGAATAAGAAGCATCAATATCAAAGTGTAAATCACGTGTTTTCTGGTAAACACCACTCAATTCAAGTGTAAGACTTTGACTCGGGCGGAAATATATTGTCGCCTCTGCACCGTATGTCTCCATCTTCCCCGCATTATCGAACCATGACCTGAGAATGCCGTCTCTTATTTCGCTTTTTTCGATGATCAGGTTCTCAAGAGTATTCCAGTACAGACTTACATCATAACCAAACCGGAGGTTAACAACGACAAATAATAGATTTCTCTCGTCTGGATGTATTCATAACTGCTGTAACCGTTGATAATGCCATCATGTATATCATTTGCATCTTCGCCAATAGTTGAAAAACCTGGTCGTCTCGCCGCATAACCATACATCAACTTCAGATGATGATTCGTGGCAATTTTATACAATAACGCAACACGTGGAATCGCTATTAAATCTCCACGTTCTTTTGTTGTGGTATATTCGTTATCCATCGGATCCGGAGGTTCTGGGGGAGGCGATCCCTGGTGCCTGGCGATTCGGATATCATATGGAAGACTTTGTTCCAGCCGAAACCCGACAACCGATTTCAGGTTCGGTGTGATTTCCAGATCTGCTTGAGCAAAAGCAGAGAGAGTTACTGCAATATCGTCGTCATCCACATAGTAAAACGTGCAATTATCAAGATTTGCAATGGGGACATTTGTATCATTGATGTAGCGAATCACATTTTCGTATTCTGCTCCAAGGGTTATGCGAAGAGGATCGGAAGGTTCAATGTAAACGTTGGATTCAGCAATTATTTCCTGGAAATCGAAACGGTCCCATCCGTAAAAATCTTCAAATAAATGATTGTAATCGTAGTAGGCGTAAACATGCTGGAAACGGATCCTGTTGCTCATCCGCACCTTGTCAGAGATCGAGAAACGGTGTTGCAAAGAGCCGACGGCTGTTCGATTGAGGAAATACGATCCATCTGATACTGAGGGATAATAATAATACCATCCCCGGTAAGATTCTACCACATTGGCAGTGAACGTAAACGGTCCATGTTCCATGGAAACATCAAGATACAACTGGTGGCTTCCAAGATAATCATCTGTAGTGCGTGCGCTTTGCGGCAGATTCAAACCACGTCCATCTTCTCCCTCAAACAGAGGTTCATCCATCACCTCCGGACGTGTCATCATAGCGCTTAAAGAATAATCAGGACCGTCTGATATCTGGTAAGATGTATTGATGACAAAACTGCTGTTGTTATCGCTGGACGAGAGGCGAAGAAATCCTTCACGACTGTTGTAACTGCCATAGGATGCTGTCAGGAAATGTGGTTCATCAATAGTGGAGGTAGCGTCATTTGTGATAATATCAATTGCTCCAAAAAAGGCGTTGTTGCCATAGATGACGGACATGGGACCGCGAACGACTTCAATCCTGTCAATTGCATATACTGGAATCTGGTAGAAAGCGAGAATTCTTTCATCTGTAATCCGATTCCCGTTTAATAAGAACACAAAATTGTTGTCCCTGGATCCCTTTGTAAATCCACGTACTCCGCAGACATCAATCCCGAGATTACCGAGCATATAATAACCTGGAATATCATTAAGGATCTCGCTCAGGGCGGTGTACCCATGATCCTGGATGGTGCTCCTGGTGATGACAACCACACTCGCAGGAATCTCAGATACTGTTTCCGGCGTTTTACTTGCTGTAAACACAGTCACATCCATCAATTCTTCAAGACTGAGACGGAATAATGGATTGGAATCAATGTCATCCTCTGCGTGTGCTGATTTTACAGGAAGCCATTCAAGAAGCAATAGCATTCCTATAATAAATAGCACGGCTATAAAATTGCGATTCATGCTCATCTCCCAGGATTGGTAGACACGAATACGCTTCAGTAGATCACAAGTGGATATTCCAGACTATATTTATATGCAATAAAGAATGACAACTGGAAATACATGGAGGGTATTAGGGCAATAGCGGACAGTGCAGGGTCGAAAAACCCTCGATACCAGATACGTGAGAGTTATCATGCGTATGTATCTGAGTATAATAAAAGATAGGATAGTAAACATAGCGATTTCAAGAGATTTGGTAATTTTTTACAAATCTGAGAATTACTATATTTACTGTTTACAATCCTGAATGGAACTGGAAACCAAAAATATTGATAGAAATAGCCGAAATGGATCGATAGTGCGATTACTGAAAAGGCAAGGCTTGTCTACAGCAGGTATCAAGTGAGAAACTGAGCAGGTTGAATTCGAGTGAATATTTGATTCAAGAATGGCAGAAATCCTGGTTAAAAATGATAAAAGTTTGACAAAATGTCTTCTTCGAAAAAAAACTGAATCTTGATTCTGAAAATACTATCCAAAGATACTGTGCTTGATCAAGAATAACAGCATTGCTGAGTAGTATTAACGACTATCAGAATTCCCAGCCCAGCGTGAACAGAAGAGTACGCCCAGCGCCCACAGTACCTTTGTCTGCCCAGGAATTCAAGGTAAATGTAGGATAATAGATCTCTTCATCCAGCACGTTTGAAATACGCAGGTTTGCATACATATTCCGGGAAAACAGATTTTCAGCACGGAAATTCATGCCAAGATTAACATAGCCGTCGACTTTCCGGCCAATCCTGTTCCCATATGTACCATCAGTATTTCTAATCGTTTCGTCCCAGAAAGTTTCCATTTCGCCGACATACGTCCCTGTTAAAGCAATGGAGTACCTGTCATTCAGGAAATACGATGATTTTAAATACCCAAGGATGTTTGGGGAATACGCAACATCTATATCACCATATCCTTCTCTTTCATCGGTTGTTTCCTGGTAGGTGGCGCTTATTTCAAACCATAGATCCTCAAACGGACACGTTTGTGCTGTTAATTCAACACCATTCGTAATCATTTTTCCCGCATTGGCAGACCATGACTGATAATTGTTATTATCATCGAACAATACGACACGGGTTATCAGATTATCGAGGGTATTCCTGAATAGACTGCAATTTATATTGATAGAGGGCAGGAACGACGCTATGTAGTTAATTTCATAAGTTTCTATACTCTCCGGTTCCAGGTTATCATGATATGGATCTAAAGTATTTTTCGTGTTCTGGAAAAAAGAGGGACGATTTGTCGCTCTCCCGTAAAGAAACTTGAAAATATTCTGGTCATTTAATGAATACAGTATGGCGAATCGAGGGATTACTTCCAATTCATCTTCGTGATATTCGCCCTCTATTTTGTAATGGGTATCTGTACCCGCACCACTCTCGCCAATAATTCCATACTTAAAAAGTTTTTCAAGCCTGATACCTGCGACCAGTCTTAAGTCCGGGTGCGGTACATAGTTTATTTGTGTAAAGATTGCAGCAGTCTGGATGTCATCATCATCTGCCAGATGAAGATAGTTATTCACTAAATTTAATCCTGGTAAGTCATAGTTATCATAAGCACGTAATATAGAACGATAGTTCAGACCTACAGTAAGATCCAGATTATGACTTACTTCATAAAAAACGTTCGATTCAATTTCATACGCATTCGTCTCAACTTGTTCTATCCCGTAAAAATCTTCAAAGAAGAAATCATACTTTCCCCATGCTCTATTTTGTGTATATTGCAACTTTTCTTCAATTGAAAGCTGTGTACTGATCTGGTTTCTATAAGTTATTGAAATAATACTTTTTACATTTCTTGATAATGTACCTTCATCAGGAGAAGGCATGATAAAATAGATTTCATTTTCGGATTCATTATAGCTTGCATCAACGATAAAGTGATTGAACCTGGCTGAGATATTAAAGTATTTATTTGATCTCTCCAGAGTGCCGCCTGTAGTGGATGATTCATCCAGACCAACCGACATGAGGTAAGGTATTTCCGTACCATCGGGAAGGGAAACCATTGGATTGCTTGTCAGATCGGTTAATGGTATATCTAAACCATAGGTATCGTAATATCCGGCGTTTACTGTGATCTTTATATTGTCGTCATTTGCACAGAGCCTGGCAACGGCTCGTTTTGTGTCACTGGTGCCATAGGATACAGAAGCAACTGAATTCATTTCATCCTGATTTGTATCATTGGATATAATGTTAATAGCCCCATAAAATGCGCCACTACCATAGATAACAGACATTGGCCCCCGTACAACTTCTATTCTATCAATCGTTTCTACTGGTACATTGATCGCATCAAGTGGGTAATTGGACTGAAAATCAGTGACCTGGTTCACACCATTGACAAAAATCATCATATTGTCATTCGGAACGCCTGACCAGAAACCTCGAACACCATAATTAATGCCATACGGACTGAAATCATTTATCATGAATAATCCCGGAATATTTTCCAGAATTTCGGCAAGTGTCTGATATCCATACCGTTCGATCTCTTCACGCGTTATTATTACAATACTGGCCGGAATATCAGCAATTCTTTCAGGTTGTCTCCCTGCTGTCACAACCCTTATTTCCATCAGTTCTTCAATGCTGAGATGGAATATGGAGTTTGCGTCCATATCATCTGCACGCACTGATTTCAAGGGAAGCCATTGACTGAGCAATATCACACCTGTAATTAGAAGCATAGTCCTAAATCGGCGATTCATGGTCATTCCCCGTGGTTAGTTGACACGAATGCGCAAGGTACTGGTCCGGAGTTTTTCAATGCGATTCTGAAAGCGAAATAGAGATGACGGGAGGGTTTGACAACACGGGGGACAGTGCAGGATCAACACACCCTCGGTTCAGATATGTTGCTGATTCCATACTTGGTATCCGACTGTTTAAAGATACATGATTATAAACACTAAATTCAAGAGAATTGGTAATTTTTTACTAATTAATGGGTTACTATATTTACTGTTTATTGACTGTATACTATAGTCCTCAAAAGATTTGTACAGACCGTCGATGCGTATTCTTCTATCAAGACGCACCATGGAATTTCATTACGCTTACCTTCTGCTGAACCTGACAGGACGATGGCTTATTTCAAATATTCACATGAAACAACAAGGTAATGGTTTGTTCGACAACTGTGAAACGAAGTTGTCATACCGAGGTCATATGACGGAACATGAAAAAAGCAGCCCCAATCAGGCACAATCCGGCCCAGAGGTAGTCCCATGTCAATTTTTCATGCATGTAGAAAACACAGAATCCGGCGAACACCAGCATCGTGATCACTTCCTGTATCATTTTCAATTGCGGTAGAGTGAAATAGGCGCTGCCGATACGGTTGGCAGGAACCTGCAGGCAATACTCGAAAAAAGCAACACTCCAGCTAAACAGGATGGCGAATAGAATCGGCTTTGCCCGCATGTCTCTCAGGTGGCCATACCAGGCATATGTCATGAAAAGGTTTGACAGAACAAGCAAAACAATCGGAGCGAAACGCATACACGCCTCTGTAACTACACCGGTATTTCCACCAGAACTGACAGATCCTGGATTTCAATAATCCAGGGGAGCTTAAATTATAAAAATCCAATGATGACAGTAGATAAATTATTCATTCCCCGAGAGGATTGCGAACTTCACCTCCGCCTGAGGACAAAAAAGCCCCAGTTTTCACTATGGCTTCAGTTTTTCTACATAATCGCATGCTAACAGACTCTTGTTTTCCAGGTTATTCGAAAGCTTACCGACAAACGATTTGCATTTAGAACGCACTTATCATGCCATCTTTTCACCCGATCCCTTCTCGCCTTAAGAGTCTGAAAGCATGCGTCCAATCTTGCAACCTGATTGGATTATACCAATTCACAACTGAGTTCCCTGACTTTCTATCTAAGCAGGATAACCCTGTTGATGGCCTCTTCGCGATTTCCGCTATCCGCCTGCAGATTCAATCGCAGGAGATACATACCGCTGGCGACATGATATCCCGCATTGTCCGTACCTCTCCAGATCACATGATGCATTCCGGAGTTTTGACGGGTGTTCATGAGGGTAGCAACCTCCTGGCCGAGCAGATTGTACACACTGAAACGAACAATGCCCGATTCCGGCAACGAGAATGGTATCCTGGTGATCGAATTGAACGGATTAGGATACGCCTGCCCCAATTCAAACACTACGGGAATAATTTCCGGGTTCTCTTTTGCAGCAAACTCCAGAATGTCAAAGTAATATGCCACACGGCTCAAGAAATGATCGCGAGTGCTCATTCCCTGGTCCACAAGCCTGGAAGAAGAATAGGTCAAACAGATGGAACGTCCTCCTGCTTCATTGGCGTTCTGTAATCCTACCGGACCGAAAGTGTTATGTTCAAACAATACGGTATCCGCCCCATAGGGGTGGAAAAACTCTATCACTGATCGATCGACCTGGTTTGTTTCATAAAAGGTCATACCCTCAGTTATTGAGCCCGGACCGCCGGTCAGACTGTCAAAATCCAACGGTGTGTAGTACATATGGCTGCTTTCAGCCCCGAAGGCTTCAAGTACATCCATATACAGAAAGAGTTCAAGATCATAATTGAGGGTGTAAAAGGGACATCCGGCCTCCAGGTAAAGCTGCCCGCCGGATGCGATATAATCCATCATGGTAAGAATCTCATCCACGGATGGGGCGCAGTTATCGTAGGTGCTGTCCGGTGAATTGCCATAGGTAAGAAACACACCATCGTATCCCTCCAGTGTGAAGGGGAAATTATGGGTGTAAGTAATCTCCGGTAGCTGCATCCTTGTTAAAAAATCGGCAATGTATCCGCCACTCAGATCAAAAGAATGAACAGGAGCATCGAAAACAAGGATACCCTGGTTTACAGCGATGAAGGATGGAATGATCAAGGTGTCGCACAGTTCCCCGTCGGATACAATCAAACTTACATTATATGAGCCGGGTTCGGTATAGGTCCAGCCTGGATGCTGGGTATTGGAATCGGTGATTCCATCACCATTAAAGTCCCATTCCCAGGAGCTGATGATTCCTTCAAAACTGAAGGAATGGTCTTCAAATTGGACTTCGAGAGGTGGCGGACCGGTACGGATATCGGCAGAGAAATTCACATAGAGAGTGCTTTCGATATATCCACGGTCATGGAATACCGGAACTATAACACTAAGGTTCTCGCTATCGTACAGATTAACATCCGCTTGCAGGAATGCCAGGGCTGCGATCCGTTGATCGGCGGAATCATCCAGCATGGACAACGCTTCCAGCAGGAGTATGTCCGTCGTGGTCCTTCCGATTTGATTATAGATCGACATCAGGGAAGATGACCACATCTGGCCGTCCGTGTGAACATCTCCTGTCAGATTTTCCGGATAGTGGCCCGTGTAGTTGGTAACCCGCATGTAGCACGTACCAAACATCGGACGCAGTCCCCACAGGTTGAACCAGTCATACTGCATATCACCCTCGTTGAAAAATCCCAGCGAACGACAGTACGATTGACCCCAGTAGTCGCTGCAGCCTTCACTCAAACCGGTGTTATTTGTAATGTTCCGATCCGTAATCCAGTCATGAACCCCATGCATCAGTTCGTGGAAAATAATCGAAACATCTTCACCGGCGTCCACCGCATCCCGGTTGCTCCCGAAACCCAGGCTGCCAAACATGGGCATGTAGTGGGCATTTGCATATCCGGACACTCCATCCGGATCGAATTGCACTCCCCCTTCATACTGCAACGGCATCACTTCATATCCGAGTTCCTCGTTGATGTATGCCATTGCTTCAGTGATGTAATAAAAACACATCACCGCTTCAAAACGGTCATCACCACGTGAGCAACTGAAATCATCTGTTTCCTGGAGGAAAAGACCGCTATGAGGTGTCTCACCATCAATAATTACTGCATACTCATTGGCAAGTTTGTATTGCCCAGCGGTGAACAACAACTCACCCAGGTCGACAGGAATCAGGCTTGCCGTAAGGGTAAAGTTGTCAGCGTCCAGATTGTCGATCAGTTCACCCTCACCATACATCCCCTGGTTTTGAGATACCGGTTCAGGGTCAAAAACGGCGCCTTCACCTGCATAGGTCACATTTTCAGCGCGTATCACTTCGCCGGAGTGAGCATCCACCAGGATTTCCCAGCAGGCATATTGCTGTTCCGGTAACGCGATCATCACCTGCCAGACAATCCTGGCATCCCCTGCGTTCACAAAAACCAGTTTGTTTATGACTTGCTCGGTCCGCTTATCAGAAGCGTTCAGGTATCTCCTGGCGACAGATAGAGCACGGGTGGAGTCTATCAGGCCATTCATATTGTTCACCGTGTTGATCTTTTTCCAGTTGAGAGTGGCGAATGTGACCCTGCGATTCCGGTTGAGGGTGATGGTTGATGTTGAATGATATACCGGCAGGTTCTCGACATATTGCACAAAGCGTACATGATATCCGCCGGGTGTCTCCCGTGTGGACACATGACGGTATTCAAACGGTACAGCACCCTTGGAGCGTGATGCTACCTGGCTGTCGAGATAATAACAGGAGATTTCCTCCGGTGTTTGTCCCGGGCAAAACTCATCGCGCATGAACAGGACTCGTGGATCCCCGGTTGCCGACTCCACAAGTTGGTTGCCCTGGAAGCATAAGGATGCAGTACTGTCCGGAATGCGTTCAAGTGTAGTTGTTATGACCGGTACAGCAGCAGAAACCAGCGAGATGCAGCAACTGAGGGTGAGAATAGAGGCAAGTAAACGTGTCATGATCAGTCCCCCTCTGGGAAGTGAATCAAGCTCTTTGGGATAGTAATATGAATATGTACAGCAATTTACAGAACAGGAAGGGGATAGTCCAGCATCAGCGTTAACGAGATAAAATAAAAGACGAAATAAGTTGCTAATGACCCCATAAACACCGTTCACTACCACAAGCTCAATCATTCAATAAACTTCTCGTGAGTTCTAATCCACTATTCCTTTGCCTCAATCACATCGATCTCGGCGATGCTGGTCCACGGCTGTCCATTCACCTCCCGTGTCGAAACGAAACGGATGTAGCGCACCGGTGATACAGGAAAACGAATTTCACGCCGTCCGGGATGATTCCGCATATTGTCGAATACACCGACACAGACTGGCGCGCCCCAGCCGAACATAGCCAAAAAAGATGATCCGGTAGATGAATACACTGACGAACGCGATGGATCTGCCAAGGGTTGAGTAGAAGTGGTCGAAAAATCCAACAGCGAAGCCGAACCGGGAAGAAGGTACAGTTCATACCCTTCAACCGTCCCGGACAGCATCCCGTCATTACGCGGATAGTACACCACTCCTTCCAGCAGCAGCTCGTGTCCAAGGTCGATGATAATCTTATGGGGCTGGACGGGGAGCGGTTCGGTCCACGGAGTATGCCACATGGTGCTACGATCCGAGTCGATGGCCCTCTCCCCCTCAAAGCCAAGCACAGCGCTGTCTGTAAACAGGACAGACCAGTCCGATTTAGCCGGGCCAAAGGTCTCAGTGACCACTCCACTAACGTGCGCACGGTCCCCGGTGCAGGCAATGGCACGGACAATTCCGCCGTCCGGGAATGGCACAGGTTCATCAAAACGTGGCGAATGGATATCCGGTTCGCTGCCATCGAGGGTGTACAGAATCACCGGATCGGGGCTGTCGCAACGAAAGCTCACCTCACCACTTCGACTACGCAGGATGCACGGCGGCGATAAAATTTCCGGTCCGCAGAAGAGGCCGATTTCACTAA
>CAXXQY010000009.1:0-227211 GCA_963674515.2 bacterium
TCCACCCAGGGAGTACGTGTCCTGTATTTTGCCGACATGCTTAAAGATGTCTGTTCGGACCCTGTTCAGCATAAGGAACTGGTGCGAGAAGTGGTGGGAAAAAGTGCCTTGGGAAATCTTGATCCCATGCGCATTCAACCGTCACACTTGATCATCGGGTATCCCGGCGTCTACCGTTTCGACACCACGACCCTTCTTGAACCGTTGCCGAACCTGTATTTCATGCGTGATCCCGCTTTTTTCATCCAGGATCACCTGATCATTTCGCACTTTTATTATCCCATTCGCCAGCGTGAATCTTTGCTTGCCAAAGCAGTGTTCAGCCGTCACCCGCTTTTTGAAGGGGTAAAGATTTATGACGGTATCTATAACGATCCTGAAGCAACCATCGAAGGTGGGGATGTGCTGGTTCCGGATTCAGAAACGGTTTTAGTGGGAATTAGTGAACGTACCAATGAAAAAGGTGCGGAACATCTTGCACGATATTTGTTTGAAAACACCTCTATCAAACGATTGATCAAGATTTTCATTCCACAACGTCATGAATTTATGCACCTGGATACGTTGTTTACATTTATTGACCGTCAGCAGATAATAACCATGCCTCTTTTCTGGGACAGCCCGGAGTATTACACCGAAATCACGCGTGAAGTCCATCGTCAATGTGGACGCCTTGGCACAAAGTGCCATGCTCCCCATCCGGAGCACCTCAGTTCAGGCTGCTACATGAAAGTGCTGACCCCGGACAAGGAAGAACGGCAGTATAACAATGTGATGGCCGGACTGGATGAGCTTGGTGTCATTGTCCCGGACATCACTGTCACTGTCGCCGGGCAACGTTCGGCCTACAACACACCGGAAGAACACATCCAGGAAGCGCTACGCGAACAGTGGAATGATGCCGCCAACACCTTTGCTCTGAAACCGGGTACGGTCATGAGCTACAGCCGCAACGGCATGACGATCCGGGCAATGGAAGACCGTATGGTGGAAGTACTTCAGTTCGATGGTGGTGAGTTGGTCCGTGGCCGCGGCGGTCCACGCTGTATGACCATGCCACTGAAACGGGAACCGATTTAACTCGTAGCCCGGACACAAAAAACTGGTCCGGGGTTGATAACCCTATTACTTCCTGTCCCCTGTAGTTGCTGTTTAACGAAGGGGGAAGTAACGATGGAACGGGCAATAGGGTTAACTAATCACAGGATAGAGACACCTCACTTTAGAATGTAGTCGGGAGCATCCGTCCTTTCATTTCCCTGTTTTCAGTGTATTCTGTGGTTTCAAGATTCTCCCCGGGGGATGGCACCCCCGGGCTACAAATTCATCCATTATTTCATCAGCATTACCTTCTGAATGCCCTGGTAGTCTGGGCGGACATCTTACAAAATATAAGCCACTCGCAAGATTTTCGGCGAGGAAACTTATTTCATGGTAGCCGGCTGTCATTTCCCTGTCCAGTAGTTCAACCACCTCCTGTCCTAAAATATTATGAACAGAAATGCGAATATCACTGGTCTCAGGCACCTCGAAACGAATCCGTGTTACAGGATTGAACGGATTCGGATAGGCGGCATGAAGCGCAAACCCGCTTGGTACTGATGTTTCACCAGGTGTTTCATATCCGGAAGTTTCATTCAATTGAAATGCCACTGCGCTGGATGGGGTTGTTACCAGGAGTGTATCGGAAAACATCGCTGCAGAATAAACTTCATCCTGAATATGGGCTATAGTCACAGGAGAACAAATCTCGGAAAGATCCATGATTTCCCCTTTGTCTGTAATGATAAGCGAATCATTGAGAACATACCAGTTTTCCATATTGTATTCACCACCGGGCCAGTCGCCTACGATCTCTGGATTATTGGGAATGATTACATCAATGACCTCCACCAGGTCGTAGTTATATTGGTGATAACGGCGGAACAAGAATGTGTCAAACAGAAATATGCCCGAAGTGAGATTATCATCCAACTGAAATTGTACCAACGGATTTTCAAGGTCGATGGCAAAACTTAGACGGTAGATTTGCAACACGTTGTCAAGATTAAGCAAGTAGATAAATCCATTCCCGAAGCGGTACCTGGGCCGTCCACAGGCTAAAGATCCAACTTCCATAAAAGTCAAATCCGCCGTATCCAGAATGGCCACATGAAACATCTGTGAATTATCATATCCAGAGTGGTAGCCAATAAAAACACGTTGGTACGCCCTATACCTGCCAATCGACAGGTTGTTCTGCAGGTATGCATGGTTTATTGGGGTAAAACCTGTATGAAGTGTATCATCAAATCCGCCGAAATCGTAAACATGAATACCCCCATTGTCCCCCACTTGCAGATAAAAAAGAAGAGTATCTTCGAAGAAGTGAAGGGATGATCCTTAGGATACCCAACCAGAGAATGATCTAATGGGTAATCAAAAGAAAGAAATTCATTCCAGGCATTATCAGAACGATCATAGAGAGTGAGACGACAACTATCCGAAGCAAAATCCTGAAGAAGAGCCAACCTGTTGCCAGCCTGATCTGCAGCGTCAACAGACATGGGAGTTTGCACAGATCGATTGAAGTGGAGGTCGGATAAATCAGACAGATCGACGGTTTGAATCCCTTCTTCCGTCGGTAAATACAACACATCACCATCCAGGCTCCGAATGCCTGTGTTACCTGCATAGCCGAAGTAATCTATAGTAGGCAACACGTGTAACGTGTCCAGCACTTCAGGAGTATCTCCAAAAGCGTTGTTGATTGTCGCCACAACTCCCCGTTCCATGGCGAATACTACAACAGAATCATTCAGAGTACTGCTTATTGCACATGAAGTACGTACTCCCGGCAAATAATGGAATCGCTGGTCTACGCCAAAATCGTAAGTATCAATGAATACCGGATGAAGAGGATCAGTCCTATTGAACCGGTAACGGATGATATTGGTGTACGTTTGTGTTTGACTTTGCCAGGCGAATAACGCAAGTATGCTGTCATTTGCTGCAATGGTTTGCACGGGGTACGCAGGGTATTCTCCAGATTGAGGAATTCGTACGGAATCGACGAGTTCAAATTCACCTTCCGTAAACCGGCAGACACTCAAAAGGTTGTCCGGCCACCGGGAAGTGATATAATGCAATCCCTCGTACTCGAGGTAATTCCAGATTGTAATGTTCAACGTGTCATGCGGGACAATCTGAAGGTCCGGTGTAATCCTTTGAATGTAGATTAAGTCGTCCTTACTGCCAACAATCATGCTGTCAGCCATTGAAAAGATTTTGTACGTGCATGTATGTGGATCATACGGAACATAGGGTAACGGTCCATGAGTCAGCCGTTCAAAACCGTTTTCCATGGAATAGATCTCGAAATAATCACCCCAGTAATCATTCATCCTGAATCCAAAGAGAAATTCGCCGGACACAAGATATAACTCTTGATAATCCAATCCTCTGGGACGAAATTCCTGAAATGAAAACTCTCCCGGTCCATCAATTCCATAGAGGCTCGCTCCGTATTGTAACGAGGTTGCGAGTAGTCGATCACCGATCACGTATAATTGATCAAAACGCCCTGCGTTCAATGTGTCACCGTGCCACAATACCCCTTCTTCTTCCACTCGACGGCTTTCCTGTCCAAATATGCATACTGGAATAAGAAGTACAACCAGGAACATCCATGCCATTCGTTTCATCATCAATCCCTGTCTTTGCGTCTTGCATCATACCATATCATTTAAACCTCAATAAAAATTCCCGGTGAAGACACTGAATTACCTGGATTTATCAAATTATTGTGTAAACTATCTCTTTGACACCTATTTGAGCAGGATCATCGACCTTGTTCGTGTAAAGCCATTTCCTTCCAGACGGTAGAAGTACACTCCCGACGCGACGAGATTGCCTACCCTGTTTGTACCAGCCCAACGGTAAGAATATTCCCCTGCGGTCATAGTTCCATCCACCAGTCTCGTGACTTCACGCCCCAGCACATCGAACACCGTCAAACGTACATGCCCCGCGTTGGGAACAGCAAATGACAATATTGTGGAAGGATTGAAGGGATTCGGGTAGGCAGGGTACAGTGCAAACCCGAATGGAATCACGTGGTATCCCTGTTCATCCCTGACCGTTGTTCCATTGAGAAGGAAGGATGAAACTCCGGAGGATGTCACCAGCAGTAGTGTATCAGACAACACTATTGCAGAGTATACGTCATCATTTATCATGCCAATGGTGATCGGGGAACGAAAATCCGTAAGGTCCATCAACTCACCGTTGTCAGTAATGAGCAGAGAATCATTGAGCGCATACCAGTTATCCATATAATATGCCCCACCCTGCCAATCACCTGCAACTTGTGGTTCGCTGGGATCAATGACATCGATAATTTCGATCAGGTGATAATTGTATTCGTCATAACGTCGGAAGGCAAAATCATCGAACAGAAACAGACCACGGGAGGGTGTATCATCAAGCTGAAGTTGGGATAGTGGATTGTCCAGCCTTGTGTTCGTCGATAACCGATATATCTGCAACAAGTTCTCATCATTGAGGTAATACAGATAGCCTTTATGTATCCTGTGAAAATGCCTTGCATCATCAATCTGATCAATCTCGGTAAATGAAAGGCTTTGCCTGTTCAAATAGGCCAAATGCAAAATATAGTCGTCATTAGATACACACGATGAATAGGATAAAAAAAACCGGTTTACAGAAGATGCTTTGCCCACTTCAAGATCGCTGCGTACGTGTGAATCGGTCAGGGGTGTATAACCGGTATGAAGTGTGTCATCATATCCACCCAAATCACAAACTGTGATTCCAGGTGTTGGCTCGTAATCCATATAAACGAGAAGCGTATCTTCCAGGAGATGAACGCGTTGATAGTTAGTCGATCAGAAAAATAGTCCACACCTGGCAGACCGAATTGATACAGTTGAGCCCAGGAATCATCTATCCAGTCATACACTGTCAGACGACCGCTGTCCGGCTTGATCCCTTCAAGGAGCGCCAGACGGTTCCCATCCTGATCTGCCGATAGAACAGGGCACCAATACTTCCTGTTGATACTGCAAATTTGCTGGATCTGATACATCAACACTTTGGATACCATAGTTCGTCGTTAAGTAGATACGGTCTCTATACCAGCTCTGGATTTTTACATTGCCCGAATAGTAAACATTGTCACCATTAGCGATCACATGCAGCGTATCGAGCACTTCCGGTTCATCAGAAAATGCACGGTTTATCGTTGCGATATTTCCATGGCTGGTCAAAATAACGAGGATCGAATCATTTAGTACGGAAACTGCATGCACTGGGAGTTCTTTTACCTTCCCTGTAATGGAATCTCTGGTTTTCACCAAAATCATATGCATCGATAAATTCAGGATGCAATGGATCGGAACAGTCAAAACGGTAGCGCATGATATTAGTGTAATCATAAGTATAATGCGGCCATGCATACATACTCAGAGATGTTACCATTGCTTACCAATACTTGAACAGGATAATCAGGATACTCACCGGAGATTGGAACGTCAAATGAATCAACCACTTCGAATTCACAATCAAGCATTCTGTAAGTATACAACAGGCTATCAGCCAAACTTGGGACTAATGTAGTAATAACCATTTACTTCACAATATCTCTGGATAGATAGATTCAAAGTATCGTGTGGAACAATCTGCAAATCGGGTGTAATACGGTGTACATGAGTTATGTATTCTTTTTGACCAATCAGGAGGCTGTCTTCCATTGACAGGAGATTATAATTAATTTTGTATGGATCATTGGGGGCCTGTGGTACAACTCCTTGTGATAGCCTTGTTATGTCATCATCTGTTGAAAAAGAATTCAAAATAATCGCTGCCATAATAAGCTCTCGTATACCCCGAATAAATAATTTTCTGTGATGAGATAGGACTCTACAATATCACTTAAACCTGCGAGGGCGATACTCCTGCAATTCCAGGTTGCCGTTATCCGTTATCTGGTAAACACTCACTCCATGAAAAATAGAAAACGCGAAAAGACGATCCCCTCTTACGTAACATTGATCGAAACTGCCTACATTCAACGTATCCCCTAACCAGGCAACTCCTTCATCATCGATATGTCGGCCTTCCTGTGCGAGAACAAACGAAGAGAGTAGCAGAAATACTATTGTTACTGAAGCGATGTTCTTCATCAGATGGACCCGTCTGTTTGATTGCACCATGCCATCAGAATACAAACTACAATAAAAATTCCCGGTGACGACACTGAATCACCGGGATTTGTAAAATAATTTCGCCAACAATCTCGTTAACAACTATTTGAGCAAAATCATCGACCTTGTCCGTGTAAAGCCACTCCCCTCCAGGCGGTAGAAATAAACACCGGAGGCAACCATGTGACCCGCCTGGTTTGTCCCGGCCCAACGGTAAGAATACTCCCCTGCGGTCATGGTTCCATCCACCAGTCTTGTGACCTCACGCCCCAGCACATCGAACACCGTCAAACGTACATGCCCTGCATTGGGAACAGCAAACGACAATGTCGTGGAAGGGTTGAAAGGATTCGGATAGGCGGCGTCCAGTTGCCACGTTCCCGGCGTCACCGCATAATCACGGTTTCCGGAGCTGACGGTAAAGTCATTGATCCGCATAGCATACACATCATCACCTTCCTGATCGCCTTGGGAACCACGCCAGTCATTCCAGACAGTTAATACTCCACCTTCACCATCGGGAATTGCCCGCATATAGGTTTGTGCAAACCAGGCATCACTGAGAACCGCTCCCTGCTCACCATATTCAGGATTCGCAATGCTGCCGTCACCTAAAATGTGTGTATAATGAATATCCCTTGTCATCCAGCTATTGATGTTCCAGAGGAGGTAGACGCCTTCATTTTCATCTGTTACCAGTTCCAGGTCACTTACATCTTCTTCAGCTTCGCAAATCTCAACAGGTTCATCAAAGACAGGTTCAAAATCAAGAGTGTATTTGTTGATATACAGGACATTGTTTTCATCGCGCCAAGTCATCCAGAATTGGCCGTAATTCGATGGTGCAATGGTATGATTTGAATGACTCATATCAAAGTCGATAAGTTCACCACCGGGTTCAGTAATTAAAGTACCATCTCGCCGGAACCGCACACCATAGTATCCGATGTCATTATCAACCCAACGTTGGCAATGTGAAAAGGATTTCATGCCCAATTTCATTAATTTGCACATTATGAACAGATATTTGATCTGTTGAAAGTTGAAGCGGTTCCTCCCACAATTGATCGCCATCCTGTCCAATACGTAGTACATAGACCTGTGGCGTATAATCAGGATAATCGACAGTACGGTAGAAGAGCAGGAATGAGTTATCCGACAGTGTCCGCAATGTAATAATTTCAAAATCTGAATCTTCCTGGCTGATAATAAACCCGTCCGAATAGTTTAGCCCAGGCAAAATTCCCGTCCATGTCAAGGGCCTGCAACCTCCAGATTCCCAGCCACCAGTTTTCATCGAAGGTCTGGCAGGCATAGACAACAGTACTGTTTTCTAACACCACAAGTTTCGGCCTGAAAAATTCTGAGAATTGGGGAGCATCTGACGGTTCCAGCAGGATACCTTCATCCCCCCAAAGCAACACTCCGTTTTCATCAATACGTTGTGCGCGCACATTCTGGAGATACATTTCTTCATCACTGATATAATCCCATACGGCAAGTGCTCCACCCTGGCCATCACCGGTAAAATCGAAATAGTCCATGTTATACTGTATGGAGTTTTCTTCACCATGAGGGATACCATTCACCAGTGGGATTCCCAGGTCGGCAAACTGCGTTTCACCGGATTCGTAATCCAGCATCTGGCAATAGGGCAAATCGCCCCACTCCATATACCTGCGATCTACCCAGCAAGTCCAGACATTTCTCCCTGAAAGTGCGATACTCGGATCTGAGGTATTAAAACTGACACCTTCAGTAATGGTTACATCTTCCTGCGGCCATTCGAGCTGACCGTCCATGTCAAAAGATTGCATGTAGACGCCGTAATTTTCATCACGAAGCGCAGCATGTCCTATGACAAACCTCCCATCAATGCAGTTCAGTGAATAGGGATAATAGTAATTGTGTTCTATCTCATATTCCACGGGCTGCTGCCAGTACAGTTCACCTGCAGGACTGATCCCCTGGATATTTATTTCCGCCTCAGTATACCTGGGATCAATCCTGTGATTCCAGGCGATACAGATTCCACCATCCCCATTTGGAAACGGCTTTCATCTCGGAATTATAGTCTTCGCTATTTGTCAGGATGATTCCGGAACCATCCGGATCACCCCAAATGCATTTCCGGACCATCATCAGTATTCTCAATAAGAATGACATGGACATCTGCATTGTAATTGGTCAATCTGGTAATTATAAGCTAGTATGGCATGGTCATCCGAGGATTGGATCAGGAAAAAATCCTGGATACTCCCAGTCGTTAATTCCACCAGTTCATCCTGTTCCCAACTGACATCTCCGTCGGACGATACATGCTGGCCAAGAATGTCGTTATTCGCCCTCCATGAAAAGAAAGCTCCACCTATCCCATCAACACAGATCGAAGAATTCGACCATGTTGAGATAGATGTACCGATCTGGGTATAATTTTCTCCTGATCCCCACATCCTTTCGCTCGTTCGAATCCAGTTTTTTCCACGTAGAGATAGTGCATACTGTTTTCGAAGTTTGCCCATCCCAATAGCATACCATCATTTCCATCGGGTATAAAAACACATTCATAAGTCTGTGAAGCTATTACTATCGATTCTTCACCAAAAAGTTTGGCTCCGCCGGGTGACAGTTTTTGAACGTGGATGGCTCTATCGCTGGCTTCCCATCCAATAAAAAGATTTTCCTCACTATCGGGGAAAATACCCAGTCCTCGCCCAATGTTGAGGTACAGTTCCGCCTGAAGACAAATCCCGTTTTCCTGCCAGAGAATTGTGCCATCGGCGTAGATACGCTGTACGAAAATCTCTGCATTTCCCCGCTTGTTGGTATCGGCACGGAAGTCCCGCCATACAATGCACCACTCATCACTGCCCATATACACAGCATGAGGGTTCTGCTGAGGGCCTTCAGTATCGGTGATCTGCAGCTCTCCGAACGACCAGAATTCTTCGCCTTGCGAGGTGAGCATCTTTGCGTAAATATCCTGGGTACCGTTTACGAGCATCACTCCAGACAACAAGTGTTTTCCCCTGCTCGTCCGTTTCAACACCGCAACTGTTCCAAAGAGTATGATGCCCCTGCCGAACGGCAACACCATCCGGTGAATCCCAGACATCAAACTGCCGCGAAACAAAGTGTATGTACCAGGAGCAGTCCTGTTATAAAAACCAATACACGCATCCACATAAAGACCTCCCACCTTCATACAATTGAAATCAACCAATGAGCATACTCATAAAAAATTTTACCCGTACATAAAGCCGACTGCAAATCATTTTCTGCAAACCATGTTCCAAAAATAATTGTCCGACAAAAACCAACCAAGAAATAACACTATTTAAGACATTGTTATTTCTTATGGTTAATAATCAAAATAATTAAAATATCTATTTTTGGGATAATTTAGAGGGAATAGACATTTAGGACTACGCGAAAAAATATCGATCATATGAGAAAATGTCTATGAATGCGTGTTTCCTCAGATGTTTGAGGCTTAATACAGACAGGTAAGCGATTTTCCTTTAACCTTCAAAATCGCAGGAGGATACTACTGATTACACTTTTTAACTTCTTACATGCAGGATGTGCATACCGAGGCACATATTTTCATTACAGACTATCCGACTGCCAGCTCCATAAGTGTTTTTGCATTTATCACATACCGGTAGCATTTCCTTGAAGGTTTCCATGGAAGCGAGTTTATCCTCCTGGGCGCCGGCTTTCGCGAGGATCTGCCAGGCAGGATCCTGTATAATGCTGCCATCACTGGGAATGCTGCCAAATCCCATATCGTGCATCTGGCAGATATGTCCTGCCAGGTAGACAAGTGTCACTTCCAGCGTATATTTTTCAGACAAGGTAAGGCGCATGATGGTATTGCAGGACTTCCCGGAACATGTCTGATAGTCCCCACTCCGTCGCCAGGGACTGCTCCGATCTGCATATGTGTTGTACCAAGGACTTCCATTTCAGCGATTGCCAGGGGAACATCATTCTCCTCGGCATACTTCGCACAATTCACAAAGTCATCGGTAAAATAAGAAGCGAGGATCAGTTTTCCGATGTCATGCAGCAGGCCGGCAGTAAAAAACTTCACTTTCCATCCGGACACCGGTATACTTTGCAAGCGCCTGGGAAACTTCCGCCACTGCGGCGCTGTGGGTACCAGAAACGTTTAAAATCAAACCGTTCAGCGATGCCAGAGGAAGAAAAATTCTGAAGAATGGAAACAGTGTTAACTAACCGCGCAACTTCGCTCATTCCAAGCATCACAAGTGCTGTTTTCAAGGATTCAATTTTACGGCTGAAACCATAATAGGCGGAATTAGCCACCTGTAAAATTCTGGTGGTCATGGCCGGATCATTACGAAGAAGAACATTCAAAGCATTCATATCGCTTTTGGGATCTGATACAATTTTCATTGTTTTGACAAAAACAGAAGGTAATGTGGGGATGTTTTCTACTTCGTGCAGTGTACCTTCTATATCTGCCCAGTTCCTGTCCGCCATTCTACTCCTCCTGCAGCAAAAAAAGTTCCATCGTATTGAAGCTCTAACCGATTTACAATGTAATGCATTTTTCCATGACCTTCTACTATACTCAGAGCAGAACAGCAAGTATTTTATGATTTACGAATTGTACAAAGCGTGATATTATCCATATTCCGAGAATATGAACATCTGCTGTTACATTAGATTGAACTGCACTGAGCTGATAGAATGGAACAGGAATTCGTGGATCATCCATGAAAGATATACAGAGGGTAAAATCCGTTTAATCTAAGTGTCGATTATTGGATTCCCTCAACAATTTCGTATATTTATGTCTTGTTTCTTGCGCTTATATTTGTAGCGTTTCATCTATTACTATTGCGACACTAATCAATTGTTCATGAGCAAGGAGAAGGAACGTGGCTCGAAGACACCGACGCCATCATCGCCATAAAGAAAAAAAACCGGTAACATTTGAAACAAAATTTTACTGGGATATTATCTTTATAATTATTTTATTCCTCACGGTTATTATTTACCTGGGCGATTCCACTTTGTCAGCACTTGCCTGGCTGACTGACAACCAGCTTTTCCGGCTGATCATGCTGCCGGTATCTTTTATCCTCCTCATCATTAACCTGAGCACCAGACGATGGTTTCAGAGCATATTTGTCCTTGCGCTGGTCGTGGGACTTGGAATTGAAGCGTGGCATTACGTACCTGTCAAGCAGAACGAAAATGTATTTGAACGCAGTGATCTTCTACGCGTTTTTACCATGAATGTCGGTTCCCGCCCCTATTATGGTGTACTTGAACACATTGTTGCGAACGATGTCGATATTGCCTGCCTGGAAGAAGTACGCGTTGCTGACGCCGATACGCTTCTGGATTGGGCTCCCGACAATGGATACAATGCTCATTACCAGCATTTGCGACGAGATGCCGGTATGGGAGTAGTTCTCCTGACAAAAGGTGAAATCACCGACATAGATTCCCTTCATGGCATGTCATTCGGCACAGAACTTCGTGCATTCATGGTGGTTACCACCCGGTTTGACGATCGTGAGATAACCATTTATCCGTTCCAGTTGGAATCTGTTGACCGAAGCAAAGGACCAGCGGGATGGATCCAGAGCTGGAAGCTGCGTCAGGATCAATCACGATTGCTCGCTCATCAATTGCAGCGGTTTCAGGGAGACCATCTGATACTCGCCGGCGATTTTAACGCCACGCCGACAGACCGCTCCATTCGTCCCCTGCGAAGGGACATGGAAGATTCATGGCGAATGGGAGGCGGGAAATGGTTAGGCGCTACCTGGAGTAGCGATCGACCCCTGTTCCGTATTGACGCAGTAACCTATAAGGGTTTTAATGGTGCAGCCAATGGCAGTGTAATTCGCCTTGCAGAGAGTGACCATATGGCATACCAGGTTGACCTGGTGTGGTAGAGCACTATCCTGTGTCAAAATAGCAGTACACCTTTTACAACAGGATAGTTCGAACACCTGTCCCCCGGGAACACAGCTCATATGGATACTCAAACCAGTAACAAAATTCGTGCAATAGCAACGATTGCCATTTTCGGTATTATCGGAGTCCATTCGATAAACTTGTACAAGGTTCTTCCAGGCAATTCTTTCGACACAACTGCTTTTACAGCAACTTATTTCATCGAAAATCTCTTTTCTCATGGTTTGTTTCGAAGCTGTCTTCCATTCTTTTTCATGTTCAGTGGATTTTTTTACTTTTACTCTTTCCGCAAATTCGACAGTTTCGGCGTCTATTACAGAAGCTCGATCACCAAACGTTTGCGGACCATAGTTTTACCATACCTTTTATGGAATATCCTCAATTATCTTGTTTTTGCAGCGCTTCAACTCGTTCCCTTTTTCAGGAATACTATCACATTCGTACAGATCTATGATATGAATCTCTGGGAAACACTGATAGTATTATTCTATGATCCTATTCCCTACCCCATCTGGTATCTGCGTGATGTGATGATCATGTTCCTGTTGTCACCAATCCTGTATTTCCTGATAAAACGATTGAAACTGACAGTACTTGTTATATTCTTACTTTGCTGGCTGCTGGAAATAGATTTGATCATCCTGCGTCCGAAAAACCTGTTTTTCTTTACACTTGGATCATCTATCTATCTCTTGAACTTGCAGATCCGGTCCATTCGACCGAAATACCTCATCTTTCCTGTTCTGCTATGGATTGTTTCAGCGGTAGGAAGAACATTTGTGGGGTATTATTCGGATTCCGATGTGCTTTATTCATTTACATACATCATGACAGTAGGCAGTGGTGTAGTCGTATTCTGGCATGCAGTCGATTTTTTGCCGGAAACGATCATCGCAAAACTTGTCAAGGCGAATCATTACGTTTTCTTTATCTTTGCTGCCCATGAACCGCTGATGACGGTTATCAAAGGGATTATTTTCAAATTTGGTTCACAAAACCCATCCATTTACATGATCAATTACATTCTCGCCCCTCTGTTGACAATTCCGACCATTCTGTTCTCTGCTTATCTCGCCGGAAAGTTCTTCTCAAAGCCCTACAAAATCCTGACTGGTGGGCGATAAAGGTACCGTACCAGCTTGACAGACTGATAAAAAAATGAGATGATCGCAAAAGACCACCTCATTATAAAATCAATTTTCAATTGCATGTATCAGGATACAGGTTTAAACATTACTTCCAGGTACACCACGTTATCTTCAACTTCAAAAGGTATCACCATAATGCGAGCGCCAGGGCCATAAGTAAGATAAATAGATTCACCCAGGACCACGGACGGTATCGCAATGTCGAAGTGAATCCCCTGGTTGGAATACTCGGTTTTTCCACCGCCGGCGATAATATTCGCCAATTCTGCAACCGTATCAATAACTTCATGGTTGATTTCTGTTTCTTCCACACCCGTCATTTGTTGATAAAATTTCAGCAATCCTGGCTTCGTATAGAAAACAGCAACGGAACCCATGACCTTCGGTCCTGCAAATCCTACTAATCCGCAAATCGTTCCAGGGGTATCTTTATCTCCTTTGAGATAGGGTTCCCTTGCGTTACAATCAATACCAGCCATCATTTGAAGCGTGGAGATGAACGACTCCCTGAACGGACTGACCAGCTTCTCTAACATCACATTCCTCCACAGGACGACTACATCATCGGGTTTGATACTTTATCAGTTTTTCCAAAGATAATATACCAAACTTGAATTAACCTGATGAAACAGGAATTGTCAAAAAGTATTCTTATCGAATTGAGAATGAAAGTATTCAAATTAATGGCAAATGGCAACAGATTCCAAAATTTACAAAAGCCATAACTTGATTTTGTATGAGAGCTATCGTCAGAGAAATCCAAAATACAATCATTTTGTTCCTGTACTGATTCTCCAGGGTAACTACCTCCTCACTATCAGTTTAAATACTTTGCTCTGAAATGTTGCATCTTGAGCATCTGGATGCTATTCTCTGTTTTCACAAAACGGTAATTATTTTTATTTACGGCGTATGTGTTTTTAGGCGGTTTCCCTGGGAGTCACGATAATTTGTGGAGCTAGGCACAAGGACCGCGCTGAGTCCTGTTTGTATGATGTGAAGCATTGATCCAAATGAATCGATCCACTTGAGCACAAGGAAACAGATGAAGAAAGCACATTCTAAACCCTTTCCTCCCAAGGATTTGTTTTCATTAAGCGAGCTTGCCGACCTTAGCGCAGAAAAGTATGGCGATCTGCCTGCGATGCGCGTCTGGCGTGATAAACAATACATTGTATTCACTTTTAATGCTCTTCGCGACAGGGTCCATTCTGTCGCAAAATGGTTGATCAATGAAGGTGTTCAACCTGGTGACCATGTCGCTATTATGGGACAGAACAGTCCCGAATGGGAGACTACATACCTGGCCATCCAGTGTGCAGGCGCAGTTGGAATTCCCATCGACCGAATGCTCCCTCCCAGTGGAGTTCGTCATATCCTGAGCGATTCGAAATCCAGGCTGCTTTTTGCCGATTCAGCCTTCCTGCAATCTCTCAAAGAGGTTGAAGCAGTCTCTTCCCTGCAGAGGACGATCAGCCTTGACGATATCCAGGTCGAAGATTCACTTCTTTTCAAAGATATCCTTACTACCGGCTCAAAGCTGGATACCAAATTACGCTCCAAGGACATGGAGGAGCTTGCGGTAATCCTGTATACCTCCGGAACGACGGGCCACAGCAAGGGCGTAATGCTTAGTTCGCACAACATAGCATCCGATGTGATCATGGCCGCCCAATATTACGACCTTGGTGTTGGGGATAACTGGCTTTCTATTTTGCCAGTTCACCACAGTTTCGAAGCGACTGCGGGGTTCCTGTTTTCCATCTTCCAGGGGTCATGCATCACCTTTGCTAAAAGCCTTGCCGGGCCGGAAATTGTTGCGAGTATCCGCGATACAGGGGTAACCTGCATGTGTGGAGTTCCCCTTGTCTTTGAAAAAATGCAGGCTGGCATCTTCCGGAACCTGAAAAAGAAATCACCATTCGCTCAGTTAATGTTCCGCACCTTGCTCCGAACCGTGATCGCTGGAGAAAAAGTGGGATTAAACCTGGGGAAAATGCTCTTTAAAAGTGTCCGCAAAAAAGCGGGTATGGGGACTATACGCGTTTTCCTTTCCGCCGGTGGCCCTCTTGACCCCGAGATCGCTCGCTTTTTCAACCGGATGGGACTCACCCTGGTACAGGGATATGGTCTTACCGAAACTGCGCCATGTACACATCTGACTCCTCCATGGAAACTTGTCCATCACTCCGTCGGACCACCCATGCCGGGGATAGAATGCAAAATCCTTAATCCCAACGAGGACGGCGTCGGCGAAGTGTGCGTAAAAGGACCGAATGTGTTCATGGGATATTACAAGAACGAGGAAGCGACAAAAGCGACCTTCACTGAGGATGGATGGTTCCGGACTGGCGACCTGGGCCGCATTCTGAAGGATGACTACCTGCAGATCACCGGGCGCCTCAAGGCCATGCTCGTAACCGCCGGTGGGAAAAATGTGTACCCGGAGGAAATTGAGTTTTACCTGAACCGTAGCCGGTATATCGCCGAATCCGTAGTGGTTGGAATTCCACGCAAGCAGGGAACCGGTGAAGAAGTAGGCGCCTTGATCTACCCGGATTACGAACAGATCGATATCCGTTCGGAGAGCACTGGCAAACAATATAGCGTGGAAGACATTTACAGGATTATCCAGGAAGAAGTACGGAAAGCGCAGAAAAACCTCGCCGACTATAAAAAGATCAAGGAATTCCGCATCTTTGACAGCGAGTTTCAGAAAACCACCAAGCGTACGATCAAACGTTTCCTCTACTCCAGCGACATGATCTCGGTGGAGAATTCGAAGGTGTAAGAAGATAAATGTTTTGATAAACTGTAATGGCTGATCATGCTGTAACTGGTCAGCCATTTTTTACAGGTCTATTATTGCTGCATCTACTTTCAGCGTTATATGACTGTACTTATGATAAAAGTAAAATAGTGACTGACAATGTATGGTGAACCGATTTACAATTTTATCAAAAACAGCCACACCTCTTCGGCGAAGGAATACTCCTCTGAGTAGATTAACGGAACTCACTGTTATGCGCCTCTGGCGTATTCGCCGAAAGTAAGTCGCTGTTTTATTTGTTCAAAGCGAGATTTAAAGTGTTTGCAGAACCCATTCGAAAATAAAGTGGATGTTATTGCTTTCCATATATGAATCCTTGCTGTTGCAATGAACATTCGCCGGGAACCCGCACAACACCGGATGTGGCATCTCTTTCGAACAACCCTGTAGAAGAAGAACTATCCTTACGGTAGACAGACAAAAAACCGGAGGTTGAATACCCCCGGTGATTTTTATGCAAACCTGTATCCTGTGAATCAGATATCGCTACCTCTCACATCTTTGATGCGAAGCTGAATGGAAACCGTTCCGCCCCAGTCGTTCTCCTCGACTGTGTATACGATATGGTTCGTGGGACGGATGGGATCGAGACGACTGATCCTGTCGCCCAGGTTGAACCCGATGCAATCCAGCACTCGTCCATTACGCTTTACCTGGAACTTCAGGTGATTCGATCCCACAATCCTCGGGTATCCACTCAACGCCACGTTTTTCGACACAAAAATCGGCATAGGATTGTTCGGTCCGAAGGGTGCGAACATTTTCAGGATCTGCATAAGGTTTTCATTTACATCCTGCAGATCCAGCTCGCTGTCGATCTTCAGTTTGGGAACGAGATCATCATCGGACAAACGTTCATCGGCAACCTGGTTCAACCTTCTCCGGAACTCACTAATCTGTTCCGCTTTGAGACTGAGTCCGGCAGCATAGGTATGACCGCCAAACTGGTCGAGCAGTTCGCTGACCTCCTGCAGGGCGCCGTAAATATCAAATCCGGGAATCGAACGTGCCGAGCCTTTGCCGATTCCTTCCTCTACGGTAATCATGACCGTGGGCCGGTAATAACGTTCGATTAACCTGCTGGCGACGATTCCGATCACCCCGCTGTGCCAGTTTTCCTTGGCAAGCACTATCGCCCGGTCTCGCACCGGATCAAAATACTCATGAACCTGCTGCAGGGCTTCATCCAGTGTATGGGTGTCGATTTCCTTACGATACCGGTTTTCGCGTTCGAGAATCTGCGCCAGGTGAAGCGCTCGAGGCGTATCCTGGGTGATCATCAGTTCCACCGCACTGTCTGCGGAACCAAGCCTGCCGACGGCATTAATCCTGGGCGCTAAACCGTAAATGATGTGGTTTACATCAATCTGGCCGAACCTGAGATTTGCCGTTTCGATCAGTGTTCGTATCCCTACTAACGGATCTGCATTGATCTTTTTTAATCCCAGACGGACAAAAATGCGGTTTTCATCCACCAGGGGCACAATATCCGCCGCCGTGCCCACAGCGACAAGATCGAGGTAGCGATCCAGGTAATTCGGATCCAGCTCCATGTGCCTGCAGACACCTTGTGCGAGTTTGTAGGCAACCCCGACACCTGCGAGTTCTTTGAACGGATAATCATGGGTGGTCAGCTTGGGATTGATCACCGCGAGGGCATTCGGAGTTTCCGGCCCCGGCTGATGATGATCGGAAATAATGATGTCCAGGCCGAGTTCATTCGACCGGTTAACTTCTTCTACGGAAGTAATGCCGCAGTCAACTGTAATAATCAGTTGAGCGCCTTCTTCCTTTGCGCACTCAATCCCCTTGATGGAGATTCCATACCCTTCGTTCTGCCGATTCGGGATGTAATACCGAACATCTCCCCCAAGATCGCGGAAAAAGAGGTACAACAAACTTACTGAAGTGATACCGTCTACGTCGTAATCACCATAAATAAAAATCCGTTCCCGGTTTTGCAGGGCTTTCGCAATTCGTTCCACAGCTTCATTCATTCCATCTAACTGGAATGGATCATGCAATGCAGCACGGTCCGGGTGAAAAAATGCGCTCGCACTTTCACTCGTCGTAAACCCTCTTTGTACCAGGATGCGGGCAATAACCGTTGGGATTTCCAACGATTGGCTCAGATTGTTTATGGTGTCTCGATCGGTATCACATAAAAGCTCCCATCGCTTTTCCATTTAGTTTTTGCCTGTATGTGAATGTTCGAATGAACAAAGCTGGTACTTCCGGTTTCATTACTGTTCCCTGCACTGAATCATGAAGGTTGATTCTTTCCAATGTAATAAAGCACGCCGGAGGCGTCCTGTAAGCCGAATTCTGTCCGTTCCAATAGGAACGTAATGGTCATTAATCTGGGACGCACTTCACAGTACGCCTCGAGCGGCCTACCCGCAGGTCAGCCGGAGCGGACAACTCCGGTCCCGACGAATCGGGATCCCTACTTATTTGGCCTTGCTCCGGGCGGGGTTTACCGTGCCACGCCTGTTACCAGGCGCGCGGTGAGCTCTTACCTCACCGTTTCACCCTTGCCTGTCTCCCGGCGAACCGGGTCCATCGGCGGTCTATTCTCTGTGGCACTATCCGTCGCTTTGCAACGCCCTGCCGTTAGCAGGCGCCCTGCCCTGTGGAGTTCGGACTTTCCTCCCCTACATCACTGTAGAGGCGACCATTCGGACACCTCAGGCGTAACATGTAAACCTACGAAATCCTTCTTTCTGCTGCAAGTAATGAGACTACTTCCCTGATTATTTCTTTGCAAAACGAAAACGTATTTGAAAAAATGTATCAAAAAAAATACGCCCCTTAATTATGCACTTCGCGCATAAAAAAGGGAGGCATCTCGATGTTGGACTTTCTTCCACAACTGTACAAGCGTTATTTGACGTCACCTCGACAAAACATCACAAAAAGGTACAGGTTTCCCATCCGTAGATTTCCAGTACAATTTCGTACTCTGAAATTGCAATACAGCCTTATCCAAACTACGGTTTTTAATCGTCTTCCATACCCTCAAAGTGTTCTTCTTCCGGAAGAAGAATCACACCACACTGTTCGCAGAGAATAATATCATTCATCTTGCGAATTTCTGCCTGGCGTTGGGGCGGTACGACGGCGAAACAGGCGCCGCAAGCGGCAGCATACAGGTGAGTAGCACCTACACCGTTACGCGCTTGCCTGATCCGATCATAGTGAGCGATAATCGGTTTTTTAATCCGGACAAGAAGCTTTTCGCGTTCATGGACTAATTCCAGCTCTTCCGCTTCTGTTTCCGATTCTTTTTCATCGAGTTCAGAACCGCGTTCTTCCATGTCGGCGCGCATCTCTTCCAGTGCCTTTTCGACCGATTCCGCTTTGCTCAAGAGCGATTCTTCTTCTTCAAGAAGACTGAGCTGAGATTCTTCAAACGCTTTCACCTGACCGTCAATCGTTTCAATTTCATTGGTAATGGCGTCATATTCACGATTGGTGGTCACCGCATACAACTGCTCTTTGTACTTGTCCTGCTTGACCCGCGCCAGTTGGATCTGGCCGTCAAAAGCACGGCGTTCCTTGGATAATTCTGCAGCCTTCGACTTCAGTTTTTCCAGTTCTTTCTCGTGCTCTTGAATGTTTGTTTCAAGACGACGGACCATCATGGGTAAATCGCCTTTTTCCTGCTCAAGCTCCTGCAGTTTTCCATCGATGCTATGCAGTTTGGCGACCATGAACAACTCACGGCGAACATCTACTCCCGCAGGCATAGATACATTCTCCTATTACAAAGTTATCCAATAAAAACAGGTGCCTCACGTAAACAATTGAAGCACCTGTTAAAAATCCGTAAAATGGTAAAACCAAATCCGAAGTGAGCAGTGAGATGGTTGACTGCCCAACCTTGGCGTTCGGTCGGAGGTGAACACAGGAGTACTCATAGGGACACCCCACTTTCCATTCTGTGCGAACATCGACAGTTCATTTCAAAGAATATGAACTTCAACTGCTCCTTACGCATGACCAAACTCACTTCCCATCTATCAGGATTTAGAATGATAAAGTACTCAATTCCACTACGTTGTGGGCCCAATAGGATTCGAACCTATGACCAACCGATTATGAGTCGGGGGCTCTACCGCTGAGCTATGGGCCCTTTACCGCACTGCACCGGTAGAAAACCTCAACCGAAAAAGTAAGGTAGCATAATTCCTGTTTGCAAGCAAGGTCTTTTCGATCATGTCTCGCTGGTAATTTCCTGGATAATCCGTTCCAGATAGGGCAATCCGTGAGTCCATTCCCAATCCATTTCCAACGACCATATCGGGATATCAAATTCTTCATTCCGCCATTTAACAGCATCTTTCGCTGTAATCACAATCGCTTTTGCACCTGCCCTGCGAGCACGTCCAATAAGCATTTTCCTGTACAATGGCATCGGCAATGAATGATCCGGCCAACTATGACGTAGAACCACTTGTGCGCCAATGGAATCCAATGTTGAGAAAAACCGCTGCGGCCGTGCTATGGCGCAGAAAGCCGCCACCGGTACTCTGCGGAGTTCATGCAACGGCAGAGCCAATTTCCCCTGGAGGGGCCGCACACATCGTGGGATCAGTTTTCCAGCTACAACACAGGTAATTCCATAACGATCCGCCCATCTGCGGATTTTACGCATCTGTTTCAGATTTCCACCCCCGGTCAATGCGACCAGATGCGCACGTTTCAGGGACCTTCCCGGTTCACGAAGCCGTCCCGCCGGAAGAAGCCGCCACATCCAGGAAGGGCTGGTTTCATCGAGAAGAACAATATCATGATCCCGTGCAATACTGCGGTGCTGGAACGCATCATCCAGCACAAGAACCTTGGGCGAAAACTGATGTATCGCCAGAACCGCGCCAAACGCTCGCCTTTCCGAAACCACTACCGGTACACCGGGAAGATTTTCCGCGATTAAAACCGGTTCGTCCCCACCTTCTCGAGGTCCAAGACGGATAGTATCAAAATCGGCTACGATCTGCGGCCCTTCCGTAGTCCTGCCATACCCACGGCTGATTACGGCAACGTTTCCCGGTCCAAGTTGATTGGATAAACGTCTCGCTATATCAATGGTAACCGGTGTTTTTCCACTTCCCCCAGCACTGAGATTACCGATGGAAACTACTTTTACCGGTGGACGAAATACGGGGAACAGACCACGGTCGAAGGCGAGATTCCTTGCGAAAACCGCAGCGCCATATCCAAAAGACAATGGTGCTAAAAGAGGCCAACCCTTCATTTCTTTTCCCTGCATTCATCCAACACATCCGCCTGCAACTTCAACATCCTTGTTTTTAATTCAAGTCGCAGGTTCTCCAGGTCGTCACCTTTCGCGTTTGCCGGTACATAAAGAGACTCACTGTAACCAATAACAGCTTTTGAGAATGGTTTCGGCAGCTCAAACTGGTCCCAGGATTTCCTGAATTGCCAGAATCGGTTCGTGGCTCCAATAATGGGGACAATGGGCGCACCGGTCAATCGCGCCAAAGCCACCGGACCGATTTTTGGATCTTCACGCGGCCCCTTGGGACCGTCCGCCATAAATGCTACCGACTTTCCGCTCTTTATAAGAGTGACCAACCCTTTCAATCCCCCAACGGCACCGCGCGTACTGCTTCCACGAACCGTATGATGCCCGATTCCCTTCACCAACCGTGCGACAAGTTCCCCATCCTTGCTTTGCGACACCAGCGTATAATACTCCTGGCCTCGAAGATACCAGACCGGGGTGAACATTTTTCCGTGAAAGGTCGCAAAGATAAATGGACCCTTCGCTTTTGCCCTTTGCAGGTGCTCATCGCCAATCGTACGGTAGCGTACCGTTCGTGCGATCAATCCCACAACCTGTGGACCGATATATTCTGCAGCAAAATATAGTAGAGAATCATTCATTTATTCGAACCGTTGTACGACCCATTCCGCCAACCTGTCCATCGCGCCCGGTTCACCAAGTGACTCGGCCACTTCGCGCAGTCCTTCCACTACTACTTCCCTGTCCGGTCCTTCCCAGAGTCTCAGCACTTCCCTTGCCAGGTTTTCCGGTGTGGCGTCGTTTTGCAGGAGTTCGGGCACAATCTCCCTGCCGCCCAACACATTCACCATCGCCACATGCTTCACTCCACGCACCAGCGATTTGGCGATGAAGAAGGTTAATCCACTCACTTTGTATAATACGACGAAGGGTGTGCCAATAAAAGCGGATTCCACAGTTGATGTGCCGGATTTTACCAACCCGACCCTGCTGACAGACATGACATCATACGCGCTTTCATCAACGACCCTCACCCATTTTTCCGAACCAGACAATCGTTGCAAAGTAGCCATTTCGATGGTCGGTGCTTTCACCACAACCGCCACAATATCCGGATATGTCCGTCGTACAACTTCCACCGCCTTGAGTTGTGTGTCGAGGTGACGTTCCACTTCATGGTCACGGCTGCCGGGCATGATTGCAATGGCTTCCCGTCCTTCTTCCAGATCAAGCCTGTCACGAATCGTCGCTTCATCCGCCGATGGTGCCACATCTCCCGCCAATGGATGACCGAAATAGACTGCTTCTAATCCATATTTTTTATAGAATTCCACTTCGAAGGGGAACAGCACTGCCATGGCGTCCAGTTGTTTCGCCATCATCGATGCACGTCCCTGCCGCCATGCCCACACTTGTGGGCTGATGAAGTATAGGACACGCACCTGTCGTCCCATTTCCCTGCGCAACTTCTTCAACAATTCAAGGTTAAAATCAGGAAAATCAACAAGGATTACCAGGTCGGAGTTGCGTGAACGGATTGAATCGAGCAGACGGTTCCGCAACTTCAGCATCCGTGGTATATGACGAACGACTTCCACCAGGCCCATTACGGAAGCTTCACTGATGTCCGCCACTGCCTCACACCCGGCGCCTTTCATCAGGTCACCGGCCATGCCGGCATGTTTCCAGTCAGGTCGCACTTTCCCGATCGCATGCATCAGTTTCGCTGCATGTCTATCCCCCGAAGCCTCCCCGACCACCCAGAATATTTCCATAACACCAGTATCTTTCACAAATGATTTCCGATTCAGTAAGATAGAAAAATCATTCGAACAAAGCATGATTTATTCACCCGACTCACGTGTTTCTTATCCGATCACCAGTGGTCCATTGCATTGAATTCAAAGCATGAATACCTTACAGTGAGCCGCTAATAATACACTGGAACCATACCGATGTTCCCCAGGTTATTCCCCGCAATCCTTCGTACGCTATCGCGTGACAGGACTAATCTGTTGATCAGTGTAATCAGCCTGTCGCTTGGGCTGACTCTATGTTTTCTTGTGCTGCTCTTTATTCGGGATGAATTGTACCATAACTCCTCGCATCCACTCCTGGGTCGTATTTACTGCATGATCGAAAAACGTGAGTTGAGTTCCGGAACTTCCATATCCGGGTATACTCCTGTCACGCTGGGTCCTGCAGCCGTGGAATCAATCCCGGAAGTAGAAATGGCCGCACGGTGGGAATCACGGGTGGCTCAACTCTCTACACGGGACAACGGAATCACCGAGGTGATCACTTTCACCGATTCCTCCCTATTCCGAATGTTCAATGTGCCGTTAGTCATCGGGAATCCCGGTACAGCCCTGACCCAACCGGATGATATTCTGCTCACATCCGATATTGCGGAAAGGCTTTTTGGATCAACCGAAGAAGCTATCGGAGAATTGATCACTGTCACCCTCGAAGAACATGTATTCGAAACGGAAGTGGCGGGGATTGTCGCGGATGCTCCCAACAGTTCCAGCCTCCAGTACCAGGTACTGGTGAATTTTGTCAATTACGTCGGGTATTTCTGGGACAATGACGATGCCTGGAATGAATCTCCCGGTGTCACCTTCGCCCTGCTCAGCGAAGGTGCCGATCCGCGCGAGGTGGAACCCAAACTGAATGATCTCTACCGTGCTCATAATGCCTATGACTTCAAAACGCCATTGCTGGAACCATTAAGTGAGGCGTACCTCAACAGCATCACCGATTATTCTCCCCTGCCAAAAGGAAACCGGAAAACAATCTATATCCTGATTGCACTTGCTGCGGTTGTGCTTGCATTGGGATGCTTCAACTTTACCATGCTCTCCATTTCGGGGATTGGAAGACGACTCCATGAAATCGGGATCAGGAAAGCCATCGGCGCTCATCGTTGGCAGATCCTGATGCAACTGTTCGGAGAGACCTACCTGTTCGCATTGATCGCCTTCGCGCTTTCCATGCTGCTTATGGTCCTTACTACGCCGCTTTTCTCCACGCTTGTTCAACGCAACCTCGACCTTGAAATCCATGCGTTCCAGCTTTGGATCGGCGTATTCCTGTTTATCATCATAGGGCCGATAGTTGGATTTTACCCGGCATTGCTCCTGTCCCGTACCGATCCGGTCTCTATATTCCGCAAAACATTCCATCTGTCCGGTAATTCATGGGTGGGTAATGCCCTGCTGGTACTCCAGTTCAGCATTACCATCGGCATGATCTCTTCGCTCATCGTCATGCAGCAGCAGATGCAGCATGTCTTCCATACCGATCTCGGATTTGCATCGGAGCATGTGGCGGTCCTGTCGCTCGGTATGGGTGGCGAAGATCCGGAACAACAACTGGAGAACCTGCGCAGTGAGCTGCTCACAAGTAACCGTTTCACAGGTATATCCGCCCTGTCCAATGCGCCGGGAGAACGTACCCTGATGATCGGCCTCATGGAAGAAACCGAGGACACTGTTGTCCAGAAAAATTACCTGGTCTTTGGTGTCGATGAATATATCCATGATGTATTAGACATTGACCTGGTCGATGGCAGAACCTTTTCCGAAGATCACCCTTCGGATGCCCAACATGGCGTACTGGTAAACGAAACCCTTGTACGCACCTATGGAATGGAGAATCCTGTCGGGCAGACATTCGAGTTGTTCGGCGAAAAAGAGATCATCGGTGTGGTGGAAGACTTTTATTTCACCTCACTGCATGATGAAATCCAACCCAGTGTCTTTTTCCCACGGAATTCACAAATGGAACGGTATATCCCGGTCCGCTATGCCTATATCCGTATCGCGCCGGGCAGCATTGCGGATGCTGTCAATGAAATACGGGCTGCATGGCAAAGTTCCGGCGCCACCACACCTCTGGAAATCCGTTTCCTCGATGAGTTCGTGGAAGGGTATTACGAAAATGACCGTCGCTGGGGAAAGATTATTACGGTCACGTCGGTCATCGCTGTATTGATCGGTTTGATCGGCCTGTACGGTATCTCCGCCAACGCCGCCAACCAGCGTCAAAAAGAGATCAGCATCCGTAAAGTCCTGGGAGGAAACAGTCTTTCCCTGTTCGGTCTGCTGACATCACGCCCGCTGCTGCTGATCCTGCTGTCCTTCCTGCTGGCGACACCGATCACCTGGTACATCATGACCCAATGGCTGGAGAATTTCGTGTTCCGAGTTTCTCTCACCCCTCTTCCTTTTGTGGTTGCGGGAGTCGTGACCGTCCTGCTGGCATTACCGGGCATGGGGATCAAGGTCTGGCAAACCGTACGGCGTAATCCAGTGGATTCGTTACGGCAGGAATAAATGTAGCCCGGACCGCCCCCGGTCCGGGGAAAGGGATGTAGCGGGTTCCATCCCTCGGGAATAGTGTGTGCAGTTCCGCTACGATAGACTGGCGCGATGTGAAGTTTGGAAGTTTGGCCCTACTGCGTGCAGTAGGGTTTCATAATAATCGCTTAAAATGTGTTGTATGCATCCCGGGGGTTCCATCCTCCGGGAATAGTAGGTGCAGTTCCGCTACGTAACACTGGCGCGATGTGGGTGTGGTCCTACTGCAGTCTGTTCACCGTAGCTGCTGTTTGGCGAAGATGGATGCAGTCGGATGTTATAAATATGAGCATTACATGCCCTCGTTAGGTTCGTCAACATGCATCTCCGTTGACGATCTAACGAGGATTACCCCATCTTCTGAATATTACCTATGACGATCATCATCCTCATTAGTTCATTCGTCTTCAAAAACTGCATTTCGACCTCATGAACCTGACGAGGGCATATTTTTCACGGCGTCCCACGTTTTCCATACACAACCGCATTCCCACTGCCTTCTTCCTGACGATTTTCCACTTTTACGTTTTCTACAACATTGCCATTTCCAACAACGTTATCATTGCCTTCCACGTAAATACCACCGGGTCCAACATTAACAACCTTACTCTCCTGCCTCAGCTTCTCCAACTGCTCTTTATCCAGGTATTCGTTCAGGAGATAGGTAATCGACACCTGTTCGAAACTCTTTTGGCACTGAATTTCCTGGATACCTTTGCTCAAACCCAATTTCAGATTGTCCTCGTCAAAATAGTGCGGGTTGTCGCTCTGCTTGCACTGACTGCAACAGCATGGAATCTTCTTGCTCATTTTCAACCCCGGGAAGGTGGAATGGATACGGTCGAGTTCGTAGGTCACGACGGTCAACAGTTCACGTTTCAGTTGTCCGTTCACACGGACACAGATTTTGTTCTGATCGGTTAACTCTAATACCTCGGCACGGGCACCGTTCCTCTGGAAAAGGGCGCCATACTGCCAGGCATGATCCTGCGACTCAAGAAGGGTGTGTAATGCCATGATCAGCTTCACTACCAATCCTGACGGGAGGAAGTCATAGGAATAGTGCATCTCCATGCAGTCGCCGGACGGCGGATCATACTTCTTTTGGCGGTCCTTGCTCAGGAGTTGCGGGGCGATCCAGGTGTCAGGCGAACCGGGTAACTCATAACACAAGCCGAACACCTTCATGAGTTGTACGAGGTTTTCGTGTTGTCCACTATAGGCGCCATCTTTCCAGATGTTCTCAAGGTCTTCTTTACCAAAGCGACCCAACCGTTCCTTGACGTCGTTGTTGTCCAGCACCTTGTAGACAGCATCGGTCACCCATTCCGGACGGAGGAACAGCACCTGCTTCAGCAGCGGATCATCCTTGAAATGCAGCACCACTCCGAGATCATGCAGGTAGCCAAGGAGCTGTAGCATGTGTTCGGTTTTTGAGATGCCATTCTCGATACAGATGTCATAATAGGCTTCCATCGTCACATAGAGGTCCGGGCTGGTATCCAGCCATCTTCGCACCTTCACCCATGTTTTTGGCAGCGATGTCCCCACCAGCGGTAATGCTTTCAACTGTTCCTGCAGGTCGCACACGAGGGCGCGGATTTTCGCGTTCTCCGCTTCCTTTTCGTGAGGTTTCAGTTTCGTGTCATCGTTGTACGTCAAGTACACATCATGGACAGATTTCAGGTTTTTGAAATCCTTTTTCAGGGAGTTTTCAGCGATGTCCACCCTACGGCCGTCCGTACGGTTTTTTACGATGACAGTCGGGCTGCCGTTGGACAAGGCGTTGACAGTCTGCAGCCAGTACCGGAAATTGGTCGCTTCCCGACGGCTGTCGGCGACGAGGGCATACAGGGAGCGTGATGTCAGGAAAAACTGGTGTGTATTGTGATAGATCTCCTGCCCGCCAAAATCCCACACATTCACCCGGAAGGTTTTTCCATTCTCCAGCGGAAATTCCCAACGGCTGATGTCAATTCCTTCCGTGGATGGTTCCGCCTGCGTATTGCACCCCGAATCGTGGATTTTTCGTACAAGGGTTGTTTTCCCCGCTCCTCCTTCTCCTACAATCAACAGCTTCGCTTCGTACAACGTTTCCGAGCCTGCCTCCTCTTTCTGACGGAAGTATTCTCGTATGGCGGGGATGCCCTGTTTGGCAATTTCGAGGGGTGGGTCTTCGAGGGGATTACTAACAACTCGAAGACGATTTAAATTAGAAAGCTTCCCGATTTCTCGAGGAAGACTCGTAAGATGATTTTCATCTAAAAAAAGGACTGTCAGGTTGGTCAACTTGCCGATTTCCGGGGGGAGGCTCTTTAGGCTATTGAACCTCAGATCAAGTCTTGTCAGGTTGGTCAACTTGCCGATTTCCGGGGGAAGACTCGTCAGAAAACTATCCACCAGGTAAAGCTTTGTCAAATTGGTCATCTTCCCGATTTCCGGGGGTAGGCTCGTCAGTTGATTAATCCCCAGCCAAAGGTATGTCAGGTTGGTCAACTGTAAGATTTCTGGGGGAAGACTCGTAAGTTGATCATTCCCTATGGCAAGCGATATCAAATTGGTCAATTGACAGATTTCCGGGGGAAGGTTCGTCAGTCGGTTGCTATAAATACTGAGCTTTGTCAAGTTGGTCAATTTCATTATTTCCAAAGGAAATATCGTAAATGGGTTTTCGCTAATATTAAGCGATGTCAGATTGTATAACCTCCCGAATTCCATTGGAAGGCTCGTCAATTGATTGTCATCTAAAGAAAGCTCTTTCAGGTTGGTTAACTGACCGATTTCCGGGGGAAGGCTCGTCAGTTGATTGTCACCTAAAGAAAGCTCTCTCAGGTTGGTCAACTGACCGATTTCCGGGGGTAGACTCTTTAGTCCATTACACGTCAGATCAAGTTCTGTCAGGTTAGTCAACTGACCGATTTCCGGGGGAAGGCTTGTTAGTTTATTTCTATGTAGAGAAAGCTCTATCAGGTTAGTCAACTGCCCGATTTCCGGGGGAAGGTACTTCATTTGATTATTCTCTAAATAAAGCTCTGTCAAGTTGGTCAACCTGCCGATTTCCGGGGGAATGTTCACCAGTTTATTTCCAATTAGATTCAGCCATTTCAGGTTTGTCAACCTGCCGATTTCCGGGGGAAGGTACGTAAGTTGATTGTCCATCAGGCTAAGATGTGTCAGGTTTGTCAACAGTCCAATTTCCGGGGGGAGTTCTGTAATCTCTTTATCATATAGACTCAAACTTGTAGCTTTTTCTTCTTTGGCTTTTTGGATAACCTTGAGCAGTTCTTCCCGTGTCATGTTGTGATTCCTATGGTTCTGTAATTGATGTGAAGTCATGTGTTCCACAGAAAAGATAGGGTGGGATTTTGATCATTGCCAGAGTGTGAGGTGGAGTAATGATTTTGCTCCATCGTGGTGTGGCGAGTGTGGCCCGACGGCAGCCTGTCCGCTGTAGCTCTCTGGCCTCGATAGCTTCAGCGAAGGGAGTGGCGAAGGTGGATGCAGTCGGGTGTCTTAGTAGTTATCGGGTAGACACCGTTCCGCAACCAAGGAAGGTCCGCTGAGTGTGGCGATGAACAGGATACGTAGCACCGTGCTTCAGCGCGGTGGGCAGGGTACGTTCCCCCCATTTCACGAGCGCGCTTCAGCGTGCTTGATACCCGAGTTTAACACTTGTTGAGTATGCACTTTAGTAGTATCTCCTTGCTATATGAGGAGATATGGAGATTATGTTGTCACAAAAACGAACATACACAACTAAAATCTCCACATTTTGATTTATTATAAGTTTTTATTATATTTAAATTGATATTGCATTATATCTTTTATGTTGTTGTTGAGAAGGAGTTGTTCTGGTTTTTGTCTGTTTTTAACTATTTGTTAATAATAAAATAAATCATGTTTGTTGTGTCAGAAAACTTATAAATTCGAGCCCAATGCTGTCGAAACCAACCTTTTGTGATGAGTAACTGTTCAACACGGGTTGATAAGTTGCACTATATGAAAAGCACGCTAAAGCGCGCTCGAATCTCCTTTCCTTCTCGACACCGCGCTAAAGCACGGTGCTACAATCACGGCAGCGAATAAACGGGCGGGTGTGGCCCTATTGCTTAGTGACGCAGGAACGGGCAATAGGGGGTGTCACAGAAAAAATACGGGTTGGATCATTAAATCCAACCAATACCCTGGATTGACGTCCACTGCGACGTCGAGCTACACTTCGTTCCGGTTCCTGATCAAGTCAGGAATGACATATTTTTCTTCCCGGTGGATTGAATGCTCCAAAGGCGCACAAGCCACCGGGCTACACTTTTTGACACCCGACCTTGGGACTGCAGGTCGGGCCACCCATCCCAAAAAAAACATATGGGTTGGATCATTGGATCCAACCCATACCCTGGATTGACGTCCACTGCGACGTCGAGCTACACTTCGTTCCGGTTCCTGATCTAGTCAGGGAATGACATATTCTCTTCCCGGTGGATGGCACCACCGGGCTACACTTTTTGACACCCGACCTTGGACTGCAGGTCGGCCACCCCTTCTATACGTCAATTCCCCGGACCGGGGGCGGTCCGGGCTACACCCCTCTTCCCGGTGGGTGGAACCACCGGGCTACACATTCCCGCCTTCGCGGGAATGGAAATGTTAAAAACTACACTTCCTTCTGCGCGTGGGTGGTCACGATGCTCGCGACCAAACGGGCGGCGTCTTCGAGGTCGGAGATCTTCAGCCACTCTTTTTCCGTATGGACATCCTGCATGCCAACACCAACGACCAGGCAGGGAATTCCCTTGTGCGAAAGTGATGCTTCCGTCTGGTTCCGCCGCCGGGAGGCCTGGGTTTTAATGTCCCAACCCAATTTTTTTCCCTGCGGCCAACACCAGGCGCACCGGGTAGTCATCCTCGGCTCATCTGGACTGCCTTGTAGTCATCCTTACGGTTGACTTCGAGGCGCGGCAGATCTTCGTCGTCCAGCTTGCGTTCCGCGATGGCATCCTCAAAGCACTTCTCGATATGCGCGACTTCATCTTCCAGTTTCTGGGGATCATGGCTGCGGGCTTCCGCTTTCATGTCGAGTTTGTCCATCACGATGTTCGTGGCACGGCCGCCGTTAATCACACCGATATTCGCCGTGGTTTCATCATCAATACGGCCCAGTTTCATGTTGCTGATGGCTTTTGCCGCTACTTCCAGCGCACTCACACCCTTTTCCGGTTCCACACCGGCATGGGCGGCTTTGTCCGTAAATGGGTGTAATCCACACGCACGGCGGACGGGCTCTTAATGGTGATGACCCTGGGATCATGATCATCCCAGGATAAAGCCCATCTTCGCCTTGTACGAGCTGGTGTCGATCGCTTTGGCGCCCAACAGGCCGATCTCTTCGCTGATGTGGATGGAGAATTCGAGATCGCCACGGGGAACATCCGGGTGAGCCTGCGCCAGACGAGCCAGGTGAAGGATAGCGGCGATTCCGGCCTTGTCATCAGCGCCCAGGACGGTTTTGCCGTTGGAACGTACGATGCCGTCCTCGATGATCGGTTCCAACTCTTCGGTCGGCTGCACGGTGTCCATGTGCGCGCTGAACAGAAGGGCATCCACACCTTCTGTATTTCCGGCGAGGAACACTTTCAGGTTGCCGGCATTGCCACCGGTTTTTTCGCCTGCATCATCCTCTTCCACGACACATCCCAGTCCTTCAAACTCCTTAATCAACCAGTCAGCTACTTCGCGTTCGTTTTTCGACGGGCTGTTAATGTTGACCATGGCCAGGAAATCATCTAACAGTTGCTTCTCCTGAATCGTGTACTGGGCTCATCAAACTCTCCTCTTCGCATATAGCAAGTCCTTGTGATCATCCACCCCGGTCACAAGTACCTGTAAACGTTGTCTTGGAACTCCCCTGTCGTCAGTCAGCTTCGTGCGCAGATAATTGCGCGTGTAACCACTGCTGCCATCGGTTTCGACAAGGATTTCCATTTCGGCGCCAACACTGCTTTGCAGGTGATGCCTGCGCCGTTTTGCTCCCTCTTCGCGTAACGTTGCTGCGCGGCCGGTAATGACTTCCGGGGCGAGATGGTCCGTGAAATCTGCCGCTGGGGTGCCTGTACGTATGGAATATGGGAAAACATGAAGGTAATGTATAGGGGCCTTCGTCTAAAAATCGAAGAGTTTGCCGGAAATCCTGCTCTCTTTCTCCCGGAAACCCTGCGATAATGTCTGCACCGAGTGTGGCACGAGGCCGTTGCCGTAAAAGTTCCCGTAATGCTTCCTTCAATTTCCCGATGTCTGTGGTGCGGTTCATCCGTTCAAGGACATACGGCGCAGCACTCTGCAACGAGATATGAAAATGTTCACACCACGGTTCGATCCCGGCCAGGCGTTCGATTCGTTTCGGGTCGATCTCCCACGGTTCCAGGCTGCTTACACGGATCCGTGGGATCCCGGTTTCCGCCGCCATCTCGACAAGATCGACGTAGTCGCGGATTTCGCCATCAATGTCAATACCCCATGCACTGATGTCCACCCCGGTAAACACAACTTCTTCAAACCCGGCATTACGAATCCGTTTCAGCGCGGTGGCCACTTCATTCGCCGGGACACTTCGTGACGGGCCCCGTACCAGTGTGACCGCGCAATATGCGCATGCATGGTCGCAACCATCCTGTACCTTCAGGAATGCACGCGAACGTCCCGAAATTCGGGTTCCCACCGCCGGAGCGGTCGCTTCACCCGATTCAGTGACTGCAACGACAGGCGATTTCGGACGACCATCAACAGGCAGATAATCGAAAGGATGGGGCTTTCTCTTCCACCCCGAGGATCACATCCACTTCGCCCGCTTCTTGCAGGTGTTCGGCGGCGGAGGTTGCGAAACATCCGGCGGCGATCACCAGGGAATCGGGACTTTTCCTGCGTGCCTTGTGGATCAGTTGACGCGAGGAACGGTCCGCACGCCCGGTGACGGTGCAGGTGTTGATGAAATACACATCGGCGTCGGCTGAAAACTCGACCACGGAGTATCCCCGTGCAGCGAAAGACTCCGCGATGGATTCGGTTTCCGCCTGGTTCAAACGGCAACCCACGGTCGCAAATGCAACCGTGGGTTGTGATCTATCTTCTGACATGATGGTATCAGATTATTCTTTTGCTTCGGCTTCGGCCTCGTCGTCCGCCTTGGGTTCTTCCTTTTCAGGTTCCTCTTCGGCTTCGTCGTCCGCCTTGGGTTCTTCCTTTTCAGGTTTCTCTTCGGCTTCGTCGTCCGCCCTGGGTTCTTCCTTTTCAGGCTTCTCTTCGACTTTCGCTTCTTCCTTGGCAGGTTCTTCTTCGGCCTTCGGCTCTTCGACTACTTCCGGTTCGGGCTTCTCTTCGGTTTCAGCCTTTTCAGGGGCTTCTTCCTTCTTTTCGGCCTTCTTCGGAGCGGCCTTTTTTAGCTTTCGGCTTCGGCTTTGCGGCTGCTTCTTCCTCTGCCTGCGCGGCTTTGTATGCCTGCAGCAGCGGGTTGTCCTCATCGAGGTTATCGGCTAATGTGGTGCCGGAACGCGTGGACTTGAAGCTGGCGGCGAGTTTCTCTTCTTCCTTGGTTTCCGCCTGGGAATTGGAGAGGACCACCTTGCGTTCTTCCTTGTTGAACTCGATGACGATCAGTTTGAGGATGTCGCCGAGCTGCACATTCCGCTTTTTACCGTCGAAGTACTTGCGTGAGATCTGGGCTGTTCGGCACAAATCCTTCGATCTTGTGGCTGAGCTCAACCAGCACACCCTTGTCGATCACACGGGTAACCGAACCGGATGTTTTCGCGTTAATCGGGAATTCACGTGCGAAGATATCCCACGGGTTTTCTTCGAGCTGCTTGACACCAAGCGCGATCCGGCGTTCGTTACGGTCGAACGCGAGCACCTGCACCTCGATCTCCTGGCCTTTCTTGAGAAGTTCGCCGGGATGGCGGACTTTCTTGGTCCAGGACAGGTCGGAAATGTGCACGAGACCATCGATGCCATCCTCAAGTTCGATAAACGCGCCGAACGGTACGAGGTCCACGGACAGTACCCTTGTGATGGGTATCGACACGGTACTTGGCTTCGAAGGTTTCCCACGGATCCGCTTCCACCTGCTCGAGGCCGAGGCTGATCTTGCGGTTGTCCTTGTCGATGCTGAGGATCATGACCTGGACAAAATCGCCTTCGCGTACAACCTGGCTCGGGTGCTTGACATGCTGTGTCCAGCTCATCTCGCTGATATGAACCAGACCTTCAATTCCCGGCTCCAATTCCACGAATGCGCCGTACTTGGCAAGGCTGACAATCTTGCCCTGGACTTTTCTGACCGACGATGTATTTCTTGTTGATCTCATCCCAGAGGTAGGAATAGAGCTTGCTTGAGGCCGAGGCTGATCCGACGACGGTCGGAATCGTAATTGAGAACCTTGACCTGGATTTTCTGATCGAGGGAATACGACTTCGCTCGGGTGCGTAACACGGCCCCAGGAGAGGTCGGTGATGTGCAGAAGTCCGTCCACACCGCCCAGGTCGACAAAGGACACCGAAGTCGGTGATGTTTTTGACGGTTCCTTCGAGAACATCGCCCACATTGAGGTTCTCGAGCAGCTTTTCGCGGACTTCGCGGAGGCTTTCTTCCACGAGCACCTTGTGGCTGATGACCACGTTCTTCCGAAGATCGTTGATCTTGAGGATACGGAAGTCCATCTCGTTTCCGATCAGGCCTTCGAAATCGCGCACCGGGACGTACATCAATCTGGCTGCCCGGCAGGAATGCATCCACACCGCCCAGATCGACCACCATACCGCCCTTGATCCGGCGGACACAACGTCCACGAATGATGCCATCGGACTCGTATACTTCGCGTACACGTTCCCAGACACGCATGAAGTCGGCTTTTTTCTTGGAAAGCTGGAGCTGGCCTTCGCTATCTTCCACACTTTCCAGGTACACTTCAATCGGATCGCCGACCCGAAGGTTTGCGGGATCATCAAACTCTTCGATTGGAACAGTGCCTTCCGATTTAAAACCTATATCGACCGCCACATCCTTTTCTGAGATGGCGATAATCTTTCCGGCTACAATCTGGCCTTCCTTGATCTCTGTCAAGGTGTCTTCATACAGAAGCGACATCTCTTTCATTTGATCCGGGGTATATTCCGAATCAGGGGGTAAATCATCAATGCTGATAAACTTTTCACCATCACGGTATTCAATTTTTGCACCTACCAGGCTCGGATCGAGACGATCATCCGCGGTGTCATCACCGGCGGCGGACGGTTCATTCTTCGCCTTCATCGCTTCTGCGAGGGCATCCACTCCTGGAGTTACTTCTTCCGGCTGGCTTCCGTCACCGTTATCGCGGAGGTTTCAACCTTTTCTTCGGTTTTCTCTTCAGCGACTGGAGTTTCTTCCGGCGTGGCTTTGGTTTCCTCTGCCTTTGCTTCTTCAGTCTTTTCTTCGGCTTTCTCTTCAGCGACTGGAGTTTCTTCCGGAGCGGCTTTGGTTTCTTCTGCCTTTGCTTCTTCTGGTGTGGTTTCAGGGGGTGCTGTTTTTCTGCTCTTCCATCATGAGTCTCCATCTGGCATCAAATAGCAATAACATTGCCGGGTTAATGGGGGTGGCGGAAGAGAAGGGAGGGTAGATGGTGTGGGATCTGATGATCCTTGCATGGAATTTGTTACAATCATTCTCCGCATGTACGGAGAAAAGCGGTTAAACTGGCTTTGATTGATACAATGTGCGAACACACCGGCATCAAGCTAATGATCGTTTCTACCTTCCAACATCCGGGGTGAAGTGTCAAGGATGCCGACCTGTATTCAGTCCCGAATGCGGTAATACTTCCAGAGTTTTCCGTTTCTGCAGGGAAAAACGGCCTCCAGCCGTATTCCCACTCCGTCACCTTCTTGACAAACTGGGATTCCCTTAAAACCTGCTTTCAACGATGACAGGGAATCAATTGTAATGGACCATTTCAATAGCTTTGTTGGTCCATAATTGTACACCACGGGCACCATACCCGTGTTCCATCATTTTTCCAATTCACGGATTCTTTTCATGATCTCCAAGGTCACCGTTTTATAGGCTTCCCGTCGAGACATGTCATCCGTAAGGATATCATCTAAATGTATCACTTTTCCAAAGATAACTGTTACTCCTCCCGGTTTAAAAAGGGAGCCCTTCAAGTCATTGGTTCCGAAGATACGAACCGGGTAGTATATCCGCCTTATTCCGGACAGCCAGCAAACCTACACCAGACTTGGGATCCAGCCCCTTTTCAGGGTCGTCTGCGCGGGTTCCTTCAGGGAAGATCATTACCGCTTTCTCCTCCCGGAGGAGAGCGCTCAATTTTTTTATTGCTTCTTTATCCGATCCCGTACGTCTTACCGGGATCGCATTGACATACAAAAAGAACTTGGCAAGCCATCCTTTGAATAATTGATTTTTGGCTGCAAAATAGCATTCACGTGGTAAACATGTACCAATAATGGGAGGATCATAGACGGCAATATGATTCGGCGCTACAAGCAATCTTCCGGAAAGAGGTACATTTTCCAGTCCTCTCATCCGTAATCCAAAAAAAGGCAGAACACAAGCCAAATCAGAAAACGGAAAAACCGGTAGACAATACGCATCTTCCCGACTTTCATACCTGCTCCTGCAATTCAAATCGAGCATTCGCCATTTCCACAACTTTCGCGATCTGCTCTTCAATGGTCATCCCGGTTGTATCCAGCCGTACAGCATCCTCCGCCCGGATCATCGGGCTGTCATCCCGGTTCGCATCCCGATAATCCCGTTCACGCAGGTCTTCAATCACTTCCTGCAGGTCAATGGATTTCCCCTGTGCTTCATAATCCAGAAGACGACGACGGGCGCGGGTGTTTACATCTGCATCCAGGTAGATTTTCAGCCCGGCATCGGGAAAAACAACTGTCCCCGTGTCGCGTCCTTCGAGGACACTGGGCGCCTGGTTGCCGATTTGCTGCTGCAATTCCACCAGTTTCCGACGCACAAAAGAATGGACACTCACCTGGCTGGCAGCCTGGGAAACTTCCGGGACTACGGATCTTGTCACTCACATCCGTTCCGTTCAGAAGGATCTGTACAGGTAGAACCGGAAGGAGCTCGATCTCAACATCATCAATGACTGGTCGTACATCATCTGCATTTTCCGGGTCTTTGCCTGTATTCACTACAGCAAGTCCCAAAGCACGGTACATGGCGCCTGTGTCGATGTATTGCCAGCCAAGCGCTTCCGCAACACCTTTTGCGGTTGTTGATTTCCCGGAACCCGCGGGACCATCTATGGTAATCACTCGTTTCAGCATGATTGTAAAACTCATTTCGTTTCGGATCGAACCAGCGTGAAGTATAACGTTACGAACGTCCTGCTGCAAGATTTTCGGACTATCTCAACTGAGATTACTTCACTGTTGATGCCTCATCGGCAGGAACATTATAAAACGTGAACAGTATGTAAATATTCAACAAGCGGAGTGAAAGGGTTACTTCCCTCGTTGTCCCGGAACCTGGAGTCAAGTATGATCCGTTCTCCACATGAGAGGCTTTTTGATCCAGGTAAAAAATAAATTCATTGGCAGTTAGTATCCTGTAGCTGAAACAGACACAGGCGATTGATCGAGATGATTTCATCCTCCAGAACCATGGTGTTGGTGGATGCTATTCGGGCTTCAGAACAGGAGATAAAGATGGCGAAAAGAACGATTGTACACATAGATGAGAACCTTTGCGACGGTTGCAGATTATGTATTCCCAATTGCGCGGAAGGCGCCCTGCAGATCGTGGACGGCAAAGCGAAACTGGTAGACGATGTCCTCTGGTGATGGATTCGGCGCATGCCTTGGCCATTGCCCGCAGGATGCGATTACCATGATCGAACGGGATGCGGATGATTTTGATGAAGCTGTTGTTGAAGAGCATTTGAAAACTCTCGAAACGGAAGAAAATCCTTCACTTAAACCGGCTGCTCCTGTTCAACCGGCTCCTGCCGCACACGGTCACATGTGCCCCGGTTCCATGGAACGGACGTTTCAGAATCCGTCTACAGTTCCTGTTTCAGTTTCCACTGCTGTTCCGATGCAATCGGCATTGGGAACCTGGCCCGTACAACTTCACCTGCTGAATCCCAATGCTCCGTTCCTGCAGGATTGCGATCTGTTACTCGCCGCAGACTTGTGTACCGTTTGCTTACCCGGAATTCCACAATAAAATGCTTGACGGCAAAGTGCTGGCGATTGGTTGCCCGAAACTGGATAACGTTGAACCGTACCTCAAGAAACTGGCGCAAGATCTTTCAGAATGGTATTCGTAGCCTGACAGTTGCGATCATGGAAGTTCCCTGCTGCGGTGGGATGCTGCAACTGGCCATGCGCGCCATGCAGATGGCAGGCAGGCAGATCCCCCTGACGGTTATTACTGTGGGGATCCGTGGAACGATTGTTGATGAACGGGTGATTCATCCGGTAAGTGAGGTTTCCTGACACGATCAAGAAAGGTATACATTTGTAAGGAGCACACTTTCGCCGTAAGTGTGTCGCAGTTGTTGTTTCAGTTTCCTGCGGACAACAAGGTATTCTCGTTTCAATTCCAGAGTGGTTAATCTCATAACCCTGTTGGGCATCGTGCTTCACAAACAACGTTATGCACACTTCAAGCCAACAGAGACATGTTTCAAATGGCAACTCCCTTTCGGCGAAAGGGAGCTACTCAAATGTGAGCTCCGCCAAAAGGGAGTTTTTTACAACATAACTCTATTCAATACTTTTATAGCTGGTGCAATGATCCACTACCTGTTACTTCACCAGCAGAATACGTGTTGTCGCCTGTGAACCGTAGGAATTACGGGCAACAAGGAAATACGATCCTGATGTCCAGTGCGGTTCACCAACCTGGAATGTTGCATAGCCAATGGATGCGTTTCTCGAGAAATCTGCGACCTGCCTACCAAGTAGATCGTACACCGAAAGTGTGATCAGTCCGGGTTGATCCACAGCGATCCGTACAGTACCTGTCGGGTTAAAAGGATTCGGATAGAACGCATCAATCCCGAAACTCAATGGAAGCGTTGTTTCATCGCTTTCATTCACCGGGAGTCCGTCAAAGACCCAATCCACAACGGTAATACCCTCGGGATGACCGTCATCCACTTCAACAATCATATGAACATTATCGAAGACACGGATACTTGCGGTACTCTCTTCGGAAACGAGGCTGGTCATCATAATACCAGCGATAGGCAAGGGTCATAACCTTCCGGATCATGGGCTGTGACCGAAAAATCAACCTGGTCGCCCCAACTGTATCCCGAAAGAATCAGATGTATGGGACTGTATTCATCTATTTGCGGAGCAATATTCTGGTTGTAATAAATCGCTCCGATATCACTCCGGGTTTCATCGGGATCGTACCATGTCGGAAATCCTGCGTCAATACAAGGCGATCCCTGGGTAAGACTGAGATTCGGATTGGAATAGGCGAGTAGAGATAAACTGAGGATTCTGCCCCGTGATTTCATGATCGCTTCCAACGGTATTGGGACCATAATCGCCTTCGGTATTGTTGTACAGCAGGTTATAATCATGAGTTATATTCGATCCACCGGTTGCGTTGATCCCATACCCTGTGGAACCATAAGCGATGTTATTCCGTCATCAATCCCGATGTGCCATTGGTAAGCAGGAAGCCGCTCTTGTTGCTCACTTCGCCATTACCTGCCAAAACTGCGGAATTATAGTGGAGGTTGATACCTGAGCTGCTGTTCAACCAGATGGCGGAACTGGTTGTACGAAATACCTGGTTGTACTTGACTGTCATATTCGTACAGTTGTCCAGGTAAATGCCGCCATCGACATAACCGATAAAACTGTTTTCAATTCTGCCGCTGAACAGATTTTCACACCGGACACCATATCTCGCATTTCCCGTGATTCTCACATTGTAGACTGTGGGAATGCATCCCTCCCGGAATCCCAGGGCGCTTCCATCCGAATGGGGATGATAAATGGTGCTGTTTCGGAATTGTGGCGATCCTCCGCTGCAGTACACAGTTGTGGATGCCTGTGTATTGTTGGGTGCATTTGAGATTTCCACATTATCGAAAACGGGGGAACCGGAAAGAATGTATACACCGTAATTGGAGGGTGAATGTACATGCACTCCTTCAAAACGGGCTGAGGATTCGATGGTTAGATTGTTTTCACCATAAGCGATGACAGCATTCCGAACCACGCTGCTTCCCGAAAGCCCTACATCAAAATGGAGACCCCGCCATCCACCGGGTGTTCCCGTGATGGTTACATCGGTGAATTTTACACTGTCGCCTTCTTCACCGTTTACATACAGCACGCCATTTATTCTCAAAAATGTGTTATGATGAAACTTGACCCACACCCCCGCCTCGATTGTGAGTGTATCCATCATGGTAACAACAATACTGTCCATGTTACAGATATAGGGACTCCCTTCAATTGTCCATGTACCTTCTACAGAACCGGTTACATATGTTTCCGCCTGTAAGCTGAAGGGGATGAATAGAAAGGATAATGCAATAAAAAGGACGGCTGCCTGAATTGTTTTAGTACCCGTCATGAACGCCTCCTGCGCATTATTGATTGCATTGGACTGGCTCTCCGGCATTGAGAGACTGTATCCAAAGGGGGATGCATTAACAATGTAATGATCAAAATGGGTTCGAGCTATTGATTTGCAATAGATTTATGTTCTGAAACGAGAAGGTATTCAGGGCATAGGAGTTTTATAGGATATATGAGTATTGCACTGTTAATAAATCCATCATGTTTGTTGAAAAGATGATATAGTATGCGTATCCTGTGACAACTTTGTAAATCTGTTCCAAGTTATCATGGCACTAAAAGAAACTGCGAGGGCAAGCGAGGATGGATACGAACACAATGAATGACTTACATCAATCAAATACGATTCTTCATAGTACATGTCCGAACTGTGGGCACAAGTTGTCAGTTCCTTCCAATTTCTGTTCCAAATGTGGATCTCCGCTGGCGAAGCACATCGAACAGCCTGGCCAGATACCGGATCCATCCTATTCCGGGATTATACCTTATAAGAACACTCACGCTCTACTAAGTTACTATTTTGGATTATTCTCTTTCTTCCCGCTTTTGGGTATTCTTCTGGGAATAGCGAGCATTGTGCTTGGATTCATCGGGTTAAAAAACGCAAAACTCAATCCCGGTGTTAAGGGAAAGGTGCATGCCATTGTGGGGATTATCTTTGCTTTCTTGTTTATAATCGTTCATGTGGTGATTTTTATTGCGATCTCGATAATATAGCACATAGCGACCAGATTGATATGAGGATAATAAACTCCACAACATCTCACAGATAGCATATAAAAAGAAAAACCGGGGTTAACACCCGGTCGATTAGAACCTCTATCGAAGAAATTTATTTCTGATTTCTATCACCGCCTCTTTCAGGGCTTCTACCGCAAGTTCGACGGAATGCATCTTTTTCTCAGGGACACCGTCCAGATAATCGGTCAGTGTTTTTACTTCCATCGTTTCAATGTCTTTTAATGATTTTCCAACCGCCCATTCAGTGGCGGCCGACGCGGCGGCGATGGTCCCACTGCATGCTCGCGCCTTGAATTGAGTTTCCTTCACAATACCGTCCGACACATTCATCGTCAAACGGATCCGGTCAAAACATCCACCACCCTGATGTTCGACTTCCACCATGGCGTCCGGATTTTCAAGCTCACCGACATTTTTCGGAGCGGAGAAGTGTTCCAGATATTTTTGACTGTATGCCATATTTCTACCTGACAGCGATCAATATCAAAAGTAACAGGGCTCAGTTTTCATCATCGAGGGAATAGGTCTTGCCCTCGGTGAGTTTTACTGTTGCATCTACAACACCGGGAAGCCCTTCCACATGTTCCCTGGTCTCTTCCTCGATGTTTTCGTAATACATCTCATCTGTATCGCCCATGAGAAGCTCTACAAAAATCTTTCCATCCTCTACTTCCACTGTGCGAAGCATGTTCATCTTGATGATGGAGACTCCAGTTTCCGGATGGATAACATCTTTCAGGGCACGTATAACTGTTTCCTTGTCCAGAACAATCTCTTCTTCTGCGGCATCATCACCGAGGTTGTCCTGTTCCCATTTACGGACTGCGGATTTAAGACCGTTAATAGCGAGCACGCTGCAGTGGATCTTCACCGCCGGAAGGCCATCCAGTTCTTCAGTGACTGTTTTTGGAGTGAGGGATTTTACTTCATCCACATGACGACCCTTGGCGATTTTTGTGGCGATGCTCGCCGTTGCGATATTCGACGCACAACCATAGGACCGGAACTTGATATCTTCGATAATCCTTGTTTCCGGATTGATCACCATGTTGTACGTGATCATGTCGCCACATGCCGGGCTGCCTTCGGTCGCAACAGCGTTGGCGCCCTCAATCTCGCCAACATTTTCCGGGTTTGTAAACTCTTCTATCACTTTCTGTGAATACTTGATCGCCATCTCAGCTCCTATCGACATGAAACACGGCAGCTACACCAGCGTCGCATTCATGTTACTCGAACATAAGGTCTTAATAAACAGTTTCTTTCCAATGACTTCGCTCAGCGAAGGGATCAATATACTAGAATCCAGCGAAAAAGTCACCTTTTAATGGCTCCATTTATCGGAGTTAATCGGATTTTTTCCTGTAAAAGGTCTGGGCGGATTCCGATACCAGTTCGCTGTGTTTTTCCGGGATAAATGCGGTCATCGCTCGCAGCTTGTCCACGACTTCCTTTGTCTGTTCCACTGCCTTCCTGATATCATCTTCCGTGGTCAAACGGCTTAATGTATACCGTATGGAACCATGCGCCTCTTCATGCAACAATCCTATAGATGTCAACACATGCGACGGCACCAGCGACCGTGAGGAACAGGCGGACCCGGAGGAAACATACACACCCTTCATGTTCAGCATCATCAGGATCGCTTCCCCTTCGATATACCGGAAGGTAATGTTCAGGTTGCCCGGCACACGGTTGGGACCAAATTCGGGACCGTTCAATCGTGTATGGTCAATGGCCAGCAGTTCATCCGCCAACTGCCGTGTAAGTTTTGCAATCCGGGGAGTATACTCCGCCATGTCACGTACGGCAATTTCCGCAGCCTTGGCAAAACCGACAATCGCCGGTACATTCTGAGTACCTGGACGTACTCCCTCTTCCTGCGGCGATCCTTCAAACAGACGGCGCAGCTTTAACTTCTTACGGATATACAAAGCACCGACACCCTTGGGACCGTGCATTTTATGAGCGTTAAAACTGGCGAGGTCAACGGGCAATTCGGTCAGGTTCAATGGCAGTTTGCCGAAAGTCTGAGCGGCATCGGTGTGGAACAGGACTCCGCGTTCATGGCAGATATCGCCCAACAGTTTCAAATCCTGGACAGAACCGATCTCGTTATTCACATGTATAATGCTGGCGAACAGTGTGTCCTCACGGATCGCCTCTTTCAGGCTTTCCGGTTTGACAATCCCGAACTCATCCACTTCAATGGTAGTGACTTCCGCCCAGCCTTCACGCTCCCAGCGACGGACTACATTGCGCACGGATGCATGTTCGACAGGGGAAATGATCACATGTTTTTTCTCCGGATACTGCATACGGAGACCATTCAACGCGATGTTGTTCGCCTCGGTGGCGCCGGAGGTAAAATAGATTTCATTCGCAGCAGCGCCCAACGCTTTTGCGATGGTTTCCCGTGCGTCATCCAGTGCGGTCTCAGCGACCAACCCATGATTGTGCAAGGATGCCGGATTTCCAAAGGATTCGGTGAAATAAGGCATCATCGCTTCCACTACTTCCGGGAGCATGGGTGTACTGTCAAAATTATCCAGATAGGCTATGTTTTTGTCTATTGATTCCATGTTTTTTATCCACTTTTCCAGATTGTTTTCCTAAAAGAATACAAATTTGTGAAAGTTTAATGTACAACAATTCGGGTTGTAATGGGAGCACTGGATTGGAACGCAGAGTACCCCCCGAATCTCATGTGTTGGATGCTGCGAAGTTCAATAGGATTGCCGGATATAGGTGTATACGGAGAGCCTTAATCACCTGAAACAGAAGTTATACCCTCGTCAGGTCCATGATGTCGGAATGCAGTTGATGAAGACGAATGATCTAACGAGGATGATGACAGTCATGGGAGAGGGTAATCATCGTTTGATCGTCAGCAGAAATGCATGTTGACGAACCTAACGAGGGCATATAGCCATCCATCCTATGAAATCCTATTGCCCGTTCCTTCGTCACCAAACTATTCTGGCCAACTGGCAGGGGCAATTATTCGACCCCCCCCTCCTCATGACACCCGACCTTGGACAGCAGGTCGGGCAACCCTTCCCGGACCAGGGGTGGTCCGGGCTACAATTATTCATATCTCAACGCGATGATCGGATCGAGGCGGGCGGCTTTCCAGGCAGGCCATGTTCCAAAGACAAGACCGATCCCACTGCAGAAGACTAATCCGAGTACGATGTAATCATAGGGAATTGATATGGTGAGGTGGGCGGCTGTTCCCAACAGGTAGGCGGATGCCACTCCAACACCGACCCCGATCACAGCTCCAATCTGGGTGAGGATTACTGCCTCCACCAGGAATTGCCACATGATTGCACGCCGTGTGGCGCCGATGGCTTTACGGATGCCGATCTCGCGGGTACGTTCAGTGACGGTCACCAGCATGATGTTCATAATCCCCACACCTGCTACCAACAGGGCAATGGAGGCAATCCCGAAGGCTGCGACGCGGATCCATATGGTCATCTGGTTGAAGGAATCCACCAACTGGTTGGAATGCCAGATCGCAAAATTATTTTCTTCGCCGGGTTGCAATCCACGGGCGGAACGCATGGCAATAGTGGTCTGTTCAATGGTCTCTTCAATCTTCTCCGGATCACGGGCCTGGACAGTAATATTCCAGCTACGTTCATTGCCGTTCCAGTGGACAAACCGCGTGATTGGAACACACACATTGTAATCGCTGTGCGAATTGAACACAGAGCCACGTTCTTCGAACACACCGATGACCATCGCCCGTTCACCGTTGATAGTGATGTAATTGCCAAGCGGGGAACGATACGGGAACAACCGGTTGGCAAGATACGCTCCGATAACGGCCACCGGGCGTGCAAACTGGACATCCTGTTCATTAAAAAAACGTCCCTCCGCCACTTCCCAGCTATTGTTCACCGCGGTACCGGGAGTTCCTCCACACATGGTAATATTTGGCGGTGTGGCTTCATTTTCAAAACGGACCACATTGCCCCAATCCCACACTTCAGGCGCAACCACGCGTGCAAGTGGAACATTCCTCTGGATCGCCCTGACCTCCTGCATGCCCAACTTAGGACGAAAATGCCGTCTGCGGTGATGGTTCCCCATTCCCATGTTCACATCATACCGCTGCACCTGGAACACTCCTGCCGACAGGCTGCGCATCTCCTCTTCCATCAGATCCTGGAGTCCCTGGATCACCGCCATGGTGCTGATGATGGTCATCATGCCGATGATCACGCCTAACAACGTCAGGCTGCTGCGGAGTTTATGGGTAATAATCGAGGAAACCGCAATGAGGAATGCTTCCATGATTTGCATGCGAACGAATCCCGGTTCAGATGAGACCTAATGTAATTCTCAAACGGTGGACAGGGTGCTATCTTTCGGAAACAAAAAACTCCGACAGATATCCCCCTACTGACGTGTAGCAGGTTGTTTCAGATTCTGTTGAAACCACGACTGCAGATTACGCAGTTGGGCCAGACAGAATCCTCGCAAAGACGTGTATCAATGACTTTTGAGAATTACTTCATCTATTCATAACGCAGAGCGACAATCGGATCAAGCCTGGCAGCTTTCCATGCCGGCCATGTTCCGAAGACAAGACCGATAATACTGCAGAAAAGGATTCCCACACCAATTGACCATGGCGGGATCGCCACCGGAATATTTGCCGCTGTCCCAAGCAGCAAAGACGAAGCAACACCAATCCCGACACCGATCAATGCTCCGATTTCTGTTAAAATAACCGCTTCAACGAGGAATTGCCAAAGGATCGACAATCTTTTCGCACCCAATGCTTTTCGAATTCCAATTTCGCGTGTACGTTCTGTGACCGATACAAGCATGATGTTCATAATCCCGACACCGGCAACAAGCAATGCGATGGACGCGATCCCGAAAGCTGCGATACGGATAAATTTGGTGAAATCATTAAAACTCTCTACCAGCGCCTCTGAATTAAAAATCCCGAAGTTATTCGGTTCTCCCGGTGACAGACCACGCGCAGACCTCATAATGGTTATGGCCTGTTCAATAGTCTCGTCCATCTTCGAAGGATCTTTCGCCCGAACGGTGATGATCCAGCTCCGTTCGATTCCCCAGTAGTCAGCAAAAGATGTGATCGGTACAACGACGAGGTAATCATTCCAACTGTTAAAGATCGCCCCACGTTCTTCAAATGTACCTATCACCCGTAACCGTTGTCCATTGACGACAATATGTTCCCCGACAGGATCTCGGAACGGGAAAAGTCGTTGTCTTACATAACTTCCGATAACGCATACATCCCTTGCATACTGGATGTCCTGTTCATTCAGATACCTGCCGCTTTCAATCACCCAACTGTTATTCTGATCCGTGCCGATTCCTCCCCCACAGAGGCTAAGGTTGGGAGGTGTCGCTTCATTTTCGTACCTGGCTAATCCTCTTCCAGTCCACACTTCTGGCGCGACAACTTCTGCCATTGTCATGTGTTCCGCAAGGGCGCGGTATTCGCGCATCGTCAGCTTTGGACGCCATCGACGGTCACGGGGGCCATCATCAAAACCACCGGGATCGTCACGCTGCACCTGGAACACTCCGGCGGAGAGCATGGACAATTCGTCCTCCATCAGGTTCTGCAGACCTTTGATCACGGACATGGTCGAAATAATGGTCATCACACCAATCACCACACCCAACAGGGTGAGCGAGCTTCGCATCTTGTGCGCAACGATACTATCTACCGATAGCCGGAATGATTCATAGAGTTGCATGGATCACTCCTGCCTGAGCGCTGTAATCGGATCGAGTTTCGCAGCTTTCAACGCTGGGAACAGACCGAAGATCAATCCAACCGACGCGGAAAAACCGACAGCGGAAATAATCAACCATGCAGGCATGGCAACCGGGAGTGAAGCATTGATCGCCTGCCCTCCGGCATACGCGATACCAATACCTGCAAGCCCTCCCGCTGTACAGATCATCATGGATTCAACAAGGAACTGCCAGAGGATATGGGATGTTCGCGCCCCGATAGCCTTTCTCATGCCGATCTCCCAGGTGCGTTCCGTAACGGATACCAGCATGATATTCATAATTCCGATTCCACCGACAAGGAGCGCGATACCGCCAATGATCATACCTGCCGCATACACCGCTGTTGTCAGTGTTTTGTACAGGTTTTGCAGCATATCCTGGCGGTTGATGGAGAAATCATCCTCTTCCGTGGGAAGCAATCGTCGTGCCCGCCGGAAATGGTAATTGATTTCATCGACAAGGTCATCCTGAGGTACATTTTCACTTCCACGGACAACAATATCAACCGACCGTTGTCGTCCGAATGCATTCTGGAATGTGGAGATAGGAATGATTACGGCATTATCAAGGGATTCCCCGAATGTCGATCCTTTTCGTTCCAGGATCCCGATTACGCTGTATTTCTGCGCACCGATACGAACCTCACGTCCGATGGGATTGATCGGTCCGAAGATCGCATCCTGAACATCAGCCCCGATCAGGCAAACCCGTCTTGAGGAACGTATATCTGCATCTGTAATGAACCGTCCCACTTCAGGCACCCAGGAGCCCGCTTCCGAGGCACTGGAGGTCATACCACCAATACCGACACGGTCCGCTCGTTTATCACGGAAGACAACCGAACGTCCTGTCCACACTTGAGCGGATATTGCTTCCGCATTCGTGAGATGATCGCGCAGGTATTCGTATTGACGCATGGTGACACGGGGACGATTGATGTATTTCCACCAGTCATCACCCCAGATCCACGGATGACGCTGGACATAGACAGTATTACTGCCCAAAAACGAGATCTGGCGTGCAAAGGAACGGTTGAGTCCCTGGATGATCATCATCATCAGGGTTACAGTGAGCACACCGATCACAATACCGAGGGTTGTGAGGATTGTACGCGTTTTGTTCGCCACCAGCGCACGGAAGGCTATCACCGAACCTTCGTACAAGCTATATGCAAAATGGCTGATGTATCTCATTAAAACTCCTCACTTCCCGGCTCAATCAATCCCTGAACAATAAGAGAGACTATAAAAAAGTTCTTGCTGCTTACAGGGTAGGGCGGGCGTCCCTGCCCGTCTGTGGCTCGTTAATAACATTAAAAGTGTACTTGAATGATTTTTCATCGGTTCTTCGACCTGATTGGCGGGCAGGGACGCCCGCCCTACCCTGTTACTCCGATCTGACATTGTAACTCTAACCTGACATTATTTGATCAGCGTCTGAATTAAATAACAGATGATGATGTTTTAATAAATCGATCTGGTACAACGATCCACTTATTACGCCACATCTTCTACCGTTTCAGCCCTCACCCGTCGTGGGGTTTGTTTTTGATCCGAAGCCACTTTCCCATCCAACAGTCGTACAACACGATGCGTATAGGCGGCAATATCTTCTTCATGGGTTACGATCACAATCGTATTGCCCTGTTCATGCAATTCGCCGAACAGGTCCATGATTTCGAAACTGGTTTTACTGTCCAGGTTTCCCGTGGGTTCATCGGCGAGCAGAAGACTTGGATGGTTCACAAGTGCCCGTGCGACTGCCACGCGTTGCCGTTGACCGCCGGAAAGCTCATTTGGTTTGTGCTTCATACGATCCGCCAGACCCACTCGTCCAAGTGAGTCCTCCGCCATTTCACGCCTGCGCCATTTCGGCATTCCGGAATAGACCAATGGCAACTCCACATTGTGAAACGCATCGGCACGCGGGAGAAGGTTGAATGTCTGGAAGACAAAACCGATTCTGCGGTTACGGATATCGGCAAGTTCATTATCCGTCATGTTTTCCACACGTTCGCCGGCCAACTCATAGTACCCTTCCGTCGGTGTATCCAGGCAACCGATGATATTCATCAAGGTGGATTTTCCGGAGCCGGACGGTCCCATGATTGCGACGTATTCACCTTCCTCAATGGATAGATCGACGCCACGAAGGGCATGTACCTTGTGCTCACCTACTTCGTAAACCTTCGTGATATTTTCAAGTTCAATAATTCTGCTCATCGGTCTTATCCCGCCGCGCTGGCGACTGTTGTATCTTCTGCTTCAGGTGCATTTCCGTTTTCCGATTCATCTTCTGGCTGGTCAAATTCAACCCGCATCCCGCCATGAAGTTCACGGGAAAGCAGACGGAACGGACCGGTCACAATTGTTTCACCTTCATTCAGCCCTTCGAGAATTTCAAAATGCGTATCGGAATAAATTCCCAGCCGGACTTCACGCACCCAGGCAGTATCATTCTCAACGATGAAGACTACTTCCGAAAGTTCCTGGTTCTCAGCGCCCATATCGGAAAAATGATTTTCATCATCACGATTCCCGCGGCGACGGTTTTCCCTTTCGCTCTGGCGGGCATCCTCTTCCATCTGCTGCTCTTCCTCAAGCACACGAACCGCCACTGCTTCCTGGGGAACAACAATCGAATTCTCACGACGTTCCGTAACGATTTCCACCGTGGCGCTCATACCGGGACGCAATTGAATGACCTGATCGAGGATAGCTACCTTTACTTCAAAATTGGTAACCTCTTCAGCGGTCCCCGCTCCCCGTACAATACCGGAATGCGCTATCTCTGTTACAACACCCCTGAAACTTGTGTCAGGAATGGCAAATACTTCGATAGTGACGTCATCACCTGTGTTGATCAGCACAACGTCATTCTCATTGACTTCAACATTTACTTCCATGGCGTCAAGCTGCGAGATCACCATGATCACATCCATGGAGAACTGGGCGCCCATCGCCATTTCGCCTTCTTCTTTGTTCAGGCGAGTGACAGTTCCGCTGATGGGGGCGTACATGCAGGTTTTCGACAGGTTGTCTTCCGCCTGGTCTACATTGGCCCTCGCACGGTCAACTTCGGCTTCCAGCCTCGCCACAGCAGCCTGTGCGGATTCCAGTTGTGCATCGCTGGCGAGATCGTTACTGTGCAATCCCTCGGTACGACGAAGGATCGAACGCGCCTCCGCCAGGCTCGCTTCGGCATATCGCAGGGAATACTGGAATTGTTCGAGCGTCGCAACATAGCTTTCATCTTCGATACGAACGAGAAGCTGCCCACGTTCGACCCTGTCGCCTTCCTCCGCACCGAGATGTACAATCCGTCCGGCAAGATCCGCACTCACATTAATATCGACTGTAGGCTGGATTTTCCCGGATGCTGCAACTGTCTGCTGCAAGCTGTCACGTTCGACTTCCTCTACATCCACCCAGGTGCCGTGAATTTTACGCTGGCTGCCGAGGTTTACACCGATGAGGACACCGATGACAACAACAACGATCACTATGATCCAGATTTTTTTCTTTTTTCCGCTCTTCTTTTTAGCGCTCACTGGGAACCTCCTGCAGCGGGCGTCCAAGCTCTCTCTCAAGGCCCGCCAACGTGGTAAAGAACTCCAAGACCCTTGCGATGTGGGTTGTTTCCGCTTCAATAAACACTACTTGTGCATTCCTGAGGTTTAATTGGGAAGACGCGCCAAGACGGTACCGTTCCTGCTCCAGTTCCAACTGCCTGCGCGCCAGCTCCCTGTTGTTTTCCGTTACCTGGATTTGTTGATACAACCTTGTCAACGTACGCCATTGCTGGCGGATATTTGCATCAATCTGCCGCTCTGCGGTAAGCAGATCCCATTGAGCTTTCCGACGCTCAACAATTGCATTCTGCCTTCTTACTTCACGCTGGAAACCATCAAACAGGGTCCAATCCAGGGAAACTCCTGCAGACCTTGTCTCATGTTCCGGCCAGAGAACGAAATTATTCGCGTCACTCAAAGATTGCGCACGGGAAAGCCGTGCATACAATCCAGCGGCAGGTATATAGTTCGTGTTTGCAACATTTACATTATCACGGTAGATCTGGATCAGGTTCTGTTGGGACTGGTAATCGGGACGTGAATCAAAAGCAATGTCCACCAACCTGTCGGGGTTAAAATCGGGCATATACGGCGTCAATTGTTCATCAACGGGGAAACTGCTGTTCAAGTCGACACCTAAAGCTAGGTTCAGCGCTTCCCGTGCATTTTCGACACCCTGTTCCGCCTCCAGAACTGCATTTTCCTGTGTACCGACATCAATTTCCGCTTGCAGGACGTCGAGTTCGATCACATCGCCCGCTTCATAACGAGCACGTGCATATCGCAGATTATCCTGTCGTTGCGCCAGGACCTCGTTTGCCACTTCAAGGGTCTGCTGGGCACTTAGAAAACTGTACGTTGCGGTCCGCACGCCGTATTCGACTTCATCGCGCGTCCGGTGAAGCGCCAATTCTGCATTCGAGGACTGCAACTGAGCCTGGCGTAACTGGTAGAATCTCGCGCCACCCTGAAATAACGTTTCATATATTGTAAGATTCCAGCTTGTACTGCTTGACCATTGCTCGGAAGTCTGCAACACATTCCCTACCAGGATCTGCTGCTGGGATCGAAAGTTTGAATAATCGAACCCGGTGGTGATGCTTGGCAGAAACGTGCCATACGCGCCATACCGTGCGAAATTATAATTATCGACGTCTTCCACTGCTTTCTGATAGGTCGCATGATTGCGGACAGCAATGTCGATCATCTCATCCATTGATAATGGCGAATCGCTCTCTATCAATGGTGGAACATTAGCAAATCCACTCGTCACCAGCATCAACGCCAGGATCATCGGCGCAACCACTTGTACCACTCGTCTGTAACTGTTCATAATGATTTCCCGCTTTTCCACTCGCACGATATCTGTAAATTCACTCTTTTCTCGTACTACACGATGGACCGGAGTAACTCGAATTCGGTTACACTATAATCCTGATGATGTGATTCTCTACATACCACCACTCAGAATAGAGAGTCCTATTCTTGCACCGACGTAGATTAACAGGGCAATCGGGATGGTTACTCCTGCACTTTTCCGTGCCAGTACCGCTACACCTAACCCGACGACTATCGCCTCCCATACCGTAAACACCTGTATTCCCGCCAGAATCTTGTGAGCCATGGAATCCATGTTATTCATCGTAAGAATACCCAACCCGAGCTGGACACCTCGCACATCGCCATTCTTAACCACAACCAGGATGGCACGTAAAATCTCTCCGACAGAACCGATGAGAGAACAGGAAAACACAAGGCTCCAGTACTGAACAAACCTTGCAGTCCCACCAAGAATGATATTCCCTGCAAAAAGTAATATTGCAGATGAAACAAGAACCATAAACGGTACACTTATTACCGGTGAGACATACATCATCACCTGGCCTATCTTTGTTCCGATAGACAACGCCGTTTCATATTGATCCTGAGTTAAATCGCCATTATGAAGTTGCTCCTGCATTGCTTCCCTTTGTGCTTCCATGTTGATATCAAGGTAATATTGACCTGCGATAACAACTGAAATAAGGGTAGCGACAATTACAACTATTGCGGGGATCAACCATTGCGGTTTCTGACGGATTGACTCTGCTACGCCAATCGGACTTGTGAAGACACTGAAGACTTGCGCCAACGGTGACATTACTTCCGGAGTATCCTGGTCCGGTTCTTCCATCATTGATGCCTGGGGTTCGAATGATTCATTCTGATCGTTAGTATCCTGTTCTTGAGATACACGGTTTTCATCATTCTGTTCCATGGGGCTCCCTCCCTTTTAATGAAATGTCATGCCTTCCAGAATCTAAAGAACGCTATATAGACGTTGTTATCTCAGTAAAGTTCAACAACAGAGAGTTGGAAGTATAGCATTCCAGGCCCGAGCTTGGGAAGTTGAATGCGGTCAGGTATGGCTGGCAGATCCACAGTCATTTCAAGTTGCATGACTTCCGGCTCGGATCCTGCTTTATTGTTGAGCAAACAGTATACCCAATCAGTATCTTTTTGTATAATAACAGATTAGATTGTGTTTCAGTTCACATTTGTGGCAAAATGACATGCCAGTAAATTCCATTATGCGTCATTCTGCTACTCTTTTTATACGGCATTTAATAAGAAAATACTTCTACAACAAGGAATTACGAAAAATGGAAATGCAATTTCATAACTGTCTTGTTATCCTGAAATACCATTTTACAACTGTTTGTAGTATAAAGAGTAGTGGAGGCTTGAAAAAAATACCGGGTGAGAGCTCGCATTAGAAGAGCCGGGCCGAAATAGTAGCTATAGTTTATAAAAACACCAATACTGATATTCAGCCGTAAATGGTAATCTATCAAGTAAAAAATCCTTTCACATTGCATCAGCATGTTGTGAAAGGATCTTCTATTGTATACAACACGTATTGTCAATCAGACGATTGTTTACTCTGCAATCATCAACCGGAAATAATCGCTCATACTTTCCGCTTTATTGGCAATATCGCCTACGGCCCGTATGATTTCCATCATAACGTACTGATCAGAAAAATGAATTTCCGCCCGGTTATCATTTAAAACCATCCGCAACAGACGGAATTGCTGAATGTCGGCATCATGTTCGTTCTGGTTGATCTCCTGTATCAATTTCATGATTTCTTCAGAATCCGGCAGCTTCCGTTCACACATGCTGTTTGTGAGATCAAGAGCCAGGTAGGCCGCTTTCTGGGAATATTCCACCAGCTTCCACAGTTCCGGTTCAAAATCACGTTTTCCATCATTTCGGGGAATCCAGAGCTTCCGCATCAACAACATCACGGACATATCTTCCACTTTGTCTGCGATACTGTCCTGTTTCCTGATGTAGGACAACAGATCATACCGGGAAACTGATTTCCATAATGATTTGGGGAACTTGTTCCTCAGCTTGTTTTTATGCTCGTCTGCTTTATGTTCCAGTGAAAATACTACATCTGCAATTGTATGTACTTTTTCCATATCCCCCTGGAACGCCGTTTCAAGGATTGGCTTCATCAACTCAACGCATTCCAGAACATTTCTTCTATGCTCCAAGAGTTCATCACATGGGAACGAGCTTCCAAGCATTTTTGATAGACTCGCCAAGGCATCCTCCTGTCAATATAATTTTCTAACAAAAAACTAACAAAAAGTCTAATCGAAATCAAGGACATGTTATCATTGAATTTGATGTTTTTCTACTTTTCATATCATATCATGCCGGATACATTTCATGTATGGTAAACTGTTCGAATAACAATCAATACAGTTATATTCTTACTTAATTATATATATAGGTTATTATTCACTATCATCCTCATAGAATATTTTATAATCAAATATATTCTTTTCTTCTTTCTTATTTTTACCTATCAATGAGAATCATAATGTCCTGAACGATGTCCTAATCTTTCAGATTGACCTTTATGCTTTCGTAAATACAAATAGTATATAGTAAATGTTAAATGATTCAGTGTTAACGCGTTACCATCATCATTACAATACCAAAACTGACAGTGTATGGAGTCGCCAGACCTAAAAAATGCCGTCCGGTGGAAGGTTCCGGACGGCCAGGTCACCCAGCGGGGCTGGATTTATGGGATCAGGAGGGAGGGTGACCCCATAGATTCGGTCGCTTTGCACCCGCTAAGTTCATGCTATCGTAAAATGCCACAAAAATGGCCTTCTTTGTACAACAAATACCGTATATCTTTTAATCCCGTTCCTACTCGAAATCCCAGATTTCGCAAGGTCTCCGGGGATGTTTGCTCTGAATCAAGTATCAACATTCCCGACGCTGAGATGTCTTCGGTTACAGAATCAATACCATGCATTCCAAGAAATTCCATCAAACTCTGTGAGTACTGTATTTGATCCGGTAACATTCTCCACCTCACCGCCGTTGCATATAGGACACAGAATCCCTCATTTTGGTTTCAGGTATTTTCTGTGTCTCTCCTGCTCTCATTCACACAGTTTTATATTTGTTACAATTATGATGCAATTTCAGAGACAACATGATTTGCAAAATCTGATTGTTATTATATTGTGACTACACAATTCCCCTAAATACAGTATACTAGCCATTTTTCACTTATGCAATAGAATACAGGTTTCTTCATCACATGGCTTGATCGATTTTATAGAAAGGACCCATTATTTCTCGCGATAATTGATTCCAGTTTGTTGTCTCCCAGGGAAGAATGTCCAGTAGAAGGCAGATATTTCCTCTGCAAATACTTCGAATAAAAATTACTATACCATCTTAGCGTCTTATTAACAACAGGATACAATAATCCATTGCCAGATTTTGAACAATTTTCCTTCGGCATGTGGTTTGCATTTTCCATTTGAAGGATAGTTATTCTATGTAAATACCGGGTTTCATTCATGGAAAAACGACTCATTCTGCATATTGGTATGCACAAAACAGCCAGCACATCCATTCAGCATGTACTCAAGACTAACGCAGCCGCTTTTCAACAGAATGGAATCCTGTTTATTCCCGTTTTTCAGCAGATCGCACAACTTTTTGTGGATCGTTCGCCACTCTCCCAACCGGAAATCCAGGCTATTCAAGAGGATATTTCCCCTCTGCTGACATCGAATGGTTTTCACACAATCCTTGGGAGTGCAGAGAACTTTTTCGGTCGAATGAATCAGTTTACCGGACTGGCCAAATCAGACCTGGTGATAGAAGATCTTCGCAGGTTATTGGAACCATTTCCTCTTAAAATCAAGTTTGTCGCATTCTTGCGCAGACAGGACACATGGCTGGAATCCGTGTATCAACAAGTAGTCAAATGGGCTGAGGTACGTTCTTTTGATGAATTCTACAAGGAAAAAAATCCGGATGATTTTCGTTGGGAACGGATTATTTCCAGGTACGAGGAAACATTTGGAAAAGGCTGTGTTCGATGTATACCCTTTGAGACTCTCAATTGGCCGGACAATAACGGTCTGGATGCTTTTTCCCATGCCATGGGTTTTAATGGAACCAATCCATTCAAACCTTTACCTCGAAAAAACCCGGGATTAAACCAGAAAGGATTGGAAGTCTTGCGTTGCACCAATCACCTGTTGGATTTCAATGAACGTCAGCAATTGCGATTTTTCGTAGAAAAGATATTACCCCGAAAACCGAAAGAAAAAATCTATTATATGGATACTGCGGACAGGCGCCAGTTGTTAACCTGCCTGGAAGATTCGAATCGCACACTTTTTGAAACCTATATGCCGGAAATACCTTTCCTGTATGGAGTAGATTCTATTAAAGCGTGAAGTGTATCCATCAACTCGATTGTTTTAGTGGTCCCGGGAAAGATTTTGCTCCATATAACTCCGATTTTCCCCTCACAAATGTCACTTCATTCATGAATTCCGGATTTTCTTTGACAATTAATGGTCTCTCCCAGCTCGATCCCTTTTTGGTGAACAGAGTGAAACAGTCAATCAACCATTTCTGATCACGGTTGCTCCAGTTAATCAATTCCTGGCTGAGGCATGAAAATCCGGCATAATCCGCAATTTTCCGAAATATTTCTGCGGTCATGCTGGGCGCACGCCATGCGGTGTTGAACAATCCATTTTCTTTCAGGATTTTTGAAGCCCCCTCGACAGTTTTCGCCAGCGAATACAGTTCAAGATACATTCCTATATTGGAATGATGGATAAACCCGACACCTTCCGGTTTCATTATTTTCGATAGCTGCACCAGGTATGCTTCGATAACATCCGCCTCCACATGGACCATCGAATCATAACTGAACACAAAATCAACCGAGTCTTTTTCAATCATTTCCAATGATTTACCATCATTGACATGGTATTCAATATGGTTGAAATCCTTAAAATACTCCCTGCAATCATTAATGCATTTCTCCGCAAGATCGACGATAGATAACCTGTCACAATGTTGAAGCAGGAATTGGGTCCATCTGCCATTTCCCGGTGCAATTTCAAGAATATGTGGGGTTGGCAGGAATAGATGAATTCGTGGAAGGATCGAAGCAAACCATTGCATGTCCGGTCCACCCCACCCCGAAGACCAGTTGTCACGGTTTTCACTCCACTCCAACTGATTGTTCCACCGTTGCCAGTTTTCTTGCACTGAAGGCATAATGTATCCCTATGTTTTGCAGTATGTTTCACAATAAAATGATTGGATTAAAACTTCAGTGAAAAGTAATACAAATAGGTATCAATTACCTGTTTTAATGGGATTTTTGATATTTTGTAATGCTCTTGTTTCCAGTAGAGTCTTGTAGCACATTCATTTGGAATGATGAACATTTGGTTTCACCAGGAATTCCAGAGGTATTTCATGCGGCAATACACTTTTCAGGGGAGCGACGAACAACTCGAGCACCATACCAAAGTAAAGACAGGTACAGCCATTCATTTACAATCGGATCTTGTTACATGGTTAAAATCACAATCCTGGGATGAAAGCATCAATGGTGCTTTATGGGTAACCTATGTGATTGATTTGGAAGGAATATTACGGCTTGCACACCGTCGTTCGGAGCATATAGCCTGCGCAGAAGGTAAGTCAGTACTTGCAGCGGGGGAAATGTCATTTGAATTATCAGGTGATGCGGTTGAAGTTGTTGATGTTACTAATCTCTCTACCGGATATTGTCCGGATATCGCCTGCATCGAGCGAGTAAGAAAAACATTGAATGCGCTTGAGCTGGATTCACCCGATGAGTTTACAGAGGAATACATTTTTCGGAAATGTCCATCCTGTTTTCAACGAAATGTTGTAAAAGATGGTTGGTATTATTGCAATAACTGCGGACATGAATTACCAGCAGAATACAACTACTGACAATTTCTCATCCATAGTGGACCAATTCACATGAATCGGTCCACCAGAGCTGCATGGAATAATTCTGGTAACGGAATATCAGGAGATATTTGCAACAAATACGATCATTACCCTATCTTTCTCATGAGCCGCAGGATTTACCAGATACTTCCATGTACCTTCAATTCATACGCCAGATGATCCGGTCGCTTTTGCGAACCCCTCTTCTTTCAACCATGCACATATTCGGTCTATCCATCGGTTTTGCCGTATGCGCAACAATCGCCATTTTTGTCACCGATGAACTATCCTTCGACCGGTATCATGAAAACTATGATACGATCTACCGTCTTGTAACCGCCAACTCAGCAGGCGCTTCCGGAACCATGAATGTACCGTTTACCGTCGCATCATTAGGTCGAGCGATGCAGGAACGTATCCCGGAAGTGGAATCCTTCACACGAATATTTTCTGTTTTTAACTGGAGTGTGATTGTGGATGGTTCCCCGGAGCAGGTTCAAAGCATGGTAGCTGTTGATCCATCCTATTTTGACCTGTTTACCGTACCATTGGTCCATGGCGATCCTGCGACTGTACTCACAGAACCGGACCATGTTGTCATTAACGAATCCCTGGCGGAACGTTTTTTCGGGACCGATAACCCGGTTGGGGAAATGCTGGTGTTCGAGGGAAACCGTACGATGGAAATCGTTGGTGTCATGCAGGATTTCCCGGACAATTCCCATCTCAACCTCGAGATGCTGCTCCCCATTCAAATATTCGAAAACGATCCGGAATGGGCGTGGATCAATGAATGGTACACATCAGCGGTCACATATGTTCAGCTCACCCCGGACGCCGACCCTGACGAACTCACCAAATCGATGAACGAAATTCAGCGGGAACTGCTTCCGGAGCTTGATGGTTTGTACATCTGGCTTCAGCCATTATCTGATATACATTTACATGCATCCAATGTGCAGTGGGATTTTGCGCAACGTAAGTCCAACATTTTGTACCCTGTTCTGTTCTCTGGAATCGGTCTGGGCGTTCTCCTGCTTGCGTGCGCCAATTTCATCAACTTGACTACATCACGCTCGCTGCAACGTGCCGGGGAAGTCGGAATCCGCAAAATGGTGGGGGCTTCGCGCAAACAACTCGTTGTACAATTCACCGGTGAATCCGTACTGCTTGCATTGATCGCCCTGCCGTTGGCTGTATTTTCAACAGAAGCATTATTGCCCTATATCAATACGCTGATTGATCGCAACTTGGAAAATGTGTTTCTTCAACCCACCGTATTTACTTTAATCTTTATCCTGTTTACGCTTGTGACAGGCATTCTCGCAGGATACTATCCGGCCTTTGTGCTTTCCGGTATTCAGCCGTTGAGGAATGTGCGGAGTGGTGGGAAACGGGGAACCAGAGGCCGTACTTTACGAAAGATCCTGGTCACATTCCAATTTGTGCTATCCATCCTCCTGCTCCTGGTTACCGGAACAATCCTGACTCAAATTCATTATCTCCGATCTCAACCGCTGGGTTTTAACAGGGATCATATGGTTTCTGTCCGAATAGCGGATGAATCGAACCAGGTGGACCACATACCGCTTCGCGATGAGATTACCGCCGATACGGGTGTGCGCTCGGCTTGCCTTTCCCAGGTTGTACCCGGTATTATCACTGCAGAAGATCATGTTGTCCCGGAAGGTATGGAGGGCGAAGATCCGATCACGATCAACATGAACATTGTCTGCGACCAGTTTGTGGAAACGGTTGGTCTGGAGATCATCGAAGGGCGCAATTTCGATCCTGCCCGCCCTGCGGATCATATCAGCATTCTGATTAATGAAGCGGCGATGCGCCGGTTCGGATGGGAAACCGCCGAGGGCAAAACACTGCGTGGCAGTAGTGGACGTGTATTTCCGATTACAGGCGTAGTACGCGACTATCATTTCATGTCTTTGCATAAGGCGATTGAGCCACAGATGCTCATCTATTATCCCATCCGGGGGGAATACCTGAGTTTTTATGTTCATGAAGAGGGTATGCGGGAAACGATAGAACGTGTGGAAACGATCTGGAATCGTCATGTCCCCCATCGTCCTTTCGAGTATTTTTTCCTCGATGACGCTCTGAACAACTGGTACGCCAATGAAGAACGCCTCAGCAAGTTGCTGACCGTGTTCAGCAGCCTGGCGCTCCTGATCAGCAGTCTGGGGATCATTGGTCTGATAAGCCATGCTACCCAACAACGCCGGGGAGAAATTGGGATTCGAAAAGTTCTTGGTGCGAACATCAGCTCGATTCTGTTATTAATCCTTGGTGAATTTTTCCTGCTGGTGGGGATCGCCAATCTTGTAAGCTGGCCTATCGCGGTGTATATCGGGAACCTGTGGATTGAGAACTTTGCGTTTCGTACGCCGACACCATGGTGGTTGCTACCTGCGGCGGTGGTCCTTTCATTTTTCTTGGTGTTGATGGTAACCGGTTCCATTACCTGGCGGGCAGCTACTGCGAATCCAGTTCATTCGATCCGCGAAGAATAGACATTAAATGACAGATCCCCGGGTTATACGCCCGGGGTTTTGCTTATTCCTGTGCCGCTTCCAGTTCATTGATCGCATTTACCGCTTCTGCATACCCACGCTCCACTGCATCGTTGAAATCCTGTAACGCCCGTTCACGATCCCCCATTTGCAGGTAGACATTACCCCGCCGGAAATAGTACTCACCCATGGCGGGCATAAGCTCAATTGCACGTGTATAATCCACAATAGCGTTGTCAAGATCACCCATGGCTGCATAGGTATAGGCGCGACTGTCATAGGTGTAGTGAGCGTCCGGTTCCAGCTCGAGGGACAGGTTCAGATCGGCTAACGCGGCATCATAATGCCCGACCCGTGCAAGTGCATACCCGCGGTTGTTCAGGACCAACGCATTCAGTGAGTCAAGACCAACTAGATAATTGTAATCCTCAATCGATTCTCCATAACGTTCCTTCCCCAACAACACCCCGGCACGGTTGTTAATAATGTCCGGATTTCCGGGAAAATGTTCCAGGCCATCTTCCAGAACGGCCAAAGCAGGTTCAAAATCCTGTGTGCCGAAGTAGATGTTCGACAGGTTCAGGTAGAGCATGGGATGCTCAGGATTCAATGCAATCGCATGGGTATAATCTTCAATGGCGCTTTGCAGATCACCTTTATAACTATAAATCTCTGCACGGAAGGCAAAATACTGGAAGTTCATTGAATCCAGTTCAATCGCATGAGTCAAATCCGAAATTGCCAGGCTGTATTGCTCCATCATACCGTAACAATTCGCTCGTTCCAGCCATATCTGCGGTAGTTCGGGACGGTCTTCGAGCACATGGGTAATATCCTCAACTGCCAGGTCGAAACGGTTCATTGCCGAGTAATTATTCGCCCTGAACATACGTGCGGGATGGTATGCTGGATTATCGTTCAAAATGGTAGTAAGCACTTCATTGGACGCCTCGAAATTTCCCATGCTGGAATGGCAGTTCGCGATCATGATGAACGTATCAACATGGCGCGGATTGATTTCCGATGCAGCAATAAATTCCTGCAATGCCTGTTCAACATTACCCGCTGCGAACATTTCCCTGCCTGTCTGGATATGCCTGTTCCAGGCATCCAGATCTGGATCGTTCGTGCCTGCCCCTGACACATCCTGTGCTGCCGCCACGGATAAACAGATCAGGACTGCAGTTAAAAGCATAGTGCCGAAATATCGCCGCATCATACCTACTCCCCACTTTCAAGTTCATTAATCGCATTTACCGCTTCCGCATGGCCCAACTCAACCGCCCGGTTATAATCTACCAGAGCATGTTCTCTATCGCCCATTCTCCTATATGCATGTCCCCTTCGCAAGTAGTAGCCGGCATCGTCAGGAGCAAGTTCGATTGCCCTCGTGTAATCCTCAAGTGCTCGCTCCATGTTTCCCATTTCCGCATAGGTAAACCCTCTGCTGTCATAGGTATTCGCAACGTCAGGGGCCAAATCCAGGGCTTTGTCGAGATCCTGCAGGGCGGCTTCGTAATACCCGATATGAGCCAGGCAGAATCCACGGTTATTCAAGGTGATCACGTTCAGCGAATCGGTTGCCAGTGCGACATTGCAATCTTCAATTGCTTCCACATAGTTCCCCAACTCGACATTGATCGCCCCACGATTGATTATAAATTCAATAGCGCCGGGGAACATTTCCACGCCGCGATCCATCACCGCCAGCGCTTCCTCCAGATCACCTTTTTCAAAATGCAGATCGCAGAGAGTAAGATAGGTGTTGGGATCTTTGTCATTGATCGACATCGAACGGTTCAGGTCCTCTTCCGCCCTGTCGAAATCATTACACTCGATATAACATAAGGCGCGAAGGGTTAACGCTCCGGCATTATCCGGCTGCAAGGACAGAACGGTTGTTAAATCGGTAATCGCGAACTCCATCCGATCGGTTAGATAATAACAATCCGCCCTTTCAACGTATACTTCAGGAATATCATTACGAATGGTAATTACATGTGTATAATCCTCGATGGCGAGATTATATTCCCCTTTCATTTTATAGACTTCACCCCTGAGCCACCATCCGGTTACTATTTCAGGTGATATTTCAATTGCGGCGCTTGCATCCAGTAAAGCAGCATCAATATTCATCATGGCAGCATAACATGATCCCCGAATGAGATAATAATCGGCTGCCGTTGGATTTAATTCAATCGCTGCTGCCAATTCAGGTAGAGCACCTTCAAAATCCTGGGTTCTCAGCAATTCCTGTGCTATGGTATAGTGTTGAGCAGCAAGGGCGCCATCCTCCTTTGACACCTCCCTGGCGCTTATATCAGTCGTTTGCATTGTGGAACTGCAGGAAACCCCGATAAACGCTATTAAAAGAAAAAGTAACCATTGCATTATGGCGGGTTTGTCGTGAGTAAATGCCTTGTGCATCGTCAGTCCTTTCAGGGGAATTAATCCATACTAATTCAAGTCAAGATCTCAATCCGCATAGTGAACACGAAGTGAAAATGTACGCTTTTATTGCACAGGGTAACAATCCAATTGACAATATCCTGAAAAAGTGGGAAATGTCACGGCAGGAAAGGAGTATGTCAGATCTGCCGTGTAACCGTATCCAATTGGAAATGTCTACTTCATGTGATTGATCAACAACGCACGGAGCTTACCATGAACGGTACAGACGCGGGCCAGACATCAATATTGCGATGGATTGCAGTATTGCTGTTGCTCAGTCTTTTCCTCACCATTCCTTTTCCTGAAACCATCGCCCAACCTGCTGAAAAAATCCAACTTGCGTCTATTAACGAGATTCAACTGGCGCCCGGTGTGTTGTATCATGTGAGCGCAACTGAATCCATCGAATTTGACTGGTTTGTATATATCCCGTCGACCATGCCGGACTCAATACCAGCCCATATCTGGGTAACCGGCCTTCATGGCAATTATGTGACCGATGATTACAGCCAAATCGTTACGGAGTCCGAACAGAAAGCGATGTATCGTACACGGTGGGCGGAAGAATATGGATGGATTCTTTTGGTTCCTGTGATTCCACGCCCTGCGACCGATTATGTATATACAGTCGCGTTTCCGTCTCAAGTTCTGGATGGCAGCCGTGATGACATTTGCAACCGTCCCGATATGAAACTGAACGCCATGCTGGATGCTCTTCACCAACAGCTAACCAACCAGGGAATCGATGCCAGCGAAAAAGTTCTGATTAATGGATTTTCCGCAGGGGCCATGTTCGCACAACGATATGCACTTCTTCAACCGGATCGTGTATTAGCGGTGGCGGTTGGGCAATCCGGGGGAGCGCTAACGCTACCTGCTGAAAGATATAACGGAACTCCCCTCGAATGGCCTGTCGGGATTGCTAACCTGGAATCGATGACGGGTGATCTGTTTCAGGACGAGCAGTACAGGCATGTCCATCAATTCGTCTTCATCGGTGAGGATGACACCACCAATACCACCCTCTTCCAAGCCGGCGAACTCTGGAACACACAGGATCAGATCGATTTCCTGAACAATACCTTCGGTGATTCGGATCCGGTCCGTGTGCATAACCAGGCTCAGTGGTTGATAAATTGTGGGTACCCGGTGGAATTCCGGATGTATCCCGGGATCGGACATTCGATGAACCGGGCGATGTATGAGGATGTGTTTGAGTTTTTTCGGAGCGTTACTTCAAGGTCCGACAAATAAATGTCTCTGTTACACTCTTCCGGTTTTACCGTTAATTCAGGTAACAAGAGTCTCTGATTATTTTCTTAGGATTCTGGAATTCAATCTGGATATCATTTATCAGATTTACCTGCAGAAGACTGGTTATTTATTGCGGATACTTTCTAAATATTCTCACAACAAGTATTTAGTTTATATTCTATACAATAAATATTATATAAAATAAATTATTCAAAATCCCCAGAAAAATACTGCACAGATTAACAAACAACACCGTTCAGTACGCAGACCCTGACACAACACAATCATTGATATTCCATATGTTACAGATACATTTTTGCACTCTTCTGATTTCTGCGTATTGCTTTCTCCAATCCTGTTTGTAATATTACATATTACTCGATAGCAACAACTCCGAGAGGTGTTAGAAATATGGGTAATACCGCGAATTTATCTTGAAATGCAAAAAAAAAAAACGCGATATTGGTATTACACTTGTGGACTGATTCAACTGCAATGGTCCACCGGTACGTATGAAAGGGGCATCAAGGATTCGTTTACGACTTGTTCTAATCACAAAAAGTGAGGTGCATTATGAAACGTTTGACGATGTTGCTTTGCCTTATCGCGTTGGTGTTTGTGTTTGTCGGCAGTTCTTTTGCGACTCAGTATACGGTCACACTTGCTGAAGGTAGCAAATCTGTAAGTATAAGCTCGGATTGCCAGATAATTCCCGAACTTCATGGGGGTAATGATGGGGGGCCAGGAGTACTGACTGGTCAGTGTTCAAATGGGCAAGCACCACTAACTTTGTATACCAACGGTTCAATAGTGGGAGCCAAACAGAATTTGCAGTATAGCGTAAGCGCTATTTACATCAATGATTGGGAAGGTTGGTGGTATTCCAATTCTTACTACAAGGTAACGGTATTCTATCCTGAACCTGATTAATATGTAGTAATTCTTGATGCCCCATTTGTTAGTGAATAAGGAACATGAAAATGAAAGAGCATAAACTTATTAGGATAGCGGTTTATTGTCTGTTAGTGTGTCTGTTTATCGCCAATTTCGCAAGAGTGGTCGCATGGGAAATTCTTCCAGGCACAACCTACCCCACGGCAATAATGGCTGACTCATCAGAGACTTTATTGATTGTGAATCTAATATACGGAGGTTACTGGCGGAGCGAGGATGGTGGATCAACATGGACTCCTACAAACAACGCCGTATGCGATACCCACCCTTCGATAGCCTGTTACAAACTTGACGCTTACAATTCAAACGCTGATACGATAGTCGCACGAACGTTTTTCGGGAGAAATCTGGATAACACCTTAATTCGTCAACAGATATCCTTATCTACAGATCGTGGGTTGAACTGGAGTTTTCCCTATCCCGACCCGGAGACCAATTATTCTGAACACATGTTAATTGACAGGAACAATCCGGATGCTTTTTACTATGTTAGTTCATCCTTTTTTGCGCGTTCAGATAATTTTGGCGAAACATGGAGTGATCAGATCATCATTGATCCCAATTTGAGTCAGAGTTTAGGATTTATTCAAGATCCAATACAGGATTCTGTATTGTTTGTCAGCAGTTTTTATTTTAATGATATAGAGAACTATCGCGGATTAATAATGACTACTGATTTAGGCGATTCATGGGAATCGCTGTTGGAAAACAATGAAGTGTTCGAATATTTATTGTATTTCGAGATTGAGGATATTGACAGGTTGTCTAATGGTGATCTGCTTTGTTGTATACCATGCGGTATGAACAGATCGAATGAATTGACACATGTAGTAGGGTTGTTACGCAGCACTGACAACGGACTAACTTGGCAGGAAGAATATCTTGATATAGTCCATCGCGATTTTCCGTTTCAATTGGCAGAGATTCCAAATAATCCGGGCTTATTGCTTGCCAATGGTTACTATGCAAATAGCAGAAGCGCTTGTTATTCTATGGACTATGGTCATACATGGAATCGTTGTGAAGTATCTGATAATGCTGATCTTTCCGCTTCTTTCAGCGTTAGTACAAATCCGTTTAATGGAAATGCGTATGTCTGTTCGTTCAGTGAGGGAATCTGGAAAACAAGTGATTGCGAAAACTGGTATGAAATGCCAACACCTAATTTAGGTTGCCAATCTCTCTATGAGCTTACCGATAACTATCTTTCGTATGTAGCCACATATGGAGATGCTGGATACGTTTATGACTCTTCAGAATTCATTCATGGTCCTTTCTATTACCCACTGAATAGTGATGATTCTGTTCGTGTTTCTTACCCGGTGCATATTGTAGATGAGGACCACTGGATCGGTTTCGCATCATATTGCGATGAACCGAACGATATGGGATTTTTTCTGACTTTAGAAAGTTTCGATAATGGTGTGACATGGCATGCAATCAGTGAAGAAATACCAACCAGTTTTGTACCATTTTATAAAGTCATTTTTCCCTTTTTCAGCCAGGAGTCGTCACGATTAATACTTATCACCCCTGTAAATCATTTTCAGGAATGGTTAACTCATGTCTCGTTGGATACAGGTCGGACATGGCAAACCTATAGCAATATGGCGACTGTAACAAATAATCAAACGAATTTTTATCAAACAGAGAACTATGTTATTGCCGCTCATATAGAACAGGGCATATTTCGTTCCTTTGATAACTGCGAAACTTGGGAAGACCTCGAGTTACCTAATCCCTTCTACCTGTTCAGGCCAATAGCGGTAATCCTTGATAATGAAACCGATGAAATCTACAGCTTTGGCGGGATTGTAGGGTATCGTTACAATGGCGTAAGCTGGGACACACTTGGTGTTCTCCCGCAGAATGAGAACATAATCGGTGCAGCTATGGTTCCATCAGAATACGGTCCCATATTCCTGCTTGCCAGCAACCTGTATCCAACAGTTCATATCAGTACAGATGGAGGCTATGAATGGTCTCCCCTCGCTGAACCGATCCTGTACCAGGATCAGATGTTTTTCCTCTCGGACATCGAGTACGATCCCTACCGGCACCGAGTGTGGATCAATTCGCCGTTGGGGATGATGTGGCAGGATGCGGACTATTTCACCGATGTGGTGGAACGGGACCGTCCGGAACTGGTTGTGGATTATGAGATCCTCAGTGTCTACCCGAATCCGTTCAACTCTGTGGCGACGGCGCATTTCCGCATTGACACCTCCGGTGAGTTCTCGATGAAACTGTACAACATCAACGGCCAGGAGGTGCAAACCCTGCTTGAAGATGCGAACAATCCCGGCGAACACACAGTCCAGATTAATGCGGGCAACCTGTCCAGCGGCACCTACTACCTTCGCCTGATCACCGAAGAGAGTGAAGCGATACGGAAGTTGGTGTTAGTGAAATAGAGTTACACTCTCCGACCAGGAGACCTCGTTAGATCGTCAACGGAAAAACATATTGACGAACCTGACGAGGGCATATCCATTGATGTCATTGCGAGGATGTCTGCCGGAGTTTTTGTCGTTCACGGCAGACGACGCGGCAATCTCGATCCGGGTGCGGTAAAGTTTATACGAAGTGTCGTTTGGGAATGTGTGTGGGAGTGGAAGGAGATTGCTTCGATCTTTTGCACAAACAACAACTACCGTGCATACAACCTCGCAACGACATACTCTTTCTTGCAACGACATACTCTTTCTCGCAACGACATAATTTTTATAAAATCCCACCCTGGACAACAGTTGGGGCCACCCAGCCGATACAGGTTTCTGACAAAAAGAATCAATCCCCTGTCGGCACAACCCCCACCTGTTCGATCATCAGCACAACCGACTTTTGCGGGGAACGTGGACGGTGTTTTACGCCCTTCGGGACGGTATATCCCTGGTGTTGTTCCAATGCGATTGTCCCTTTGTTCTCTACATCCAGGAACAGTGTTCCCTCCAGAACAAGGAACATCTCATCCTGCTCGTCATGCTTGTGCCAATGAAAGTCGCCTTCGAATATCCCGAGACGTACCACGGCATTATTCACGGTGGTTAATGTCTGGTTGAACCAGGGAGCATGATCGGCGATTTCCTGCGGGATGTCGATCAGGTTCAGATATCCATACTTGTTGTCCATCTGGATGTTGTATTTGTCACTATCATCCATTGAAATTACTCCATTGCATCCAACTCGTTAAGCGCTTCCACCGCCTCGATAAAACCACGTTCAATTGCTTGCTCGTATTGCTGACGTGCTCGTTGTAAGTCACCCATCTCTTTGTACATGTTCCCACGGCTGAGGTAGATAAACCCGAGACTTGGATCAATCTCCTCTGCACGGTCAAAATCGGCGAGCGCATGTTCATAGTCACCCATGCATGTGTACAAATATCCCCTGCTGTCCAATGTGTGCGGGGAGTCGGGAATAAGTTCGAGGGAAAGGTTCAGGTCCTGCAGCGCCGCATCATAATAGCCGATATGGGCAAGTGCAAATCCACGGTTGTTCAGAGCTGTCGCATTCAGGGAATCCGACTCAAGCGCAACATTAAAATCTTCCACCGCTTCCACGAATCGTTCCATATCCATCAGGATATTGCCACGGTTGATGAGCATAGCCATATCACCCGGCGCCAGCTCAACTCCGATGTTAATGGTCGCCAACGCCTCTTCATAATTGCCCTGTCTGGCACGCAGCCGTCCAAGTACTGAATAGATTCCGGGATTATGATTGTCGATTTCTTTCGCCCTGTCGAGATCCTGTTCCGCGTGTATATTATCCCCGGTCAACATGTACAATTCCCCACGTTCGATGTAACAATCGATATTTGCGGGATCAAGTTCGATAGCACGTGAATAATCGGCAATTGCGAGCGGCCATTGATGTGTCTCGAAGTACAAACGCGCCCGTTCGAACCATAACCTCCCAACTTCCGGATTAATGTTTATCAGGGCGGTAAAGTCATCAATTGCTTCTGAGTATTGCCCAAACGCAGTATGTAATGTCGCCTTCATTGCATAGCAATAGATGCTTTGCGGATCATGTTCCAGGCCGTCTTCCAGCACTTCGAATGCAGTATCAAAGTCTTCCAGTCCTGCATAGCAAGCCGCCAGGATTGCATAGCTGTCCGCATAATAGGGATCGATTTCAATAGCAAGCCTGAGTTCCTCAATAGCGCCCTCAATATCGCCATTCTGGGATAATGCTCTTCCCGCCTCGCAATGTTGTGCAGCAAGCGAAGCTGATTCTTTGTTATTTCCCTTCCCTTCCAGATGTTTTGTCTGTAATGATGACCCGCAGGATACTATCATAAGTGCCAGTACAAACGTCAGAATCTGCTTCCACATAGGATAATCCCTCTCCAATCCTTTACCTGTTTCCATAGTATTATTTAACTCAGTCTTCAGTAGCCATGAGTTGGTTTATCGCTTCCACAGCTTCCGCATTTCCACATTCAACCGCTCGTTGGTAATCCTGCAAGGCTCGGTTATGATCACCCATGTCACGGAAGGCATTCCCGCGATGGAAGTAAACCACTCCATTGTCCGGGTCCAGGTCAAGCGCTGCTGTATAATCCGCAATGGCCCGCTCGTAATCGCCCATCCCGGCATAGGTAAATCCACGGCTGTCATGTGTGCCGGATAATTCAGGATTCAATTCCAGGGAGAGGTTCAGGTCTGCCAAAGCTGCATCATAATAACCGACCTGAGCGAGAGCATATCCCCTGTTGTTCAATGTGACAGCGTTAAGTGAATCGATTTCAAGCGCATGGTTGTATTCTTCGATAGCTTCCACGTAACGTTCCATACGCAGTAAGGCACTCCCACGATCATTTATAAGAGACCAGTCTTCGGGATTCTTTTCCAATCCTCCATTCAGTATTTCATACGCCCGTTCATACTCCTCCATTCGAAACATCATGGCGGCATAGTTGCCATAAATTCGTGTATCGGAATCATCCAATTCCAGGGCATGCAGATAGTCGGCTTCCGCCTGATCATAAGCGCCTGTTTCGACAAATACGTTTGCTCGTCGGCGGTAATACAAAGCCTCTTCAGGATTTCGGGCAATAGCATTCGTGAAATCAGTAATCGCCTGGGAATACTGTTCCAATTCTGCATAACAACGTCCACGACCGTAATGTGAAGGGGGATAGACTGGATTTAACAGAATCGCACGACTGTATGCTTCAATTGCCTGCTCGTAATCTTCCAGTTTCCGTAGATAGTTTCCTTGCAGTGCCAGTCCGAGTACTTCATTGGGATTGATTTCGAATATAAGATCCAGTTCATGGAAGGCTGCTTCCATGTTATCCTGTCGATCATAACACAATGATCTCATGATATAATAATCCACTCCCCCGGGATTTAACTCGATAGCACTGGTAAATTGCTGTATGGCTTCTTCGTAATTTCCGGAACGATACAGTTGCATACCGGAATCAAAGTGTCCCTGTTCTATTGATGTGTCTTCAGTTTCGGTTCCATTTTTCCCCTTCGTTAACTGGCTTGTTGAACTGCAGGATAGAAATATCATAGCTGATAGAACAACGGTTACATACTTCCACATTTTTGTATCTCCCCGTTCGTGCTTTCAGTACTTGCTTTTTCAGACGATTACTCAACTTCATTCAACTCATCAAGAACTTCAGATGCTTGATCGAATCCCAGTTCGACAGCTCTCTGGTAATCTGCAAACGCCTGTTCAAGCTGACCCATTTCCCGATAGGTATTCCCACGGTTGAAATAGATTTCACCAACAGACGACTCAAGCTCGATTGCCCGGTTGAAGTCCTCGATTGCCTGTTCATACTGCCCCAGACCGGAATAGGCGAATCCACGGCTGTCATACGCTGCGGCAAGATCCGGATTTGCCTCAAGACAACGGTTCAGGTCTTCGAGGGCGGCTTCAAAATAACCGACATGCGCCAGGACATACCCGCGGTTGTTCAGGTAGCTGAGGTTTTCAGGGTCTTCTTCGAGGGCTTTGTTCCAGTCTTCGATGGATTCCACATAGTTGCCAAGCGCCATGCTGACTTCACCACGTATGGCAAGGAATTGGGTTGAAACTGGATTAAGCGTTATGGCTGTGTTGATGCTTTCCATCGCTTGTCCAAACTCCCCAATCCGTTTATGGTAAATGGCAATGAGGTAATGCACATTCGCATCTCCGGGAATAGCTTCCAATGCGAAATACAGATCCTCCCGGGCGACATCATACTCGCTTAATTCGAGCGCAACCGCTCCTCGTCCAAAACGATACTGGGGATTGTCCGGCGCCATTGAAATCACATGATTGTAATCATCATACGCTTCCTGAAACCGGTTAAGCAAAACATAAACAGAAGCCCTTTCAAACCATGCATCTGCGAGATCCGGCTGGAGTTCGAGAACATACGTCAGGTCAATGATGGCAAGCTGAAGATCTCCAAAACTTCTCCAGAATACAGCTCTTGCAAGAATAATGTAAGGATCATCCTGAGCAAGCTCGACCGCCATGTTGATATGATCCACGGCTGCATCCATGTTCCCAAGGGCTGCATTCATGAAAGCCACATCCCGATGAAATTCAGGGTTGGTTGGATCCAGTTCTACGGCACAGTTGAGCTCACGTAATGAACCTTCACTATCTCCCGATTGCAGCAATTCAATGCCTCGCTGATAGTGCGACTGAGCTCCTTCTTTATCTACGGTTGGTTTGACGGTTTGTGAAGTGGAACTGCAGGAGACAACAACAAACGCGAGCAAAACAATTAGGACTGTTTTCCACATTTCTCCCCATAGGAACGCCATCTATTTTTTACATCGGGAATTGTATACACTATTTCCATACAGGGCAATCAAATACTGACCGATTATTAAAAAATACCTGACTCAGGGAGTTTTGAGCGTGTAATAAAACGATGTGGGAGATATAAATTCTGGAAGGATCCCTGTGTAAAAGAGCATACAAAAAGCCGACATTTCTGTCGGCTTTCTGTCGGTCAGGGGACGGCGCCGAGGGAAACGCCGTACGAAACTTGCGGTTATTGCCAGATTCTTCCAAGTGAACCGTACTCGATCAACTGGCATCACTTGCGAAACCGTGTTTCAAGCCATTCGAATGAAGAACCTGCGTGGTGAATCTTACACTTTCTGATCTGTGCGGTGTTTCCCATAAGACCCACGTGCAGTCAAACTGGCAAAACCAAGCAAAAAGCAAAATCAGTTATCCGTGCTGAAGCAGTGCCAGAAACCGTGCCGAAATCAAATCAGTGAACCGTGAAGACGCTTGGAATCAAAAGTAAAGCAAAATCTTACAGCAGTGCCAGAAACCGTACAGTACTCAAATCATGTCAACAAATCAGGAGAAAACGTCAGTAAACCATATAAAGCAGCAAATCAGCACCAGTGCAGCGATCAAATCATGGTATCAGTGCCGTCACAATGCATGTTACATCGTCTGCATGCAGTTCCGAACTTCGTCTTCGCCAGTATGTCTTCAAATCAAAGGAACCGTGTCTTCTTCAAGTCTCAGCTTCCCTCAGAACCTTCGTGCCGTACCCAATCACGTATCAGTACAAAGCAAACCGTAGCTTGCCAGAATAATCTATCCTGTAAACCGTTCTGCAGGAGCAAAATCACTGTGGGCGTTGGGGTCCTTCATTCTCGCAAGTTTCAAAGACCATTGCTTTTGTTTTCTTTTCTGCAACGCACATGCCAAAACGAAAAAAAGCCCCAATCAAATTGGAGCTTTCCGGTAATCCTTAGGTTTTTAAGCGATTATCAAAATTGAGGTTCGCTCAGACAACCATAGTCTTCTGTCTGCAATTATGCATAGGATGTCATACTTGCGCAATATTTGCGTAATTTGCACATTCTTTGCACGTTAGAATATCAAAGAAAGTGAAACGCCTACTCCATCATCACCAACTGTTGAAACGGAAACCGAGGTGGATTCCGCGAGGTTTGCCGGGGTCAGGTAGGCATCTAAAATACTTGCGGACCATACAACCGCCAAACCAATCAGAAAACCATTTCGCATACGCCAGGCAAACCTGTAATCGTTATAGAGATCAGGTAGCTCGGCGGGATCATTGCTTGATTCGTATTTGTCACCAGCGGTTTCCGTAGCGATATGCGAACTGATCAACCCAATCACCGCCAATCCTGCCGCACTGGAATACAAAGTTCCCCTGACAGCTTGCCCCTTATGAAACTGTCCCAATCCAGGCAGCATGAGGCTTCGCCTTCCCCCCTCGAGCCGCAACCTGTATATCTCAATAACACGTTCACCCGATTCTCGCTCTTCCCAACTCATCCTGTTGAGACGGTCCTGGGCCTGGTCAAAAATATCCAGGATTTTCGGCGAGGTAAGAATACGGTCGACACGAAGTCTCGGATTCAAGCGTAGCGCTGTAATGAATTGCTCGATAGCATCTTCATTGTCATCACGCGCAACGGAGATGTACGCAAGAATCCTGTGCAGTTCCGACATTTCAAGATTTGTCATCCCTGCCGGACGCGACAGCATACGAAGCGCTTCCAGCTCCGCCTCCTCAAACCGTCCATCCTGGTACATTTCCACTACCCGTTGAACGGGAGTGAGAGAGGGTGATACAGGTTGAGCGATCCCAGCCGTTGAAAGCAGTACCAGGGTAAGAAATGTTGTTACGATTCTTACCCCATTTTGTAGTGTACGCCTTTTCCGCCTTCCGGATAGAACCAGTTGACGTACTCCGGTGCGACTACATGACATGTCCCGCACTCCACGCAATTTTCATGATTCACAATGCACTCGCCCGTCTTCTCGTCCTGAACATACACTCGAGCCGGGCATGCCCACAAGACCGCTTTTACCGGGTCTGCCTTGAATTTCTCCTGGTCGACCGTAATATGGGAATTATGATCGATCCGGTAAGTCAGCAAACCGAGTTTATCTTCAATCGATTTCGGATTTTCTTTCATCGCAGCACCTTTGATGCTTTCCACCCATCCTTCAGAAGCTTGAACAAACCAACGTCCTTCTTGATCTTCGCCAGCAGGTTCTTTTCCACCTGGTTCTTGGGAGTTTCGTCAATTGTGAAGAATTCGTTCGCCCATTGACCGACCATGTTCGGATAATCCCGCAGGTAATGCGGATTCTTGTTGAAGAAGTCCGGCATGTTACGGTATTTGAACATGTCTTTGAGAATGAAGGATTCTTCAAGTTTTTTCCTGTATGGCGCCAAGGCTTCCGCGGAACCGATATCCATCCCCTTTTCCCTGGCTTCAATGATGGTTTCCGCTGCACGGATCCCGCTTCCCATGGCCAGGTTGGTTCCTTCATGGTAGAAGCTGCCGTTAATCAATCCGGCTGTGTCACCGACGAGCATCAAACCGGGCATGGTCATCGTTGGAAGATGGTTGTACCCATACTCAGGGATCATGTGCGCCTGGTATTCCAGTGTCTCACCACCTTCGACCAGCTTGCGGATAGTCGGAAGATTTTTGAAGTGTTCAAGGAAATCATTCAGCGTTTCCTTGGACTGGATCAATTCATGAATCGTCAATCCAAGTCCTATGGAAATGGAATCTTCGTTGGTGTAGACAAATCCCATCCCGAAACGGCCTTTCACCGGTTCGCCGAAGTACTCCATCGCCACGCCTTCGTTTTTCTCCAGGAGAAAACGATCTTCGACCTTTTCCCGTGGCAGTGCAATTACTTCCTTGACGTTGGTGATGTAATGGCGTTGCGGGAGTTTGGGCGGCAATAGACCAACCTGCCGTGCGAGGAAAGCATGGGCGCCTTCCGCGGATATCACCAGCTTGGCCCGGAATTCATCATCCCCGGGTTTCACCTTCACACCTACAACACGGCCGTCCTCGACGATCAGTTCGCTGACCGTGAATCCTGTGTATACTTCCGCTCCGGCCGCCTCAGCCTGCTCGGCATACCAGCGATCGAACCTGCCACGCATGGCGGTAACGGTATGGTTGTACGGTTTCTCCCGCCAATCAGGCACCTTTACATCGAGGGCCACTTCCTCACCACCTGCTGCAATCATTCCAAAACGCCGACGTGTAACCGCACGTTCCATCGGCATGGATTCATGTGAATCCGGTAACAGTTTCAGCAATTGATGAGTAAACAAAATGCCGCCATACACATTCTTTGCGCCGGGATACTCACCGCGTTCAAGTACCACAACATTCACCCCGGCTTTCGCCAATACTATCGCAGCAGAAATACCGGATGGACCTGCACCAACTATGAGAACCTCAAAATCCTCTTCCATCGAATGCTCCTTATTCACCCAGTGGACACGAAACATCTAAAAATATGCGACCATATCCCTTTTCACAAGTCATTGAGCCTGTGAAAGATTCTTATTGCATTCAAACAATTTGTCTCAGTGCTCTGAAGACATCAAACTGATGCAATAGACGCCTGACGCATATACTCTATCATTTCTGTTGTATATTCCCTGTGCAACGGTTTCTGGAAGGAGAACATAATGACATCACCAGCATCAAATCTATTTGTAAAAATACTGGATTATTTCTTTCTGTTGCGGCCCACCCTCTGGTTCCCATTATGGATACTCGTTCTGGCTGGGAAAGGAGATTACACTTACCATGCTGCGTCGTATAAACTCTGGTTATTGAATATTGCAATTTGTGGATTGTTTGCCATTTTATTCCTCCTGAACCAGATCAAAGATACTGAGACCGATGAGATTAATGATAAATTGCATTACATCGCATCCGGGATAATATCCAAGCGTGCTGCATGGATTTATTCCTACATCCTTATTATCTCAAGCATTATTGGAGTTATTGCTTTTGGACATGCCTATTTGTGGGCCACATTGTTCAGCCTGTTCCTGATAGCCGGGATTCTGTACAGTGTAGTTCCCTCAGCCTGGAAAGACCAGGGCGTTCCCTCTTTCCTTGTGCAGTTCATTTCCGGGTATATTCTGCTCGCAATTGGCCAATCCTTACGGCAGACTTCTTTTGATCCCGAATGGATCAAATGGACATCCTATGCCAGTGCCTTCGGTGCAACTGCAATCCTGACCATGGTGCCCGACATTAAAGGTGATCTCGCCGCCGGAAAAATTACTTACGCGGTAAAATTTGGAAAAAGGGGCACAGGTGTTACGGCCCTGATCCTTGTTATCATTGCCATTCTCGGCTCTATCTGGATCGGGGAAATTCCGCTCCTGATAGCGGCTGGTGCAAGCTTTATCCCATTCCTGCTGTTTACCCTTTATCTTACAGACAGATTTGTTTTCATGGCGATAAAAGTCTCGATTGGTCTGCTGGCGATTACTGTGGGCATTTGGTATGAACCCATACTCCTCATTTTGCTTGTGCTGTATTTTGTTGTTGCACGAATCTATTTCGAGAAGCGGTTCCGTCTAAAATACCCAAGCTTGAGCTGGAATGCATAAAGAAACAATTCTTCAGCAAATTTCATTATGCATCCTGACTTTAATGCAAGATAGATTTTGATTGATATTGGATTATTTTATAAACGCTTCGCTTCTTTACCGATAATTACCTTCTTTTATTCAATTCAGTTCACCATTTCTGAAAGGATGAAAGATGAATAAACTTGCCTGTGCTTCTATCCTTCTCTCTTTGCTGTGCTCTCTTGTATTTGCGACATCACCGGTCCAGTATCCCGTAGACCAGGTCTTCGGGCATGAGCAGCGAATGCCGGAGGAAAATGCCTCACTTGAAATTGGCAGTCCGCTAGTCGGGTTGGAGTTCCATCATAACCGTCCGGTTCCATCAAGGATCAGTTTCTATTACCCTGTGGCAAATTCCATTGACATCAGCCATGATTACTGGACCCGTGATACGACACGGGTAATGCATTTTATACTGCACCATGATGGTCGCGCAGACACTCTCGATACTCTTCCTTTTGAATGTTACACCACACCCTATTCCGCCCGTTTTGTCCATAATTCCGATAATCTCAATATTCAGATCACATACAACTTTCCTTCTAATTCTCCTTTTTTCCGGATAAGCTTCCGTTTTCCCGGATTCCCGGAACAAGAGGGTCCTGTTCTTCTTGAGTGCTGGTTGGCAAAATCGTTACGTACAAGCCACAGCTACAACTGGAGCTATCCTGACACTATGTTCGTTGAGCAAAATTCCCTGACTCTCACTTATCCCTTCGTAAATACTGATTGTTCAAACGTTGTGTTGAACGCAATACATCCCCACCGTACTTATTCAATGGAATTACTTGAGAATGCTGCTTCAGGACAAGTTGACCCATGGGTACGTGTACAAATACCGATTGTATCCTTCGACACCTATCAACCGTCTCTTGAGCTTGACATCGGATCACATGAATATGTTCCCTTTGATCCTCAATTTCACGCCTATAACTGGATATTTGATCAGAATGTATACCAGGCAGGGGATTTTGACGGTACCCAATTCCGTCTCCCTGACACATCCCTAATTTCTACAGCAGACTGGGCGAGAGCAGTTCTGGATGGCAACCGTCACTGGATCAACCACCATTATGTCCTTATGCCATGCCCGGCACAATACAATTTTTTCTTCACACATGACATGCTGGTGTGCGACCTGGCAAGCGTACTATACGATCCATCTTCCGTCCGAAACGACCTGGAATTTCTGAACACACTCACTCGGGAAGATTCCACACTGGCACATGCGTATTACTGGCGCGACAGCACCTATATAACCGAGTATTGCTCACCGGACAGTTGGAATTATTACTGGTTTATCCGTCTGTTGGCATCCTATCTCACCTGCACCGGGGATGACTCCCTTGCAGGTGAAATGTTTCCTGTAGCAGTAAAATCCATGGAAACCATACTGTCACAGGTGGATGAGGACGGTCTCGTTCATGGCAAAGGCCCGGACTGGTGGGATGCCGGCAATGTCCCCGGCGCACGAGCGTACCACACTTCCCTGGCATGGCGCGCCATTGATGATTTTCTTTCGCTTGCAATACGTCTTGATGAAGAAGTAAACGATTTGGGAAACCTGTTAACGATCAAACAACGGTTCCGTTCTGCACTTTTGGATGTACTATGGGATGAAGAAAACGGATTCCTGATGAACACTATCGAGGACACTATTGATCCCCACTTTTATGCCGGATCGTTGGTTGCGCCATGGACCGGAATTCTGGAAGAACCCTATTCGTCTCGTCTGGTTGAAACTGCAGAAGAAGAATTACTTGCTCAAGGGATCGGGATACGCAATGCCATGCCTGCCGATTTTCTCGAACTCGAGGAAGCGTACCGTTTCCACGGACCCGAGATGGGTGGTTTGTACTTGTATTTTAACGGCGGTTCATGGTGCCAGAACACAGCATGGTATGTGTTGGCGCAACAGTATTCCGGACACCCTGATGAGGCATTGGAATCGTTACGAAATTATCTGACCATTGACGGAATCGCTGCCAGCCCTAATGGCCAACCATCCTTTTTTGAATATCGAAACACAAATCCCGATTCCTCTGACTATGGGAAGATCGATAAACCGACATTTTCCTGGGCTGCAGGATGGTACCTGTACTGTTTGTATTCGCTCTGTGGCATAGATTGTACACCTTACTCAATTGCCCTGTCACCGCAAATCCCTGAATATTCGGAAACTATATCCAGCAGATTCACACTTTTCGGGAATCCAGTGGATGTATCCATTACTGGAAATGGAGACACTTTCAGCGAGATCAGGTGGGATAACAACAACGCCTACTCTGCAATACTTTGTAAACATGTGCGTACAGTCGAACTGGAATGCGGCAACCCCTTGTATCCCTATGTCGAAAGCATTGATGCGATCATAGGAGAGGTTGTGTTCCTACCAGAGGAAAGAACACTTGAAGTGCAATTCCAGGCATTACCAGGCAAGGAAACGGAACTTGTAATCGTTTCACCAGGCATACCTACTCGAATTCAGGGAAATGCTACTGAATTGTCCTGGGAATCAGTTGAAATACAATCCGGAAACGGTTGGCGTAATATAATTACTGTATTTTCGGAAATACGGGACAACTGGATTGTTGTACATTTCGGAGACTAACGAAAGAATAACTTTAAAACTGATGTCATCAGAAACTCTGCCCTGCTTCATAAGCAATGCGCAGGTTTATCTTCCGCATAGCTTCTTCGTCCATGGTCATCCCCCCAAGGAGAACCATCTCCGCTTCTTGTACTCCCACTCCAAGTAAACGATCATTCAGCATGATTTTTCTCATACTATCCGCAATTCCAGTTTCCTCGAGATGTTGATTCGTATGCCCGGCTGGAGCGAGAATCAGGGCTTTCCGGAGGGAAACACGAGATATTTTATGCTCATCGTTCTCATAATAATAAGCGTATCCATAGGTAAACACACGATCAAACCAGCCCTTCAGAATTGCGGGACAATCACTCCACCAGACCGGATAGATAAGCACAAGAGCATCAGCAGCATCAAGCTTCGCATGCTCAGCCTGTACATCCCCGGGAACAGGAGCGTCAGGATCAGGCCCGGTTTCACGATTGTACTGCTCCAGGTCCATTTCTGCTTTAAATCCCATCCTGTAAAGGTCGCCAATCTCCCATGTATGTTTTGTAGTCCTCAGTCCTTCCAGAAAGGATTCCAGCACGTTACAGGTAAAACACTCATGGCTCGGATGCGCATAAACGATGTAGATATGCATAACAACCTCAACAATAAAGCAAGCCATTATCGACTTGCTTTACGTTCGAACAAAAAACTGACTTACACCCATGATCAGTTGGGTAATCCCAGGTCGCGATAAATTCTCCATTCTCCATCTTCCAATTTCCAGACAACGACGTAACAACCGCCACGTTTACCGGGATTCTTATCCCCCGGTGGAGTAAACCTGTACTCGAACTCACCGGTTTCATAAGCGATTTCACCCATCAACCATACACCGGTTGTCTGGATGGTCATCTCTGCAGGCCCCATGCTCTTCATCCACGTTTGAGCGGCGACCTCAATGCGGGATGGCCCCTGGATCACCGATCCCTGCGACGCAAGGATGGCTCCATCGTGAGTAAACAGGGACGCCAGCATCGCAGGATCCTGTGTACGGTAGGCGGCAATCCACTTCGCATTGCCATCCTGAATAGCTTGTTTTACCTCATCAATACTCATAGCCGAATCCCCCCTCATTTGGATAGAAAAATCCTCCTCATGAAGAATTCACACACTTCATCCAGCAGGGTCAAAGATCATGAAAGGTATTTGTAACATCACTGGAAATGACACATCAAACAGATTTGAATCGGAATATGAAAGTACGAAGGTTCATGCAATGATTATCTACTGTTATAATTTAATACCTTATGTTTATAAATGATAGTTTTTCTAAAATATTTCTAAAAAACATTTTGTTTTGCACCTCATCAATCAGGCTACATAGAATCGAATAAATTTCACAAACAAATATTAATTTTATCCGTTTCAAACATCATCCAATCTTAACTGGAGGTTTAGATTAGACGGATATTCATGGTGTGATCAAAGTACCCGAAAATACATGTTCCTGTTCGAGTATATCAAAGATGGCTTCTGCTGCGACAAGGTTTCCGTTTGCATTCCAGTGCGAGTCATCATCAAAGCAGGTCGGGTAAAGATCGGTTTCCATGAATACCTGGAGCAGGTTGGTATAGATCGGATAGTCTCTTTCCTCTTTCAACTGGTCGAAATAGCGGAAAGGCTCATGGACATAGGGTCCCATTCGCTGGAATTCTCTCCAGTCCCAGCTTGCAAGGCTTTCTCGTCGACTGTACTGGAAATGGCGTGGGAGGATGATAAGGATATATCTTGCGGATAGCGTATCCCTGGAATACGCATAGATTGAATCGATGGAAGATTGCACATACTCAAACCAGCCGATGGATTCTTCCAACGGTTGGTGCATGGCAAAATAGTAGCGAGAGGGGTAACCGAACAGGAATTCGAAAAGTCTGTCGGTAAATGATGTACCACCTATTTTTTTTACAGCCCAGCGTACCACAAGGCATGTCATAGGCAGCACTTTAAACACTTTGAAATACAGGTTGTCACGGGCCAATGCTCTTTGATAGGCGACATCATCCCTGAAATCCGTCATATCAAACAGGTGAACAATCACATCCGGTTTGTATTTCTCACCGATCTCCCGTAACTGCCTGAGTTGAAGGATCGGGGATGAAGATGTCCATCCAAAATTCGCTGTTTTTACAGGAAGGTCGGGATACCTGACCATGGCCATAGTCTCAATCCGTTGCGGAATGGCCAGTTCCGGCGGACTGAAAACACCGTATGTATACGAGTCACCGATAAACACGATGGACAGATCATCGTTTGTAAAATCACCAGCTTCGCGTTCACTGCGAATCCCATCCGAGTTAACATCCACTCCATTGTACTCAAGCCGGTGGTCCACATCTCTCAGGACCTCCAGAACATCTTCATAATAGAGGATTCCGGTGATTTCCAATCCAGTCACGGCGACAATAATAGCACTAATGATGGATAGAATCAGCCTGGCGGGTTTAGAAAGTTTTCGCAATTTCATAATCGATCCAGTATCAAGGTTGATCAATCTACATATCCTGTTTCAAGTGTGCAATGGTGAGCATAAATATAGCAGGAAGCATCATTCATCATTACCTGCTGTTCGAGCAGGAATACTTTTATTGTATCCGTCAGGTACAAAATTTCGCAGTAAATAAATGCCATTTTACGGTTTGCTCCGTACGATTGTTATTTAACTGGAGTTTTAAGAACTCTATATGTAATATTATTAGAAAATTACAATTTCAGAGACAAGAGTAGTTAGACTTCAGAAAGTGTCCTCAAACATTGCGTGTCTTTTTCAAAATGAATACTTTATTTTTTCCCTGAAATATCAGGATGCGAGTTTGTGCTGGACGCAATATCCTTGACCTTTTTTATACCCTATCGAATCCGATACGGTTTTCATAAAGTCTGGAGGATTCCATGAGACGTTTGGGATGGGCAGCATTTTTACTGCTTACTACGAGCGTTTTTGTCATTGCGAGCACTCCCAGTGTCACCTTTCAAGAGTATTCCCTACCTCTTCAAGTGACCGAGAGAGTAACGATTGATAACGGTTTTCGTGTCAACCTTGCAGTGCAAGAGCCGGAGTGGAACACAGTAGCTTTAAGTGAATCAGGCATACCACTGCAGATTGCAGAGTATACCAACAGTGGCGGTCTTGAAGTTGAAGGTCGTCCGATTGTACCGATAGTTGGACGCATGTTCCGTCTGCCGGCGACAGGCGGAGCGCGAGTGGAAGTCGTGTCCGCTGATTATGAGACACTGACTGATATCGACTATGCCGCATGGTTCGGTACGGAAGAATTTGATGATTTCGGCCAGGAGCTTGACATCGTGGATGAATGGTACCCCGCGAATATTGCGGAAATTGGCGAACCTGCCATTTTCCATGATTTCCGTGTAAGCAACATGGTTACCTTTCCCGTCCAGGTAAATACTGCACGCCGTGAAGCGCGCGTTTACCACAACATTGAAGTAGAAATTCATTACGATGTCGAAGACACTCGTAACGAACTCCCTCATCAGCCCACAAGGATCAGCGAAGCTTTCCTTCCCTGGTATCGTGTCCTCCTTGACTGGTCCGATTCGGAATTGGACGAGTTCGAAACCTATTACGGCCATGTACAGGTCGTCTTGCAGGACAATGAGACACTGTTCGCCATGATGGAACCCTGGTTCGAGTGGAAACGTCAAAAGGGATGGATCATTGAGACAATCACCCAGGACGATTGCTCATGGACCAACACCGGAATCCAGCAGGAATTGCGTCAGAGGTACCAGACTGCGGAAACACCTTTTGACTATGTTGTAATTGTCGGTGATGACGCCGGCAGTTTCAGCGTACCGCCGGGAACAGGAACAGGATATGGCTCTGGCGATCATGATTATGCCCTGGTTGCCGGGACCGATCAGCTTGTTGACGTTGCCATCGGTCGTATCTCAGTCGAAACGAACACGCAGGTTATTGCGTATGTAAATAAGGTCCTCGATTACGAACGTGATCCGGACATGAACAATACTGACTGGTACGAAGAGGGCCATGTAGCGGTCGCTTCCGACCATTCAGGTATCGGAACTGTATTTACAGGGCGTTATGGTAAAGAAGCCATGTATGCCATCGGATATGACACCGTAACCGAAGCATACGTTTCACCCTGGGGCCCTTATTCCAGTGGAACCCAGGTAAACAATTATTCTGTATCACGATTTGCTGAAGGTATCAGTTTTTACTCCTGCCGCGGGTATCTTGGCGCAGGATTACAAACGGGTACAATCGGTTCGCTGAATAATCCCAGCATGTGCCCGGTGGTAATCGACCTCACCTGTGGTACTGGTAACTGGGCCGGTGGATACGGCATTAATGAAGCCTATATGCGTGCTGGCACTCCCACTTCACCGCGTGGTAGTATTGGTGCTGTAGGCAATGCCACCAGTGGTACCAATCCCCGTTTCAACAACAGCCTTGCAGGCGGTGGTATGTACGCCATGTTTGTCCTGCGGAATCCATTCCTCGGGGATATGCACTTCGGCGGTAAAATCAACATCTGGAACAACTTCAACGGATTCGACAGTGGTGGTTTGTCCAGTTTTAACGACTGGTTCAACCTGATGGGCGATCCTACTGTTATGGTCTGGACCAGTGTCCCGCAGGATCTGACTGTCACTGCTTCACCGGTCATCGAACTCGGCGCCAACAGCTACGAAGTGACTGTCATGGATGGCGCTCTTCCGCTTGAAGATGCATGGGTGACACTGTACAAAGTCGATGATGATGAAGAGATCATTGCCCATGGCAAAACCAACTCGGATGGAACAATTATTCTTGATGCTCCTGTCCGGTTCGCTGGTGAAGCCATGCTTACTGTCACCATGCAGAATTTTGAACCCTACCGCCAGGAGATTGATATTGTCTCCCCGGAAGATGGTATTGGTTACATCAGCATTGGTATTCTGGATAATGGTTCATCCGGTACAAACGGTAACGGAAACATGATCCCGGAAGCGGGTGAAACAATAGGCCTTTCCTTTACCGCGAAAAACTACGGTGAAGCCGCACAATCCGGAGTTACCCTGTCAGCATCCGCTGACGATGATTGGATTGAATCTGTATCAGGAACAGTAACATTCGGCACTATTGAACCTGACGCAGAAGCCGATGGCGCAGGGTTGATCCTCGTAGCGATTGATTCGGATGCACAGAACGACTGGATCGCTCACCTTTCCCTGGAGTTTGAAGGGAGTATTGACTCCTATACTGATGGATATCCGCTATCCATCTCGGCAGCCGAATACGCTCTCGTCGATGTCAACTACTTGAACGGGGCGATTGATCCGGGCGAAACCGGCAACATCACTATAGAAGTCATGAACATTGGCGGCAGTGATGCCACTTCTCCGGTTGGACATCTGTATTCCCTCGATCCCTTCCTTGGCATCGTAACCAATGAAGCGAATTATCCATCATTGGACAGAGGCGAAACCGGCACCGGCGGGACATTCACCGTGTCGGCTCATCCGGAAACCTTCCCCGGACGCCAGGCACGCGCTATCCTCGTGCTTGCTTCTGATGAAGATCAGATTGATACAGTTTATGTGAACATCACTCTTGGCAATCGTTCAGGCAGCGATCCATCCGGACCGGACAATTACGGTTATTTCGCCTTCGATAACACAGACACCGATTACGAAATGGCTCCCGAATACGATTGGATTGAGATTAATCCAAGCGCTTCAAATAACGATTATGACGGCGACATGCTGGACATACACGATGGAGGTGATGACCAGGATGACGCTACTTCCGTACAACTGCCTTTCCCGATCATCTATTACGGGCGCATTTTCAGTGAAATGACCGTCTGCTCCAATGGTTGGGTAGCAATGGGTGGCCAGGTAGATCTGCCGAACAGCCGTAACTGGGTGATCCCATCTCCGCTCGGTCCCGATTACATGATTGCGCCGTACTGGGATGAACGTTTTGTACCAGGTAACAACACCTCTGCTGTATATGATTATTATGACGAGGAAAATGGCCGTTACATTATCGAATGGTACCAGACGCGCGACTATCAGAATTCAAACCCTTGTACGTTCGAAGTTATCTTCTATACACAGGAAGCGCGTCCGACCTACACGGGCGATACCGATTTCATATTCCAGTATGATGGAATGTCCCATACACAGGGCGCCAGTTGGAACACATCGTCGGATACATACTGGTGGACCACAGGAATAGAGAACGGCAACCAGACCGATGGTATTCAGCTCTGGTACTGGAATGTGGGTGAACCTGGTTCTGCATCAATTACAGATGGCCGTGCAATCCTGTTTACAACAAATGTCGCGTTGATTACCGGTTCTGTGGACGGTCAAGTGACCGACCTGGAAACGGGCGATCCGGTCGAAAGCGCCCTGGTGCGTACAGACGACTGGGTATATTCTACCACAACGGACAATAACGGCAACTTCCTGCTGAATGAAGTGATTATCGGTGAACACCATATTGTGGTCGAAGCCATTGGGTATAACCCGGCGACCTCGGTTGAGATCACCGTTGCCGAAGCGGAAACTACCACTGTCGATTTCTCATTGACACATCCGGAATTTGTGATCACCCCGGACAGCATCTTCCAACTTATTCTGCCTCAAAGTCAGGAGCAAGTTGTCCTGCAAATCGATAATAATGGTAACGGTCCCCTTTCTTATGCAGTCGAACTGGACTTCCAGGGACCGACAACTACAGCTTCGAACAACCCGGGGGATCGTGGTCCGGTACGCAACACGGACGAACTTGACGATCCGTGGGACTGGATTTTCACCTTCAACCTGACATCCGCAGAAACCCGTAACCGTGGTGTAGCGTTTGACGGCGTCGATTTCTGGGTGAGCGGTTCCAATAGCTACGACACCGAGGGGTACAACAAGCTCTATCGTTACAATGCGTCCGGAGAATTGATCGGTGTTTATGATCAGCCGGTAGAGAATCGTACCGCAATCGGATTTTATGGTCTCACCTGGGATGGCGAATACCTGTACGGTGTCGATAATTCGTATATGTACAAGATGGAAATCAGCGAAGATGCTGTTGAGCTTGCAGAGAGCGTGGAAGTTCCCATTCCATCTGCACGTTACATCACCTATGATCCTGTCCGTGATTTGTTCTGGATGGGTGACCTGACCACCAACATCCGCGGTGTAAGTCGTAGTGGCGAAACTGTTCAGCAGATCACCCAGGACTTCTATCCGCGTGGTGCGGGATGGTTCCCCAGTGATGAAAACGATTACAATCTCTATTTCATCGCCCAGGCTGCCGGTACGAATGTAACGCAAGTCATCAAGATGAATCCGGATCTCCGGGCTCACCAGGTTGTGTACACCTTCGAATCGGACGCAGTTCCGTCGGGTACAGATGCAACCAACGAATGGAATCCATTGATCTTCTCCCTGATCAGTGTTATGGATGACGGTTCCCAGGACTTCGTACAGATGTGGGAGATTGAACGCAACCGTGAATGGATCCACATTGATCCTGAAGAAGGTGTTGTGGAAGCAGGCGGACAGGCGTCCGTGACAATCGATCTTGACAGCGGCACATTACCACTCGGTGTATATTCCGTATGGCTGCGGTTCGATCATGACGCGATCCAGCAACAGACCTTTGTCCCGTTGGTTATGGAAGTATCCGAAACGGGAATCGAGAATCCGGATGCATCGCTGCCATTGGAATGGACCTTTGACGGCGCCTATCCGAATCCGTTCAACCCGTCAGTGAACATCGCCTTCACATTGCAGGAAAATGTGAATGTGCAGGCGCGTATCTTCAACGTTCTCGGCCAGCAGGTCGCAGTGTTGGCGAACCAGCCGATGAATGCCGGACATCACGCGCTCACGTTCAACGGTCATGATCTGTCCAGCGGTGTTTACTTCCTGCGTCTCGATGCGGGTCCGCTGCACCATACTCAAAAATTGCTCCTGATGAAGTAAGTCGGGAAGTATATAAAAGATTTGGCCCAGGCCGGTTTCGAAAGAGACCGGCTTTTTCGTGTGGCCCTATTGCGTGCAGTAGGGTTTCATGTTGTTGATAGGTGGCCCTACCTGCTTCTCAAGGTAGGGTGTCATACACATTATTGTCGTTGCGAGGGATTTTGCTATGTTGTTGTTATATCAGCAAAATCCCAAAGCAATCTGCTTCAAATCCTCATATCCCAATATATTTCACCGTCTTTTTCGTTTGGCTATACTGAAGCCTGTTTTCTGTAGCTGTTGTTTCGCGAAGGAAGATGCAGTAGGGTTTCATGTATAAACACGTTATGAACTTGTGGGTATCCTTCCGGGAAACCAATATAAACTACTGCGACACACTTTCGGTGAAAGTGTGCTCATTTAAGTGATACAGACAGTGACTTTGGCCCGTGTGCTTGCCACACGGGTGTCTCTATTTCTATAAATCGACGGTGATAGCAGACTTGTGGCTAACCGGATACTTGATGGGGATACCCGAGTGGCAAGCACACGGGGCAAAGTCACTTCGGATTCTGTTCATAGTTAGAAGGAGATTGCCACACGATTTTACCAGACAGCAACTACCGGCAAAATCGTTCGCAATGACCTGCTGTAAAGCCACTTCGGATTCTGTTGACACTCAGCAAAAGGGCCACCCACTTTCATGAAACATGGGAATAAAACAGCAAAACTACAACGTGCTGTTTCGATTCCCATGCCACGCATTGTCACCAGGCAATTCAGACCAACCTTTTATATCCGGTTGCAAAATCCAGGAGAGCACTCCCACATCTCAATGTAAAATCCTGTTTGCCTTTCTGTTGCACACTTTGCAGCATCTCGCTTATACCTCCTCAATGCCTCTGTGGAATATCAATATTTCCATCACTTAACTTGTATCCTACCGAAGGGGATACATATTTTTATGGAAACAGAATACGCTGTGATGCTTTCAAACGATTTGTTCGTAAATAGATGGTTCTCGGTGTAGTGTTTAATGGTTCATTCGACAAGAGCGCTACCGAAGATTTGAAAAAAAAGAGGAGGCATTTATGAGGCGATTGGTCCGACCACTGTTTCTATTCGCACTGCTGCTGTTGTTCAGTTTTACGGCCACCCAGACAAGTGTAGCCAATATCCTGGTCTGGAACAACGACAACAATTCCCATTTTACACATCCTGAAACCGGCGCTTCGACCAATTGCGAAGTCGGAATCACCAGCGCATTGGACGCGAATGATGTCGATTACACGTTATCTTCCACCCTTCCCAACGATCTTTCCGGGTACAACATTGTCATGATTTCACTCGGTCTATACTGCGTTGGCTGAGGCACCACACCTCCCGGAACGTGAGTTCCACCGACCAGGACCGTTTGGTAGAGTACATGAATAATGGCGGTTGCGTATACGTGGAAGGCGCAGATGTGCTCTACAGCCACCAGAACACAGATTACGCCGACATGTTGGGTTGTACTTTTATTCATCATGGCAACGATTACGACAACATTACCGAAATCCTCGGTGTTGATGGCGGTTTCGCTGTAGACGACGCTTTCAACCATGAAAGCGGCAGCGATGAAGACTACCGCATTGACCGTCTCGGAGCAGGCGACGGCGAGCTTCTGCTGGAATGCAACAATGGATACAACCGTGTTGTGACCTATGATGCTGGCGGATACCGTGTCATTGTGTCTTCCGTTGTCATCGGTGCGCTTGGAAACGAGGGCCTTTCCACTCGTGCGAGCCTGATGGCGCGATACCTGGCATTCTTGAACGGTGTTGAAGGACCGGAGATAGAACCGGCACAAAGCGAACTCGATTTCGGCATTGCCTATACAGGATTTGAAAATACTTTTAACGCTGTTTTCCTGACCTTGGTCTGGAAGATCTCGTCATCTCGGAAATTACCGTTTCGGGAGATGGTTTTTCCACCAACGCATGTCCGCCATATACGGTTACACCGGGCTCTTCCTTGAAATTCCGATTGTATTCACCTGTGAAGAACCGGGTGATTACGATGGCTCCTTGTCGATTACATGCAACGATGAAGATGAGGATCAGTTCGATATTCCCCTGGTGGCCGAAGCGGTTGTACCTCCTGACATCACGTTATCCCTCGAGGAGATTACTGTTACTCTCATGCCTGACGCCACCACGGAAACGGCCTTGACCATATCAAATGATGGAGTCTACCCTCTCCAGTTCATGCTGTCCATCGAGAATCCAGTTTTCCTCTCGCGATACAACCCTGGTGAAAACACCCGTCCGGTGACAGATGATATACAACTACGGAGCAATAAGGGAGAAGTTGGAGCGGCAGGCGATCCAGTCATCTATGACCAGGGCGGCCCTGATAATTTCGGCTATATCTGGAAAGACAGTGATGAACCTGACGGTCCTGCATTCGAATGGATGGACATCTCAGGACTTGGCGTTAATACCGGGTGTACGGGTGATGATGCTGCCGTACGGATCAACCTGCCATTTGAATTTCCCTATTACGGCGAGACAAAAGACGCTATTACCATCGGTACGAACGGATATCTAAGCTTCGCTGCGGATGGCGGATTGGCCTATTCCAACGATCCTATCCCTCACAGCGATGCTCCGAATGACGTCCTCTGCCCCTTCTGGGATGATTTGAACAGCTTGGGCGGCTGTGAATTATTCCTACTATGACGAAGAAATGGGACGGTTCATCATTCAGTATACCAACTGGGGTTTTTACAGTGGTGATGGACGGGTGAACTTCCAGGTTCACCTGTACCAATCCGGGGAAATCCGTTTTTATTACGGCAGCATGTCAGGAACTCTGAACGGCGCCACAGTCGGCATCGAGAATGCGAACGCCCACGGACGGTCTCCAGATCGCCTACAACACTACGTACATCCAGAGCAATATGGCAATCCGGATCACAAACGGTCCGGCATGGGTGTCTGCAGATGTGTGCAACGCCACCGTGGAACAGGGTGAATCGCGTGAAGTCATTTTCACCTTTGACGCCACCGGCCTTGAAGAAGGCACCTATGAAGCAAATGCTGTTATTCTTTGTAATGATCCCGATGAACACCAAGTTGTCCTTCCGATCCAGATGACTGTGGACGAGGACGGTGTCGGCGGTATTGTCGCACTACCATACGAAACAACACTTCACGCGAACTATCCGAATCCATTCAATCCGGCGACGACCCTGCGTTTTAATCTTGCGCAACAGGAACAGGTTTCCCTCGAGGTGTACAACCTGTTAGGTCAACGTGTGGCGGTGCTTGTCAATGAGACGATGGATGCGGGCGCATATCAAGTTACATGGAACACTTCGGGGATGTCGAACATTGCCAGCGGAATGTACTACTGCCGTATGCAGGCAGGGGGTTACCACGCAACCCGGAAGATGATGCTGATCAAATAACGATATCGTATTCAGAACAGAATTCAGCCGACCTCTATGCGGGGTCGGCTTTTATTTTTTTCAGCTACCCTTACCGTTGTCTTTCGAATGCGTTTTTGGCCCGAGTGCTTGCCACACGGGTGTCTTTTATGCAGAAATGGTTATCATTTACAGATTTGGAGATAGGGGTAGGAAGGATCAGTTTGTCTCCAGATCCCTCCTCCCTCCGAACCGTGCGTGCGGTTTTCCCGCACACGGCTCTCCGGTTGGTGGTTCACCATCGTACGGATTGACAGACCTGTGCACGGGCTGCAACCATCGAGAACAACCCATGTTCGGCAAAGAATATATTGGGCCAGCGAATATGATCCAGTCCAAGACCGAGTCTGTGACCCCTGCGTCGTTTTCGCAGGATGCTGCGAAGACGCATACGGATCCACTGGTCAACCACCTGCTGCGAGAGGTATCGTTGCAGCAAGGAAAGCACGTTGCCATCCGTTACAATGCTTCCACGCTACTATGGATGCTCTGACTCCGGCAGAACTCTCGTATCCTGCAGGTCTCCCTGCTTCATGTACTTGTCCGTTGAGATCATTCCACCGCCAACCACCCATACACCCTGCTGGTCGATTTTGCACGCTACCCCTCATCGCCAGCAACATTCCTTTCCTAAGGAATCCGGACTTCGCCAATGGGATGCAGGCTCGTCGATGCATAGGGCTGAAACGCGTTCGTTATCCTGCGAACTGATCTCTCTCCTTCCGTTGCTTCCCACCCCACCTCGCGACGACGCAGTTACGGTCGAATACAGGCCGGAGAGCGTATACCTGATGGGGACTCACACCCCCAATGAACATGTACACACACAGGCGCACATACCCGAGTGGCAAGCAGCCGGGCCAAACCCGCCAAGGATCTGACGAGGGTATACTGCAACACACCTTCGGCGTAGCTGTTCAACTTCTCTATTCACTTTCGAGTAGCTCACTTTCGCCGAAAGTGAGTTGGGCGTGGACCGACTTGACTCCCCGGACCGGGGGCGGTCCGGGCTACAGGTTCACTGTGCAGCGAGAACCGTTTCCGGTTTGCGTTCTTCTTTTACTACAATTAACGAAGGATCGTACAGGTTTTCTGAGGATTTTCCAAAGCGCTGGAAAAGACGGTCATTGGAGTCTTTCAGGAAGTCAAGGATTTCGATTCTCTGTTCTTCGGTGAAATACTCGTGCTTTTCTCCCGTTTTTTTGGAAAATCTCTGCTCCAGGAATCGACGCAAGACCTGTGATTCTTCAAATGAGATCAGTTCATTGGAACGGCGGAGCACTTCCAGCCATCGTTGATTGATCCCGGGATTCGAGCGTGGAAGTTTTTCGAGGAAAAAGAGGTCGGAAGCATTAAACAGGGAGAAGAACTTCTTAATCCCCACTCCTTCATTTTTGAAAAGATGTTCATACGGGACAAAATGGATGGATTCTTCGCCGAAATGATCTGCGAAGTAGCCAATCAAACGGTCCCATTCGAATCGTTCCAGTTCCAATTGTTTACGCCATTCTTCAAAGGTTAGTGTTTTGTTCCATTTGATGGAATGTTTGAAACGCGGATTCGAGCCAGGTATCCTGACGTCTTGAACTGACAAACAGGCTGACATCCACATCAAACGGTTCCAGCACACGTGCGAGATCTGTGGCTGTTTCATACGTATTCAGCAGCACGGGGGGCTCTGCGACAAATCGACCGAAAAATGCCTCGGCGCTCGCCACATAGATTGTGCCCTCGGGACCATTAAAAACAGGTGACAATGCCTGCTGGAGTTGTTTGATTTCCAACGCGGATAGTGGTGATAAATTCCGGAATGTCCGTGCGAGGTGGACCAGATCCGGAAGATAGGCAACTCCTCTTTTCAGTAAACAGATCGCTGATTGCTTCAAGATAGATCTGGATGGATGTTGTTGCGGTTTTATGCATTCCGATATGGATATATGAAACGTTTTCTCATGACTTTCTCGCAGAGTGATCCCACTATACTGGCGATAGTGCGCAAATGACATACCAAGGGCGGTATAGAATGTAATATATCTAACATGCTGTATTTTTTAAGATTAACACTTTACCCGTCTGTATCTATTGAATATTTTGTCCAATCGAAATGAAAAATTTTCCTGCAGCGATCTATTGATACAGTGGTGACACTTATTTATAATCGCATTAATTGAATTCATTTTTTAATTTCCTGTTGATGTTATCCCGTGGATGTGGGAACAGCATTCGGAAAATCCTGTCAGGTGTTATTCTTTTTACAACACTATACCATGTCGCCTCCTGCCTATCTCGGGAGCTATTGCCCCACCTGTACGTGTAGTCGTATTATGCGATTCACATTGATATTTTGCATACATTGAGGGTATTCTTCAAATGCATAATATCATTACATATAGCAAGCCTGAAAAATACGGCTTCGCGACTGGATAACTAGACAAAATAGACCGACGGTTGAAATTTCGATTTCAATCTCGGTATGAACCACAGAACCAGGGGGTAGGACAATGGCGAAAGTAGTCCCTTTCCGTGGGCTCAGGCCCACTAAAGAGCTGGCCGAAAAGGTAGCCAGCCCGCCATATGATGTGTTGAATTCCGAAGAAGCACGGGAGATGGCAAAAGGCAATCCTCACAGTTTCCTGCATATCAACAAACCGGAAATTGACCTGCCTCCGGGAACTGACCTTTACAGTGATGCAGTGTATGAACAGGGACGTAAAAATCTGCAGAAGATGATCGAAGACGGCGTCTTCCGTAACGATGAATCTCCATGCTATTATGTATATGCGCAAAAATGGGGAGATCACCGTCAGGTGGGTCTTGTTTGCGGAGCATCGGTCCAGGAATACATTGACGACAAGATCAAAAAGCACGAGCTCACCCGCAAGAAAAAGGAAGATGACCGTATCCGTCACATCGAGGCGCTCGAAGCGCAAGCCGGACCGGTGTTCCTCACTTATCTTGCCAAGGATGAGATCGACAAGCAGTTGGCATTGATTCAGGAAAAAACCCCGGAATACGATTTCGTCGCTCCGGATGGCATCCAGCATACCTTCTGGGTGATTTCATCTCCGAAACGTGTTGAGATGGTCGCGAACCTGTTCGCCCAGGTTCCGAATCTGTACGTTGCAGACGGACACCACCGCAGCGCCTCGGCAACCATTATCGCTCAGCGCAGGCGTAAGGCAAATCCCAATTACACCGGATCGGAACCATGGAACTACTTCCTCGCCGTGCTTTTCCCGCACAACCAGATGAAAATCCTTCCGTACAACCGTGTGGTCATGGACCTCAACGGCAACAGTGAAGAAGAATTCATGGCGAAGGTGGAAGAGAAGTTTTACGTTTCCAAGGCAAATGGAGGGTTTGAGCCGGACCGTACGAAGCTCTTCGGCATGTACCTGGATGGCCACTGGTACCGTCTCGAAGCCAAGGAAGGCACATTTAACGATAACGATCCGGTGAACAGCCTGGATGTCGCGATCCTGCAGAACAACCTGTTGAATCCGATCCTGGGGATCGAAGACCCGCGTGCGGATGAACGTATCGACTTTGTCGGCGGGATCCGTGGCCTGGGCGAACTGGAACGTCGTGTCAATTCCGGTGAGATGAAGGTTGCATTCAGCCTGCATGCAACCACAATCGAACAATTGCTTGCTATTGCGGACGCCGGTGAGATCATGCCGCCGAAATCGACATGGTTCGAGCCGAAACTGCGTAGCGGCCTCGTTGTGCACCAGGTCGGTGAATAAGATCAGCAGCAGCACCGAAACGTGAATAAGGGAAACAATATTCCCGGTTAAGTACATAGAACAGCTCTGTAACCGATGGGCAGTGAAAAACCACTGTTAACACCGTTGGGAGGAATCTGATGAAGTACGATCGCATCTGGAATTTTAACGCCGGTCCTGCAGCAATTCCGGTGGAAGTGTTGGAAACAGTCCATGAAACATGGTTCAACTACCATGGTGCTGGAATGAATGTGATGGAAATGTCACATCGTTCCAAGGAATACGATGAGATTCACAACGCCACCGTCGCAAACATGAAAAAACTCCTCGGTGTCGGGGATGATTATCATGTCCTCTTTATCCAGGGTGGCGCCAGCACACAGTTCGCCATGCTTGCAATGAACTTCCTCGGCGAAGGCAAGAAGGCGGATTATATTGATACGGGCACATGGTCCACAAAGGCCATCAAGGAAGCAAAACTTTTCGGTGAAGTAAATGTTGCATTCTCCGGCAAGGACGGCGACTTCAAACACCTGCCGACCCAGGATGAACTGAAACTCTCCAGCGACGCCGTGTATGTCCATGTCACCAGCAACAACACGATTAAAGGTACCCAGTTTTTCACATTTCCGGAGACGGGAAATGTACCGATGATCTGTGACATGTCTTCCGACATCCTGTCCCACAAAGTCGATCCGAAACCGTTCGGCATGATGTACGCCGGAGCCCAGAAGAACCTCGGACCGTCCGGAGTTACAGTGGTCATTATTCGTGACGACATGCTGAAACTTGCCAATCCGGATCTGACCACCATGCTCAAGTACCAGACTCATGTCGACAAGAACTCCCTGTACAACACCCCGCCGACCTTTGGCATCTTTATCATGGGCGAAGTGTTGAAGTGGGTTGATAGCATTGGCGGCATGGAAGGTATGGAAGCGCGCAACAGGAAAAAGGCCGACCTGCTGTATGGTTACATGGATGACAACAAGGACTTCTACCGTGGCGCGGTCGAAACCGCCAGCCGTAGCTGGATGAATGTCTGCATGCGTCTCCCGAATGAAGACCTCGAAGCCATGTTCATCAAGCAAGGTCGTGAAGCCGGATTTAACGGTCTCAAGGGACACCGTAGCGTTGGTGGTATCCGTGTCTCCATGTACAATGCGACTCCCCCGGAAGCAATCGAGGATCTCGTGAAGTTCATGGAAGAATTCATGAAGAAGAACGGATAATTATTTATTTTGCTTTCTTCCGAATCCTGGCGTCTGTCATTCCCGCGCAGGCGGGAATCCAGAGAGCAGTTTAAGTATCCTGTTGTTTTAAATAGAACCCGGATACGTAGCGTAGGAACAGAATTCTGTACCATAAGGAAAACTACGATGGCAAAAATACTTGTAAATGACGGAATTTCAGCGGAAGGCGAACAGATCCTCCGTGATGCCGGTCATGAACTGACCATGGATAAAGTACCGCAGGAAAAATTAGGTGACGAACTTGGCGCGTATGACGCGATCCTCGTACGTTCCGCGACAAAAGTACGCACTGAGCACATCGACAAGGCCCCGAACCTCAAGCTGATCGGACGCGGTGGCGTCGGCCTCGACAACATCGACGTAGCCTATGCCAAGTCCAAGGGCATTGAAATTGTGAACACCCCGGCAGCATCCTCGGACAGCGTGGCGGAACTGGTGCTAGCGCACATGTTCGCCCTGACCCGTTGGGTGATCGCCGCCAACCTGACCATGCGCAACGGCGAATGGAACAAGAAGCAGTACAAGGGCCTCGAGCTGGCAGGCAAAACCCTGTTGGTCATCGGCTTCGGTCGTATCGGCCAGAGCCTCGCGAAAAAGGCGTCCGCATTGGGCATGAAGGTGATCGGTTATGACGTCGTGGATGTCGACACCGAATTCGAATTCACCAAGGACCTCGACAGCGCCCTTCCGAAAGCGGACTGGGTCAGTGTCCATGTTCCGTCCCAGGGCAAGTACCTCATCGACGCCGACTTCCTCGCGAAGATGAAAAAAGGCAGTTTCCTGGTTAACTGTGCCCGTGGTGGCGTCATGGACGAAAAAGCGGTTGTGGAAGCACTCAATTCCGAGCACCTCTGGGGCGCGGGCGTGGATGTTTTCGAAGTGGAACCGGCCACCAACATGGAACTGATCAACCACCCGAAGGTGTCCGTCACCCCGCATATCGGCGCGGCGACCACCGAAGCGCAAGCCCGTGTCGGCAATGAACTCGCCACGAAGATTGTCAACTTCTTCGCAGGCAAAGGTGCGGTGATGTAAGAGTACTATTGATTGTAAGCTTTTCCATACTCTTTGGCCCGTGTGCTTGTCACACGGGTTTCTCTATTTTGACGAGGCAGATAAAAATTGCGGATAGAGACACCCGTGTGACAAGCATACTGGCTAAAACTCTATTTTAACAGGATAATTTTCTGTACAAACAAATTGTTTCCATAGGCATTCCCTCGTATGAAATAGGTTCCACTTTGTATATCTTCCAGGCCGATGGTATACTGCGAGTCACCTGCATGAATGTGTCCCTGGAAAACACAACCGCAATGCCTTCCGAGGATGTCGTACAGATCAATGGTCAGGAAGGTTGAAAATGGTGAAGAGACGACAATCGTTGCCGACGAATTGGTTGGGTTTGGGTACAATGAGGTAATCGTAAATAAATCCGGTAATTCGCGGAAGGGAGGTGGATATACTGCGCTGTTCTGGTGGTAATAAAATGCCCCAATGTCGGATAAGGTGCTGTCCGGATCATTGGGAAGTTCCGGATTGCCGGCATCTATACAAGGCGAAGATTGCAACAGCGAATAGTCGCCCATTGATACATTTGCCAGTCCAGGATCATGATAAAGATTAAAGAAATAATCGCATGAATCTCCATTCGCATTCACCCAGGAAATATTGCCATAGTAGTCTAACCATTCAGGTAACAATCCAAAAAAATCGTTATTATCATTTTCGAAAAAACAGGTATAATCTATTCCAAAAGTGCCATCCTCAGTATAAACACCTGCATTACCGGTATTGTAACCAATGATTGATGATGAAACACCCAAAGTACCATTGTCATAAATACCACCACCATTTTCTGAAGCATGATTATTTACAATGGTGCATTGGTAAAGCAAACAGCTACCATTGTTGTGTGCATATACTCCACCTCCGTTTGTCGCAAAATTTTCTGAGATAACTGTATGATATGCTTCAAAACCATGCCCTGAAAACACACCACCACCATTTACTCCAACATTATTTGCAATGATACAATTATAAAATTCACCACCCAAAATACTAACATGAACACCTGAATTCATATTTCCATAAAAAATACAATCATGCAAATAAGTCGATCCATATGTTCGCATTCCAGTGTTTGTATTGTATGAAAATATGCAACTATCCAAGGCGGCAAGGTAATGGAAAAAAGCGCCATACCCGTCATTTTGTGTAATCGTACAATTACGTAAAGAATCTCCAAATTGTGTAAATGAAATAATACCTCCACCATCTCCTCGAATGTCACTATTTCCGTAGATCAATGAATTATACATCCGTATCCCGCTGGCAAAACCACACTCCAGGCCGGACTCATTACTTCCGCTGATCACACAATACTGGAAAGGACTTCCCCCACGGTATTCTTCGATCAGGTTAATTCCACCCCAATGGGTGCTTTCATTTACTGGCAAGAAATAAATACTGTCCTGCAGTGTCCCATTCGCTTCCACATGACCGTACACATCGAATTGAACACCTTCTTCGAACAGGAGAACAGCTCCCGGTTCAATGGTGAGAGTACGAAAACGCGGAATGGTAAGATCTCCATCCACGATATACGTCGTATCGGTTAATGTACCTTCCATTTCGCCGGAGATATGAACTTGTGCATACAACACAATTGGAAAAAACACACAGATAAGCAGAACCGATAGAATCAGATTCTTCGGCGCGTTGGTGGAGGGAAGGAACGTGGGACAATCATAATGCAACCGCTTCATACGTACCTCCTTGCTCTCTAACTTATTTGCTTATTATTCTGCAGTCAATGTTATCAAACAGAATATTGATTTTGACCCGAGTGTTTGCTACTCGGGCTAAAGTCCTGTTCCTAAAAGCATCCATCAATATATCAAGAAATGAAAATCCCAAGTGTTTAGCACCTGGGAGAATGTTACATAAGAAACTGTTGTCAACACATCTCAGACCCTCTACTTCATAAAAGTCATCTTCCTCACTTCCGACTGCGTTCCGAAACTAGCCTGCAGCAGGTAGATTCCGCTGGCAAGTTCATCCGGGCTGGCGGTAAAGTGCCATGTGTGCGGACCGGCGTGGACCATCCTCGATTCGGTATAGACTTCACGCCCCAGGATATCGAACAGACGGAAGTGGACGGTTCCATTGGAAGAAAAAATTTCATAATCAATATGTACCGACGAGTTGAACGGATTCGGGTACGCCTGGGAAACATGGAATGCCTGCGGGACTTCATCGACATGGTCCTGTTCCGGTGCGGAGACAATGTTGTATTCGAGCAGATCGGTGTAGAAGCCGTTGGAAATTGCGATCACATCGCCGAGGACATCGATCTGCTGGTACTGGGACGGATACACATATTGCGAATAATGGTCCAGCTCCATTTCAGCGCTTAATTCGGGTGTAGCCGGATTTTCCAGCGTGTACACCTGGATTGTATTGGACATGTCGATGCTGTACATATATCCATTTTCGATATGAAAGTCGGACATGTGCATGACAGGATGGTTCACTTCCATTACCGGCTGGGTCGGGTCGGCGATATCGATCACGAACAAACCATGATCCCAGCTACTCACGTAGGCATAATCCCCAAAAATGTCTACCGCGGACGGCATCATTTCATCGGGCAGCAGCACCCACGCGACGTCAATCATCGAGGATGGATCCGTTACGTCGACGATATGCAACACATCGCCATCCAGCAGGTACAGGTACGATTCATGGACGATAAAATCGGCGGAACCATATCCTCCGCAGGAAACATTTCCTAATAATGTCGGATTGTCCGGATCGGAAATGTTCAAGGCATACACACCTGCGATATACGAATTGACATAAGCGACGTTTTCCACGATCTGGATGCTTCCATACAGTTCATGTTCCGATATCCATGCACCCCGAACCTCCGGATTGGCGGGATCGGAAATGTCTACTACACTGAACTGTATCGTTGCATCATTTTGTGATGTCGTATACGCGAAGTCGTCATCCACTGCAACCGCCCACAATTCCGTATAGGTGGTGTCGGCGCCATTTTCACATGCAGGAAGACTGCTCAATAGTGAAGGTTCATCCATGTCGGTTATTTCGAAGATATTGAGATGATTGTTGTCAGTACTTCCCGGCATGGGACCGTTGGTAAGCAGGAGATTATCCTGCAGGCTGGCTTGGGTGGTTTTCCCGGATACCCGGTATAGGCTTACTTCATCGATATCATTCGGCGAAGTGAAGTCAATCGCAGCCATTCCAGGGAAATGGGATACGCTGAAACCATAGCCGTCCGACATGGCGAAACCGCGCGGAGCCCTTATGCGCGATGTATCCACATCCACAAACACTGGATTGGATGGATTCGACACATTGATCGTCGCGAGACAACCTCCGGCCATATAGATCGTTGAACCATCCTTAATCATATGAAAATCATTCGGGATATGGATTTCATCGCTGGTATCGCCACCGAGGTACTGGATGTTTCCGGGATTGGATACATCATACACCAGGAATCCATAATCACAGGCGATGTATGCATTTCCCTGTTCCACAATAATATCCTGTGGGGACAGGTTTTGCTCGGATATGGGAACCATCGCTACCTGTTCCAAATGATGCGTTCCGGTGATTTCGTAGACATTTAGATAGTGCCAGGGCGGTGTATCATGCCATGCAGAAAATCCGTAGACGTGATTTCCTTCGACAAAGATCTGTTGCACATCGCTCACTTCGGACCCAATCCAGGATGGTTCCTGGTCTTCCGGCCAGAAGAGGACATCGATGGTGTTATAAATGCCGCAACGTCCCACCATGTAGATGTAATCTCCGGTTTTCACTGCAGTTTCATAGATAAACGGGTTTGAAGCAGGATTCATTAAATTCGGTTCGCCGACAATCTCTGGTTGAAGCGGGTCCGAAATATCATACTTTGCGATCATATTCCCGATCACATACAGAAAATCACCGTCATGCAGCAGGCAGTAACCGTTAAACGAGACCGGAACATACCCAATTTCCTCGAGGTTCTCCGGCTGGGAGATATCCATGATCCTGAGACCTGTTTCGGTGGTAATCACATACGCCACATCACCAACGGCAACCACATCATAGGCTTCCGACCATGCATTCGAAATGGTGGTGTGGTGCGTAAGTTGAGAATATGCGGGTAGAACTACAATCGCCAGCGCTAAAAGAGATCCAATTACCATACATAGACCAAAGCGTAGCATAGTCACCTCATCTGTTGTATTGGTCCGTAATGATCCGAACGTGATTGATGATTTTCATTTGTAAAAGCAATCTCGATACCAGTTTTAACCTGTGATTTATCAGGGTGATAACCATCACAACTCAGCATCTGTTGCGAAAAAGGCACGGAATAGTCCGCAGGTATCCATTAATTGTGAATATTTGTCACGGATGAGTGGGTAGTGTTCAAGGATTTGCGATGGTCGATTAGACAACTGCCCGGCTTCTCTTGATTCTTACTCCCCATTCCCTTATATACAGTGACAGAAAATTGCGAAGGTTCGTACTTTGAGTGGAACCGGCTCTTACATCGGTCACACTTTATAGTAGATTGTAAAAGAGATCCCTCATAAACTTTAGATTAAAAAGGTGTTCTGCAAGATTTTAGCGCCAAGAAACGATTTTTCTTATACAAAGACTATTTGGAGCGAGATCTTGCAGAACACGTGGCTAAATAATGTGCAGGTTCTCGCTTCCTTAAACGCAGATTTACGATGTACAAGTATCAAACGCTATGAATCTGCACAACACCAAGACCGACCCTGACAACGGTTTTATCATAGATTGAGCATCATGACACCATCACTTTTGCACCCGGACGATCAAGGACGAAAAGGCGCGTTGATCGTCTTCGAGGGGATTGACGGCAGCGGAAAATCCACCCAGGCCAAACGTCTGGTTGAGTGGCTGAACGGTCACTCGATCCCAGCGATGTTTTCCTTTGAGCCGACCAATGGACCCTACGGTCTGCAGATCAGGAATGGCCTCGATAACGGCGAACGTCACGATCCCGAAACCGAGCTGGAACTGTTTCGCAAGGATCGCAATGAACATGTAAACAATCTTATTGTGCCATCGCTGAAACAGGGCCGGGTTGTGGTGATTGACCGGTATTATTACTCCAGCATGGCCTACCAGGGGAGTCGTGGTTTGAAAACTGCCAAGGAAATTCATGAGTTGATGACTTCCTTCGCGCCCACCCCGGATCTCACCCTTGTTTTCCAACTTTCGCTGGATGAGTCAATCCGACGGATCACGCAATCGCGCAAGGATGTGCTGAATCCCATGGAACAACGGGAGAACTTGCGGAAAGTGGCCGAAATTTTTGATGCGATGGCGTTCCCGGAAGTACGATTTGTGGATGCTTCGCCATCTATAAATGAGCTGACCAGTGTTGTCCTTGATGTTGTTCGCCCGGTTCTGGAAAAGAAGGGGTTGTGGCATTAATTGAGACATGAATTACTCATTCCTTCGTCACTAAAAGATGCAGGATGTAGCCCGGACGCAAAAATCCGGTCCGGGGAAAATTCATGAGTATGTCTGTATTCCAAATATTACCCCGGACTACACCCTCTTGGGGAGTTCCCTGTTGGGCACCGTGTTTTACGAACAACGTTGCGCACGGTTCAAGCCAACAGGGTCATGTCCCTACCTGCACTACAACTCATTTTCGGCGAAAATGAGCTACTCCGAAAATGAGTTGAAAAGTAGCACACTTTCGCCGAAAGTGTGTCGCAGTTGTTGATTCCAGCAAATGACAATATTGTCACGATGACTTACCTCGCTGATGCATTGAACGTATACACAGGAGATTGTTTCGCGATTTTGCTGACACTTTACTGCAAACTACGCAGTAGGGTCACACAAAATCATTCGCAATGACGTGTATATTTCGATACCTCATCCCCTATTCTTCTTCCCTTCACTTCTTCCTATGTAACCGGCCGGTTTCTTCGTTATATTTGAAAAATTTCATGCAAGGAGCTACTGTGTTTTTCACCAGTCGGGATCCCTATCACAAACTGAAGAAAAAAATCGGGTCGGAAAAAGTCCTGGAACGTGCCGAAGACCGTATGGTATACGCAGCGGACGCCAGTTTCACCACACCTCCCGGCAAACATGATCCCGACATCGTTGTCCTTGCCCAATCCGCTCAAGACATTGTGGAAACAGTACGATTCGCTCGTGAATCGAACATGAAGATCATCCCGCGAGGTGCAGGAACGGGTATGAGCGCCGGAGCGGTTCCGTTAAACGGTGGCATTGTGATTTCCACGGAACGCATGAAGGTGATTCGTGAAGTCAACGTCCACGAACGGTGGATCCAGTGTGAACCGGGATTAACGACAAAAGAGGTGAAAGAAGCGGCAGGGGAACATCGCCTGTTCTATCCACCGGACCCTTCCAGCTATACTGTCAGCAGCATCGGCGGCAATATCGCGGAAAATGCCGGCGGCCTGCGTTGTGTAAAATACGGAACCACAAAGGATTATGTACTTGGATTGAAATATGTAAACGCTACTGGAGAAATTGTCGGTACCGGGGCCCTGGCGGAAGGGGCACAACCTCTCGACCTGACCCCGCTTCTTGTCGGATCGGAAGGGTTATTTGGCATCATCGTCGAAGCGCGGCTTTCTCTTATTCCGGCGCCGCAATCGACCAATACACTCCTCGCGCATTTTTCGGACATTCACCAGGCGATCCAGGCGATCCACACTATCCTCGTTGAGGTGGTTCCTTCTGTCTGCGAGATTGTCGACCAACTGGTGATCGGCGCGATCAGGGGACATGATCCCTATCCATTTCCCGAAGGGACGGATGCTGCCCTGTTAATCGAAACAGACGGCTCCACAGACAATGCAAAACGTGAAGCGGAGCGTGTGTATGAAGTTCTGCAGGAGTTTGGCGCCCTGGAAATCCATACTACTCAGAATCCCTTCGAACGGGAACGTCTCTGGAACCTGCGACGTCTTGTGAGTCCGAGCCTGTCAAGACTTGCCAGTGGAAAAGTTAACGAAGATGTGGTGGTTCCCATCGGTAAACTCTCCGATTTAATCCGAATCAGTCGAGCTATCGGCGAAAAACATAACGTAATGATCCCGATTTATGGTCATGCGGGAGATGGCAATCTGCACCTGAACGCCATGTATGACAAATCGGATATAAGCGCTGAGAAACGGGCCCATGAAGCCATCCGCGAGTGTTTTGAGGCTGTTGTACGATTTGGGGGTACAATCAGCGGAGAACATGGGATCGGCGCTTCGAAGAACCGTTTTATGAGCATCCAGTTCAGCCCGGAAGAGCTTGAGGTATTTGCACGACTGAAGGAAGCGTTCGATCCGGATGGATTATTCAATCCGATGAAGGTATTTCCTCCCACGATGTAACAGAGTACCCTTTTTCGAAATCCCGGGATCAATTGCTCGATACAATCGTACTATATTCAGGGATCGACTGGGACATTTATCACATCAACCTGTACGATAGGTGACATTATGGTAATCCGGTTGTTCCCGATTTTTCTCCTGCTTGCCGCCCTTTTTCTCGTCGGGTGCGCTTCTTCAGGCCGTACTCATGGATCGCTCAGTGAAGCGATGGACAGAGCCTCACGTGAAGATCCCGAAGACCGTCACATGGAATCCGAAGCAGACGATGGTGATGACCCCAGTTGGTTCTTTGAGGAAGATAAAGACTCGGACGAAAAAGGTGACAGCGATTCCGTTTCTCCTTTGGATTCCATCCCCACTGCCAGCCAGTTTGCGATTTCGATTGGCAACGGCGCCATTACCAGCGAAAAATTCACCGGATTTCGAGGCGTTGGAATCGAATACAGCCTGTTGACACAGGAGAAATTCCGTATCGATTTTGAATTCGAAATCTACCAGGCTCCTATACAGGAAACAAGCGGGTTGAATCAATCGCTGAAAGGCGGTGTATTCCTGTTCAACTTTGGTGTAGACCTGAATTTTTTCACAACTCCGGAACATACGTTTTTCGGTAATTATTTCTTCATCGGTGGTGGATTATCATTACTATCCTGGGAATACCAGCACCCGATTTACCTTGAACACGACTACGATACGGAACGAATTACAAGCGACTCAGTTCCGGGAATTGATCTTCATGCCGGTGTTGGGATTAATGTGATGCAAACTGATTTTCTGCGTATTGGAGCGGAAGTTATGCCCGGGATTTTACTCTGGAATCCCGAAACGACAGAAGGATTTACCAATGATGTTTTCAAGCCATTTGCCTATATAAAGGTGAATTTTGTCATCCGGTTTCAAATGACAGGTTTTCGTGTATAAGGTTCTCTTAAAACTCAATTATCGTGCATTTCCTCTAAGTCGGGTTAACAATTCTGCGGCTTCCCGGTTGGATGGATCTTCATCCAGTATTTTTTGGGCATGTTCGATTGCTTTCGATACATTGCCCTTTTTTTCATAATGGTACGCCATCCGCAAACGACCCTGTGTAGCACCCTGGTTGTAGAGCACTGAGTCTACCCGACTATTTACCGACTGGGCGACATTTGTAATCTCCGGTATTGGAGAATGAAATTCTCCCGCTACTACATCGAATGCCAAGGTTACCTCGGCAACCGCTGAACGATCATTTTCAACGGCTTTCCTCAACAATTGAAATCCGGATTCACTTTTAGTATGCGCCAGGAGAAAATGGGATGAGGCTGTGATCGGGTAGGGAAGTTGCTGCGCAATGACCGACTCACGAAATCCTTTGTCCAGTTTGCCCGGTTCTACACTTTTCCTCGTGTCCGGGGGAATGTACTGGAATGGGTCCTGCTGGGGTGATGTTTGCGCGAGTTCTGTTTCCAGCAGTGGGGCAACTGTATGGCTTTCAGGATTGCGTCTTAAATGATTGATCAAGCGAAATGCCCGACGGTCACCGAGATCCATCTTCGGAAGAAGAAAACCGATATATTGAGACTGAATCGAATTTCTCTGAAGTTCACCGGATTGAATAAACTGGATTCGACTATTCGTTGAAACGGAATTTCTTAACAATTCGCTATCACAGGAATGATCCACAAGAGCCACGTGTAAATTGTCGCCGCCTTCCTTAATGGCTGTTCGTGCTGTATGGATGGCGGCACTTTCTTCACCGTACTGTACTGGTAGTAGTAAAGTGGTTGAATCCTTGCGAGTGTTCTCAACGCTCAATGAACCATTGAGCAGATCACAAACACACCTGACCACATTACCCGCCGCGTTCCCGGTACGATCAGCGAGCAGTTTCCGGGCATACTGTTGCCTGCGCTCGCTGAATTCAGTCGGATGTTCGAAACTGCCTTGTACACCCGCGATCACCTCTTCCATGGTGGAAGCACGCACACCGACATCCCGCCAGGAGTATTCAATGTCATTTGGATCGTAATACTTGTACGTGGAAATGTTGGGATTATCGAACAGGACAACCGGCTTGTCCAATGCGATAAACTCCATGAAGGCGGATGACACATCAGATACCATGATGTCTGCCATCTGCATATACATGGTCAGGTCGGGATCATCAATGAAGTGAATATTATCATTTTCACGTGACAGTTCACGGTAATGTTCGATAAAAAAGGGTTGCGTCGAACTGTGCAGTTTAATCAGGAGATACGTGTTTTCATCCGCCAATTGCGCGATCCGCATCCAGAGAAAGGTTATGGAAGTCAAAGCGATGTTAAAAGTGGGTGCGTACAATACAACTCGTTTGGATGGATCAAGCCCGGCATTCCTGAGAAGCTCATCGCGCGAGGCAGTAGTTGGCATGAACAAACGGTCCAGCTTGGGCATTCCCGTAGCGACAACCGGGATAAAAACACGGTTGCTCTGCTCAATCCGTTCCTTGTGATACTCCCCCGGAACACACAACAGGTCTTCCAGGTTTTCACGATCGATCGTTTCTCTGTTGGTGAAATACTGCCCCTTGGAGAGGAGTCCATGACCCACATTGACAATTTTCCCACAATTTTCCAGCAGGTAGGTGACATTGTCGGCAATAATGGTGACATCCGGATTCCACTCGCCCGGTTTTTCGAAAATCGGGAGATGGTATTGTTCAAGGATCTGCATTTCGGCTGGCGTCATGGTCGGACGGGACCTGTTACCGAGATCAAACACGGCAAATGCGATATCAAATCCGCCCTGCCGCTGCATCTCCTCACATATCGGGAGAAGAATGGGAATATGAACATTTTTGAAAAAGAAAAAGACAATTCGAGAGTTCTGAATAAGATTTTGTTTGTTCTTGCCGACCGACTGGAACATGCCCATTCCCTTATGCTGATTGCACACACTTCACCGTACTATTGCAGGAGCAATGACCAAGCCAAACGAAGACCAAAACCACGCTTATTGTTTATTCTTTGTTATTAAAAGATTTATTAAAAACATCCGTTGTATGAAGAATATTTCATTCAAGGAAAAAAATTCCCCTTCAACAAGGGGAATGTGTACAGCATTACCTGCTTCTGATCTATCAGTATTACTTCAACAGGATTAATCGTTGACTTGCCATAACCTGGTTTTCGAGCCGCATTTGCAGGAAATACACTCCACTGGAATAATCCCCGAAAGAAAGCCGCATTCTTTGATCACCAATGGAAAGGTGTACGGGTGTTGTACTATACACTACCTGCCCCAAGCTGTTGTATAGATACAGTTGCACTATCTGGACGGATGGCGATTGGTATTCCACGGTCACCTGGTGATTGAATGGATTCGGATACACTTGCAGAATCCGGAATTGATCCGGGTGAGTCGAACCAGTACCATCATTTTCCGGTGCAGATGTCATCATCAGGTTTTCGAACCACATGAACTGGTCCAATGTAGGAAATGTCCCCAGGATATCGACGTCGCCATCATTATCAAGATCACACGGGAATGCATTTCTTGCCAATCCTTCATACACGGTGTGCAACATAAAATCAGGGCTACCATCATTTTCCAGCCAGTAAATACCTGAATTGGTGGCAATGACAAGGTCCGTAATACCATCAGAATTCATGTCTGCAGCTTTCACCTGGTAAACTGAATATCCTTCCAGAACATCATGTTGCTCAAACATGAGAATTCCCATCTGAAGGTAAACTGTTACACATACACCACGTTGTGTTGTCGCAACAATATCAAGTAGTCCATCATCGTTCATATCTGCCGAGATGATAGACTGCCCATAATTAAGAGAAGGATCAACCTCTGTTGAGTCAAAGTCTCCCTCAGTATCATTTACCCAGAGAAAAACACCTTCAGAAAAAGCAGAGCAGAGTATGTCTTCATAAGAATCATAGTTGAGATCACAATGTGCTGCGCCCATAATACCATTAATATATCCTATTGTATGGCGTTCATATAAGTACTGATTAACTCGTTCGTACCAGAAAGAAAGTACATTTGTCTGTCCAAAACCAATCACATCCTGGTCACCATCATGATCTACATCGAAAACAAGTACTTCCTTGGCGCCGTCAATATTATCTTCCAGGATATACCGTTCAAAGCTGCCACTGTTATTGTAAAACAGATCCAGGTGTTCCTCCGTATACGAAGAAGTCAGCAGATCCGGATCACCATCCAGATCCACGTCTTCCATATCAATAAACCGACATCCAGTATATCCATCATTAAGTACATGCTGTGTGAACGATCCCTGTACCGGATTGAAGGTCCACCAGTAAAGTGAAGTATTCGCGTCCGATCCCACAACCTCAAGGTTTCCGTCGCCATCAAGATCGCAACCAATTATCGCCCATGGATTCCCAAACCCCGTATCGATTGCACAAGGTTCAAATTCAGCTGGTTGAGCGACGATACTTGCGCTGAAAAGCATAAGAAAGCAGAAAACACATACAACAGTTCTCATCGTATCCTCCAAGCTGCACCTGTTTGGACCGATTAATGGAATAGTGTGGTTTTGTACATGGAAAACTATGAACAATGCAGGAGACAGTAATTGACGTAAATCACTTTGAATATTATAATTAAGTTAGGAGAGCAAAATGAAAGATATTCATTACTTTCTTCGTGGGAACAGACTTTTAGATCCTAAATGCATTGCGATTATTGATTTTACTACTATAACCAATACGCGTCCGTGTCTAAACGGACGCGTAATTATATAAAATCAATCTCTTGACGATTTTTCTTACTCTGCTTCAGCTATGAAGTACTAAAAATACGCCGTCTCCACATAGGTACCGTATACTTCTTCCATCTTGTTGATAATTTCGCCCAGTGAAGCATCTGCATGGGCGCATTCGACGAGGTACGGCATCACATTTTCATCATTTTCACAGGCTTTCTTTAATGCATCCAGGGTCGCCTGGCATTTTGTATTGTCGCGCGTGTTTCGCAGTTCCTTGAGACGGTTGATCTGCTTTTCCTGCACGTCTTTACCGATCTTGAGGATGGGAATCTCGATTTTCTCGTTGGGATCGGAGAACTTGTTCACCCCGACTATCACTCGTTCCTGCCTGTCCAGTTCCTGCTGGTGACGATATGCCGCCCGTGCGATCTCTTTCTGGAAGAATCCATTCTCGATACCTTTTACCACACCCCCAAAATCTTCGATACGCTGGAAGTATTCCTCAGCCTCCGCTTCGAGTTTGTCAGTCATCCATTCCACGAAATAGCTGCCGCCCAATGGGTCCATGACATTGGCAACACCCGTTTCATAAGCGAGTACCTGCTGCGTACGTAGTGCAATGGTCACCGCTTTCTCGCTCGGCAGGGCGAGGGTTTCATCCATGGAGTTTGTATGCAGGCTTTGTGTTCCCCCAAGCACTCCCGCCAACGCTTCGATGGCAGTACGAACAATATTGTTTTCCGGTTGTTGCGCAGTGAGGCTGCATCCTGCGGTCTGGGTGTGGAAACGTAACAACCAGGACCGTGGATTTTTCGCGCCGTACCGTTCCTTCATCCTCTTGGCATGAATTCGCCGTGCAGCGCGGAACTTCCCGATCTCCTCGAAAAAGTCGACATGGCTGTTGAAAAAATGGGAGATACGCGGTGCAAACTTGTCCACATCGATGCCACGTTTGATCGATTCCTCGATGTAGGTAAAACCGTCCATCAACGTAAACGCCAGCTCCTGCGCGGCGGTTGATCCCGCTTCGCGGATATGGTATCCGCTGACCGAAACACTGTTCCAGTAGGGCATTTCGTTAGTGGCGTATTCAATCGTATCGACGACCAGTTTTACACTCGGTTCCGGAGGGAAGATGAATTCTTTCTGGGCGATGAATTCTTTCAGGATGTCGTTCTGCAGTGTCCCACCCAGCTTGGAACGGTCGATTCCTTTCCGTTCGGCGGCGGCGATAAAAAACGCCCAGATCACGCAGGCGGGGCCATTGATGGTCATGGAAGTTGTAATCTCATCCATCTGGATACCATCAAAGAGAATATCCATATCCTGCCGTGAAGATATCGCCACACCACACATCCCGACTTCGCCTTCGCTCATGGCATCATCGGCATCGCGACCCATCAGGGTAGGGAGGTCAAACGCTACTGAGAGACCGGTTTGACCGTTGGCCAACAGGTACTTGTACCGTTCATTGGTTTCCTCGGGAGTGCCGAATCCCGCGAATTGACGCATGGTCCAGAGTTTTCCACGGTACATGGTGGAATGCACACCGCGAGTGTATGGGTATTCGCCTGGCCATGCCAGCTTCTCCCTTGGATCAAAACCGGTTTCTTCGAGGTATTCGGGGCCGACAATATGCGGCACTTCCGCGGAGGATACAGTTGTGAACGCTATCCCGTCTTTACGGAACCGTCCCTTTGGTTCATAGGTTTCTTTATTCCATCGTTCCCGGTCGTCTCTATATGGTGTCTGTGACGTATCTTTTTTATCAACCATTCTGAATCTCCTGGTAAAAATCCTTCAATAACTGGTGTGACAGGTCATAAGGGCTGGTCGCTCCTGCATCCATCCCGTTTGATCGCCGTTTTTCACGATTCCCGGACCATAGAGCGTGGTGAATATCATCCTCTACAAGCCGTTTTACCTTAGCAGCGACACGATCCCTGCGTCGTTCTTCCAGCAATCCCGTTTCAGTAAGATGTTTACGGTGTGTTTCAAGGGTTTCCAGCAACTCAACAATACCTTCGCCCTTTTCGGCGACCGTTTGCAGAACCGGGGGTATCCATCCGTCACTCCAGTCCTTTATCGCAAGGATACTTGTCAACTCGCGGTACGCCTGGTCGGCGCCATCCCTGTCGCATTTGTTCAGGACAAAAATATCAGCAATTTCCATTAGCCCGGCTTTCATCGCCTGGATAGAATCGCCGGATTGCGGAACCAGGACAACGATGGTTGTATCGGCTGAATGCGCAACCTCCAGCTCGGACTGCCCAACGCCCACCGTTTCAATCAGGATCCGGTCTTTCCCGAAAGCGTCCATGAGGTCGCAGGCTTCATCCACACCGACAGCGAGCCCGCCGAGATGCCCACGGGTGGCCATACTTCGGATAAACACTCCCGGGTCAAGCACCACTTTTTCCATGCGCACCCGGTCACCCAATAATGCTCCACCGGTAAAGGGACTTGTCGGGTCGAAGGCGATCACACCCAATTGACGTTCGGCTTTCCGGTACTGGATGACCATCTGGTTCACAAGAGTACTTTTTCCTGCGCCCGGAGGTCCTGTCAGGCCGATACGCCAGGCATTCCCGGTTTTAGGATAGAGGGCATCCAGCACATGCTGAATGGATTCATCCCTGTTTTCGACACGTGTCAGAAGTTTTGCCAGCGACCGACGGTTCCCGGTATGAAAGGTTTCAAGTAATTGAAGTGTTTCTTTGTTCAGTTTGCTCATGGCTCTCAGCGGGTTATCCAGATTGTAAATCTATTTCAAGTAAGAAAGGTACACAGAATGAACGTCCAATGAAAGGCATGTGGAGGGCAAAGTATGAGGTGAGTTTCTCCCTGGTAAACCATTGTACCAGATAGAAGTGATTTTCGCTCCTTGTTTCCCCCTCTCACAGACTGAAATATTTGTAAATCTCTGTTTTGCACGATAGATTAAAAAACTGATAATTCATACACTGATTTCCATCGAACAGCATACCATGAAGGAGCCGAAGATGAAAAGACTGTTCCTGATTTCTGTTCTCGTTTTTTTGCTTTTTACCGGTTCAATATTCGCCACTCCATTGGTCGACATTCTGATCCCGGACAAGGCGACATGGGAACAGGTACGTGGCGCGGGATTTGATATCACCCAATTGAAAGATGACAGGGTTGAAGTAGTCGCCTGGCCCAATGATCTTCAGCGCATCCAATCGATGGGTCTCACCTATGAAGTGATCCAGGAAAACGTTGAGGAGTTTTACCGCAGTCGGCTTGACCATGAACTTGACGATATGGGCGGATATGCCACGTTTGATGAGATCGGAGAATGGGCTCTTGAGTTCGTTGAAACCTATTCGACGATTGCAACTGGCCCAGATACAATTGGTTTTACACTTGAAAATCGCCCCATATGGGTGATTAAAATATCCGACAATCCGGAAGACGATGAGGATGAACCGGAATTGTTCCTCAACGCTGCGATCCACGCCCGTGAAGTAATTACCCCCATGGTTCTTATGCATTTTGCTGAATTGCTTGCTGAGAACTATGAAACGGATGACCGTGTTACAGACATAATCAATGAAAACGAACTGTGGATCCTTCCCTGCTTCAATGTTGACGGGTATGTCTGGAACGAGGAGACAGATCCAAACGGCGGAGGGATGTGGCGGAAAAACCGCCGCAGGATCAACGGTGTCGTGTATGGTGTTGACCTGAACCGTAATTTCCCCTACATGTGGGGATATGACGATGATGGATCCTCACCAATCCCGGCTGACCAGACCTATCGCGGACAAAGCGCAGGTTCAGAACCGGCAGTGCAAGTTGTTATGGAATTTGTCAACAGCCGCAATTTTGTATCTGTCATTAATTACCATTCCTACAGCAATCTGATCCTGTATCCATTCGGATATTCAATGGATGAACTCCCTCAGGACTATGATATTTATGTAGCCTTTACCGAACATCTGAATGAAACCCTGAGCTGGGGAACCGGACGTCCCCTGGAAGGGATCGGGTATTCGACTAATGGCGATGCGAATGACTGGATGGAAGCCGGCGCCGATTATCATATATTTACTTTTGTTTTCGAAGTGGGTGGAAACTCGGATGGCTTCTGGCCTGCACAACATCGTATCGAACCGTTGGTTGAACAACAGGAAGAACCTTTGCTCCGCTTCTGCGAAACTGGCGGTCATCCCGAAATACTTCGCGCACCGCTTGCTCCTACCGCTCTTGTTGACGATACAGTTTCAGGTGAGTTTACTTTGCGCTGGCGCGTGGATCGTGATCAGGGCGTAAACGCTCCGGTCAGTTATGATATTGTTGAACTTGAATCGCCAGTATGTGAAGACGATGCGGAAACAGATGCAGGACAGTGGATTCGCCAGGGTTGGAACCGGGTGGTAGGACAATACCATAGTTCAAACCACAGTTATTTCTCCGGTTCTGTGAACAGCTCCTTTCATACGATGACTTCTGTCTATGCCTATGAGGTCCAGGAAGGCGATGAACTTCATTTCTGGACAATGTATGATATTGAAGACGATTTCGATTATGCGTATGTACAGGTCAGCACTGATGGTAGTGCATTTACGAACCTGGAAGGCAATATCACCACAAATTACAATCCGAACGGGGCGAACCAGGGCAATGGCATCACAGGCAGTTCCAGTGGATGGGATGAAGCAATATTTTCCCTGGAGGAGTATGAGGGTGAAAGCATCCTCATCCGTTTCGCTTATGCGACCGATAGTTATGTGCTTGGTGACGGGATGTACATTGATGACATAACACCAAGTCTTTTCTTCGAATCCCGCCTGGAGGTTGCAACTGCACATGCTGACACATTTATCACGATAGACCGTACCATTGAGCAGGATGAATGGCACTTGTGGTACCAGGTCCGTGCAATCGACGCACAGGAAGACATTTCCCCATGGTCCAACGCTGCGGGAACAATTGTTGTTCCGGTCGATTATGCACCAGAAGATGCATTACCACAGGAATTCTCGGTTTCATCCATCTATCCGAATCCGTTTAATCCAACCTGCAGCATGAGCATCAACCTGCCGGAAACTGCCGAATTGCACGTTGAGGTGTTCGACATGTTGGGCCGTTCGGTTGCTGTTGTGGTAAACAGCCAAAGGCTTGCTGGCCAGAGATTTATTACCCTGGACGGTACCCAATGGAGCTCCGGACTTTATTTCGTCAGGGTCAATGCTCGCGGTGAGTCGGGAACTGTATACGAATCAATCCGCAAAGCGGTTATGATGAAATAAATACGGATATTTTGCTCACTTGGAGTAATAGAACGATAAAAGAGTTTCAATGGGTTCCAGCAAGAAAAGGATTGTTGGAACCCATTTTTTTTTTCTATCATTCAGTTTATCCTTTTTCGAGATAGAAGAAAACGATTTATTCCGTGGTAAAACAAACCACCAGATGAAGGGACTGTTCCATGAAGGATTTCCAGAAGTGGCATGAGAAACAATTGTATCCCGGCCGAGATTTATTTCCATTAAGTGAACTTGCGAAGCGTACTGCAGAGGAATTCGGTGATTCGCCCGCCCTTCGAGCATGGAACGGAACCGAGTATGAAGAATGGACCTACAATGATTTATGGCGTAGAGCTAAAGCAGTGGCCAAATGGTTGATCGACGAGGGTATTCAACGTGAAGATAAAGTAAGTATCCTTGGTGAAAACCGACCGGAATGGGCTGCAACGTACCTGGCAGTACAGGCGGCTGGAATCGTCGTGGTTCCTATTGACCGTTTACTTCCCGCTTCAGGGATACGGCATATTATTGCCGATGCCGGAAGCAAAGTCATTTTCTGCTCAGACAAATATCTTTCGACACTGGAAGAAATGAAACCGGTTTCATCCCTGAAAACAGTTGTCTGTTTTGATAAAACGGAGAACAAGGAGTATAAAAGCTGGAGATCTGTTATCGATAAAGGGAAAGCCTCGAAAACTGAACTCCCGGAATGTGACCTTGATGACACTGCTGCGATCCTTTATACATCGGGCACAACCGGTCATAGTAAAGGGGTTATGCTCACTCAACGCAACCTGATGTCGAATATCCAGGCCGGTTCCAGGATGTTGCCATTAAGCCCTGAAGATACTTTTCTCTCCGTTTTGCCATTACACCACGCATATGAATGCACAGCAGGTATGCTGCAACCGCTCTATTGCGGATGTTCCATCACCTATGCACGAAGCATGAAAAAGTGTGGACCTGCTTACAGACATGCGACTGACCAATGTCACCCTGCTTCTTGGGGTTCCATTACTGTTCGAAAAGATGCACCAGGGTGTCGAACGCGGAATCAAGAAGAAGGGCGCTGTTGTAAAAATCCTATTTAAAGTTCTCTATAGTCTCTCTGCGCTTGGTGAAAAGTTCGGCAAACGTTGGGGTAGAGTCCTGTTCCGCAGTTTCCGCGAAAAGGCTGGAATGGGTTCGGTGAAATGGTTTATCAGCGGCGGCGGACCGTTGGATCCTGAGGACAGTGTATTCTTCAACAGGATGGGGATCATGATGTTACAGGGGTTCGGGCTTACGGAAACATCACCAATCACCCACCTCAGCCCCACCTGGCGAAATCGTCCTGAATGCATCGGACCACCCTTCCCCGGTGTTGAGCATAAAATTATCAACATGAACCATGAAGGAATTGGGGAGTTATGCCTGCGTGGTCCCAATATCTTCGCGGGATATTATAAAAATGAGGCAGCGACCGAAGAAGTATTCGATGATGAAGGATGGTTCCACACCGGCGATCTCGCACTGATCCACGAAGACAATTATGTGCAGATCACAGGACGGAAGAAGAATATGCTTGTTACCGGCGGTGGAAAAAATGTGTACCCGGAAGAGATCGAATACATGATCAATAAAAACCGGTTTGTGGCGGAAAGCCTTGTTTTGGGTGTTCCACGGAAAAAGGGGAAAGGCGATGAAGTCGGAGCACTCATTTTCCCCGATTATGAACAGGTTGACCTTTATTTTGATGAAAAAGGAGTTAAAGCTACCGAAGACGATGTCTTCAACCTGTTGAAGACAGAAATCAAAGACGCTCAGAAGGATCTGGCCGAGTACAAATGGATCCGTCATATGAAAATCATGCAGGAGGAATTCCAGAAAACCTCCACACGTAAGGTGAAACGATATCTTTACAGCGGCTCCATGTTACAAATGAATGGTATGGAAGGGTAAAAAACAAAATATCCTGGTTTACAAAAATCGACGTTCTGCGTCGATTTTTTTTTGTCACTCTGCTAAATCAATAGATAACAGTACAATTCCTGACATGAAAGTACTACTTTGCACCATGAATTTTAACTGCTGACAGGAGATAATCGTGAGACCTTTCAGAACAGCCGGTTTTATTTGCCTTGTATTAGTAATTGGATTTTTGTGTTTTGCCTGCGATGATGACAGCGATTCCGGAACGAATCCCGAACTTCGTGATTCAGTATTTACTTCTGAAATGGTAGATTCCACTTATTACAGTAATAATGCTCCATTTTCTATAGCGTTTGATATTGTCACAAGTACGTATGTCTTTCTTTCAATTCAGAATTGTTATAACGACACCGTAATGATAGTACATGATGACGATTTGCCTGCGGGTTATCACAATGTTGAATGGTCTCCGGATGCAAGCATGCTGGATGGTATCTATGCATATGTCATACACATTTATGAAAACGGTCAATCGGCCTATTCAGACACTATGGTAATACGACTCGGCACTCGTACAATCACATCGGAAATCCAGGCTTTTGCGGACCAACATTTCAATTATGATCTCTACTGCCAGTATGAATACAATGCCGCTGTGTATTCCGACGAAGCATGTGAGGTGTTCACCGGTTCCCCTGATGAGTGGTATCTTATAACATGGGAAGATAAAAAACCATATCTACCGCCTTTCTTTACCCATGAAATAGACCCGGATGACACATTCAGGTATTATTCCTGTCTTGAGACATATTTCCAGCAATCGGGCGGAGCATGGGACGATGCCACAGATTTTGAAGTATCACCTGATCATTTTACCGCGTGGGAAGGTGAAAGCGATCATCTCGAAGAATACAAATTACTGTTCACCGATTAGAATACCACATGAACTGGTTGAGAATTATTACATTAGTTCTTAATGTGAGTGGTGTTGTGCTGGTTCCCGGCCTTTGCTTGTTGTAACATCATGGAGTTGTATAAAGGGAAACGTTAACCGGAGATGAAAATATGAATAGGCACCATTTTACTCCGCTCCTGTATATCATCATAGTATCATTGCTCATTTCAATTGGTTGCAGTGATAATGATTCCGGTCTGAATCCTGTCATCCGGGATTCTGTTTATACACAGGCACTGGTTTCGGAAATATGGTACACTAACAATGCTCCGTTTTTGATTGATTTTGCAATACCTGCTCAATCACACATTTTTTTATCCATCCGGAATTGCTATGGCGACACTCTTTATGTCCTTGAAGACAGACAGATGGAAGCGGGAATCCATCGCGTTGAATGGTGCCCTGACGATACCCTTACAGATGATATCTATGCTATCAACATAAATGTGAATTCATCTGAGGAAGAGTCTGTAAGGGTGATACGTCTTCGCACCTTCATCATCACGGAAGAAATGCAGGAATTCGCCAGCGAGCATTATAATTATAATATTTACGAAGAGTATGAATACTATGCCGCCCTGTATTCAGACATAAGTTGTGACGCATATGGCGGATCAATGGTTGAGTGGTTGACATCGACGTGGGAAGAAAAGAAACCTTATCTGCCGGATTTTTTCACACACAATTTAGATCCACAGGATACGGACCATTACTACTCGTATATCGCTTATCACACGCAACAATTCGGAGGCGCATGGGATGATGCGACCGATTTTGAAGTGCAACCCGATGATTTCGAAGGATGGACGGGTGATAGCGATTTCCTGGATGAATACAGGCTTCTATTCACCTACTAGGCAGGTGTTGAACAGTATAGACTGAACCAATATCGCTTATTATCGATAAAACCCTGAGTATATTCACTCAGGGTTATATATTCGGAAGAGAAAGTGTTGTTTTTCGATTTATACAGAGCTACCCCCCGGCATCCATATTTCAATTTCGCCTTGGGGCAAAGCAAATGTCCGATGGGCCTTCTTACACTACAACAACGGTTGGAAAGTTCGAGCAGCTTTTACAAACAGCACCGTATCAGCTATTCAATGCTTACCCGTATCCTTACATCACCTGCGTTAGTGGTTCTCAGAGAGACGCGTGACGGCTTTAGCCGCTGGTCCTCTTTGCCCTTCCGCAACCTCAAACTCAACTTCTTCACCTTCTTCGAGGGTACGATAACCACGGCCCTGAATTTCACTGTAATGCACAAAAACATCCTGGTTTTCTTCTGTTTCAATAAAGCCAAAACCTTTTTGTGCGTTGAACCACTTAACCTTGCCTCTCATAGCACACTCACGCCGTAAAACAAACATTCAAACGAAAACGAGCAACAGGAGAAATACTAACACAACATTTATTTTCTCCTAATATTCCTCCTCCACCCGGAAACAATCACTTCTTTTGAAAATGTAGTCGGGATAATTACCTTTCACAAGAAGATTTCGGTAAAAATCGAAATCAACAATTCTCCTCTCATGGAGCCCGGGCTTGCATTACACTTAAAGGTTAACATCCAAATCACGAGAAACACATGAAAGCAAATGAAGTACAATTGGTGGATCTTCACATTCACTCTACAGCCAGCGACGGCACCTGCACACCGTCAGAGTTGATCGCGATGGCATTAGATTCGGGCCTGTCTGCAATCGCTATCACCGATCATGACACCGTTGATGGAGTACAGGAGGCATTGTCGTTGGCGCAACAAACTGGCCTCGAGGTCATTCCGGGAATTGAAATCTCCGCTGCTTCCAGTTCAAGTCAACTGCATATACTCGGTTACTACATCGATCATAAAAACCAGGCTCTGCTCGACGCGCTCTCATGGATGCGTACGCAACGAGCAACCAGAAATCCCAAGATCCTTTCGAAGCTCCAGGATCTCGGAATCCCTGTGACCGAAGATCAGGTCAGTAGAATTGCAGGTTCTGCTGTCCAGGGACGGCCTCATATTGCACAGGCCATGATGGAAATCGGCGCTGTGAAAACGCTGGAGGAGGCATTTGACCTGTATCTCGGGAAAGACAAACCGGCATATATTCCAAAATCGAAGATTAATCCCCTGGAAGCAATCAACCTGATTCGCGGAGCCGGTGGGATTCCTGTAGTCGCCCATCCACTGTTCCTGGAACGTGATGGCATTCATCTTGACCCGTTTATCGGCGAACTCTGCGATACCGGGCTTGGCGGAATTGAAGTCTGGTATAGCGACCACTCTGAAGATGACACCACCAGGTATGCTGCTATTGCAGAAAAGTATAATCTCATTATTACTGGCGGAAGCGATTACCATGGAACAAGAAAACCCGGCGTAGAGTTAGGAATAGGCTATGGCAGCCTTAGAATTCCATATTCTATTGTTCAAAACTTGAAAAAGGCGACCTCGAACGCAAGGTAAAAATCTTGCAACTAACACTTGCTTAACATTACTTTAGGAAGCATCTTACAATTCAGACAATGCTATTTTATTTCTAACTCCCTGAAGGAGGTTGGCATCAGTCTATTCAAGGCATATAAGAACAGCCTGAAACCTTTGGAAGTTGAGGAATGGATTGATTTGTTCTTGTTTCGTCCGCTCGGTTTTCTCGTTGCATATCCATTGGTAAAAACGCCCATTTCTCCCAATTTTATAACATTGCTTTCAGGGATTGTCGGGGTCGCAGGCGCCTGGTTCATTCTGTATGGAAACTGGAATGGACTCTATATCGGCGCGATCCTCTACCTTCTTTCAAATGTCCTTGATTGTACCGATGGCCAACTGGCACGGTTGAAGCAGCAATACTCGCGGTATGGAAGGATCTATGACGGTGTAGCGGATTATGTTGTCGGTCTGACAGTATTCCTTGCAATCGGATTTGGCTGCCGTCCGGAAAACTATTCGATCCATGGAATGGTGGTTACTTGTATTCTTCGGTGGTTTTGTCAGTACAACATACCAGGGTATGCATCTGAACCATGTTCGTGAAGCGTACCTCAGGGCACGAAAAAAGAATCACTCGGGAACAACAAAATCAAAAAAGAAGAACAGAAAAAAACAGTCAGGCTGGAAAAAGGCGCTGTTTCTTCCCCTTTTCCTGTTATATCGTCTGTATGTATATTCCGAGTTTATCGTACGAAAACGTGTTCGAGTACCTGCCAAATTTGTGCAGAAGAATAATATTCCCATCTTATTGAAAATCGCCCTGATCATGTGGACATTCACGGGGAAGGGCAGTCATACGATACTGTTGGGTGTCTGCCTGTTGCTGAACAGACCACAATCCTATTTCTGGATCACCTTAATTGCTGGTAATTTATGGGTGTTGCTCACATGGACCGTACATGTATGGGCTGTTTACCGCGCGCCAGCAAGCCAGTGAAAGCAGCACAGAGATAATGACAGATGCACAGGTAGCAGCGAAGATACGATATCGGTTGTCCAGGCGATTCCGCCGCCAGGATGGTTCCCAGGCTGCCTGATCCTGTTGAGATAATGATAATTCAACCTGTATACAGATCCGGTTTGTCAGTACATTTCAAGAGATAAAGGTGAAGGCGTTTCCAACTCAGGAACCGCCTCTTGTTTTGACGTTACAGGAGAAATGTTTCGATGAAAGCTCTGATCCTTGTTGCCGGTAATTCAAGACGCATGGGTGATATAACGAAAGAATTACACAAAACATTGCTCCCGGTACAAGGTCGCCCTATTCTGGATCGAATGCTTCGTGCTCTGAAAAAAGCAAATATCAATGACGTAATATTTGTCGGTGGATTCAGACAGGACCAGATTGATACATACGTAAGAGACCATTTTCCGGAATTAGAAATCACATGGGTTTTCAATCCGATTTTCGGCGAAACCAATACTGCTTATTCAGTTTTCCTCACGCGTGACACTGTCCTTCCCCTCAAGGATGATATTCTTCTTATTAATGGAGATGTAGTTCTTGACAGTCGTTGCATACTTGCCACTACTGAAGCAGATGGCGACACAGTTCTGGCGGTACGGTTCGACCGTTGCTCAGAAGAAGAGGTAAAAGTACGGTTAAATGAAAAGCAGGTCATTACAGAAATTGGCAAGCATATCCCGCCTGTCGAGGCAGCCGCGGGAATCGGTCGGGGTGAACAGGCTCTCAAAAGACCTGCTCCCCGCCTTGTATGAAACTCTGGAGGAACGTATCAACTCAGGAAATGGAGCCAGGGAATTCTATGAAGCAGGATTCAATTATATGATTCAAAAGGGTAACAAGTTTCAGGTCGTGGATATCAGCCATGTCCCCGTTATGGAGATTGATACTCGGAGGATTATCGCGAGGTGGAGGAAAAATTCGGAAAGAATCTCCTTGACGACTAAACAGCGCCGATCTTATCATGTTGTTATTATTAGTTTTATACGAATCTCAGTAATAGGTCAAGGCGAGGAATAACCTCGCTTTTTTGTTTGCTCCTTTGGGTTTCAGGCGTTCCGACGAGAGGAAGGAAATTCAAAATATTATTTGAAAATGGTGGCATCGGGGCTTTTTCTGTCTATACCTTGAGTGGCAGAGGCATAGAGGCAAAACAGCTTGTTTTTTCGCTAATCCTGTAACGAATATTGATTTTACTGGTTTGGAAGTTTGATTTTGCTCTATAGAATTCTATATTTGTTTCAGGTTTTCGTTCTGTGAGATCAATTAAATGTTTTTTTCACCTCGTTAGGGGATGTCAGTATTTAATACAGCTCGGGAGGAAAAGGATGAACAAAGCGGACTTGGTTGATGCGATTGCCAAAAAAACCAACGAAACCAAGCGTAAGACGGAAGGTTTCATTGATGCTTTTGTCGAAACAGTGATGGAAACTGTGGCAAAAGATGATAAGGTGAGTATTGTTGGTTTCGGCAGCTTCGAGAAAAAGCATCGCGATGCTCGCAAGGGCCGCAATCCACGAACCGGTGATCCGATCCAAATTGAAGCGAAAGACTATCCTGCATTCTCACCAGGAAAAGGTTTCAAAGATAAGGTCGGTTGATTCTTCTTTCCGGTTTATGCATTCTTTTTAGGACTGACGATTGCGTCAGTCCTTTTTCATTCTATACTTCATCAAAATATATTATCGTTCAGGTTCAAATCGATTATCTGCATCAGTGCGTAGCCGGGAGTTATCCAGCCATCCGCTTCTGGCGTCAGGAAATGCTTCAAACCCGGGTACATATGGTTTGATATCCAGAACAGGTGTCCCATCAAGCAGGTCGATCCCATGTACATGCAATACACCCTGAATAAAATCAATCCCATTCAGAAGAACACAGGAGACCCCGATCGGATTCGGTCTTGAGGGCGCACGTGTGGAAAAAAGTCCTCGTTTTGTGTTATCCCGGTAGGGAACAACCTCCAGGCAGAATTCCCTGGAACGGTCAAGGTAGGAAATCACCCAGATCCGTTCGAACCCATCCAGGTCGCGCAAACCGGCAACATACTCTTTGTCAATCAGGATTTCAGCATCCTGATCACCATATGTCGGCTGAATCGGCGTACCATCATGTTTCATATAAGAACTCTGAACCGTTCCAATAGACTGAACCGAAAATGTTTTCATTATCCCTCCAAAAAAGAACCCGCATACCTGCTAATGAAGTATGCGGGCACATTCTTCAAATGTAGTAACTATTCCATGGCGGTATCAAATTCATCCTGCAGATTGATGGCAATATCAAGATTTTCCAGCTCCTCTGCGATATCGGACAGTTGACTCATGGATGTCGCGATCCCCTGGATCAGAACAGGAATCATTCTCAAATTCAGGTTTGATACATCCGATTGGATCCGTTGCTGCAGAACATCAGTATCATTCATCATCTCTTTTGCATTCTGGAAAACCGTCGGAACATATTCCCTGGCAAAGTAGTGAAGTTGAGTTCCCTCGGCGAACATCTCGTCTGAATCCGGAAGATATCCATAGGCAACCAAATCTTCTGTATTGCCGCTTTCAATCCGAACAGCGAGATTTTTTACCATCATCAGGGTACCGGTCATTCTGGCAATATCACGGAATAATTCATCATATTCTTCCACACCCATCTGGATGTACGTCACGCCATCATCCTGCAATGGATCCAGGATTTCAAGCAGTCCCTTATCCACATTTTCCACATCAAGATCATCAAGCGTTAGTGCAACCTCTTGCGTTGACGGTGCAGGTCCACATCCAATAGCAAACAGGACGATCAGTGCAAGAATACTGAATTTTGTCTGCGTCATGGTAATTCTTTTCACGTTGTCCCCCTTGGAATTTTACAAATACGTTCACGTTCTCCCAAATACTTATATTTGTCAATGTAATCAAATCATCCGGAAAAAACCCTGCTAATCTGCTCGCCTTGAATAAATTTTACATTGAAGAGGATCATTGCGCCAGCCATGAAGTGTCCTGAACGGGTAAATTAATCCTCCGTGTACATTTTATTATCAGGAATAGTCAGGAATCTTCATTATTTATATGACAGATTCCATCTTTTTATGTATAATTTTGCCAATTGACAGGGAGATTGAAAGCAATACCTTCAATATTCATCAGACATCCCAACATATCGCCTAACGGGTACAAAACGTTATGAGACGATTTCAAGATCGTACTGGTAGATTAAAAAGCCTGGCCTGTATAATTTTCACGGGAATCAGCCTGTTATTCCTTGCTGCATCAACTCTTGCTCAGAGCAGGGCCAGAGTAGTGGAAGTAGTTGTAGAGCCTGGAATGACGTTGCGCAGTATTGCCAGTGAAACACTTGGTGACCCGCGACCTCTGGCCTTCGATCCTGATCGCAAACAATCTTGAATCCGCTGATGAAGTACGCCCCGGTGTAGTACTCAATATACCGGTCTTCGTAATCAAGAGAGCGTATGAGTCCCTCGAAGAGGCCAATGTGGCGATACGCGAAGCTGTGGCAGAAGGCGCCCAGCTACTCGCCAGTGAACCCCTGGACCGGGCAATTGAACTGCGGAATGCATCACAGGAGGCTCGTCAGAACGGTGAATGGGATATGTGCCATGAAAAGGCTTCCCAGGCGACAGAACTGGCGAATCGCGCCAAAGAGATCAGCATTGCGGAAGCCAATGCGCCAGGTGAAGCCGAAATATCATACCGGTTAGGAAATGTGGATAGACGGAGAGCATCCGATCTTACCTGGATTGATGCACCTCTGCACACAGAGCTATACGAAGGCGACAAGGTCCGAACCCTCTCCAGTTCACTTGCAGAAATTCTTTTCCAGGATGAAAGCCGTCTGCGTCTCGAGGAAAACTCTGAAGCGCTTATCCAGGAGATGAGAACCAATCGCCTCAACCGTCGGGAACGTTCCACTATCACGCTCATGGAAGGTGATTTTCTCACCTTGTTAAGCGGTAGACGTACGGAAGAGGAATTCCAGCTCTCGATGGGAGAAATTGAAACCGACATTCGCTCATCTCACTTTTATGTGAGTAGTGATGATGAGGGCGCGCGTTTTTCGAATTACCAGGGTGAAATTGAAATTTCTGCAGAAGGATCGACAGTTGTTATTGAAGAAAATGAAGGATCTTTTGTCGCTGTAAACCAGGCTCCATCCGCCCCTCGGGAACTGTTGCCACGACCGGCGCTGATCGCGCCATCCACACGCGCCAGGATCAATCCCACCCTGGACACATTGCGATGGGCAAATGTTGCGAATACTGCATACTACCGGTTTGAAATTGCGGCAGACCGTGAATTCAGCAACCTCACTGTTTTTGAAACCCGCAGGAGTGCATGGTTCCTTGTGGGAGATCAATTGGCTGCCGGCGTGTATTACTGGCGTGTTTCCGCTGTGGATGATCTCGAATTGGTCGGTCCAACCAGTGAAGAACGTTCATTTACAATTGTTGATGACCGGGAGCCTCCCTTCCTGATGGTGCAAACGCCGGTAAATGAAGAAATTGTGACCATAGAACAGGTCGAAGTACGTGGTGAAACTGAAGCCGGAGCAGCAGTTTTCATTAATGATGTTTCAGCAACTGTCTATCCGGCCGGGGGATTTTCCGGCACTATAACACTTTCGGATGGTTGGAATGACCTTGTCATTCGAGCGTTGGATGAAGCTCAGAATGAAACCCGAAAAGAAATCAGGGTGCGTTATGCTTCCGACCAGGAAATCCAGGTAGTATTCGATCCATCCATTCCGAGTTCTTCGTATGGTCACTTCCTGAACCAGGGCGCCTCTTTCACAGTTCGGGGGACAACCGGCGCAGGATATACACTCCGCATTCAGGGGTTGACCGTCCCACTGGGAGTTACGAGCATCGCGGACGCATCAGGCACATTTGAGTTCACCGTTCCAACACCTCTGGACAGTGTCGCCTACATGATGAATATCATCGACATCGGCGGCAGAACTACCCAGGTCCCGATTTTTATGATCAAGGACAATATTCCACCTGTGATTCAACTTGAGGTACCATTCCCCAATTCAACAAGTGAATCCGAACTTGTCCTCAGCGGTGTTGTGCAAGGCGGGGAAAATCTTTCGATCAATGACACACCTGTCGAACTGGAAAATGGCCGTTTCTATGAAACAGTTGAATTGCGGGACGGTTCACAGCGTGTGAGGCTTGTGGCATATGATCTTGCAAGAAATGTCACGGTAATTGAACGGGATGTCATCCTTGACCGGGAGGCCCCTGAACTTGTTTCAGTTCGTGTTTCCCCGCAAACAGCAACCGGGCCGGAAACAGTCACCATTACAATGGTGGCGCGTGATGATTCCGGTTTGAACCGAACCGCTCAGTTTACCCTCGTGCTGGGTGATTTCACCTACAATGGATACCTTCGACTGGGAGAAGGTGAATACACGGGCACTGTCAACATCCCGGAGGGAGCATCAGGACGCCCTCGTGTAAGCAGCATTATTCTGCAGGATCAACTTGGAAATGCCAGGACAATTGAACGATAAGTAACAGGAAAGAAGCGAGTACCTGTATATATGTGTCAATGACTGATTTTGCATGGTCACACGTGAAATCGTTTTGGTTCTATAAATGAAACGTAAAGGCACAGGGATAATGCAGAACACCGGTGTCCACAGGTAATAGGAAATCATTAAAATTTGCATGATCACGTATAAGTTTTTCCTTAGACGCTTAACATACTTTATATTTTTATAGATAGTGGAACCGGGTTTCCCAGGATTTCAACATCCAGTTCATTCAAGGTTACTTTATGCACACAAGTCAGGCTAATCTTACCATACGAAGCGAAATCGAGGACATCGAAGCAGCATTGAACTGGCTTCGTGAAAGCGCAAAACCATACCGTTTAACCACACTCCAGTTGCAGAACCTGGAATTGACTATTGAAGAAATTGTAACCAATATTATCAAGTATGGTTACAAGGAAATAACATCCGTGTTTCCGATTGATCTGTTCTTTTTTGTGGAAGACAGCAAAGCAGTGCTTCGGATCGAAGATTCGGGAGATGAATTCGATCCGACAACTGCTCCCTTGCCTGACCCGGTAGACGACCTGGATGAAGCACAGATCGGTGGATTGGGAGTTTTCCTGATCCGAAAACTGCTTGACGGAGTTGAGTACAAACGCATTCACGGAAAGAATTCATTGACGGTTTGGTGTATCCTGACGGATTCTGATGATGATACGACTATAAACAGTGGGGAGTAACATGTTTCAAGTAGAAAAAACTATCGAAGACGGTGTATTAATATTCTCGCTCATTGGACGCCTGGACACACAGACATACCAGGAAATTGATGGCAAGCTGAAAGAATGGCTTGGAGAAAATTACATCTACATGATTGGTGACTTCACTCAGTTGGAGTTCATCAGCAGCGCCGGATTGCGCACTATACTGTTCACCGCCAAACAACTCAAAGCCAAAAAGGGTCAGCTAGTCCTGTACGGCATTAACGAGCAGATTAAACAAGTCCTGGAAGTTACCGGTATTGGTGGCGTAATCCCCACTACCATCACCAGGGAAGATGCTCTTCAACGTGTGAAAACATCCTGATAATGTTTATCATGATTGAAGTGATTTTACAATAAAGTATACATCCAGTGAAAACTGCCTTCGGGTGGTTTTTCTCTCAGGGACCGTATGAGCAAGAGCAGGGAAGGTATAGTCTTAACCCGTACACGAATCGGGGTGTTGGTTACCAGTGCTGTCGGTGAACCTCATGTAGTGTGCCGTGTGCGTGGTAAAGGGAAAAAAATCGGCATGCCTGTGCCCGGTGACACGGTCCGTTACACTCCCCCCACTTCAACCTCGGACGGCTGGGTTACAGAAATTCTGGAACGCCGGTCCTTGTATCAACGATATTCATTTGGTGCGATCAAGGAAATCGCTGCGAATATGGACCAGCTTGTACTGATGGTTACCCCCGACTCCCCCCCTGTCTCCCCACGATTGCTGGACCGTATGCTGGTGGGCGCTTCTGTCGGTAACATGGAACCGTTGATCCTCCTGAACAAATCCGACCTGTTCACGCGGGAGCAGATGGAGGAATATCTCGCCCCTGCACAGACCGCAAGGTATAAATCAATCATCGTCAGTTCTGAAACAGGTGAGAGTGTCCGGGAAGCAGAAACCTTTCTGAAAGGTAAAACAAGCCTGTTGGTGGGACCATCAGGGGTGGGAAAATCAACTCTGCTCAATCGTCTGATCAAAGACCTGGAACTGGACACTTCCGCGCTTTCAGATGCCAGCGGGCGTGGCGTACACACCACCACCTTCACCCGTCTGTTCCCCCTGCCCAATGGTGGTATCATTGCCGATTCGCCCGGAGTACGTGAGTTCTTCCCGGTGGTGGAAGCGGATGAATTACACCTCCATTTCCCGGAATTCACACAGTACAGAGATGATTGCGATTACGAGGACTGCCTGCACCTGAAGGAAGAAGGCTGCGCAGTGAAGAATGCAGTGGAAAACGGCGGAATCCATCCGGACCGCTACCAAAGTTACCAACTGCTCTACGAATCCATCCTGCAAGGCCCCAAGCGCGGGCGTCAATCCCGGAATGTGCAGAAATTGTAGATTACTAAATGTGATATGCCCTCGTTAGGTTCATCAACACGTTTTATCGTTGATGATCTAACGAGGATACTCCCACACGTCGTTGCGAGGACGGTTGCACGTAGTTTTTGTTTGTGCAACCGGACGAAGCAATCCCCTACGATATGTGATAAAGTCTGTACAGAAATCCGATTGGGGATATGTGACAGACTTTGGCCCGTGTGCTTGCCACATGGGTTTCCCTGTTATGAAGCATCGGATCAATTCCAGGATTTGTAATACTTTCACGAAATAGAGACACCCGTGTGACAAGCACACGGGCCAAAGTCAATAAAACACTTCAACTCACTTTCGGCGAAAGTGAGCTACTCTAAAAATGAGTACTCCGAAAGTGAGATACGGTAAAAATATGTTGTAATAGTAGCGCAGCTTCGCAGAAGGTGCGTCGCAGTGCAAAGAAAATCGTTGTGATATGCAAAACAAATGCGAACTCCCGGAAATTTGCCTTACATTGTAATAACCGTAATGATATCGCCGCATCCCTGCAATGACGATGAATCTACGGACAATCACATGAACTGCCGACTGATCTGCAAGCGTGCTCTTTTCTTGATAGCAGCAGGAATACTCTGTCTGCCGCTATTCCTCTTTGCTGACGATTACGAAGGCCCTCCACCTACCACTCCCGATTATGGCGCCGTATGGTCCGCACCATTCCTGACCCACGATCATTATTACAGGCCCAGTCGACCATGCATTTCTATCGGACCTGATGGAAAATGGTATACATCATCAGCTACCTATTATGTCACGAGGACCTCCGCGATACGGTTCCTACCAGTTCCTAACACGATTGGACCGTAACGGTGAAATCGAAATATGGCAGCGGCCTTCATTCAACCGATGGGGGCATGATCGATACCAGCACTACTGGGATCAGAACGATCAGTTGTGGATATTAGCAAACTCAAGCTACCGATTTACAGCCTACCAAATAAATAATGACGGCGATCAACTGATCAATGAACCGGTCAGTGATTTACTTGGAGGGTACTTCCAAGGATTTGGCGTACATTTTATGACAGATTCGCTTGGGTATCCGTATTTGGTTGGCCATTACCGGTATGATCATAACAGCGATCTTCGCTGGTACCGATTATCCATGGATTTCAGTGAAGTCCTAAATGAAGGAATTTTTGCAAGTTATGATTATGAAATACCTGACGGTGATGTTGCTATTGGTCCGGGTGATACACTCCATATTGTCTATACTTATTCGTTTTCGGATTCCAATGGAAGCCACCAGCCATTGTATTACATGAAAGCGACGACAGATGGTGAAATCTGTTATGGTCCTGTAACCCATACCTCCATTGAAGAGGGTTGGCAGGATTACATGGACAATATGCGTGGCGATATTCAGGTAGATGATTTTGGGAATGCATATATCCTTTTCGATCACAGTCTTGGCATGTATTACCGTTTTTTATGCCTGAGAACCTATACGCCGGACGGCAGTGTAGTGGACCGTCATCTGTCTACATCACATGACGATCATTGGGGAAGGACATCTTCAATCTCATTAGATTGCATGGGGAATATGAATGTTTTCTGGCCATGTGCTTACTCAAGCGAAGGAACGATTTATCATACTGTCTATAACGATACCGCACAAATCGTCGAACCATATATTATTCTTGAAGACAATTATTACACGATTTCTCAGATCAACTCATTTGCATCCGAAGATGAATACCGGATCGGTGTCGCCTATCATGGAAGACTGAACAATGAAGAACACATCCGGACGAGGGTAATGCTGTTGCAACGTCCGAACAACGCTCCGACTCATTATCTGGAGGTCCAGGAACCGAATTCAAGTGATGTTCCATTTTCGCCTTCCTTATCCGTGTATCCGAATCCATGCAACGGGCAATTAACGATCCAATACTCTTCACCTGCTGTCAGTCCTGTACAATACATGTTGTATGATTGCCTCGGACGTACGGTCTTGTCCGAATCCCTTCCCTTGCAGTCCAATTCTACTGTCCGGATTATACGTGATTTAAACGGTCTCGCATCCGGAACCTATTTCCTGAGAATTGGCGCCGATCAAAACTGGTTACAGGAACGTATTCTCTATTTGAGATAATGATACTTCTGACTATGGCCCGTGTGCTTGCCACACGGGTATCTCTCTTCAAAGAGCTGATAGAAAAATACTAATCCATGTATGGATAAGGAACACAAAAGCAGGGACACCCGTGTGACAAGCACACGGGCCAAAGAATCGTCGAAAGTGCGTCGCAGTTAAAAATCAGTAAAACTTTTTGAAACCCGGGAATCAGGCTTCGTTGAACTGCACTTCGCTCTGATTCGCCGGGCCACACCAAAAACACACCTATTGCTCCTCACTGTTTGAAAAGTACACCACTGAATCCCACTTTCACTGTTCCACTTCGTACCTTTGTTGCATGAATTACACAATGTTTATCCGCAAGCCGTTATTTACGTTCCAAGCGGCGCACAGGCTTTATCTCCATGATTACCTACTTGTCGGTGGGTGGGGTGATGGTCGGTGTGGCGGCCCTGGTGATCGTGTTATCTATCATGAACGGTTTCGAGGATGAAGTCCGTAGCCGGATCATCGGCGCGGATGCTCCCCTGCGTGTTTCGACCTTCAGTGACCGCGGCGCGGAAAACTGGCCGCGTGTGATTGAGCAGATCCTTGAGTTTCCTCATGTGGAAGCGGTGTCGCCGTACATTCTCGACAAGGGCATGGTCCGTCACAAACGTCACAGCGAGGGCGTAGTGATCCGTGGAATCGACCCGGCGACTGTCGGCGATGTGAATGACATCCCGGAAATGCTGGTAGCGGGGACGCTGGACAGCCTGGACGTGCAGGAAGGTCAGGCGGATGATATGCCGGGGATAGTGTTGGGGCGGTACTTGTCCGACGCCCTTTATGCTTCGCCCGGCGATACAGTGTTCCTGTTCAGCCCGACCGGAACAGGCATGTTCTCCCAACCGCGTGTGGGACGGTATCGTGTGGTAGGGATTTTCGAATCGGGCCTCAGCGAATTCGACCAGGTGTTCTGCTATATCAGCCTCCATGAAGCCCAGATATTGTTCAACCTGGGTAACTCGGTTACGGGACTGGATGTAAAAACGACAACACTGGACGATGCCGCAGAAGTGAAAGAATTAGTGAATGAACATATCGGATATCCATGGTATCCACGGACGTGGTATGAAATGAGACGCACCCTGTTCAGTTGGATGCAGATCGAAAAATGGGCGATGTTCATTGTTCTCAGCCTGATTATCCTGGTCGCGGCGTTTAATATTATTTCCACGCTGGTCATGGTCACTATGGAGAAGCGCAAAGAAATCGGAATCCTTTCGGCGATGGGAGCTACACAAAAAGATGTGCTGAATATTTTTCTCCTGCAGGGCCTGTTTATCGGAATTGGCGGAACCTTGCTGGGGTTGCTGATCGGATGGGCTTTGCTGCAGGCTCAACTCGAATACCAGTTCTTCAGCCTCCCGGCGGATGTGTACATCATCAATTCACTGCCGGTTTTAATGAAACCGTTGGATTTTGCAGCAGTCGGCCTGGTGGGGATCATATTATGTCTTATTGCTGCGATCTACCCCGCGATGAGAGCCGCCGCTATGGATCCCGTGGAAGCGATCCGGTATGAATAGAGTGAAACCATCAGGAAAAATACAGTCATTGATTGCAGGATACGAAACAGATGTCCGATTCTAATAAAAACAACGGTTTACTTTACGCGTCCGATGTGATAAAAACCTATCATGTCGGGAAACGCGAGATCCAGGTACTGAAGGGGATTGACCTTTCCGTACAGGGTGGAGAGTTTGTTGCGATTGTGGGACCGTCCGGTGCAGGAAAATCCACGTTATTGCACATTCTTGGAACACTCGAACGACCCACATCCGGTACCATCATGATTGATGGTATTGACGGCGGCCGGATGAATCAGAAAGAGCGTGCTGGATTGCGTCGCGGTCGGATCGGCTTTGTTTTCCAGTTCCATCATCTGCTTCCGGGTTTTACGGCATTGGAAAATGTCATGATGCCATTACTGATTGAAGGAAAACAAGGCAAAGCGGCCGAGGATCCGGCACATGATTTGCTGAATCAATTGGGACTGTCCGAAAGATTGACAAACAAACCTGCTGAATTGTCGGGAGGTGAGCAGCAACGTGTGGCGGTTGCGAGAGCTCTAGTAACCAATCCGTCAGTTATCCTGGCGGATGAACCCACGGGAAATCTTGACCGGGTGACAGGAAAAATGCTTGAGGATGACCTGATCCGGTTTGCCAGGGAACGTAATGCGGCGGTTGTGGTAGTGACACACAACGAGGAGTGGGCCGCAAGGGCGGACAGAGTTTTGAAATTGGTGGATGGAAGGATCAACGGCCTTTGATCGTGAGTATAAACAGTAGTGCAACTTATTGGTAGGGTTGTGAATCCAATCAATAAGGTAGTTGATTAATCTGTTCTTTAGTTGAGGATTGGAGTATCAAACGTATCATCGCGTCATATACATTAGTAAATCAGCTTACAATATTCAAAATTCTACAGTTAAAGATATCACTATTCCTTGTTTCAGAAATTGAGGTGCCTCCTGCAAATTTGGAGAATATGACGCAGGATACAAATATCTTATAAAGTTGACCTATATTTCATTACAGGTTGCCGTTATTTCGGCGCAAAAGCAATCGGGAAGTCATAAGATGACAAACAAATTTTCATTACGGGTACAGCAGGCAATTCAATTTGCGCGTGAAGAAGCATTACGGTTGGGGCATGACAGTATTGATACACCTCATCTGCTTCTTGGTCTTATACACCTTGGTGAGGGGAAAGCGGTTCAGATCATGCAGAACCTCGGCCTTGATATGGATGAAGTCAAAGAGACAATCGAAGAGGCGATTGACATTCCCTCTTCTACAATCAAAATGGGGAATATCCCCTTCACCAAGCGTGCGGAAAAGGTCCTGAAAGTATCATACATCGAAGGAAAGAACTACTCTGCTGAGAATATCGGGACCGAGCACCTGCTGCTCGCTTTGGTAAAAGATGAAGGCGGATTGGCATCGCAAGTGCTGGCCGCTTATAACGTCACTTACGATTCAGTCAAAGCGGAGCTTGACAATATGAACCAGGAAGAGACAGAACCACGCGATGTACCTTCTGTACCGAAATCGAGTAAGAAGAGTAAAACGCCGGTGCTGGATCATTTTGGACGCGACCTGACCAAGCTTGCAAAAGATTCGAAACTCGACCCGATTATCGGACGTGATAAAGAAATTGAGCGTGTTGCACAGATCCTTTCTCGAAGGAAGAAGAATAATCCTGTGCTGATTGGCGAGCCGGGAGTGGGCAAAACCGCCATCGTGGAAGGCTTGGCCATGCGGATCAACCAGCAACGGGTAAGCCCGGCCCTGTTCAACAAACGGGTGGTCGCTCTCGACCTGGGTGCCATGGTTGCCGGTACAAAATACCGTGGACAGTTTGAAGAACGTGTGAAGGCGGTACTGAACGAACTGGAAAAGAATCCGGAAGTCATCATCTTTATTGATGAGCTTCACACCATCGTGGGCGCCGGATCTGCTTCCGGCAGCCTGGATGCATCCAACATGTTCAAACCCGCGCTCGCACGTGGCGAGCTGCAGTGCATTGGCGCCACAACGCTCAATGAGTACCGTGAGAATATCGAGAAAGATGGTGCCCTGGAACGTCGTTTCCAGAAGCTCATGGTCGATCCGCCATCCGTGGAAGAAACTGTCGAGATACTGAAGGGACTCCGGGAACGGTATGAAGAACATCACGGTGTCCATTATTCCAATGAAGGGCTGCGCCAGGCGGCGATCCTTGCAGATCGGTACATTTCCGACCGTTTTCTCCCCGACAAGGCGATCGATGTTCTCGATGAAACCGGCAGCAGGTTACGTCTGATGAACCTCGTGGTTCCGGAATCCATTGTACATCTGGAACAACAGATCGAAGAGTTGCAGAAGCACAAGGACGAGTTGGTCAAGAGCCAGGAATACGAAAAAGCAGCCGAACTTCGGGATAAAAAACGCAAACTCGAAGAGCAGTTATCCAATGCCCGCAGGGAATGGGAATCGAACGAGCATGCCGAGCCGATCAAGGTCGGTGTGGATGATGTCGCTGAAGTCGTCAGCATGATGACCGGCATTCCGGTCAGCCGTGTGGCAGTGAGTGAAAGCCAGCGTCTGCTGGAGATGAAACAATCCCTGAAAAAGCATATTATCGGGCAGGATGAAGCTATCGACGCATTGGTAAAATCCATTCGCCGCAGCCGTACCGGGCTGAAATCCCCGGACCGTCCCATCGGAAGTTTCATTTTCCTCGGACCGACCGGTGTTGGAAAAACCGAGCTGGCGCGTGTGCTTGCGGAATACCTGTTTGAAGATAAAAATGCGCTGATCCGTGTGGATATGACGGAATACATGGAGAAGTTCAATGTCAGCCGTCTGATCGGCGCACCTCCCGGGTATGTCGGGTATGATGAGGGCGGCCAGCTTTCGGAAAAAGTACGGCGGAAGCCCTATTCCGTTGTATTGCTCGATGAAGTGGAAAAGGCTCACCCGGATGTGTTTAATGTCATGCTCCAGGTGTTGGATGCCGGGGAACTGACCGACGGTACTGGACGGCGGGTGGATTTCCGTAACACCGTGATCATCATGACCAGTAATCTCGGAACCCGTGAGTCCAAGAAAAATGTGATCGGTTTCGGGGAAGCGGGAAGCAGCACTGCCGACTACGAGAACATGAAAGAGAAGATGATCAAGCAGGCGGAAGAGCAATTCCGTCCGGAATTCCTGAATCGCGTGGATGATACGATTGTCTTCCGGAAACTGTCGAAAGAACATATCCTCGAAATCGAAGAGATTTATCTCGAAGACATCAACCATCGCCTTGAAGAGCGTGAAATCCTGATCAAGCTCTCCGATGAAGCCAAAGACTTCATCGCAGAAAAGGGATTCACGGCCCAGACCGGCGCACGGACTTTACGCCGTGCGATGGAACGTCACGTGGAAGATCCTCTCGCTGAAGAAATGCTGAAAGGGCTTGTGAAGGACGGCTTAGGCATCATGGTCGATCTTAAAGATGATAAATTGACCTTTACCACTGAGGAAAAGGTTGAAGTAGTTGAATCGGAAAAAGTTGAAAAAGAGCAGTCGGAGCCATAAAACAACAAATCCCTCCCATAAACAGACCCCCAATCCATGGATCGGGGGTTTGTTTTTTTATGTCGGTTCCTGGGGGAACTTTTTCAACGCATCTTCAACGAAGATGCGCTACTTGTAGCACACTTTCGCCGAAAGTGTGCTTTTCTTTGCCGGAGTGATTTTCGTAAGGAGCTCCCTCTCGATGAAAGGGAGTCGAAGTTACAACATGCTGTTTCTCGGAAATGTTACAAGTTTATCATTTCCGTAATTCGAAGGACGGCGACACACTTTTCGCAAAAGTGTGCTCCTCTTCGATGGAAGGGAGACGAAGTAAAAGTACGCAATTTATCGAAAAAATGTCGTTTGAGGCGTTTGGTTGGTTTCTATTGGGCCGGTTCGTATTACTTATTAATATTTGGCCTGAGTGCTTGTCACTCAGGTTTCTCTCATATTTCTTTCAGAATACTATAGTATCTCAATCTTTAATCAATGAAGAACACATCTTTATCTGTTTCCCTGTCAGGAAAAAATAATCGATCGCTGTGCTGTTCTCATCCGGTCTCACCAATTTGCCATCCTCGACCAGGAATTCCTCGTACCCGGAATCCTTCATCCTGTCGAGGACATCACGCGCTTTGCCATGGGAACGATAGGGATTCTCATTGATCTCGATCATCCATGCGGGGGCATGGGTTTTGATCATCTTTCGGGCGCTGTCCAGGACTGATAGTTCATGCCCTTCCACATCCACCTTGATGTAAGTAACCGCAGATATTGGTTTTGAAAGGATCGCATCGACGGGTAAAGTCCGCACGGTGGTACGGTTCCAGGCGAAACGGTCCCCGGATTTTTCTTCGAGGGAAGCACGGTAATAGTCCACTCGTCCCTGGTACAGCGGGGTAGTCATGGTCTGTGTACCTGCTGTTTCGCTGATCGCATACTGAAATGCTTTTGTGTTATTCAACCCGAAGGTTCGGATATTGTTCAACAGAAAAGGGTAGTTCCGTGGATTTGGCTCGAATGCGATAACCCGCCCGGACGAACCGACCAGTTTTGCCAGCAGCTTGGTATATGTCCCGAAACAGGCGCCGATGTCGAGCACCGTGTCCCCTTCGCTGATGAGGTACGGTAGAACCTCCATTTCCGGATGGTACGAATCGCTGATCCCCACAAACAGGTTCCGGTAATGCGAACGGAATAACGCGTACTGGAATCGTACTGGAAGTTTGGAAGCAACAAGACCGGCAATGGAGCGCAGTTTCTTTTTCATCAGCTAATCCTTCGGGACAACAATCTTCTCGTAGAAAAATAAACAGAAAACAGTAATGGCAGACAATATACAACACTGACGCATTGGATGCGCCTGCAATGCCATTACCAGGAGAAAACGTAAAAAGCGGGCAGCAGGAATCTCCTGTCACTCATACGAATCATCCAATAGTACAGCAATTCCTGTATCGTTAATATGATCTTCCTTATCAAATACATGTCAACGGAAGTCGGATGGATACTGCACAGTCCTGATGTGACATTGTTTCCGCGTAATTCCTTGACATAAAATACCCCCATAGCATTGACTATCAGGGGTATAAGGATCATCACATACTGCAGAACTATTCTTCCAGCTTTTCCAGCAATTCCGGCGCGATGTCGAAGTTGGAATAGACTTGCTGAATATCATCGTGTTCGTCAAGGAAGTCCATAAGTTTGATCAGGCTTTTCGCATGTTTTTCTTCGTCGATCATTACATTGGTCTGCGGAATCATGGTCACTTCAGCGCTGACAATTTCCACACCCGCTTCTTCAAGCGCATCCTTGATCGCATCGAGGTCATTGGGCTGGCCGGTGAGGCTGAAAGTATCCTCATCGTCTTCAACCATATCCTCAGCACCGGCCTCCAGACCGATCTCCATGATGTCATCCTCGGACTTGTCACCCGCTTTGACGACGACTTGAGCCATACGGTCGAAGAGATAGGCGACGGCATTGTTGTCCGCGAGGTTGCCGTTGTTCTTGGTGAAAGCGTGACGGATTTCGCCGAGTGTACGGTTTTTATTATCGGTCATGCCCTCAATCAGGATCGCACATCCTCCGGGGCCATATCCCTCATACCGGGTTTCTTCATACACTGTGCCGGGTAATTCCCCCGTGCCCTTTTTGATGGCGCGGTTAATGTTGTCCTGCGGCATATTCGCTGTTTTCGCTGCGAGAACCGCAGTACGCAAGCGTGGATTGCCTTCAATATCACCGCCACCCAGACGGGCGGCAACGGTAATTTCTTTTATCAAGCGGGTGAATATCCTGCCACGTGCCGCGTCGGTTTTCTCTTTTTTCCGACGGATTGTTGCCCACTTTGAATGGCCTGACATCGGCCTTCCTCCTGTTTATCCCAAAAAAAATGGCGGCAACGGCTAATAATGAGTGCCATTGCCCGCCAGTCCAGTTATCGTTGTCTGTTTTCCTCGACCCAGGACTTCACGTACTCGATCGGTTCGTGTGTGGGTGTCCCTGGTCCGAAGAGCTTCCCTACTCCCATTTCCGCCAGCTCGATCTTCTCCTCATCGGAAATGATCCCGCCGCCGGTGAGAAGCACATCATCCATACCATTCTTTTTCATCAGTTCGAGAATGCGTGGAAAGAGAGTCATATGCGCTCCGGAAAGAATGGAGAGCGCAACCACATCCACATCCTCCTGCAGCGATGCTTCTACAATCATTTCCGGGGTTTGCCGCAGTCCGGAATAGATGACTTCAAATCCCGCATCCCGAAATGCAGCCGCCATCACCTTGGCGCCACGGTCATGCCCGTCAAGTCCCGGTTTAGCTATCAATATTCTGATTTTACGGTCAGTATCCATCGCGTGTAACTCCGATTCTTTCAATCAGCGCCCGGACCGGATATCCACTGGACATCAACGAAACAATTTATGATCCGGACATGGTTTTCTCAGCAACCAATCAAATGTAAGAAAAAACTCATGCTTGCGGTAGTGGCAGTAATAACCAAAGGTGTTTAGATCATCGACGAGATTGACCATAGAGAATATAATCGTGGACCAATTCACATAGCTCTATTAAAAGGTGTTCTGCAAGATCCTGTCGCCAGAAACCACTTAAAATATATATCAAGTCTGATTGGCGCGAGATCTTGCAGAATAAGAAATCGAACATCGATACAGGTTCTCGCTTCCATTTATACAATCTCTTGCTGTAATATTGAATTCTCGCCAGGGATCTGGACAACACCTTATCATGGAGGAACGATTCATACACCCAATACTTCATAGACCACACGTTTCAGATCACCAACCGTGTAAGGTTTGGTCACAATACCGGAAAATCCGAAGCGGCCGTACTCCGCCATAATCGGATCATTTGAATAACCGCTGGTGGCGATGGCTTTCACTCCGGGATGGATTTTCGCCAGGTTTTTCAAGGTTTCCTGGCCACCCATCCCGCCGGGAATGGTAAGGTCAAGGATTACCAGATCATAGGGGGCATTTGTCGTAAGAGCTTTTTTGTACTTGGCGACTGCTTCTTCGCCGTTGGTGGAAACATCCACAACAAATTTCAGAACACTCAACATTTTGGAAAGGACATTCAACACCAGTTCCTCATCATCCATGATCAGTATTTTCCCGGTAACCTGGATTCCATTGTCCTTGAGGTTTTTACTCCCGACCTGTTCAATTTCCTCATCGGACGCCGGCAAATAGATAGTAAAAGTGGTTCCGGCTCCAATGGTTGAATCGACGGTAATATGACCATCATGTTTTGAGATAATGGAAAACGAAGTAGCAAGTCCTAATCCCGTCCCCATCTGCTTGGTTGTAAAATACGGATCAAAGACTTTATCGAGATGTTCCGGTGCAATTCCCTTTCCATTATCGGAAATCACCAGTTTCACATAATTGCCTGGACGAACCGGCAATTTGTCATCTTCCTGTATCACCGTATTTTCACATGCGATCCGTAATCTTCCACCCTCCGGCATCGCCTGGTCGGCGTTAATCACCAGGTTCTGGATCACCTGGCTTATCTGACCTTCATCAATTATCGCAGACCAGATATCCTCCGAATAGTAAACCTCTTTTTTTACATTAGAACCACGCAATGCAAAGGAAGTCGAATCCTCTACCAGCTCTACAATAGATGCAGATTTGCGTATTGGCGCTCCACCTTTGGAAAATGTCAGCAATTGCTGCGTAAGATCCCTGGCGCGTACAGAGGCTTTTTCCGCCTGGATCAAACGTTGATTCAATTCCGTTTTATCTGCGGAAGAATACATTTTTGCCAGTGAAATATTCCCAAGAATCCCAGACAGGATATTGTTGAAATCATGTGCAATTCCACCGGCTAATAACCCCAGAGAATCAAGTTTCCTCGCCTGCAGGAGTTCTTCTTCCAGTTTCTGCTGGTTCGTAATATCACGGAAGACAATTACCACGCCGACGATCTGGGAATCAGGATCCCGGATGGCGGAAGCGCAATCGGCAATATTGCGGTCATTTCCATGTTTATCAATCAGTTTCCGGTTACGGGTCCAGGAAAAAGTATCATGGGTTCGAAGGATCACATCAACGGGACATTCGGCTTGTTTTCCGCTTGCCTGCGATACAATAGTATAGATATTCGAGATATGTGTCCCGATGGCGTCTTTTTCACGCCAACCGGTCAGATTCTCCGCCACCTTGTTCATCAATACAATTTTACCGTCAATATCGGTGGTGATAACCCCTTCACCGATGGAACGCAAGGTTACTGCCAGCCTTTCCTTCTCATTGGCAAATGCTTCGTATGCAGTTTTCCGTTCGATTGCAACTGCAATGTGATCGGATACAAATTCAAGGATTTCTATATCCTTTTCGCTGATCTCAGGATTTTCTTCGTAGCTCTGAACGATGATGACACCCAGGACCTCCTGGTCGGTCTTCAAAGGAACACCAATCCAGAGAGTCGCCATGCTGCCAATTGGAACAATCTCCCCACTGGAATACATTTTCTTCAGAGTCTCTTTGTCCACGCATTGTGTCGCTCCGGTCACCCTCACCTTATCGGTCATACCTCCCCGGAGTGATTGCATGGCGCCGGCTACAAAATCGCCCTTTTGATCGACACTGAATTTTGTCTGGTAGAGATCACGCTCACGATCATACAAGACAACTGCAAAATTACTTAATCTGATTAAGCTGGACAGTTCATGGTGAATGATCTTCAACAGACCGTCAAGGTCACCGGTGGAAGAGGTCGCATCCGAAATGTTGAATAATACGCTCTGAAGTTTTTCAGATCGCTTGGTTTCCGTAATGTCTCGAAATATGCCGTAGATAGACACCAGGTCATCGCCAACCCAGATCGGCGCCCCTACAATGGAAACATCAATTTGTTTTCCCTGGATATTATGGCATACGGATTCAAGGAATGTTGTTTTCCCCGCAATGACACTTTTCGTCCAGGATTCAGTTTTCTCCTTGTAGGCATCAGAGACAATCAGATCCGAGATGTGTTTACCCACTGCTTCGTTGTGCGAAAATCCGAACAGTTCGGCAAACGCCCGGTTAATGCGGGTGATATGGCAATCAATATCAAGCAGGACAGTCGGTTCCGGGGTACGTTCAAAAAGTTCTTCGAGATGTGCATTCTGCACACGAAGTTGCTGTTCGGTGAATTTCAGCATGCTGATATCAATAACAACGCCAATCGCACCGAAAACATTATTCTCATCATCAATCAACGGTGAGAGTTCTGCAGACAGATAAATATCCGCGTCCAGGTAGGATATGCCAATCTGTCCTTCATAATGCGAGACTTTCCCCTCGAGTGGACTCCGCAAGGCGGTTATGACCGTTTCTTCTGTAACTGTATTGAGGTCCAGTCCAATGATTTCTTCGTAACTGGATTTGAGTATTTGTGCAAACTTGTCATTCATATGGATCACTTTCAGATCCATATCGTATAGAAAAACTCCCACCGGGCTTTGGAAAAACAGGTTACGGTAGCGTTCCTCGGATTGCCGCAGCGCCAGTTCAGCATTTTTTTTCTCAATACTTATGGCAATCTGCCCGGAGATATATTCGAGTATATCAAGATCATTTTTGGTGAAGACTTCTTTTTCATCATAACTCTGAACTGTCACCACCCCGATTGTGCCTTCATGTGTCCGCAGAGGGACACCCATCCAACTGGTCGCTGGTTTCCCGTAGGGGTTAATTCCCATTTTTTCCAGTTTTTCTTTATCACGTTCGCGAATTACCAGGATTGATTCTTCATTTTTCCGAACCCAATCGGTCAAAGTGTTCTTCAGATTGTATGGCCGGTTTGACTCAACTTTGTCATAACTATCAATATCGAACGGGAATGTATAATGATCATTTTTAGGATTGTACAAAGCGACGTAGAAGTTCGGTGCAGGGATCAGTTCTTCCAGGTTTGTATGGATGATCCGGATCAGTTCGGATAACTGTGAGGATGTGCTTGTTGCCTGGGCGATATGCAGGATGAATTCCTGAACTTTTTCCGCACGTTTTTTTGATGTAATATCTCTTTGAGTTCCCCATACCCTGACAAGGTGATTGTTTTCAAAAACTCCGAACATGTTGTTCAGAATAACCTTTGCATTCCCCTGGTTATCTCTTTCATATGATTCCGAATTTTCAATCCGGTAACCATTCTCGATAAACTCCCTGAGATGCAGACGGTTTTTTTCCTCTTCAAGAATCAGGAAGGTTTTCAGCGGTGTCCCGATTATTTCTTCACGTTTTTCGAAACCATACATTCTTGCCAATGTATCATTGCATTCAACCAGCACTCCTTCTTCCATCATTATGTCAATTTGTTCTTCAACAGGTTTGTTTGTTTCTAATGGAAGACCGGAAGAATAACACCAGATAGCTTCTGAGCTGCGCTCGAGGTAGGTTTTGTAAATCTCATCATTAAAAGGTGACAATCCATCAGTGTAGTACGTAAGAAATATCAGATGATAGAATTTTCGATCATTCAGAAGTACGGCTGTATAGATGATACGATAATGGGTAATACGACCATCACGTTCTTTTAACGGTACAATAACTTCACCTGATGTATCATGAAAACCAGGTACAAACTTGATAGTGGGATCTTCCTGATTGATCATTGCCTGCAGAGTTTTTCCCAGAACTTCATTCACCTGAAAAGAAAAAACTTCGGCAAAGATTTCATTTGCCTGCTGAACCGTATAGGTATCAGCATCAACAACAGCTTGTGGGAGGTTGGAATGGTAAAAGAGAGCGGATTGGAACGTAGTTTCGTTCACTTCCTGCGGTCTGGACTTTTCCTCAACCGAACCAGCAGTATTTTGTTCAGTGTTTCCTTTTACTGTTCTTAACTTTTTTTTCAGCAAATCAGCCATACTCCTGCTTTCAGGTTCGCAGATTCGACACCTTCAACAAACTGTATTGGACTGAATTACATAGCTTGAGTGTAAAAATATAATGCATTATCATTCCGTATATATACTCAATAGTCATAATAAAGAAAATAAATAAAGTCTTTCCCGGTTTTATACCGGTATTCTTTGATGAATCGTCTAAGTAATCGTTCATTTTACATCTTCTCATCACTAATGATTATCAGGTAATACTCGGAAATGCCTGAAAGTGTACGGCTTTGTTCAGAAAGGTGTACGTTTACGAACATTCCTTATGAAGTCGGATTCTTAAGATACTTTGTAACAAGATGTTAGGATATTACTATTTCGGTATGCATATTGCCTTTGTTGAGAATGTTTATTCATGAGGTTATTAATGCTCTGGAATTACCTGCTTATAAGCTACCGTACCATAAAACGGTTTTGGGGTTATTCGCTGTTGAATGTTTTCGGCCTTGGTCTTGGCATCGCTTCCTGTTTGATAATCAATTCCTATGTACTTGAAGATTTGAAGTGGGATTCATTTATCGAAGATCAGGATCATATTTTCCGTATTAACCAGATTTTAGCGTTCCCGGACACGGAGGTACAGCATATCTCCAATACATGCCCGATGTTCGCTCCCGCCATGATGGACAATCTTCCTGAAGTTGAAATGTTCGCAAGAATTTTCGACAGCAATATTAATCAGCTCCAGGAAGGCGACGACAGCCGTTTTTTCTGGGATACCTATTTTGCCGATTCAACATTTTTTCAAGTATTCAGCTACCCGATTGATTGCGATGACCGATCCGCTATTCTGACCGATCCCAATTCTGTTGTCCTGCGTGCTGATATTGCAGAATCCCTGTTTCCCGATGGAAATGCCATCGGTCAAACACTACTGCTTATTAATGGAAATGAACCGTACAATGAAAACGATCTTCAAGAACACCCATTACGGACTGTGACTGGTGTTTACGATATTCCTGAGCCGGGTTCCTTTTTTCAACCGTCCATGATTTTTCCTGCTCATTCAGCAAATGCGAACCTGCAAACCTGGAATGATCATTTTCTGACGACATTCCTGCGCCTTACCCCTGGTGCTGACCCGAATGCAGTCATCGAACAGGCGATGCAATTGATGAATGACCGGGAAGACCAGGAATATGTGACCCTTTACCTTCAACCGTTTTCTGAACTTCACATGCACTCAGGCCATGTGACAAACCAGGTGAATTGGCGTCAGAGCAGTGCGACCTACGTGTATTCTTTCAGCGTTGTTGCCGTTTTTATTCTTCTGATTGCTTCCGTGAATTATATCAACCTCGCTTCAGCAAGATCGATCAGTCGGGCAAAAGAAGTCGGCTTGCGAAAAGTGGTGGGTGCACAACGTTCGAACCTCATTTTTCAGTTCCTTGGCGAGTCCACTGCAATTACAGCACTTGCCATGGTTTTCGCAGTCCTGCTTGTTGAACTCGTAAAAGCTCCAATCTCCAATCTTGTGGGCAGACCCATTACTTTTTCCCTGAACAATCTGGAAATTATCCTGGCGCTTTCTGCTCTTACAGTGATAATTGGAACAGCCAGCGGTATTTATCCCGCACTTGTACTATCATCATTCAGGCCATCGAAAGTATTGAAGGGCGAAGCAATTGGTACTCCCGGAAAGAACTATCTTCGAAAAAGCCTTGTCATATTTCAGTTTGTTGCAACGATTTTCCTGATCATAGCCATCACTGTTATTTTTAACCAGTTGCATTACATGCGCACCAAAGATCTTGGCTATACTACAGACAACATAATCTCTATCAATGCTTCAACTCCAGAAGGCGCACAACGAGCTCAAACATTCGCCCAGAGTATCTCGGATCTGCACGGAATAGAGCGTGTTTCCATTTCCGGAGGAATCCCAGGTCTGGGAAACTGGGAAAGCAATGTTACTGTTGATGGAAGCGATGTTACGTATATCTCACATTTTCTCGACCTGGATGGTTCCGGGATGGAATTGTTCGATCTCGAGCTCCTGGAAGGACGATTTATTGATGAAGCCAATCATCCTGCTGATGCTTTCCGGAATAACAATGAGCCGGTTTCGGTTGTCGTCAACCAGAAGTTGGCAGACATGGTCGGTTGGGAAGATCCTGTTGGACAGACATTGTATTTCTGGGGCAGGGCAAACACCGTGGTTGGATTGATTGAGAACTTCCACCATCGCTCACTACATTCCGATTATCATCCCATGGTTTTGTTCAGGATTGAAAACCGTAACCAGTATATCAATGTATCATTATCACCGGATATGATAGACGAGACAATGGAAGAGATGGAACGATTATGGTCTGAAATCGTTCCTGAGCAGCCATTTCAGTATTTTTTTGTTGCCGATAATTTCTCCCGGACCTACCATAATGAACTTCAGGCGGAGAAAGTCCTTGGCGTATTCACTATCCTGGCGATCATTATTGGTTGCCTGGGTATGCTTGGGTTAACAGCGTATTCCACTGAAAGGCGTACCAAGGAGATTGGCATCCGTAAAGTCCTTGGCGCTAATTCTCTGCAAATGCTTTCCCTGCTGAACAGAGAGTTCAGTGTTCTTGTCCTGTTATCCAACCTGCTTGCATGGCCTCTGGCATGGCTGATTATGAAACAATGGTTAGATAATTTCCATTTCCATATTTCAATCAACTGGTGGATTTTCCCTCTTGCCGGTGTTTTCACTATCCTGCTTGCTGTCGGTACTGTTTCCATGCAGGTATGGCGTACCACACAGGCCAATCCAACAGATATGATCCGTTATGAATAGGGTTCATTAATTCAGTCACATATCCTGCGCTTGGGTTATCGCGCGTAAAAACGTATATTCCCTCTCATGCGAAACCTTACCGGAGACCCTGCGTGGGCGAAACCAGGCTACTGACACGCTCCTTCTTTTTTGCCTTCACTGCCAAAATTTTCATGGCATTAAACTTCAGCAATAATGCCCTCTACCCTCTCTATATCCAGGAATCCGGAGCCGGAGTTGAAGTCATCGGTGTGTTCATGGGCCTGTATCCATTTGCTGCAGTGGTTTCAAGACCATTGATAGGTTTGATGATTGACCGGATTGGCGCCAAACCGGTGCTTATGCTCGGTGCCCTGTTAATGACTTTAACACCACTTGGATTTTATCTCCAGTATGAATACGGGTTAACGTTGACAGTCTGGATTATAAGAGTTTTCCAGGGAATCGGTTTCGGTGCACATTTTACATCCTACTTCACTCTTGCAGCCCAATCCGCACCTCCCGGTCGCCGGAATGAAACAGTGGCAAAATATGGCATGGCGGGAATGGTATCGCACCTTTTCGGGCCGGTTATTGGCGAACGAATGGTGGCTGAAAACGGATTTCCAACTTTTTTTATTGCCATGAGCGCTTTTTGTGCAGTTGCTCTGATCGTGGAAGCCTTTATTCGCCCTCCTGACGTAATCAAAGCGAAGAAGAATTCCCAGGCGATCAAAGGGTTTGGCAAACTGCTCCTATCCAGAAGAATGATGCTGGTTTTCGGTCTTGCTGTGTGTCACGCAGCGGCATGGACCAATATTGGTGCTTTCCTCGCACCGGTATCCCTGGGAAAGGGGATCACAGGTTTCAGCCTGTTTTTTACAGGTTTCAGCGCCGCCGGAATATTCGTCAGGCTTGTGGCAAGTCATTGGGGCGACAGGTTCGGTTTGCGACGAATTCTTATTCCCAATTTCTTTTTATACGGTGCAGGACTGGTGTTCCTTGAATTCGGCGATACACTATTCTGGATCATTGTTGCCGGTGTTCTTTGTGGTATCGCACATGGTTTCACTTTCCCCGCTGTGACAGCGTTGGGTTTCAGTCTTGCCCCCGAATCCCAGGGCGGAAGCGCAGTGGCGCTGGTTACTGGTATGATGGATGCAGGTGGCGCATTCTCAACCATGATTATCGGGCACATCTCCGGATTAAGCCAGACTCTTCATTTGATCTTCCCGCTTGCGGCCGCTTTCCCAATGGCAGCTTCCCTCGCTCTCCTTGTGGATGTTCTGCGTAAGCCAAATGTGATCAGATCAAAATCATAGTGTCATACTCTTGGACACCCGCAGGTTTTCTCTCCATAAGAGTAATAAACAAAGTGATACATTTCTCAATGGCACATGAATTGCCCTTGCAAGAACGAACCATAAGAGGTGTTCTAAATGAATGCATTATTACTGCGCCTGGAAGAAAAAGATCGACTGATTCTTACCCCTGTGCTTCGAGATTTGGGGTATCGTTTGTTTGAAGGCATGCCCGACGACAGATTTCACTTTCTGACATTTGAAGAGCCGGTTCATTTGATCATTTCCGGATCAAATGAAATGGAAAAGGACTCTACGCAGTTCTCGCAGTGGATTCGCACATTAAAGAAGGGTCTTTACCCTTATTACATTATAGTTCGTCCTTCTGATAATGATAAAAGTGAATCATTGATCCTGGACGAGGGTGTAGATGAAGTAGTTGATATAAATCGTCAAATAGAATGGATTCAAGCACGTTTTGCGGCTATTACACGATTTCTCGTGCGTGCCATAGGTTTTCAGCAGGATGAAGTGCTCACGTCCTGCTCATACTGTAAGCGTATCCGTGATAAAAAGACAGGAAGATGGCTCGACGGGATCAAATACATTACGGATGTACTGGAATTTACAGTTTCTCACGGAATTTGTCCGACCTGTTACAATGAGTTGGAATACCCCCATCGAAAGAGTTCCTGAACTATTTTCCCTTCCGTCCTCTTCGATATGAAGGCCAGTGTATTCGAATTTTCCGGTTTGAGTTGTCGGGGAAAATCCCTTCACTGACAAATCGAACATCCTCGATCGTGTAAAAGGCCCGGGGATTAAACTGGTGGATCGTATTAATCAGCTCATTGACCATGGAACGTTCCACAAGCATAAACAGCAATGCTACTTCACCGGTACTCCCTTCGGCGGCGATTTTAGTAACACCATAATGTTTATCCTTGATTTCCTCAATGAGATCATTTGCATCCCGTCTTGTAATAACACGAACAATCACCTTCCCGAATGCAATCCGGTTTTCAAGAAATATTCCAAGGTAGGTTCCCGTAGCAAAACCTCCTGCATAGGCGATATAGGTAAAAACATTTGTAAGATTCTGCATGATCTGGCTGATCGCGATAATCCATACAAGCACTTCGAAGAAACCAATAACTGCCGCAAGGAGTTTCAACCCTTTCGAGATGAATATCATGCGGATGGTTCCCATACTCACATCGAACACTCGCGCAAAAAAAATCGCGACCGGGATGATACCATATGTGAACCATGGTGAACTGAAAAATGCACTTTCCATCGTACTTTCCTGCTGTACCTTCCACAAAAACCCGAATCACATACTATTGTTATCCTGACGATTGATTTGTGGTTTTCAACGTTTGTCACTCTTAATCATTGTATGAAATCGGCGCAGAAGATACAAAATTAAAAACAGAATGCTACCCCTTTCTCCGGAAAACCTCTCTGTCTCTTGCATGTTGGACTTCAGGATTACATCTTCGATGCATGAAAATCACTGATCCTATACTACAACATGCGATAGACAGACTCCGAGACCATGCCGGAAATTCGGATGGAATCGTCGAGATAGAACCCATTCAATACGGCGTAAAACTCACCCTTCACCTGATGGGACAAAGTGTTGGCGGCGCCTTGTACCATTCAAAGAAGAAAAGAAAGTTCTCTTTTGTCCCCAATGGAAAAGGCGAAAGTGAGGCGTCTGCCCTGTTGGAAGAACTGGTGGCGAAGGCGACTGGAAACACTGCTGCTACCAGTAACCGGCGCCAGGGAAATCATACAACGGTATCTACTGTTTTCTCCTGGGAATCTTTGCCTGCATTTGAACAGAAACTGAAATGCTGGATTGGCACAGATGAAGCGGGCAAGGGCGACACCTTCGGTCCCCTGGTAGTAGGTGGTTTTGTCGCGGATCGTGAAACAGCGGAAACGTTGGTTGCAATGGGTGTACGCGACAGTAAACAACTCGCCATTTCGCAGGTCCGGGCAATTGCGGATAAACTGTATGAAGAGTTTGAAGACAGGATTGCGGTTGTGGAACTCGATCCCGCATGGTACAATTCCGAGTATTCCACCTTCAAACCAAAGGGCGGCATTAACGGTCTTCTTGGATGGGCTCACGCGAACGCTATCGCTGAACTGGAAAACCGCCATTCAGGGATAGATGCAGCGGTCGTGGACCGTTTTGGTGATCAAAAGCGGATTATTCCCTATCTTGATCCCGCAGTCAAACATGTCCCCCTGCTCCTTCGCCCGGAAGCGGAATCCAATCCGGCGGTTGCTGCGGGAGCGATCCTCGCGCGGGACCGTTTTGAACACGCCTTGGACCGTATGGAGGAACGAATAGGATGGCGTCCTCATGCCGGCAGCGGCTCCCCTGCAGTAAAAGACTTGAAACGCCTGTTCCGGCAATCACCAAATGACCTGCACCGGTATGTGAAAATGCACTTCGCAACCGTGCAGGCGCTTCCGTTGCCAACGGAACGATCATCCGGGAAGAATTGAGAGTAATGGATAATTGAACAGCATTATTACCAATAAACATGTAAATTTCTTTATAAAGCTTAAAAGGTTAGTAATATGCGGAAGAACGAATTAATCTATAGGTTCTTTAGAGGACCAATCCGGGATATTCTGCGTGCTGTCGATGGCAACAGTCAACTTGGTGCATTCGTCTTAGCAATATGCACAGTGGACTACTTGACCTATATCATTGATCCTACAAGAGATAACCAGCATAACGGAGAAAAATACAAAAAAGCGCTAAATAACTTTGCAAAACTCAATGAAAAATATACTGATGATAACATTCATAATGGGATATGGGAACTCAGAACTTGCCTTGTTCATGTATATGGAATGCACGGAAAAGAGCGAGAATATTCTTACTCTTTATCTCATCGAGTAAAAGCAAAAGATTCACACCTTCAGATAGAAGAAAAGCATATATACATCAACACAACTGTTTTTATCACTGAATTAATACTTGTATCATTGTATTTACTTGAACAATTAAATGAAGAACAATGTAAAAATCTACTTAATGGTTATTTAAAGTCTAGAAACGAAGAAATAAGATGCGATCTGGAACGTATTAATTGTGAAGGATTATATGATGTTATACGATTAAGAGATAGCAGTTTTGGCATTATTCCATTTGACAGTGTTAATATTGATGCGTTAAAAAACTCGATAAGCGATTTGGAGAATCATATCTACAGCAGGTACAATAATATAAACATGTAGTACAACAATGATATTACCCTCTCAAAGTATAAACGAAAGGGGTGTACCATGTTTATCCTTCTTCTAATCGTCACCTTTGCCATCGCATTCCTGGTTTCCTTTATTGTCACCCGCATCTTTTATTCCGCCATGCAGAAGATCCTTGTGCGGATCATCGCGGAAGACATCAGTTCGGCATGGCTTCGCTATCTCGTTTTCGCGATTTATGTCGTGGGAATTTCCAGCGGAGTTCGTGTCTGGGACCTGGAACGGTATATCATGCCGAGAGAATCTCGTGGCGGTGAGGTAATCGAAGCACTTGTCCTGAATACAGATCGCTGGATTCTTGAGGTCTACCGTACTATCATCGGGACCCTGCAGGGGATCGCATGGATGCTGCTGGTCTTTTTCCTCTTTGCCCTGATCGCGTATGTGATTGTGAAGATATTCGAAGGGAAAAGTAAGGCAAATTCTTGATACCAGAAATGCAGTCATCTACAGGATATCATGACACTATACGGTTTACTGTTTGCTCATAGAGCATCTTGTTGATTATCTGAATCCACAAGTGCTATTTGTCCATTTTTCTCTCCTGTCGCAGTATATTACACTCACTTTCATACTCAACAATTTCATTTTACAGGGACATATCACCATGAGCACCCACCGTATTCTTGTTTCCGGCGATTACCATATCAATTTTGATCTGTACCTTTCTCCTGAAGGCTGCACGCAACCATTCCAGAAATCTCCACCCAGGATGTTCACTTCAACAGGTGGTGCAGGAATCGCTCACGATCTACTACAGGCTGTTGCTACAAGTTTGCAGGCTGCATCTTCTCCAGAACTGCTGGAAGTGAAGTTTGAGATATCAGATGATTTTATAGATACTCCGCACTCCGTGCTCTGGCAACCATCCCCTCTTGGCAAACTGGGTAAAGAGGATGATGATCGAGACGCCAAGGTGTGGCGGGCCATGCGTTCTCTGCCCATCGGTAAACTGCCGGAAAGTATTGACGCGTCGAAAGTATCATTACCGGAACCGGCGTCAGCAACATACAAGCCCGATGTTATCCTGGTGGAAGACCATGTCTGCAACTACCGGTGCCATGTCCCCGAATGGCTGCAAAAAATCAAAGGACCGGAAAAGAAGAGAGGGAAAAAGAAAGTACATGTTCCTCAGTGGATTGTCTTGAACACTGACAGCCCGGTGGCAAAAGGCTTTTTCTGGTGGGAAATGATCGGCACACTCGACCTGGCGGACAGACTTGTTGTGGTACTGTCCCTGGATGACCTGCGTAAAACCGATATTCGTGTCAGCAAGGGGATCTCCTGGGAACGCACTGCGCAAGACCTCTTTCGTGAACTGATCCAAAGTCCTGTATTGTTGAGCCTGCGTCGCGCGAAGCATGTTGTCATTCCATTCGCCACCGATGGTGCCGTATGGATGACAAGGACAAAAGTGAAGGGCGGTGAGATACCCGACTGGAAGGTAACCCTGTTTTTCGATCCGGGCCATATGGAAGGCGAATGGTGGCAGGGCTCAGGCGAAGCACAGGAAAATACCGACAATATCTCCTCCGTTTTCGCAGCTTCAATCGCAACAAAACTTGCAATGAAGTTTCCGAATAATCCCGATGTGGACCTCGGTGAAGCAATTCAACACGGTTTGATTTCCATGCGTGTATACCAGGCGCTTGGGAATGGATCGGTAAAAGACAGCACCCCGACCCCTCCAACCGGCATCCTCACCAAATTCATCCTCTCCGGAAAGAAGGATTTGTCGGAAACAGTCCAGCTCGATCATTTGCACATTAACTGGAAGAAACTGGGAAGTTTCAGTTCCATTGATGTCGACATAGACAACAACGCCTGGCGTATCCTCGAATCGGGCGATCAATATCGTGCAAAGCAGCAACCGTTGTATGGATTAGCCCGTCGTGTCGCCCTGTTCGGATTAAATGCACTCGGATCAGTCCCCTATTCCCAGTTCGGATATCTCTTTACCGTAGACCGTGATGAGATCGAAGCTCTTGGGAATATTCAACGGCTGTTCCGGGAATACGAACAGAAGGAAAATGAAACCAAACCGTTGTCGATTGCGGTGTTCGGCCCTCCCGGAGCTGGAAAATCGTTCGGGATCAAACAGGTAGCGAAATCCATTATCGAGAAGGATCAGCAGGCATTTCTTGAATTCAACCTGTCCCAGTTCAAAGACCCCAATGACCTGATCGGAGCATTTCACCAGGTACGTGACAAAGTTCTGGAAGGCAAGCTCCCGGTGGTATTCTGGGATGAATTCGATTCCGGCAATTATCAATGGTTGCAGTACCTGCTCGCCCCCATGCAGGATGGTGTTTTCCAGGAAGGACAGCTCACCCATCCGATTGGACGATGTGTGTTTGTGTTTGCCGGGGCCACCACCTACCATATCGATAATTTCGGACCACCGGAAAAGAAAGTATTTGAAGACATTAAGGATGAATCAAAGAAAAAAGCACGTAAGGAAGCGAATGAAAAGGCCAAGGCAGAATTTATCCTGAAAAAAGGCCCGGATTTTATCAGCCGTATGCATGGCAGCCTGAATGTGTTAGGTCCGAATCCTCGACAGGTTTTCGATTACATAGACGATGCGTGGAAAGACGATCCTTCTGATGTCTGTTTCCCGGTACGCCGTGCGATCCTGCTGCGTGTCTGGCTGGGCCTGATGAAACCGAAGAGCAACTGTAAGCGTTTGAACATCGATCATGGATTACTGGCCGCGCTGTTAGATGCGGGGCACTATATGTATGGCGCACGGTCCATGGAAAAGATTGTAGCGACTGTCAAGTTGACGACTGACAAACTGGGGAGCGGCGCTTCCTACCAGCGGTCTGCGTTGCCGTCGGATGAAATCCTCGATATGAATGTGAAGGAAGCGGACATATTCCGGGATACACTGGACGGCCCCGGTGATTTCCAGGCACACATCGAAAACATAGCACGTGGTACTCACGCAGCCTGGGTAAAAAAGGTGGACAGGAAAAACGCTTACAACAAAGGTTTCGATGAACTTTCGGAAGAAGCCAAAGCAGACAATTTCGAAGCCGCCAAACGTATTCCCTACCTTCTGGGATTGGTCGGCCTGGCGCTTTCAAAGGATGAAAACCATTCGACCATTTCGAATGTGTCTGAGATTCTTGAGAACCAGATGGAACTCCTCGCTGAAGAGGAACACAATGCCTGGATGGATGTCAAAATTGCCAACGGTTGGACCAGGGCGCCCATAACTGCAGACAAGGAAGAAAAAAAGAAATACAGGGCAAATCGACAACATGATTGCCTGATTCCGTATGCAGAGCTGTCGGAAAATTACAAGGAACTGGACAGGCTCAATATCCGGAATATTCCTGTGATGGCTGAAGTCGCTGGCTACAAGATTGTGCCACTGGGATCCAATGATTCATGATCCGAATGAACGATAACAGAGATGTGATACGAATGATGAACGGCTGAAAAGACAATGGAACATTCGGATAATGAACTCAGATGCAATGAGCTACAACCAAGTCCCAATCGTTTGCGTATCGGTGTGACGGGGCACAGGTTTCTCGTTGACACAGATGCACTTCGGATGCGGATCAATGAAGCCCTGGATAGTGTTCACGAAGAGTTCCAGCAGACGGGCAATGAGTTGAAGGAACTGGTCGTAGTGACGATGCTCGCAGAAGGCGCGGACCGTCTGGTGGCACGAGAGGTTTTGCGCCGTCCCCATTCCCGTTTGAAAGCAATCCTCCCACTTATACCCGAAGAATACTGCGAGGATTTTCGTCTGACTGTGGATGGCGCCCCGAAACCACAATCCGAAGCAGAAAAATCCATCACCGAATTCGAGGAACTGTTGGCGTTGGATGACAATCCTGTGTTTCTTCGGCATTCTCCGCTATCCGATCACTTCCCTGAGGATCAAGTGGTAGAAGAACGTGCGAATGCTTACTACGAAGCGGGGGAATACCTGGTAGACCATTCGGAAGTGCTGATCGCGGTCTGGGATGGGGAACCGTCGCGCGGGAAAGGCGGAACCGCGGATGTGGTCGCAATGGCGAAGAAAAAACCGATTCCGGTGTATTGGATTAAAACTGTCCACTCCTGATATCAATATTACTTCTAAATTCATCACAAATATGTCATTCCCGTGAAAACGGGAATCCAGAAATAGCGGGACGAAGTCACGCTTAAGGTGTTCTGCAAGATCCTAGCCCGGAAATTTCACGAGTGTTCTAGTTTGCTGAATCTCGTTTTTAAGGGTCTGATATTCCCCAAATTCTTGTCCTGTCATTTTGCCAGGATGTTTTTCTTGTCTGAAAACCAGAATTTAATCGCAAAATATTCACTGTTTTCATCGTTTCGCGTGAAATTATTGCTTTGAAGACGTGCATTTTAGCTGGAAATTGGAAGACATCTGTAGTATACAGTGTGTGTCCACGACCTCGAAACCCCATTAGCTCGTTTCTGCGTCACTAAGGCTTATAGGGCCAGCCGCTTTATAACACTTTACACTCCGATGATCCCCGTAAGGTGGAATCTCCTGGCTACAAATATTTCCTGCGTTTGATACCGTTATATGCTATGAAACCCTACTGCACGCAGTAGGGCCACGCTACAACACCGCCTGTTTCGCTTTCCACTTCGGGAGTTCTTCTTTGGCGTACTGGTAGCCGATCTCGGCGATTTTGTGCAGTGAGGAAAATTCGAGCATGTTGAATTGATCAATGGGTGGGTTCAGGTAGAGGTCCACATTGGACTTCACATCGTCCGTTTTGTGGATACTGCCCAGCATGGTCGACCGTGTCAGCACATCTAAAATCGAGGGAACGTTGGTTCCTTCTTTGGATGTTTGCAGCATACGGTACCGGATCACTTCCCATGGCGACGGCAGGGTTTTGTCATGAATGATAAAATCCAGTTTCGGGTTGACATCAACAGCGATCACTCGTCCTTTGCACATCCTCTGCATGATGTCGCCCGGCAGGTTGTTCAACAGGCCACCGTCAATCAACAGGTCATTGCCCTCCAGCACCGGCGGAAATACCCCCGGAATGGAAATACTTTTACGGATGGCCTGCCAAAGTAGACCTTTTTTATGGATCACAAGGTCTGCTTTCGAGAGGTTGCTGGATACACAGAAATAGGTGATCCACAGGTCTTCAATCCGGGTGTCGCCGAATCCTTTCTGGAGGTATTGCTCGAGACGTTTTCCTTTTACGATGGAAAGCGCGGGCAGGGTAAAATCGCTGACAGGTTTGCCGTCCACAAAAAACCGGGAGTTCAGCTTCATCATGTAGTCCTGGTCCCAGTCCATCGCCGGTTGCGCGGCAATGATGGACCCGATGCTGCACCCGCCGATCATGTCGATGGGGATCTGATATTCACGCATGGCTTTGATCACGCCGAGATGTGCCAGCCCGCGCGCTCCACCTCCGCCAAGCACCAGGCCGATGGCATTGCCGGTAAAAATCCTCGCCAACCGTTGGTAATCATCCTCTCGTCCCGTACGGACATGGTAATGGGCATCCACCTTCCTCACCGACAGCCAGCGTGCGGTATGCGTGGGCAATTCCTCGGTATCGGGATGCAGCAGCACAAGGGTCCGTCCTGCGGCAGTGATGTCCGTATCAAAGTCCAGCAGTTCGTATTCGATCTCCCCCGGCGCCGAGTTGCCATGCGCGCTGGCGAGGATCAGCACCTGGTCCGCCTGGCGAATGCAACGACGGGTCCACGGCGTCGTACGCAGGTCCGATTCATAAATGATCAGTTGCTGCCGGGTCGCCTGCTCTGCCAGGGCTGTGGACAGACGGCCGTCATAGGGATTGCCCTCCTTGGTCTGGGCGATTCCCTGGATACCGATCAAACTGTCCAGCCGTTCACTGTTCAACCGCAGGGTGGGAGTGTACCGGGACAATGCGTTTTCCAGGTGATCGACAAATTCTCTGAGTGGCACATCCGGATTGGCGGGCACCACAGCAATGCTGGTCATCAACCGTTTTTGGGGAGCGGCGCGCATCGATTTGGTCAAGCGTGCGATAATTGTACGGGTGGTGTACATCATCACCTGCGGGTACTTCATGATGATCTGTTCAATGGTTTTGTTGGACAACACCGCCAGCAGGCTGTCACGCAGGGCATGGACCGAAGCGGTCCGTGGCTCGTTTGTGAGGATGGACATTTCCCCGACCAGCTCCCCCTGGGTGATTTCCCCAACCACCCGTTCCGCTCCTTCATTATCCTGTACCGCCGCCAGCAGTCGTCCACTGATCAGCACCGCCAGCGACTCCCCCGGATCGCCTTGACGGAACAAGGATTCCCCACGCTTCAGGTACACCCACTCCGTATTCTTGTGCAGGAAATCCAGGTTTACTGCTTCCAATGGTCCCAGGAAGTTGGACAGGATGATCGTCACCTGGTTTTTCCGCAACCGTCGACGACTGATCGCCGCCATACGTTTTACAATCCTTGGGGACAGGACCGCCATTTTCTCAAACGTCGCTTTGGGAAGTTTGATCAGGTCGGTGTCTGCGGTAGCAACAACACTGGTATTCCGTTTTCCGCCAGTGAAGATCTGCATTTCCCCCGCCGGTTCGCCTGGCTTGATCTCCCCGAATATTGTTTCGGCGCCATCCTTCATTGTCATTACCGCCTGGAGTGCTCCGGAAATCACGATATACACATCGGTGGCGGGCACATCCTGGTCGATGAGGACTTCCCCTTTCGACACACTCACCCGTTGGATATCACCGATGAATTCATTGATGTGTTCATCGCGCAGGATGGTTAACAGCCCGATTGGCCGTACTCCTTGCAGGAGATCATCAACAGATGGTGCGGGAACAGTCATTCATTTCGCCTGTGGAATGATGGGAAACTGTAAAAAATGTGGTCGATCTAATTATAATATGGTCAATCTATATATAATAATTGAAATTACAAATGAAATGCGGCAACAAAATATAAGAATTTCGGAATATGCTCTGAGGAGGTTGGTTAGTGTGTTGTTCGGAATTTTTCTTTTCTGGACGGTGGGACACCAAAGCCACATTTTTTTTTGTAAGCAGCAAATACGATCACCCATTGATACACGACCTTGGAAAACAGATCGGCCACCCGTCTTTTTTCCCGGACGGTGGAACGTCCGGGCCACACTTTTCTTCCCCTACTACCGCTTCATTCTGAAGCAATACGCTGTTTTGCAGTATCTGACTGTTTCAAATGATCGGCACGTTGGAAGAAAACTGCATGAGCGGGATTATCACCACCTGGTACTTCGTTACGGCAGTACCATGATTTCGGGTGTTGCTGCATTATTACCCAGACCAGTTGCCCGAAAAAGTGGTGCGCTTCCACCCAGTCATGGTAACAGGCGCGGTAAATGGGCATCAATGAGGTTCCCTCCCATTTGTAATGAGGGACCTTGGAGCAGGAAAAGGTCTGCGTGGTTTCGAAGAGCAGATGGAGTTCCGCCTGGATGGCAGCATATTCCTCATCGGTGATCCTGCTGCGGTAGTGGCGAAAGGATGCTTCATCAGGCATGGAAGTAATGATGGCGCCATTGAGATCATACAGCATAGAGATTTCCTCCCTCGCTTCCATTAGGTGAGCAGTGCCTGGTTGCATATCGACGTGGGTGTCGATGAATCATGTTTATGGAGCTGATTCACACAATATTATTCGTAATTGCAATGTATATAAAGATATGCAGAATGTCAAATCCTTGAAGCATATTTTTTGCCTGAATAGTATGTTTTTGCGTAAGATTTGGAGGGAGAAAAGATATTGCAACTGTACATTTGAGCCCTGAGTCGATTGTTACAGGTTGATGTAACCGTAGCCTGCTCCATTTATATTCGACTGTACCATTATTTTTATCAAGACAGCGACACACTTTTGGCGCTTCCAACTGAAATAATCTGAAGCGTGCGTTTTCAGGAGCTCCCTTTCGATGAAAGGGAGCCGCAGTTTAATGACAATGACAGTAATGGATGACACAACTCACTTCAATAGTATTCAGGTTCAATGGTTGATGTTAAGAGTTACCGGAGGCGTGAACGATTTATAATAGACCGCTACGTCACTAACGAAAAGGCGACACACTTTCGGCGAAAGTGTGCTCCTCACTTGATCAATGAATTTGTCACTGGAAATGAAGTTGGGACGAAAAAAACTCTGCTTTTTTCTCGTTGAAATGGGGTCAGGTGAGAACATGCTTGACTCATTTCTCTACATATCGTAGCTTTTGGCGGTTTCCATTACAGGAGAAAAGACCTTATGTCCGTCCAGGCGCCCGAGATGTTTATATCCGAACTTGAAAGCCGTGCGAAAATTCTGCATAAATACCTGTTCTCCAAGCGGTTCTCGGAGCGGTTTAATCCGAAAGACATGGAAGAAGCCGTCACCTTGTACGCTGCGAGTGGAGGAAAACGGCTTCGTCCGGCGATCCTATTATGGAGTTGCGGCGCCCTGGGTGGGAAAGAGGAAACAGCCATTCCCGCCGCTGCTGCAGTTGAGATATTTCATACCTGGACACTTGTCCATGATGACATCATTGACCGTGACGACATGCGTCGCGGGCAGGACACGGTCCACGAACGTTTCAGGAAGGTCGCTCAAAAACGTTTTCCTGCGCTCAGCGTGGAAGAAGCCGCTCATTACGGAGTCAGCGTGGCTGTACTGGCGGGCGATGTCCAGCATGGCTGGGGTATTTCGATGATGACCGAGATGAGCCGATTCGGCGACCTCGATCCGGCAGTTACACTCCATCTGATCAACGACCTGGACACGGAAGTTTTGAACCTGCTGGTCGAAGGGGAAATCCTCGACCTCCAGTTTTCCCACATGCCGATTTCGAGTTTCCACGTGGAAGACATCGAAGACATGCTTTGGAAAAAAACCGGGGTGTTGTACCGTTTCTGCGCCCGTGCGGGAGCGCTGATCGGGCTGGGAAAAGTGGAAATGGACAATCCTCATGTAAAAGCCCTGGAGAGTTTCTCAAGTAATTGCGGCATTGCTTTCCAGCATCAGGATGACGTACTGGGTGTAATCGGCAATTCGAAGATGCTGGGAAAACCTGTTGGCAGCGACATTCGTGAAGGCAAACGTACAACTGTGATCCTTTTCGCCTACAATGAGGCGGACAATGATGAAAAGTCGTTGATTGAAGCGACATTAGGCAATCCGGACGCCAGCGAAGCAGATGTACACAAAGTCGTGGAAATCCTCGTGCGTCGCGGAGGTGTCGAGTTGACACAGGACCGTGCAAAACTGCACCTTGAAAAGGCATATCCACAACTTGACATCCTCCCACCCAGCAAGTACAGGGACTTGTTGAAATCCTGGGCGGATTTCATGATATCACGGAACCGTTAAATGGAATCTTTTGGCTGGATATGGTTGGTAGCAGCGTTGTTGGTCATCCTGGCGGAACTGGATTCGACCGCAGCCTTCCAAACCATGCTCGGCCAACCTGTAGTCATCGGTACTCTGACTGGCTCACTTTTCGGAAACTGGCAGGCAGGTCTCGCCGCCGGGATCATGCTGCAGCTTTTCTGGATCGATCATCTCCCCCTGGGCGGCCGTATCCCCCCTCATCTCGGTATCGGCGGTTTTACCGCTGCGCTGGTGGCATCCGCCGTATCCTCAAATCTGTTTCCCTATACAGGATGGCCTTTGTTGTATGGCATACTGTGGGGCGCCGCGACCGCTTTCCTTGGCGGATATCTCACCAGGATCCTGAGAAATATCAATGATCGCCTGATGCCGATTGTTGATCTTGCCGTTGAAGAGTGCGACACAAAAAAACTGAGCCGTTTTATCTGGCTGGGAATCCTCAACCATTCGGTCCTGGCGATTGTCGCCGGATGGATCCCTGCACGGATCGCTGTCAGCTTATGGCCGCTGATCACCCGGATTCCTGTTGTCTTTCAAAAAGCCGAATCACACCTGCCGATTGAGTTGTTTGTCGCTGTGGGAGCGTTGTCGTTAGCACGGCTTCATGTCACACGTTCCCGCACATTGATTTTTGCCGCACCGCTGTTCTTTGTATTGCTTTTCCTGATCCTCCAGTCGATCAACCTGGAGGGATCATGAAACACATGGAAAATGTCCTTCCGGATATCCCGCCACGAGGGATTGTCTGGAAATTAGGATGGCGTAGCGGACTACTTCAGGCGCTTTTCTCCCCCGGAAGAATGCAGGGTGTCGGGTTCGGATGGGCAGTGCTGCCCGTGATTCTGCGATGGTCGCGTGGTGAAGAAGATATGAAGCAGCGCCTGTTCCGTCATTTTACATTTTTTAATGCGAATCCGTACCTGGGAAGTATTGTCATGGGTTCGGTGGCGCGTATGGAGGCGGAAGGCCAGGGGGATGCTGTCCCCGGTGTCAAACAAAGGTTTTCGACCATTACCGGCGCTCTGGGCGACAGGCTGTTCTGGGCGCATCTGCGACCCATGCTGTTGGGATTAGCCGTCCTGCTGCTTGCGACCATTCCGCAGGATGAAATCCGTGTTTCCATCATCCTGTTTTCCCTGCTGTTTCTGTTCGGGATGGTGAACTGGTCTTTCCGTTTCGCTGGAGTACTGTATGGATGGCGGTATGGGTACATCACTCCCTTACGGATGGCGCGATGGCCGTTGCAGAAATTTGTGAATCCCATGGCAACTGTGGGAGCGCTCGTCTCAGGATTGCTGCTCTCCAGTACGTTCCTCGTCAGCGACTCAAACATCCCGATTCCTGTTCATCCGTCCCTGGGGTTGCTTCTGATCATCCTTGTCGCTTTTGGAAAAAAACTATCGCCGGTTCTGCGGTTTGTTGTTGTCTGGATTATCGCTCTGCTGACAATGCTTTATCTCTAAGTTGAGAAAAAAGGACTTATGAAGTTTTTTACCATAAATGGTTTCAGAAAAGAGTAGAGATGTAACTCGTTGAAAACAAGTTTCAATGGAAATTCTCTTTATTTTCAACGGAACGTTTCCTAATTTGGATTTGCTTTGCATCAACAAGTAACATAGGCGTAAGCTGCAGCAAAATGATTACTGAAACAGTCGTATTAAAAAATGAGCTTGGGTTGCACCTGCGACCTGCCTCCCGTTTTGTGAAAATTGCCTCCCGGTACAAGGATACCACTGTCGAAATCGCGCGCGGTGCGGATATTGTGAATGGAAAAAGTGTATTGGGTGTAATGATGCTCGCCGCCGGACACGGTTCGGAAATCGAACTGCGGGTGCATGGTCCTGAAGAAGAAAAATGCATGAAAGAACTTGTTGACCTTGTGAATAAAAAATTCTTCGAAGATTGATCATTTTACGTTATATAGATTTTAACCCGGTTCTTGTAGATGGATCGGGTTCTTTTATTAGAACGGGTGGCCCGACCAGTCCGTCAGCCGACGGATCGGTTTTCAATATGACCGGTACGTGATATGCCCTCGTTAGGTTCAGGACGTCGAAATGCAGTTTATGTAGACGTATGAACTAACGAGGAGGATGACTATACTTTGCCGAAAACGGGATGTGGGAGTGAATCCTCGTTAGATCATCAACGAGACTGCATGTTGATGAACCTAACGAGGGCATATTTGCAATCTCATTCCAGGTGTGAACAAGAGTGCTCCAAGCTCTATCCGGGATTGTGTGCGGGAGTGGAAGGGGATTGCTTCGCGTTTCACGGTACTGCATGTGAAACGCTCGCAACGACGTGTGGCGCAAAAGATCCCGCAACGACGTGCGACAGGCACCCCTCCCCTCACCCACAGGAGAAACATTCACCGCACCCCTGCCTGACTTGCATCTTATTACAATCCCTTTCGATATTGTCCTATCTTTACCGGGCATCATGGCAAAAAGAAACCGTTCGGGAGACCAGGAATGGCATCCACATCTCGACAACAACTGGACACCCTGAAAGAACAATTCATCGCAGGCAAAATCAGCGAATCGACTTATCTCGAATTAAAAGCTGAACTCGAAGCGAAAATCAAGGCGGAAAGTAGCCCGGACACAGAAGATTGGTCCGGGGCCTCCACATCTGCTTCTCACCAATCCATAAGACCCGCCGCCCCCTTCGGCGATCATTCGATGGACTATTCATCGCAACCGCCTCCCGGGATAAAAACTCCCCCTAGCGGTTCCGGTACACCTTTCGGGATACACTCCGCGGAAATGCCCATTGTACCTGGAATGGAACTGGGGATGGAATTGCCGGACAAGGGGATCAAACGTTACCTGATCGGAGACCTGCTGGGCAAGGGCGGATGGGGTGCGGTGTTCCGTGCAGAGGACCGCAAGTATTCCCCCGTACGTCCGGTGGCGTTGAAAGCGATTTTTACCACCGCGACAGCGGATGAAGTCGCTCGCAAGCGGATCGAACGGGAGGCGCGCCTCGGTGTTGAACTGGCGCATCCGAACGTGGTGCGTATCTGGGAATTCGATGAGGATATGCAGATCTATTTCCTCATCATGGAACTGGTGGACGGCGGCGATCTGAACAGCCTGCGAGCCAAACAACCCAACGAACGTTTTACGCTCGAAGCCGCTCTGCCCCTGTTGCGCAATATCGCTGACGGACTCGATTACCTGCACTCCAAGGGGATCATTCACAGGGATTTGAAGCCGTCCAACCTGCTATGGCGTCCGGATGAGAACCGTCTGAAGATCAGCGATTTCGGCCTGTCAAAAACGGCACGTGACTCGATTCTGCTGTCGGGCGCCAAGGTGCCGACGATTTCCGGCACCGATCCGTACATGGCGCCGGAGATCTGGGATGTGGGGGAGCCGTCCAAAGAGGGTGACCTGTATGCCATGGGGATCATCGCCTATGAAATGCTGAAGGGCGATCCACCATTCCGCGGCCCCAACTATCCCGACCAGCACCGCAACAGCAAGGTTCCTCCGATCCCGGGCATTCCAACACACGCACAAACCGCGATTCAGACCGCACTCGAAAAAGAGCCATCCAAGCGGTTTGAGAACGCCACGGAATTTGTTGACGCTCTCGAAGCAAAAAAATCCACAGCGAAGACAAAACGGTCGATAGCGCCTTTCCTGATTGCTGCGGTGGTGGCGGTGGCGCTGGTCGTGGCGGGGATGCAGCTCTGGCCGCGTTTGATGTCAACGCCTTCAACGCCCGAAGAAATGACGGAGGAGATCACACCCCAGCAAACGGAAGAAATAGCAGAGCAGCAAACCACGCCTGCGGAAGCGCAACCGACTCAATACCGCGAACAGGAACCGACATCGCTACCCGCGCAGGCGAGCACTCTTCAATCACGGATCGATTCGCTGTTGATTGCCGCGAACGGTCACCTGCAGGCGAACCGTCTGACATCTCCCGCGGGTGGCAACGCCTATGACGCCTACCGTGAAGTGCTCCGTCTGGATGGCGATAATACCAGCGCACAACGGGGTCTTTCAGAGATTGCTGATCGGTACGAAGGATTGGGCGACCGTGAACGCGGACAGAGTGACTATGACGATGCGATTGCTTATTACCAGCAGGCATTGGAGATCGGTGGGGCAAACAGCTCGATCTCCTCGAAGATCAGTTCGTGCCGTTCGAGTCAGCAGGCAGCGGAAGTCGCTCGGTATGAACAATTGGGAGATCAGGCTCGGAATAACCGCGACTGGTCGTCGGCGATCCAGCACTATGAAAGGGCAATCGAAGTTGGGGGAGCCAATACTTCTATTTCTTCAAAGATCAGCGCCTGCCAGACAAGTCAACGTGAAGCGGAAGCTGCTGCGGCAGAGGCGGAACGCAGGCGTCGTGAGCAGGAGGAGTTGGCGAGAGCCGGAACGATATCCAACGGTCCTCTATCCAACATGCGTTTTGTCTATATCCCGGCGGGATCGTTTACGATGGGATCGCCGAACAACGAAGAAGGACGGTATGACAATGAAGGCCCTCAGCACCGTGTGACATTGGATGCGTTTGAGATGATGACAACAGAGGTGACACAGGCGATGTGGCAGGAGGTGATGGGGTCGAATCCGTCACGTTTTACAGGGAATACAAATCATCCTGTCGAACAGGTTTCCTGGAATGATATCCAGGAGTTTATCACTCGCTTGAACCAGCGCGACCCGGGGAAGGGGTACCGTCTGCCTACGGAAGCGGAATGGGAATATGCGTGCCGTGCGGGAACGACAACACGTTTTTACAGTGGGAACAGTGATTCGGATCTGTCCGGCGCAGGGTGGTACAGCGGGAACAGCAACAGCACAACTCATCCGGTAGGGCAGAAATCGGCGAATGCGTGGGGACTCTACGACATGCACGGTAATGTGTGGGAATGGTGCAGCGAATGGTATGGTGAGAACTACTATTCAAGCAGCCCTCAGAGCAACCCGCAGGGACCGTCATCGGGGCAATATCGCGTGTTGCGGGGCGGCTCCTGGTACGGCAATACCAGGGGCTGTCGTGCCGCCGCTCGCCTCGGGAATCGACCGTTCAATCGGAACAACAGCAACGGTTTTCGTGTTGTTGGTTCCGCCCAATAGTCCTATCTGTTTCTGTGTTCTGAAATTCTGTTTTCTGTGTTCTGACGGGGGGTGTGGGGGGTGTCCCCCCACCTCGCGAGATTTTTTGAAATTTGGATGGCTCGGCGGGGCGGGGGTGGCCCGACCAGCTTTTCATGGTCGGGTGTCAAAAAACAGAAGTGACGAGTTGGAAATCAATCGATTTGTATGAAACGCATTTATAAAACCCCGCCTTGAACTGCAGGCCGGGACCACCCGAATGTTCATGATATATTCACAACTGCTGCATACATGCTTTAATCATGGGAAAGGATTTGCCAACAACAACACGCAAATTCGGTTCCCATGCCACGCATCAACTACAACTCACTTTCGTCCACTGAAACCCTGGAATCACTGCGTTCGATTTTCCACCCGTCCCCATATGAATCGATCCCCTGGTATTCAGGAGAGAGACAACGTAGCACCGTGCTTTAGCGCGGTGGAGAAAAGGCTAATATAGATCCGGAGCGCGCTTCAGCGTGCTTGCAGAAGGTTTACCAATGGCAGGAATTACCTGGTGACAGGAAGGAAAAGTACGCTGAAGCGCACTCCTGCCTGGTAGATAAAGAAAAAAAATACAATATCTTACATCACCGCCCTGAAGGACGGTGCTACGTAGTTTGTTCGACGCCACACCGTTTGAAACGCCATGACATCTGATCTGTTAGCCGACGGACCGTGTGGGATTTGTTTTTATGATACCCGACTGCATCCGCCTGCGCTAAACAGCAGCTACGGTGGACAGGCTGCAGATCGTGTCGTACTCGCCAAGTCAGTCATTGCGAGTCTGTCTGCCGGGGGCGTTGTTGTTTCCGGCAGATGACGCGGCAATCTCTTGCCACTTTGTCGTTGCGAGGATGGCTGCACGCAGTTGTTGTTTGTGTAGCCGACAAAGCAATCTCATCCCAGGAGTGAAAAAGTGTGCTCCAAGCTCTGCGTGGGAATGTGTGCACAACAGGCAGGAGATTGCTTTGGGATTTTGCACAACTACAACTTCTCTGCAAAATCCCTCGCAACGACGTGAGAGGTAATGGAAGGAGATTGCTTCACGTTTCACGGTACTGCATGTGAAACGTTCGCAACGACGTGTTCTGGCTCTGCGTGGGAATGTGTGCGGGAGTGGAAGGGGATTGCTTCGGTTGTACGCACAAAAGAAACTGCCGTGCGTACAACCTCGCAACGACGTGCAAAAAGGTCTCGCAACGACACGTGCGGCATAAATGGACCACATGCGAACAACGCTCACAAGCGAGCCACCTCAGTTTTGCGTAAGCTGTTTAATTTCTTATCTTATTGCTTTCCCTGTTGACTGAAGTTCACTACAATATCCCATATCCGTAAAACAAAACGTACTGGAATTCCGTTTTGAACGAGCATCAAATTCATGTGGGGCTTGCGGTTGCCCCGGGCATTGCCGTAGGTCCGGCAGTAGTATTACGTCGTGATGAGCAGACCATCCCTCTCCGCACTATTGATGAGAGTGATATTGACACTCAAATCCAGCTCCTGGACCGTTCCATTACCAACACCCGACGTGATATCGAGGGTCATCGTAAAAAAGCGATGGCATCTCTTGGAGAGATCGTCGCACGGATTTTTGATGCTCACCTGTTGATCATAGAGGATGAACCGACCTTTGACGGGATCCGTGAACTGATCACAAGCGAAAAAATTTCTGCAGATTATGCTGTCTGGAATACATTGTCAAACATCGCCAACAGCTTTGCCTCTCAAAAAGACATATTGTTCCGTGAACGTGCTCAGGATGTTCGTGATGTATGCCGCCGCCTGGTCGGATATTTATCGGGCAATCCGACAGAGACAAATATCGGCGTTACGGAACCATCCATACTCATCACCGCAGAATTGAGTCCATCGGATGTTCTCCGTCTGGACCCGGAACAAATCAGGGGCATTATCACCGGCGCGGGCGGCAGCACCAGTCATACCGCGATCCTCACCCGAACTCTCGGCGTACCGAGTGTAGTGGGATTACGCGGAATCATGGATGGAATACACCAGGGCGATACAATCGTTGTTAATGGGAATTCCGGCAAGGTCATCCTGAATCCAACCGAATCGGAACTGGAAAAATACCGTCACAAGGAAAAGCAGTATCATGAATTTATTGCCTCGCTGAAGGATATCCAGGCAAAACCGGCAAAGACAATTGACGGCCATACCGTGGATCTCGCAGGGAACATCGAACTCCCGGACGAGGCCAAACGTGCGTTGAAAATGGGTGGCAATGGTGTTGGATTGTTCCGGACAGAATACCTGTTCCTGGCCTCAGGGGGGCAACCGTCGGAAGAGGAACAATACGAGCACTACAAGCGTACCGCGGAGATCCTAACTCCAAAACACCTGATCATCCGCACCTTCGACCTCGGTGGCGACAAGGCGTTCCCGGGTTTCGGCATCCGTTCGGAAAACAATCCTTTCATGGGATGGCGTGCCATTCGTATCGGCCTGGACCGTCCGGACATGTTGAAAAAACAGTTACGTGCGATCCTGCGTGCAAGTGTCGTTGGCAACATACGGATCATGTTTCCGATGATCAGCGGCTTAAAAGAACTGATCCGTGCGCGGAGTATCCTGAACGATACCATGAACCAGTTGGAGAATGAAGAGATTCCATTCGACAAAAATATTCCCGTTGGAATTATGGTTGAGGTTCCCTCGGTCGCCATCATTGCCGAACGTTTTGCGCCACATGCAGACTTCTTTTCCATTGGCACAAACGATTTAGCTCAATTCACACTTGCTGTTGATCGTGATAATGAACAAGTCGCCCATCTCCATACTCCATTCCATCCATCCGTGTTGAGGCTCATCCATGGAACAGTGCAGGCGGGTCATAACCAGGGGATCAAAGTCGGGTTGTGCGGTGAGTTTTCCAGCGATCCATTGGCGACAATGTTACTGATCGGCCTCGGAGTGGATGAGCTTTCCACAAGCCCCGGCCTGATCCCGGAAGTGAAAAAGATCATACGATCCTGTTCCTATGATGAATCGAAAGAATTGGCAGAAAGGGTTCTTGAACTGAGTACGGCGGAAGAGGTTCGGGAAACATTACTGCAAGAAATGAAACTCAGGTTCGCCGATCTCCCGATCTGGTTCGGTGATAAAGGGCAATAACACTTGCAGAGTCTTATTTAATCCATCACTCCTGACAGTGTCCAATTTGTTGAAAAGTATCGGGATTGATATTTATCACAGTAATCGTGAAGTGATTGGAATATATTACATCCTGTTTTCTAACAATACCCGGTGTTCCATCTCTATTGGCGACAATCCGCGTATCATCGAAAAGGATCACAACTACCTAACAGGAAAACTGGACAGTGAAACGTAGCGATTGCGATATAAAAGACTATTCCTTAGCCGATTCCGGCCTTCACAGAATCCGCTGGTCGGACCAGAACATGCCTGTTCTCGGCGAAATCCGGAAACGGTTTCGCAGAGAACAACCATTTGCGGAACTCCGTATCAGCGCCTGCCTTCAGGTGACGTCAGAAACTGCGAATCTTATGAGAACTCTGAAAATTGGCGGTGCGGAGGTAGTTTTGTGTGCTTCCAACCAGTTTTCTACCCAGGATGATGTAGCGGCAAGTCTCGTTCGTGATTATGAGATCCGGGTTTATGCGATCCGTGGTGTGTATAACAATGATTTCTATCGTCATATGGAAGCGGCAGTAAACCATAAACCTCATATTGTCATTGATGATGGTGGCGATCTGGCTGTATCTCTGTTAACGAAACAAAAAGAATGGTTTCCCAATATAATGGCGGTTATCGAAGAGACCTCGGATGGGCTCAATCGTATGCGGGCATTAGCAAAAGCAGGGATGCTGGGTTGCCCTGTGATTTCAGCGAATGATTCCAAAGCCAAGCGTCATTTTGACAACAAGTATGGCACCGGACAGTCTACTGTGGATGGAATCATCCGGGCTACGGATGTGCTTCTGGCAGGAAAAACCGTTGTCATTGCAGGGTACGGATACGGCGGCCGTGGATTTGCAGAACGTTGCCGTGGCATGGGCGCCAATATCATCATTACTGAAATTGATCCTGTAAAGGCCCTCGAGGCTGCGATGGATGGTTTTCGTGTCATGCCGTTGATGGAAGCGGCCGGACAGGGCGACCTGTTTTTCACCCTGACAGGTACAAAAAATGTGATCCGGGCCGAACATATAGAACGTATGCATGACGGCGCCATCCTTGCGAATAGCGGTCACCTTGACCGTGAAATTGATATTCCGGGACTGGAAGAGATCGCCATGCGTGTTGCGCGCGGAATCCGTGGACACCTCGTGGATGAGTACACATTAAAAGACGGCAGACGAATTATCCTTGTTGCCCAGGGACGATTAATCAACCTGGCATGCGCGGAAGGACATCCTGCCGATGTAATGGATATGAATTTCGCTACCCAGGCGCTTCTTACAGAATACATTACTTCCAGGGATGAACCTCTTGCCCCAAGAGTGTATGATCCCCCTACCGAGGTGGAAAATATGATCTGCCAGTTGAAGCTTGATTCCCTTGGTATTGAGATCGACACACTCACAGATGAACAGGTAGCCTATCTGTCTGATTGGCAGGAGGGTACCTGATATTCTTCCGGGAATCCACCAGGGCAACTCTCGACATGTAGTTGTCCGGGGGTTGGATGCTTTGGTAAAGAGCAGTAATGCATGAATTTAACCGGACAGGTATAAAATTATCTCTGCCTACCCTGAAATAGTGTAAATTGGCAGAATAATAGACTTATTGTTCCATCGTTGGGAAATAATTCGTATTTTTGTATCCTCCGGGTCAGGGAAAGTGATTCGAACTCTAACACTTGAGTGACTTCAGTCAACAAAAGTTGCTGAATAATCATCGATCTTTAAATAGGAATTAACCGGATACGGAAATCCTTATTTCCGTTTATAGTTCCTTTTTCTTTCGTTTACAAAACGCTTACAGCATATATGCAGGAAATTTGCATAGCATGAAGTAGAGCATCAGTTGTGGATGTAGAGCGCTACTTCAGTGGACAGGAGGACAATTGTATGAAGAATGATTACCGCCGGAAAAACATCCGGTGCGTTTCAGTACTGACCGCGGCGGTACTATTCTTGGGATTGACAGGTTGCGGATTGTTTGACAATCCGGGAGCGCCCTCCTGGGATCTCCCACTGATGATTTCACTCAACTCTACAACGTACAGTCTGGATTCGCTCATAACGAATGCAGAAGATTTCGCACAAGATAGTAGCGGGATTGTGGTTGACTCGCTTACCGGAGAACTGGGCTTCGAATTCCTTAGCTCCATTGAAACTACTTACATGGAAGAACTGCAGTTCGTTCCTGAGGAGTATCAATACTACCTGGTGACGCTTGATACCATATCGTTTGTCTCAGACGATACTCTTAACGGTGTGACAACGATTGCTGATTTGATTCCCGGATTTGTCGGGGATGGTACCTATCCTGTCGACACATTGGTGATTCCTGAAAGCTCACAGGATGTCCAGCTTTCGGAGATGGACTCGCTGGAAGTGATTCATATCGTCGATCCGAATGGTGGTACGATGTTCCTGGAGCTGGAGAACAACACCAACTTGACCTGGACTCGAATTACCTGTACGATCATTATTGACGACGAAGCGAACGGCTACCCGGTGATTGATTCGGTTCATTATGACAATTTGGGACCATTTCAGGCACAAACCCAATCGATTGATATGTCCGGCGACTCATTAAAACCAAATCTGATTGTCAGATCCGTCGGATATGGTCCGAACCAGGGGCTTGTTGAACTGAATTCGGACGACAACCTTACCTATAATGTGTGGGTGACGGAAATCAGTGCGGACTATGCTATTGCCAGTATGACGACTCAGCAAAGCATGGTCGATTCCAGCGCTCTTGAGTTGGACCAGGATGACTGGATTGTTGAAGCGTTGATCAGCAATGGTCGAATGATTTACAATGTCATTAACGAATTCGACATGGAAGTGGAGGTGGATGTTATCTTCCCCGATGTGCGAAACATCAACACAGGGGAAGTCCTCCATGAAACGATTCTGCTTGGATATGTGGATAATCCCGATGTAGCCTGGTCCCACCAGGATACAATTGATATATCGAACCATATCCTCAGCCTGCCGTTGCCCGAAACCACGGATGACAAACAGGTACTTCGTTCCAGCACAATCATGACACTGCTCACGAGCGGTGAGTCGAATGGTGAACCAAGAAGCACAAGGATTACCATCGAGGATACATTGCAGACAAGTTTCCGTATCGACACACTTACATTCGATTACATAACTGCAATTCCCAAGGGTTATGATATAGAACTGGAACCGGAAACACAGACGATAGAAATATGGGAAAATCAGAGTGACCTGCAGGAAGACTTCATCGGCACTCTGCTGCTTGAATCTGCATATTTGCAGGCTGAATTGCAAAACTCATTTGAAGTCCCCGCGAAGGTTGAATTCGATATCATCGCCCGCAACAACCGGGTTACACCTCCTGATGAACTGACAGTATCCTACAATCGATGGATTTATCCAAGCCAGGATACGCTTACCTTCGGTCACATCGAAGAACTTGTGAATATAATGCCTGACGAACTTACGATTGCGGGAACTGTATTCATCGGACGCGATTACCTGGTTGACAGCCCGTTTGACCCGTACGAACCTTATACGATTTCTTCAAGTGACAGCATTTCTGGAGAAATTACGTTAACAGCACCCCTGGCTTTCAGCATTATTGATACGATTGCCGTGAGACCCAGACCCATCACGGTCGATCCATTTGATGGTGTTGAGGATATCAACCATGTAAAGGTTGTTACCAACGTCAGCAATGCTTTACCGCTATCGGGCACGGTTTATTTCCTTGCCGGTGTGTTTGATTCGGAAGAAGAAGCGAGAGTGGGCCTGAGGTATCCCAACCGTGAACAATACATGATCATGGAACCGTTCGCCATTAACGGTCCTGAAATTGATCCGAATACAGGACGTGCAATCGCACCCTCAGTCAACTCCGACACTCTTACCATGACAAATGAACGGATGATGATATTCAGCCAGCCAAATGTCTATACGCGTCAGATTCTGCGATTGTATCCTACTTTCGGAACGGACGGTGAAATTACAAGCTATGCTGCCAACCGCAGGGATTCCCTCACAGTCTTTATTACGGCTGAGTTGGATTACCACCTGAATTTAAGCGATGAGGAGGGGAACTGATGAATGCACTCAAGTTTGTATCCCTGGGCATAATTGCCATTATCCTTGTCGTCTCTTTCTCTGTTCCGGGACAAGCATTCAATGTAATGCATGCTCGTTCGATATCGATGGGTACCGCCTTTTCTACATCTGCAAGAGGTGTGGAGGTTGTCGGATGGAATCCGTCCTACCTGGCTTTTCGCGATAATCCTGCTTTTTCGTTTACAACACCAATCGGTAATATGAATTTCCGCCTGGTGAATGATTTCTTCTCCCTGCAACTCCTGGGCGACACATTCGAAGAAGGCAAGTATCTGAACGAAGACGATAAACAGGAAATTATTGATCTGCTGGAAGGTGATGACTGGGAACTGTATGAAGACTTTTACCTTCCATTACTTGGTGTAAGTTTTAATACCGATTACGTATCCATGGCGATCACCGCTGATGTCGGTCAGACCATGGACTTTTATATCTCCGACGAGATCCTCGAACTGGCGTTCCAGGGATATGGATTCAATAACCAGGGAGAACTGAAAGACTTCACAACGGATGGTGGTCGTGCTTATGGCGGTGCAAGATTGGGATGGACTGTCGCACGACAGTTTGATGTTGCTCCTGATGGTTTGATAAATGAACTTGTCGCCGGTGCAACATTCTCCTACAACCTGGGATTCTTCTTCTTCGATGTACTTCGTTCTGAAGGATCATATCGTGCAGATGACCAGGTACTCGAAGGTTATGGTTTAATTGAAATTGTCAATGCAGATACTGCTGATCTAGGATCTATAAAGGGTAATGGAGTTGGCCTTGACCTGGGAATTGGCGCAAAAATGCTCAACAATCGTCTCACAGTAGGTCTGGGATTCATTAACATTGTTAATGAAATGACCTGGAATGAGGTTGATCGCAGAGTATACAGCTATCAAGTTGACAATGCACCGCCACTAAATCTCACCGATCCCGAAGAATGGTTCGACGAAAACTTTACCCTGGTCGATTCTCTTGTTGAAGATAATGTCCAGTATACAACAAACATGCCATCGTATCTGAACATAGCGGTTGGATATCGTGCCACACGTTCGATCCTGTTGAGTGGTACATGGCGGCATGGTCTCAACGAAACCATCGGCAATAATGGTAAACCCAGGATTGGTGCTGGAATTGAATTCCGGGGAATACCGTTTTTACCACTCCGTGCCGGAGTCGCCGCTGGCGGTCGTGGAAAATTGGCGCTTGGCGCAGGTTTTGGTCTTTATTTCGGTCCCTGGCGCACAGATATCGGTTTTGCCTTTGAAGAAGGCTTTATGACTGATACAAAGGGAATGCAGTTCGGAATTAATACAACCTTCATGTTCGGCTTCCCGGATGAAGAAGAATTCCGTCGCCTCCCGCCAAGTGCATCCGAACGAAATCGTCCAAGCAGCCGTGGTACACGCAGACCACCAAACCGGTAATCGTATTGAAGATTTTGACGTAAGATACATAACCCTGCCGAAAATCCGGCAGGGTTTTTACATATGATTTTTTTTATACTTTCGAGTTAAAATGTTTCCTGAATAGAACCTGGTATTCACATATAGTATTGCTCGAAAGAAATGTCTCATGAGGTGTTGTGCAGGTTCCTGGCGTTTGATTATTACAACATTACTGATTTATTTAACAGGAAGCGAGAACCTGCACATTATTTAGTCATAGAATCTGCAAGATCTCGCGCCACTAGTCTTTCTATAAGAAAAACTGGTCTTAGGCGCTATAATCTTGCAGAACACCTTGTCAACCCAAAGCATATGAGATATTTCTTTTGCAACATACTATTGCTGATTTTTCTTAACTCCCCTTCAGCGAAAAGGAGCTCCTTAATTGGTATCGTACAGGAGCACACCTTCGGCGAAGGTGTGTCGAAGTTTCAGCATTTCGGAATACAAAGATTTGTGTCCACTTTCAATGGACACTTTGCATTACATTTTTACCTTTCTACTCTGTACGCCGTCAGTGTCTGACCATATAAGGTCGGTACGATCAGCAGGTTTTGTTCCGGAATAAAAGCAAAATCTGCGCAGTAGATCGAAGCGGCGATTGTGTTTATCAGATCCCTTCTTTCACCTGTATTGCTGTTGTATTCTATAAACCTGCCCTGGGCCTGGGAAAAGTAGAAACCACCATTTCCATCTGTGTACAATCCATCAATATTAACCTCTCGTTCCACCTGGACAATACGTTCGATCTCCATTGTTTCCTGGTGAACCCGTTCTATCGAAGAGGTTGTCGTGCATCCGATGTAGACATACTCTCCATCGGCAAGAATACCGTTGGGAAGCCCGATGGCATCATTCTGCAGCCATACTTCTGCGGTGTCATCTACAATTCTGTAGATGGCGCTTGTTTGCGAATCGGTGACATACAACCTTCCATAATGATCGACGGTAATATCATTGATAAAACCGACACCTTCAATTGGATACCTTTGCAGGATTTCGCCAGATCTTGTATCAATTCCAACCACACCTCCACGTTCGACAACGTAGAGATTCCATCCGGAAATACACATTCCCGTGGGACGGTTCACACCTTCCACCCAATTGAAATCGAGGACTTCCCCCGTCAGGCTCACTCGTGAGATACATTCAGCGCCGCCGTTAAAATAGTTGGACACATACAACACCTCATTACGTGGGTCGTAGATAACAGCTTCCGGATATTTCAGCGTGTTTTCGATGGTCCATTCTTCATGCAGGGATTCATCAACAAATTGTGCATGTGCATCCTGGAACATGAATCCCCATCCACCGAACGATTCCGCGACGATGATCTCAAGGATGTTATCTCCCTCTTCCAGTGGCAGGAAAAGCATATCAAACAATCCGAGTATACCAAGAAAGGAAGGGTCACGATACCGGTAGGAGCTGTTTCCAAAAAACAGGATTCTGCCATTCAGAAAAACAGTAATGGCATCGCTGTATCCGAAGGCATATGAGATGATCGTATCCTGTTCTGCATGAATCGTGGTGCGAGCGAACACCGCCTTGGGAGAAGCACCGGCATTCTCAACATACAAGGCTACATCGACAAGTCCATGTTCGTTGCTCTGAACATCGTGCCATGTTATTTCATCGAAATTGTGCTCCTCCGATGATTTCTCAAGATTCACCTGAGCCAGCGAAAAGGCATTCGAAAGCTCCCAATCGCGGATCATTCCCAATGGCAATACGTAGGGCTGAAATGGTTCAAACGCTATCTCATCGGTGATTGTATATCGTAGATTAGAAAAATGGGCTGTGGAATCATTCTGATTAAACAACCCGATAGCACCTGCAACCGGATCACGTTGGAGATCATCAATTTGAAGGACAGGAGTAGAAAGGTCGCCGATGAATACTCTGGCACGATTTCCCAGGAATTCCAGACGCACCGGTATCCATTCATTTTCAGACAGATCCACAGCAGCAGTAAACCCCTCCCCGTTATAGAATTGCCATTCACTGACCCCGTTGATTTCTGGAGCATATTGAACAGCATCTGCATAAAGTCCTGCTCGATGAGGGCGAACATATATTTTTTCCATATTCCCGGGAGATTCTATCCGGAACTTGATTCCCGGGTAGGATCGTTGACCGTTAACGGCCATCTCGACTTCAATGATCCCGTTCGCAAACGTGACGCCATCCAGGTATCCGGTCCCGCGAAATGACTGCCTGCCAAGGAATTCCTCCACTTCACCATCTTCGACAAGCCAGGAATCCGATTGAAAATCGACACTTCTCTCATCTGCCAGTACATTGGATGCAGTGCAAATGATGAGCACTAAAAGCGAAATCTGTATCAGGTTTGCTGATAATCCCTTCATTTCTCCCCCCTGTGCTGGATAACACTAATGGATTGGATCATCATTGAATACAGTGCGAAGCAGTCGTTCTCAAACTGCAATATTCCGCAATTCTCATACCATTTGAATGTATTAACGACAGGATAAGCGAATATCATAACATATTGTTATTTCAACATATTCTTCAGAATACAACAGGACACAAAAAGGTAGAATGAAAAGGATGGTTTCGGAATGCTACTCATATATTGCACTATCGTACTGTTTGTGTTGATGTGATGTGGGTTATGCTTTCAGTTGCAGGTACCTGATTATCTCCTGCAATTCTTCTCTCTGGAACGGTTTATTGAGAATATGGTCCGCTCCCTCCAGAACTGCTTTTGAATCATTTGCAACAATGCTGATGACAACGACGGGGATATCACGGGTGTTTTCATTTTTCTTCAATTCTTTGAGAACCTGGGCGCCATTGATATCGGGGATTAATAGATCGAGAGTAATCATGTCCGGTTGGAATTCTTCCGCAAGCCGAAGTCCATCCCGTCCTGTTTCCGCTTTCAGGATCTTACATCCCAACTCTTCAATCGTATTGGTAATCAGCAGACGTGAATCTTCATTATCATCGATCACCAGGATCTTTTTTAATGATAACGATTCAACGATTGTGTCATCTACAGAGGTTGGTAAAGGGCTTCCCAATACACATACAGGACCGTCCGAATCAATCACCTTCTCCATCCCACCGATAAAAATCGAAAATGTTGTACCCTTCCCTGTTTCACTGCTGACCGATAGATCAAATCCCATCATCTCACACATTGATTTTGAGATTGCCAGTCCTAATCCAGTGCCTCCATACTTACGCGCTGTTGAATTATCCGCCTGTTGAAACGGATTGAACAGAAGTGGAAGTTTTTCCTTCTCAATACCTATCCCTGTGTCAATAACATCAATTTGCAAAGGAACGGATGGATTTTTACGGTCTGTTTGTACTTTGACCGTCACACTGCCTTCATGCGTGAATTTGATAGCATTTCCAATCAGGTTTATCAGTACCTGTTTCAATCGTGATCGATCCATCCGAACAGAATTAAGAGCAGGCAGGTCAGCGCGCAATTCAAGGTCTCTTGTTTTCGCCTGTCCTTCCAGTTGTTCAAGGGTTTCTTCAACCAATTCCTTCAAATCAACAGATTCTAATTCCAATTCCATTTTTCCGGCTTCCACCTTGGAAAGATCCAGGATATCATTAATCAGATCGAGTAAATGTTTTCCATTACTGAGGATTCGGTTCAGGTAGCTCAGGTCTTTTTCATTGAATGTTCCCTGTTTATTTTTCAGAAGGATGTTCGCGAAACCGATTACGGAATTCAGGGGTGTTCTCAGCTCATGGCTCATATTGGCGAGAAAATCACTTTTTGCTCTATTGGCTGATTCCGCCTCTTCTTTCGCCTTGGACAACTCATTCGTATAACGCATCATATCCGTTATGTCTCGTGCAACGGAATAGGTTACCCTGCGTTCAAAATCAATAGTGGTTGTCCAGAGTAACCAGCGATAGCCTCCATTCCTGGTTCGATAACGATTGCGAAAGAACACGGTGTCTCTTTTAGCTTCTATTGCTTTACGGGTTTCTTCTATTGTCATTTCGATGTCGTCCGGATGGATAAAGTCAATAAATGGAGTTGAAAGCAATTCTTCTTCACTGAAGCCAAGGGTTCTTTCAAACGCGGGGTTGACCTGCTTCATAAAACCGTCAAACCCCGATACACACAGCATATCGCCGGTTAGTTTAAAGAAACGATCTCTTTCGTTTTCCAGCAATCTTTGTTCGGAAACATCAAGTAATGACCCAATTACGATTCGCCGTCCCCGCTGATTCATTCGTCTGCATTTAATCAGGCTGTATGTAGTAATTTCATCATCTTTTACAAATTTTATCTCCATTTCAAAAGGGAGTCCTCGTTCTATTGCATTGTCCAGCCCACGTATAAAGAACGCTTTATCATCCTCATGAATATATTTCAGGAAATCTGCAAACAAAAGTTCACGTTCGCCACCGGATGGTTTCCCAAGGATCCTCATCGCTTCTCCAGAGAGGATCAGTATTCCAGTGTCCGCATCCAGTTCCCATGTTCCCAGATGAACAAGGCTCTGCGTTTCCTCCAGTCGGTTCTCGCTTCTTCGAAGGGCATCTTCAGCTTCCACTTTCTTCGTTACATCTGCAGCAATTCCAATAACTCCAACCGGATTCGAATCCTTTCCCAACATAGGAGAAAAAAGTACTTCCAGGCTGATATTATTAATGTCAACTCTTACTTCCTCAACCTTTCCCTCGAGTGCAAGACGGAAAGATTTCAGAATATCCGGTCTGTTTACCAGAAAACTGTCCAGTGTCTGGCCTACTATCTGCTCAGATGCCAATCCTATCGCTTCAAGACCTTTCCCTTCCACAAACGTGACATTGCCCTGATGGTCCATCACAAAAAGTATTATCGGGGCTCCCCGTACTACCAGGCGTAAATACTCTTCACGTTCCCTGACATCACGTTCCAGTTGTTCAATCTGTTTTTTCTGGTCTGTTATATCACGCGAGATACATACTGCCGAACATCCGGGGATTGTTTTACAGGGTATGATGGTAGTGTGCATTAAACGGAGAGTACTTTTGCAAGTTATACCAAGATCAATTTCAACTGTTTTTCCGGTATCCAGGGCCATACGTAAATAGTATTCGTAATTCCGACCATCCTCCCCGATGACATCACTCATGGTGCTTCCACGCACATCGCTCTTGTCCAGACTGCAATATTTCAAAGCTGCGGGATTCATGTGTTCAATATGAAGATCTTCATTAAAAAAGATTACCAGTTCAGGAAGATCATTGAACATTTCATTCAGAAACCGCTCATTATCCTCCGACCGATGCAATTCATTCCTGATAATCGATACATAATCTTTTAATTCCTGGTCCTCCTCACATACATCAAGAAGACGATTCCAGATTTTATCAGGGATGTTCTTCATCATCACTCCAGGCGTATAGCCATTCCCGTTTTAAAGCTGACATGTTACAATTCATTACCCGAAATATTCAAATGCGCATTCCGGAGATTCTGTACTACCCAGATATAGCCGAATAGAGCTTTATTGATTTTCATATGTGACCATTTATTCAGATAAAAAATATCCTGAAAGATGCCGTTTGATCCTGTTCATGTCAACCTTTTTGCCCTCTATTAATTCAATAGACCGTTTTATGGTTCCTCGCTGTTTTAAGTGGGTAGAACAGGAATAACATTATATCTGTTATTTATGAACAGCAAGTAGCACCGTGCTTCAGAGGGTGTCTCACAATGTATAAAGTTTGCGCAGATGTCATTCCCGCGAAGGCGGGAATCCAGAAAGCAGTTTCAGCAATATGCATTATCTCATAATTATCAATAGTATAAGCGAGATTTCGTTACGCTATCCCTGGACTCCAGCTTTCGCTGGAGTGACATAGCTACTAACTTCCAGTATTCTGGGACACCCTCTTCAGCGCGGTGGATTCAGAAAACCAGCCATTTAGAGTGCGCTTCAGCGTGCTTTTCCATGACTTAAGCCGTTTGAAAGCACGCTGAAGCGCGCTCCCTGGAAGGGTTAAATCAACTCCACCGCGCTGAAGCACGGTGCTACAAAAGCAACCAGACATAAAGAGAAGTGCTCGTTATGTTATTGGTTATTTGAAAATAATAATCACTATCAGATCTTAGTGAATACTCTGTGAAAATGAATAATCAGGGATTACCCACACAAAACAGCGAGGAACCCGTTTTATTATCCGGATAATCCGAAAGTTCAACAAACAAGATCAACCATTTATATTTTTGTACACCAATCTTTATTGCTGCGCTAAAGGATGTACTGGATTTCACAATTTTTTCGATCACGAGGGAGGTGCAGATTATTTCAAGCATTTTCAAAAAGGAGATTTTTGCATTTACTCCAACATACAAATAATTTATTGAAAATGCGGTATTTTGAATTTACAACTTCTGGGAAAGCAATAGATATTTCAAAGCATTTTTCACACTTAAAATGACCTAATCTCTTTATAAACACTTCATTGATATATGCAATTTACTGTTTTTTTGGATTTGAATGTTCATTTTTCCTTTCTTCTTCGCTCCGGATTGAGTATCTTCTTTCGTTTTGTTTTTATGAGCACCTGTAATTTCAGGAATAACATCTGGTACTATGTCACATTGTACTCTACCTTATTAGGAGTGGACTGTTCACGTGTAATACTTGAATAACCATGATATCGCGTGTATCAGGTTCACAAAGATTGCAACCAGAAAACGAGACCTGATCTAATGCGAATTGTAGGTGTCGACAAGCTTGAGCCAGGGCAGATCCTGGGTAAATCCCTTTTTAACAACCGCGGTGAACTTCTACTTACCTCAGGATACAGCCTTAACAACGAAATGATTAACCTTGTCCATACAAAGGGCATTCGTTTTGTTTATATCATGGATGATATAACAGAAGGGATTGTTCCTGAGGATGTGATTTCCGATACTGTCCGCCAGGTTACGAACCAGAAACTTGCAGAAACATTTGAAAATGTTCAGAACAATCTCGCTTTTGAGACAATGGCGCCAGATGAAATCAAAAAGCGGATTGAAGAACGTACGCAGGCAAAAAACCTGATAAAAATGCCCTCTATCCGAAAACAGGTAGGGCAAATCATAGATGATATTGTCGATAATCATGTTTCCATGTTCACTGCACTCCCAATGAAATCTGATATGGGAAAGGACTATGAACATGCTTTCGATACCACTGTTCTCTGTATCCTGATTGCCCAGGAATTCCGTTATGATTTCCGTGAACTTAAAAACCTGGGTACAGCGGCAATGATCCATGACATAGGCAAAATGTCCTTCCCGCAATTGCTTGAAAAACCTCAGAATCAACTGACCCGTGATGAAAAAATGATCCTGCATGAGCATCCAATCTATTCCACGCAAATTCTTCGTGGTTCATCACCCGACAGTTTTATCGAGCAGACAACCGTTATGCAGCATCATGAACGTTTTGACGGGAAAGGATATCCACAAGCCCTCAAGGGCACTCCCGGTCCACCTGTAAAGGCAAAGAAGACATCATCACGTTCCATCTTCCGTCATGCTGAAATCCTGGCCGTAGCCAATGCATATGACAACTTCATCTCGGGATCTTTGGATGGGAATCCACTTTCCCCCGCTGAAGCCCTTGAAGAGATGATCAATGGGGCAAGTACAGCCTATAATCATCATATCGTGAAGGCTCTTACAAATGTGATTCAAACTTATCCGGTTGGCGCAACTGTAAAAATCAAACAAACCGCCTCCGGTTCTTTTATCGGGTATACTGCTGTCATCATGGAAGCCAACGAAATCGATCAAAGTAAACCCAAGGTACTTTTGACACATAATGCTGTTGGCGCTCAGATAGTGCCTAAAGCGGTTGAATTGGATGGAGAACGGTTTGTTAAATTGGAATTGGCGATGTAACTGATTAATACAGAAGATTTATCCCGGCAAAAACGGAATCTCCGTCTGCCGGGATTTTTTTATTTCTCATTGTTCACTTTTGTCCCATGGGGCACTTCATCAATACATTGTGTAAGGCGGTGTCGTTGAATATGCAGGGAAGGTGATTATGAGGATTATTCCACTTAACAAGCTTCAACCCGGTGATACATTGGGTAAAAGTCTGTTCAATGACAAAGGCGAACTGCTTCTCGCTTCCGGCTATACTCTCACTCAGGATATGATTTCACTCGTATTTCGTCATGGATTCCGGTTTGTCTATATCATGGATGAAATCACCAAGGATATCCAACCGGAAGAGGTGATCGCTGACAATATCCGGCAGGGAACCAGCCGTGAAATCACAAAAACATTCAACGCCCTTGAAGCGAATCTGAATCTGGATGACGAGGATAACCCGGATGATATCCGTCGGATCATAGAAGGTTCCAAACGTTTGAAAGAATGGGTGCCAATGTCTGTCGTCAGGGAACAGGTATCTACAATAATTGAAGAGATTGTCGATCATCATGTTACCATGTATACTTCCCTGCCGATGAAATCCGAAAGTGGACGGGACTGGCAGCATGCATTTGACACAACTGTGCTTTGCATACTGGTTGCACAACATTTCCGATATGATTACAAGGAGATGAAATCCCTTGGTATAGCAGCGATGATCCATGATCTTGGGAGAATTGTATTTCCAAAAATCAATAAAAAACCATTAAGTGAAATGACCCGCGAAGAAAGGATGATCCTCCAGGAACACCCCGTGTATTCCATGTTGTTGCTGCAGAACGCCGATGATGGCAGCTATGTGGAACAAACGACCGTTTTGCAACATCATGAACGGTTTGACGGACGCGGATTCCCGAATCGATTGCGTGGATGCAACAATCCGCCAACCAGCAATTTTAAAAATCCACCGAAAACCATGTACCGTCATGCAGAAATCCTTGCAGCAGTGAATGTTTATGATAATTTCCTATCCGGTTCCCTGGATGGGAACAGTTATACACCGGAAGAAGCAATAACGGAACTGGTGAACAGTTCGGGTGAGTCCTTTAATCCTCATGTTGTCGATGCCCTGGCGCGAGTGGTACAGTGTTATCCAGTCGGCGCACCTGTGCGTATCTCGAAAACATTCTCAGGAACATATGACAAATATTATGGAGTTATCGTACAAACCAACCCGGATGATCAATCAAGACCGATTGTATTATTGACAAACGGTCCCAATGGGGAAAAAATTCTTCCGAAGGTGATCCATTTTACGGAAGAGGAACGTTATGTCAAACTGAACCTGGTTCTGGATTAGTTGATCGTAGTAATTTACATTTTGTTTCCCCTTGAATAACTGTTTCTCAAGATGCAAAAAAATCCACCTTTCCTTCTATTTCCCTGTATTCTATATTAAATGTATCATTATGTTGTAAAAGGTTTCGAAAAAATTTGTACAGACCACCGTTGCGATTCGGCTGTCAAGACCCTTCGTGGACGGAAGCTCGCCAGAGGTGTCATGGCAGTTAAAATCCTGTTTGAATATTTTTGAGAAGTCCGTTTTCTTGTAACTACATCGTCATAACCGGAAGCTGAATGATGCCAACCTGTGATGAAACTACCGGAAATATCGGATCACGGGAAATAATGATCCGAAATTTGTATGGATACATCTTACTGATACCGTCAATCATTTTGGCGGGAATCCTTATTCTCGGTTATCTTGTCTGGTCAGTTTACCTCTCCTTAGCGTTATTTGTACCGATCTTTCTGGGAATGACAGGAGTATTACAGGCAAGAAACAGGACATGTGTCTGGTATGCCGGCAAGGGACAATTTCATATGAATGGAAAAAACACCGAGATTGATTCCCCGGAAGTAGTCGTCCATTATCAAAAAATATCCAGATCAATCCTTTTTCAATCGCTGGCGTTTGCTGTTATTGTTGTGTTGTTAATTATTATCTGATCTAATTCGAACGTGTACGGAGTACTGATGAATACAGGAGTATTCGGGAAAGGTCAACCGGATGTTGTAGAGGTTGCCCGGATTATGGAAGTTGACGGCGCCAGCGCCAAGGTACGAATGGAAGAGAATTCCGCCTGTGAATCCTGTGGCGCCCACCAGATCTGTCATCCGGCCATGGGGTTAAAACCCATGCTGGAAATTGACAATTCCATCGGCGCCAAGGTGGGTGATATTGTTGAACTGGAGATGTCTTCATCCTCGCGGGTGACAGCATCCCTCGTTGTATTCGGTCTGCCCATCGTTGGGCTTTTCATCGGCGCAGTGGTTGGCAACATGCAGCAGGGTGGCCAGGATACCGCTGTTGTTGGAGCATTGGCAGGGCTTGCGCTCGGTGCATTGCTGGTACGGTTTGTCAATAACCTGGTAAAGAAGAAGGTGCAGTTCCGTCCCAGGGCGAAAAAAATTGTGTTGACGAATACCACACTTTCCGGCGAACAAATCACAGCGACAGAGTAACATTTTCAATTCAATTCCATGAACCTTAAAAATGAGATCAGAAACGCTGCCTTTACCCTCGGCTTTGATTTTGCAGCCGTAACCAATACATCATCTCCTCCGTATGCTGATGCATTCCTGTCCTGGCTGGACAATTCCTTTCACGGTGATATGAAATGGATGGAAAATAATCCCGAGCGACGGATGAATCCGCGCATTCTCTGGCCGGAAGGTTCCTCCATTGTCACCGTCGGGATGCTGTATAACCAGTCGGCTCCAGAAAAACTTCTCGATGATCCTTCCCGCGGACAGATCGCCATGTATGCATGGGGACAGGATTATCATGACGTTATCGAAGCACGTCTGAAAATCCTCCTTCATTCCATCCGTTATCTGTGCAATTGCGATGTTCAGGGAAAGTGGTATGTGGATACGGGACCACTCCTCGAAAAACCGATAGCCATGAAAGCGGGACTCGGATTTATTGGGAAAAACTCTCTCCTGATCCATCCGGTTCACGGTTCCTGGTTTTTCCTGGGCGAACTTTTACTGGATCTGGAACTCGAGCCGGATGAGCAGCCTGTCTTCGAATCCACTTGTGCCACATGTTCGGCCTGCCAGACCAAATGCCCGACAAAAGCACTCACGGACGATTATATGCTGGATGCATCCAGGTGTATTAATTACCTGACAATTGAAAATCGTGGTCCTATCCCCAAAAAATTCCGTGAATCTATCGGAAACCGTATTTTTGGATGTGATACCTGCCAACAAAAATGCCCCTACAATTCGAAATTGCAATTAAAGACATCCATGTCCGATTTTTTACTCAATTCTTCGGACCGTGCCGCACCTCCGCTTCTCAAAATGATCCAACTGACGGATAAACAGTTCAAAGCGTATTTCTCCGGCTCGGCAGTATTACGGGCGAAACGGCATGGTCTCCTGCGAAATGTGGCAGTCGCTCTTGGAAATTGGGGTACTTCAGAAGCTGTTCCTTATCTGGCGGATGCGTTACGTGACAAGGAACCGTTGATTCGAGGTCATGCCGCTTGGGCGCTTGGAAAAATCGGTAGTACAAAGGCCATGAATGCTCTTTTCACTGCCGCAACCTGGGAATCCGATTTGTATGTACTGTCCGAAATTAAAACTGCTATGAAATGAATCCCTTCCTGTGGGAACAGACTATTTCCTGAACAGCCATAGTTGATATTTTTACAGTGTTGAAACAGAAATATCCCAAGCAAACGTTTTTACCCGGGATATTCCTGTTTTCAGCTACAATTCTGTTATTGGACGATTTTTTACTGATTGTCCTTCAATTCCACTTTCCCTTTGAATACATCGAACAGGTCAATCGGAATCGGGAAGATCGTAGTGGAATTGTTTTCCGCGGCGACTTCCACCAGGGTTTGCAAGTAACGCAAGGTGAGCGACATCGGGTATTCCGCCATCATCTTCGCTGCATCGGTTAATTTCTGTGCCGCCTGGAACTCACCGCTGGCGGCCACAATCTTCGCCCTACGGACACGGTCCGCTTCCGCTTCTGCTGCCATGACGCGTTTCAGTTCAGGCGTCAGGTCAACATGTTTGATCTCTACCGTCGATACCTTCACACCCCAGGCGTCGGTGTGTTCATCAATGATTTCCTGCAAGCGTGAATTCACTTTCGCCAGATCTTCCAACAATTCCTGAAGATCCAACTCACCCACAACCGCACGTAATGTGGTTTGTGAAATCTGGATGGTCGCCTGGTAGAAGTTTTCCGCCTGTACTATCGCACGTCCTGGTTCCATGACACGGAAATAGATTACAGCGTTAACCTGGACAGAAACATTATCCTTGGTCAACAGATCCTGCGGTTGAACATCATACACCTGGATACGCGTAGAAACCACTTTCACCTGGTCAATAATCGGAATAATAAACACAAGTCCCGGTCCTTTTACCCCAGAAAGTCTTCCGAGCCGGAATACTACCAGGCGGTCATATTCACGAACCACACGGATGGCGGACAACAACAGGATCAACCCGAATATGATCACACCAAGAACTGGTAAACTCACTGCTGACATTTTCTCCTCCCAATGTATACTATAAATTCTCTTATGGATCGATTCACAAATATCGATATGTGTAGTAATCCAATTTACAGCCATCGAAAAGGTGTTGTGCAGGTTCCTGGCGGTTGTAGATTACAACACATAAGAATCTCACCAAGAGAAGCGAGAACCTGCACATGTTTTCGACGTCCAATTCTGCAGGATCTCGCGCCAATCATCGCTTATAGAAAGAAGAAAACTGTTAATGGCGCCAGGATCCAGCAGAACACCACACATTAATTCTCTTGCAAGTAATGTACGCGCCATATTGCCATTTACAAAACGCTGCAATCGTGAAACGCGATATATCTCATCACGAACATGCTCCATGCATCCCATCTGAAATTGGAAAACAGGATCACGTATCTTCGCTTCCTCCAATGAAATTCGCTACTTTACCAGTCAACACTTTCCATTATCGGATCTGAACCAATGAAACACGATACTACCCAATCCCCTCTCCCATTACGATACCAAGTGAATTTTGCACCACCGAGAAAAAAACGTCCCCTGAGGAAACGTCCCTGGTTCTGGATTCTTTTGCTGTTGCTGGTTGTAACAGGAATAATCGCTATCCGTGTTGAGCAGAGGGGTGATTTTATCGCTACCGTGTTACGCCAGGTGAATGAAATTCCAACTCATCGTTTTCTGGATCCCGATGCAACGGTGCTGGTGCTGGATGATGGAACCGTTCAGTACACCTACCGTGGCTATGGATTCCTGCTGCGACTGCCCCCGGATTGGCATCATGAGGAAACATCTTCCGGCTTGGAAATCGCCTTCTTCGGATTTACGGGCCTCCCGGCAGGAGATGGAACAGAAATAAACAGCTTGTCAATAGGTCAATATGTTTCTGACCAGGATGGTATCCATTTACAGGATGAACTGGCAATTCACAGGGAAATCCTTGCACTACAGGAGGGACCGATCCTTGATGAGGGCTATAAAATTATCCAGGACCGCCGGATAAAATGGTACCTGAAACAGCAGATGGCTGATCAACAACCTGCGGAATTGGAACTTTATGCATTCACCTCCGTGGAGGATGGTTCCCTGTTGCTAATCCTCAGTTCCAATCGTGGCCAATACCCGGAAATTCGATCCGCTTTTCTGCAAATGCTGGATTGTTTTCGGTTCATGGATGAGGAGTAGTGAAGTAGGCCGAACATCCCTACGTCCGGGAAAAGGCGGGTACCCCGATCTGCAGAAATGTAGCCCGGGGGTGCCATCCCCCGGGAAGGATCGGTGAGTCTATCGAATGTATGCCCCGGAGGGTGGAATCTCAGGGCTACATTTACTTCCCGGGGGATGGCACCCCCGGGCTACATTTACTACACTCATTTCACCAGCATCATCCGTTTTGTATACACACCTGCTGATGTTTCCAGACGATACAGGTACACTCCACTCGCCCAACCGTCCGTTGACACCTCTACAATATGTGTTCCGACAGCATGGTTGCAATCTGCCAGGGTTGTTATTTGCTGCCCGACACTGTTGAAGATGCTGACTCGCGCCCATCCTGGCTGATGCAAGGTGTAGCTTACTGTTGTGGATGGATTAAATGGATTCGGGTAGTTCTGCCGCAGGATCACATCATCGGGCATGGTGGATTGACGGGTATCATCTACCTCATCCTCTTCGAAAAGTTCCACCATCACCTCACCGGTTGCTTCCACGTGATCGATATCAAGGATATCGCTGATTGTCACGGCAATGTCAGGGATGGTACGGTATTCTTCGGTCACTTCCCCCGCACGAATTCCCGGCCCCACCGCTAGGAGCATAATATGACGGCACCCCTGGCAGTCGCAGCCATGGCCGCTGAAGCCGCCGTGAGCATCGTCGTGACGGCCATGATCGTTGGTGACAATCATCGTCGTATTGCCCGCATACACCTCATCCGACTGGATGGTATCCCATAATACTCCCACTGCGCTGTCGGCAATTTCAATCGCTCGCAGATAATCAGCCCATACTCCAGTGTGACCGTAATGGTCCACATCCGCGAAATAGACCAGCAAAAACTGGGGATGCTCTTCTTCGATCACTTCCAGCGCATTATCGAGAACATCCAGGTCGTCGCTGCCTTCGCTGATAAATGTCGGCCAGTAGTCGGGACCATAGTCCGGGTGAAAACTCGGCAACCACAGCGAGCTGACATACTTCAGCACATAGTAACACTGCGATTGCGGTACACCGGTGTCATGCCGGAAGTATTCGAAGATGGATGGATTCTGTGTATACTGGGTATCGCGGCCGTTATAGGTGGTATCCCGTACTTCGGTCCATGCTCCGCACCAGATCGCGGGTATCGCACGGGAGGTGTACGTGAATCCGTCATTGTAGAATTCGTCGTTGTATATCCCCTCTTCTGCGATCTCGGTCATGTACGGCACATGATACCGGAATGGATCCCCGAAGGTTTCAGTATAGCGCGCGCCGTCAATGATCACCAGGACAACGTTCTCGGCAAACAGGGGTGTAGTGAAGAGTGCAAGCAGGATGAGTCCAAAAATGTATGGATATATTTTATGGAACGACATGGTTTCCTCGAGATAAATGACCCTCCTCGAAAATACGGAATCAAGTTCGGAGAACCAATACGGATTAGAATAATAAACCCAGTAGATCAAATGATTTTATTACGTTTATAGCGATTCAAGCCATAGCAACCTGAATATCGTAGTCATAATTATATTGCATTACTCCAAATTTAAACAATAATTAGACATCTATTGACTAGTAGGAAATATTTCTTTAGAATTTTAGTTCATCACAAGAATTTGTGCACGGTTTGAGGTAGTGTCAGGTCTCCCATGCAGTGCATAAGGACCGTTTCAAAAGCTTCTGGTGTACGGAATCCTCTGCTTCTTCGACTGATGGCTTTCACCGTGTTGTTTAACGTTTCCGCAACACCATTGCTGATCTTCGTTTTGAACCATGCCAGGATACCATCCATGTGATTTTTCATCAGTTTTACAAACTTCTTTAAAGGATTCAAACGGCTGTAACGAACCTTTCTGAACCAGTCGTTCAAGAAGCGTTGTGCTTCGACAGCATCTTTTCTTTTCCGTAGCATCCGGAACTCTTCTTTCAGCAACCAGGCTTTGGTAATGTCCAGGTTGAACCGTGTCAGAAAGGACAAGGTTCGATGCTGCTTCTCGGTCAGGTTTTCCGGATTCTTCAGAAACAGGTAACGTTCCCCTTTCAGCAAGGTGATCACCAGTTTCCGGTGGCGCGCCGCTTCCTGCCGTCGCACCTCATCCACCGCCTTGTGCAGATGACGGAGCAGATGGAACTTGTCAAAGACCAGCAACGCATCTGGCAACCGTTCCGCGATCACCTTCGTGTAGGGATCCCACATATCGCAACACACAGCGGTCACCTGTTTCAGATAATCCTCACCGTACTCGTCAAAGAAGCGTTGCAGGGTCGCCTGCGTCCGACCTTCACCGCTCCACAACAGAACTTTCCGGTCCAGATCGTACACCTGCGTCTGGTAGGTGTGCCCTTTCCTTCGGCTGATCTCGTCGATCCCTATATGAAGCACATGGCCCTTGTCACGATGCTCCAGACCATAGTCCACCGCCGCTTTCATCGCTGCATACACCGTGTTCCAATGGACACCAAACAAACGCGCTACGACATCCACCGCCAGCAAACGGATCCATGTCGCAAGCAGTATGATCAAGGGAACGGTCAACGGACTCTTGCCGCGGCTCCAGGGAATCGCTTCAACCACCGTACCGCACACCGGGCACTGGACACGGCAGGGACGGTAGGAAAGTGTCACCGCAATCCCCCACAAGGAAACATGCTTCCATTGCCGTAACGGTAAACGATCACGGACCGTACAACGTTCCCCACAACCGCTGCAAGGCAACCGGCGACGTCGAATGCGATCCAGCTCTACATGCATAGAACCGGCAGATTCTTTCACACAAACAACGCAATGATCCTTGACTACAAGTGTCTTTCGTACCAACTTATTGATGTGCATGGTGAACCTCCGAACCTTGTTTGAGCTTTCTAACCCAAACTTGGGGAGATAAACCATGCACTTTCAACTTATTACATCACATTTTCTGAAATTCCACTGCACAAATTCTTGGGAGCTGCCACAAAGTTTTACTGAAGATTGTCTGCGAATTCCGGATAATGTTCCTTGATACAATCAGGGCAAATACCATGGCTGAATTTTGAAGTAGTCCGCTCAGTGATGTACTGCTCTACGCTTTCCCAATACCTCTTGTCATCCCGTATTTTTCTGCAGAAACTGCAGATAGGGAGAAAACCTTCCAGACGGCTGATTTCTTCCCTGGACCATTTTAATTCAAGGTGAAGTCTCATTCTGGCGAGGAGTTCACTTGTGCTATATGGTTTCCTGATATTGTTTACAGCGCCACTGTCAAAATCTGCCAACACACCCTCTATCTCTTTACGGGCTGTGAGAAAGATAATTGGAATATCGTTTCCTTTTTTGTGCTCTCTATCCAGGAGATTTCACGAGTGTTTGTCGTTTGCTGAATCTCGTTTTTGAGTGTCTGATATTCCCCATTTTCTTGTCCTGTCATTTTGTCAGGATGTTTTTGTTGTCTGAAAACCAGAATTTGTTCGTAAAATGTTCACTGTTTTCATCGTTTCGAGTGGAATCATTGCTTTGAAGATATATGTATTCGTTGTCCTCGGCGGGATGTGATGTGAGCAGGTTAATGATGGTGACGAAGCGGGTGCATTTCTATTCGAACTGTAACTGTTGCCATACCTTCCGAAACAGTGTTTGGTAAGGATAGGAGCTGGACATCAGGAACCGGACCTGTCGTGTGTTACGCAGGATAACCGCACCGATCTTCAGTAATTTCAATTGAATCGTATGGCAGCACGCTCGGGCCAGTTCCGTGCCGCACCAGGTGTGACAGCGGATAGATTCCACCAATACATACCTTAGGCTGGACAGCAGCAGACGGAACTGGTTCGGCCACCAGTTGTGGCAGGAAGTCCTGTCCGCAAAGAGGTAAAGTTGTTGTTCCTTGATCCGGTTCTCCATTTCGCCACGCTGGCAGTACAGATGATCATAGAGCTCCTGCGGATCGCCCTGAATGTTGGTCACCACATAACGCGGATTGGCGCCCTTGGATGAATGTTCTGCCTTTACGATCACACGTTGCTGCTGCTTCCAGGTATCCGCCCCGTATTCGATTTCGCCGAAAAGACGTTGTTTGATGCGACACGTCTGATAGTTTGCTTCCGCCAGTTCGATGAACGGTTCCGCCAATGCATTCACCCGTTTGTTTTTCGCCAGTCCGATGATGTAATCCACATTTTTTCGACGCTTGCAGCTTGGAAAAATGAGAGAGGTATGGTTACAATCTGTCATGGCGAATCTCCTCTTTTTTGTGGTCTAAGCATTAACAATATAAGGATTTAAAGAGATTCGCCATACTCTCTCATGAAATATGCGGGCTAGCTGCAAATCAAACTGTATTCTTTTACGGAAAATCTCCATTGACAGTAAATGTTGAGGTGAGCTAACGGGATAACCGGAATCTCTTTTTTCAGCATGCAATGAAAATGTCATTTTCAAGAGAACAATTGCAAAGCATGCAGGATGTTTTTCAAATTATTACATCACAATAAAAGATGTCTCCCTGAAGAGCTGGACTCTTCATATCATTTGCAAAAGGCCATTTGTTGCAAAGTTGTCAATATCGTTGTAAATTTTCAGACAATAAGGTTACTCGACTTTCGCGAAAAAGGAGCTAACGAGTTAAAAAATAAAGAATCGATCTAATCCAACCGATAAGAAGGTTGCTCTCACAACTTACCAGGAGGATAGATCGATGTCATTACTCACTCTATCGGTTTTTGGTGATCTTCTCTTCAACTTTCAGTCTCTCCTTTCAGCGCCAAGCTTCAACACTTTCGTTCAACTGGGCATCGGTGCTGTCGTTAACAACGGGCGGCAGACTGTCACAAATATGATCGTCTGTCTCCCCGACACGCTTCAGAAGCACTTTTCCAGCTATCACCGTTTTTTCAACAAAACGGACCTGTCGTTGTGGGCTTTTGCCCATGTTCTCTGCCAGTTGGTATTCGGTCTGTTGCCGACCGATGCTGTTATCCATCTGGTAGTCGATGATACAACCACCCGTCACAAGGGGCCAAAGGTCTATGGACGCGGTTCCTGGCGTGACACTACCCGGTCGACAAACAAAAAGGTCGTCTTCTGCTACGGCCATCAATGGGTTGTCATCAGTGCACTGGTCAAACTGCCTGGTGTGACACGCTCCTGGGCACTGCCACTTCTGGTGTTCCTGACTCTTCCGGTCAAACACCCGAAACATCGGAAGCACATCGACCTTGTCATGGACGGTCTCGAACAGTTGATGCGATGGTTTCCCCAACGTCACTTTCTGCTGATCGGCGATTATGCCTACGGCGCCCATCGTATGGGTGCTTTTATTCAGGCACACCACTCCTTGTCGCTGGTCAGCCGATTCCGTATGGATGCAGTCCTGCACGATCTTCCTGCCCCCAAAAAGCCGGGTAGGGGACGTCCACGGATCAAGGGGGATCGTCTCCTGTCACCAAAGCAGGAAGCTGAGTTGCCCGGTGCAGACTGGGTGCAGGCGGATATTACCTGGTATCAGGGGCAGATAAAACACATCGAGCTCCTCAGCCGCGTGGCCCAATGGTATCATTCCGGGCAAGGACTGGTTCAGGTACGATGGGTCGTGGTCAAAATGTCCAGTGGAAAGTTGGAATGCTTCTTCACCACCGATGTCAGCCTGTCACCGCAGCTAATCGCCGAACTGTATGTCAGACGGTGGGCCATCGAGGTCACGTTTGAAGAAACCCGACGCCATCTACACATCGAACAGACAGAAGTATGGGCAAAACAATCTGTCCAAAGACTTGTCCCTTTCCTCTTCGGACTCTTCAATCTGACCATTGTCTGGTTCAAAGAACAAACAGAAAACCAACCCATTCAACCATTCTGCAAACCCTGGTACGACAAAACCGAAATCACCTACAACGATGTAATTACCTATATCCGACAACAACAAATCAAACGGCTCTATTTTTTCAATGTCCCACGAAAACACCTACAGTTAAAAAATCACACACAAATCCTCAATCTCCTCTGCCAGCTCATTTCTCAGGCCGCATAAATGCTAAAACCGAGTATTAAATCTTTTGTCAGAATAAGTTCAATCAAGAAGCCAGGCTTTTGCTTCTTCTTCTGACCGAAAAGCCCGAACTCTGACACCCCTATTGACAGCTACATCTTCAAAAAACTGTAAATCCTGCATGTTGTCAGGATTCGCCACGATAGCTATTTTCGCTGATCCTCGAATTTTATGCGACCAATAAGCAGCAAGTTCATATGTATTAAACGTTCCCAGTTTATAGACAAGCTTTTGCTCATTGGCAAGAACCTTTGTTGTTCCTACCCTCATAGCTTCTTGATAGATTTCCTCGCCATATGCAATGACTGCCTCGAGCGATTCATCTTCGCCGGTTGTGGCGACATGCAGGTACCCAGATTCATGCTTGATTGTAGTTGTTATTGACATGATTCAATCCTTTTGGATAGCTCCCGATTACAGTTTTCCAGAATTTACATCCAAGCATAATTATATGACATTCACAATATAACTGTACTGGATGGAAATTCCTCATATAGATATTTGTATCTTCCAAATTCTATAATAGTGGTTCATGATAGTCGCTGTTGATTGAGAACTTTCTGTTCTTTGACACGTAGAAGGTATATGCGACAATCCATTCAGCCTACAGATCAGTTTGGCGATGCTAACGCTGTTCAAGCGTTGATCCGCCAAGCCCGTGACGCCGATTATGTGCGGCACATGCATGACCGGCTGCTGTAACAAAGCCAAAGACGCCCTCGACATGAACTACCTCTACCTCGCCGAAGGGCTGGGTGTGGATGTGTTCCCGGAAACCAATGTGACCGCTGTGAAACCTGCGACCAAGAAAGGTGGGTATTATATCGAAACCAGGAGCACAACCGGAGTTTTCAAACGTTTCGATGTTTTTCGCGCCAGAGGTGTCATCTTTGCCGGCGGGGTGATGGGTTTTCTGCCCCTGTTGTTCAAATGCAAGCAGAAAGGGTATTTGCCAGAGATATCCGACCAGTTGGGAAATGTTGTACGGACGAACAGCGAAGCACTGGTCGGATCGGTCGCGAAGGACAGATCGTTTGACTACTCGGAAGGGATCGCGATCACGTCAGGGATCTACCCTGACAAGAACACGCACATCGAAACAGTCCGCTACGGCAAAGGCCATGATGCGATGTCTATGATCGCAACGATGCTGGTCGGCGGCGGGAAACCATGGCCGAGACAATTACGCTACCTGGCCGGGATCCCTACCAAACCCGGACGGTCCCTGAGGTCCATCCTGCCACGGCACTGGGCTCAACGGTCCACGATCCTGCTCGTCATGCAGAAAATCGCCAACAATACCAGTTTGTGCTGGCGAAAAATACCAGGCTTTTTCACGCTTTAGGCGAAATACTGATTGCCTTCAACAAAAACAGTATCCAGACCCTGGTTCTCAAGGGCCCATTTCTCGCTGAGCATGTCTATGGCAACATCGGTTTACGACCGATGAGTGACCTGGATATTCTAATCCATCAATCTGATAGCACATCTGTGCAGGTCATTCTGGAGAGCAAGGATATATTGCAAGCGAACAAAGCCATGATTTTGCGGTGAAATTCGGTAAAAATCTGACCTTTGTACATCCTCGAAAACGGGTAAAGCTTGAACCTCATTTTCGTATTGCTGTCAAGGATATTGGAGACCACAGGTTGACGGATGGATTCTGGGACCGATCCGAAGCGGCAACCATCGCATCAGTTACGACAAAAACCCTGAGTGTAGAAGACCATTTTTTACATTTCTGCATACATAATGTTGAGCATTCATTTTCCCTGATGAACCATTTGGTTGATCTTCATTTAATGCTGGCACAATTCGAGGATTCCCTGGATTGGCAATACATCTTCTCTACCGCTCGAAAATGGGGACATTTGAACAGTGTAGTTTTAAACCTTGACCTTATTGAAAATCTTTTAGGATCAAATATATCCTCAGCTTCGAAATTTATTGCAGAAGATCGTTTCAGAAGAAAAGCCTGCCTGGCAACCTCACAGGCAGTAGTCGAGGAAAAGCACAATCAATGGCACTACAACTTCAATACACTGATAAAAGTCATCATGATAAAAAGCTGGAAGATGAAATTCCGTTTTCTCCGTTATCGTGAAAAAGAGCTGTTCTCAATTCAACACAAAGGTGACAGAATCACTTTCCGATCAACCATTTTCAGATACGGATTGATACTGAAACGGTACCTTCCAATGGTATTCCTGCCTGTTGTTCGCCCAAGACAGTTTATACTGTGGATCCGTACACGAATATGGTTGTCTACATAATAATTCCAAACAGGTCTTTCATTTTGAATGTTTAACCAGAATGAATAAGACCGATTGATTTACTGTTGATGGTATAGACTATAAACATTATTCCTTCCCCATATGACAAAAGCCCCAGTTTTCACTGAGGCTTTTTTGCTCCCCGGAATATCGTTTATATATCCGTCTCCGACATTTTAAGTGATTTATAAGTCAGGATATTATGAGACTGTAAAATTGACATAAGGCCTTATTTCAGCAAAATGATCTTCCTTGTTTCGTGGAAGCTTGAAGCTGCCTGAACTCGCACAAAGTACACACCATTTGCAAGATCTGTCGCATCAAACAAATACGAATGGTAGCCAATGTCTATGTGCCCATTTTCAAGTTCACATACGACCCGCCCCAGCAGATCATAAACAGTTATTGATATATTTGATGGTTCCGGAATCCCTATCCTTACCGTAACCGTTGGGTTAAACGGATTAGGATAAATAGATTCAATTGAATATTCAGTCGGAATGTTACCAACCCGCAAATCATCGACATCAGAGAAAGGTTCTATAGTGAACGAAAATACGCTGTCTGTACATCGAACAGTATCTTCGTTTGCGATAGCAATCACCCACCAATCTCCGGTAATTGCTTCTTCCCAGAATTCTGTATCCAATAGCCCGGGGATGTTGATTGTATAAGTTGAATCCTCCATTCCAATAATTGATACTGAGGAATCAAAATCAGTAGTTGAGAAATGTGAGTAAAAATCAAACCTTACAGTATCATTTGGATCCGGGTCTATTGAATTTGACCACACGAACATCAAATCCCAGGGATCTTCAAGCGTTACGATTTCCTCATTCTCGGGTGTCAACAGATTGAATGGTGTTGGTGGCTCTTCCATATAGATGCTGAAGCTGAGTGTATCGTTCGCCCAGGTTCCATCCGTGTTTGTATCCACTGCCTTGATAGACCACCAGTAATTCAGGTCGTCTTCACCCGCGAATGTGTATGTCGTTTCGGTGATACCGGTTGCCACTGCGGCTCCAGGATCATCCGGATCGGTTGAGACATAAACTTCATAGGTAATCGTGTCTTCCGGATCGAGGTTATCCGAAGCTGTCCAGGTCAGATCAACTGTAAGAGTCGCTGATATCGCTTCATCTTCGGGACTGACCAGATCAAACGGTCCTGGTGCATCGGGATGATAAATGCTGAACGACCATGTTGTGCCATCCATGGGATTCTGGTTGGAAGGGGTACCATCCGCGTCCCCATCATGGGCTACCACGTACCAGTACACAGCGACATCATCCGGCAAATCGTCCAATTCATCAAGACCGGCTACCAGTGGTCCTGAAGTGAACGATTGTCTGGATGAAACGTTACGGTGTTCATTTTCTGGTGGTTCTGAACGTCGTAAACTGACACCGTTCACTGGATCATCACCTGATCCACCGCCCGGATTACCCGGTAATAGGGTACCTTCGTCAAAGGTAAAGCTCGTTCCGGTCAACCCGACTACAGAATCCGGATCAGTAAAGTCCGGATCATTGATTGACCAGTATAACGTGTAAGTCACAGTATCGTCAGGATCAGGATCTGTGGACTCTTCCCAGGTGACTGTCGGCGTAAAGGTTGATACTTCAGCTTCATCGACAGGTGTCAACAGATCGAATGGTGTTGGTGGTTCTTCCATATAGATGCTGAAGCTGAGTGTATCGTTCGCCCAGGTACCATCCGTATTACTGTCGGTTGCACGAACAGTCCAGTAGTACACATGATCATCAAACAGTTCTTCCAGGAGCATTTCAGTTTCACTTAAGCTGTCGCCCGCCGGCCACATCGTCGAAAGATCTGCGAGAGTGTCCATCCAAACATCGTAATGAGCAATATCATAGGGATCTGGATCTTCACTCTCCTGCCAGATCAGTGTGGGTGTAAGGATGAAGCTGGTATCCTCATCTTCTGGACTCAGCAAGGTGAACGCAGAGGGACCTTCCTGTACATCAACCGTAAAGTTAAATCCACCATCACCAGGATCGGCATAAGTATACAATCCAAATGTATCCAACGCACGAACACGCCAGTAGACAGTGTTATCGTCAGGCAGTTCATCTATACCGACAACTCCAGGCGAAAGGTTCACCCGGGTCGATAGAATCGGTGAATCATTCCTTCCAGTTCCTGATGACGTCGATGTTGTTTGCTGTCTACCTGTGGCAATAATGCCAATATCATCAGGTCCAGGTGCATCTGATATAAGCAGTAGATCGGCAAGATCCGTTATCACAAAGAAGGTATCAGACGTGTTACCGGTATAGTATTCACCAAATTCACTATCCAGTGACCATTCAACCTGGAATTCAAAGCTGTCATTCGGATCGGGATCGGTCGTGTGAGACCAGTGAACCATGATTGTATCATCATGGACAACTGAGGCCTGTTCGGGAAGAAGCAAGCTGAAAGCAGTTGGCGGTTCAACAAGATAGGTATTGAACATCAACGTATCAGATGCCCAGGTACCATCCGTATTACTGTCGGTCGCACGAACGGTCCAGTAGTACACATGATCATCAAACAGTTCATCCAGGACCAGTTCCGTATCATTTAAACTGTCGCCCACCAGCCACATCGTTGAAAGATCTGCAAGCGTATCCAGCCAAACATCGTAATGAGCAATATCATAGGGATCTGGATCTTCACTCTCCTGCCAGATCAGTGTGGGTGTAAGGGTAAAGCTGGTATCCTCATCTTCCGGACTCAGCAGGGTGAATGCAGCGGGACCTTCCTGTACATCAACCATGAAGTTAAATCCACCATCACCAGGATCGGCATAAGTATACAATCCAAATGTATCCAACGCACGAACACGCCAGTAGACAGTGTTATCGTCAGGCAGTTCATCTATACCGAAAACACCATGCGAAAGGTTCACCCGGGTCGATAGAATCGGTGAATTATTCCTTCCAGTTCCTGATGACGTCGATGTTGTTTGCTGTCTACCTGTGGCAATAATGCCAATATCATCAGGTCCAGGAGCACCTGATATAAGCAGTAGATCAGCAAGATCAGTAATGACATAGAAAAGATTCGAAGTCGTATCAGAATAAAATGCTTCATAATTTTCGTCCAGTGACCATTCAACATAGTAAACAAAGCTATCGTTCGGATCAGGATCCGTGGTGGCTGACCATGTGACTGTGACAGTGTCCACATGGACGATAGATTGATTGGCTGGTTCAACCAATGCGAAAGCAGCAGGTGGATCGGGTTGAGCCACATGGAAGTACCAGTCGCTCTGTTCGGACCAGGTAAATCGTCCACCCGGATCGATTGCTTTCACTTTCCAGTAGATATTGCTGTCATCTGGAAGTAGATTTGAAAAGGTATAGGTCGTGTCTGTTATCAGATTCGAAGAATCGGAATCTGTATACTCTGGATTCAGTGACCAGAAAACCCGGTATTGAAGTTGATTTTGATCTGGGGGATTCGGATCATAGGCGCCATGCCAGGTAAGTGTCGGAACGCGCGAAGTTATAGTATCACCATATGTTGGTGATTGAAGAGCAAAAGGCTGAGGGGGATAATTATGTAGAAGAACAGTTTCATTCTCCCACCAGGTGATGTCAGATGCAAATTCAGCCGCCCCCAGCACATCCGTATCCCCGTCCCCATCCACATCCGTCGCATAGACAGAACACGCACCATTAAAATTTCCTGCTATCGTGTGTTCGGTAAAAACTTCCGATCCGTCGTTTTCCCACCAGGTGATGTCATCTGCATTACCGGCCGCCCCCAGCACATCCGTATCCCCGTCACCGTCCACATCCGTCGCATAGACGGAATACGCTCCAGTAAAATTCCCGGCGATCGCGTGTTCGGTGAAGACTTCCGAACCATTGTTCTCCCACCAGGTGATGTCACCTGCATACCAAGCCGCCCCCAGCACATCCATATCCCCGTCACAGTCCACATCCGTCGCATAGACGGAACACGCGCCATCAAAATTCCCCGCTATCGTGTGTTCGGTGAAGACTTCCGAACCATTGTTCTCCCACCAGGTGATGTCATCTATATGCCAAGCCGCTCCCAGCACATCAGTATCCCCGTCACCATCCACATCCGTCGCATAGACGGAATGCGCCCCATTAAAATTCCCTGCGATCGTGTGTTCAGTGAAGACTTCAGAACCATTGTTCTCCCACCACGTGATGTCGCCTGCATTATAGGCAGCCCCCAGCACATCCACATCCCCGTCACCATCCACATCGGCCGCATAGACGGAACGTGCGCAGTCATAATTAGTCGCTATCGTGTGTTCAGTGAAGATTTCCGAACCATTGTTCTCCCACCACGCGATCTCATCTGCATATTCAGCCGTCCCCAGCACATCCGTATCCCCGTCACCATCCACATCTGTCGCATAGACGGACCAGGCGCCATCAAAATCCCCCGCAATCGTGTGTTCGGTGAAGACCTCAGAACCATTGTTCTCCCACCACGTGATGTCATCTGCATTAATAGCCGCCCCCAGCACATCCGTATCCCCGTCACCATCCACATCCGTCGCATAGACGGTAAACACGTAATTAAAATTCTCCGCTATCGGGTGTTCAACGGAAAAACCTTCAAATATCGGTTCTGTTTCGAAGACTGTATAAACCCGGTTTGTATCGGATGCCAGGGTTCCATATGGATTGAAATTGTCTGCACGGACAGTCCAGTAGTAGTTGGTATTGTCTTGCAGGTTAGTTACCTGGTATTCGGTGGTCATCAAACCTTCTGCCAATACCTGTGCGTCGGATAAATCCGGTTGATTTCCAATCAGAACGGTATAAATCACATCAGTTTCGTTTTCCGGATCAAAAGATTCTTCCCAGGTCAACAAGGTATCCGCTGTCCAAATCGTATCGCCATCACTTGGGGTAAGAAGACAGAAGGGTGTTGGGGGAGCGGCGATGTCGATCGAGAAACTGATTGTTGTTCCATCGATCGGATTCTGGTTTGAGAGTGTCCCTCCCGTATTTGTATCAACAGCGTGTACATACCAGTACACCACAACATCATCTGGCAGGTCGTCAAGTTCGTCAAGACCAGCTACCATTAGTCCCGATGAGAACGATTGATGGGATGAAACACCGCGCCCTTCATCTGCACGTGTTGATCGTCGGAAACTGATTCCATTAACTGGATCATCACCTGATCCACCACCAGGATGACCAAGCAGTACATCATCATCAAACGTGTAGCTTGTGTCGGTAAGTCCCGTTTCAGATTCAGGATCGGTAAAGTCCGGATCATTGATCGACCAGTATAACGTATATGTCACAGTATCTTCCGGATCGGGATCGCTCGAGGCTTCCCAGCTTACCGTCGGGATCGGTGTCTCAAGAACTTCTTCATTTGACGGGGATAGCAGGTTAAATGCAACCGGCGGCTCCTCCACATAAATACTGAAATTCCAGGTCGTATCGGCAGACGTCAGGACCCCGTAGCTGTCCACTGCACGGACAGTCCACCAGTATTGGGTATCGTCTTCACCGGTGAAATTGTAGCTGGTTTCTGTCAGGCCGGATGAGACCATCCTGCCAAGTCTGCCTTCTATTTCCGAGACATGGAGAGTGTACGTTACAGAATCATCCGGATCGGGATCAATGGCTTCCTGCCACTGAAGTGTGGTCGTCAGCGATGTAAGTATTGTTCCATCCGCAGGTGATATAAGCGCAAAGGCGGAAGGCGGTTGCGAAACGACACCCAGTTGTTCCCACCACATCACATCGTTCAAACCGTATGAAACTCCAATGATATCCCGGTCACCGTCGTTGTCCAGATCGATCGCACAGACATCATTAGCATTAGTAAAGTCAGAGACAATCGAATGTTCTGTCCAGGCTGTACCGATCCCGTCCGCGTTTTCCCACCATTGGATACTTGCTCCCCAGACGGCTGCGCTGAGGATATCCATGTCACCGTCACTGTCAACATCCGCTGCATACAGCTCTCCAACATTCACATTGGCGATCTCATTCACAGTCCAGATGTTAGTCGTGCCGGTATTCCGCCACCAGCGCAAATAACCTGTGGGCGACGATGAGCTAATGATATCCTGGTATCCATCCCCATCGATGTCAGCAAAAATAGCATCCTGGCAGTTCGGGAAATCGATGGAGTGTACAGGATAACAATATCCTGATCGGTATTCTCGCATGTAGAGTCTCCCAGATCCACTGGTGCCACAAATAACATCCGCATCGCCATCGTTATCGATATCCCCCAGGTCCACGCACCTTGGAGTGTCGAGACCTCCGATAGCGATAATTTTTGGTGAAGTGACACCGGGGCCGCCGCCGGAATAATTGGAGTACCAGTAGGCAAGCTGACTCAGTCCAAGTGAAGTCGCAACAACATCCAGATGCCCATCACCTGTCAGGTCGAAGACGCTCAAATCCGTTGCAACGTTGAAGGAGGCTTCGATGATGTGCGGTACCCAGGTTAAACCTGAACCGTCACTGTTTTCCATCCATGAGACGCCTGCGTTATAACCTGATGCGCAGACTACATCCATATCGCCGTCTTCGTCAAAGTCTGCTGCCTCGACATACGTCGCCATGTCGAAATTTTCAGTGACGGTATGTTCAATCCAGCTCCCCGCGGAACCGTCAACATTCTCCCACCATACAATCTTGTCTGCCGTGTAAGCCGCGCCAAAAATATCCATGTCGCCATCGCCATCTACATCCGCAGGGCTGACATTTTTCGCACCGAGGAAGTTATCGGCGATGATGTGATCCGTCCAGTCCACAGTAAGGATGATAGACGACTGGCCTGAATCGGGATCGTTGCCCGGCGCTGAAAAATCGATAGTACCAGTGTGAGTGATGGCCCCGGTACTATTGTTGTCACCGACCTGGGCACGCTCCCATAGTTCTGCACTTTGCGCGACAACGCACAAAGGTGTTACTATAACCAAAAAAAGTGCGAACAAACGCCACATTTTTACCTCCGAACAAAACCAGGACTAACATTACACCCAACCGTCTCGCGATAATTTCCCGTTTTTCATGTATAAACCGATCAGGCTCCAGGAGATAAATTGAGCCGCTGAGATTACGTGGCAGGTACGTTTTATGGAACAATCAACGTTGTGGAATATCGCAATGGCTCAAGCACCATGTATATCGCCAATGGTTTCTTTGCAGGAAAGGCTTTTCTGCGATCCTGACTTTCTACAGGAACTGCCGTAACACTCGCTCCTGCTACTGCTGGCTGGGTGGTTTACAAATTTTCCTGTGTGCGGTGCTGTATGAACGTCCTGATTCACGTCGTGGTCATCGTTACGGATGACACACGGACTGTTTATCACGTACAGACGCAGTGGAATTGCAAATTTGCCGTGAACGGAAAAGTGTGATCCTTCAGCTTATTGTTGGCAGGCTGCGTTTGAAAACTTCAGATCCAAAACAACATTTTAGCATTCAGGATTCTCAAGAACCGAAGACAACCTGTTTTCAAGTGAAATCTGAAACAGTTATCAAGTAGTAACAGTAGGGTTTTAAAAGGGATCATTGTATTGGCGACTGGTCAACCATTATTACGCGTGAACGTTCAAATCCCACATCCTCAATATAATCCAGCAATTCTGTTTGCAAATCTTCGCTTACTTGTGGTTCCCTTGCAAGGATCCACAGGTAGTTATATCTACTGCTGGTAATCACCGCATAGGAATAATGCACTTGATCCAAACGGATTATTTTGTATTCGCCGTAAAAGGGCCAGAAAAAAGTCACTTTCAGCAATCCAAGCGATGGATCACTTTTAAAAAATGCTCTTCCCTCTGCAGATTTCCATTCGCCCTTGACTGTATTGAATCCTCGATTCAGAACGTCCACCGATCCATCATCTCGCAATGCGTAAGTAGCAGTCACATTCGACAGGTTCCTCTCGAACCGATTGGGATATCTTGCGATTTCGTACCATGTTCCGGTGTACCGGTTAATATCAAAACCTTCCACAGGTCTGATCATCCGGGTGCTGGGAGCACATGATGTAAAAAGCAGAACAAGTGGTACAAAACACCACCAGCGCGTTCTATATAATCTTTTTCGTTTAACAAGGGTTTGAATAAAGTGTTTTTCAATATTACGTGACATATCTCTCCCTGATTAGTTCCCGTACAGTACGAAACCTATTCAGAATTATCCACAATGTTTGTTTCTCTACAGATGAATTGCAGAGTAAAGATGCGCCTTGTCATGAACCAAAATACGCAGCTTAAAACACTTTCCAACTGGTGCAATGACCATTAGCACATTGATCCAGCCGGAATGCTTTATAACATGGTACAAAAGGTCCCGTACGATAAAATTTCAGAACCTATTTTATCAATATCACTTTATTCACCTGCTCCAGATATCCGGGGATGGAAGTTCGGATAAAATACATCCCGCTGGCGAAATCTGAACCGTTAAAGAGTACACTGTGTGAACCGGGATTCATAACTCCGTCACGTAAAACCGCCACCTGCTGCCCCAACGTATTATAGACCGCTATCCTGACATTGCTTGCAACCGGCAGTTCAACCTTGAGGGATGTTTCCGGGTTGAAGGGATTGGGATACGGATTGGAAATTGTGTACTCACACGGAAGTTCCGATTCCGCCACAGCCTGATTGCTCCAGACAACCGTTACCGGATCGCAGGAATAACCGGTATGCGGATACCAGGTATGAACCACAAATTCAAATTCACCGTATTCGGGTAACGTCACTTGGTACGTTCTTGTATCATCCGTAATTTCTGCGAGATACTCATCGTTCATGGTTAACGTAAAACGTTGTAAAAAGGTTGGGCCGTCGATGACTTCCTGTTCGGCTGTCCGGATGCGAATCATCGGGTTTCCGCCAAAGCTCATATACGTCCAACTGCCGACTTCTGACGAGATTGCCCAGCCAGGTTCCTGTGCGCCATCCTGGTCACGTCCGAGACTTGCACCTTCCATGTTCACCCAGTCAACCGCTGCCCAGGCAACACTTCCCGCTTCCAGTTCTTCGATGATATCCGGCAGCTCAAACCAAAGCCAGCCTGCCGCATCGAGGCCCAAAGTTTCCGATGTGAATAGTTCATCGCCGGGAAGATTGTCGTTGTCAAGGCAGAGTTTGAACCTGATTTCAGCGGATTCGATATCTTCGTCGTCATTGAAGTATGCTCCAACCGCGGTCGCAATCCCATCCTCAGGGATTTCGAATCTGCGGGCGATTGAGAATGTGTCCATACTCCCTGATGGCCCCAAGGAGGATTCCGCGCTGCCGTCATCCAGCGCCATGTCCTGATCATTACAGAGCTGCCACCATTCCAGTTGAACCGTTCCTGTGCTTTGATCGGTCAATTCTGCGTGAAAGAAACGCACCGCTTCACCTTCATACCAGTTGACAGTAACCGCATCAGAAGGATAGGAAAAAGTATCTGTCCAGTATGATTTTACTGTAATCTCGTATTCGCCATAATCCGGAAGCTCCACGGTGATCGTATCCGCTTCGGTGGTGCCAAGTTGTTCGTCGTTGGCGAAAACAGTATAGCCGAGGAAGTCGCCGGTGGTGGTAATCGGGTCCCATTCAACAAACACAGTTCCGTTGACAGGGTCCAGGGTCGCATTCACATTTTCCGGTGGTACAGCTTCGTAACGGAATACCAGGTCTGCGATACCCGGTACGGCAATGTCCGGGATACCGACCGGTGTTGATGGACAGACAGCGTAATGACCATTCGTAAAATCAATTACCTGGAAATCGTCAATGGTGCCGGTGATTGCGTTTGCACGGAAATCTTCTGTTGAGAAGAAGAGCTCGTTCGAGCCTTCCTCTGCGATATATTCATGTAGATCGGTGATGTCGAGCAGCAGTACAGCATCATCTGGATACGCGCGGCAGGTTTCCCGGTAATACCCCCAGTCGTAAAAATCGATAGCGTGATCCGGGTTCCAGGCATTGCCGATCCCGACAGTATGGACAAGCTGATAACGGTCCCCGTGGCTGATTTCCACACGTGCCGCGAGGGTGGGTTCATAATCGATTTTATCTTCCGCGTAGATGGCAAAGCCGCTGTTCATGGTTGAGCTGGCGATGGCTTCATAACTCATCCACCAGAACCCCGCATCCCCCCAGCCCGTGCCCCAGGAATTGACCAGTTTGAATGCGCCGACGCCGTCCGCGGTGACATACTCATCGTCAAATCCGACCACAGTGACCACATGACCGCCTAACAGACTACCGTAATGATCAGCGATACAGTACGTGTTATTGAAATCTTCGATGTCCATGAAGTTCTGGTACACGTAAATATGGATCACCGCGATGTTGCCGTCCAGCAGGTGCTGTTTCAAGGCGTTACGCCCGGTCTGGGTGAATATATTCAGGGAAAATGTTTCGTTAATGCGGTAGGTCATTGCCTCCTGGAATGTCTCCTCGCTGGGGAAGCTGAGGTAGTCACTCGCACTGTAGGGCATATCGGCCAGTGTCCCGCAGCCCAGCCGTTCGAATACTTCAAAACCGTCATACGGTGTTGCGCCGGCGTCCTCACCACCGTTGATGGTGTTATACACAAACGCCGGGCTCATGATATGTTCTGGATCTGTCAAATCCCAGCCAAATTCCTGCCCTTGCAGATACGTCAGGTAATAATAACCGGTTCCCCAGCCCGAACAACTGTTCTGCGAGGATTGGTTCCCTACTGGCGGCAGTCCGGCGGAATTGTCGCAGGATTCGTCCAGCTCGTCCAGGTCCAGCGGTCGATCCATCAACGGGGAAGGATGTATCCATTCCGGTAACGGACTGTCCACAATGCCGCCGAGTCCGTACTGTGAAGTATCACGTGCCAGGCCGTTTTGCGATGTAAGTAACAGAATAACAAATAGGAATAATCCAAGGACTGAATACAGAGGTAACCGTTTCATCGTCCTTCCCTCCACGATGTAACTACCGCCGGCTCGGTGTGATTTGTATCTTTGGGTCCAACTTCGTGCAGTACTGATGGTCCATTCGACCAGATATGATGTGTTCTGAGCTGGTCGAATGGACCAATAGTAACTTAAAGAGATAACGTTTGATTCTCAAGATGTCACAAAGCGGGTGTATAAAGATGTAGAGGTGAAGAATTGCTCAAGGCGTATGTTGTTATTAACTTTATTTGGCAGCTCCCAAGAATTTGTGCAGTGGAATTTCAGAAAATGTGATGTAATAAGTTGAAAGTGCATGGTTTATCTCCCCAAGTTTGGGTTAGAAAGCTCAAACAAGGTTCGGAGGTTCACCATGCACATCAATAAGTTGGTACGAAAGACACTTGTAGTCAAGGATCATCGAGTTGTTTGTGTAAAAGAATCTGCCGGTTCTATGCATGTAGAGCTGGATCGCATTCGACGTCGTCGGTTGCCTTGCAGCGGTTGTGGGGAACGTTGTACGGTCCGTGATCGTTTACCGTTACGGCAATGGAAGCATGTTTCCTTGTGGGGGATTGCGGTGACACTTTCCTACCGTCCCTGCCGTGTCCAGTGCCCGGTGTGCGGTACGGTGGTTGAAGCGATTCCCTGGAGCCGCGGCAAGAGTCCGTTGACCGTTCCATTAATCATACTGCTTGCGACATGGACCCGTTTGCTGGCGGTGGATGCGGTGGCACGTCTGTTTGGTGTCCATTGGAACACGGTGTATGCGGCGATGAAAGCGGCGGTGGACTATGGCCTGGAGCATCGTGAAAAAGGGTGAGTTCTTCATATCGGAATCGACGAGATCAGTCGGAAGAAAGGACACGTCTATCAGACGCAGGGGACCGGAAAGTCCTGTTGTGGAGCGGTGAAGGGCGGACTCAGGCTACCCTGCAACGCTTCTTTAACGAGTACGGCGAGGATCATCTGAAACAGGTGACCGCTGTGTGTTGCGATATGTGGGATCCCTACACGAAGGTGATCGCGGAACGGTTGCCCCACGCCCTGCTGGTCTTTGACAAGTTCCACTTGATCCGTCATCTGCACAACGCAGTAGATGAGGTACGACGGCAGGAAGCGGCGCGCCACCGGAAACTGGTGATCACCTTGCTGAAAGGGGAACGTTACCTGTTTCTGAAGAATCCGGAAAACCTGACCGAGAAGCAGCATCGAACCTTGTCCTTTCTGACACGGTTCAACCTGGATATTACGAAAGCGTGGCTACTGAAAGAAGAGTTCCGGTTGTTGTGGAACTGTGAAAACGCTGTACAAGCGCAACGCTTTCTGAAAACCTGGTTCCGAAAGGTGGGCTACAGCAGACTGAAACCGATGAAACAGTTCGTGAAGCTGCTGAAAAACCATATGGATGGTATTCTGGCGTGGTTCGATACGAAAATCAGTAACGGTGTTGCGGAGGCGTTAAACAACACAGCGAAAGCCATCAGTCGAAGAAGTAGAGGATTCCGTACACCAGGAATGTTCGAAACGGTCCTCATGCACTGCATGGGAGGGCTACAATTACCTCAAACTATGCACAAATTCTTGTGAGGAACCCTTTATTTTTGTCCATGACGATTTTCTGATAACACATTTAAGGATTGCAAAGACTTGAAAAAATCAAAGCCATATGATAAACTTTGTCGTGCAGCCTATGATGCTACCATGACGTTTTACAAAGAAGAACTGTGGGAATACTACCCTGGTGACTCAGCAGTTGCTTTTAAAATACCGGGCATGGAAGCTCCTGTAATTGCGTTAATCATGGGGCAAGCCGGAGAACAATTTGGACTTCATATCTCATATGGAGAAGATGCCTGGGATAGTCTTTGTGCGCTTATGGACGAGAACCGTGTGTCTGCGGATGAGGCGCAGAACAATATTCATATGACAGGATTCAGTATCGATCCATTGCATGAGATTCCACCTGAATTCCGTAGCGTTTTGAATCGTGCCAAGATCCAAGCCAGGCGTGAAAACAGAGTTCCCTTTTTCCTGACCAAAGAGCCACATCGCGGGATACGTATTCCCAATAATCGCGAACTGAAAATGTGCCTTTTGGTAACAAATGGAATGATAAAAGCCCATTCCGAAGGCAAACTTGATCCCCGATACCCACTAGATAACAATTCTCTCCAGTTGATTACAGTTTCCGGTGATCCTAAAGACTATTCTATTAGTTATGATGAATATACATTTTCAGATGAACCAAGTCTGAAGATAATAAGAATAATAAATGTACCAAAGAACTTGGAAAAGTTGAAACATAGATCCGAAAAGTTTCTAGTTTCATTTACTAATACACCAATTCACATCGTTGATGATGACATTGTCTTATCACTATTCTGTATTATTGATGATGCAAGCCAGTTTATTCTTGAGGGAACTTTGTTGGCAAGTAGCGAAACTGCTGAAGCCGCCGAGTTCCTTCTTGAAGTGCTTTGTGGCAAAAATAGCGGTGGTTGGAAGGGTTTACCGGCAGAAATAACATTTGCTAATCGTGCAGTTATGGATCATGCCGCACCTCACCTTGAACCGTTGGGTGTGAATTGTACTTTTCAAGCAGATCACCCAATGATAGATCATATTAAGGATGATCTCATCCGTTATATATCTGATAATATTGATTATGGTGAAAATGAATAATAGGTCAGAATATATGACTGATGGTGGGTTGTTCGCCTTGATTGTATTTATCTGTCAAAGATGATCTGTCTAGTTGATATTTTGGCAATGAATTACTGGTATCGTTAAGCACTCTCCCCTTGTAAAAACCATCTACCGCATCGCCATTGGCTTTCAGCGATTTGAATGATACCTTCATTTCATGAAAAAACATTCAAAATACTACTGAAAACCACCCAGTATTGGTTCAGTTCTTGGAACCAATTGGTTCTTGAGATTTTGTTGCTCAGACATCAACTTTTGATCCTTCAACGTAATGCCCCAAAGCAACGTTTGAAAGCAACTGATCGTGCAACTTCCGTTTTATTTTCCCAGATTCTGAAGAATTGGATGCTGACCGTTCTTATTGTAAGGTCCGAGGCTACAATTCGCTGGTATCGCTAAAGTTTTAAGCTATTCTGGCGATGGGAAAAACCGTCAGCGTAAAATAGGAAGAAAAGGAATCAATCCTGAGCTCAGGAAACTCATTAGTGACCACTGCTGTCCGGTAGGTTATCAGGATTTCGTATAACTATACCGGAGGCTGTATAATAATAAAGACTTGCATCACAAGTATCCGTTGTTAAGATTGAGTTTGCACACACATTCTCATCAACGGAGGATGCAAGTCATGGCTCAATCTACGACAGTATTGATGCAGATACAAAAGCTTGTACCCAATGTGCTCTTTGACAATCTTGCCACGAAGTATCATGTTGATAAATATGCATCTGTGTTTACAGCATCCACACATTTTGCGGTTCTGATGTTCGCGCAGTAGGCCGGATTGAAGTCGACTCGCGATATTCAGCATGCCACTGCATCCCTGTTCTCAATGGCGCCTCTGGTCAATGTAAAGAAGTCGACACTGGTCGAAGCTAACAAGCGGATCAACTGGCGATTCTACTATGAACTGTTTCAGGCATTGTTCACCCTGTTCAGTGACAGGTTTTCCAAGCATGATTTCCCGGTTCCCGGTAAACTTCTGTCGCTTGACAGCACACTGATTCCGGTGTGTCTGGAACGATTGCCCTGGGCTAAATACCGTACGACAAAAGGCGCTCTGAAACTGCATACCCTGTTGGATCATGACGGTCTTGTACCCCAGGATATCGTCGTCACCAACGGCAAGATCAGCGATATCAGGGCCGCGCGAACGATAGCCATTACGCCGGGTACAACCTACCTAATTGACCGTGGCTACTTTGACAGCGCCTGGTTTGCCAGAATCAATCACAACCATGCCTTTTTCGTCACACGGATGAAAAGCAATGTCGGCTTCGAGTGGACCGAGAAACGAAAGGTTGAAAGCGGAACGGGTGTCCGTGGTGACTGGATTGGTCATTTTAGCGGAACCCCATATGAACACTATCCTGAGCCAGTGCGCCTTGTCTATTTCGTAGATCCTGAAACAAAAAAGAAGTTGTGGTTTCTGACAAACCTGCTGGATGTGGAAGCGTTAACAATCGCCCAACTGTACAAGCAACGCTGGCAGATTGAACTGTTTTTCAAATGGGTGAAGCAGAACCTGAAAATCAAGTCTTTCCTGGGGACATCCGAAAATGCGGTAATGTCGCAAATCTGGGTCGCCATGATTGTCTTTCTGTTGCTAAAAGTGCTACAGCAAGACACCAACGAGGCGATCTCTACTCATCAACTCCTGGTATTCATCAGCACACATTTGCTGATCCGAATCCCTTTATCCAAAGCGTGGCAAGACTTTCAAAGAACAAGCTGTATGAAAAAACAAAAACGAAAACAAAAAACAAGAACATTGCTCAATTAACCGGACAGCAGTGATCAATTTTATGCTTTCTTTGATTATTTGCTTCACCTCGATTTTCAGTTTTTATTTCATTGATCATTAGATTTATCTCGAATTCATCAATGAAATCCTTTAATTTTACCTCGGATAATAAAAAGATTAGCCACAGTGTTGAAAGTCCCATGTACGGATAAACGAAGGTGTACTATTCTGAAACCACATATCCTCTCGTGTTCATTGCAGAATATGGACTAATGCTCTGCAAATAGTGGTGTTGCGAGAGAATCGGAGGAGGGATTTTATACTGTGAAATCGCGATCCAAAGGTCTTGTGAAGAAAACCATTAAACCATTGTTTGGCGTCAGAGCGAAAAGTTAACTTTATCCACATAACGATAGGGATAGCAATATGAGTAGCGGAAATATAGATATTGCCTTACGCGGACTCGGACCGCGAGTTTTTATTTCATACAGTTATCAAGATAAGGAGCTCGCCGTCAAGCTCGCTGAATATCTGACAATAAACGGATTCCAGGTCCGGATAGAGGATGAAACCTCGTTGGTTGGCAGCCGGCTTGAGAGTGAACTCGCCCGTCGGATCGGATCTGCCGAGTGCGTCATCCTGTTGTACACAGAGGCGGCTAGTACTTCTCAATGGGTGAGACGCGAGTTAGAGTACGCCGAAACCGCAAAAGCAGACAAGGGGAAAGCAGAAGTCAAGCTGTCCTACACCGGAAGTGATCTGACAATCGTCCCAATCGTCCTCTGCCATCGAAATGCAGAGGCTGTCTTTGGCGATCTCGCGTTCATTGACGCAATGAACGACGGGCTATCGCCTGAAGCTCTTGAGGCTATCAAAAGGGTCTGTATGTCAAGCGTTCGTGTTATCGAAATCGATGAAGAAAATCCTCACGAGGTTCAGACCGTTGGCATTGAACGCCACCTCGAGTCGAGCAACCTCAAAAAGAGAGTTATCTTTGATGGCAAGGGGTATTGGCTGCGGGTAATCGACAGCCTCATCAAGAATGCGGAGGGTGCCAAACCGGACGATCAAAGAGCGAGGCAATTCATTATCCAAGCGATGGAGCACAGGAGCGATGTCAAATGGATGCTGGAAATCGTGGATATCGTCGTTGAGTCTCTCTTCACCTGCTTGAATCGACAGGCATCCAAGGGCTTTATCACACCAAGTGAGTTCTCGATATCGCTGAGGTTGTTTTATAAAATCCTCTTCTTCATGCATCTAGTCGAGTTACTAAGAATGGCCCGATCGGCGACCACGATCAAGCTTGGGCAAGAAGCTTCCAACGTTATTGACGAGCTCAATGACATGGGCAACATCATGTTCCAGGACGTTCAGGACAAAGCTATGAGTTGGGCATTCGATCAGGTTCTGAATGGAACGGACCTCGATGACTATTCTCCCGCACGAAGACCGCTGATAAAGTTGAATATGCGACTGAACGCTATCAAGCGGATGTTGACCAAGTGCTCTTACCCCTGCCACATCTGGTTCCCAAAGCTCATTGTGCCCTATATGCTCGGAACAGAGGTACTCCCCAATCCAAGAACGAAACAGTGGGCTTGGTCACTCTTCGGACTTCCGCAGGTCGCCGCCATCGGCATCGAAGTTGGTGCTCCGTACCAAAATAACGACAGAGAAGTAATGTACTCCGCTGTGAATCAGGGTATTGGCTGGTTCCTAGATCACTACGAGAGAGTGATCCCTATGGAAGACTGATCTTGCTGCCTTTGCCTCATCAAAATTCCATTCGACGCACCAGCATTGGCTTTTAGCGATTTGGATGATACGTCATCTCATGATGAATCCACTTAAAGCAATGATGAAAAGATAGGAGTGTTAACAAAAAAAGCACCTGTTTTCACGTAGCCTTTTGGCGTCCCAGAAAGGCGTTTGTAAAAGCTTCTCCAACATATTATCCAAATTGCAACTGAATGATATTGTGATACTTTAAAATTTACGTAAGCACTTTTTCGCGAAATATGGATGCTCAAGTTATCTTGGGGCGAATACCGCTATACGCACTCAGGTTGTTTGTTCATAAGCCTACTCGCTTCATCTGATACAATTATTTTCCCTCGTCTGATTATGACTTTTACTTCGCCTCAATTTTCCACAGGTATTTCAGAATTCACTGGTCTTCTCTCGATATCTCTTTGGAAATCACTGAAAATGAACTAGTTTATTCTGTTTGACTTTTACTACAGTACCCTTATTATGTTCTGTATTACAACGTATAACTTACACCGAGACTGACCCCTTTTTCACCAATCCCTGCAAACTCAAGAAAAGTACCTACATTTCCAAATTGCATGGCGGCACCCACCGCGAGCTGGTAATGATGAATATCCGACCCCGTAACGTCTTTACCATTCAGGGTCCAGTTAACCGGGCCACCGAAAAGCCGCACTGCAGCATAAGGGTAAAGCCGATTCTTTATGTTCCAGCTAGCACGACTTCCAAAACGCAGATCAGATGACGCATAGCTGGTTCTGGATTTGTTGTCTGGATGCTCAATCTCCGTTGAGGAACCGCTGACAAATAGCGAAAAATCAATCGTTGGTATATACCCTTCTCCGAAGAGTGCCAGGTACTCAAGTCCAGCAGATACGACTCCTCCTGGTTGCACATCCTGAACAATATCGTTGGAGTCCGTGATATCACCCCCCAGGATCACTCCAATTCCGCCACGCAAAGACCACTTGTCGTTGATCTGCCATGATCCAGAGATGGATGCGGTACGTAGTTCAAGATCGACGTCCTCACTTCCAGAAAATCGAAGCGTCGAATTAAGGGAACCAACTCCAAAGCCTATCAGGAACCTGCTTCTTTGATCATCCGTTCCATGAGGGTCATTTGCACTACATTGTGGGGGCGGACCGCCCAGCGGGGGGACACCTCAGCCGTACGCTTCTGGTATAGAGATTAAAAAAATCCAGATCATCACCGATATCAACAACAATTTTCTGTCTATAATCATCGTCTGAACCTTTCAGATAAACATGAGCTTCGCTTGTGCGACGCCTCAACCGCAGACACTTCTGAGGGACCCCGTGCCAAGCGCTTGTTTCGCCCATTTTGCTTTGTATTTTTTGCAGTTTATTGTTTTACTTCGTTTTCAATCAGTTTTTTTCGATACTTAACCATTTTCACAATCAACTCGGTGGGAATCTGCTTATCCAGAGGAAATTGAATTGATCCTTTCCCCTGTTTGAATTGGGAAAGTTCTTTCTCAAATTTATCAATGGTTGTTGGATGTGGATAAATTCCAACATGATTTTTGAATGCCCCAATCAAAATCTGCTGATCACGTTTCCCATTCTTCACAAGACTGAACGCTGGTACGCCATAATTAAAGGTTTCTGTTGCATCGGGCACAGCTTCCAAAATGGCTTTCCTCAGATCTTGCAACAATTCTGCTTGCGGAGACGGTTGAATGTCAATGTATTCGTCGATTGTTTTGTACCTTGTCGTTTTGCTCATTTGTACCTCGTCTTTTTTATGTTCTACCACATCACTATTGGCTTTCAACCATGTGGATGATAGCCTCATTTTATGAATACTCACTCATTGTACTACTGAAAACGACTCAATACTGGTCCCAGAGATTGAATTGCTACAGCATCTACATGTGATCCTCCAACGTAATGCCAAAAAGTCACGTTTGAAAGCGATGGATAGTTCGACATTCGTTTTGTTCTCCAGGATTCTGATGAACTGTAGACATGGTTTTTCTGGTTCTTCGCTGTTTTAAGTGGGAAGCACAGGAATAACATTATTATCTGCTATTTCTGTACAGCAAGTAGCACCGTGCTTCAGAGGGTGTCCCAGAATACAAATTACAATAGGAGTGTCATTCCCGACTCCGATCGGGAATCCAGAAAGCAGTTTCAGTAATACTCGAAATCTAATAATTATCAACAGCATAAGCGCGACTTCGTCACGCTATTTCTGGATTCCTGCCTTCGCAGGAATGACATTAGTTCAAACTTTACACATTGTGGGACACCCTCTGAAACACGGTGCTACAAAAGCAACCAGACCTAAAGAGAAGTGCTCGTTATGTTATTGGTTATTTGAAAGTAAAAATCACTATCAGATCTTAGTGAATACTCTTTGAAAATGAATAATCAGGGATTACCCACACAAAACAGCGAGGAACCAAATTACTTAAGAAACCATTTGACAATATGCTGTCAATATGGTAATATGCTGTCAAATTCATTTACATCGAAAAAGGAGACTGCTGCATGAAATCTGAAAACAACACTGGCTTGAAGGATGTCCACTTGTTTGTACTGGACACAATGGCAGACTGGGAGCCTGCATTTGCAATCGCTCATATTAACAGGCCTGCACTAGGGATAGCATCCAAATATACTGTGAAAACTGTTGGAATCGATCGAAAAATGATTCGATCCATGGGCGGGATAAACATTCAACCTGACATGTCTTTAGATGAGCTGATTCCCGGGAAAAGCTCAATGTTGATATTGCCTGGCTCAGAACAATGGGCTGATACAAGTACAGACCCTGCACTTGCCAAAGCACAGGATTTTGCAGATTCTGGAGTCCCAATTGCTGCAATCTGTGGAGCCACTTTTGGTCTTGCGAGAGTTGGGCTTCTGGACGATCGTCGTCACACCAGCAACGATCCGAATTGGCTTGCCTCCAGCGGCTATCGTGGGATGGCAAACTATGTTTATGAACCTGCGGTTGAAGATGGTGGGATTATTACTGCCTCTGTGACTTCTTCACTCGAATTTGCCAAACGTATCCTCGGCAGGCTTGAAGTCTTTTCATCAAACACACTTGAGGCCTGGTATAACTTATACAAAACAGGAAACCCTGAATACTATCTGGAATTTATGGAGGCCTTACATCATGAATGAGCGAAACAGGTCATCCGTTGAAGTCGTAAACGGAATTGTATTGGACGTATTCAAGTTGAATGGCTTTTTTATAAAGGCGGCAGACTGTCTTACCAAAGGAAGTGATTTAACATCTGCACGCTGGCAAGTCCTTGGCGCTGTCCTGCATCAGCAACATACAGTAGCAGCAATCGCGAGAAGTATGGGACTGACGCGTCAAAGTGTTCAACGTATTGCTGATAGACTTGTATCGGATGGACTGGCGGAGTTTCTACCGAATCCTGCACATAAACGCGCGAAGCTTTTATCAAGTACAGAAAAAGGACTGAACGCTATCAAAAAAATACGCCCCAAAGTAGTTTCATGGGCAGAGAGGGTTACTGATTTGATTGGTGAAGATGAGATAAATGATGCAGAAAAGGCAATCAATAATCTCCTTTCAAAACTTCTGATAGCAGAAGAACAACTTATTAAGCGGTGCTGATTTTTATAATCGCAGATATAAATGGGCACACGTATAAACGGCGACAGTATAATGTCGCCGTCTTTTGCTCCCCGAAAAATCCCTTATAAAACTGATTCTAATATTTTGAAGTCTCGTAATATATTGATAATAAATGAGTCCAGAATTATCTTAAGCAATTATCGAATGCTTTTACGGTAAAGACGAATCTTCGTTTACGCGTAATTCTCCAAATTCGTACTGCTTGGAGGTCTTTACCATATATTTACACACGGATTGTATTTTGACGAGGCACAGCTTGTTTTACCAATTCTCAATTCCAAATAGATTTGTCAGAAACGTTTAAGACCTTTTCTTTATAGGAGATTTTCACGTTAAGTAGCCATCGCAAAATACTTAAAAATACCAATATAGTGAGTTGCGCAACCTGCAAGCACAAATAAATGCCACACACTGTGATGGTAGGGGAAGGTTCTCCAGACAAAGAAAACAACACCCAGTGAATAGCATAATCCACCGATTCCCATCCAGATAAATAAACCGTAGGGTATTGCTTCAAGTAAGGGTTTGTATGCAATGACAACGACCCAACCCATCAAGAGGTATACCAACACAGATATTACCTTATATCGTCCTAAATAATATATTTTCAGGAGTATACCAATAATAGAAATTCCCCAGATTACTCCAAACATCGACCACCCCCAGGCTCCTCTTAGCGCAATCAGTAGAATGGGAGTATAACTGCCAGCGATCAGAATATAGATGGCGATATGGTCAAAAAGTAAAAACAGACTTTTGAGACGTCTGGATCTAAATGAGTGATGAAGAGTCGACGCTAAAAACAGGGTCATGAGTGAAAAACCGTATACACTGAAGCTAATCACCTTCCACGGATTACCTTGTCGTGCCCCAAAGACAACAAGAATGACAAGTGCAGCAACACTGAGCCCAAAACCCACACAGTGAGAAATGCTATTTGCTAATTCCTCACCATTGCTTTGAGTATGCTCAGTCTCGAAGGTCCTAGTCATTCAGTATTTCCATTATAATCTGAATCAACCTATACGGCCATCATCAAGTGTTTCAATCTTACTTGAGCCTATATCTGCTAATATAACTGCAGGTATCCACCCTATTGTGGTTGGCAGGCATTAATTAACAACACTGCTGTCCGGTTAATTGAGCAAGGTTCTTGTTTTCTGTTTTCGTTTCTGTTTTTCGATACAGCTTGTTCTTTGAAAGTCTTGCCACGCTTTGGATACAGGGATTCTGATCATCTGATGTGTGCTGATAAACACCAAGAGTTGATGAGTAGAGATCGCCCCATTGGTGTCCTTCTTTAATACTTTTCGCAACAAAAAAAACGATCATGGCGACCCAGATTTGCGACATAACCGCATTTTCGGATGTCCCCAGGAAAGACTTGATTTTCAGGTTCTGCTTCACCCATTTGAAGAACAGTTCTATCTGCCAGCGTTGCTTGTAGAGCTGGGCAATGGTCAACGCGTCCACATCCAACAGGTTTGTCAGAAACCACATCTTCTTTTTTGTTTCCGGATCAATGAAGTATACCAGGCGCAATGGCTCAGGATAGTGTTCCGATGGGGTTCCGCTAAAATGACCAATCCAGTCACCACGTACACCTGTTCCGCTTTCAACCTTTCGTTTCTCGGTCCATTCAAAGCCGACATTGCTTTTCATCCGTGTGACGAAAAAGACATGGTTGCAATTGATTTTGGCAAACCAGGCGCTGTCGAAGTAGCCACGGTCAATTAGGTAGGTTGTACCGGGAGTAATGGCTATCGTTCGCGCCGCCCTGATATCGCTGACCTTGCCGTTGGTGACGACGATATCCTGTGGTACAAACCCGTCATGATCCAACAAAGTATGCAGTTTCAAGGCGCCTTTTGTCCTACGGTATTTCGCCCAGGGCAACCGTTCCAGGCACATCGGAATCAACGTGCTGTCAAGCGACAGAAGTTTACCGGGAACCGGGAAATCATGCTTGGAAAACCTGTCACTTAACAGGGCAAACAATGCCTGAAACAGTTCATAGTAGAATCGCCAGTTGATCCGCTTTTTAGCTTCGGCCAGTGTCGACTTCTTTACATTGACCAGAGGCGCTATTGAGAACAGGGATGCAGTGGCATGCTGAATATCGCGAGTCGACTTCAATCCGGCCAACTGCGCGAACATCAGAACCGCAAAATGTGTGGATGCTGTAAACACAGATGCATATTTATCAACATGATACTTCGTGGCAAGCTTGTCAAAGAGCACATTGGGTACAAGCTTTTGTATCTGCATCAATACTGTCGTAGATTGAGCCATGACTTGCATCCTCCGTTGATGAGACAAAGTCGCAAACTCAATCTTACCAACGGAACCTTTTGATGCAAGTCTTTATTATTATACAGTCTCCGGAATAGTTACACGAAAACGTGATAACCTACCGGACAGCAGTGCACTGTTTCCTTCAGATCAACGATTTTTCCGCTTCAGACCTGTACGACAAACTCTTTTATGCTGCGCCGATAGCTGCGTGCGGGAAGATCGGTTTACGGTTCTGAAACGAAAGAATGCCGGGCTTCTGGATTACGCCCTCGTCGATATTAATCGCCTGTCGAATGGTTTCGTTTTCCTGCCAGCGTTCACCTCCCGTGATTACATCAGGTAGATGGACCACGAGTGCCGCTGAGACAGAACGAGAAGCGCTTTCCCACAGATAACTTGGTGTATGATCCACGGCGTAATAGTCTGCCTTTCCAATTTTGAACATTGGGTGCGCAAACGAAGTGGGTTTGGCATGGTGGAATCCCATATCCTCATCGCAACTGACATCAATGATCAGACAACCTGATTTCAGATCAGTTATCTCATCTTCAGAGATGAACAGAATAGGATGATCAGGATCCTGGAACGTCCCGTTAACAACGATTTCTGCCTGTCTGATCAGCTGATGCAACGGTTTCACGCTCCCGTCGTGCTCTGTCAGCACCATTCGTGCTTCCCCGTCTTTGCCTTCACGAATACGTACATATTCACAATCAAGCACTTCTTCCCGTACTTCATGGTCGGGACGAAAAATACAAATGGTAATGTCTCTGAACCCGCGAGCTTTAAGAGCGTATATGGCTCCACGGCTGACCGCACCGAAACTGAAAATAACAGATTTACGCTGGTTACCGTAGTGTCCGTCGATACCTTTCAGTTGCAGTGCATGCAGTACAGCACAATAGCCGGCCATTTCATTGTTCTTATAAAATGTATGGCGGCCCATCCCACCATTGGAACCCCAGACATACATGTCCTCGAAGGCAATAAGTGTCTGTTTGCGATCGATGGCGGCCTGGGTTATATCCCATTGTTGTACGCAGTGCGGCCATCCCCAAAGGATTCCCCCTGCGCGCAGCTCCTGTAAATCCGCTAATACCGGCTTGGGTAGAATTACCCGTCCGATGTCGGCCAGTAGTTCATGACGAGTGGCGATACCACCGGTCTGAGCAGCAATCTCCGAGTCTTCCATACCCAGCGGCTTTCCATAGCCTTCCTCAAAAATCAATTGCCGACGCACCTTTTCAGGAAGACGCACAAGATGATCTGGATGGATTGGAATTCGACGCTCATCTTCTTTTCGTGACGTACCAACAACTCCAAATGTATCGTTGTTCATATCTTTCCTCATCGTTTTTTTCACAGGTAGTGCAGGCAGTAAAACATTAATGATATTGAACAGATTCAGCTTTGTGCCGATGCGTTTGCACCAGTACTGCCTGTTGGGGTTCTTTTGCCCTCTGGTTCTTGAAATTTTCATAGGCAATGCTATCCAATTTAATATTCTTTCTGAACGAGAGATTACCGACAAATGAGATAAGCGGTTGACGATGATGCCAGAAACTGTCCCAGACTCGTCCGATCATCCTTGGAATGGTATAAAAGTAGTTGTAGCATTGTGTCATCTCTTTCATGACATCTGTTTCGGAAAAGTGTTTATACTTCGCCACTGGCAGGCTAAGTGTGAAGTACTTCCAATCCTCTGGAAAGTTATTTCTGGCGATTCGTCCATCATTTAGCATCTGATCCCAGAGGCGTGTGCCTGGCAAGGGGGTCAGAAAGAGCGCGTTGAGAGAGTCAACAGCGTACTCTCTGGCTGTTTTTGCAACTCGTACACCAATTCCGGGTTTGTCGACATCCAAACCAATGATGAAGGACCCGACAACCAGAATTTTGTGTTTCTGGATTCGCTTCACGGAAGTTCTGAAATCCCTGTTCTTCTGACAGATTAAACCGTTTACCAATTTCTTTCAGTCCTTCCGGAGAAGGGGTTTCAAATCCAATAAATACACCTTTGCACCCAGCTTTCTCTGCCAGGGTCAGCAGTTCCTCATCATCCGCAAAATTGATCGTAGACTGTGATACCCACTCTTTCCCAAGGTTTGCGTCCGCGAGGGCTCGGAATAATTTTTTGGCCCGATTAATATGTTCCTTCCGTGTGCCAATCAGGTTGTCATCAACCACCAGGATTCGCTTTTCACGGATCTGGCTGAACTCCTGTACGACATCCTCGATCGGTCTGTGCCGATAGTGAGCGCCGTTGAAGGCAGTAACACTGCAGAAACTGCAGTTTAGAGGGCATCCGCGAGTCGTCTGAATTGCTCCAAAAGCGTACTTTTGCGGTAGCAAGTCATGCCGTGCAGGTGGCATCTCAGAAAAATCGGTATGTTTCCCATTGTATAGAGGTTTCAATGTGCCCGATTTTGCATCCGCCAACACCTCGTGCCAGATGGACTCCGCTTCTCCTGTTACTACTGTACCAACCCGTTCCATGACCTCATCCATGCACATAGTGGCATGAATACCACCAATAACAACCGGAATATCCAACTTCTCAAAGTAATCTGTGAGTTCATAAGCACGATTAATCTGCGAAGTGAATGCAGTAATTCCTACCAAATCCGGTCGAGGCATGGTGTCATATTCCGGAGTGCCGAGATTCTCGTCAATAATGGTAATATCCCACTCAGCCGGGGTCAAACCAGCGATGGTCATAAGACTTAGCGGTTTCCAGACACGATAACGGTTCCAGCGGCCTTCCTTCACATTGACGATACTGACAAGCGGATTTGAAGGATTTATCAAATACAATCTCATGTTTGGCTCTCTCTTTTTTTAAATAACATTTTTTCGATAGTTCCATCCATTCATAAATGGTGAAAGGATGAATTTTTTTACATGAGAACCGGGAGTTTACACCCCGTATACTACTTGGTTCTTACCTCGTTTTTTCGCTTCATACAAGGCATTATCAGCGTTTTCAACAAACTCCTCTGAAGTCTCTTTTTCCCGGTAAGAGGAAATTCCCAAGCTAATCGTTATGCAATGTTCACCACATTTTATTTTCATTGTTTCTTTCCTGATTCTCTCTGCAATTTCTACTATTTCACTTCTGTCATCTTCAAAGGGAAGAATGGCGAGGAACTCCTCTCCTCCGAAGCGACAGCAAATATCCGAATCTCGTAACTGTTCGGTAATAGTATTTGCCAGTTCGACAAGGACCCTGTCACCCTCCTGGTGTCCAAACTGGTCATTTACCGATTTGAAATCATCTATATCCATCATGATTATACTTAAGCCTTTACTATAACGGCGATGGTTTCTAATCTCTATTGTCAAGATTTCATAACAACTTGTATGGTTATAAAGCCCCGTCATTCCATCCCTCATGGAAAGATTAGCCAGTTCTGAGATATGAGCTTCGGAGATTAGTGTTGGTGAGATGAATTTGGATTTTATATTCGATAGATAATCCAGAGTGGCAACAGTAATGGTGACAGGCCTGTTGAGCTGATCTTTCATCATCTCCTTGTGTGAAAGGACTTTATGCCAAAGCTCTTCAGCAATATTTGGCGCAAAGTAGTGATGACAAAGTGTATAGAACAGGTCGGAATAAAAACTATCACCTCGAAGCTCTTTTTGCTTTTCAATCATAGTTTTCTCTTTTGGGGACATTTCTCGATCACCGGAAAATGCAGCAACAATATCAACACCGATCATTCCTGGAGAGATTGCCCTGCGAAGCCTATCTGCCCTGCTCTCAGGCTTTGCATGCTTGTTAGAAGTATTATCGTTATCAACCATAATGTTTTCTCTATTAGCTTTGTAAAAAGTATTAGGAGATAACACGAACATCACCAATATCACTGGAATCTAACTATCAGCCTTTGCATCATTTGGCATACGTTATAACCTTACCAATTGTTACAACGTTTTTTAGTGTTCAATTATTCCAATTACATTGGAATCTTGCTTAATCCGTATATTTGTGGCGTTTCTTTCGAAACATGAACCAGATCCCTGCGATAATCAGTAAAATCGGCCACCAGGAAAGCACTTCGTTGAGTGCTCCCCACTTGATCCAACCATATTCCACTACCAGCAGGAATCCCCCAAAGGCAAGGAGAATCAAACCGGGACTCCAGTGTTTCCTGCGATCTTCCACAATTGAAGCTGTACCCAGGAAAGAGAGACTCAATGCAAGGATGACCAAAGGCCAGTTCTGGGTGACTCCTCCTTCAATCCAGTTCTTGCCGTCAGCAAGAAAAATCAACCCCAGGCATACGAGAAATATTCCAGGGGAAACCCCGCCTGAGCTTCGGTTCAAACGAGCCTGAACCAGACTGACGAATCCAGTCGCCATCAAGATTAAAGGCCAGGTGATTTCGATCAGGCCAACTTTTTTGAAAATGAAAAGGATTCCAAGCAGGATTAGAAACGAACCGATTGCATAATGGCTTTTCTTGAACTTCGGCGGCAGATCCTCAGTGGTCTCCTGGATATGGATTGCGTGTTGTTCTACGGGCATGATACACCTCATATAAAAAACAAAATGTTGAGAAAACTTCATCTCGAGCTTCACGCAAGCAGGTGAAGATGTAAACTCACATCCCGCGTTCCCCTCCTGACCATGCAACAACGATCAGTTCTATAAAGCTGACGGCAATGGCTCGTATTCAGTACCCGACGCCTTCACTGTTTGATCCGCTTCCATCATGGCATTTCTCATCTGATCGGTCAGTGTGGAAAGATGACCCGGCGAGTGAGGGATCAAAATCGCGTTCGTTCTGGAAGACGCACCAATTTCCTTCAACATATCGAAATACTGCGTCATCAATACAAGATTCATCACATCTTTAGCTGTCGTTCCAGGTACAGATTTGCGGAATTCATCAACAGAATCACGAAGCCCGGCAACAATCGCCTGACGCTGGTCAGCAATCCCTTTTCCTTGAAGAGCTTTGCTTTGAGCTTCACCTTCAGCAGATTTAACTTTTAAAATCCTGTCTGCTTCGCCACGTTCCGTCGCCGCAACTCGCATGCGTTGTGCCGCATTAATCTCGTTCATGGATTCTTTCACTTTTGCATCAGGATCAATGTCGGTAACGAGAGCTTTGAGAATACCGTAACCGAAACCTTCCATCACCTGCTCAAGTTCACTCATGACGATGTTGGCAATATCGTCTTTCTTCTCGAAAACATCATCCAACTTGATCTTTGGCACTTGCGCCCGGACAACATCAAATACATAGGACGTGATTTGTCTATTTGGATTATCAAGCTTGTAGAAGGCATCATAGACCTTATCTGGAAGGGCATAGAACTGGACTGAGACCATTATCCTGACAAAAACATTATCCTCTGTCTTTGTTTCGATCTCCACATCCAGTTGTTGAACACGCATATTGACAGAACCGACTACCCGGTCTATGAAAGGAACCTTGGCGTGGATACCTGGACCTGCTTCACGAATAAACTTTCCAAACCGTTGAATAATCTTGACAGAACGTTGACTAACGGTGAAGAAAGTAGCTTTTATCACTGTCGATGCTATAATAATCAGTACAGAAACAACAATTAGATAAGCGAATTGCATGTTTATCCTTTCGAGGATACGGATGTATTACGTTTACCGACAATTATCCAAGCCGGGGAAAATCATCCGTTATTTATTATACTATGTACTCAGTTAGCCGGTATGGTTATTAAGAATTGTTGAGTGTGCAGTGGCTCAAATGCCCAAAAAAGCGGTTTCAGGTTCTGTAAGATGGATGAAAGACTGTTTTAACTACTATATGTTTTTCGACGTTCAGTGTGAATTTGTCAGTAATCCTCTCTTGAGTATTGTACTGAGAGTAAGTTTCCACTCTTCCCATACAGTTACATCATGAAAATCACGCTCGTTTATCATCAGTATCAGGGGCGCGAGATAGATGGCACTATACCCGATTGCCAGCAGGCATTCTCGCACGGCTTCAACAGGTAATTCCACAGCCTTGCCTTCCTTCACAGCCGAAAGATAGGCGTCATGAAAATGAAGATTCGCCCCGAGAGGCCCGTGTTCGGATACATCCCTCAAAGCTCGCCGTAAATGGACTGCACCATCAGCTATTTCACGCCGAAGTAGTGACGCCCATTGAGGATTGTCGTGAAGTACTGTCATCAATCGTATAGGCGAATCAATCAATTTTTCCTCGGGTGACTGATTTTTACCGTCTTCCCCGAAGATGACCGCCAGCATGCTCATTCCCTCATGCTTGAGTACGGCTTCGTAAAGCTGTTCCTTACTTCCGAAGTAATAGTGAATCATGACCTGCTTCACATCAGCTGCTTTTGCAATGGCCCGTGTACTAGCTCCTTTGAAGCCATGTTTCGCGAACAACCGTGTTGCCTCAATAAATATCTTGCCTGGAGGGGTGTCCGGATCTGGAGTCGTCAGCAGATTATAGGACTTTATAAATGGATTACTCGCGCTTGAAGCTTCCGGGTCAGACATGCACGTTCCCTTTAACTTATACTTACCAGTAAAGAATTGAAGATTGGCTTTGAGGTCTGTCAATTTGCCTGTCTACTACTACCTGACATACTAATATGTCACACGACAATGTCATAAGACTATATCAAAAGACTTAGTCATATGACAGTATACAACACTTTGAAGGAAAATGCAAGCTGTTTCTTCTGCTGATAATAGGTGACAAGTGTTGGGAAAGGTGAAATTGGTAATTGTGGTGTCTCTGAAAATTCATCCGTCTCATCAGCATTGAATAACATCAGTTTCAATGGTGAATAAGGGCAATTAAATGTTATTAATGTCGATAAACTTATTTGTGGGAATTATAATGATACGAATCCAACACCGCAATCGGATTCATCAAATGCTGTTAACCAACGGGTATAGAAATTCCTATAGTTTTTAGAGTCTGGCGTTTTTGACTGGTTTTAGACTCTATTTTCTGTTAACCAGAAAGTGGCTTATAAAACCCATAAAAATCGTGAATATCGCGAGCCTGTGAGAATTGAGGGGAAATTAAGGATTTGATTACTGAACGGTTGGAAACAGTACAGCCCCTCTCAAGAGGGGCTGTTAACTAAAAACCCAGAAAGTTTTATGGTTCCTCACAAGAATTTGTGCATAGTTTGAGGTAATTGTAGCCCTCCCATGCAGTGCATGAGGACCGTTTCGAACGTTCCTGGTGTACGGAATCCTCTACTTCTTCGACTGATGGCTTTCGCTGTGTTGTTTAACGCCTCCGCAACACCGTTACTGATTTTCGTATCGAACCATGCCAGAATACCATCCATATGGTTTTTCGCCAGCTATGGAACTGTGAAGATGAGGACCAGGCACAATGCTTTCTGAAGACCTGGTTCCGAAAGGTGGGCTATAGCAGACTGAAACCGATGAAACCCTTCGTGAAGAGGAACCGGATTCATTTATATGGTAAAGCTCTGTGACATCTGTTATACTTTAGCAAATAGCTATGAAGTGTTCTGAACTGCAATTTGGTTCATGACAAACAGGACCACTCATATCTGGTGCAATAGATTGTTACCTGGATTCCTCTCTTTCGTGTCTCATATACTTTCCAGATAAAAATCAATCCAGATAGGAATTCGGTATTCTTATCGACATATTAATATTGTCCCATTACCAACCGCATGTAAGGTGACAAGAGGAGAACAAAACATATACCAAAATCCTTTTCCTTCCATCCGTTTTCCTTTCTTGCGGGAATCGCAAACGCGGTCGCTAAAGGGTTGCTTCACCCATTCTGATCATTGAATCATTGTCGGAAAATCCCACATACTTTCCGGCATGACCGTTTCTATCTCTAACAGCTTATTTATCGTTCGTTGCATACCATTGGGTAAAACCATCTGCAGACAGAATCCCGATGTATTTGTGCAAATACGGTGAAAGCATTTTCATAATGGAGTACCCGGTGAAAATACCAGCATTACGCATTGGAGACCTCACCGCCAATATTCCCATTGTCCAGGGGGGCATGGGAGTACGGGTTTCCATGGCGCCACTGGCCGCCGCCGTGGCGAACGAAGGCGGGATCGGTACAATATCCAGCCTGGGGCTGGGTGACTTGAATGTACCGAAAAAAGAATTCGAGAAAATCTCCTTTGAAGCGCTGAAAAAGGAGATTTACAAAGCGAAATCCATGATCACCGACGGCCAACTTGCTGTAAATATCATGGGCGTTATCAGCAATGCGGAGGATTTGATCCGCGCAGCCGTGGAAGCCGGGATCAACATGATCGCCTACGGCGCAGGTCTGCCCATGAAACTACCCGCACAAGTCAAGGATCCGAATGTGAAACTTGTGCCGATCATCAGCTCGGCGCGTGTCGCAGAGCTGATCCTTAAGGGATGGGACCGTCGACATGGACGTACGGTAGACGCTTTTATCCTGGAGGGTCCCCTCGCAGGCGGACATCTCGGTTTCTCCGAAGAACAACTGGAACATCTCGACGACTATCGGCTGGAAAAACTTCTTGGTGAAGTACTGGAAACGATCAAACCGTACGAAGACAAGTACGGTGTAAAAATCCCGGTCATCACTGCAGGCGGAATTTACACGGGGTATGACATCGCACGTATGTTGAAGCTTGGTGCATCCGGTGTGCAGATGGGGACACGTTTTGTCTGTACCCATGAATGCACTGTCTCGGATGAATTCAAGCAATCCTATATCGATGCGAAAGAAGAAGATGTAGTGATTATAAAAAGCCCTGTGGGGTTGCCGGGGCGTGCCATCCGAAACAAGTTTATCAGGGATCTGGAAGCGTCCATCGCAGGGAAGATCAACTGTCCGTTCAAGTGCCTGAGTACCTGCAAGATCCAGTCAGCGAAATACTGCATCGCCAAGGTGCTGCTGAACTCGTATTTCGGAGATGTGGACCATGGTCTGCTCTTCTGCGGACAGAATGTGCACCGTGTGAATGCGATTGTGAGCGTAAAGGAGCTGATCAACGAATTGCTTGAGGAGATCCGGTTATCCGATATGGTTTTGCAGCCGCAGGTTTAAGATCATTTCACAGAATAATAAAATCCCATATCTACTGCATTGGTAGAATATGAGATTTTTTTATGGAGTAAAATAGTATTTTCCGGTTATCCCGTTAGCTCAGCCAGAAGAACAATATGTGTATTTCTATGTATACCATATGATAATTGAGATGTCATTCCTGCGATTCGAAGAACGACAACACGCTTTAAGTCGTCAACGCAGGAATCC